>NZ_JARTVQ010000009.1:36921-185286 GCF_029625845.1 Mesorhizobium sp. WSM4898 | reverse complement strand
CGTCCGCCGTCTCGTAATCGGCGCCGAAGACCTCGATCGCCTCGATCATGCCGGACGCCGCCATCAGCACCCTCGGAATGAGGTGGGTTTCGGGTGTATGCCACTCGCCAAGCTCGCCTTCGGGATCGGCGCCGCAGGCGTTGAAGTAGCGAAGGATCGCGTATCTCGTTCCATAGGCAGCGGCATAGTCCCTGATGACTTCTTCGCCCATCAGCTTGCTGCGGCCATAGGGGCTGATCGGCTTCTGCGGCGAGGCCTCGCTCACCGGCAATGCTTCCGGCACGCCATAGGTCGCGCAACTCGAGGAAAAGATCACCTTGTCGATGCCGCTTGCCCGCGCGGCGTCCAGTACGGCGATGGTGCCGCCGACATTGGTCGCATAATAATCCGCCGGCGCGCTGACCGACTCGCCGACATAGGCAAGGGCGGCGAAATGGATGATCGCCTGTGGTCTGTGAGTCTCGATCGCCCGCCGCAACGCTTCGGGGTCGCGGATGTCGCCGACGACCAGCGGCCCCCAGGCGACGGCTTTCTCGTTGCCGCGGCTCAAATTGTCGTAGACCACCGGCAAGTAGCCCGCCGCCGACAGCAGCTTGCAGGCATGGCTACCGATGAAGCCGGCGCCACCCGTCACCAGAACGGGGCGGCGGGTCATCATGCCGTTGCCTCCCTGGCGGTTGATGCCTGGACCCTGCGCGGGGCGATGAACCGGCGTCCGCCCAGGACGGCGTCGAAATAGGCAGTGGTGTGGGCGAGGCCTTCGCTCAGCGCAACCTTCGGCTCCCAGCCGAGATGCTGCCTGGCAAACGAGATATCGGGCTTGCGCTGCCTGGGGTCGTCGACCGGCAGCGGCCGGTGCACGATGCGCGAGCGTGAATTCGTATAGTCGATGACCAGCTCGGCCAATTCCATGACGGTGAACTCGACGGGGTTGCCGAGATTGACCGGGTGCTGGGGGGCCACGGCGGCGTTCATCAGGCGCACGAAGCCTTCGATCAGGTCGTCGACGAAGCAGAAGGAGCGCGTCTGCGCGCCGCTGCCGTAGACGGTGATGTCGTCGCCGCGCAGCGCCTGGACGATGAAGTTCGACACCACGCGGCCGTCGTCGGGCCGCATGCGAGGGCCATAGGTGTTGAAGATGCGCGCGACGCGGACATCGATGCCGTATGTCCGTGAGTAATCGAAGAACAGCGTCTCGGCCGAGCGCTTGCCCTCGTCGTAGCAGGAGCGCGGACCGTGCGTGTTGACATTGCCGAAGTAACCTTCGGGCTGCGGATGCACCAGCGGATCGCCATAGACCTCCGAAGTCGAGGCTTGGAAGATCTTGGCGTTGTGTCGCCGCGCGAGCTCCAGAAGGTTGATCGAGCCGAGCACGCTGGTCTTGAAGGTGTGGATCGGATCGGCCTGATAATGCGGCGGAGAAGCCGGGCAGGCGAGATTGTAGATCTCGTCGACAGCAAGGTCCGTCGGCAGTTCCTCGACGATGTCGTGCCTGATGCAGGTGAAAGTCGCGTCACGCGCTATCGCTGACAGGTTGTAGCGCTTGCCCGTGTGGAAATTGTCCAGCGCGATAACTTCATATCCATCGGCAAGCAGCCTTTGGCACAGATGAGAACCCAGAAATCCTGCTCCGCCGGCGACCAGCGCGCGTCCTTGATCGGCACGCCTCCGTCCCGGCTTGGTGTCCAGCTTCAGAACTTTGATGACCCTACCCATGGCGACCTCATACTCGCACACACCCACGCATCGTCGTTCCGGGCCGGGGCAACAGCGTTGCCCGACCAGGTGAAATCATGGCGATCCCCTCCGCATGCGCGAAGTCGCCAAAAACACGATGTGTTTTGTCTGAGTAAGCGGGGTCGTTGCCGTACGGCTTATGTGCTGCCGCTCAGCGTCCCTTTGCCCCTAAGTCGCGATCCACGAACATGGTTGCCACCACCGCGGACTGCTCGCCCAAATTGCACACCCAACGTATAGAAAGATATACCTGTGCGCGGCATAGTCAACTAATTTAGGGATTCATTAACTTCAGTCTTTTGCGGTTGGTTAACTGTAAGCGTAGGCAGGCGCGCCTTTGAGTCATAGAAGGGGTCGGTTCCGGCCGGTTTTCCCGCGGTAAAGCATCGCGTGCCGCGGCCTACGCAAAGCTTGTCGAGCGTTAGGGGCGGAAGGCTTCAAGGTGAAGACAAGGAACGCGTCTGGCGCCGTCTCTCGGCCTCTGGCATTTCTTGCGGCCGGTCTTTCGGGCTAGAAAATTGCGCAAGTATATCTTAGTTCGCCAACAGGTAGATCTGGCGAGCCTGTAGGCCCTGTCCGCGAAACGCGCTTTCCGAATTGATCGGGGCTAGGCGGCCGTGGTGACGACGGCTCCGCAGCCGTGCTGTCCGGCACGCCGAGATGGCCTCCCGGCATCGCCACCACTCTGAGGTGCACCAAAAAGGGGAGCACAAGGAGCAGCGCAGGTTGGACAACTGGACGCCGTGCATTCCTGTTTCTACTCCTCATAGCCTCTCCCTATTCTCCGCCCATCTCCTTCTTGAACTGGGCGAAGTCGACCTGCATGCCGTTGAAGATGGTGCTCCAGTGGCGGGTCAAGGCGGCCAAGGCGACTGCCTCCTGGATCTCCTCGTCGGTGGCGCCGGCGCGTTTGGCGTTCTCGGTGTCCGACCAAACACAATAATTGCAGGGGATTTGCGCCGCGACCGCCAGCGAGATCAGCGACTTCACCTTCGGCGGCAGCGCTGTCTTGTCGCTGATCTCGATTGCCTTGACCTCTGCCCACGCGCCGGGCAGACCGGCTTTCGGGAACTGCTTCATGAAGCCGGGCACGCCCCCAATGGTCGACTGGATGTCCTTGATGGCGGCGTCGTAGTCGTCGGCGCCGGCAGGCATGGTCAAGGCCGCGGTGAACGCGATAGCGGCGAGCAGCGAGGCGGAGCGAAGGCAGGAGTGCGCGCTTGAGATGATGCGAATGACAGGCATGGTGTTCTCCTCTGGTTTTTGTTAGCCTTACGGTGTAAGGTGATTTGGAACATGAACCTTACAGTGTAAGTTGTCAAGCGGCGCCATGGACTCACCGAGCAAGAAAATCCGAACCCGCGGAAAACTGTCTCGCGAAATGATCGAGGACGCGGCCTTTGAGGTGATCGAGCGGGAAGGGCTCTCCGGCTTCTCGATGCGCAAGCTCGCCGCCAGGCTCGGTTGCGAGGCGATGAGCATCTACCATCACTTTCCCTCGCAGGCGCATCTCTACGAGGCGCTGGTCGATCGCCAGATGAGCGGGCTCGTGATCCCCGATGACAGCCTTCCTTGGCGTGAGCGGGCGCGCATCGGTATGCAGGAATTCCGGCGTGTGGCGACGGAGCATCCGGCCTTCGCGCCGTTCATCGTCGTCTATCGCATGAACTCGCCGCCCTGCCTCGCCAAGTTGAACGCCATCATCGGCCTGTTCGAGGATGGCGGCTTCGGACCTGAGCTCAGCGCCCGTCTGTTCCGCGCCGCCGGTTATTATCTGATGGGCGCGATCCTCGACGAGACCGCCGGCTACGCCAAGGGGCCGTCGGCGGTCACCACGGTCAGCGACGAAGAATTGCAGCGCGACTATCCCAGTGTCGTGGCGGCCGCAGCTTACTTTGGCACAAGCGGTTTCGACAAGACTTTCGAGCTTGGCCTGGAGATGTTTCTGGACGAGATGGAGCGGATACGCGACGCTGCGCGGGACGAGGCCGCCAAAAGTGGCGATCGCGCCCGCAAGAAGCTCTAACCAGGGCTTTCAATGCGCTTCCTCTCGGTTCTTGTCCTCATCGCCGGCGCTGCCATCGGGGTCTTCTATCCTTGGGCGGTGAGCAATTTCTCCGGCCATGCGATCGGCACCTGGCGCGTCTACGAGGGCGGCCGCTTCCGGCCGGCGACCGTACGGCTCGCTGCGCGCGACGCGCCTGTTCGCGTGCTGGTCGACCTCACCGCGCGTGCCGAGCGCGTCGCCTCGCAGCAGCACACGGTGCTGACGCTGACCGCGGCAAGCGGCGGCCGCACGGCGCTCGCCTCGACGCTCTCCTTCAACCACACCGACAATCCACGCCAGGTGAGCCCGCAGCTGCCCGACAAGATCTTTCGCGACGAGGCCGGTGTGATAGAGACGGTCACGCCGGGCGCTTACGTCTTCACTGCCGGTCCGGGCGATGCGGACGGCATCGACATGCGCGCCGTCGACCTGATCTTGCGTGCCGGCACCGGCTCGGTCGACGAACGCGCGCAGCCGGCCGGTTACACGCTGATGGGCGTCGGCTTGGCTGGGCTGGTGCTTTCGCTGGTCTTTGGGCGTGGCAACAAGCCGCCGCAGAATCCCAACTCGCAGCCCCCGCCGCCGCGCTGGGGCCGCGGCGGTTCGCAAAGGTGAAGGCGGCATGAATTATCGCCACGCCTACCACTCCGGCAATTTCGCCGATGTCGTCAAGCACGCGGTGCTCAGCCGGCTGGTCGAGTATCTGAAGCAGAAGGACAAGGCCTTTCGCGTTATCGACACTCACGCCGGCATCGGCCGCTACGATCTCGCGTCGGTGGAGGCCGGCAAGACGGGTGAATGGCAGGGCGGCATCGGCCGGCTATCCGAGGCCGCGCTCGAGCCTCGGACGGCGGCGTTGCTTCAGCCCTATCTGGAAGCGGTGCGCTTGGAAAATCCCGACGGCGGTCTCCGCCGCTATCCCGGCTCACCGCTGATCGTGCGCCATCTCCTGCGCCAGCAGGATCGGCTTACGGCGATCGAGTTGCATTCCGAGGACGCTGCGCGGCTCAAAGCCGTCTTCGCCGGCGACATCCAGACCAGGGTGATCGAGCTCGACGGCTGGTTGGCGCTCGGCGCGCATCTGCCGCCGAAGGAAAAGCGCGGGCTCGTGCTTGTCGATCCGCCCTTCGAGGAGGAGGGCGAGTTCCAGCGTCTCGTCGAGAACCTGCGCCGAGCGCACCGGCGCTGGCCGGGCGGCATCTACGCGCTCTGGTATCCGATCAAGGATCGCAAGGCGGTCGCCGCCTTCCGCGCCGCGCTGAAGGAGACTGGCATTCCAAAACTGCTCGACATCGGCTTCGAGATCCGGCCTGCCTCGAGCGAACCGAGCCTCGACGGCAGCGGCCTTGTGGTGGTGAACCCGCCCTTCACGCTGGAGGCCGAATTGCGGCTGATGCTGCCGGCCTTGCATGGAGTGCTTGCCGTCGAACAGCCGTCGCGCTGGACGATCGAATGGCTGGCCGGTGAGTGAGACCGGGACCAGCCGAAGACTGACCTACGCCAGCGCCGAGGGTGTCACGCCGGTCAGCCGCCGGGTTTCGCGGATCAGATGCGCCTGGTCGGCGTAGCCGGCCTCGATGGCGAGCAGCGCGGTCGAGGCATCGCTATGCCGTCGCTGCAGGCGCCGGAAGCGGTGGAAGCGCAGGATGCGGTCGAGCGTCTTCGGACCATAGCCGAAAGCGTCCTCGAAACGCCGGCGCAGCGTCCGCTCGCTCATGTTGAGGCGGTTGAGCAGACAGGGAACCAGCGGCATCTCCGGCGACAGGCCTTCATCAATGAGGTCGAAGGCCCTGCCCATCAGCGCATCGAGCGCATCGCGCCCCTCTGTATGCGCGCCGACTTCATTTTCCAACTGCCGCACCATGCCGGCGAGGTCGGGCGCGGCCTTGACGCGATCCGACAGTTCGCGGGCACGCGTACCCCATAAGTCCTGGAGGCTCAGCCGCCCGCCGACGATTTCGCCGGCCGGCAGGCCGAGCCACCCGGCGGCCGCGCCCGGCCGGAAACGGAAGCCGATGATCACCGACCCGGGGGGAAGGCGCTCGATCTGCGGCTCCTTGTCCGGTCCGGCCACGCGGAAGCGACCTTCGATCCATTGCAGATCGATGGTCGCGTCCGGCGTGACGACGATTGGCGGGACGTCCTGCTTCGCCATGCGATGCACCCAGACGACGGAGAAGGCGCCGGCCAGGCCTCGCGGGACGGGCCGTTCCCGAAAGAAGCCGGTGGTCTGCGCCAGGACCGCTTCCATATCTTCTCCGATCTGCTTCGTGCTCTGGCGGGTCCGCTTCGGCCATTTTGGCCGAAATCTTCAATGCGGGTCGCTTCCGCCGTGGCAAAAAGGATGCAGCCTCTTGGCGCGTCCAGCGCCTTCACCGCGCCGCATCCGGTCGCGGATGTGGTGACGAATATAGAAGGGAGTGAGAGAAATGAAAGCTCGCATCACCGTCTTTACCCTTGGCGTCGACGATCTGGAGGCGTCGCTCAAATTCTACCGCGACGGCCTGGGCCTGCCGACCGAAGGCATCATCGGCCGCGAGTTCGAGCACGGCGCCGTCGCCTTCTTCGAGCTTGCCGGCGGCTTGAAATTCGCGATCTTCGAGCGCGCGAGCATCGCCCTCGACGCCACCGTGCCGCAGAGCAGCCGCAGTCCGACCGAGTTCACCATCGGCCACAACGTGTCGAGCGCGGCCGAGGTCGACGCTGCGATGGCCGAGGCCGTCAAGGCCGGCGCGCGCGTCGCCAAGCCGGCGCAAAAGACCTTCTGGGGCGGCTATGCCGGCTATTTCCAGGATCCCGACGATCATCTCTGGGAAGTCGTCTACAACCCCGCTTTCATCCCGAAGGATTGACCCGGAAGCCTGGCAGGAGGTCGACATGTCGATCGATACCGTTCAGGCGATAGGCGCGCTTCTCATCGGCGGCGTGTTCGTCTTCGCCGGCATCGAGCACTTCCTGAAATTCAAGGCGATGTGCGACTATCTGGCGAGCCGGAAGTTTCCGGCTCCCGCTGTCATGCTGGCAGCCGGCTCAGCGCTCGAGGTCGTCGCCGGCCTGATGCTCGCGCTCGGCCGTGCCGTGCCTTTCGCCGCCTGCGCGCTTGTCCTGTTCACGCTGGCGACGAACGTCGCGCTGCTGCGCTTCTGGGAGTCCGAAGAGCCGGAGCGGCAGGTGCTGCGCAGCGCCTTCCTGATCAACCTGGCCGTCGTCGGCGGACTGCTGGTGGCGGGAACCGTCTGACAGCCGGACCGCATCTGGAACGATGATTTGGGAAACCATTGTCTTCACAACCGCTTGACCACCGTCAAGCGAATCCGCACAGTGCGTGCAACCGACCTTGAGAGGCTGTCATGACTCGCTTCGCCCATTCCGCCCTTGCCGCGCTGATTTCGCTTCTGACGCCGCTTGGCACATCGCTTGGTTTCACCCAGGCAGCGCAGGCTGCCGACCTTGCCGTTTTAACCGAGGATGACGGCAGCGTCTGCGCCGAGGCCTGGGTGCTGAGCAAGATCACCGATCGCTTCAGCTATCAGGTTCATCATGTGCCGCACCTGCCGGATGTCGCGATCACCGATTTCCATAACATCCGCCTGCATCGTTATCTGCCGTCGAGCGAGAGATGGCCGATCGGCCGGCACTATTGCCGCGCCACCGTCAGCCTGTCGGACGGCCGCGACCGCTCGATCTTCTACCTGATCGAGGAAGGCCAGGGCTTCGCCTCGATCGGCGACAATGTCGAGTTCTGCGTCTCCGGCTTCGACCGCTGGATGGTTTATAACGGCCGCTGCCGCGTGCTTCGGTAAGAAGCCGCAGATCCATTCCCTGGTCCGCTGCCTTCAGGTCGCAGGCCACTCCGTTCGGCCCGTCGACGGAATCAGTCCCATCGCGAATATTGTGAGCTTGCCGGCCATCGCCGGAAAGCAAATCGGCTAATCGGCTGCCGATTGACAACTGTCGAACTGCCGCCTAAAAGAGACAGACCTGTCTCATCACCAGGCAGCAGAATGCCCTCATCGCCCTCCGCCAAACGCCAGCATGTCGTCGACACCGCGTATTCGCTGTTCAAGCGTGACGGCTTCCACGCCACCGGCATCGACCGCATTATCGCCGAGGCCGACATCGCCAAGATGACGATGTACCGCCACTTCCCGGCGAAGGACGATCTGATCGTCGCGGTGCTGGAGCACCGCGCGGCGCGTTTCGAACGCCAGCTCGACCGGCTGGCCGCGGCGGCGGACACGGCGGAAGCGAAGATCTTCACGATACTGGACTGGCACGAACGCTGGTTTCGCGATCCGGCTTTCCACGGCTGCCTGTTCGCGCACGCGCTCGCCGAGTTCGGCGATCCCGATCATCCGGTGTTCAAGGCAGCCAGCCGCCAGAAAAAGGGTTTGCGGGCGCGCCTGCGCGCCATCCTGGAAGAAGAGATGCCGCCGGAGCGGGCCGAGGGCGTCGCCACGGCGCTGCTGATGCTGATCGAGGGCGCGACGCTGATGGCCCAGATGGGGGAGGCTGATGCCGCCGTCGCCAATGCGCGCAAGGCGGCTTCCGCCATCCTCGCCGGCGCGCGGGGCCCCCAATGAACGCGACGGTCGTCGGGCTCGCGCTGTCCGCGGCCATTTTGCATGCCAGCTGGAACGCCTTCCTACGGACCGGGGCCGACAGGCTGTGGACGGTCACAGTCATGAGCTTCTCGAGCACTGCCGCTGCTATTGTCCTGGCGCTCTTCCATCCGCTGTCGGCTGCGGCTGCCTGGCCCTATGTCGTGCTGTCGGCCGTCCTTCAGGTCGGCTACAGCGTGTTCCTGGTTGCGGCCTACCGCCATGGCGAGCTCGGGCAGGTTTATCCGATCGTGCGCGGCAGCGTGCCGCCGTTGGTGGCGCTCGGCGGCTTCCTGTTGGCCGGCCAGCGGCTCGCCGCGCCGGAACTCATCGGCGTCGCGCTGGTCGCCTGCGGCATTATGGCTCTGTCAGTCGGGCGGGGCAGGGCCTCAGTGACATCGATCCTCTACGCATTGGCCACCGGCATCATCATCGCGGTCTATGCGACGGTCGACGCGATCGGCGTGCGCGTCGCCGGCGACAGCGCCGCCTACACCGCCTGGGTGCTGCTGATTTACGGTGCCCTGCTGCCGGCGGCTTTCGTCGGCCTGCGCGGCCGGAAGGCCTTGAGCGGCGGTCTATTCGCGCTGCTGGCCTATGGCGCGGTGGTCGCCGCCTTCGCGCTGGGGCCGGCCGGGCCGATCACCGCCATCCGTGAGACCAGTGTCGTCTTCGCGGCCTTCATCGGCCGCTTTTTCCTCGGCGAGCAGTTGACGCCGCGCCGTATCGGAGCCTATGCCGTCGTCGCGCTGGGCGCGATCTGCCTCGGCTATCGACCCTGACGGCGTCGGTCTCGCGATCGTCACGCTCGCGCGCCCTGGCCGGACAGATAGGCGCAGATCAGCTCGCCGAGCTGCTTCTGCAGCTCCGGCGCATCGAGCATGTTGCGGCGCGCCGCATTGTGGATCACGCCCTCGACGGCTGAGGAGAGCACGCGCGCCACGGTCTCGGTATTTTTCAGGCGCCGGCGGTATTGCGCGACGGCCGCCGCATAGTGCTCGAGATAGTGGGCCTGGAACGAGGCATGCGCGGCGCGCGAGCCGCGGTCGCCCGGCGTCTCGTCGAGCAGCACCTGATGCAGCGTCGGGTGAATGCTGTGCGCGGCGATCATGCCGCGCACCAGTTCGCGCGCGAATTGCCTGAGCGGCTTCTCCTCGGCCGCGGCTTCGCGAATGACGGACAGCACATGGTCGAAGTGGCGGCGTCGGATGGCGTCGACCAGCGCAAGCTTGTCGGGGAAATATTGATAGAGCGACCCGATGCTCACGCCCGCGGTCTCGGCCACCTTGTTGGTGCTGAAGCCCGCCCAGCCGATCTCGCTTAGAACGCGGGCACCTGCTTCGATTATCGCCTCGACGGTGGCGACCGAGCGCGCCTGGCGCGGCTCCTTGCGCATGCGCGGGGCTGGCTTTGCAATGCGAGTAGACATCCCCAACCTGCCTCCCGAGAATATAAGCAGGATACTCACATTTGGCCTGAGAGCAATTCCAGGAAGTGCGAAGCGGTTTTCCGTCCGGAATTGCGACCAAGGAAGAACAGCAATTCCAGGAAAAGTGCGAAGCGGTTTTCCGTCCGGAATTGCGACCAACGAAGAACAGCAATTCCAGGACTATGCGCAACGGTTTTCTCCCCTCCGAACTTGCGAGGAGCATGGAACGGCGGAGTCCTCACGCCGTCTGCAGTGGAGCCTGAGCGGATCAAGCTCTCCAGCGGCAGTTTTTTGAATGTGAGCTGTAAGCTCGCTTTTTGCCGCGCAAGCTTTGCCCCTTCGCCGGTTCGGTTCTGCTCCGCCTTGACTTGTAAATCTTTCCGCTGGACAAGATGAGGTGCTTTGTATGGTGTGCGTTGTCCATTATGAGCAATACGCTCACATTCTACGCTCTGCGCGGCATCAAGATGTCTGGATGATCCGGCGATAGAGAGCATCGGGAATTCTCGACGGCGCAATTTCACTTCGACGAGCAAAGATTCTCTGTCGTTTTTTTTGCCGATGCCCTTGTCAACGCGTCTTGCGTAACCAAAATTCAATAACTGAAATTCATTGTGTTGCTTCGCTGGCTAGATAGCCGCGAGTCAGATATGCATGAGCACGCCGGGTCACTCACGACCTTGGGCAAAACGCAAGGGGCATCGCATGGCAAAGACGACAACCAAGGCGCCGGCGGCGAAAGCGCCGGCAAAGAAAGCGGCACCGAAGGCTGCCGCGAAACCTGCAGCAGCGAAGAAGGCAGCGGCACCGAAGGCAGCAGCCAAGGCTCCGGCCAAGGCTCCGGCCAAGGCAGCGGCAAAGCCTGCGGCGAAGGCTGCGGCTAAGCCGGCCGCGAAGGCGGCAGCCAAGCCCGCCGCCAAGGCGGCAGCGAAGCCCGCCGCCAAGAAGCCGGCAGCGAAGGCAGCGGCCAAGCCCGCCGCCAAGGCGCCGATGAAAGCAGCAGCCGCCAAGTCGACGGCAGCCGTGAAGAAGGCAGCGCCTGCCAAGAAGGCGCCGGCCAAGAAGTAATCGCGTAACTTCGCTCGCGAGCCTGAACAGGCGAGGGTGGGTGCCGTCGAGGCGCCCCTCTCGCCAGTTCGGCGTGACAGCGGGCGAAGTGGATCGGTAAAGGCCTGTCCTGAAAGCTCCTGGAAATTTGCCGCCCGGCAAACTTCCGGGAGCTTTTTTATTGCGCGACCGGCTCGCATCGTCACGATCCGTTCTGGTCCGGGCGATGTCGGCTGCTGCCGCACGTCGATCAGGTAGAAAGGGTTGATCATGGCTTTGTGGCTTGGAATTCGACGGGCAGGCGAGGCGATGCCGAAGCGGTAAGCCGGGTCATTGTTGCCGCTCTGCGGAAAAACAACGCCAGGGATTACGGGCCGGAAATCATCGCCCGCGTTGAGCAGAGCTTCAGCCCCTCGGCCGTGCTGCAACTTTTCAAGAAGCGCCAAGTCTTTGTCGCCGTTTGCGGCGACAAAATTGTCGGTACCGCGGGGCTGGACGGAACAATGGTTCGATCTGTGTTCGTCGATCCTGAATTTCAGGGACGCGGCGTCGGCAGCCGGCTGATGCTGGAGATCGAGGAAGCAGCGCGGGCAAACGGCGCGACGGTGCTGACGGTGCCGTCCTCGGTCACCGCGGAGCGATTTTATTTCAGACTTGGCTTCCGCGCGCTCCGGGACTCCTTCCACGACGACGAACGAACCATCATCATGGAGCGGTCCCTGAAGTAGCGGCGGCACGCGCCGCTCGAACAAGGTGCGGCCAATTGGCGGTAGGTTTTGGCGACGCTGGCCGTTGCTCTGGCAAGAGCATTCGGTCAACAGTGCGCGCGGACAATCAGGAACCCGATCCATGCCGAAGCTGCTCTACGCCTCCACCTCTCCCTATAGTTCGAAGGTCCGCATGGCCGCCGCCTATGCCGGCATCGCCATCGACCTCGTGCCGGTCAAGACGGAGGACAAGCCGGCGGAGCTGATCTCGGCCAATCCGCTGGGCAAGATCCCGGTGCTGGTGCTGGAGGACGGCCGCACGATCCACGACAGCCGGGCGATCACCCAGCATCTCAACCGGCTGTCGAAGAACGTGCTGTTCCCGCGCAACCCCGACAAGCGGCTCGAGGCCGAGGTGCTGGAGGCGCTGGCCGACGGCATCTGCGACTGCGCGCTGTCGATGGTCTATGAGCGGCGCACGCGCCCCGACGCCATGGTCTATCAACCCTGGCTCGACCGCCAGTGGGCGAAGATCACCGCCGCGCTCGACCTGCTCAACGCCAACCCGCCGAAACTGCCCAAGAAGATCACCGCCGGCCAGCTGGCGCTGCGTGCCACCCTCGGCTATCTCGCGCTGCGTTTCGGCGGCCAGTGGGAAAAGGGCCGCGGCCGGCTTACACGTTGGGCCGCGCGCTTCGACGAAAAGTTTCCGGAACTGAAGGGCTGCGTGCCGGGGTAAACAGCTCATCTCCACCCTTGTGGGGGAGATCGGCAGCCTCGCCGCCGCGCCTCCCCATATTGAATTGTCGCCCGGATTCGTGATTGCATAGGCCGTGCAATTACGAAGTGGTTCGCATGGCGAAGTCGGTCACCCAAACAATCGTCGCCCCCGACCCGATGGTCGAGCGCTTGCGCGCGGCCCTTGGCCGGCGCGCTTTCACGGAACAGAAAATGTTCGGCGGCACCTGCTTCATGATCAACGGCAATATGCTGGTCGGCACCTCGAAGCGCGGCTTGCTGGTGCGTGTCGGCAAGGACGGGCACGCGGCCGCAGCCGCACGGCCCCATGCGCGGCCGATGGAAATGGGCGGGCGTTCGATGGAAGGCTATATCCACGTCGCGCCGGAAGGCACTGCAACCGAGGCAGATCTCGCCGAGTGGATCGATCGTGCGCTGGCTTTCGTCGAGACACTGCCGCCGAAGGTCAAACCCGCCAAGGTCGCAAAGCGGCCAGCCTGAACAGATCGCGCCGCCTATCCTTCACATCGGCCGTGTCGGCGGGGGTCGGCCCGGGCACGCAGTCGGCGGAGGAAGCGATGGCATCTCTGGCGGGACGTTGCATGTGCGGCGCGGTCACCTGGATCTATTCCGGAGAGCTCACGCGAAATCTTGTCTGTCACTGCGCCGATTGCCAGCGCGCCACGTCCGCTCCCTTCACTGCTTTCCTCGGCATGAGGCCGGAGCAGCTGAACTGGGCCGGCGTCATCAGGCACTATGAAAGCAGCCCGAACACCTTTCGCGGGTTCTGCCCGTCCTGCGGCACCAGGCTCTACTTCCGCTCCGACAGATGGCCCGGCGAGATCCACGTTCACGCCGCGACCATGACCGACCCGGCCGACTACCGTCCGGACGCCCAGGTCTTCTCGCGCTCGCGCGCGAATTGGCTCGACCAGCTGCAGTCGATTTCAGCCCATGAGGCTTTCCAGCAGGCGCCATCCACCGGGTTGCGTTGAAGGCGTGGCCAAACGTGTCGGCCTGGGGCAACGCCAACCACAAAAAAAGCCGGGCGCGCGGCCCGGCTTTTTCCGTGTCGTGGCTTGGACGACTTAGAACTTCATACCGACGCCGAAGAGGACGCGGTTGTCCTTCGACTTGACGTTGCCGACATTGTCGAAATTCTTGTCGCCGTAGTCGGTGTAGCGGTACTCGACACGACCGAACACATTGTCGGTGATCTTGATGTCGGTGCCGACACCGGCCGTCCAGCCCAGCATCGCCTTGCTGTCGCTGCTGACGCCGTCGTCGATCTTCTGGTTCTTGGCGGCGAGACCGCCGGTGCCATAGAGCAGGATTTCCGGGGTCACGGCATAGCCGAGGCGAGCGCGCAGCGAGCCTTCGAGGCCGCCCTTCGCATCGATGCCCGCGCTGTCGCCCTTGACGCCATTGTAGCCGAGATCGGCTTCAGCGCCGTAGACGAAGTTGTCCTGCTGCCACTGGTAGCCGCCGAAGACGCCGCCGATGAAGCCCTTGGTCTTCACATTCACGCCGATGTCGCGGGCGTCGGCATGGCCGCTGAAGCCGTAGCCGAGGCTGATACCGGCATAGGGGCCGGCCCAGGAAGCGACGGGGAGTTCGGCGACCGGGGCCGGTGCCGGCGGCTCTTCGGTGACGGCGTCTGCGGCATAAGCGGTACCACCGAGGGCGAAGAGCCCGAGCGCAACCGCCAGCGGCCGCGCAAACTTGAGATTAGCTTGCATTGTTGTTTACTCCTTAAGCCACAAGACACGAGGCTTTTTATGTTCATGAATGCCCCCGGCCCGTCCGGGGGGATAAACGGGCCTGGCGTTCAACAGTTCCAAATGTCGTGCTGAAATACGGCTGAAGCGAACCTGAACTTGGGTAATTCCCTGGCGCGAATGAGGCCAAAAGGTGACGTTGCATCTTCGCAACAGCGAATGTCAGCACGCTAGTCATGTTGCGCTGCACACCGCTTGGTTCAAGGGGTTCGGGGACATATATTGCATTATGAAACTTCCGCAATCCGGGTCGGCAGCGTGCGTACGGGCCGCTTCGCCACATTCCTGCCCCAGGTAGAAATGGCATTTAACGCTTGGCCCGTCATATTGTGCCGGCTTCCCGGAATCGTGAAGCCGATAGAGGATTGACGACATGAAAGAAGCCTTTGGCGTGGTGCTGGTGACGGGTGGAGCGAAAAGGATCGGCAAGGCGATCGTCGAGGACCTTGCCGCGCATGGCTTTGCCGTGGCCATCCATGCCAATCGTTCCGGAGCCGAGGCCGAGGCGCTGGCCAGCCGCATCAGGAACCAGGGCGGCCGTGCCGCCGTGCTCGCCGCCGACCTCACCGATATGAAAGCCGTCGGCGATCTGGTTGGCCGCTCCGAAGCTGCCCTTGGCCCGGTCACGCTCCTCGTCAACAACGCCTCCTTGTTCGTCGACGACCGTATCGAGGATTTCGACTGGCAGGCCTGGGACCGCCATTTCGCCATTCATCTGAAGGCGCCGGCGCTGCTGGCGCAGAACTTTGCTCGCGCCTTGCCGGAAGGCGCGGAGGGACTGATCGTCAACGTCATCGACCAGCGTGTCTGGCGGCCGACGCCGCGCTATTTCTCTTACGCGCTGTCGAAATCGGCCCTGTGGACGCAAACCCAGATGCTGGCGCAGGCGCTGGGGCCGCGCATTCGCGTCAATGCCATCGGCCCCGGCCCGACGCTGAAGAACAAGCGCCAGGACGACGATGATTTCGGCAGGCAGGTCGAAGGACTGATTCTGAAGCGCGGCCCGCAATTGCCGGAATTCGGCGCCACCATCCGCTATCTTTGGGAAGCGCGCTCCGTCACCGGCCAGATGATCGCGCTCGACGGCGGCCAGCATCTTGCATGGCAGACGCCCGATGTGACAGGCATGGTGGAATGAGTCCTGCCCATAAACACAGCCCCCTCGGCGCCGCCGATGATTTGCCGCCCGATCTCGACATCGAGGACGAGGCGTCGGAGGAAATCGTCGAGCCGGAGGCGGTTGCCGCCGGTCCCGACGTCGCTTTCACCGCTATCGACTGGACGCCGCATGCCGGCGACGCCGACGGCATGGTCGGCGCCGAGGTGATCCAGACTTTGGTCAAGCGGCTGCCCAACCAGCCGGGCGTCTACCGAATGATGAACGCCGCCGGCGACGTGCTCTATGTCGGCAAGGCGCGCAGCCTGAAGAAGCGCGTCACCAACTATGCGCAGGGGCGCTTCCACACCGCCCGCATCGGCCGCATGGTGCGCGAGACGGCGACGATGGAATTCGTCGTCACCCGCACCGAGATCGAGGCGCTGCTGCTCGAGGCCAACCTCATCAAGCGGCTGAGGCCCCGCTTCAACGTGCTGATGCGGGACGACAAGTCGTTCCCTTACATCCTGCTTACCGGCGACCATGTTTCGCCCGGCATCTACAAGCATCGCGGCGCGCGCTCGCGCAAGGGCGACTATTTTGGGCCCTTCGCTTCCGCCGGCGCGGTCGGGCGCACCATCAATTCGCTGCAGCGCGCCTTCCTGCTGCGAAGCTGCACGGATTCCTTCTACGAGAACCGCACGCGGCCCTGCCTGCTCTACCAGATCAAGCGTTGCGCCGGTCCCTGCACCGGCGAGATATCGCATCGGGGCTATGCCGAGCTGGTTGCCGAGGCGAAGGATTTTCTCTCCGGCCGCAGCCAGAAGGTGAAGACCGAGATCTCGGCCGCCATGCAACAAGCCTCCGAAGAGCTCGACTTCGAGCGGGCCGCTATCTACCGGGATCGCCTGGCGGCGCTGTCGCATGTGCAGGCGCATCAGGGCATCAACCCGCAGACTGTGGAAGAGGCGGATGTCTTTGCCATCCACCAGGAAGGCGGCCAGACCTGCATCCAGGTGTTCTTCTTCCGCACCGGCCAGAACTGGGGCAACCGCGCCTATTTTCCCAAGGCCGATCCGGCGCTGGAGCCGGCCGAGGTGCTGGGCTCCTTCCTCGCGCAGTTCTATGACGACAAGCTGCCGGCGCGTACGCTGCTTCTTTCCCAGCCGGTGCAGGAGCAGGAGCTGCTCGCCGAGGCGCTGTCAACCCGCGCCGGGCGCAGGATAGCGATCTCGGTGCCGCAGCGCGGCGAGAAGAAGGATCTCACCGATCACGCGCTGCAGAACGCGCGTGAGGCGCTCGGCCGCAGGCTGGCGGAAACGTCGACGCAGGCGCGGCTATTGCAAGGCTTTGCCGAGACCTTCGGCCTCGCAAGGCCACCAGTGCGCATCGAGGTCTACGACAACTCGCACATCATGGGAACCAATGCGGTCGGCGCCATGATCGTCGCCGGGCCGGAAGGTTTTGTGAAGAACCAGTACCGAAAGTTCAACATCCGTTCGACCGAGATCACGCCCGGCGACGATTTCGGCATGATGCGCGAGGTGATGGAGCGCCGCTTCTCGCGGCTGCTCAGGGAGCACGGCGACGTCCAGCCTTCAATCGGAGCGGGCGCGGAGGCCGAGGACGATGCGGCCGAGGATCTTGTCGAGGGAATCGGCAGCTTCCCGGCATGGCCGGACGTCATCCTGATCGACGGCGGCCAGGGGCAAATGACGGCGGTGCGCAAGATCCTGTCCGATCTCGGCATCGAGGACCGGGTCGTCGCCATCGGCATCGCCAAGGGCCAGGACCGCGACGCCGGGCGCGAGCGCTTCTTCGTCAAGGGCAGGGACTCTTTCACGCTGCCGGTGCGCGACCCGGTGCTCTATTTCGTCCAGCGCCTGCGCGACGAGGTGCATCGCTTCGCCATCGGCTCGCACCGCGCCCGCCGCAAGAAGGAGATGGTCAAGAGCCCGCTCGACGAGATCGTCGGCATCGGCCCAGGCCGCAAGCGGGCGCTGCTTCACCATTTCGGCACCGCCAAGGCGGTCAGCCGCGCCGCGGTCGAGGACCTAGTCAAGGTCGATGGCATTTCCGAGCACGTGGCGAAGCTGGTCTACAACCATTTTCATGACAGCTGACCATTCTTGCGCCTATTTTGGGTTGACCAATCGAATCTCGCCTGTTGACCCCCCACATTGGCTTCTGATTTGAGTAGGCAGGCGGAGAGAGATCCCGATCAGATATGGCCCAGCGCGCTTTCAACCTGCCGAACATCCTCACCTACGCCCGCATCATCGCGGTGCCGCTGGTGGTGCTGTGCTTTTTTCTCGAAGGCCATCTGAAGTCCTCCGACTTTGCCCGCTGGTCGGCGCTCGCCATCTTCCTGCTCGCCTCCATCACCGACTATTTCGACGGCTATTTCGCGCGCGCCTGGCAGCAGACCTCCAACATCGGCAAGATGCTGGACCCGATCGCCGACAAGCTCCTGGTCGCCACCTGCCTGCTCTTGCTCGCCGCCGACACCGACCGCCATGCCGGCATTGCCGGTTGGTCGCTATGGGCGGCGATTATCATCCTGTGCCGCGAGATTCTTGTCTCGGGCCTGCGCGAATATTTGGCCGCGCTGAAGGTCTCGGTTCCGGTGACCCAACTCGCCAAATGGAAGACGACCATCCAGATGGTCGCGATCGCCTTCCTGCTCGTCGGCCCGGCCGGCGACAAGATCTTCCCGCTGACCACCCAAATCGGCCTGGTGCTCTTGTGGATCGCGGCACTTGTCACCCTCTACACCGGCTACGACTATTTCCGGGCCGGCCTGAAACACATCATGGACGAGTGAGATGTCGACCAAGCTCATCTATTTCGCCTGGGTGCGCGAGCGGATCGGCAAGCCGGAAGAGCATGTCGAGCTGCCCGCCGGCGTCGAGACCGTCGCCGACCTGTTGCGCTGGCTGAAGTCGCGCGGCGAGGAATACGAAAACGCGCTGCAATATCCGGACGTCATCCGCGTCGCCATCAACCAGGAACATGTCGGCCACCGCGAGAAAATCGCGGGCGCGCGCGAGATCGCGCTGTTTCCGCCGATGACCGGGGGCTGAGATGGCGAGCACGGTCGTGCCGGCCATCCGCGTCCAGCGGGAGGATTTCGACGTCGCCGCCGAGATTGCCGCGCTGACCGAAGGCCGTGCCGACATCGGCGCCGTGGTCACCTTCTCCGGCCTCTGCCGTGACGAGCAAGGCGCGCTCGCCGCCCTCGAGCTCGAGCACTATCCCGGCATGGCCGAGGCCGAGATCGGCCGCATCGCCACTGAGGCCATCGGGCGTTGGCCGCTGCAGGGGCTCACCGTCGTCCACCGCCATGGAAAAATCGCGCCGGGCGAAAACATCGTGCTGGTGGTCGCGGCCTCCGCGCATCGCCAGGCGGCCTTCGAGGCGGCGAATTTCCTGATGGATTACCTGAAGTCGCGCGCGCCCTTCTGGAAGAAGGAGCACCGTGCCGACGGCTCCGAAGGCGGCTGGGTCGAGGCCAAGGAAGCCGACGACGAAGCCGCGGATCGTTGGAAGACCCCGGACAAGTAAGCCAGGACGGCATTGCCTTGGCGATCGCCCCATCCGGCGCGCTTCGCAGCACCTTCTCCCCTTGGGGAGAAGAGGGTCGCCCCGAACTGCTCTTCGCAATTTCGGTTGGCAATCCGCCTGAGGGACAAGCCGGCGAATTTCCTCCCCAAGGCCATCGAACGACCGCAATCCTTCCCGACCTTGCAAATCGGTTTGATTTGCTGGGCGGGAGCAATCTTATGCTGGACAGGATCGCGGAATTTTTCATCTTCGGCCTTGTGCCGCTGGTGGTCGGCGTGCTTGCCGTGCCGGAGTTCACCAGTGCCGCCGAAAAGACGATTGCCGGCGAGGTGACCTATCGCGAGCGCATCGCGCTGCCGCCCAATGCCGTGCTTTCGGTCGAACTCGCCGACATCTCGCTGGCCGGCGCGCCGGCGACGCTCGTCGGCCAGCGCAAGATCGTCGTGGCCGGCCAGATGCCGATCAAATTCGAGATCGGCTTCGATCCCAAGGCAATCCAGCCCGGCAGGGCCTACGCGCTGCAGGCCCGCATAACGGTCGATGACCGGCTGATCTTCCTCACCGACACTCGCCACCAGGTCGATCCGCTGGACGGCAAGCCGCAGACCATCGTGCTGAAGAAGGTCACGTCGTAGCCTGGTTCGCAAAATTTCCGACACGCCGGAAACGCATAGAGACGAGGGATCGCGGCCGCTTCTGCGTCAGCCCCGGGAGTTCCGGTCTCTCGTCCGCCACCGCGTCCGCCACCATAACGGATTCGGCAAATGTTAACGGGGCGCGAAGAAGCGCGTCGCAACCATAGTGGCCCCGATTGACCGCGACCCCGCGACCACCTAGTTTCCCTCGTCAAATGGGGATGGGGTTCCCCCGAAACCGCCCGAGCTTTTCGCATCTGGGCTGATGACTCCTGCCAGGCGTGCTTTCGCGCGGCAGGATTTCTTTTTCCGCTCGCACACGCCTGTCTTGATGGCGCGATTCCCGCGAGGAATCGCTTTGTGGAAAGGCAAAGAAGCGATGAGCCTTGCGGCCTGCGCCCTGGTCCTGATCGGCGGCTTCCTCGGCGGTGTTTCCCGCTTCTTCCTGTCGGGCCTTGTCGGCCGCAGCGTCGGCGAGACCTTTCCCTGGGGCACGCTGGTGGTCAACGTCTCCGGCGCGCTTGCCATCGGCGCCTTCGCAGGCGCGGCGCGGGCCGTCGGCGGCATCTTTTCCGCCGAACTCGTGCGCGACCTGATCGTGGTCGGGCTGTTCGGCGGCTACACCACGGTTTCGTCCTTCTGCCTGCAGACGCTCAACCTCGCGCTCGACGGCGAGCGGCGGCTCGCCGCTCTCAACATCGTGGCTTCGGCGGCGCTCTGCGTGCTTGCCGTCGCCTTTGGGTTTTGGACCGTCGTGCGGATGGCGGGGTAGGGCGCATGTTTGGAAACGATAGACAGACAGCCATGCGGCTTTATCTGGCGGTGGGCTGCGGCGCGGCCATCGGTTCGCTGGCGCGCTTTTTATGCGGCTACGTCGTCGTCTCGCTGCTGGGCTGGAGCGCGCTGCTTGCAACGGCGTTCGTCAACGTCGTCGGCTCCTGGGTCATCATGTTCTTTTCCACGCTGACCCGGCCGGATGGACGCTTGATGGTCGGCCCGGCCGGCCGCCAGTTCGTGACCGGCGGCTTCTGCGGCGGTCTCACCACCTTTTCGTCGATGAGCCTCGACGCCTTCATCCTGCTTCTCGAGGGCGACCTCGGCCTTGCGGCGACCTATCTTGTCAGTGTGGTGGTGCTGTCGCTTGCGTCGGCCTGGCTCGGCTATCTCATGGCGACCAGGTTCAACCGCTTGCCGATCACCAGGTGATCAGGGAGGAGAGCATGGCACTTCTCGCCGGCTCGGAGGCCTCCGGCGCAGCCGCGGGCATCGCCCGTTCCTAAAGCCTGCACGGCCGGCCCGCTCCAACAAAAAGGCGGCCCGAGAGCCGCCTTGCCGGGACCGAAGCGTCTCAGCCGACGATCTCGGTGTCGGAGAACCAGTACCTGATCTCCTGCGCGGCGGTCTCCGGCGCGTCCGAGCCGTGCACCGAATTTTCGCCGATCGACAGCGCATGCACCTTGCGGATGGTGCCCTCGGCCGCATTGGCCGGGTTGGTGGCGCCCATCACTTCGCGGTTCTTGGCGATGGCGTTCTCGCCCTCCAGCACCTGCACGACGGTCGGGCCCGACGACATGAATTCGACCAGCTCGCCGAAGAAAGGACGATCCTTGTGGACGGCGTAGAAGCCTTCGGCCTCGCGGCGGCTCATCCATACGCGACGCGACGCGACGACGCTGAGGCCCGCGTCTTCCAGCATCTTGGTGATGGCGCCGGTCAGATTGCGCTTGGTGGCATCCGGCTTGATCATGGAGAAGGTGCGTTCGATCGCCATTGGGTCGTCCTTGTTCTGGGAATGGAAATTGGAGTGGCGGGCTCTATACAAGCCGCTTGGCGGCTTGCCAAGGGGAGGCGGCTTCTGGTCAAGGCCGGCTGTTTGCGGGATAATTGGACGGCTGAGAGCGCGCTTCGCGTGCAGTCCGGAGCGCCGCGGCAGCGGAGCAGGAGGCGATGAACCGGCTCTACCTCAAACGCGACGATATCGCCGGCATTTTCTTGATGGCCGTGGTCCTTGCCGTGATCGTCTTCGTCCTGCTGTTCTTTCCACAAACCGGACAGCAGAATTTCGGCTTCGGCCCGGAATGGCAATGCGCCCGCATGGGAGAGGGCGATCCGATCTGCGTCAGGCTGGTCGAAAAGGATGAAGCCGGAAAATTCCCGCCTTGAGGGGGAGATGGCCGGCAGCACAGAGCGGGGCGCCGCGCGTGAAACGCCGACTTCTTCTTTCGCAAGTAGGCGCCGCAGCTGTTGAGGCGCCCACTCTGTCACCTTCGGCGACATCTTCCCACAAGAGGAAGATTAGCGCTTACGCCGCCGCGGCCACCTGCCGGCCGATTCCGCCATGCAGGTCGAGGCAGCGTTCGAACCATTCGGCAACGCCGTCGCCCGTCTCGAGCAGCTGGTAGGGCGAGACGACGCGCGCCCATTGCAGCGCCCCGAACACGATGTAGTCGGCAAACAGCGGCGATGTCCCGCCGATGAAAGGCTGATAGCTGAGCATCGAGCGCAGCGGCTCGAGCGAGGCACGAAAGCCGGCAAGCCCCTCGTCGCGGCCGGCCACCACCTCTTCGAGCCGCTTGCCGAGCCGCTGCTCGCGGCTCTCGCGGAAATAGGCGCGGTTCGCCTCGTCCTGCATCCTATGCAGATCGGTGAGCAGCACCGTCATGAGGTAAGGATGGATGGTGAGCTGCGACCAGCGTTCGATGAAGCGCGCCGTCGCCTTGCCGCCTTCGCCGCCGAACAACATCGGCCGCTCGGGGTAGGCTTCGTCGAGATAAAGTGCGATGGCGAAGGAATCGGCCACCACGCGCTCGCCATCGCGGATCACCGGCACCGTCTTCGACACGCCGCCTTCCACCTTGGGGACTTCCAGGAAGCGCGTCGGCACCTTGGTGGCATCGAGCCCTTTGTGGGCCAGCGCCATCTTCGTCTTCCAGCAATGCGGACTGAATGGGCGTTTTGCGTCATGGCCGACGAGATCATAGAACAGAATGGTCATTACGGTTCCTGCGGGTTACGAAGAGCCGGGATTCGTTGCGAGCCGGATGGAAGAATGAAACAGCATTTCATGATGTTTGCGGCCTACAATCAATGGGCCAACACGCGCATCTATGATGCCGCCGCCGATCTCAGCGAAGAGGAACTCGGCCGCGATGTTGGCGCCTTCTTCGGCTCGATGCTGGGCACGCTCAATCACCTGCTCGTCACCGACCGCGTCTGGATGAAGCGCTTTACGGGCGAGGGGGACGCGCCCTCAAACCTTGCGACGATCCTCTATCGCGCCTTCCCGGGCTTGCGCCTTGCACGCGAGACCGAGGACAGGAGGATTGTCGACTGGATGGGCGGCATGACCGATAAGGCGCTCACCGGGCGATTTTCCTATATGACCACCGACATGCGCACCGTTTCGCAGCGGCTGGCGCCGGCGGTCAGCCATCTCTTCAATCACCAGACCCACCATCGCGGCCAGGCGCATATGTGCCTTACCGTCCTCGGCAGGCCCTCGGTGCCGCTTGACCTGATGCAGTTCCAGCGCTCCGAAGAAGGCCGCGCCTACGCCTGAAGCTTGCAGGGATTCCGGTTGGCCAATTCCGGAAAACTAAAAAACACGACAATTTCGTCTATATTTTAAAGCAGAAGCATCGTTTTTGAAAACTATGATTCGTCATATGCGAAATAGCTAAAGAAACCGAAAGGGCACTCTCGGCGTATTTTTGTCTCAAAAGCTACGCGCTCTAGAAAAGCGCAACAAATGATGCAAGGCGGAAATACAAAACCACAGGGAGAGTGTCATGGCCAGTATCGTAAAAAGGTTCGCCAGCACATTGGCGAGTGGTGCAATCGTCGTTGCTCTTGCCATGCCGGCAAACGCCCAGAGCGTCGGGGTCGGCGGCCTCGGCGGCGTATCCGTAGGCGGCAACAGAGCCGACGCCAATGCGGGCGGCCCAAATGGGGCTGACGGAAATGCATCCTTCGGCGGCAGCAACAAAGGCGCCAGGGTTTCGATCGGCGGCGCAAGCGGAGGCAGCGGAACCGTCACCATCGGCGGCAGCAGTTCCACGGCCACGGCATCGATCGGCGGGACAAACGGGGCTGGAGCCGATGCGACTTTGGGCAACGGCACCAATAGCGCGCTCAACGTGACGACCGGCGGCACGAGCGGCGCTGGCGTCGCCCTCGGCGCGGGCGCCGCCGTTCCTGGAACCGTCGGCGCGACGCCGCCGGGAACGACGAACCTGTCCTCCGCCGTCACCCAGATGTCGAGCAGCCAGTTGTCGCGGGTGAAGAAGCGCTGCGTCGATGTGCTCAGCAGCGAGGGCACCTATGATCGTGATCTGAGGGCGCTCTGCCTGATGATTTCGCGTCGTTGACGGCGCGCTGACGAGCGCCTCTGGCCAATCGCAAAGCCCGCCGCTGCGTCGGCGGGCCTTCTTCAGCTGGTATCGCGGTGCGGCGCGCTCGACGCCTGGTTAACCACATTCCCATTGAAGCCAATATATTAGGACTTCGTTTGCGCTCGCGCTCCACAATAGGCCAGTTGTAGTGGGAGCAATGCCATGCGCATCGATTTGTCCCCCACCAGTTGGGGCAGGGTCGCGCTGGTCACCGTTGCCGGCACGGCATTCTTCATTGCCGCGGCCTTCTTCGTCGATTCCTTCAACTTTCCCTCGCTGTCACCCGAAGCGCTGCTCTGGGCCAAGCTCACCGACCTGTTCCTGCCGCTCATCCTTGGCGGCTCCTTCCTGTTCTTCCTAATGTGGAAGATGCGCCAGCTGGCCATCGCCCAGAAGGAGCTCAGCATCATTGCCGCGACCGACAGCCTGACGGCGGTCTTCAACCGCGGCGCTTTCTCGATGCTGGTCGAGGCCTATCTCGACAAGGCTCGCAGCCATGCGGTGGCCGAAGCCGGCGCGCTGCTGATCGTCGATGCCGACCATTTCAAGTCGATCAATGACCGGCTCGGCCACGATTGCGGCGATCAGGCGCTGAAGCTGATCGCGAGCACGATCCGGAGCCAGCTCCACGGCGCCGACATCGTTGGACGCATCGGCGGCGAGGAATTCGCGGTCTTCCTTCCGGGCGCCGACGCGACACGCTCCTTCCTGGTCGCCGAGTCGATCAGACTGCGTATCCGCGAGGCCGAGTTCGCGCCGGGCGGGCAGCCGTGCCCGCTTTCGGTCAGCATCGGCGGCGTCGCGTTCAGCGGGCCCACCACCTATCACCACATGTTTCGGGTCGCGGACAGGCATCTTTACAAGGCGAAGTCGAACGGACGCGACCAGGTGAGCTTCGAAAGCCCGCGCAGCAGGCTATCCGGCGAGGCCGCCGGCACGTTCCACTGAACGAACCCGCGCAGCAGGGAACGGAGCGCCCTCACCAGCGGTGGGGCTGAGTAGGAGTGTCGTCCCGCCTTTGGGTAGGCGTCTATTTCCACATGCCGCGCATGCGCGCGCCGAGATCGACCTTGACGCCCGGCTTTTGGCGCGGGTCGTCCGTGATCGCCGCGCTCGCCCAGGATGACTGTTCGAAAGCCGAAAGCATCGAGGCCGGGATAAAGCGGGTGCGCGAGGCATAGACGTGACGGTCGCCGCGCGCCGGCTGATTGTGCGGATAAAAGCGCTGCGGCACCACCAGGTGCAGGCTGTCCTTGGCGCGCGTCATCGCCACATAGAGCAGCCGCCGCTCCTCCTCGATATCCTCCTTGGTACCGACGCCGAGATCGGCCGGGATGCAGCCGTCGACCGTGTTGAGCACGAAGACGTTCTTCCACTCCTGGCCCTTGGCCGAATGGATCGTGGACAGGATCAGGTAATCCTCGTCGCGATGCGGCGGGCCGGCCTGGTCGCTGGTGGCGTCGGGCGGGTCGAGCGTCAGCTCGGTCAGGAAACGCTCGCGCGAGGGATAGCCCGACGCGATCTGCTCGAGCTGCAACAGGTCGGCCCGGCGCGTGATCGCGTCCTCGTGAATACGCTCCAGATGCGGCTCGTACCAGAGCCTGATCCGCTCGAGGTCGGCCGGCCATTTGGCGCCGGCGCGCAGCCCGCTGTAGATGTCGAGGAAGACCGGCCAGTCTTCGGCCGCGCGCTGCGGCGGCCGGAAGCGGGCAAGGCCGAGCGTCTCGTCGAGCGACGTCGCCATCGCCTCGACGATCTGTGAGGCGGCCGAAGGCCCGATGCCGGGCATCAACTGCAGCACCCGGAAGCCGGCGACCCTGTCGCGCGGGTTCTCGGCAAAGCGCAGCATCGCCAGCATGTCTTTCACATGCGCGGCATCGAGGAATTTCAGCCCGCCGAATTTGACGAAGGGGATGTTGCGCCGCGTGAGCTCCACCTCCAGCGGCCCGCTGTGATGCGAGGCGCGGAACAGCACGGCTTGCGCCTTGAGCGCCGTGCCGGCCTCGCGCTCGGCAAGGATCGCCTGGCAGACATAATTGGCCTGCTCAGCCTCGTCGCGCACGCTTACCAGTTGCGGCTTGTGCGACGACCGGCGTTCGGTCCAGAGATTCTTGGTGAAACGCTCGCTTGCCTCGCCGATTACTTTGTTGGCGGCGGCCAGGATCGGCTCGGTCGAGCGGTAATTGCGCTCCAGCATGACGATCTCGGCGCCTTGCGCGAACTGTTTTGGGAAATCGAGAATGTTGCGCACTTCCGCGGCCCGGAAGGAATATATCGACTGTGCGTCATCGCCCACCACGGTCAAGCCCGCGCCGTCCGGCTTCAGCGCCAACAGAATAGAGGCCTGCAGCCGGTTGGTGTCCTGGTATTCGTCGACCAGCACGTGGTCGAAGCGTGAGCCAAGGTGAGCGGCGATCTCCGGCTCGGCCGCCATCTGCGCCCAGTAGAGCAAAAGGTCGTCGTAATCGAGCACGTTCTGCGCCTGCTTGGCCTCGACATAAGCCGCGAACAGCTCCTTCAGCTGTTCCGCCCATCCTGAGCACCAGGGAAAGGCCGAGCCCAGCACCTCGCCGAGCGGCGCCTGGGCGTTCACCGCCCGCGAATAGATCTGCAGGCAGGTGGCTTTGGTCGGAAAACGGCTTTCGGTCTTGGAAAAACCGAGCTCGTGCCGGGCAAGGTTCATCAGGTCGGCCGAATCCTCGCGATCGTGGATGGTGAAAGCCGGATCGAGGCCGATCTGCTCGGCATAGTCGCGCAAGAGTCTGGCGCCGATACCGTGGAAAGTACCGGCCCAGGATAGCGCATCGGCGATGATCGCGGCATCGCGGCCCAGCACCTCGCCGGCGATGCGCTCGACGCGCTTTGCCATTTCAGCCGCGGCGCGGCGCGAAAAGGTCATCAAAAGGATGCGGCGCGGATCGGCGCCCTTGACGATGAGGTGCGCCACGCGATGCGCCAGCGTGCTGGTCTTGCCGGAGCCGGCCCCGGCGATCACCAGCAGCGGCGCGGCCACCTTGCCGTCGCCATGCACCACCGCCAGCCGCTGCTCGTCGTTCAGCCGGGCAAGATAGGCAGGAGTTTCGAAGGACGAATCACGGGCGGCGATGTTCATCGCCCATCAAGCATCGTTTCCGCTTTGTTCGCAATACAGCTAATCCCGCCCAAAGGCGGCCAAGTGGGGGGCGATGCCCGGCAGGGCAGAGGGGACGCTGTACGCGCCGGCATGTGCTGGATAGGCCGGCCATCTTCCCAACAAGCGCGAGGTTGGCCGATCTACCTTTTCGGCTCGACGCCCATCGCCGCCGACTGGCGCCGCAGCGACCGCCGATCGTCCGGCGGCGCGAGCTCGCCGGACGCCTCCTCGATGATCCTCATCGTGACGCGATAGGCCGTGTAGCCGAACAGGCCGACGAGCAGCAGACGGATCATGACATCTCCTCGTGAGTTAACGAGGTTCAACCGGAGACAGGCGCGTTGGTTCCGCCGGACGGCGCAACCAAACCGCCGCCGCCTCGTTTGCTTCGAAGAAAGGGGCGAACGAGAGGAGGTCGTCATGAAGAAACTTCCTGTGCTGCTGGCTGTCGCGGCAGGGCTCTGGCTCGCCGCCTGCGACAACAGCGTGCAGCCCACCAAGGCGCCAAGCGACACCGTCGACAAAAACCCGCAGGTCGATAAGAACCCGGTGCCGCAATCGACCACCGGCGGCGACCAGCCCGGCACGCCGCCGAAGCAATGAGAGCGGACGATGTTGTCGGGAGACGAAGCGGCGCCGCCGCAGAAGAAGGCCGGCGCTGCTTGGGAGGAAGCTGGAAAGCGCCGGCCAAGCGGGAAAATCAGGCCCGCCGCAGGACCAAAGATAGCTGAGTCTCTCCGCCGCGTCATGGGGCGATCGCGCTAGCCGGCTATAGGCCTTCAAAGATCGGAGAATCTCAGGGGTGTGTTTGCGTCGCTTGCGCCGCCGCGTCACGCCATCGCGGCGCGCGCCAGCGGCACGTTGGCGATCTCCAGGTCCAACTGGCGCTGCGTCAGCGCCGCTTCAGCCATGATCCACTGCTTGAACAGCTCCACCTTGCGGGCGCCGAGCGCCTTGATGGGGCTGACGAAATACCAGCCGGCGGTGTTGGGATGGTGGACCGCGAAGGGGGCGACCAGCCGCTCGGCTCGGATGTCGCTTGCCATATAGGCGCGGTTGGCAACGGCAAAGCCCATGCCGGCATTGGCCGCCTCGTAGGACATCATGCAGGAATCGAAATAGATGCTCTTGGTCTCGCCAAGCACGAAACTCGCGCCGGCAAAAGCCAGCCACGACTGCCAGTTCTGGGTGCAGGTGTCGGAGTGGAGCAGGGTGAAGTGCCTGAGGTCCTCCGGCGTCACCTTGGACAGCGGCTTGTCGCCCAGCACCTCGCGGAACAGCTTGCGGCTGCACACCGGCGTCAGGTCCTCCTTGAACAGCAGCACGGAGTTGAGGCCGGGGAAATTGCCGTCGCCATAGCGGATCTCGAGATCGTATTCGGAGGTCGCGAATTCATGCGTGGCATAGGAAGTCGAGACCCGCATCTCGATATCCGGATACTGCCGCTGGAAGGTGGCAAGCCGCGGAAACAGCCAGCGCGCCGCGAAGGTCGGCAAGACGCAGATCTTCAGCACATGCGCCTGGGATTGGCCGGTCGCCTCCATGCTGGCAGCCACGATCCGCTCCAGCGCCTCGCGCACGCGCGCCACGTAGGTCTCGCCTTCCGGCGTCAGCGACACCGCGTTGCCGCCGCGCTGGAAGATCTTGAAGCGCAGCTGGTCCTCCAGGCTCTTCACCCGCTGGCTGACGGCGGAGGCGGTAATGAACTGCTCTTCGCCCGCGCGCGTGAAGTTGCGGTGCCTGGCGGCGCTCTCCACGATTTTCAGCGAGTTTAAGTTGACCTGGCTGAGCAGACGCACGGGGTTCGACCTTTAGCTATGCTTAAAGTAGCACCAGCATTCCTAAATTTACAGGGGAGGGTGCTCAATCGACTGTTTACCAAGTGTTGCCCCGACCTTGGAGAAGTAGAATGAACGCCCATACAATCCCCGAACTGCGCTATGCGATGAGCCGTGAAGCCATCATCGGTCATGATACGGCGTGGAAAGTGTCGAGCTTCGGCGTCGCCCAGTATCTTCACGGCTACGACCCGCAACTGCTCGCCGCGATCGAGGAGGCGGCGCTCAAGCTCAAGGCCAGCCACGCCGTGCACAAGCATCTCGACCTCACCTTCATCACCGGCGCGGACCGCTACATTCCCGAGATCAAGGAACTGCTCAACGACAAGCTGCGGCTGGAACGGCTGTCCGACATGATGGGCACCAAGCTCGAACCCTATCCGCTGTCTATCGTCGGCTCGACCGTCACCTTCATGAACCCCAAGGACGGCGCCGTCGACTGGCACTGCGATGGCGTTCCGGTGACGGAACTCATTCCGCTCTCGATCAGCGATCCTCTGATCGGCGGCCATCTTGAAATCTATTGCGACGATTCCGAGACGGGGCGTGCCATCCTCGAATCCGGCAGCGACCTGCCGCGCAACAGGGTCATGCGCATCGACCACAAGATGAATTACGCCACGCTCGGCCAGTTCCTCGGCGTGCTCCATCGCACCGCGCCGATCCAGCTCGGCTCGCGCGTCACCCTGGTGCTCAACCAGCGTTCGGTGGCGAAGCCCTATGTCGACGACAACCGCATGTTCTACCTCGCCGCCGACAACGACCAGGACCGCGGCTGGGTGAACGAACTGGCCGAGGACGTCTGGACGAACCAGCTGCCGGCCTATCGCCGCCATGCCGAAGAACATCCCGTGCCGAAACCGGCTGTCGATCCGGTCTCCGGCGGAGCCAGGGAATCGTGGTAGTGGCTGACGATCCGGCCGGTCGCCAGCCGCCTTCAGCATCGCTGAGCCTGGGCCCGGTCACCGCCGACAGGCGGAAGGACCGTTCCAGCGCTGCTCCCCCGGCGGCGCTGGGCTTTGCCTTCGGCGCCGTGGCGCTCTGGGCGACCAACGCTTTCGTCGGCAAGACGCTGCTTGCCAATCACCCGGTATCGGAGGTGCAGTTCCTGCAGTTCTCAGGCGCCGCGCTGGTCTTTGCGCTGATCAGGTTCTTCCCTTCTCCCCTTGTGATCAAGGGGGCCGGACGGATCGCCGACGCAGGAGTTTCTTCCAACATCTCTCTTCCGTCTCGGCGCTTCGTGCCGATCCACCTTGTTCCCCAAGGGGATAAGGGGAGAACCGTGCTCGCCTGCGCCGTCGGCTTCATCGGCCTGGTCGGCACCATGGCGTTGCAATACATCGCCTTCGCCTCGATGCCGGTCATCGAGGCCAATCTCGTTGCCTACACCTGGCCGCTGATGGTCGCCGCCGCCGTCATCGTGCTCGGCCGCCCGCGACGGCCGCTGCTGCTTGGACTGACCGCCGCGCTGGGCTTCACCGGCGTCGCGCTGGTGATCTCCGGCGGAGGCGCGCATGCCTGGTTCGGAGGTAGCCCCGTCGGTTATTGCGCCGCCTTCGGCTCGGCACTTTGCATGGCCTTCTACTCGCTTGCCGTCGGCCGCCTTGCTGTGCCGCCGGATCGGCTTCTGCTGCCTTCGGCCCTGATCGGCGTGGCGCTGACCTTCGCATGGTGTCTGCATGACGGCGTCGCCGCCCTGGGCGGCTTGGACCTGCTGCTCGGACTCTATCTCGGCGCCGGGCCGATGGGGCTCGGCTATTATTTCTGGTCGCGCGCGCTCAGCCTCGATCAGGATGGGCGGCTCGCGGTCGTGGCGTATCTCACGCCGATCGCTTCCACGCTTTTGCTGGCGCTGTCGGGCGAAAGCCTGTCGATGACGGCCATGGCTGGCGCCGTCCTCGTCATCGGCAGTTGCATTGCTGTCGGCATCGAACGTCCGGAGGGCTGAAGACCATGCCAGGGATCGTACCAGGAAACATGCCCGGGAGCGGGCTTGACGACGACGAACGCCGGGCCAGACAGGAGGCGCATTGGCTCGTCAAGGAATTCGGCGCCGAGGCGCAGCTCTATGCCGCCATGAAGGCTGAGAAGGCCATCGAGCAGAAGGATTTCGGCCGCTGCGCCCACTGGAAACGCGTGCTGGAGATTCTGGCCGACGGCCCGACCGATCTCCGGCGCGGCGCTGCCGCGAAATAAGCGACTTGCCCTAACGAATCGGGCATGATCGATGATCGGAGAGCCAGCGCTGCTCGCAAGTATTGGCTTTCCGTCCAAAATTCCAATTTTTGCAGGAATTACTCGTAGAAATTGAAGTGCTGTTGCGTCATTTACTCGCCCGTGCAGAGCTTCGGTGCTGTAAAGTGTTTGTTGTAGGTATTAGAATTCCTAACTTGCGCGGTCGCGGCCCGCGGTGAAAACATACCTTCGGTATTGAGTCTCGCACGTTTACTGACTCTGGACGTCCGTTGGGGGACAGGTCCAATAAGATACCTAGACTAAAGTCTTAAAAACAGCTGGTCATTTGAGAGCCAGCAGAAGGTGAAAAAATTGTCCAATATCGACGACAAGACTGCAATCGAGCTGACCGCCGACATTGTTTCGGCCTATGTGGGCAACAACCCGCTTCCGGCATCCGGCCTGCCTGATCTGATCGCCAGCGTCAGCGCTTCGGTGCGCAAGCTCGCCGGGGGCGCCCCGGTGAAGGAAAGCGCGCCGCAGACGCCGGCCGTCAATCCGAAGCGTTCGGTATTCCCCGACTACATCGTCTGCCTCGAGGACGGCAAGAAGTTCAAGTCGCTGAAGCGGCACCTGTCGACCGACCATGGGCTGACGCCGGACGAATATCGCGCGAAATGGGGCCTGCCGGCGGACTATCCCATGGTGGCGCCCAGTTATTCGGCCACTCGCTCGGCGCTTGCCAAGTCTTCCGGCCTGGGCCGGAAGCCGGCCGCGGATTCCGGCAGGGGCAAGCGTAAAGCCAAGGCCTGAGCCGAAGGTCATGCTGCCCGCTACGGACGGCGCCACGCCGTCGGCCGACCGCTTTGCCGCGCTCGACGCGTTGCGTCGCAGGGTGGCCATCCAGTCTTGCGCCGATGCCGGCGAGGGGGTCAAGGCGCGGCGCGTCCTGTTTTCATTGGACCTGCCGGCCATCGATCTGCGTACCGCGCTCGACGCGCTCGACAATTTCGAGCGCGCCATCGTCGAGCATGATGACCGGCCGGTCGTCGCTGCGCGACGGCTGAGATGCCTCGCGGTCCTGGACGGCATCATCGGCGGCTGAAAAGGCGCATGGTCAAGGCGGTTCCGGGACAACCGCGCAGCGGTTTTCCGGAATCCGGGAGGAGCGGTATTCCAGAGCGGAGCTGCGCCGCCGGCCTATCGGTCATTGCGTAGGCGACGTCTGGGATTGTTTTCCAGGATAAATTTGGATCAGCAGGTGTTTCGTCGCGTCCGCCTCTGGCCCGCCGGTCATCTCCCCCACTTGGGCGGAGACTGGCAGCGTTGACGCCGCGCTTGCCGGGTCAGTTAAGGGGAGCACTGCGGCCGTCTCGCCCTCAAACAGCACCACTTGTGTCGCCAGCGCGGCGGTCGTGGCGACCTGGAAGAAGATGAAGGCGAGGGCGAAATAGCGGATCACGGGGCTCAGAACGCTTCGGCCGGCAACTGGTTCCCTGATTGGGCTCGGGACCGGCGCCCGGAACCACGGCTAGCCGTCATCCAGGCCTGGCTCTTGCGAAGCGCCGACGTCCGGTGCAAAAGCCCGCCCATGCTTATCATCAACGATCTCTCGCTGCGCATGGCGGGGCGCCTGCTTCTCGATCATGCCTCGCTGACCCTGCCGGCCGGCACCAAGGCCGGTCTCGTCGGCCGCAATGGCACCGGCAAGACGACACTGTTCAAGGCAATCACCGGCGATTTCCCCTCCGAGACCGGCTCGATCAGCCTGCCGAAAAACACCCGCATCGGCCAGGTCGCACAGGAAGCGCCGGGCACCGAGGAGCCGCTGATCGACATCGTGCTGAAAGCCGATGTCGAGCGGCAGGCCTTGCTGGAAGAGGAGAAGACCGCGACCGATCCGCACCGCATCGCGGAAATCCACACGCGGCTCGCCGACATCGATGCGCATTCGGCCGAATCCCGCGCCGCCACCATCCTTGCCGGCCTCGGCTTCGACGATGCGGCGCAGAAGCGCCCGGCTTCGTCCTTCTCCGGCGGCTGGCGCATGCGCGTGGCCTTGGCCGCCGTGCTGTTTTCCGAACCCGATCTCCTGTTGCTCGACGAGCCGACCAACTATCTCGACCTCGAAGGCACGCTCTGGCTCGAGAACTATGTCGCAAAGTATCCGCACACGGTTTTGCTCATCTCGCACGATCGCGACCTGCTCAACCGCGCGGTCAATTCGATCGTCCATCTCGACCAGAAGAAGCTGACCTTCTGGCGCGGCGGCTACGACCAGTTCGAGCGCCAGCTCACCGAGCAGCGCGAGCTGCAGGAAAAGAGCCGCGTCAAGCAGGAAGCGCAGCGCAAGCATATGGAATCCTTCGTCGAGCGTTTTCGCGCCAAGGCCTCGAAGGCCAGGCAGGCGCAATCGCGGCTGAAGGCGCTGGAGAAGATGAAGCCGATCGCCGCGGTGGTGAACGACACGGTGCGGCCGTTCTCCTTCCCCGAGCCGGTGAAGACGGTGGCCTCGCCGATCGTGGCGCTCAACGGCGTCAATGTCGGCTACACCGAGGGCAACCCGGTGCTGAAGAAGATGACGCTGCGCATCGATGCCGACGATCGCATCGCGCTGCTCGGCGCCAACGGCAACGGCAAATCGACGTTCGCCAAGATGCTCGCCGGCCGCCTCAAAGCCGAGACCGGCACGATGACGGTGGCGCCGGGCCTGAAGGTGGCGATCTTCGCGCAGCACCAGCTCGACGATCTGCGTCCCGAGGAAAGCGCCTATGAGCATGTGCGCCGGCTGATGCCCGATGCGCCGGAAGCCAAGGTGCGCGCCCGCGTTGCGCAGTTCGGGCTCTCGACCGAGAAGATGAATACCGCGGCGAGAGATCTGTCCGGTGGCGAGAAGGCGCGTCTCCTGATGGGGCTCTCGGCCTTCGAGGGGCCGAACCTCTTCATCCTCGACGAGCCCACCAACCACCTCGACATCGACAGCCGTGAATCGCTGATCCATGCGCTCAACGATTTTTCAGGCGCGGTGATCCTCATCTCGCACGACCGGCATCTGCTCGAGGCCACCGCCGATCGCCTCTGGTTGGTCAAGGACGGCGCGGTCAATCCTTATCACGGCGACCTGGAGGATTACAAAACGCTGGTCACCGGCGTTTCCTCCAATCGCCGCGAGCAGAAGGAGGCAGACAGGGCATCCAAGGCCGACCGTCGCCGCGAGGCCGCCGCCCGGCGCTCGGCGCTCGAGCCTCTAGCCAAGGAGATCCGCGCCACCGAGGCGCTGATGGACCGCATCCGCAAGCGCATCGACCTGATCGAGGACGAGCTCGCCAATCCGGCGATCTACGAGAAGGACCCCTCGACCGCGACGCGGCTGGCCAAGGAGCGCTCGCAGCTTGCCCACACACTTGCCCTCAACGAGGACAAGTGGCTGACGATGTCGGCGGAATATGAGGAGGGGATCGCGGAGTAGGGCGGTTCCCCTTCTCCCCTTGTGGGAGAAGGTGGATCGGCGCGAAGCGCCGAGACGGATGAGGGGTGTTGGATGGAGTGACGCGCCGAACAACAGGCGGCTTCGATCGCCCATTTCTTTGTCGTAGCGATCCTTCCAACACCCCTCATCCGACCGAGCTTCGCTCGGCCACCTTCTCCCACTAGGGGAGAAGGAGGAGCCCCATCTGGCCCTACACCTCTCCCGCAAAACCCGCTACACACCCTCGCATGAACCAGCACGCCAAGCTCGGGATCGGCCATTCGGCCTGTCCGCATGACTGTCCTTCCACCTGCGCGCTCGAGGTGGAGCTGCTCGACAATAACCGCATCGGCCGCGTCCACGGCGCGAAAGCGAACAGCTACACGGCAGGAGTCGTCTGCGCCAAGGTCGCGCGCTATGCGGACCGCGTCCATCACCCCGACCGGCTGCTGAAGCCGCTGGTGCGCGCGGGCGGCAAGGGGGAGGGCGCCTGGAAGGAAGCCAGTTGGGAAGCGGCGCTCGACCTCGTCGCCGAGAAGTTCATCGCGGCCGAAGAGAAATACGGCTCGGAGACGGTCTGGCCCTATTTTTACGCCGGTACGATGGGATTGGTGCAGCGCGACGGTATCGAGCGGCTGCGGCACGCGAAGAGATATTCGGGCTTCTTCGGCTCGATCTGCACCAATCTCGCCTGGACCGGCTGGATGATGGGAGCGGGCGCTCTGCGCGGCCCCGATCCGCGTGAGATGGCGAAGTCCGACTGCGTGGTGATCTGGGGCACCAATCCCGTGGTTACACAGGTCAATGTCATGACCCATGCGACGAGGGCGCGAAAAGAGCGCGGCGCCAAGATCGTCGCCATCGACATCTACGACAACGCCACCATGAAGCAGGCCGATCTCGGCCTGGTGCTCAAACCCGGCACCGACGGCGCGCTGGCTTGCGCGGTCATGCATGTCTTGTTTCGCGACGGCATGGCCGACCGCGCCTATCTGGAAAAATACACCGACGATCCGCGCGGGCTGGAAGAACATCTGAGGACGCGCACGCCCGAATGGGCGGCGGCAATCACGGGTCTGACAGTCACCGAGATCGAGACCTTCGCGCATCTGGTCGGCACAACGAAGAAGACCTACTTCCGCCTCGGCTACGGTTTTGCGCGCCAGCGCAACGGCTCGGTCAACATGCATGCCGCCTCATGCATCGCGGCGGTTACCGGCGCCTGGCAATATGAGGGCGGCGGCGCCTTTCACTCCAATTCCGGCATCTTCAAGCTGAACCAGGATGTGCTCGAAGGCACCGCGATGCGCGACCCGAAGGTGCGCTATCTCGATCATTCGCGCATCGGCCCGGTGCTGACCGGTGCCGAGGATGCGCTTTATGGCGGCCCGCCGGTGACGGCGATGCTGATCCAGAACACCAATCCCGCCAATGTCGCCCCCGAGCAGCGGCTGGTGAGAAAAGGTTTCCTGCGGGAGGACCTGTTCACCTGCGTGCACGAGCAGTTCATGACCGATACGGCCAAGCTCGCCGACGTCGTGCTGCCGGCGACGATGTTTCTGGAACATGACGACATCTACAAGGGTGGCGGCAACCAGCACATCACGCTCGGCCCCAAGCTGATCGAGCCGCCGGAGGGGCCGCGCACCAACCACTACGTCAATGAGGAGCTCGGCAAACGGCTGGGCGTCGGCGACCGGCCGGGCTTTGGCCTGACCGAGAAGGAGCATATCGACATCATCCTCGGCAAGCGCGGGCTAGGCAGCTTCGACAGCCTGAAGGAACAAAAGTGGGTCGACCTGCAACCCGATTTCGACGACGCGCATTTCATCAACGGCTTCGGCCATGCCGACAAGAAATTCCACTTCCGGCCCAATTGGACCGGGCAGTCGGCGCCCAACCGGCCGCCGAAGAGCATGGGCTTGTTCGGACCGGTCGAGCGTCTGCCCCAATTCCCCGACCATGTCGAGCTGATCGAGGTCGCGGACGAAGAGCATCCGTTCCGGCTGGCAACTTCGCCGGCGCGCAACTTCCTCAATTCCAGTTTTGCCGAGACGCCGGTGTCGAAAGCCAAGGAAGGCAGGCCGGAGCTTTTGCTGCACCCGGAAGATGCCGCTGCGCTTGGCATCGAGGACGGCGGCCGCGTTGAGATCGGCAACCGGCGCGGCGACGTGGTGCTGCATGCCAGGTTCTTCGACGGCGTGAAGCGCGGCGTGGTGATTGCGGAAGGCATCTGGCCGAACAGTGCGCATGAGCGCGGCGAAGGCATCAACGTGCTGACCGGTGCCGACGCCCCGGCGCCCTATGGCGGTGCTGCTCTCCACGACAACAAGGTCTGGCTCAGGGCGCTGTGATGGTCTGTGGCGCGAGCTCGGCAGGTCACATGCCCGGGAGATTAGCCGAAAACGCCCGTTGCTTCGTCACCCTGGCGCGGAGCAAGGAGCGAAGCGACGGGCGAGGTGTCCCTTGCCGCAACAGCCATTGAAAATAGCCATCGCCGGCGCGCTCGGCCGCATGGGCCGGGAGATGACGGAGGCGGTGCAGGTCGATCCGCGGCTGGAGCTTGTCGCCCGCTTCCATCGACCGGGCAGCACGGGCGAGGGGCTGGTCGCGCGCGACGCGGCGCTGGCGCTTGCCGACGTCGTCATCGACTTTACCACGCCGGCGGCGTCAGTCGAACTAGCAAAGGCATGCGCGGCGCGCGGCGGTCCGGCGCTGGTGATCGGCTCCACCGGCTTCGATGGTTCCGAGCTGGAGACGATCGCCGACGCGGCGAAGACGATCGCGATCGTGCGCTCCGGCAGTTACTCGCTGGGTCTCAACATGCTGACCGGGCTGGTGGAGCAGGCGGCGCGGGCGCTTGGGGCTGACGATTGCGACATCGATATCCTGGAAGCGCACCACCGTTTCAAGGTCGATGCGCCGTCCGGAACGGCGCTGATGTTGGGCGAGGCGGCGGCGCGCGGACGCGGCGTCAGGCTGGACGAAGTGGCGCGGCGCGCTCGAAATGGGATTGTCGGCACACGCGCTGCCGGCGAGATCGGCTTCGCCGTGCTGCGCGGCGGCAGCATCATCGGCGAGCATTCCGTCAGCTTCCTCGCCGAGGGCGAGGCGCTGACGCTCTCGCACTCGGCTGGCGACCGCTCGATGTTTGCTCGCGGCGCCATCGCGGCGGCACTCTGGGTGGCCGGACAGTGTCCAGGCGAATACGGCATGCACGATGTGCTTGGCTTCGCCGCTTCGTGACCAGCGATAGCTGCGGAATTCGCTCTTTCGGCCGCTAAAATGACTGAAAGCCAGCTGAAAGCTTGGGCATGCCATGACATTTTTGCGGCGTTCGCCGCGGGATCGGTTCGGGAGCGGGCCGGCAAGGAGGAAATGCGGCGTGGCCTGGTGGCACGCCGCCCAGGTGGAGGAAGTTACGTGACCGGTTTCATCTCGAAGTGCGTCTTGCGTTCGGCGGCGCTTTCGTTTGCCATCGTCGCCGCGGGCGCCACGGCGGCATCGGCTGCCGACAAGATCACTATCATCGTCGGCGGCATGGAAAAGCAGATCTACCTGCCGGCCGTGCTCACCCAGCAGCTCGGCTACTTCAAGGATGAGGGGCTCGATGTCGAGCTGGTCAACTCCCGCGCCGGCGTCGAGGCCGAGAATGAGTTGCTGGCCGGTGCCGTGCAGGGCGTCGTCGGCTTCTATGATCACACCGTCGACTTGCAGTCGAAGGGCAAATACATCCAGTCGATCGTCCAGTTCAGCCAGGCGCCGGGCGAGGTCGAGCTGGTTTCGGCCAAGCATCCGGAAATCACATCGCCGGCCGACTTCAAGGGCGCCACGCTCGGCGTCACCGGTCTTGGCTCCTCGACCGATTTCCTGACGCAGTATCTCGCCGTGCGCAACGGCCTGAAGCCGGGCGACTACACGCTGCTGCCGGTGGGCGCCGGCAACACTTTCATCGCCGCCGTCAAGCAGGACCAGATCCAGGCCGGCATGACCACCGAGCCGACCATCGCCAAGCTGCTTCAGACCGGCGAGGCCAAGGTGCTGGTCGATATGCGCACGCCCGAAAAGACCAGGGAAGCGCTGGGCGGCGACTATCCGGCGGCATCCTTCTATGTCCAGTCCGCCTGGATCGAGAGCCATAAGGACGAGGCGCAGAAGCTCGCCAACGCTTTCGTCAAGACGATGAAGTATATCGCCAGCCATTCGGCCGAAGAGATCGCGGACCAGATGCCGAAGGATTATTACGCCGGCAACAAGGACCTCTATGTGCAAGGGTTGGCCGGCGGCAAGGCGATGTTCACGCCTGACGGCCGCATGCCCGCCGATGGCCCGGAGACGGTGCTGAAGGTGCTGTCGACCTTCTCGAAGAGCCTGCAGGGCAAGCAGATCGACCTGTCGAAGACCTATACCACGGCATTCGTCGACGCCGCCAAGTAGCGCCGACAGGGAGCCGGGCCTGCCGGCTCGGTCGTTGAAGAACAACAAGTTGCGCCGCTTGCCTGAATCAATTCGGCAGCGGCGCCTTTCCGGATACCGAGGCGCGGCGGGCCCATGGGCTCGAGCCCCAGTCATCCTCGCACCATCGCTACAGGAGTGTGCCATGCAGTTGCAAACCATGGCGGCCGAGAAATTGTCTCCGGCCGCGCCGCCGGCTGATGCCGCGATCGCCATCGACGATGTGACGCTGCGCTTCGTCACCCCCGACGGCCACATGATGACGGCCATCCGCGATTTCACCATGACGGTGGCGCGCGGCGAGTTCGCCTGCGTCGTCGGGCCGACCGGCTGCGGCAAGTCGACGACGCTTAACCTCGTCACCGGGCTGCTCAGGCCGACGACCGGCAATGTCCGCGTCATGAGCAATCCCGTAACCGAGATCAGCCGCGACATCGGTTTCGTCTTCCAGGCAGACGCGCTGTTTCCGTGGCGCAGCGTCATCGACAACGTCGCCGCCGGCCCGCTCTATCGCGGCACGCCGAAGGCTCAAGCCTATGACCGGGCGCGCGACTGGATCGCCCGCGTCGGCCTTGCGCGTTTCGAGAAACACTATCCGCACCAGCTCTCTGGCGGCATGCGCAAACGGGTCGCGCTAGCGCAAACCTTCATCAACCAGCCAAAGATTCTGCTGATGGACGAGCCGTTCAGCGCGCTCGACATGCAGACCCGCACCGCCATGCAGGACGAGCTGCTCGGCCTCTGGTCGGAACTCAAATCCTCCGTCGTCTTCGTCACTCACGATCTCGAGGAGGCGGTGGCGCTGGCCGACAAGGTCTATGTGCTCACCGCCGGGCCGGGCACGGTGAAGAGCGTCTACCGCATCGACCTGCCGCGCCCGCGTGTCATGGCCGACATCCGCTACGATCCGAAATTCATCGAGATCGCCAAGGTGATCTGGAACGACCTGCGCGAAGAAGTGCAGCTCGGCCAGAGCCGCGGCCTGCAGACCGGCCATTGAAAGGAGACTTGCCATGACCGCCATCTCTCCAGCCTCTCACCAAGCCGCCCGCGCGACCTCGATCGTCGCCGCGGAAGCCCGGGCGAGGGCGCGGCTGCGCCGCCGCCATGCCTTGGTTATCGGCCTGCGGCTCGCCATCCTGATCGTCTTCCTCGCTCTTTGGGAACTTGGCGCCGATCACGGCGTCATCGATCCGTTCTTCTTCTCAAGTCCCTCCGGCATCTGGGAGCAGATCTGGTCCTGGGTCACCGAGGGCACCTCGCAGGGGCCGCTCTGGCTGCAGATCTATGTGACGCTAGAGGAAACCTTCCTCGGCTTCGCCATCGGCGCCGTCGGCGGCATCGCCGCGGGCATCATCCTTGGCCGCAACAAGCTCCTGGCGGATGTCTTTTCGATCTACATCAAGATCGCCAACTCGGTGCCGCGCGTCGTGCTGGGCTCGGTCTTCATCATAGCGCTCGGCCTCGGCATGGCCTCCAAGGTGGCGCTGGCCGTCGTCATGGTGTTCTTCGTGGTCTTCGCCAACGCCTTCCAGGGCGTGCGCGAGGCTGACAGGGCGATGATCGCCAACGCCCAGATCCTCGGCGCCTCGCCCTACCAGATCACCACCACAGTCATCATCCCATCGGCCATGAGCTGGATCCTGGCGAGCCTGCATGTCAGCTTTGGCTTCGCGCTGGTCGGCGCCGTGGTCGGCGAGTTCCTCGGCGCCAAGCAGGGCATGGGCTTGCTGATCTCGACCGCCCAGGGCGCGTTCAACGCCAATGGCGTCTTCGCCGCCATGATTATCCTGGCGGTGATGGCGCTGGTGGTGGAGTTCATCATCACCCGTTTCGAGAACTACGTCGTCAAATGGCGTCCGGCGCCGTTCAACGAGCAGGGGGCCTGACCGCTCCAGTCGGCCTGTCCTGGGGCGCGGCGAGCGGCAGCCGGACCTCGACCCTGAGCCCGCTGCCGGCGGCCCCGCCAAGCGCAACGCTGCCGCCGGCATTCTCGACCACCTCGCGTACGATCGCGAGTCCGAGCCCGCTGCCTTCCTCGGCAGCACCGGCAATGCGGTAGAAGCGCTCGAAGACCTGCGCGCGCTCTTCGGCCGGAATGCCGGGACCGGTGTCGGTGACCGTCAGCACGCCCTCGCGACCGATCGCGGCCAGCTGGACGGTCACCGTGCCGCCGGCTGGCGTGTAGCGCAGCGCGTTGTCGACCAGGTTGACGATCATCTCGCGCAGCATGGTGCCGTCGCCGATGACGGGAACAGGTCCGGCTTCCTCGAGCCCAAGATCGATGTTGCGCTCGACGGCCTTCGGCGCATGTGTTTCCAGCACCTCGCGGGCGGCTTCGGTGAGGTCGATGCGGTCGGCACGCGGCCGGCGGCTGCCCGGCTCGGCGCGCGACAGCGTGAGCAGCTGTTCGGCCAGCCGCGCCAGCCGGCCGGAGCCTGCCTGTAGGGCCACCAGCGCCTCCTCGCGCCGGTCGGCGGCGCTTTCGCGCAGCACATAGCTCGCCTGTGTCGACATGAGCGCCAGCGGCGTACGCAGCTGGTGCGCGGCATTGGCGATGAAGCGGCGCTGCGCCGCCATCTGCGCCCGCACGCGCTCCATATAGGCGTTGAGCGCGTCGATCAGCGGCCGGATCTCGCTTTGCGCGCCCGGCACCTCGACCGGGTCGAGATCGCTGCGATCCGGCGAGCGCACCGTATCGCGCAGGCGCATCAGCGGCGCCAGCCCGCGGCGCAGGCCAAGCAGCACGAAGAGGCCGGCGATCGCCACCAGCGCCAGCTGCTGGGCAAAGGCGCTGAACCACAGCCGCTGCACCATCGCGTCATGGCCGGCGAGCGTGACGCCCACCGTGACCCTGATCGGCGAATCCGTGCCGGCGCCGATCACGGCATGGCTGAGCGTTGTCAGACGCAGCCGACGATCGCGATAGGAAGCCTCGATGCTGCCGCTCTGCGACGCCTGGGGGAGGTCGGGATATCCGGTCAGCAGCCGGCCGTTGGCGGTCTCGACCCGGTAGTAGACGCTGTCGCGGTCGCCGGTGTCGAACATCTCGATCGCCGCCGGCGGAATGGTGGCGTCGAGCACGCCTTCGGCCATCGCCACCCGCTCGGCGATCGCGCGCCGAGCCGACCAGCATCCGGTCGGTGACCAGATCTGCCGTCGCCAGCGCGTTGCGCTGGCTGGTCCACAGATTGACCGTCACCAGCGCGGTCAGCGGCAGCACCACCCAGGCCAGCAATTGCAGGCGGAGGCTGCTAATTTTCATGGCCCTAATCTTCATGGCGGAGCAGATAGCCAAGGCCGCGCAAGGTGGCGATCTGCACGCGCGAGCCTTCCAGCTTCTTGCGCAGCCGATGCACGTAGATCTCGATGGCGCTGGGATCGGCGTCGGTGTCGAAGTCGTAGATCGCCGCCGAGAGTGCCGCCTTGCTCACCGTGCGCCCCGCCTTGACCACCAGCTGTTCCAGCACCGCATGTTCGCGCGGCGTCAGCGAAAGCGCCGCGCCGCCGAGCGAGAACAGCCTGGTGTTGGTGTCGAAGACGAGGTCGCCGCAGGAGATGACGGGCGCTGTCCGGTCGTTGGCACGGCGCAGCTGCACGCGGATACGCGCTTCCAGTTCCTCGATCTGGAAGGGTTTTGCCAGATAGTCGTCGGCGCCCTCGTTGAGGCCCTTCACCCGGCCGTCGAGACTGGCATTGGCGGTGAGCACGATGACCGGCACCGGGTTGCCGCGGGCCCTCAGCCGCTTCAGCACTTCCATCCCGCCCATGCGCGGCAGGGCGAGGTCGAGGATGATCAGCGCATGGTCGCCGGCCGCCAGCGCATGCTCGACGTCCTCGCCGTCATGTACGACGTCGACGACGTAGCTCGCCTGGCGCAGCGTCTTGCTCAGCCAATCGGCCAGTTCGCGATTGTCTTCGACAAGCAGGAGCCGCATCGTCCATCGCTGTTCGGCAATGCCTCCATCCGGGTGGCGCCGGGCTTTCGCAAGCGCGGCCCGGCGGTCCGAACGGACAGTTTGAAAGCAATCGATAGTCTCGATCCGCGGACAAGGCAAACGCCGGCTGAAATCGGTTCCGTCGGTCAGCCTGGAGGCCCAATTCGCTCGCGCGATGGATAAAACCGAACGGTTCGGTTCAATTTATGTTGACGGTTCGTGTAACTCAGGTGAACGCTGGCTCGTTGTCCAGACCGTGAAACCTCGTCCGCTACTACTGCAAGTAGTTGATATTCAAACAAAAGAATGTGGCAGCCGCGCTGTTCACGCGATTTCAAGGTCGAACCGAACGGTTCGATTTGCACATCTTCGTGATTGGAAATGGCAACAGGACCGACCCATCTCGGGGTGGTCCGAGCGACGCGAATTTCCATTACGGCACGCCACTTGACGGACAGAATTTTGAAAATCTGGAGTACCTAAAATGAACAAGATTGCTCTTACCGCCGCGGTCCTTCTCGTTGCCACGGGCAGCGCCTTCGCCGGCAGCGACCATTACGGTTCCGACAACGTCAACCAGCCGGCCGTCACCCAGTCGGTTGCGCCGCGGTCGGGCGACAACATCGACCGCAGCATCACCGGTTCGATCCGCAAGTTCGAGCAGCGCGATCTCAGGATCACGCCCGATCAGAACCAGCCGGAATCCGGCCAGGGCATTTGGGGCCGCTAGGCCTCCGTCCCGAACCGATCAGAACCACAACTCTCAAATCTGGAGTAACTGAAATGACCAAGATCGCTCTTACCGCCGCTGCCCTTCTCGTTGCCACTGGTGCTGCTTTCGCCGGCTCCGACAACTACGGTTCGGCCAACGCCAACCAGCCGGCTGCTTCGGTCGACACCTCGTACACCGCTTCGGTCAAGAAGTCTGATGCGAATGTCCAGAAGCCCGTCACCCAGGGCAGCGACCGCGACCTGTTCGGCAACCACTAACCGGCCGCCAGCCCGACCTCTTCAAACTCACCCCTCAAATCTGGAGTAACTGAAATGACCAAGATCGCTCTTACCGCCGCTGCCCTTCTCGTTGCCACCGGTGCCGCTTTCGCCGGTTCCGACAACTACGGTTCGGCCAACGCCCACCAGCCGGCTGCTTCGGTCGATACCTCGTACACTTCTTCGGTCAAGAAGTCTGATGCGAACGTCCAGAAGCCGGTTACCCAGGGCGCCGACCGCGATCTGTTCGGCAACCACTAGACGGTCGATCCTCGATGGATCTCAAAGCGGCGGGCTTGTCCCGCCGCTCTGCTTTATGGAGTCGGCTATCCGCAGGCCGGCTTGTGTCGCGACTATAGGCCCGGCTGCGCACAGAGGCGCTCTATTCCAAATCCTTCGGCCTGACGAAATGCGTCAGTCGCGCTCCGCCGAAGTCGAGGTTCGCCCAATCCTCCTTCACCGTGAACCGGGCCAGTGCCGCCGTCGGAAACTTCGCTTCGACTTTTTTGAACACGCTCTCATCCGATCCGGTGCCGGCGAGCCGCAGCACGAAATTCTGCAGGCCGGGATTGTGACCAATCACGATCAGGCTGGTGGCTTTCGCCTGCCGCACGCACGCCAGGATGGCGGCCGGCGCCGCCTCGTAGAGCTCCTCGGCGAATTCCGCCGGCCCATGCTTCGGTAATTCGGCGGCGACCAGCCGCCAGGTATCGCGGGTGCGCAGCGCCGGCGAGACCAGTGCCAGATCCGGCAGCCAGCCGCGCCGCGAAAGCTCGCGCCCGATCAGCGGTGCCGTCTTCAGCCCGCGCGGGGCGAGCGGACGGTCGAAATCGGCGAGCTTGGGATCGTCCCGGCTCGACTTGGCATGGCGCAGCACAAGGAGTTGTCTGGGCGTCGCCATGGCAGTTCTACGGCGTGATGCGCGCCAGCTGTTCGAGGTCGGTTTCCTCGCGCAGCGGGTCGGGCGCCATCACCACTGAAGTGGCGTTGTCGGCGTCGTCGGCGAAATGGGCAAGCACGGTGTGGCCCTTTTCCATGCGCGCCTTGCCTTCGGCGACCAGCCCCAGCGCCAGCGGATAGAGCCGGTGCTCCACCTTCAGCACCCGCGCGGCTAAAGTGTCCTCGTTGTCGCCGACCATCACCGGCACGGCGGCCTGGGCGATGATAGGCCCGTCATCCATCTCGGGCGTGACGAAATGCACGGAGCAGCCATGGATGCGCACGCCCGCGCGGATGGCGCGCGCATGCGTGTCCAGCCCCTTGAAGGCAGGCAGAAGGGCAGGGTGGATGTTGACCATGCGCCCCTGCCATTTTTCGACCAGGCCGCGGCCGAGGATGCGCATATAGCCGGCCAGAGCCACGATCTCGGCGCCGAAGCCGGTAAGCGCGGCATCGATCGCAGCGTCATGTGCGTCCTTGCTCGGATGGTCGGCGCGCTGAATCACCTTGGTGGCGATGCCGCGCGACTGCGCGAGGCCGAGGCCCGCGGCGTTCGCACGATCCGAGATGACGCCGACGATCTCGGTCGGATAGGTCGGGTCGCTGGCTGCCGCGATCAGCGCCGTCATGTTGGAGCCGCGGCCCGAGATCAGGACGACCGTGCGTTTCCTGCTCATAGTTCGATCGAGCCCCGGTAGATGACGCCGGCGTCGCGGCGCGGCACGATGCGACCGATCGGCGTCACCGTCTCGCCGGCTTCCTGCAGCACCGCTGCCACCTGCGCCGCCTGGCCGGAAGCAACGGCGAGAATCATGCCGATGCCGCAGTTGAAGGTGCGCATCATTTCTTGCGGCGCCACGCCGCCGGTCCTGGCGAGCCACGAGAATACAGGCGGTACGTCGATCGCTTCGAGGTCGAGCTCGGCGGAGAAATCCTTGGGCAGCACGCGCGGAATGTTTTCCGGAAAACCGCCGCCGGTGATATGAGCAAGCGCCTTGATGCCATGCGTGCTGCGGATCGCCTTTAGGATCGACTTCACGTAGATGCGCGTCGGCTCGAGCAGCGCTTCGGCGAGGCTGAGCTCATCGTTGAACGGCGCAGGATCGCTCCAGCCAAGTCCGCTCGCGGCAACGATGCGGCGCACCAGCGAAAAGCCGTTGGAGTGGAGGCCGGAGGAGGCGAGGCCAAGCAGCACGTCGCCCTCGACGATGTCGTCGGTGGGCAGCAACTGGCCGCGCTCGGCCGCGCCCACGGCAAAGCCGGCAAGGTCGTAATCCTTGTCGTGATACATGCCGGGCATCTCGGCGGTCTCGCCGCCGATCAGCGCGCAGCCGGCCTGACGGCAGCCTTGCGCGATGCCGCCGACGATGGACGCGCCCTGGTCCGGATCGAGCTTGCCGGTGGCGAAATAGTCGAGGAAGAACAGCGGCTCGGCGCCCTGCACGACAATATCGTTGACGCACATGGCGACGAGGTCGATGCCGATGGTGTCGTGCTTGCCGGAATCGATGGCGATCTTGAGCTTGGTGCCGACCCCATCATTGGCCGCGACCAGCACCGGATCGGTGAAGCCGGCGGCTTTCAAATCGAACAGGCCGCCGAAGCCGCCGATCTCGCCGTCGGCGCCCGGCCGGCGCGTCGCGCGCACGAGCGGCTTGATCTTCTCGACCATGAGATTGCCGGCATCGATGTCGACGCCCGCCTCGGCATAGGTGAGCCCGTTCTTGCGCTTGGCCTTGTCGCCGTTGCTCATCTTCGGCTCATCCCTGTTTCCATTGCGGGCTCATCGCATGAATGGTTTCGAGGGGCAAGGCGCGTGAGAGCCAATCTCCCCCCTTGAGGGGGAGATGTCGCCGGAGGCGACAGAGGGGGTCGCCTCGCGTGGAGCGCCAGCGCCTTGTGCGCCAGAGATGGAGGTCGGCGATCGACGTGAGGCGACCCCCTGTGGCCTGCCGGCCATCTTCCCCCTCGAGCGGGGAGATCCGCAACTCCTCCCTTGCGTGCGCCTCTCATCTCCATCAACTATCTTCCAACAAAACCCATGATGGGACATCACGTGACCATACCCAACATGATCACGATCATGCGGCTGCTGCTGGTGCCGGCCGTGGTGCTGGCCATGCTGCAGGCGCGCTGGGACTGGGCCTTTGCCGGCTTCCTCGTCGCCGGCATCTCCGACGGCGTCGACGGTTTCATCGCTCGCCGCTACCGGTTGTTCTCGCGGCTCGGCGCTTATCTCGATCCGGTCGCCGACAAGCTCCTCCTGGTCTCGGTCTTCGTCGTCATGGGTTATGCCGGGGAACTGCCGCTCTGGCTTGTCGTGACCATGGTCTCGCGCGACGCGCTGATCGTCTGCGCCGTGCTTTTGTCCAGCGTGATGGCGCAGCCGGTCGAGATGAAGCCGCTCTTGGTGTCGAAGGTGAACACCGCCGTGCAGATCGCGCTGGCGGCGCTTGTGCTGGGCGAGCTTGCCTTTTCCATGCATCTCTATCCGCTCCGGCCGGCCCTCATATTGCTCTCGGGGGTCTTGACCGTGGCTTCGGCCGCGGCCTATCTCGTGGCCTGGCTAAGGCATATGAGTGGCTATGGCGAAGGCTCCCGGACGAGCAACACCAAGTCGGGCAATTCCAGCACGGACACCTGACGGCGAAGCCTGGACGGCCGCGGCCTCGACCGCGTTGCGCCGGCAGATCGCGTTCTGGCTCATCGTCGCCGTGCTTCTGGCGCTGTTCCTCTATGTCTTCTCCGGCATCCTCTTGCCCTTCGTCGCCGGCATGGTGCTCGCTTATTTCCTCGATCCGGTGGCTGATCGGCTGCAGCGGCTCGGCCTCTCCCGGCTGATGGCGACGGTGGTGATCCTCATTGCCTTCGTCGTCGTCGTGGTGCTCGCCTTCGTTATTCTGGTCCCTGTGCTGGCCACGCAGATGGCCGATTTCGCGCGCAAGCTGCCGGAATATCTCACCCGCCTGCAGTCGCTCATCACCAGCTTCGACCCGAAGTGGCTGGAGCAGCGTTTTGGCGTCAACGCGGCCAGCCTGCGCGAAGGACTGAACTCGCTGCTCACCACCGGCTTTGGGCTGCTCACCACCGTCTTCACCTCGATCTGGAGCTCGGGCGTGGCGCTGGTTTCGGTGGTCAGCCTCTTCGTCGTCACCCCGGTCGTTGCCTTCTACATGCTGCTCGACTGGGACCGGATGGTGGCCGTGGTCGACAGCTGGGTGCCGCGAGATTATGTCGAGACGGTCAGGGCGCTTGCCCGCGACATCAACACCGCCACCGCCGGCTTCGTGCGCGGGCAGGGCACGCTCTGCCTTGTGCTGGGCGCCATGTACGCTACCGGCCTGACGCTGACGGGGCTGAACTTCGCCATCCTCATCGGCTTCTTCGCCGGGCTGATCTCCTTCATCCCCTATGTGGGCTCGCTGACCGGGCTGGTGCTTGCTGTCGGCGTCGCCTTCGTCCAGTTCTGGCCGGATTGGACGATGATCGTGGCGGTGGTCTGCGTGTTCTTCGTCGGCCAGTTCATCGAGGGCAATATCCTGCAGCCGAGGCTGGTCGGCAAAAGCGTCGGCCTGCACCCGGTTTGGCTGATGTTCGCGCTCTTTGCCTTCGGTGCGCTGTTCGGCTTCGTCGGCCTGCTGATTGCGGTGCCGGCTTCGGCGGCCATTGCCGTGCTGGTGCGCTTTGCGATTGCCCGCTACCTCGAATCGCCGCTTTACAACGGCCATGCCACAGAGCCAGCACCTCCTTTGCCGGCGGATCGCGGCGGCCGCCCCCGCTCACAGCCGCGTGGCTGAAATGACTGGCGAACGAACCGATCCACCGCGCCAGCTGCCGCTCGATCTCGGCCACGGTACCGGCTACTCGCGCGACGAGCTCGTCGTCTCCGGGGCCAATGCGCAGGCCGCAGCACTGGTCGACCGCTGGCCGGACTGGCCCGCGCCGGTGGTGGTGCTCGCCGGCCCTCCCGGGTCCGGCAAGACGCATCTTGCCCAGATCTGGCAAGCGCATGCGCACGCTGTCGCCATCGCTCCCGACAGCATCGGCGAGCACATTGGCGGGCTTGGCGCGAGCCCCGCGCTGATCGACGACATCGACAAGCTCCCGATCGACGAGCAAGGCCTGTTCCACCTGATCAACACCGTGCGCGGCGCCGGCTCCACGCTGCTTCTGACGGCGCGGCGCTTTCCCTCGGCCTGGCGCGTCGCGCTGCCGGATCTCATCTCGCGGCTGAAAGCGGCGGCGACCATCGAGATCCACGAGCCGGACGACCTGCTGCTCGCCGGCGTTATCACCAAGCTCTTCGCCGACCGCCAGGTCGAGGTGGAGCCGCATGTCGTGCAATATCTGGTGCGGCGCATCGAACGCTCGCTGGCGACTGCCATGCGGGTCGTGGAGCGCCTCGACCGCGCCGCTCTCGAGCGCAAGACGCCGATCACCCGAGCGCTCGCCGCCGAGACCGTCAGCGCCATGGACGAGGGCCAGGGCGAGTTCGATATTTAGGATGTCGAGGAAGGCTGTTCCGGGATTGTGCGCTCTCTACGCCCATAATCCGGCCAGATGCCGAGCCAGCAGATAGACCCCCGTATGCGTCGCCACGTAGCATGCGGCGACAAAGACGAAGAGCACCAGGCTGGCGATCCGCGACGGGGCGACGCTGCCATTCTGCCTCTTGCTCGGCCGGTTGTTCCAGACCCACAGAGTAGCGCACAGGATTGCCCAGGCGACCGCGACCGGAACCGCGAAGCCATAATAGGCCAAATAGGCCGGGCCGATCAGCGACAGCAGCGCCTCGAGAATAGGCATCCAGAGTCCCCCTTGCCCCGTTTGCCCGGAGTCTAGAGCAACTCCGGGAAAAGTGCGTAGCGGTTTTCCGTCCGGAGTTGCGGGACGATCGTGGCTGTCCCATTTCGAGCCATTTCCCTGGCATCCATCTTGCAGTGTGGAAGAGGCCGGTTGATCCCGGTCCCGGTCACATTGCAGATCGGGTTGTAGGCTCGCCGGGCTCGAGGTTGTTGGGGACTCGCCCGGCGGGTTTACTCGGTTCCACGCCGACGGCTCCCTACAGAGATCAAGGCCTGTTGCTCGATGCTGGACACCTTCAGCCCGTCTTGCCATGGCTGGTGAGCAAGCGCAGCACTTGCACGCTCTTCGGCAGCTCGATCAGGAATTCCGCGTCGCGGTCGAGGTGGTGGACCTGGGTCGGCCCGCCGCCGGTGAAGCGCGCCATTGCCTCGATGCTCTCCCAATAGGAGATCGTCACGAACTCGGAATGGGTCGCCGTGTCCTCGCGAAATGTCTGGACGCCGACTGCCTTTTCGATGAGCGGCTTGATGCCGGTCTCGTAATTGTAAGCTTCATAATCGTCGGCTTTTTCCGGCAAGGTCCGGCCGCGCCAGATGCGGGCGATGGTGGGGGTCCTTGGAGTGTCGGCCATGGCAACAGAACTTCTGAAGGCCGACAGGGTTCCCGAAGCGCGGGCTCTAAGATGTTCAGGAAACTGGTCGGAGTGGCGTGATTCGAACACGCGACCCCCTGATCCCAAATCAGGTGCGCTACCAGGCTGCGCTACACTCCGAACGGCATCCCCATAGGGTTCCGAACCATTTTGAGCAAGCCCCAAAATGGAAGAGCGGAACGAACAGCGTACATTGGCAGAGTCCGGCACGCAAAGTCCCACGGAAAGTCCCACAGTGTTGCCCAGTCGTTCCCCCTCCTGCTTTCGAGCCGAAGGTCAAAAATGTAATAAGTCTCGATGCCGGCTGCGGGCGATGGGCAGGCGCAGATAAGCGGCGGCGTACGGATGCGCGCCCAGCAACATCTCTATCGACCGCGCCCGCCGTTGAGCTTCGCGTCACCACACATCCACGTAACGAGGCCAGAGTCCTGTCAAATTGATCAGCAGGCCTAATGGCGGGTGGGTCACGGCCGCTATTCGCGTCGGTACCCATGCGAAACTAAACGAACATCATAACGACGGTTGCCCCGATAATGATTCAGGACAAGCCCGCCGATCAGCATCGGCAGCAAGCTGCTGTCACGGTTAATGTTAGACTCGAACTGCCTTGAAACTGGCTTGTCGTTTTTCTTCGGCTTAACCATTCTCGTCTACTTCCCAGAAAGAGCGCTCTTCCCATGCGGTAGTGTGACACCCGTCCAGTCGAAGCCTAGACTGCACCAAATTGTCCACACGCAGCCATCTCACGTAGTTCCAGCGTTCCTAGTGGCCCGCTGGCTCGCCCGTCGCCAATGCAGCCGGGGAACGGGGGGCCTACGAGGAAGTTTTCGGGCATCATCGCGGTGTGTAGCGGTCAGGGGTGCTCGGAATGAGGCCATCGCACCGCGCCCCGCAAGGCAGCGCTGCATCCCCCATACGAGACAACTCCAACCCCTCCGGGGAAATATGCAAATTGGTGGAACTCGGGAGCAGCTGAGTTTCGAGAACCGTCAACGCCTCATCTGCGGATTGTGCAAAGGCGGAGCCGCTCCCGAACCTGAGATGCTGCCGCAGCTCGGCTTCGTCATCAATGCCGTGCCCGCCGGCATACTGGCGCTGTCGCTCTGCTACGGCGCCTACATGACCGAGATCTTCCGCTCCGGCATTCAGAGCATCGATCGGGGCCAATGTGAGGCCGCGCTCCATGGGTTCGGCTTCGCCTTGACCATGCGCCGCATCATCCTGCCGCAGGCATTGCCGGTCATCATTCCGCCGACCGGCAACCAGTTCATCTCGATGCTGAAGGATTCTTCGCTGGTCTCCGTCATCGGCGTTTGGGAGCTGATGTTCCTGGTACGAACGCTCGGCCAGAAGACCTTCCAGCACATGGAAATGCTGATCTCGGCCGCCATCATTTATTGGGTGCTGTCGATCTGCCTCGAGCTGATCCAGTCGCGGATCGAACGGCACTACGCCAGGAGCAAAGTGCGATGAGCGCGCGGGTTATCATTGAAGCCAGGGCAGTTTCCAAATGGTACGGCCAGTTCCACGCGCTGAAGGACATCAACCTGACTGTCCACAAAGGCGAGCGCATCGTCATCTGCGGGCCGTCCGGCTCGGGCAAGTCGACACTGATCCGCTGCTTCAACCGCCTCGAAGCGCATCAGGGCGGCGATATCGTCGTCAACGGCGTCGCTCTGCATGGCAAGATGAAGAACCTCGCCGCCGTCCGCTCCAATGTTGGCATGGTGTTCCAGCACTTCAATCTGTTTCCGCATATGACGGTGTTGATGAACTGCATGGCCGGGCCAATGTGGGTCAAAGGTGTTTCCGCCATGGAAGCACGCAAGACCGCTATTCAGTTCCTCGAACGGGTCCGTATTCCCGAGCAGGCGAACAAGTTCCCGGTCCAGCTGTCGGGCGGCCAGCAACAGCGTGTCGCGATCGCCCGCAGCCTGTGCATGAAACCGGACGTCATGCTTTTCGACGAACCGACCTCTGCCCTCGACCCGGAAATGGTCTCGGAGGTGCTGGAGACCATGACTGGATTGGCCCGCGACGGCATGACCATGGTGTGTGTAACGCATGAGATGGGTCTTGCCCGTGCAGTGGCCGACCGCGTCATTTTCATGGACGCTGGGCAGATCGTCGAAGAGGGCACGCCCGACGAGTTTTTCAGTCACCCGCGCCCCGAGCGAACGAAATTGTTCCTCAGCCAGATCTTGAAGCACTAGCCTTCCGGGAGAAGGTGGCTTTTCGACTTTCTTGCAGAAAGCGGACAGCCCGCTCTCGGCCCCCAAGTCGGACATCCCTCCCATCGGTCGCACGGCCTAAGGAGGGGAATCCATAAAGGTTCAACGCCGGATCATCGACGATAGCGCGAACGCTGTGAGGGTGTCTCGCACACCGGGCAATGCGGAAATCTCCTGCCAGATCTGCCGTGTGCGATCGGCCTCCGTCGCCTCTACACGGACGACCAGGTCGAATTCGCCGCTCATCACGTCGCAGGCGACGACCTCTGGGATCCGTCGCAGTGCTTGAATGACGTCGCCCCCCCGCATCCGGTCATTGCGATAAACAAACATCAGTGCCGCAATCGTTGAAGACGCGATGCGTCCTTCGCCTGCAATGATCGTATATCCCCGGATTAGGCCATCCCGCTCCAGGCGTTCAATCCGCTGGCGGACGGCGTTGCGAGAAAGATTGACCCTCGCGGCCAGGTCCGCATGCGAGATACGCGCGTTTCTGGTCAGTTCCATAAGAATACGCTCGTCTGCCCGGTCAAGAAGCCTTTTCATGCGGCACCAATAGGAGTTTCTCTAGCTGCAAACAGGCTTTGCGCTGATAGGAACGCGTTCTCGGCACGAACCCGTAGATCAATACTACCTTCCGAAACAGCTAGAAAAGTCGCAGCCGCAGCGAGAGCAAAGGCCGCCAGTGCTTGGCGCTCGTTGTCTTGCAACTGGCGGACGCGGCAATATCCCTTGAGAATTGCCTCCGCGCGCTCCCCATCCAGCGCCCCGTTGCTCAGCATCGTCCATCGAACCAACACGTCTGCCAGTTCTGCGATCAGGACATCGTCATGGCGAAGCCTGAAATTGATGATGCCACTGACGCAATCGCCGAGAAAAAACACATTGTCCGGAAACAGCGCCCCATGGATTGGTCCCCTTGGCAGTCCCTCCCTCTTTTCGGGAGAGGCAGGCATCAGCGTTCGATGGATCTGCGCGAGGCGCCGCCCGAGATCGAAACACTGGGCCGGGCTTGCGCAAGCCGATTGCGTGCCCTGGACAAAGCCGACCACCGCCACGAGCTTCCCGGACAGACGGATCGTCGCCCCGCCCGTTTCGGTGCGGAACGTTTTAGGGCAGGGAACACACGCGGCCGACAACAACTCCATGGTCCGAAACGCGCGTTCAAGATCGAACGGCTCAGCGCCGTTTTCAAACAGAGTGACGATGTACTCGCCCCGCTGTGACCGGAAGAGATAGGTCGTCTCGGTATCTCCGTCGGCAATGCCAATCACCGAGGTCAGCGGGGCTATGCCGTAGGCGACCGAAATCGCTTCGCGGTCATCGTCGGAAAGCTGGGTAAATACGGCCATGGTCGATTCGGGAGTTAAATGCGTTTCAGCACAACAGAGGAGGACTGCGCGACGCCGAAAATCTGATCCAGTTGTGCACGGCTGAACGAGCCATCGGCCTCAGCAGCCTGGCGAAGGCTTGTGCCGGAAGCGAGCGCCGCCTTGGCCAAGAGTGCAGCCTTGCTATATCCGACAACTGGATTGAGCGATGCGGCCAGAATGAGCGACTGATCATAGAGAAAGCGGCAGCGATCGGCATCCGCCTCGATGCCGTCGACGCAACGTTCGCGCAGGATATCCATGCCGCGCGCCAGAAGTCGCATCGATTGCAGGATGTTGAGAACGATCACGGGCTCCATCGCGTTTAACTGCAATTGTCCAGCGCTCGCCGCCAGTGTCACCGTCAGATCGTTGCCAATGATTTGAAAGCCAATCTGGTTCATCATCTCGGGAATGACTGGGTTGACCTTGCCCGGCATGATCGACGAGCCGGCCTGTCGCGGAGGCAATCTGATTTCACCAAGGCCAGCCCGAGGGCCACTGGAGAGCAGCCTCAAATCGTTACATATCTTGGAAAGCTTGACAGCGATCCGCTTCAGCGTGCCCGAAAACGACACAAAGGCTCCGGTGTCGGACGTTGCTTCCACGAAGTTGCGTGCCGGAACCATTTCAAGCCGAGAAATTTCCGAAAGATGACGGCAGGCGCTGACTGAGAATCCCTCGGGCGCATTTAAGCCGGTGCCGATGGCGGTGCCTCCGAGGTTCATTTCCCGCATCAGTTCCATGGCTTTTCGAAGCTGGATTATGTCTTCGTCAATGGTCTCGGCAAAAGCGTCGAACTCCTGACCAAGGAACATTGGAACCGCGTCCTGCAACTGGGTGCGTCCGACCTTGGCGATATTAGCGAATTCCTCACCCTTTCTGCCAAAGGTATCTCGCAGCCTTCGCTGCGCTTCGAGCACGGCGGCGCAGCCGCGCATCACCGTTACCCGGATGGCCGTCGGATAGACATCGTTAGTCGACTGGGACAGGTTGACATGGTCATTGGGGTGAACCGCGGCGTAGTCGCCCGGCACCTTGCCTATCTCCAGAAGCGCCAGGTTCGCGACCACCTCATTGACGTTCATGTTGGTCGAGGTCCCGGCGCCTCCCTGCATCATGTCGATCGGGAAATGGTCGGTGAGGTCCTCGCAGGTGATCAGTCGATCGCAGGCTCGATCGATTGCATCGGCAACATCGGGAGCCAGTAGTTGCAGCTCCTTGTTGGTTCGTGCAGCCGCCTTTTTGACCATGGCAAGCGATTGAACGAATTCCGGGAAGTCCCGCAGGCGGATTCCGGATACGTCGAAATTCTCCGCTGCCCTCAGCGTGTGGATGCCGAACAGCGCGTCGGCGGGCAGATCCCGCTCGCCGAGCATATCGGTTTCGGTCCTCTCAACGGTCATCATATCCCCTCGCGCAAGAGCCTTAGGCACGCAGCGCCTGGTCAAGATCCTCGATCAGGTCGTCCACCGACTCCAGGCCAATGGAAAGGCGAAAGACGCCGTCTCCCGCGAAGGCGCGGTAGTCGTCGAGCTGAGCGCCCCGCAGACCGTAAGTCGATTTCATCATTTCGTTCGTATCGAGAAGGACAACGATGCTGCGCTGGTGACCAAGCGAAAAGGCGTAGTGCGCTACGCGGAGCCTGTCAGCGAGTTGGGCTGCCATCGCCTGCGGGTCGTCGGTCTGGAAGGTCAGAACTCCCCCGAATACATCCATCTGACGTGTTGCCAAGGCATGCTGCGGATGGCTTTCCAGGCCGGGGTAGGTGACAGACCTGATTTTTGGATGCTTGGCGAGAAAACGGGCGATCTGCATCGCAGAAGCGGACATGGTCCGGAGCCTGGGAAAGAGCGTGTCGATCCCGCGCATGATGAGCCAGGCATTCTGGGCAGACAAAGAAGCGCCGAGATAAACTCCAGTACGAGAGCGGATTTTTTCCACCAGATCCTTGCGCCCGCACACGGCGCCACCCAAGGCGTCGCCGTGCCCGTTGATGAACTTGGTCAGGGAGTGAATGACGAGATCGATGCCGAGTACGGCCGGGCGGGTCGCGACCGGCGTGGCAAGCGTGGAATCGACGGAAACCAGCGCGCCGCGTTCGTGTGCCAGCTTCGCGACTTCGGCCAGATCGGTCAGGCGCAGGATTGGATTGCAGGGGCTTTCGCAGTGGACGAGCCGCGTGTTGGGTCGGAAGGCTGCGACAACGTCGCCAATGACCGACATGTTCACGGCGCTCACCTCGATCCCGTACTCGGGCAATATGCGGTGTGCCAGTTCGTAGGCGCCGGCATAGCAGACGTCGCTGATGATCAGATGGTCCCCCCCTTTGAGAAAGGTCAGGAAGGTGGCTGCGATCGCGGCCACGCCGGTTGCTGTTGCGAGCGCATCCTCCGCACCTTCGAGTGCGGCCATGCGCTGCTCGAGTTGCCGCACGGTCGGATTGGTCCAGCGGGCATACAGAAACGGCAGAGCAGTCAGGTCTGATACCCCGTCCGCGGAAAAGGCGCCGTCACCAGGAACCAACATGTTGTTGACCGACATTGAGATGTTGGGCGCGATAGCCTTCGTGATCGGATCGATGATCAGTCCGCCGTCGAGCGCCAGGGTTTCCCGACGTAGGACGACACCGCCGCTTACGGGCGGCAACAGCGTCATGCGTGCATTCGAGCCCCAACTGTCAGTTGCGAAGGGAGTAGAGATGTTCGAGGACATGGAAGACCTTCCTGCAGAATTCCTGGAATTTCATCGTCTTGGGGCCGAGCTGATGATTCAGCTGCGAACCGAGATTTGCGCCTCGACGAGCCTGAAGGTGCGGGTGATCAGAAGCGTCAGCAAGATGTAGAACACCGTGACGATCATCAGCGGTTCATAAACGAGCAGGGTGTCCTGCCTCACCTTGTACGCGACGGCGTAGAGATCCATCACTGTCACGGTGAAGGCGAGGGGTGTCGCTTTTAGTTGCAGAACCACCTCGCCAGCTATCGTCGGCAGTGCGATACGTATGGCGCGAGGCAGCCAGATCCGTCTCAACAGCGTCCAGGAAGTCATACCGAACGAGCGACCTGCCTCGAGCTCGCCTTTCGGGACGGCGAGAAGCGCACCCCGCAGGACTTCGGCCTCATAGGCGGCGTAGTTGAGCGTGAAACTGAGCGCTGCGAAGAAGAAGCCCTCCCGCACTATCGGCCAGAGGAAGCTCGCGCGCAGCCCTGGTATCATCGGCAGCAGCGAACCGATGCCGTAATAGAGCAACCACAATTGGATCAAAAGTGGCGTGCCGCGAAGGCAGGTGCAGTAGCAACGGGCAAGCCATTTCAGCCATCGCGGACCGCTGACCTGCGCGAGCGCTAGACCGATCGCCAGAATGAAGCCGACCCCGACGGAAATGACGAGAAGGAGGACCGTCTGAACCGCGCCTGCGGCAATGAGCGGCCAATAGGACGATACCCATGAGAAATTCATCGCGAGCGTCCTAAGCGGTTTTCGGCTGCCCGCGTCGATAGCGGCTCTCGAGGAGGCCGAAGACGACGTTGGAGACAAGCGTGATGACGAGATAGACGGCAGCGGCGACCAGGAAGAACAGAAAATAGTGCTTCGTGTTGCCGGCCGCGATCCGCGTGGCGAGCGCCAACTCCTGATAGCCGACGACCGCGATCAACGCACTGTCCTTCGTCACCGACATCCAGAGGTTGGCAAGCCCAGGCAGGGCATTCGGGATCAATGCCGGCAGAGCGATACGGCGAAACCTCAACCATGGGCGCATGCCGAAGGAACTGGCGGCCTCGATCTGTCCAACAGGAATCGCCAGGATTGCGCCACGAAACACTTCGGTCATGTAGGCGCCCTGGACGATTCCGAGCACTGCGATTGCCGCGACAAACCCGTTGATCTCGACATTGGGAAGCCCGAAGCTCGAGAGAATTCGGTTCAGACCGTCAGTGCCGGCATAGTACAGACCGATAATCAGGATCAGTTCGGGAATGGCCCGAACCGCAGTCGTATAGACGTCGAGAAGAAGCAGGACCGGCGGGTTGCCCTTGAGTTTGCCAAGAGCCCCGCCAAGACCAATCAGCATCCCGAGAAGGTAAGCACCCAACGATATCGAAATGGTAGAAAGCGCGCCTTTGAGAAGCACGCCGGCCCATCCAGGCGGATAGGGGGAAAGCATTTCTAGGATCGACTGGGAGGTCGACATCTGAGTTCAACCTTGATTTTTGGGCGGGAACGAGAGCCGCGAAGCGCGATGCTTCGCATCCGGCGAACAACGCCGGCGGTGCACCGGCCAATGACCCGAGACATAACCGGCGGACAAGCGGGCTACGGCAGATGCGCTTACGTCGTCTGTCGTAGCCACACTCATTCACCGTACGGGTCGAAATCGAAGTACTTCTTCGAGATTTCCGCATACTTTCCGTTTGCTCTGACAGCCGTAATTGCTGCATTGAGCTTCTCGCGCAGTGCCTGATCGCCTTTTCTCAGTCCACCGCCGATGCCCGATCCAAGGATGGCCGGATCGTCTTTCACATTTCCCATGTCTTTGCAGCATTCCTTGCCGAAGTCGGATTTGAGGAGTTCCGACAGCGGTATGGAATCGCCGAAGACGTAGTCGATCCGGCCAGCGGCAAGATCCTGGAACGCCTCATCGAGCGTCGTGTAGGTTTTTTCCGATGCCTTGTCGGCGAAACATTTCTTGTAGTATTCGGACTGAATGGTCGACACCTGGATGCCGATCGTCTTTCCCGAAACATCATCCGGCGAAGCTCCGGTCGTGCCATCCTTGGCGCCAATTAGTTTGCTCGGCGTGTTGTAGTATTTGTCGGTGAAGTCGATCGTCTGCTTGCGCTCGTCGGTGATCGACATCGACGACCAGATGACATCGAATTTTTTCGCCTGAAGCCCTGGAATGAGGCCGTCCCAGGACATGTCGACGACAGAGCAGGTTTCCTTCATCTCGGCGCAGACAGCATCCATCAGCTCGATTTCCCAGCCGACCCACTTGCCGGAGGGGTCTTTGGTGAAGAAGGGCGGATAGGCTTCGTTCATGATGCCAAAGCGAACTTCGGCACTCGCAGTGGCGATTGACAGGGCGAGCGCGGCCCCTGTCAGCAGGATGGACAGCAATTTCATTCAATTCCCCTTTCTTGAGTTTTCGTCAGGTTGGAAACAGGGAGGGTCAGCCGCTCAACGCGCCGGTAAATTCTCGGCAACGGGCAGTTATCGGCGCACCGAAGACTTGATCCGGCGACCCTTCTTCTTCGACGCGCCCCTGATGCAGGAACATCACGTGACTGGAGACGTCGCGAGCGAATTTCATCTCATGCGTCACGAGGAGCATCGTTCGGCCCTCGTCCGCGAGATCTCGGATAACCTTCAGGACCTCGCCGACAAGTTCAGGATCCAGGGCGGAAGTAGGCTCGTCGAACAGCATCACGGCCGGGTCGACACAAAGGGCACGAGCGATGGACGCGCGCTGCTGTTGGCCGCCCGACAGGAAGGCCGGATAGGCGTGCCGTTTCTCATAAAGTCCGACCTTCGCAAGCAAACTGTCGGCCCGATCGATCGCCTCGCTGCGGCTCACCCCCAGCACATGAACCGGGGCCTCGATGGCATTCTGGAGCACCGTCATGTGGGGCCAGAGATTGAAACTCTGGAACACCATGGCCAGGCCGGTCCGCATACGCTCGATCTGCCGCCAGTTGGCCGGATACCCCAGTCCACCTTGGTCGGACTTCATGAGAACCTCTTCGCCATTGATGACAAAGCGGCCGCGATCAGGAATCTCGAGAAAGTTGATGCACCGCAGAAAGGTGCTTTTGCCTGACCCCGAAGACCCGATGAGCGAGATGACATCGCCCTTCTCAGCCGACAGCGATATTCCCTTCAGGACTTCATGCTTGGCGTAGCTCTTGTGGACATTATCCACGAGCAAGGCAGGAGGAGCCTTTTTCGTCATGCCTGTAGTTCCCTATGGAATTCTTATTGGGTTTTGCCGGATAGTACCCGGCCCGGTATGCGGCTTTCCCGCGTATTCGTGGTCAGACGCGCGGAAAATGAGCTCTCAAGGCGGCTCTTTTGCGGGAGAAAGACAGCTAGGCTCGATTGATGCAGATGACCTTTGGCTGTGTCATCTCTTCGTAGGCAAAGCGAACGCCTTCACGCCCCATGGCGCCATACTTGAAACCGCCGAACGGCATGGCATCAAATCGATAATCGGAAGAGTCGTTGATCATCACTCCTCCTGCCTCGATCTGCCCGGCGGCATCCAATGCGTCGCCGATGTTGTTGGTGAAGACGCCTGCGTGCAGGCTGTATTCGGGACCGTTCGCCATCACGATCGCATCGGCGAGTGTATCGAAGGATTGCAGGAGGACGACGGGCGCGAAGACTTCCTCCGCCCACAATCGACATGTCTTCGGCACACCTTCCAGCACGGTTGGCTGATAGACTGTTCCTGCTCGACGGTGCCCGCACAGGAGCTTTGCTCCCGCGGCAATGGCGTCGTCGACCATCGTCTCCGCGCGTTTGGCCGCCTGTTCCGAAATCATCGGGCCGACGTCGGTATCCTCGCGCTCTGGATTGCCGGCAAGCAGGTTGCGCGTACCAGCCACGAACGCTTCACGGAACCGCTCATAGACCGGCGCCTGGATGATAATCCGCTGGGTGCCGATGCAATTCTGGCCGGCAGCCCAGTACGCGCCCGACACGCACGCATCGACCGCCTTGGCGAAGTCACAATCCGCCAGGACTACGACAGGTGCATTGCCGCCGAGATCCATGGCGAGCTTCTTCAGCCCTGCTGTCCTGGCAATTGCTTCTCCGGTCGCAAAACCTCCGGTGAACGACACCATTCGGACATCGCGCGCCGAGACGATCGCGCTGCCCAGGTCGGCGCCGCCGACAGCGACCGTGATGATCTCCTCAGGCAACCCGGCTTCGACCAGCGTTTCGACAAGGCGGATCGCCGAAAGCGGGGTCAGTTCGGACGGCTTCAGCAAGACGGCGTTGCCGCCGGCGATTGCCGGCCCGAGCTTATGGGCGACGAGATTGAGCGGGTCGTTGTAAGGAGTAATCGCTGCGATGATCCCTAGCGGCTCCCGCGTGAACCAGCCCTGACGCGCCTCGGAACCGGCGTAAGCGCCGAACGGAATGACCTCACCGGCGTTGCGTTTTGCTTCTTCCGCGGAGAGCTTCAGCGTGTTGACGCACCGAAAGGCTTCCTTGCGGGCCTGGACGATGGTTTTGCCGGCTTCCCGTACAATCAAGCGGGCAAAATCTTCGTTCTGGCGCTCGACGGCGCGGGCGGCCTTTTCCAATATTGTCGCTCGCTGATGTCTCGGCAGCGCTCGCGACAAGACAGCTCCGGATTTGGCACGATCTATGAGCGCCGCAATCTGGTCGGCAGCAGTGCTTTCGACGCTGCCGATCACCGTTCCATCATAGGGATTTCTGACGGCGATCTGCTCGAACACATCGGCGATACGCAATTTTGCAGCGGTCATCACGCAGCTTCCTTCTTGTCGGCGGAAGGGCGGTACTGATGGATGGTGATGATGTCCGAGAGGAGCGCATAAGCCGTCTCGACCCTGCCTGCGCCGGGTCCGGTCACCGTCACCGCGCCGAGAAGGTCTGTCTTGAGCGAGATGGCGTTGATCGCCCCGCCAACGGCGGCGAGCGCATGATCGAGCGCAAGGCGCTGCGGTCCCACACGGGCTGCGATACCACCGTCCTGGCGAACCGAGGCCGAGCCGATCAGCTTCCAGCGATAGCCTTCTCGCGTCGCCGCGTCGATATCGGCCACGGTCAGGCCCGAAATACCCTTGCAGTCCACGTCCTGCGGCGTCAGCTTTCCACCGAGTAGTTCATTTGCGAGGATGACGACTTTCAACCGGACATCGTGACCTTCAACATCGGCAGTAGGGTCGGCTTCCGCATAACCGAGGCCCTTTGCTTCTTTTACCGCCTCCGCGAAGGAAAGCCCGCCCTCCATGCGGCCAAGAACAAAGTTCGAGGTGCCGTTCAGAATCCCTTCGAAACCATGAAGCCCGGCGCCCGCGAGCGTCCTTTGGGCCATACGAATGACCGGGGTGCCGCTCATGACAGCCCCCTCATGTTCAAACATCACGCCGTGCCGCGCCCCGAGTGCCTTCAGCTCCGCGGCCGCCAGGGCAACCGGGCCCTTGTTGGTTGTGACGACGTGCTTGCCGCTTTCGAGTGCCCAACGGCAATGGGATACGGCCGGCTCGCCATCGACCGGATTGGTGAAGGTCGCCTCGGCGACAATGTCAGCCGGAGCCTGCTTGATGACCTTTTCGTTGTCGGCTTCGGCACTGCCGCCGGACAGTTGTGCGAACCCGCCCCTCGCGAATCTGGTTTCCACCAGCATGCGCGCGTCGATGCCGTTGGGAGAAATGACTGAGCCGAGATGGAGATCGGTAACAGCGACGATGTTTAAACGGAAGCCGAGTTCGGCATTCCAACGATCATTGCTTCCTGCGATCAGCTCGGCCAAGGCGCGGTTGACACCGCCGAAACCGATAAGCGCGATATTGTACTGTGTCATGCCAATTCCTCTCGTGAGCGATGGATCGATGATGAACGAGCCGAGAGGCAGGTCGAAGCTCGCAGAATGGCCAAAGAACTGGTCAGCCTGCACGCTGAGCCGGCAAAATGCCCGGAACGCGCAAAACTCATCAATTGTCGCGGGAGAAGCGAGCATCGGCCAAATTTTGACGATTGACCGCGATTGGGAACTATAGTCAGCGGAAAGTCTCAGGTGCGAGGAGAAAATGGCGGAGTTACTGGATCAGTTCGACCGAACCATCCTTGAGATCATGCAGCGGGATTGTCAGATGAAGGCGGAAGCCATTGGAGAGATGGTTGGCCTTTCAGCGTCCGCTGTTCAGCGGCGCATTAAGCGGATGCGGGAGGAACGGATCATCTCCGCGGAAATCGCCCTTGTGGACCGCAAGGTTGCTGGAAGTCCGATGACGTTCATTGTCGGAATGGAGATCGAGCGCGAAAACTACGATGCTCTATCGAAATTCCGGGCTTGGGTCGAGAAACAGGATCACATCCAACAGGTCTACTATGTGACTGGATCAGTGGATCTCGTTGCAATCATCACGGCACAGGATGTGGAGCAGTACGACGAGATCACCGCGCAGATCATGTCCCAAAATCCACAGATCAAGCGAATGCACACCAATGTTGTCCTCAAGGACATAAAAACAGGGATGTTTGTCCCAGTATCGCCATAGCAAATGCGACCGTGGTGATGTTTACAGTCTCGGCAATGCTTGCCGGTGTGGCGGTGATCGTGACCGCGCCGGTAGGCTTCGTTGGTACGCGAAAGCTGTCGGTGCGCTGTCCGAGCATCTGATCCGGGGAAATATGCAAATTGGTGGAACTCGGGAGCAGCTGAGTTTCGAGAACGGTCAACGCCTCATCTGCGGATTGTGCAAGGCGGAGCCGCTCCCGAACCTGAGATGCCCGAAGCAGCCGGCATATTCGCGAAAGGGCAGGGAGGAAGGCGCAAGAGGCTGAGCGCGGCCAAAGGATAGTGTAAACGAGATCGACTGGGTCGTCGTCGGGACCGTCGAAATCCACAGGCGGGGCCAAGCGTGTCAAAGACGCGACAGGCGAGGAGATGTTCTCCAGCAGAGCGTGCGGGATCGCCACGCCACGACCAATGCCAGTCGAGGCGAGGCGCTCGCGGTCGAAAAGACCGCGGAGAACCACCTTCTCGTCAAGTCCACTCCTTCGAGCGATCCTGATCGCGATTTTCGACAAGGCTGATTGCTTTCCCTTTGTCACAAGGTCAAGCGAGATGTCTTCTTCCAACAAGATGGGGGACATAATCGGGGTCAAACCTCCGCGTCGATCCAAACGCAGGCGCAAATGAGTGTTCAGCCGCGCTGCTTAGGCAGAGCCGAAATCACTTTCGAATGAAGTTGAGATCCTGGCCGTCCCGGACGCGCAGCCAGGGCCCTCTCGCGTCCGGGTTAATGGCCCGTTTTGAGGCGTTTCGGCATTCGCCGGAAATCGAGGTTAAAAATATGCATAGCAGTTCGAAGATAGTGAAAGATTTTTCGAAATCAAGCAAACCGTACGCGACCTGACGAGCAAAAATAGTGCACTGAGACAACAGTTAATTTCGTTTGACGACCGGAACAGTCTCCTGCTTGCTGGTTTGGACGCGATATGCCCGTCTCACCAATGAATATCGGTTGTCCACCTTCCTATAGATCAACGGTGGTCGCATTTTTAGTTCAACAAGGAGATACCGTGATGAAAAAACTCATCCTCGCAGTTGCCTTCACAGCGGGCAGTTCGCTTTGCGCCATGGCGGCGGATGAGGTCACCAAAGCCCCACCAGCGGCTCCTTACGAACAGGTCAGCAAGCTCGTGAAGCTGCCCGACTTCCTGCCGGGCATGGGCCAACTTTTCGTCGATCCGACGACATTGCCTGCCGGCCCGTTCCTTGCCTATGACCATGACGGCAAGCTTGTCAGCACCATCTATATGCTGCCGATCAAGGATCTCAATCCGGACAAGCGTTTGGACGACCTCAAGGCGCCAGGCGGCAATGTCGACCATGTCGACATCTACTACAATGCCGGGCATCCCGGCGTTCCGGAACCGCACGTCCACGTCGTGTTGTGGCACGTCTCTACCGCCGACGAAGCACGTGTCGCCAAATGAGCTTCACACGTCGTCAGGTACTGGGCGGGGGTGGCGGGCTTGTGGCTGCCCTTTCCCTCTCTCCCCAGGTCGCGTGGGCCGACGAGGTGGTGGAAATCAGAATGCGAGGCCGCGACGACGGCTCACAGGTCTGGTTCGACCCGATCGGCATCCTGGTCGAACCGGGACAGACGGTGCGCTGGACGAATCTCAATTCCGGCAATTCGCACACGACGACTGCCTACAGTCCGACGAACTTCGGGAGACCGCGCCGCATGCCCAAGGCGGCAAAACCGTGGGATTCCGATTACCTCCTGCCCAACGAGAGCTTTTCGGTCATTTTCATCGAGAAGGGGGTCTATGACTACTATTGCATCCCGCATGAGCACGCCGGAATGGTCGGACGTATCATCGTCGGCGCGCCCGAGGCACATGGCTGGAGCGAGCTGGTTGGCCCGAATGGCGATCTGCCGGAGGTGGCCCTCAAGGCATTTCCGAAAGTCGAAGACATCATGACACGAGGGTTCGTCCGGCGCGATCAGACCATGCCTACGGGACCGGGCTGAAACAAGGAAAGATTGGATGCTGCGTCAGACCGGGGCACGAGTTCCCGGCTGTCGTCGATTGGGGGAGGGCTCTCATGACAGTCGACGTGCATACATGCGAAAATCAGTCGCGGTCTCAAGCTGGGCGAGGCGGGCGCTCTCAGTTGCTGGACGCTTCTATCGATGGCTGGGCCGTAGTCGAGGGACGCGAGCGTGCGAGGAATCGCCTTGCTGCATTGGGGGAGATGGCTGGCGGCATTGCGCATGACTTCAGGAACCTGCTGGCGGTCATCGAGTCCGGCCTGAGGCTTGCCGAAGCAAGAGCCGACGAGCCCAACCGTGTGAGGGCCTGCATCACGCTGGCGCGAGAAGGAATCAATCGCGGGATCGATTTGACCTCGCAGCTCCTCGCCTTTGCAAAGCACCAGGAACTTGATGCTCATGCTGGCGACGTGAATGAATTCCTCAGATCCTTCGCGCCTTTGCTGAGGTACGGCGGCGGACCCGATGTGCGCGTCGAGCTTGAACTCGGTGCAGAAACTCCCGACTGCCTGATCGATCCCGCATTGTTCGACACCGCAGTGCTTAATCTCGTCGTCAACGCGCGCGATGCCATGCCAAATGGCGGCGAGATCAGAGTCATCACCGGACCGTTGGTGCAGGAGACCGCGACACCCGATCCGCCGGGGCCGGGAACCTATGTCTGCGTTAGCGTCAAGGACCAAGGTTGCGGCATGACCGCCGAAGTGTTGCGAAACGCGTTCGATCCTTTCTTCACCACGAAGGGTGAGGAAGGTACCGGCATGGGGCTGCCGCAAGTGCGCGCATTGATGCGTATGATCGGCGGCCATGTTCGCATTGCAAGCGAGCCGGGGATTGGGACGACAGTCGACCTGCTGTTCCCGTCAATCCGACCGGATGTCAAAGCCTCGTCAAGAATGACTAGAATTTAACGTCGCCGCCTGCAACGGCATGTAATCCTGACAGGGCAGGACCTACTACGCTCTCATCCGCACTCGCGGATTGCACCGCGTACACCGGATAGGAGAACTGGGGCATTTCAGGCACAAGATGAAGCCGGCCGGCTTCTATGTGAGGTTGCACAGAGCTCATTCGGAAATATCCGGACCCGCCAGCGGCCAGAACATAGTTCAATCCGAGCGGACCGAGGTCGAAGGAAAGATCCGGCGCAGCACTCGGGAAATTCACGCCGTGATGAAGCTCAAAATCCGGCCCCCAATCCATATAGACATAATCGGATCCGTCCAGGAGTTGCGCTTCGGGGTTGGTGGTCGCGAGAACCAGTTTTTCCTCAAGAAGCAGATCGATCTTCAAGCCCAGTCTGTGTGGGGGCGCGTACATGATGGCTATGTCGACCATTCCCGAGGCGACCTGGTTGATCAGGTCCTGTGGCACATCGACATGCACTCTAAGTGCAATATCCTGAAGCGAGCGGCGCATCCATCGGACCCAATCGAGCAGAAGAGGTTGCGCAAGGCTGACTTCGCTGCCGACCGTCAGAACAGCCCGGCGTCCCGTAGGCACGGCAACCTGGTGAAGGGTGCGTTGCCATAGTTGGACGAACATCGGAGCGTGCCGCAGAAATTGCTCACCCGCGGGCGTGAGCGAAGCGCCGCCTTTGTGGCGAACGAAGAGTGGTCGGCCCAATTGTTGCTCGAGGTTGCGGATCCGTGCGCTGACGGTCGTCTGGGCGACGTTCAAGCGCTCCGAGGCGCGAATGAAGCTCCCGGTCGAGACGATCTCAACAAAGGTGCGAGCGAGTTCGATATCCATGACCGCTAATAGCATAAAAGTTGCGCTTAAATGTCAATGAATTTCGTTTGCCACATAGTAGGCGCGAACATTAGGCTCTCCGAATACTCACCGGATTGAGCGCTGAACGCGGCGCAGCGCCGGGATGGAGCGGGCATAGGCCTCTCCATCCTCACCCCCTCGTTTGCCCGCAGTGTCACAGGAGCGATCATGTCGACGAATGAAAAGAACGGCCAAGGCGATGTCGGACGTCGTGACTTTCTAAAACTGTTCGGCGCGGCTGGCGCGGCAGCGGGCACCCTGCCGTTTGGCGGATCCGCATCGGCGGACGAGATCGTGGCAGCGGCCGCCACGGACACGAAGCACCATCACGCCGCCGAACCTCGTGCCCGAGGCGGTGGCTACGAATTCTTCAATGTCGACGAATCCGCCTTCGTCGAGGCGGCGGTCGACACGCTCATTCCAAACGATGCGGCCGGTCCCGGAGCCAAGGAGCTTGGCGTGGCGACATACATCGACCGGCAGATGGCCAGCGGATACGGCAAGGGCGACCGGCTTTATCTGGAAGGGCCGTTTGGCGAGGGTACGCCCGGGCAGGGATATCAATTGCCGATGACGCCCTCGGAGCTGATCCGGGCGGGAATCGCCGACGTCAATGCCGTCGTACAGAAAAGCCACAAGAACAGCTTCGCGGCCCTTTCGGCAAAGGATCGCGCCGCCACTATGGCGGACCTTGAGGCCACGAAGACCGAGCTTCCAACGGTGCCCGCTGCAACCTTCTTCAGCCTCCTTCTGCAGCTCACGATCGAGGGTTATTTCGCGGACCCGATGTACGGCGGGAACAAGGACGCGGCTGCCTGGAAGATGATCGGCTTCCCCGGCGCAGATGCCATGTACGCGGACAAGATCGAGCCGTTCCGGAACAAGCCCTACAAGGCTGAACCGAAGGGCATCCAGGACCTCATTTGATCGCCGCAAGAAAAAGGAGACTTTGACATGGCCACCAAACTGAACCCGGTCGATGTGCTGATTGTCGGTCTGGGGTGGACAGGCGGCATCATTGCCAAGGAGCTTGCATCCACCAAGCTCAAGATCGTCGCCCTTGAGCGGGGAGGCCCGCGTGACACCAATCCGGATTTCATCGATCCTGAAATCCACGACGAACTGCGCTACGCCGCCCGCCACGACCTCATGCAGAACGTGCGGCGGGAAACCATCACATTCCGCAATAGTGAATCGCAAACGGCGCTGCCGATGCGTCAACTCGGCTCGTTCTTGCCAGGGCAGGGTGTCGGCGGTGCCGGCGTGCATTGGAACGGCGTGACCTGGCGCTGGCTCGAATGGGATCATCAGGCGCGCACCCGGACCGTCGACAAGTACGGCGAAAAGATCATCCCTTCGGACATGCACCTGCAGGACTGGCCGATCACCTATGACGATCTCGAACCCTATTACGACAAGTTCGAAAAGACCTGCGGCACCTCCGGCAAGGCCGGCAATCTCAACGGCAAGAAAATCGACGGCGGCAATATCTTCGAGGGCGCGCGTAAGGAGGATTATCCCAACCCGCCAATGATCGCCGCGCAGAGCATGGTGATGTTCGAGAAGGCGGCCCGCAATCTCGGCTACCATCCCTTCCCAAACCCCTCGTCCAACGCGTCTCGCGATTACGTCAATCCCGATGGCGTGGCGTTCGGCCAATGCCACTACTGCGGCTACTGCGAGCGTTTCGGCTGCGAGGCGAATGCAAAAGCCAGCCCGCATTTCACCGTTATTCCGCTGGCGCTGAAGAATCCGAATTTCGAACTGCGCACAAATTCGATCGTGCTGAAGATCAATCTCGATTCGACCCGCAAGAAGGCCGTCAGCGTCAGCTATCTCGACGCTCGCGGGCGAGAATTCGAACAACCTGCCGACCTTATCATCCTGTCGGCCTACGCGCTCGGGAACGTCAACCTGCTGCTGCAGTCGGGGATCGGCGTTCCTTACGATCCCGCCACGGGTAAAGGCGTGGTCGGCCGAAACTATGCCTACCAGTGCGGCGGCGGGGCTACCGCCTTCTTCGACAAGAAGACCATCCTGAACCGCTTCATGGGCGCCGGCGCGCTCGGCACCTGCATGGATGATTTCAACGGCGACAACTACGATTTCGTGAAGGCCGGATACATCGGCGGCGGCGGTATCAGTTGCAGCAACTCGGGCGCCCGGCCTATCCAGTCACATCCGACACCCCATGGCACGCCGCGCTGGGGCTCGGACTGGAAGAAAGCAGTGGTCGACAACTATGACCATGCTGCCAACGTTGGCAATCAAGGCGCGGTGATGGCCTACAGGCAGAACTATCTCAGCCTCGATCCGACCTATACGGACATCTTCGGACGCCCGCTGATGAGGATGACGTTCGATTTCCAGGATAACGAAATAAAGCAGATGAACGGCCAGGCCGACATCTGCGTGACAATCGCCAAGGAGATGGGTGCGATCAGGGTCGACCGGAGCATTCCGCCGGTGCCCTATTCCATCGTTCCCTATCAGAGCACTCACAATACCGGCGGGGCCGTTTTCGGCGCCGACCCCACCACCAGTGTCGTGAACAAACATCTTCAGGTCTGGGATGTCCCGAACGTATTCGTCACCGGCGCCTGCGTATTTCCGCAGAACGCCGGGAAGAATCCGACCGGACCGGTGGGCGCTCTTGCCTATTGGGCGGCGGACGCGATCAAGAATTATCTGAAGAACCCCGGCCCATTGGTTCCCTCCTGAGGCAAGTCTGCCGGGTCCGGATCCAAGCTTCGGATCCGACAGGCTGTGCGTTTCGAATACCGACATAACCAGGGTGGCTTGGCGGCAACCAAGCCGCCCCTCATTGAAAGCACGCGAAGATGAGATCAACCATTCTTGGATTGACGACCGTGGTTCTCACCGCAGTCGGATCTGCGCAGGCGCAGGACAAATCTCCTGGCGATGCTGACGCCGGCGCCTCGGTCTTCAAGAGATGCATGGCCTGCCATGCGGTCGGGCCCGACGCCAAGAACGGGGTAGGGCCGGTATTGAATGGCGTCGTTGGCCGTGCAGCAGGCACTTACCCTGGTTACAGCTATTCCGCGGCGAACAAGAATTCGGGCCTGACCTGGGATGAACCGACGCTGACCACATATCTGCACGCGCCGCGCAAGTTGGTGCCCGGCACGAAGATGACATTCGCTGGTCTCAGCAAAGACCAGGAGATCGCCGATGTGATCGCCTATCTGAAACAGTTCAACGCCCAAGGACAGAAGGCCTCTCCCTGAGCCAGGGACGATCTGTCCGGCTTGCAAAGCACAATCTTATGAAATTCCTCCTGCATCAGGGCCTGGGGTATTCGACCGTTCATCAGATCGGCGACTACCTGCGAAGCCACGGAACCGGCCATCACTGGATCGAACGGTATCGGGGCAGCATCTTCGTCATCGTATCCGATCAAGCCGACGAGATGATCCTTCGAAACGAGTTCTCCGGGCTTCTCGATGCCGTCAACGAAAGGAGACGGACGGATGAGCGGAAAAGCCATCGACGAGAGCATAAAACTGAAGCGCGCCTATGAGAGCCCAGCTGCCGACGATGGCACGCGGGTGCTGATTGACCGGCTTTGGCCGCGCGGGGTCAAGAAGATCGATGCCGGCATCGACTGCTGGATGAAAGAACTCGCGCCAAGCACCGAGCTTCGGAAATGGTTCGGACACGATCCCGCCCGCTGGGACGAATTCCGTCGGAGATATGCGGCGGAAATCCACGCGCATGGCGATGAGCTCGACCGGCTCCGCGACCTGATACGACACGGCCCTGTCACGCTCGTCTACTCGGCTCATGACGAGGCCCACAACGATGCCGTCGTCCTGAGAGAGATTTTGCTGGGACATCGCTAGAGACGTCGCGCCGCCCTGCCTTTGTGCCATCAAGGACATGGGGCGTGTGACCACTACAGCGGGTTCAAATCACTTTTCTGGAACCAAACCGAGCAAGGTTCATCAAATCATCGAGGAGACGCACAATGAAATTCTTTGTCGATACAGCCGATATATCTGAAATTCGCGAGCTTGCCGCGGCAGGCTTTGTCGATGGGGTGACCACGAACCCGTCGCTCATCTCGAAGACCGGTCGGCCGATCAGGGATGTGATCAAGGAGATCTGCGGGACGATCGAAGGCCCGGTTTCAGCGGAAGTCACCGCGACCGACTTCGACGGCATGATTGCCGAAGGAGAGCGTTTGGCGAGCATCGCGACCACCGTGGCCATCAAGGTACCATCCACCTGGGATGGGTTCAGGGCTTGTCGGGCGCTCGCTCGCCTCGGCCACAAGGTCAATGTCACGCTGTGCTTTTCCGCAAACCAAGCATTGCTTGCGGCCAAGGCGGGCGCGACGTTCATTTCGCCCTTCATCGGCAGGCTCGACGACCTCGGATTGGACGGCATGGAAGTGGTCCGGGAAATCCGCGCGATCTACGACAACGACGCATGCTTCACGACGGAAATCCTGGCTTCTTCAATACGCACTCCACTCCATGTCAAAGCTGCGGCAATTGCAGGCGCCGATATTGCGACCATTCCCCCAACTGTACTTCGGAGCCTTGCCAAGCATCCACTCACCGACAAGGGGTTGGCATCCTTTCTCGCGGACTGGGGCAAGACTAGGCAAGCGATCCTTTAAAACTTGCTGGCCGGCGGTCCGACTTGAGCCGTGAGCAGCCCAAGGGACGGGCTGGTCGAGAACACGCGCCGTGGTGACACCGACAGCCTCAAAGTGGCCGGCGTGTTCACTTTGTCCTCACTTCGTCCGTCCATCACATGCTCCTGGAATCCAACACAAAAAATGCATTCAATCGCTCACTAAATTCGTTTGCATGGTGCCCTGGATGGCAGGAGACTGGGACGTAGCGGTTCCGCTTTAGTCGGGAGCTCCGGTGAAAACGAAAGCGTCGGTCTGAAGGCGCGCCTGGATGGAACATGTTCAGGGCGTGCGAAGTCTATCGAGGCTCCAGTTATCGATCTTGCGCTGAGAATCGCCAACGGAGACGAAAATGGCTGGGAGCCATTCGAAGGCAAACGGTCCGGATCTGGTTCAGGGCATCGCGATCGCCGATCTTGAGGATGGCGGCAAGCTCGTCGGCCATTGCGGCGACGAGCAGGTGCTGCTGGTGCGCCGCGGGAGCGAGGTATTCGCGGTCAGCGCGACATGCACGCATTACGGCGGGCCGCTCGTCGACGGTCTGGTAGCAGAAGACACGGTTCGGTGTCCGTGGCATCACGCGTGCTTCGATCTGCGCACGGGCGAGGCGCTGCGCGCGCCCGCCTTCAGCCCGCTCGCCTGCTGGTCTGTGGAACAGCGAGAAGGCAAGATATTCGTGGTCGAGAAGCGTAAGCGAACGGCACCGGTGGTGCGAGATGGCGGTGCGGCTCCGGAAAGAATTGTCATTGTCGGGGGTGGCGCGGCTGGTTTCGCTGCCGTTGAGACACTGCGGCGTGAGCAATACCAGGGCAGCATCACCATGATCAGCGATGACCAGGCGCCGCCCGTCGACAGACCGAACCTCTCAAAGGACTATCTCGCCGGCAGGGCGCCGCAGGATTGGATTCCGCTGCGCGGCGAGAAGTATTATTCGAAAAACAACATCGACCTGCGTCTCGACACAAAGGCCGACCGCATCGACCCGCGGTCCCGCGAGGTTGTGCTGTCGGATGGCAGCACGATTTCTTACGAAAGGCTGCTCCTTGCCACGGGGGCCGAACCAGTTCGGCTTGCTACCCCCGGAGCCGAGCAATCATTTGTCCACACGCTGCGCTCTTTCGCCGACTGCAAGGCGATTATCGAGCGGGCCGCGAATGCGCGACGCTGCGCCGTGCTCGGCGCCAGTTTCATCGGCCTCGAGGTTGCGGCGGCGCTGCGCTCGCGCGGCATCGACGTTCATGTCGTAGCGCCGGACAGACGGCCTATGGAGCGGGTCCTGGGTCCGCGGATGGGCGACTTCATCCGCGCCCTCCATGAGGAGAAGGGTGTCGTCTTCCATCTCGAGGCGACTGCGGCCAGCATCGACGGCAACAAGATGAAGCTCAGCAGCGGCGGCACGTTGATGGCGGATTTCGTCGTGGCCGGCGTCGGCGTCAGGCCACGCATAGGTCTCGCCGAAAAGGCCGGGCTCAAACTCAATCGCGGCGTTGCGGTGAACGCGTTTTTGGAAACAAGCGCGCCCGGAATTTTCGCGGCCGGCGACATTGCCCGGTGGCCCGATCCGCATAGTGGCGAGAATCTTCGGGTAAAGCATTCGGTTGCGGAGAGACAAGGTCGCACCGCCGCACTCAACATGCTTGGCCATCGCGAGAAGTTCGCGGCGGTGCCGTTCTTCTGGAGCCAGCATTACGATGTGCCCATCAACTATGTCGGCAGTGGGAGCGCACCGAGAATGACGCAGCCGAGCATGTCACCGTGACCGAAAGGAGACCGATCTATGTCCGCATTGCAACAGGACGTTGCCAGGGATTTGCAAGTCATTGCGCCCACTCAGCATCATTCCAAGATCGTCGAGTTCGCCAAGGAGGTTGCCGAACAAGAGTCCCATCAGATGCCGACGTCGGTCGCAATCTTCTCCGACAGCGGTCGTTGGTACTGCCAGGTCCGTCGCGGCAATGAAAAGACCCGGCCGATGGGCCCCTATACCAAACGAGAGGCTGAACGGGTTCAGGAAGTTCGCAGAGCCTTGATCGCCAAAAGAGGCACCGCTCGGATTATGTTCGAGTAGGCGGGGACCTGACGATCGCGCCGGCCGGCGTACTCCTCACTCCAACCATCGTTCGTCATTGAGTTTGTTGAAACCTTGCCGGATCTCGCGGCGGGCCCTGTTGACGTTGCGTTCCGGCGCCGCGATCAACCGCAACCAACGGAAGAAAAGCCAACATGGGCTACAAGTCGATCGTTCTCAATCTCGACATCGACGGGATGGTCGCTCCTGTTGTCAAGCTCGGAGTCGATCTCGCCCAGCGCTTCGACGCGCGCCTGATAGGTCTGTCGGCCGCCGACGTTCCGCCGCCGGTTGTAATGGAAGGTGGAGTGGCCTTCGAAGGCGAGAGCATGACGCGCCAGCGCAAGAACATCAAGCGACGGCTCGAGGACCTCCACGCGCAGTTCGAAAGCATTGCTGGCACGACGGTTCATACGCAATGGCGTGGGACCGTGGGCAATCCGACCCGCTCGCTAATTGAATCGGCGCGGTTGGCCGATGTCATCGTCACAGCATCGCCGGAGGGTGCCAGTTTCGACGACGCGTATCGGTCGACCGACCTCGGCAATCTGATCCTTCAGGCCGGACGGCCCGTATTTTTGGCAGCGACCAACCAGGAGAATTTCCGCATCGACAAGGTTCTGGTCGGATGGAAGGACACGCGTGAAGCCAGGCGCGCGGTTCTAGATGCCATGCCCTTTTTGCGGATGGCTCAGGAGGTTGGGGTCATTACGATCGACGATGGCCCAACTGACCAAACCTGGAACGGGCTGGATGATGTTGTCGCCTTCCTGGACATGCACGGCGTAGAGGCCAAGGCGGAGGTGTTTCCGGAAAAATCCAATGGCCGAACGATCGCCGACGTCGCCGGCGCAATGAACGCGGATCTCGTCATATCCGGCGCCTATGGCCACAGCAGGTTCAGGGAGTGGATCTTCGGCGGCGCTACCCGCTCGCTACTTGAAGCTGATCGGCTGAACCGGCTCATGTCGAACTGATCGCCGGCACCGATGGCGGAGTGCATCCCACCTGCTGACAGATTTCGCGAACGCATCCCAGCCCGCTGGGTTGGTGCTCGTTAACCGTGACAAGCCTGCCGCCGGACCCTATCGCAAGAACTCAGGCTTGTTGTTGTTCGCCCTCGGTGGCGATCAACATCCAGTTCCGCTTCCTTGACTGGGTTTGACAGGCGAACGTCCACGTATCGATCATCTCAACGATCTCCCAGGGATCGCCGGCGACGACTGCATTGTCGGCAGAGCGTGTAACGCTGACTACGTCGGAAACGTATCGAACAACTATCTCAGCGGTGCCATTCTCCACGAAAGCATCGACAACCTTCGTTTCGTCTGTCCTGATGAAGGTGAGTTCCAGCATCTCTTGCCGATCGCGCCGCCCGACGATATCTCGTTCGAAGGCATCAAGCACTTCCGGCCCGACGAGGCGCTGCAATGTCTGGATGTCACTCTCCGCAAACGCCCGCAGTATCGCTTCATAGGCCCTCCTGGCGCCGGCCAGAAATGCCGCGAGATCGAAATCCGGGTCGATCTTGCGAAGCGCATCCTGGGACATGTCCGCACAGGATGTGTGTTCGGCACTTTCGTCCCGCCGCGCCGCTGCAGTGTCCCGCTTGGCCCTCTCGTCGTTCCAGCGGGAGAGGAGCTGGCTCCAACTCCCAAGCATGGCCCAATAAAGCGCGAGAATCGCAACGAGAAGGATCTGGCTGGTCGGGTCTGAGGTCTCGCTCATGACATTCACCCATCGACTTGTCGAAGATGCCCATATCAGTGGATCCGGGGCAGCCTTTCCCACTGATGGAATGGCGGCGGCGACGGCAGCTGCCATTCAAGTGTGGTCGCCCCTTCGCCCCACGGGTTGGCGCTGGCCGGGCGCTTGCGGCTGAAAGCTTCTGCGACCGCGACGAAGAAGATGAACAGCCCCGCGGTCGAGATGTAGGAGCCAATCGAGGAGACGAAATTCCAGCCGGCGAAGGCATCGGGATAATCAGCGTAGCGGCGCGGCATGCCGGCCATGCCGAGGAAATGCTGCGGGAAGAAGACGAGATTGACGCCGATGAACATCGTCCAGAAATGCAGTTTCCCGAGCGTCTCGCTGTACATGTATCCGGTCATCTTCGGGAACCAGTAGTACCAGCCAGCGAAGATGGCGAAGACCGCGCCCAGTGACAGCACATAGTGGAAGTGGGCAATCACGAAATAGGTGTCGTGCAACGAGCGGTCGATTCCGGGGCTGGCGACCATGATCCCGGTGACGCCGCCGACGGTGAAGAGCAAGACGAAGCCGATAGCCCACAGCATCGGTGTCTTGAACTCGATCGATCCGCCCCACATTGTGGCCAGCCACGAAAACACCTTCACGCCTGTGGGAACGGCGATGACCATCGAGGCGAAGGCGAAGTAGCGCTGGCTGTCGAGGGAGATGCCGGTCGTATACATATGGTGCGCCCAGACGAGGAAGCCGATCAGGCCGATCGCCACCATCGCATACGCCATGCCGAGATAGCCGAAGATTGGCTTCCTGGCGAAGGTCGAGATGACGTGGCTGATGATGCCAAAGCCGGGCAGGATCATGATATAGACCTCCGGATGGCCGAAGAACCAGAACAGGTGCTGGTAGAGGATCGGGTCACCGCCGCCATCAGGAACGAAGAACGTCGTACCGAAGTTGCGGTCCGTGAGCAGCATCGTGATCGCTCCGGCCAGCACCGGCAGCGACATCAGCAGCATGAAAGCGGTCACCAGCATCGCCCAGGCAAGGAGCGGCATCTTGTGCATCGTCATTCCTGGCGCGCGCATGTTGAAGATGGTCGTGATGAAGTTGATCGCGCCGAGGATTGATGACGCTCCCGCAAGGTGGATCGAAAGGATGACGAGATCGACCGCGGGACCAGGCTGGCCGGAGGTCGAAAGCGGCGGGTAGAGCGTCCAGCCGCCGCCATGGCCGAGCGTGCCTGGCGCTCCCGGCACGAACATCGAGGTGATGAAGAGGATGAACGCCATCACCAGCAGCCAGAACGAGATATTGTTCATGCGCGGAAACGCCATGTCGGGTGCGCCGATATGATCGGTACCATCCAGTTGCCGAAGCCGCCGATCAGGGCCGGCATGAGAACGAAGAAGATCATGATGAGGCCGTGGGAGCTGACCACGACATTGTAGGCCATCGGATCCCTGAATATCTGCAGCCCTGGCTCCTGGAACTCTATCCGGATCAGCATCGAAAGCGCGGTGCCGAGAATCCCCGCCAAGATCGAGAAGAGCAGGTAGAGCGTCCCGATGTCCTTGTGGTTGGTCGAGTACAGCCACCTGACCAGAAACCGGGGCTTGTGGCCTTCCATCGCTGCCGCTGGATTCGACATGGTGCGCTACCTGCCTTTCATTGCAGGCAAGCCTGATGGCTCTCGCGAGGGACGGCATTCATCCGCCGCGATCGGAGAACCAGGCGCTGTCTGCTTCGTGTTTTCAGTCGTCCGTGACATTGCGTCCATCGCAATGTCGTGGGCTTTGGAGCCGATCGGGCGTAAGCCGATGGCCAGCGGTCCGCCGAAGAAACCGCCGCCACATTCCGAGGCGCCAGCTCCGTACCGCCCCAAACGTGCTACGGAGGGAAGAGGAAGGCAAACGGAATTAAATGCCGCGTAAGTGCAAATTTATTGCTCTTGCAAGCGAGCCGGTGGGCATCAATCGCGCCCGCACCTTGCTTGAAATCGTCATTCGGGCAGCGTCTGGAAGACCGCGGTCGCCTTTGTACGCAGACAACTGTGAGCGCACATCTGCACGCCGGGGGCGAGTCTCAGGAATCAAATAGCCACGACGGAGCACAACTGATGCCGGCAATATTTCCGCATCGGCGCCGCAGCTCCCGATATTGAGTCAGGTAGGCTCGAGGTCGCGCAAGGCGCCGGAATCATCTATTCGGGAGCATGCCGCGGGAGTGAGGGACTGCAGGAGGCGCGAGGCGGATTTAAACACGTTGTGGATGATCGTTCCTCCCAGGCGCGAAGCCACATGGCTGGCTGTGGGTCGACAAGGGAGAAAATGTGCCTTATCCGTTTTACACTATCGGTCACTCGACCAGGTCGATTCCAGAATTCGTTGCCCTGCTGCATGTGGGCGAAGCTAAACGCGTTCTGGATTAACCAGAGTTTTCACAACTACGCCGACTACGCGTTGTCGGCGGAGTTTCATGACGGCCTGGCCCGGCTTGTATCGCTCGGCAGGGAGCGGCAGTGTGCCGTCATGTGCTCGGAAGCGCTGTGGTGGCGCTGTCACAGAAGGATCGTCGCGGACTACCTGATCAGCCGCGGCGAGTCCGTTTTTCATCTGATGAGCCATGACAAGGTCGTGCCAGCGAAACTCACCGACGGCGTGAGGGCAGGAGCCGATGGAATGCTTGTCTACCCGCCTTCACAGCCTTCGGCATAGTCGAGCCCTCAGGCAGCCGACGGCCCCGGGTCGTCGAACCCGGCGTTGAAAGCCGCCGCAACCTTGTTCTGAACTTCGTCGTGCGGTTCATCGGAACGATGGACGGCCCGCGGACCGTGTCCATCCAGCCGCAGCGAATCCGATGCAGCAACTCCCGCCAGTTTCAGTCTCTCGCGCCTTGCGGCTTCTGGTTGGTAAACCACTTCATGCACCGTCAGCGTTTCAAGCATCCCGTCCGCTGTCGGAATGGACATCGACTGCCCCTTGGCCAGACCGAGCAACGCCAGGCCTCGCGGATTGGTGATAGGCAAAAGCATGCCAACCAGACCGCGCATCTGGTCATGTGCGACGATGCGGGTTTCGGCAGGACCGTCGTTCACCCGATAGGCCACGCGGCTGCTGAGTGTCACGACGTTCGCTGGGATGTCATCGCGAAACATGACAACTGCGCTCGAAATCTTCCGCTGGAGAATAGTCGAGAAGGTTTCGTCGCGGATCGGATGGCGTTCCCGTATCACTTGAAGAATCGTGTAATCCTTGGTGGTCAGTTGGCAGGTGTCTATATTGGGCATGGTACGTCTCCAGCCGGCCCGCACAAGGCGATCCGGCAACTGCAGTTGATCGGATGTGAGGAAGTACCCCTGTGCCGGACCGAGATGAGCCGGCGCAGGGGTCAGACTCCCGCGATCAAGCTGCCTGCATGATTGAGGAGACGGACGGAGACGCCCATGTCAGACGCTCGCCGCCATCGTTGGAGACGCAGGTGCGAGCTGACTGACTCCATCACCTTGCGGGGCGGGCTGGGTCACACCAAGCACCAACAGTTCGTGCCGGCGCCCGTCTCGGGCGGTCCACATGATTGACTGTCCAGCCGAGAGGCCGATCAGGGCTGTGCCAATCGGTGTAAGAATCGAAACCTTGCCTTCGGAGATGTCAGCATCGCCAGGGAAAACCAGCGTTACCGTTCTCCGATCACCGGTGTCGGGCTTGAACGTCACAGTTGAACCCATCCGGACGGTACCGGCGGAGACCCAACCATCGGCGACGATCCGCGCGCGCTCGAGCTCGGCGAGCAGCTCATCGGAAGCCTCCGGATATCGTGCGGCGAAAGTGCTCGCGAGCACCGATAAGCGCGCATGATCCGACTGCGAGATGCGGATATTCGGCTTGCGCCGGATTTTCGAGTTTTTCTGCATCTAATGCTCATATTTCTACTGGCTCAGCCGCCATCAAAGGTGGCGGACAGGCGACTTCGGAAATTGATCCCAGTGCGCCAAAAGGTTGGAGCCCTGCTGATCCTAACATGTCGATTAAGCGTTACCCCTCGGCTCGGGGCGCATTGGCAGCCGGGCCGGGGGTTAAGATCCCGCGATGGGGCAAACCCGGAAAAGAAAATCACGACAGAATTTGGCTGCGGCGTTCATATAGGTATAGTTGGTGACGTAATTCGTGAAGTCAAGGCGGACAATGGCAGGCTCAGCCGCAAGACCTGCCAAAAGCGGCACTTTGAAACAGTTGAGCCAGCGCCTGGGGTGACTCGGCGGACAAACGAGACCATCGTCACTTAGATCATTACCCAAAGTCTCCCGAAGGAAGGGGATGGTGATCTCATGGACGAGGAAGACGGAACCTGGCATGAAAATCCTTGCGGCGACAGATTTTTCCACCCGGTCACAACGGGCATTGCGGCGGGCCGGCCTTCTGGCCCGGAACGTTGCCGCGGAACTCACGCTCGTCCATGTCGTCGACGACGACCAACCCTCAGCCATAGTCCGGCTCGAAACCCGCGAGGCCCGAAGATATCTTGCAGAACAAATGACCTCGATCGCCGAGTTGAAGGGACTCCAATGTGATTTCGCAGTCGTGACTGGGAATCCGTTCCGCGGCATTTTGAATGCGGCCGAGGCGCGCGGGGTCGATCTCATTGTCATGGGCGCGCACCGCAAGCAATTGCTCCGTGATGTCTTTGTGGGAACGACGATCGAACGTGTGATCCGCACCGGACAATTCCCAGTGCTCATGGTGAATGCTGAGGTAGAACATTCCTACAAAAAAGTGATGGCTGCCGTGGATATGTCCGAGCCGTCGGCGCGCGCAATAAGCACGGCGAAGGAAACCGGATTGATAGGCGAGGCCAGTTTTTCGCTGGTCCATGGGTTCGATGCCTTCGCCAAGGGAAAAATGTCAAATGCCGGAATAGGCAAGGACGAGTTGGCGAGCTACGTGGCGACAGAACGTTCGCAGGTGGAAAAAGAACTCATAGCATTTCTGGAAGCGAACGACTTTGACGTCGACAATTGGTCGCTGCAAATTAGGGAAGGCGGCCCGGTCGAGGCGATCATGGAGGCAATTAACGAGGTGGCGCCCGATCTTCTGGTGATCGGAACGCATAGCCGTTCGGGCTTCATCAAATTATTTCTGGGAAGCGTGACAGAAAGCCTTCTGCGTTCGGTCGACGTGGAAGTTTTTGCGGTACCGCCTATCCGAAGTTGATCAAGGTCCGCATGGATCATCATCGTTGTTCGTCTTGGGAATCCGCGGTCACCACGAATTGAGCGGGACGCCACCATGCCCTCGCTGCGGTCCCGTGAAGCGCCGCGCGTGCCATGAGTTCCGCAAACGACCAACGCTAAGAGCAGACTGTTCAAAGTGTACCCAGAAGCAGCGGTGGGCTCGCTGATTTCGATTACATCGCCTCGCGCGCGGTGTACCGTTGAGGACCCTGCCCAGGATCTATGGAACGGCATCCGTGCCAACGATGCCCCCCTCATTCTCGAGAACGCTGATCCGCCTGACCTCGGAGCGGTTTAGTTTCAGGCGAACCCCGATACCGCCGCCGTTCTCGGCAATAAAAAAGGCGCCGGCGCCTTCGAGCGCGATTTGGAGCCTATTACAGACTTCGTAGTCGGGGAGTGTGATCCGACGTTCGAATTCCTCGATGGCCAGCGCATCCACGCCTGAATTGCTGGCGAGCTTTTCACGAGTCCATTCGACCAGCGCGCGAGCAGCGCGGCATTGAGCTCCAGTGATCGTCATAAGTTACCCTTTCAGACGCTTTCGGGAGCGACATCGCTGTCTGCTGAAAGCCAGTATGCTCCGGCGCGATGGCTCGACCCGTCAGAAATGGATATCGAGTCCGAAAAAGGGAAGGGCCGATGCCGTTGGCTGGTGTCGAAATTGTGAAGCTCCCGTTCCGCTTTCGGCCCTTTTCAGACATCCAGTCTCATATTCAGTTGGTAACCGTGTTCGCCCCTACAACATAACTTAGCCCGGCAGCACGCGATCGGCTTGTGCCCAGTCGGACGAATACCATTGTTCCGCGAAACCTGCCCCCCGGCTGTAGGTCAGTGTCAAAAGCTAACTGCGCGAGGCCATACAGCTGGCAGCTACGTCCTTGGCGAGGCCTAAGAATGTGCATGCGAGCCATCCGCCTCACCACGGACGGGTGAGTGGCCAAACCCTAGCATTCGCTCGAGCGCGCTGAAGCCGAAACTGCGACAAATGCCATTAGGATGACGGATAAGCTGCCGACGAGCGACGAAATCTGAGCAATAAAACCCAACAATCCAGGCCCAAGAAGCAATCCCGCGTATCCCATCGTCGTCACGATCGACATTGCCCGAGCAGCAGAAGTGCCACCTGCACGCCCGGCGGCGGCGAAAAGTGTGGGCACGACGTTTGCTAGGCCAAGACCGCATATGGCGAGCGCAATCAGAACAACAGGAAGATTGCCGCCCATCAGGATCATTGTGAACACCGAGCCTGCGCAAACTATTGTGCAATAGCGCAACATCGGCATCTGGCCGATCCGCTTAACGATGGCGTCACCGAATAGGCGGCCGGTTGCCATCATGGTTGCAAATGCCGCAAAACCATAGGCGCCTGTGCTTTCTGCTCCTCCGGATCGGGTCACGATGTAAATAGCGCTCCAATCCATCATCCCGCCCTCGGCCAGCATCCCTAAGAATGCCAGGCCACCAAGCAGGTAAAGATGCTTCCTTATTGCATTATCGAATTTGCCATCCGTCGCCTCAATGGAGTCGGCAGGATCGTCGAACCGGCCTGAATTGTTCCATCCTATGCAGGCGACGACCGCGACTGCCGCAACACCAAGTCCCGCCACCCCAAGACAAACGGCCAAGGCGCCGCCGTTGGACAGTATCTGGCCGACAACGAATGCGCCGATCAGGCTTCCGAAACTGAATACGGCATGAAAAGAGGACATTGCTTGCCGACCCATGTGACGCTCCACTGTCGAGGCATCAATATTCATCGATACGTCGAGCGTCCCGAAACCGATACCGGCAAAAAACACAATCAACGCCAGCCAATAGGTGCCACCGGCGTACGGGAGGGCCAACAGCGCTGCGCCGAACGTTAGAGATCCCAGCAAGCTGAGCACACTGCTCGGGGCAATGGCAGCCAAGCGACCGATATTGGTCATCATCACAATTGCGCCCAGAGCGAAGCCAATCAGGATCCACCCGAGTTGCGCCTTGTCCAGTTCCATTTGAGCGCTGAGGACTGGAAGTGAGGACGCCCAAGCTCCGATGCCGACGCCTGCTCCCAAAAAGAAAAGGCTGCAAAAGAAACGGCTGCTTCGGATCGCAGGGGAGATCGTCGAGCTGTAGTTCACTATCGCTATTCTCTCTGGTGTGGCGTTCAAATTGAGACACCGGTGATTGGAGCGAGGCCGTCATGGTTGGTGGTGGCCAAGGCAGGCCACCGCGGGCGCCGGCTAATCTTTGAGAGGGAGCAGGGTCGCGCGTTTCTACTTGCCATGCTGGACAAAGTTCGCAGTCCTCTCGCCGATCATAATGCACACAGCGTTGGGATTGCCGGATATGAGCGTTGGCATGACCGACGCATCCGCCACGCGAAGGCCTTCGATACTGTGGACGCGAAGCTCGGGATCAACCACTGCCATGCCGTCCTTGCCCATTCGGCAGGTGCCTGCAGGATGCAGCGCCGGATGCGCGACCTCCTGGCAGAACTTTCTCAACTGTAGTGGCGTCGCTGTCCCGGCGGACGGGATCTGCCTTGAGGCAATGTAGCGGCGGATGGCGGGTCGCTCCATGATATCGAACGCCCCCATCGTTCCTTCAACCACCGCATCGAGATCATAGGGGTCGGAAAAATACCGCGGGGCCACGCGTGGGTTGGCGTAAGGATCGGCACTTTTCAGCGTCACTTCCCCTCGAGACCGAGGCCGGATCTGTCCTAGGTTTATCGTGCAGCCGTTTCCGCCCGGGACGGCGTCGACGCCTTCCTCGATGCCCGCACCCACGACCATGAAATATTGCACATCCGGGATCGCTTCGCTTGTGTTGCCCCACCAGAACGCCCCTCCTTCGATCAGATTGGAAGAAGCCGGGCCATCCCTGAACAGTAGATAGTTCAGGCCAGCCGCGGCTTTCCAGTGCGGCTTCTTGTATTTGTCGTAGCTGTGGGGCCCGTTCAACTGATAGACGAGCGATATCTCGATATGGTCCTGCAGGTTCTGTCCGACCCCGGGCAGATCGGCAACGACAGGAATGCCATGTCCGCGCAAAGCGTCGGCCGGACCGATCCCTGATAACATCAGCAATTTCGGCGAGGCAATCGCACCTGCCGACAAGATTACTTCGCGACTGGCCATGAGGGCCCATTTGCGGCCCTTCGCTACATACTCGACCCCGACGGCCCGCCCCTTTTCGACAATTATCCGCGTCACCGTGGAACCCGTTCGAACCTGGAGATTAGGTCGGTGGCGGGCGGGTTTGATGAAGGCCGTTGCGGCGCTGCTGCGCCGCCTGTTTTTGGCGGTGATCTGGTAAAGACCGCAGCCGGCCTGATCGCCGGAATTGAAATCAGGATTATAGGGCAGCCCAGCCTGCTGGCACGCCTGCAGCCAGGCGCGTGTGAGGGGGTGGATATGGTCGATGTCGGAAACGCCTAGCGGTCCCCCTACGGCGTGGGCCTGGTTGCAGAACCGGTTGTTGTCTTCCGACCGCCGAAAGTAGGGCAACACATCATCATAGTTCCAGCCATCCGCGCCGAGCGCTTCCCACCGCGCATAGTCGGATGGCGCCCCGCGGATATAGATCATCGCGTTGACGGAACTGCCGCCGCCCAGCACCCGGGCCTGGACCATCGTCGGCTGCTCGACACGGGATTGGGCTGCGGTTGGTTCCCAGGGAATCCTTTTCAATAGGGGCCCTTGTGCGGTCTTATAGTAGGCACCCGGGATATGGATGTAGGGATTGAAGTCGCGTGGGCCTTCCTCCAGCAGGAAGACCGAGGCATCAGGATCTTCCGAAAGCCGCGCGGCAACCACGCATCCAGTCGAGCCGCCGCCAACGACTATGTAGTCACAGTTGGTCTGCATAATTTCGCGGTCGGATGCCCAAGAGGGCCGAGCCATACTTTGTCATGGGGTCGAGATCCTCTGATCGAGCTCCAGCCTGAGGTCGGGTTTCATGCCGGATTTTGGCGCGGCAGATCTCCTGTTCGATCATCGATACGACGCAATGTCGAAGCTGCCTCTGCCAATCTCGCTTAGTAGGCAAACATCGAGAGCTCATGACAAGTTCGCAACGCATGGAACATGGAAGCAATGTGACGCGCCAAGCGAGAGAGTTCGCTGTGGTGAGGTCACTCTGTGCCTGGCATTGCTGGCGCCCTGAGAGCCAGTCTTTCGAAGGCACCCGATTGCCAGCTTACCCACCGGGACCGGCGCACTTCGCAATATGGCGCAGAATTGACGTCAAGTTACGACAAGAATCGTCCAGACGCGCACTTCTTTTGGCGTCCGCATTGTGGTGTGGTCGGGCTCAGGTTACCCTGATGATGGACGACAAAACCGTGCCGAACCAGACGAGAGACCTTTCGTTTGCCGACGACTTCATCTTCGCCAAGCTCGTCGAAGATGTCCACGACTATCCGGTTGAAGACGCTGTCGTTGTGAATGTCAGCCCCAGCGCGATGATCACAGGAGATGAGCATCCGGCGATCGTGCCTGCCTGGAAATCGACATGGCTGAAGGGCGGGCAAATCAAATCCGCGGAACGGGCGGCGCTTCTGAAGGTGCGAAAAGCCACCAATCTCGGCGGCTGCATATTTCGTGGCTGGGACTGGCTTGGCAATCGAATCAAGAGCTTCCCACGCGACACGCCGCTGTTCATTTCCCCGCAGGATGAGATCGGCACGGTCAGCACCGATCCTTTGGTATTCACCAACGAGCGCGCAGCACCCGGCACCCCGCAGACGTTCACGCTCAAGCTGAACCTTTGGTGGTCGCCGGGAGACACTGACTGCTTCATTCACAATGAGCATCGCTTCCTTGAAACACACACGCAAATCCACGGCTGCGGCCGGATGCAGAAGTTTCGACTTCGTGACGAAACGACAATTTATGAAGACGTTGTGATGCCGGTCGGTTATTCGCATGACCCCTTCTGCAGGGTCAGCGGCAAGAATGAGTGGGCCTACCCATGGCACCGCTACTACGCGGATACCGATTCGGTGTGGCTCGCCATAGAACTCCACCCCTGAATTCGGCGATCCTTGGCGCGCTTCGCGGGCGGTATCAAGCATTGGCGCCGAGTGCCGTTCTCAGCGCTGTTTAAGCCGGTCAAAACCGGCCGGCTCTCGGCGGAATTTGTTGAAGTGAAGGAAAAAACATGAAGCTCGACAGCATGCGCGTTGAGGGGGCTGACAACGGCTCCGCGGCAATCGAGAACGCCTCGGTGCGGCTGCGGGCCAACGCGAACACGGACTGGTTCTTCGCCCCGAGCGGCAAAAGCCGGGCCGCGAATGTCACGCGATTGGTGCGCGAGATCGACGAGCAGCATTTTGCGCTGTCTGCCAGGGTCTCCGTCGACTTCGCCTCCGCTTACGACGCCGGCGCGATCTTCATCGAATGCGACGACAACAATTGGGCAAAGATCGCCTTCGAATTTTCTGCCGCGCGTAAGCCGACCATCGTGAGCGTGGTGACGCGCGGCACATCCGACGACTCGGACGGTCCTCGTCATTCGGGCGCCCACGTGTGGCTGCGTGCTTATTGCGATGGCGAGACGGTCGCGTTCCATTTTTCGGAAGACGGCAAATACTGGAATTTCCTGCGCTGGTTCACTCTGCCCGGCGTCGAAAGGCGGCCGGTGCGCATAGGATTGGGCGTTCAATCGCCGACGGGCGAGGGGACGACGGCTGTTTTCTCTGACGTCCAGCTTTCTGTGGCCAAGATCAGCGATCTGCGCAACGGACAATAGCTGACCGTACTTTGGCCGTTGAGGACAGCTGCCTCAGTTCGTCTCATATCATCGATCTCGGTCGGGCAAACAGCGACTGACCGTCCTTTATGGTCGTCCGCATCGCTTTCCCTGCCAGACGCCGACGGTGATGCGAGATGGGGCAGGACACTGTGATCGGGGTCACGGATGTCACGCCGTCGCGTTACGGGGGTGGCCTGTTTCCAGGTCGCAAGAACAGTGATCCTTACGGATCGGCCGAGGTACGGGGCCTTGAGCACAAGCGCGATCGCCGCGCCAGGAGTGCAAAGGTCGCAAAGGGTGTAGTGCGGGATTTGGTTGCCACCAAGCCCGCGCAACTCATGCCATGACCCCGCTGTGTGCATTCTCGTCTTGCGCCACAAGATCGGTGCTCCGACCGCGTCGCATTATGGCCGGCTTCACTGCTCCCCGCACGAAGATGCCTGTTTACCAGCGAACGGGTTCGGCGGGCTGAAAACCAAGCGCAGCAAGCCTGTCTCGGTCATTCAGCGCCGTCATTGCGAAATGCCCTTGACAAGCTCCGCTCTTCGCTGGATGTTCATTCAGTAATAGTGACTTTCACTAGATGAAATAAGGAACTGCAATGGCGACTGTGCTTCAAAAGGACGAGATCAAGGGGATCATCCCGCCGCTCGTTTCGACGTTTAGACCCGATGGTGATCTCGACCTGGATCTCTTCAAGGGTGAGCTTCGGTTCATGGAAAGCGCTGGCATTCGCCTTGCCGTGGTCGGCGGAAGCACCGGTTCGGGCGATGAGCTTTCCGCAGAGGAACTCGAGCTCTTGGTGGAAACAGCCACGGCCAACAGCAAGCTGCGCGTAATCGCCGGGATAATCACAACCACCACCCGCGACGCCATCAAGCGTGGTCTGCTCGCCAAGCAGGCCGGCGCCTGTGCGCTGATGCTTGGGCCGCCAATCTATAATACCCCGTCGGGCGATGGGCTGGACAAGTTCATCCAGGATGTTGGGGCGGCGACCTCTCTACCCATCATCTACTATAACCACTTCTTCAACCCCCCTGCCGTCATGCAGCGCGTAGCCCAACTGCCCGAAGTCATCTGCGTGAAGGAAGTGGCGCTGGAGCCGGTGACGGAACTCGTCCAGACCGTCGGCGACCGGGTCGCCATTGCCGCTGGCGCGGACAGCGTGAACATTGCGAGCTTTCTGTTTGGGGCGCAGGCCTCGATTTCCGGCATCAACACCGTCATCCCGAAACAGTACGGGGAGATCTTCGCCGCCCACGCAGCCGGCGACTACGTCCTTGGCCGGAAGCTGACGGACAAGATCGCGCCGCTCGCACGGGAGATGACCAAGAGCGTGAATTTCCCCGCCCGCATCAAGTTTGCCATCAACGCTCAAGGCCGCAAGGTGGGTGAACCGCGCAAGCCCAATGGCAACCTGGCCAAGCAGGACCAGGAAAACATCCTGAAGGCCCTCAAGCTTGCTGGACTGCTTGCCTAAGCCGTGGCCAGGCGCGGGCGCTCCGCCCATTGGTTGAATGAATAAGCCGAAGAAAACCATCTAAACAGGAGGGAATGTGGAATGAGCAAGGACATAAATCGCCCAAAGGCAGATTCGACGCTTATCGGGCGGCGCGATGTGCTGAAGACAGGCTTGTTGTTGGGCACCGGTATGATGCTTGCCGGGGCGGGGCTTCGCCCGGCCCTGGCCGATGAACCGAAGCGGGGAGGGACGCTCCGCGTCGGTCTAGGCGCAGCCGGGGCGAAATCGTCGCTCAACCCCTTCATCTCGACAGGCGATATGGATTTCGCCGTCGCCCAGTCGATCTTCGACCGGCTCACCGACTTCGACAAGGATGGCAATCTCTACAACAAGCTGGCGGATGACTTCACTCACAACGCCGAGGGCAACGTCTGGAAAATCAAGCTCAAGAAAGGTGTGGTCTGGCATGACGGCGCGCCTTTCACGGCCAAGGACGTCGTCTACACCATCCAGTACATCCTCAATTCTGACAACAAGGCCGATGCCTACCCCAACCTGGCGCCGCTCATGGAGCCGAAAGGGGTACGCGCGCTCGACGCCAATACGGTCGAAGTCGAATTGAAGCAGCCCTATGCGCTGTTGCCGCAAGTGCTGGGCAGCAAGGTCATGTTCCTCATGAAGGACGGCACGACCGACTTCGACAAGCCGATCGGGACCGGGCCCTTCAAGTTTGTGTCATGGTCCCGCGGTCAGCGGGTGACGCTGGCACGCAGCGATAACTATCGCACGCCCGACCAGCCATATCTCGATGGGGTCGAATTCATCGCGATCAACGACCCGACCGCGCGCATGAATGCGCTGGTGGCCAACCAGGTCGATGCCGTGGCTCAGCTCGATGGAAGTCTTGCGCGCCTGATTGAAGCAAATCCCGCACTCACCCTGCTGCGCTCGAAGAGCGGTGCCACGACCGACCAATTCATGATGACGAACCTGAAACCCTTTACGGACGTGCGCGTCCGCCAGGCGTTCCGGCTCATGATCGACCGCCAGCAACTGCTCGACAACGCATTGTCGGGATATGGCAGGATTGGCAACGACCTGCATTGCATCACGGATCCAGACTACGCCTCCGAACTGCCGCAACGCGCTTACGACCCGGATCAGGCGAAATCGCTGCTCAAGCAGGCGGGCTTTGACAATAGCCAGGCGATCACCCTCTACACCTCGGATGCCGCTCCAGGTATGCAGGCGTCGGCTACGCTCATCGCCAACCAGGCCAAGAAGATCGGCGTCAACATCGAACTTCTGGTCGTGCCGCCCGACAGCTACTATTCCGGTCCGAACTTCAAAAAGACGCAGATGGGCAGTTCGGATTGGGGACAGCACACTCTCGAATCCCAGTTCGGCCAAGGCTATGCCCGGGGTGCCTACTGGAACGAACCGGATTGGACCAGTGACGAGTTCGACAAGTGGGTAAGCAAGGCAAGAACCACGTTCGATGGCCCCAAGCGCCGCGAATATTATGTGGAGGCTCAGAAGGTCCTGTGGAACGAGGGAGCTTACATCATCTGGGGCTTCCGTGATCTTCTCGACGCCGCCAGCGCCAAGGTCAAGAATATCGTTCCCTCCACCCAGAGAAATCTCGGCTATTATCAGTTCGAAAGCGTCTATCTCGGGTAAACTGCAGCCGCCGTGGCCAGCCAAGCCGCGGCGGCTCCCTTTCTCTGAAGGTGAGAGCCCTTGAATAAACCCTTGCTGCAGCTTCTGTTGACAAGAATAGTCCTGGCTGTCGTCACTCTTTTTGCCGTCTCCATTGTCGTCTTTGCCGCGACCCAATATCTGCCGGGAGATCCGGCCCGGGCAGCGCTCGGTGCCAAGGCGGACCCTTCGGCGGTGGAGGCGCTCAGGCGCGAGTTTGGCATGGATCGGCCGGCCGTCGTGCAATATGCCAGCTGGATCGGGGGCGCGCTCACCGGCGACTTCGGCCGGTCAATTCCGTCCGGCCGGCCAGTCTGGGAGACGATTGGGCCGAGGGCCGTCAACACCCTGATACTGACGGTCACATCGCTGCTCCTGCTGATACCGCTCTCCTTCGTGCTCGGCGTTGCCGCGGCGATCTACAAAGACAGATTGGCCGACCACCTGATATCAGTTCCGACAATCGTGACCGTTGCCCTGCCTGAGTTCGTAATCGGCACGGTATTGATTGTGCTTTTCGCGGTTTATCTTCGTTGGTTGCCGCCGGTTTCGCTGATCAACGACAGCCTTCCGCTTTCATCTCAATCGACCCTTTTCATTTTGCCGGTCCTGACCCTGCTCGGCACAACGCTGGCCCAGGTCGTACGCATGGTGCGGGCGGTGGCACTCGAAGTGTTGAACGCCGAATACATCTATATGGTACGGCTGAGGGGCATAAGCCCCGCGCGGGTGCTTTTACGTCATGTTCTTCCCAACACCATCACACCCAGCATCCAGACAATCGCGTTGAATGCGGCCTGGTTGGCCGGCGGAGTGGTGGTCACCGAGTCCGTCTTTCAACTGCCGGGCATCGGCAGCGCGCTCTCGGAAGCGGTTATCAACCGAGACATGCCGACAGTTCTGGCCATCACGCTGATCATCACGGCGACCTATGTGCTTATCAACCTGGTGTCCGAAGCGCTGATCCTTCTTCTTAATCCAAGGCTGCGCGTGGCGCGCGGCACGACCTAGCCGGAGAGATTGACCGTATGCGCCGCTCCGTCCTGCGCCTGACCCTGGCGAAGCCAGCAGCTCGCATCGCTCTGGTCCTGGTCGTCATCATCGTTGCCCTCGCCTCGTTCGGACCATTGTTCAGTCCGTACGCCTTCGATGAAATCGTCGGGGCTCCCTTCGCGACCATAACCCACGAGCATTGGCTCGGAACCGACTTCCTGGGGCGCGACACTTTCAGTCGCTTTCTCTATGGCGGGAGGACTGTGCTCGTCGTCGCGCTTTGCGCGACCGTGGCGGCCTATGTAGTCGCGGTGCCGCTTGGCATCTACTCGGGCCTGCGGCGAGGCCCGCTGGATATTTTTCTGATTGCCATTTCCGACGTGATCTACGCGCTCCCGCCGGCCATCTTTCTTCTCGTCCTTCTCGCCTCGACCGGGCCAAGCCTGCCCACAGTCATCATAGGGATTGTGATCCTGCATTCACCCCGCATCTTCCGTATCGTGCGACTGATCACGATGGACATATCAAAGAACGAGTACGTCGAAGCTGCTTTCGCGCGCGGGGAAAGCTGGGCCGCAATCTGCTTCCTTGACATCCTGCCCAACGTGCTGACACCGGTCCTTGCCGACTTCGGGGTCCGACTTTGCGGGTCGATCATCCTCTACGCTTCGCTAAGCTACCTGGGCCTGGGCCTGCCACCGCCGGCGGCCGACTGGGGTCTGATAATCAGCGAAAACCGGATTGGCATCACGATCTCGCCATGGATCGCAATCGCGCCAGCTCTGGCAATTGCTGCCTTCTCCGTTGCCGTCAACGTGCTTGCCGACAGCTTTGCGCGCTCGGTCGGTCGGTCGAAAGAGATTTGAAATGACCGAAGCAATCCCGCTCGTTGTGCAATCGCTTTTCATGCATGACCTCAACGGCCGCGAAATCGTCAGCGACGTCTCCCTTCATGTGAAGAGGGGTGAAGTCCTGGCCATCATCGGTGAATCGGGATCTGGAAAGACGTCAATCGCCTTGAGTTTGCTAGGCTTTGCGCGGCCGGGAATGCGCATTTCCTCCGGCAACATTTTGATTGGCGGCACCGACATCCTCTCACTCTCGGGCCGGGGGAAACGTGCCTTCCAGGGCGGCAAAGTATCGCTGGTTCCACAGAATCCGACCACGAGCTTCAGCCCCCGCATGTCAGTCGGCAAGCAAATGGCCGAGCTTCTTGCGGCGCACGGCCATTCGGGCACCGGCATGAAGCAACTGATGCGTGACGCGTTGCGGAGCGTCGATCTCCCAGACGATGAAAAGTTTTTGAGACGCTATCCCTTCGAGCTCAGTGGCGGTCAACTGCAACGCATCGCAATTGCCATGGCCTTCGTCACGGCTCCGCAGGTCATCGTGATGGATGAGCCCACCACGGGCCTGGACGTATCCACCCAGCAAACGATCCTTGAGCTGATAGCGAGGCTGGTCAAGTCCAGCAGCGCCAGCGTGGTCTACGTCACCCATGACCTTGCGGTCGTGAACGTCGTGGCCGACAGGGTGGCCGTCATGCTTTCTGGAAGGATCGTCGAGCAGGGGAGCCGCAGGCAGGTCTTCGCAGCACCGAGCGACGACTATACGCGCATGCTGCTCGACGCTATTCCACGACTGGTAACCGATGGTCCTGCGGCGGCGTCCGAGGCCGACGGTGCCAAAATCCAGAGCGTCCTCGAGGTGAAGAACCTGCGCGCGGCTCATGGCCACGTCGAGGTCGTGCACGGCGTTTCATTCTCGGTCGGCAAAGGCGAGTGCGTCGGCCTTGTCGGCGGCAGCGGCAGCGGCAAAACCACTACGGGCCGATGCGTGACCGGTTTGCACAGCAACGCTTCGGGCGGCTTGTTGTTCGAGGGGCATTTGATGCCGTTCGCCGTCTCAAGTCGCTCCAAGGCAGATTTGAGCGCCATGCAGATCGTCTTCCAAAATCCTGACCGCTCGCTCAACCCAAAGGAATCGATCGCGCAAAGCATCGCCCGCGCCGTTCGCCTGACGGGGCTGGCTGACAAAGCAAAGGTCGGTGCCGAAGTGCGATCGCTTCTTGACCGGGTTCGATTACCGCAACGGGTTGCCGATCTTTACCCGGGCGATCTATCGGGAGGTGAGCGTCAACGCGTGGCCGTGGCCCGCGCGCTGGCGGTCAAACCTAAGCTTCTGGTGTGCGACGAAATCACTTCGGCTCTCGACGTGTCTGTGCAGGCGGCCGTGGTCGAGCTTCTGCTCGATCTGAAGAAGGACGGCCTTGCGATGCTTTTCATAACCCACAACTTGCCGCTGGTCTCCGAAATTGCACAATCCATCATAATCATGAAGGATGGGAACATCGTTGAGGCGGGACGAACGAATGACGTCCTGCGTTCGCCAAAGCACTCTTACACAAGAATGCTGTTGGACGCCGCGCCGCGACTTAATTGACGACCGGCTCGACTTGGAGCACCAAGGGGCGATTTGCTACGGGATTCGCTGGAACGATCTTGCCAAACGACCTGTTCACCGACGAGGAAAAAAGTGCCCGCTTCGACGCTGTCGATCGGGCGGTTGCAGTCTTGCGCGTTCTTGAGCGCTCTGATCAGCCCATGTCGCTGTCGATGATCGCGCGCGAGGTCGGGCTGGGACAGCCAACCACGTCACGTTATGTGGCCAGTCTCGTCGGGCATGGGCTGATCGAAAAGGTGAATGGAAATCGCTATGTGCTGGGCATTGGGCTTTATATTCTTGGGCAGAAATCACTCCATCGCAGAGACGTTCGAACGGTAGCCCATCCCTATCTGGAAACCTTGCATGAACAGTTCAACGAGACGGTCAGCTTCGCCCTTTGGCTGCGTCACGAGGTCATTGTCGTGGACTGTATCGAGGCCATGCAGACGTTGCGTCAGGGAGCGTCCGTGGGCGTAGTCAATCCATGGCACGCCACTTCTCTCGGAAAGTCCATTCTCGCCTGGCTTGATCCGCATGAAGTGGACGTGCTGCTGAAGCAGCCGGGGCTGCCCCGCTACACGCATAACACCCTCACCACCGTGGACCAATTGCGTGCCGAATTCCCACTTATCCGGGAGCGGGGCTATGCGATCGACAACGAGGAGTCCGCCATAGGAGGTCGCTGCATCGGTGCACCCGTCTTCGATCAATCGGGACGCCCGCTCGGCGCCATCAGCATCAGTGGGCCAATCGCGCGCGTTACTGACGAGGATGTCCCCTCGACTGGAGGGCGAATTGCTGAGATCGCAGGGCAGATCTCCCGTGCAATGGGGTATTCGGGGATGCCATCCCGTGACACCAGGCACGTCTAGGCCGCTCTTGCTCCTCGCTTTCTGGTGCGGGTCACTGGCCCGCAGCATCCTGTGCAGATTGATCTCGCTTAAGGAGGCCCCTCGTTGGCTGCCCTCCTTGAACTGTGGCGGTGCGGCGCTTCGAGGCGGCCTTAGCCAAAGCCTCCGCGGCGCGCAGGGCGGCGACATTATCTGACCCCCGTGCCAGCCAGGTCAGCCTGCGCTCCCCGGCGCTGACAAAGTCCTCGACTGCAGCAACATGCGAATCCCCGTCGCGAACCGGCACGAGCTCGTTCTTGGCTGCGTGCCGACGCATGAGCGTACCCGAAGCCTTGCCATTCAGCGTACCGTGGGCGATCAGCGTGCCGCGATCTCCAGCCACCACAACCGTGCTTTCCAGGTCGGCGATCGCAAAACTTTCGAATGCATGAAACAGGCTGCCATCGTCGAGTTGGAAGGAATAGGAAATCTGGTTGGGTCTGCCATCGGCAACAGTGCAAATGGCCGAGACTTCGCGCGGTTCTCCACCCGTCAGGAACCTGGCAAGGTCGATGTCGTCGACGGACATGTCGAGATAGATGTCGCCCTCGTTGTCGAGATCGTCCTTTCTGCGCTTGGCAGCGGGCTTGTACGGTCCCTCGCGGGTAAGAAGGATCGATTGCACCTTCCCGATGTCACCATCCAGGATCAGTCTGCGCATGGTCTGGTGTATGGCCGACGCACGGAACGGGTGATGTACCGCAAGCACGATCCCGGCGGCGTCGCACAGACGCGCAAGCTCAGCGGCTACTTTGCTGTTTTCGGAGATTGGTCCGTCACAAAGGACGTTCTTGCGCGCTTTCGCCGCAGCAGTGATGTAATGGGCCCGTCGCCTCAATCGCGCGCTGACATAGGTGAACTCGACGTCAGGATCGCCGAGAGCCTCCGACAGGTTGGTCGTCCATTGCGGAATGTCGAGATCCTGAGCGAAATGAGCTGCGTCCATCTTTCGGCGGCTGACCACCCACAACGGAGTATGCCCCTGCGCTCTGATGCCCGCGACCATCTGCTCCGCGGCAATGGTGCCGGTCCCCATGACTGACCACCCAGTCTTGCCGTGAATTGCCATGCCGGGCGCTCCTGATCTGGCCCCAAGTATGGGCGCATTCGCCTCTGGCAGCCAACTTCGCATCTCGTTGAAGTCTGCATTAAACTGACGTACAGATAGCGTCTGTTCGCGTCATAGGGGAGGCGATCGAGGTGAACCACATCGCGGGGAATACCGCCGCGCTCGCGGCAAATTTGAGGACCTTGTGCGATCGCCACGGGTCTGTCGCCGCTGTTTGTCGCAAATTAAACGTCAATCGGCAACAATTTAACAAATATCTCTCTGGCGCCCATGTGCCGTCCAGCGCCAATCTGCGCACGATCGCTAACTTCTTCGGATTGAGCGTTCCGATCCTCTTCTCCGACCCCGAGGAGTTCAGGACGCTGATTGACGGCAACTTTTTTCATGCGATGTCAACTGCGCGCCATCTGCCGGAGTTTGTCAACTTCCTCTCGAATATTGTCTTCGACGGTAGTGTGCAGGATTCGGAGATCCTGGGTGTCTATGACCGGTATCAGTTTTCCTCGATCTATAAAGGTTTCATTCTGAAATCGGCATTCTGCCTATATAGGAATAACAATTTTCTCCAGCATTACTATATCGAGCGGTTCCCGAGCTTCGATAGACCGGGAAGAACCGAATATGTCTTCAAGTACTATGGGTTCAGCTTCCCAGTTGCGGACCGGCTATTTACGGCGGATTTCGAAGGCATCCAGAGCAATGAGCTCACCTTCGGTGTCTATGCCCAGGTCAAGCGAAATGCGAAACGCTTCATGTTCGGCATCGCCAGCGGCATTGCAGCCAATGCCTTCCGACAACCCTATGCGACTAAGGTCGCCCTTCACTACAAGGGGCCAGGCTTGCTCCAACGCAGTCACCTCAAGGAACTTACCGTGATTGACAGGAGCGACCCAGGCATCCCGAGGGAAGTGCTGCAATATCTGGGCGATGGTTCGGACATGATCCAGATGTGAAATGCGATCCGACTAAGAGCATTACCCATCCGCCCTATATTCGGCTTTGACGAACCCGACTTTCACGCTACCCGTTCAATCGCTTGAATGTCTTGCAGTTTAGGTGTTCAGGACGAGTTCATTCAGTGCCAACCGATGCAGCGACGGCGTCGCGGCGGCAAGGACGGGGCCTCCTTCCTCAGCTCGGCCGCCGTCGAGACGAGTGATCACACCACCTGCCTTCTCAATGATCGGGATCAGCGCGACGATGTCGTAGGGCTGCAGGGAAGGTTCAACCGCCAGATCGATCCGGCCCGCCGCTAGCATGGCGAAGGCATAACATTCCCCACCGTACCGGGTCATCTTGACCGCGCTGTTCAGCCGCTCGAAGCCAGCTTTGAGATCGCCGTGAAAATGTTCGGGGGAGTTGGTGTGGAGAATGGCGTCGGAGAGGGTGTCGATGCCACGCGTCCTGAGTGGCTGGGGCTCACCGGCGCGCTGGCGCCATGAGCCTGTTGCGTCCGCCCAGAACCGTTCGCCGATATAGGGCTGGCTGAGCATCCCCATCTCGGCGCGCCCGCGAACCGTCAGACCGATGAGCGTTCCCCAGACGGGGATGCCGCAGATAAAAGGTCGGGTTCCATCCACGGGATCAAGCACCCAACGCCGGTCGCTACCGCCGCCCGTCTCGCCGAATTCCTCTCCAAGCACAGCGTGATCCGGGAACTCCGCCATTATGGCGGCACGCAACGCGATTTCTGCTTCTCGATCAGCCTCGGTCACCGGATCGAATCTATATCCGGGCTTCGGCTTGGTATCGACGGCAAGCTCGACCATATAGCGGGGCAGCGTCTCGGCATCCGCCAAATCAGCGAGACGGTGCAAGAATGATGAGTCCGGTAGCTTTGACATGTGTCACCTTGGCAAAGATCGATAGAAGATCATTGGCTCGTCTGCTCGGAGCCGGGGAAGGCAACCCACGATTTGGAAGCTGAAGAACTGACGCTGATCTCGGAAAGCAGAACGCCCCGCAGCCCTTCGTAAACGTCTGCGAGCGGCACCGGGGAGCGCACCTCGCCAGTTTCGGCCGGCTTCAAGCGCAGTCGCATAATCGCTGTATAGAACCGCGAGAGCCTCGAGGTAACCTTCAGGAGAGCCCGCCGGCAGACTGGTCGCAAGTTGCGCGTCCGAGGACATGTCGCCGTGGCCGCGACGATAGGTAAGGTCGCCTTCGCCGAGGCGGGACACAGTGAGTGTCTCCGGTGCCTCCTGCCGCCACTCGATGGTGGCCTTCGAGCCGACGATCTTGAAACGAAGGCCGTTGCGGTGGCCCGGAGCGGCAAGAGAGGACCACAAGAGGCCGTTGGCGCCGCCCTCGAACTCCAACTGGATCACGTCAGTGTCGTCTAGCCCGAAGGAGTCGACGGTTCGCATCAAATTGGCGTTGAGTGCGGTGCACCGGAGTCCGGAAACAAATTCGAGGATGTTGAAGGCGTGGGTTCCGATATCCCCCAGCGCGCCCGTCGGTCCCGCCTTTGCCGGGTCGCCGCGCCATACCCCGCCCTTGCCCAACTTCGAGGGGTCGTTGACCAACCATTCCAGCAAGTACTCTACATACATGAAGCGTACCTGCCCGATTTCGCCCGCGCGGATGCGAGCGCGGGCGTCTCGGACCATTGGATACCCTGTATAGGTGTATGTTACAGCGAAGAACGTCTCGTTTGCGGCAGCGATCCGCTGGAGCTCGCGTGCCTTTTCAGATGAGTGGACCAGTGGCTTTTCGCAGATGACGGGAATCCCCGCTTCGAGAAACAATTTGCATGGCTCGAAATGGAGATGGTTGGGCGTAACGATAATCGCGACTTCGATGGCATCATCGCGCGCCGCTTCCGCCGCTGCCATGTCGCCGAAGCTGAAGTAGGTGCGGTCCCAAGCCACTCCTAGGGCCTGGCCGGCTTCAATGCAGGCGTGACGGTCAGACGAGAACGCGCCTGCCACCAGTTCGAAACGATTGGTTAGCCGCATGGCAGTTCGATGCCGGCTTGCAAAAAAGGAACCTCGTCCTCCTCCAACCATACCCGCGCGAAGGCGACGTTTGCGGGGGATGTCATCTGTCAGGAGGTTCATGGGGTACTCTTGCGCATTTGGCCCGGCTCTCATCGGGTCTGGAAAGACAGGCGTCGCGCGTCGCTCAATCCGGCAGCGCCCGCGTCACGATTGAAGGCATCCTCCCACTCGCTCAATCGAGCGACAATTTCGCACGGCTCCAATCAGTGACGCACAGTGATGCGACCGTTGATGCCGTTCGATCGGAATGAGGGCCGAGCGCTCTATCGCGATAGCCGCACCGACATCATAGTCGCTCCACAAGACGCGCCGGCGCCATGCCAAAAGCGCAGCATCTCCTGCATGCGGCGGGGGCGTCAGGCACGATGAGCTGCGGATTGGTCGCGAGCCGGTTCTACCGATCCTGAAGTACATTCCAAAGCTCGCCGGCAGGATCGACTGGCGTCGTCGCCCCAGCGCGCGCCCCTGTCGTAGGCCAAGCGTGATGTCTGTTCACGACGACATTGCGGCATGAGGCGCTTGGGATTTATATCCGCTGGGCTGGAACCGAATTGAAAGTTGCCCGGGTCCTAGGGATGTTTGGAAATGCTTGCTGAAGAACGCCAAGCGATCATTCGCGACAGACTGTCGGAGCATGGCAAGGTCCTGGCCAACGCGCTGGCTCTTGAATTTCGTGTCTCTGAAGACACTGTGCGCCGCGATCTACGCGATCTTGCCAGAGCCGGACTTTGCCGCAGGGTCTATGGCGGAGCGCTGGCAAGGGCATCGGAGGCCAAGACCGGGCCCGAGCGGTCGAGGTCCTCGACCATGGATCTCGCACCGCTGGCTGCTGCCGGAGCGAAAACTCGTACAATCCGGCGCAACGATCATGATGCACCATGGAGCCCTCAGTGTTGCCTTCGCCGGCGCGTTACCCCGCGACATGTCTTTAACGATTGTGACGAATTCCCTACTTGTCGCGACTGCGCTGGAAGGGCATCGTCAAGCGAGCGTCGTTTTTTTGGGCGGCTTGTACGACCAGGACAAGGGATGCTCTGTTGGAACTACCGCCCTTTCGCAATTGGAGCAGTTCAACGCCGACATGTTCTTTGTCGCCGATTGCGCGGTCCATACTTCCGTCGGATTGACCGCCTTTGACGTTCCCGACGCCGAAATCAAGCGCGTTATGTGCCGCCGAAGCGCCGCGAGAGTAGTTGTCGCTACGGCCGAGAGCATCGCTAAAACCGCCACTTTCAGGTTTCGGGACCTGACGCGATCGACCATATGCTCGCTGGGCGCCAGCTTGATGCCGAGACCCTCGAACCGTTTCGACGCCAAGGCACAGTTATCCACCGAATAGCCTGAGGACTGCGACAAAATCTTTCGCAAGCCGTCGGTCCGATGTTGCCGGATGATGGATCGCTCAAGACTAGGAGCCGACAAGATCCTGCATCAGGATTTTCAACTCGCGCGCCACATCGTAGCTGTCCATCTGGTGCTGCTTTTTGCAGAACAACTCGCAACTCCACCAGCTGTCGTAGCCGGTGGATTTCACTGCAGCCACCCACTCTCTCAGGTTCAATACGCCCTTGCCGGTTTCGACGTCGCGAAGAACAGGCTCGTTAGGGATGCCACCGCTGAACGCAAGAGAGTCACAAATGTGAACTCCGTAGATGAGGTCTTTGTCCAATTGCGAAATGCGTTCCGGGCCGTCGCCGGAGGTGTAACAGTGCCAGAAATCGACGACGACGCGTATGTTGTCGCGTGCCGCTTTCCTTATGGTCCGAAGCTGCCTGTCAATCGTATTGAGTGGGGTCCAGGACAGCGCCTCATGGTAGATGACCAGGTTGCGTTGAGCAGCGAGGTCGGCGACGGCTGCCAGCCCGGACGCCGTGATGTCGATCTGCTCCTCGATCGGCAGCCCGACGACGCCTCGGTAAAGATCCGGGTGCCTCTTGCTGGCCTCGGGATCGAGAGCCGCGAGACTGATTGGACCGGTGATGACCTGAATGCCCTTCGCTCCAACCGAGACGGCGAGTTCTATCAACTCTTCCGCGTCCTTCAGCAATGCTTTGCGGGCATTGCCGTGGCGCTCCACATCGAGAAGAAATCCGATGCCTGGAATGAACATGTCATCGATCAAGCGGCGCAGCTCCTGGAAAGTGAACCCGGCATCCAGAAAAGCGCGGATCTTGGCCCCAGAGGCTTCCAGTCCGTCGAAGCCGAGCTCGCGCGCAATATCCACATCTAGGGCCAGCGTGCCGTGTCGCGCCACGAGAGCATGCAGAATTAGCTGGTTGCGCTTCGTCGTCATTGCTGTGCCCGTCGCTTGACTACCGGATTATGTCCAATGCCAGGTCCCTGCCGGATCACGACGGTGGCATAGAGCCTCGCTAGGCTCTTGCGGCGCCAGGCCGATAACCACTCTGGTTGCTCATGGCTTTCACCATCGCGAGCCGATTACCCGCGCAATCAAGACATATCGCATGCCGAGGGGAAACTGCGCGGCAGCCCGAATTCGTGCGCGACCTAAGGTTCCGGTCGCGTCACATTGCGCCAAATTCGCTGCTAAGGGGGCAAAATGGCTTCCGATTAAAAACGAGCCCGCTATGCGGCTGAGTTCGCAGCCCACGGGAACTGACCGATCCCATATGTCGCAATGCTTCTTTCTCAGCGCGTCACATCGCGTCTATTAAAGCTACCCTGCGAACTTGTCGCGCAGCCACAGATGACTGCTTACTAGGCGCATGGACGAGGAGCATATCCACAATCGCCTCGCCAACAAAGACAAGAGGGTCGAACAATGAAACTGACCGGCGGGCAGATCGTCGCGAAAGCGCTCAAGGAATACGGCGTCGAATACGTGGCTGGTGTTCCCGGCCATGGCATCTGGTCTCTGTTCGATGCCTTCCTGGAGGAAGGCTCGCAATTGCCCTTCATCCAGGTCATGCACGAACAAAGCGCCGTTCACATGGCGGACGGTTATTTCCGTGCAAGCGGCCGGCCAATGGCATGTTCGACATCGGTCGGGCCAGGTGCGACCAACACAATTATTGGCCTCGCCACAGCCTATTGCGATTCCACCTCGCTGTTCTACGTCTCCGGCTCGCCACAGACCTACATGCACGGCCATGGCACCATGCAGGAGATCGAGCGCCAACAGGACAATGCTTTCCCGCGCATCACCGAGCAGGTGACAAAACGGGCATGGCAAGCCCAGTCCGTGCAGGTCCTGCCGAGCATTATGCATCGCGCCTTCAACGCCATGCTCACCGGCCGCCCGGGTCCCGTACATGTCGAGGTGCCGATGGACGTTCAGGTCGAAGCGGCCGATGTCACCATTCATCCGCTGGAAAAGCGCCTTCCCATTGGCGTGGCCTATCCCGATCCGAGCGCGATCGAGGCCGCGGTCAAGGTCCTGTTGAGTGCCGAACGCCCGGTCATCGTCGCCGGTGGCGGTGCGATCACGGCCAACGCGTCGAGCGAACTGACGCGTCTGGCCGAGCGCGTCGGCGCCGCCGTTTCGATCACCTGGAACGGCAAGGGCGCCATCTCGGAAGATCACGAGCTCTTCATTGGAGCAGTCGGCCAGACCGGCACGACCTGCGGCAACAAGATCACTGCTTCCGCAGATGTGGTCGTTTCGGTCGGCTGCCGCTTCACCGACTGGTCGGCATCTTCCTACGCCAAGGGCGTCTCGTTCTCGATCCCTCCAGGTAAGCTGATCCATATTGACCTCGACCCGCGCGAGATCGGCAAGACCTATCCGACCGAGGTGGGGATCGTATCAGACGCAAAGGTGGCCTTGGAGGCGATCCTGGCCCTCATCTCGGAGGGCGATGCTAAGAAGGCTCTGGGCAAACGCGAGCAGTTCCTGGCCGACGTTCAGAAGGCCAAGGCGGACTGGATCGCTCAGGTGTCGCCGCGCGAAAACAGCCGCGAAACGCCTTTCACCTCCCAGCGCCCGCTGGTCGCTTTGCGCAAGGTACTCGATCGCAACGGTATTGTGGTTGTCGGTTCGGGCAATACCCAGGGCTCGGTGAAGCAAAGCTTCCCTGTCTACGAGCCTCGCACCCACCTGACCTCGGGCTCCTATTCGCCAATGGGCTGGGCGGTGCCGGCGGCGTTGGGGGCAAAGCTCGCATGCCCGGACCGCCAAGTCGTGGCGATCGTTGGCGACGGTGACTTCATGATGTCGCTGCCCGAAATGGGTACTGCCGCGATGAACGGCATCAATGTGGTCTTCCTCGTGCTGAACAATTCGGGATATATGTCGATCCGAGGCGGTCAGCGCAAGTTCATGGGCCGTCACATTGCTTCCGAATTCAACCATCACTCGGGCAATGGTCAGCCTTATTCGGCCGATATCACGGCTTCAGCGCGCGCGTTCGGGCTCGAGGCCTGGAAAGTCGAGAAGGATGAAGATCTCGAAAGCAGCCTGAAGGCAGCCTTGGAATGCGGCGGGCCCGCTCTCGTCGAAGTCATCGTGTCGCGTGACGCTGCGGGGCCGTTCGCCACCGGCTGGTGGGATTTCCCCTCGCCAGCCTACTACGAAAAAGAGCAGGCTGCTTACGCCCAGATGCGTGCACGCGAACAGCACCTCTAGCAAAATTGACGCGAGGGTTGGTCATGCGCCGCCCTCGCATGTCGCCATCCACCACATTGATGATGCGGCGCGCAAGCGCCCGCAAACCAAGAGTTATTGCCATGATACGCACGGTCAAGCCCGCCAAAGGCAGTGTCGCAGACGATGGCCAGCCCGCAGTCACCGCGACAGTCCAGGCATTGCTGGCGCAAGTCGAGAAAGGGGGCGACGCGGCAGTGCGCGAATTGTCCATCCGCTTCGACAAGTTCGACCGCGACAGCTATCGCCTGACCAAGGCTGAGATTGACGGATGCATCAACGCGTTGAGCAAACGCGAGCGCGAGGATCTCGATTTCGCCCAGGACCAGATACGCAAATTCGCCGAAGCCCAGCGGGCCACACTTCGCGATCTGGAGATCGAGACGCTACCAGGCGTAATTTTGGGGCATAAGAACATACCGATCCAGAATGTCGGATGTTATGTACCGGGCGGCAAATATCCGCTGCTTGCCTCTGCTCACATGACGGTCTTGACCGCTCGCGTGGCAGGCTGCGAACGCGTCATCACTTGCGCTCCGCCGTTTCGAGGCAAGATCGCCGACAAGATCGTCGCCGCCCAGGCGCTTGCGGGCGCGGACGAAATCTATTGCCTTGGCGGTGTCCAGGCGATCGCGGCCATGGCCTATGGCACTGAGACGATCGCTCCCGTGGATATCCTGGCCGGCCCCGGCAATGCCTACGTCGCCGAAGCGAAACGGCTGCTGTTCGGCGAAGTTGGCATCGATCTGTTCGCCGGTCCGACCGAGACCTTGGTGATTGCTGACGACAGTGTCGACGGTGAGATCGTGGCGACCGACCTGCTTGGCCAGGCGGAGCACGGCGTCAACTCTCCCGCCGTTCTGATCACCAATTCTGAGAAACTTGCCCGCGATACCCTCGATGAGATCGAGCGTTTGCTCAAAATCCTGCCGACTGCGGCTGTCGCCGGCAAAGCCTGGGAAGACTACGGCGAGATCATCCTGTGCGACACGCTGGATGAGATGGTGGCGGAAGCGGATCGCATTGCCTCCGAGCACGTGCAGGTCATGACACGTGATCCGGACTATTTCCTTGAAAGGATGAAGAACTATGGCGCTCTGTTTCTGGGCGCTCGCACCAACGTCTCTTTCGGCGACAAGGTGATTGGAACCAACCACACGCTGCCTACGAGCAAGGCAGCCCGATATACAGGCGGTCTGTGGGTCGGCAAGTTCCTTAAAACCTGCACCTACCAGCGGATCGAGACCGATGAGGCGTCCGCCTTGGTCGGCCAGTACAGCTCGCGCCTCTGCATCATGGAAGGTTTCGCCGGCCACGCCGAGCAGTCCAACATCCGCGTCCGCCGCTATGGCCGGCGCAACGTTCCATACGCATCGGCAGCCGAACCGCTCTGATGCGCAACACGCCCCGGCACGCGCCCGACAGGATCGAGCCGGATCATCAAGCCATCAACGCATGCAACAAGGGGAACTACAATGAAGCTCACCACCATCCTAGCTGCCTCGATCGCCTTCATGCCGGTCGCGGCAATGGCAGAAAGCAAGGGCAAGGTCGAAGGCATTCATCACTGGGTGTCCGAAAGCGAGGTCAAAGCGCTCAAGGTCATCACCGATAAGCTGGCCTCCAAGGGTTACACCTGGGAAGATAGCGCGGTCGGCGGTCTCAGCGGCGCCAACGCGCTGCAGGCATTGCGCACGCGTCTTGCCGCCGGGAACCCCCCGGCAACGATGCAGTTCCTTGGCTATGAAGGGCTCGACTGGGGCAAGCAGGGCGTCCTGCGCTCTCTCGACGATCTCTACACCAAGAACGGTTGGGACAAGGCGCTCGCCCCGCAGCTGCTTGCATTCGTCAAAAACGGAGACGACTTCATTTCCGTCCCGATCAACATGCACAGGCAGAACTGGCTTTGGGCGAACAAGGCCGTTTTTGACAAGGCCGGCGTCAAGGAACCGAAGTCTTGGGATGAGCTGATCGCCGACGGAGACAAGCTCCGGGCCGCCGGTGTGGTCCCGCTCGCCATGGGTGACGAGAGCTGGCAGATCCTCGAGGTCTTCGAGGCAATCCTTGTCGACGTGAACGGGCCCGAATTCTACAAGAAGGCAGTCAGCGACCTGGACGAGGGCGCTCTTTCGAGCCCCGAAATGATCGCGACGTTCGACAAGCTTAGGAAGGTCCGCGGACTTGTCGATGACGGCTTCACCGGGCGTGATTGGGCCGTCGCAACGGGCATGGTCGCGGATGGCAAAGCCGCCATGCAGGTCATGGGCGACTGGGCCAAGGGCGAGTTCCTTGCCAAGGGCCTCAAGCCCGGCGTCGATTTCCTCTGCTTCCCAACGCCGACCGACAAGCCCAACTTCAAGTTCGTGATCGACGCATTTGGCATGTTCAAGGTCGATGATGCCGTGACCACAGCAGGCCAGGACGCCTGGGCAGAATCGATCATGGATCCCGAGGTGCAGAAGCAATTCAACCTGATCAAGGGTTCGATCCCGGCTCGCTCCGACGTTCCGGTCGACAGTTTCGATGACTGCGCGAAGCGTAGCTATGCTGACCGCGAGGCGGCGGTGAAGAACGGCACGATGCTCGGCGGCCTCACGGAAGGCTTTGCTGCCCAGCCTCAATTCGCCGGCGTCTTCACCGACGTCGTCGGCAAATTCTTCGTCACCGACATGTCGTCCAAGGATGCTGTTCAGGCCCTGGTCGATGGGATCAACAACGCCCGCTAGTCCAGGCCACCAAAGCCCTGCCGGCAATCGTGCCGGCGGGGACACCGTCCGCAACAATGCTCGGCAATAGCGAGGTTGGTCAGTCCCATGTCGTTCAAAAACAAATTGGACCTATGGCTGCCGCGGCTCGTCCTGTCGCCCAGCCTGCTGGCCGTTCTGATTGCCGTCTATCTCTTCATAGTCTGGACGGCCTGGATCTCGCTATCTTCGTCCCAGATGGTCCCGAAGTTCGACTTCGTCGGGCTCGAGCAATATGTCCGTTTGTGGTCGACCCCGCGCTGGCACACTGCAGTCGCCAATCTCTTCATCTTTACGGCGTTGTTCCTGGCGATCACCATCGCGCTGGGCTTGTTCCTCGCGATTCTGCTCGACCAGAAGGTGAGGGCGGAGGGCTTCCTGCGAGCCGTCTACCTCTATCCCATGGCCTTGTCATTCATTGTCACGGGCACAGCCTGGAAATGGATCCTGAACCCGGACCTCGGCCTGCAGAAGGTCGTCAACGAGCTCGGCTGGACCGGTTTTGTCTTCGACTGGATCACACAACCAAGCTTTGCAATCTACTGCGTGGTGATCGCAGCGGTCTGGCAATCGACGGGGTTCGCGATGGCCATTTTCCTGGCCGGGCTGCGAGCGATCGATACTTCCATCATCAAGGCCGCGCAGATCGAGGGAGCCAGCCTGCTGCGAATCTACGTCAGCGTCATCGTGCCGATGCTGCGCCCGGCATTCCTGAGCGTCATCGTCCTCCTGAGCTATATCTCGATCAAGAGCTTCGACCTGGTGCTCGCCCTCACAAATGCCGGGCCCGGCAGCGCCACCGAAATGCCCTCCACCTTCATGTTCGCCGCAACCTTCAGGCGCAACCAGATGGGCGTAGGTGCCGCCAGCGCCATCATGATGCTGATGACGGTCGCCGCCATCATCGTTCCCTACCTCTATTCGGAATTGAGGGAGGACCGCAATGCGCACTGAAGCACGCTCGGCGCGTCGTTCACACCAGATCGGTCGCCTGTTCATCTATGGCTCGCTGATCGCGCTCGCCGCCTTCTACCTGATGCCGCTTTGGGTGATGATCGTCACCTCGCTCAAGTCGCTGGATGAAATCTATGGCGGCTCCTTCATCGGGGTGCCCCAGGCGATCACCTTCGAAGCCTGGAACAAGGCATGGCAGGAGGCCTGCATTGGCACGGCCTGCACGGGACTGCGGCCATACTTCATCAATTCCATCCTGATGGTCGTGCCCGCCGTCATCCTGTCCACGGGGATAGGCGCGATAAACGGCTATATTCTCACGAAGTGGCGTTTCGCCGGGGCGAACGCGATATTCGGACTGTTGCTGTTCGGCTGCTTCCTGCCGTTCCAGGCCGTTATCTTGCCCATGGCGCAGCTGCTTGGTCGCCTCCACCTTTCCGGCACCATTCCGGGTCTCGTGCTGGTTCACACCGTATACGGCATAAGCTTCACGACCCTGTTCTTCCGGAACTATTTCATCACGATCCCGGACGAACTGACCCGCGCGGCTCAAATCGACGGAGCTGGGTTCTTCCGGATCTTCTTTTCAGTGATGTTGCCGACCGCGCTTCCCATCATCGTGGTCTCTTGCATCTGGCAATTCACGCAGATCTGGAACGACTTTCTTTTCGGCGTGTCGTTCACCGCAGGGCAATCATCGCCGATCACCGTGGCGCTGAACAACATCGTCAACGTGACGATGGGGCGCAAGCAATACAATGTCGACATGGCGGCCGCCATGATTGCCGCCATCCCCACGCTTCTCGTCTACGTCGTCGCTGGACGCTACTTCGTGCGCGGTCTGACCGCCGGCGCCGTGAAAGGCTAGTGCTATGTCAACGCTTGAAATCGATCGGGCCCGCAAGCTCTACGGTGACCTCGAAGTCCTGAAGGAGGTCAGTATCTCCATCGGCACCGGCGACTTCCTGGTGCTGCTCGGCCCTTCGGGTTGTGGCAAGTCCACACTGCTCAACATGATCGCCGGCCTCGAGAACATCTCAGGTGGCGAAATCCGCATCGCCGGCAGGGTTGTCAACGACCTGTCGCCGAAAGACAGGGATATCGCCATGGTGTTCCAGTCCTACGCCCTCTATCCCACGATGACCGTGCGCCAGAACATCGAGTTCGGCATGAAGATCCGCGGCGTGCCGCAAGCCGAGCGGGACAAGGCGGTCAAGACGGCGGCCGACCTGCTCCAGATGACGCATCTTCTGGACAGGAAGCCCTCGCAACTCTCGGGAGGCCAGCGCCAGCGCGTGGCAATGGGGCGCGCGATCGTGCGCCAACCCAAGCTGTTCCTGTTCGACGAACCTTTATCCAACCTGGACGCCAAGTTGCGCGTCGACATGCGAACCGAGATCAAGCGTCTTCATGCACGATTGGGAACCACAATCGTATACGTCACGCATGACCAGATCGAAGCCATGACGCTCGCCACGCGCGTTGCCGTGATGAAGGACGGCGTGGTCCAGCACCTTGACGATCCGCAGTCGGTCTACGACCGGCCGGCGAACGTATACGTGGCCAAGTTCGTGGGCTCGCCCTCCATGAACATCGTTCCGGCGAGACTTGACGTGGAAGACGGTCGGCCAGTCGCGGTGATCGACGTCCCAGGTGGGGCGGCTGCCCGCCTCTCAGGCATCCCTTTGTCTTCACAAGCGGCAGCCAAATACGCTGGGCGCAGTATTCTGCTGGGCGTTCGTCCGGAGTTGTTCAGCGTCGCCGGCGAGCAAGCCGCGCAAGCGGTCACGGTAAACATCGACGTTGTCGAGCCTACGGGCCCCGATACGCTTGCTCTTTTCCAGGCAGGCGGGGTCGAAGTCACAGCTCGTGTGCCGCCAAGGGCCGTGGCAGCCCGCACTTCGGCGACCCTCGCGGTCGATACTGGCAAGATCGTGCTGTTCGATGCCGACAATGAGCAACGCATAGACTGAGGCATCGACGTGGATCAAACAGCTGATATCGTCATTATCGGGTCAGGCATAGGAGGCGCTTCCCTGGCCCATAGCCTGGCCGGCACCGGCAGGCGCATCGTGATTCTGGAACGTGGCGAGCATCTGCGCGACGCGCCCCAGGCGCGCGACGACCGGGCGATATTTCTCGAGGGCTTCTACCGTTCGACCGAAGAGTGGCTCGGCGACGATGGGCAGGCTTTCCTGCCCGGCAACTATTACTATGTTGGAGGCAATTCCAAATTCTTCGGCGCGGTGATGTACCGCTACAGGCTTGAGGATTTCTCGCCCCGCCCGCACATGGACGGCGCCTCGCCTGGATGGCCGATCACCTACGAGGAGCTCGAGCCCTGGTACGAGCGAGCCGAGGCGATTTTCAAGGTGCGGGGTGACCCCACGCAGGATCCCACCGAGCCGCCGCGCACCGGTCCTTATCGTTTTCCGCCGGTACCCGACGAGCCGGCCATAGCGGCCGTGCGCGCTCGCTTGAAAGAGGCGGGGATCCATCCAGCCAGCCTTCCCCTGGCTATCGACATCAATGAGTGGCTTCGCCGCGCAAAGACCGGTTGGGATGCGTTTCCCAACACGGGTTCCGGCAAGATCGACGCCGAAGTTGGACCGCTGACTGCCGCGTTGAACAGCAGCAACGTCAGTCTCGTGACCGGGGCCAATGTCGTGCGGCTGGAAACCGACCCGATGGGTCGCAAGGTGACTGCCGCAGTGTTTCTAAAGGATGGTGTTGAGCGGCGAATCAGCGCTGGTATCTTCGCCGTTGCGGCCGGCGCGGTCCAGAGCGCGGCGCTCTTGCTGCGCTCGGCGAATGCCGCACATCCGCGCGGGCTGGCCAACGGCTCCGACCAACTCGGCCGCAACTTCATGAACCACAATACCACCGCCATGCTGGCGATCGATCCGCGGTTGGCCAATACGTCGGTCTACCAGAAGACCCTGGCATTCAACGACTTCTATAACGCCGATCCGGAAACAGGTTTCCCGCTTGGCAACGTGCAATTGCTTGGACATATCACCGGTAACATCCTCAAGGCCAACGCGCCCTTGCTGCCACGGTGGCTGGCGGGGCTGATAGCCCGCAATTGCTATGGCTGGTTCTTGACCAGCGAGGACCTGCCCAATCCAGAGAGCCGGGTCACGGTTCAGAGTGGCCGCATCGTCATGCATTGGGTTCGCAGCAACATGCGAGCGCACGAGCTGCTGATCCGCAGGACGCGAGGTGTGATGCGAAGGGCGGGCTTCCCCATCGTTCTTACTCGAACCTTCGGCAGAAAGACGACTTCGCACCAGTGTGGCACTGCCAGGCTTGGAAGCGATCCGGAGACGTCGGTTGTGTCGCCTGATTGCCGTTCCCACGAAATTGCAAACCTCTATGTAACCGACGCTTCTGTGCTTCCGACATCCGCGGCCGTCAACCCGGCACTGACTATCGCGGCGCTCGCCATCAAGGCTGGCGCCGTCATCAGCCGGTCGTGAGGACCTCATCTTAGTATCCAGACTTGTGAATCTTGCACCTGCGTGGGTGACGCCCGAGGTCTTGGCTGAGCGGAGTTAGCAACCATGATTGCCGACCGTATCGAAACGGATCTGATCGGACCGCTCGCTGTACCGGGCCACGTACTCTATGGCGTGCACACCCGTCGAGCAGAACAGAACTTCGATGTGTCCGGGCTGCGGCTGAAGGATTTTCCCGAGTTCATCCAGTCGATGGCGATGGTGAAAAAGGCTGCTTGTCTTGCAAACATGGAACTCGGACTGCTCTCGCCCGAAAAGGCCCAGGCTATCTCAGATGCGTGCGGCGATATCATCGAACTGAAGGGGATCGAAGAAAACTTCCCGGTTGACATGATGCAGGGAGGGGCCGGTACGTCGACAAACATGAACGTCAACGAGGTTGTGACCGACCTGGCCCTGATCAAACTCGGCGCCAAAATTGGCGATTACGCAAGGCTGCACCCCAACGACGACGTAAACCTTTCCCAGTCGACAAACGATGTGTATCCGACCGCAATCCGTCTGACGGTTTTGCGGGCCTGCGACGGGCTCGTATCGGCACAAGTCAATTTGCGTGATGCGTTTCGCGCCAAGGCGCTCCAGCACGCGAATGAGCTCAAGGTTGGCCGAACTCAGCTTCAGGACGCGGTGCCCATGACAGTTGGGCAGGAGTTCGGAGCCTTTGCTGAACTCATCGACGAAGATATCGTCCAACTTCAGTCGGTCGCGAGATTGTTGTTGGAAATCAACCTTGGGGGCTCGGCGATCGGCACCTCGATTAACGTGCCCCGCGAGTTCCCAGGCATCGTTTGCGGTCATCTGTCGCGAATATCAGGCATTCAGCTTGTTGCTGCCCGTAATTTCATCGAGGCAACGTCGGACACCGGCGGCTTCGTTTCCTTTTCGGGCATGCTGAAGCGCATCGCAGTCAAGCTGACCAAGATCTGCAACGATTTGCGCCTGCTTAGCAGTGGGCCGCTTGGCGGACTGGGCGAGATTCGATTGCCACCCGTGCAGGCCGGCTCTTCGATCATGCCGGGTAAAATCAATCCCGTCATTCCTGAGATGGTGAACCAACTCAGCTTCCAGGTGATTGGCAACGATCTTACCGTGACACTGGCCGCAAGCGCGGGCCAGCTTCAGTTGAATGCAATGGAGCCGGTGATCGTCTTGAACATCCTGCAATCCATGCGGTTGTTGACGAGAGGAATGCGGATTTTCAAAGAGCGCTGCGTGGACGGGATCGAAGTCGATTTTGATCGTTGCAGAGCGCTGCTTGATCAATCCCTCGTTCTGGCAACGCCCTTAGCAAAACTGATCGGCTACGGCAAAGCAGCCGAATTGTCCAAGCGCGCTTTGGCAGGGAAGAGGACCTTACGCCAAGTCGTTGAAGAAGCGGGGGTTCTGCTTCCCGACCAGGTTGAGCATATTTTTGGTAACAGCGCTGAGTTCGCTGGTCTCCCCCGACGCCTCCCCGGCTTGAAGATTGGAAGACTGTCTCGCAAGTGATGACCGGGACATCCCGGTCGTCGGGCTTGGCGCAGCGGATGCCGTTCGCACAGCGCCAAATGGGTAAGGCGCCGCTCGCAAGAGACTGCTGGCCCTTACGTCAGCTGGTTAGGACCTGTCGTGGACGGCGATGACAGCCTTGATCAGCCCAGCCTTCTCGCGTGACCAGCGCGCAATGTCGTGAGGGCTCTTGGCCAGAGTGGTCCGGTGGGTCACGAGCCTGGTAATCGGTATTTCGCCGTCCCGGATCGATGCGGCGACCTGATCGAAATCGCTCCTGGTGGCGTTACGGCTGCCGATCACCGTCATCAAGAGCAGAGCCGAGATCGTGCCTCACTTACCCGTCCATTCGCGAATACGGCGCACGACCTCAGTTGTCGAGATGCCGTACCGATCGTGAAGTGTCGGCAGAGCACCGGCGTCCAGAAACTCGTCGGGAAGGGCGATCTGCCGAAAGGCGGGTGTCACGCCCTCACGCATAAGCAATGCGGCGACACTTTCACCCAGTCCGCCTATGACGGTGTGGTTTTCCGCCACCACCACCAGCCGGCCAGCTTGGCGCGCGGCCGCAAGAATTCTCTCATTGTCCAGCGGCTTGATCGTCGGCACATGTAGCACTGCGCTACTTATGCGGTCCGCTTCGAGAGCCGTTGCCGCCTCAAGCACACGCATGGTCATCAGGCCGCTCGAAATGAACAGCACGTCCGTGCCTTCACGCAGCAGCCGTGCTTTGCCGATCTCGAACCTGTAATCGTACTGGTCGAGCACGGCCGGCACCTTGCCGCGCAGGAGCCGCATATAGACCGGTCCTCTGTGACCCGCGATTGCCTCGGTAGCCTGCTCGATATCGATCGCGTCGCACGGGTCGATGATGGTCAGGTTCGGCATGCCGCGGAAGATGGCGATGTCTTCCGTTGCTTGGTGGCTCGGGCCGTAGCCGGTCGTCAGTCCCGGGAGGGCGCAAACAATCTTGACGTCCAGCCTTTCCTCCGCAATTGCCATACTGATGAAATCATAGGCCCGCCGTGAGGCGAAGACGGCGTAGGTCGTGGCGAAAGGCGTGAAGCCTTCACGCGCCAGGCCGGCGGCAGCGCTCATCAACACCTGCTCGGCCATCCCCATCTGGTAAAAGCGGTCCGGATGCTCCTGCGCAAAGACATGAAGGTCAGTGTATTTCGCAAGATCGGCAGTGAGCCCGACGATCCCGCTCCGGTGACGTGCCAGCCTAGCGAGCGCGTGGCCGAACGGCGCGCTACGCGTCGCAACGCCGTCCGGGGCGATCGAGGCGATCATCGCCGACGTGGTCTTGCGCTCGCCCACCTTGACCGCGTGCCGCGGCGCGAATTTTGACAGCCTCACTGCGGACGTCCCTTTTCCAGTGCCTCGAGCGCCAGCGTCCATTCATGCGGCTCGACGCGGATGAAATGCGTGATGTCGCGGGCCTCCAGAAACGGCACGCCTTTGGCCATGCGGGTGTCGCAAACGATGATGCGTGGGCGCGGCTCCTTGAGGCCCCGGGCAATGTCGAATGCCGCGCGGACCGCCTCGATGTCGTTGCCGTCGACACGCTGCGCGTGCCAGCCGAACGCCTCGAACTTGTCCGTCACCGGCTCGGAAGACAGCGTTGCCGTCGACGGGCCATCGGCCTGCTGATTGTTGAAGTCGACGATGGCGATGAGGTTCTCGAGCTTATGGTGAGCGGCCGACATCGCCGCTTCCCAGGTCGAGCCCTCGCCGAGCTCGCCGTCCGACAAGAGATTGTAGACGAAACTGTCGCTCTGCTTGCGTTTCAGCCCCAGGCACATGCCAACGGCGATACCGAGCCCATGGCCGAGCGATCCGCCGGTGATCTCCATTCCAGGCGTGTAGGCAGCCATGCCGGACATCGGCATGCGGCTGTCGTCGGTGCCATAGGTTTCGAGTTCGTCCTCCGGCAGCACGCCAGCTTCGATCAACGCCGCATAGAGCGCGATCGCATAATGCCCTATCGACAATAGGAAGCGGTCGCGCCCCTCCCATTGCGTGTCATCCGGCCGGTATCGAAGTGCATGGAAGTAAGCGACCGCGAGCACGTCGGCGATGCCGAGCGCCTGCCCGACATAGCCTTGGCCCTGGACTTCGCCCATGCGCACGGCATGCCGGCGGATGCGATAGGCCCGTTCGACAAGACTGACATTGCTGCCGGAGCGTGGCATCTCCAATTCGGCCGCTCCGTCAGCCATGGATCAGCATCCCGCCATTCACGTCGATCACCGCGCCGGTGATGTAGCTGGCCAGATCCGACGCGAGGAAGAGATAAGCGCCAGCCACGTCGCGCGCCTCGCCGAGGCGGCTGAGCGGAATCCCCTTGATGATGTCGGCGCGCATGTCCTCGGTCAGCTTGCCGCCGGTGATATCGGTCTGGATCAAGCCGGGTGTCACGCAGTTGACGCGGATGCGGTCGGGTCCGAATTCGCGCGCCATCGCCTTTGCCAAGCCGAGCACACCTGCCTTGGCGGCTGAGTAGTGCGGGCCGCCGAAGATGCCGCCGCCGCGTTGCGCCGAGACCGACGACATGCAGATGATCGAGCCGCCGCCATTTTCGCGCATGTGTGGAATGAAGGTCTGGCTGAGATAGAGCACGCCGCGCAGATTAACGTCGAGGATGCGGTCCCAGTCGGCCGGACTGATCTCCAGTGTCTTGACCGGCTGCGTGATGCCCGCATTGTTGCAAAGCACATCGACCTTGCCCAAGGCTTCGGTGACTTGCACAGCCGCCCTCTTGCAGGCGTCGCGGTCGGCGACATTGCAGGCAAGGCCGATATGGTCGCCTCCGAGCGAAGCGGCGGCGTCACGCGCTTGCCCCTCATCGAGGTCAAGAATCGCGACGCGCGCCCCATGCTCGGCCATCAACGTTGCCGTGGAGCGGCCGATCCCGCGTGGGCTCGCGGCGCCTGAAATGACCACAGCCTTGCCCTTCAGCAACATGTCGAACTCTCCTGCTATTTCCAATCTCTTGGCGGATGATCTAGAGCCGGTAGAACCGGGCGGCGTTGTCGTGGAACAGCGCGAGCCGCTCTTCACGCGGATAATGTCGCGTGATCTCCTTGAAGGCGTTCACGATGGCGTCGAAGCTCGAGAACAGCTTGTCGACCGGGAAGTTCGTCGCAAACATCGATCGGTGGATGCCGAAGGCGGCGATCGCCTCCTCGACATAGGGACGGATCGACGCCATCGTCCATGTCCAGTCGCCCATGCCGAGACCCGAGATCTTGCAGGCGACGTTCGGCGCCTGCGCCAGCTGGCGCATGCCCTTCTTCCAGGCGTCGAAATGCTCGGGTCCGTCGACCTGCATGCCGGTGTGATTGAGGATGATCTGCACGTCGGGAAAGGCGCGCGCCAATTCAAGAAATTCGCCCATCTGCGGATAATAGAGCTGCAGGTCAAAACTCAGCCCGCGCTTCGCCAGCTCTCGGAAGCCACGCCTCCATTCGGGTGTCCGGCTGACCTCCGGCCGCGCCAGATAGGTCTTTGCGGGGTCGGCATGATAATTCATCGACTGCCGGATGCCGCGGAAGTTCCGATACTCCATGTGCCGGTCGAGAAGGTCGCCGACATCGGGTTTGGACAGGTCGGCGTAGCCGACGATGCCATGAGGAAAGCCCCGCTTGTTGGCGATGCCTTGTAGCCAGCGCGTCTCCCCGACCGGATCGGCGGGATTGAACCCGACGTCCAGGTGCACCGATTTCACCAGGTTCTGGTTCCTGGCGTCTTCCAGATAATCGTCGATCAGATAGCTCTTGCGGATCGCCTCATAGTCGCCGAAGGCGGCCGGCTTAACGCCATCGGTCAGCCATGGATAATAGTGGGTCTCCAGATCCCAAAGGTGATGATGCGGATCGATGAAAGGCAGTTCGGCCACGGTCGGGGTCCCTCGCTTGCTGCTGGACCCGCCGGCCTCGCCGGCGGGTCCGTTCGAAGGCGGTCAGTTGCTCGGGGGGAAAACGCGGGCGATAACCTTCTTCGCCTCGGGACTGTCGACCTTGTCGGCGGTGACCAATGGCATCACCAGGGCCAGATCCTGGGTCACCTTGCCTCCCGTCAGGGCGTTGTAGACTTGCTGGGTGCCGTCGATTCCTTGGCCGACCGCTTCCTGGAAGAAGATGCCCTGGATCGCCCCCTTCTTCAGCAGCGCAATGGTGGTGGGCGAGCCATCGGCGACGGTGATGCCAACTTTGCCGGTGAGGCCTCGGGTCTCGACCACCTTTGCGGCACCGCTCCCGGCCTCATCATACATGCCGTAGATTGCCTTGACGTCGGGATGTGCAGTCAGCAGGTCGTTTGCCTGGGTGACAGCCTCATTGATGGTGAGGCCCCGGGTTTCAAGCATCTGGACCAGGTCGCAGCCGTCCGCCGCGAACGCCTCCTTGGCGCCCCTGAGATACTTCTGCGCATTTTCCCGGTCCTGCGGCAAGGACAACATGCCTACCTTGTTGCCGCCACGCTCCTTGGCGAGGTCACAGGTGAATTTCCCCTGAGCTTTGCCGGTCTCATAATTGTTCGCCGTGACAGAGGATGTGTAGTTGGTCAGTCCCGGCTGCGGACCGATGCCGGCGAAGGCGATCGGCACCTTTTGCTTTTCCAGATAATCGAGCAGCGGCGGCGTCGATGTCGAGCTGACCGGACCGATCACGATTGCCGCGACCCCCTTTGTCACGGCTGTCCGCGCATTGTCCATCTGCTTGGCGGGTGAGTTCTCAGAGGTGTACTCGACATAGTCCATGCCGAGCTCCTTCGCCTTCTCCTTCACGCCGTAGCCGACCCATTGCCAGTAGGAGATGTCCAGCGAGGGCGCGATATAGGCGACGGTCTTCTTGTCCTCGGCATATGATGGGCTGGACAAGGCGGACGCCGCCAGTGCTGCAATCAGGATGCTCTTCAACTTCATCTTGGTTCCTCCCGTTGATGATCTAGAGTCGGTTCTTGTTGCTGAATCGGTCGATCAGGACCGCAAGCAGGATCGCGGCGCCGGTGACGGAGCCTTGCCAGAAGCTGTTGACGCCGATGAGGTTCACGCCGTTCTGGATGCAGGTGATCATCAGCGCGCCGAGCACCGCGCCGATCGCGCTGCCGGTTCCGCCAAAGAGGCTGGCTCCGCCGATGACGACCGCGGCGATCGCCTGCAGCATCAGGCTGGCGCCGGCCGTTGCCTCGGCATTGAGGATGTAGCTCGCCGTCAGCAGCCCGGCGAACGAGGCGAGCAGGCCGGAAGTGACATAGGCCGCGAATTTGATGCGAAGCACGGGAATGCCGAGCAGCCGGGCTGCAGTCGCCGACGACCCGACGGCATAGAACCAGCGGCCCAGCACGACCCTGCGCAGCACATATTCCAGCACCACCATCAGGACGATGCAGAACAGAAGATGATTGGGGATGCCGGGGACGATCTCGCCGGAATTCAGCAGCCAGAAATCCGGCGCACCGATCGGCATCGAGCGACCATTGGTGACGATGAAGGCCAGACTGCCCGCCACCGCGTAGGTGATGAGGGTGACGACGAAAGGGGCCAGCCTGACGACAGTGACGAGAAACCCGTTGATCGCTCCGAATACCAGCCCCACGGCCAAGCCTGCCAGGCTGGCGGTAAGATCGTCCGCTCCATTGGCCATTGCCAGCGCCGTGACCATTCCGGTCAGCGAGAACACCGAGCCGACCGAAAGATCAATGCCGCCGGTGACCACGACCAGGAAAACGCCCAGCGACATGATGATGAGCGGCGCCGCGGCCTGGATGATGTTTTGGACGTTGGCCATGCTGAGCGCCGCGGGCACGAACATGCCGACCGCCAGCAACAGGACGACAATCGCGCCGGCAATCGCGGCTTCGGTGCGGTAGGACAGAAGAATCCCGGGGGAGCGGCTCCTGGCGGTCCGGGCCTTCTTGGCCGTCGCGGCGCCGTTCGTTGCGTCGGTCATGCTGCCATCCCCGTCAGCTCGGCGAGCCCGTCTTCGGTGAATCGCTCGTCCGATAGAAACCCCTTCGGGCGCCCCTCGGTGTCGAAGGCGAAGATCACATCGCACAGCTCGAGCAGTTCGACGTTCTCGGTCGACCACCAGACAATGATTGCTCCGGCGTCCGCCATCTCGCGGACCAGCGCGTAGATGTCGTGCTTGGTGGCGATGTCGACGCCGCGCGTCGGCTCTTCCAGCACCACCATGCGCAGCGGCAATCCGAGCCAGCGCGCAACGATGAGCTTCTGCTGGTTGCCGCCGGACAGCGACACCGGAAGGTCCCAGATCGAACCCGCCTTCAACTTCAGCGCCGAAACCAGATGGGAGCATTCCTGCCGTTCGGCGGCGCCGACGATCCGCCGCTTGTCGCGTACCCTGCGCGCGGCAAGCACGTTGTCGACGATCGGAAGCTGCGAAAGGATGCCCTTCGCCGCACGGTCGCCCGAGACGAAGCCGATACCCGCGCGCGCCGCCGCGGCCGGGGAGGGGAAGCCGTCTCCGAGACCGTCGCCGGAGAGGCGCCAGCCGGCGCCCTTTCCCGCGCCGACGAGGGTATCGATCAGGCCCGTCGGACCCGCCGGCGCGCCGGCCAGGCCGAGAATGGTGCCTGGCCAGATTTCTAACCTGGCGCCGTCCGGTCCGAGCAGTACAAGCGGCGCGCCCTCTCGGCTGCGTTGCCGCCGCTTGAGCTGTGGTCCGGAACGGTGGGTCGATTGCCCCATCTGCTGGACGATCTCGGCATCGCTCAGCGAGGCAAGCGGCGTCGCATTCGCCACGGTGACGCCGTCCCGCAGGACGGTGCAGACGTCGCATAGCTCGCGGATTTCGCGCATCCTATGCGAGACGAATACGATGCCGATGCCCTCGTCGCGCGCCAAACGCTTCAGCACGGAGAAAAGCTTGGCCGTCTCGCCCGCGGTCAGGTTGGCGGTGGGCTCGTCGAGAAGCAGCACTTCGGCGCCCGTTGAAAGCGCGCGGGCGATCTCCACGATCTGCCTTTCATGCAAGGACAATTTGCCCGCAGGCAGATCCACGATCTCGTCGCCGATCGCCGCATCGATCAGGCGCAGCGCGTTGAGCGCGATGTCGCGCATGCGGCGGTGGCTGCTCTGCGACAGGCCGGACTTCGCATGCACAATGCCGATGTTTTCCGCGACCGACAGTTCGGGCAGCAGCGCCAGTTCCTGATGCACCACCGCTATGATCGGGCCGCTTGGGCCGACCTTCGCCGATGCGAAGCCGATGTCGCCGGCGTCACGAGGGGTGAGGCCTGTGATGATGCGGATCAGCGTGCTTTTGCCGGCACCGTTGCTGCCCAGCAGCGCATGGATTTCGCCGGCCCGGACCTGAAAGCTCACACCTCGTAGCACGCGGGTTGCGCCGTAGCTCTTCGCGACATTGGCAGCGTCGATCAGAGGCGTCCTATTCGATGCCTGTGCGGCCGCGCTCCCATTGTCGGCGACGCCCAGGCCCTGGGCCGTTTCCATCCTGCATCTCCTCCCGAGATCGGGGGAAAGATGCGACCGATTGACATTCGGCTCAATTCTCGTTTCTTAACATTCTGTGTAGCTGAACTTAACTGACGATGACGATATGTCGGACATCAAGTTCAAGTCGATGGCGCATTTCGAAGCCGTTGCGCGCCTCGGTGGCGTGGCAAAAGCGGCGCAGGAATTGCAGGTGACGCCTTCGGCCGTCAGCCAGCAACTGCGATTGCTTGAGCACCAGCTGGGCGTGCGGCTGTTCCAGCGCGAAAAGCGCCACCTTTCCCTGACGATCGACGGAGAGCGGCTCTACCAGACCACCACGCAAGCCTTCGAATCCATACGCGAGGTTCGAAACGCCATCGTGCGGCAGCGCGAGAGCTTTCAGCTCAGCCTCCGGGTCAGCCCCTCCTTTGGCGAGAAATGGCTGGCGCCACGTTTGGCTGAATTCAGCAAGGACTATCCGACTTGGAATCTGCGCGTCGACGCGACACCCAATTTCTCGGATTTCGAAACCGAGGTCATCGATCTCGATCTTCGCTACGGCGACGGGGGCTGGGCCGGCCTCTATTCGGATTGCGTGGTCAACGACCTGATCTTGCCGATGTGCTCGCCTTCGTATCTCACCGAGCTGCAGAGGCTTTCATCCGATCCGCGCGAGCAGTTGCGCCAGGCAAGACTGATCGACAGCGTGAAGGCCTATTTCCGCTGGGATTACTGGCTGCCGCGTAACGGGGTCCAGGGCGCGCGCATGACCTATCCCTATCGTTTCGACCGCTCCTCGATGTCCGTTCAGCTGGCGAAGGATGGAGCGGGCGTGGTTCTGGAAAGCACGTCAATTGCATTCGAGGATCTTGTTTCGGGCGCTTTGGTGCCCGTCTCGACCGAGTTCGACGTCATAGAGTTCCCCGGATACTGGCTGGTCTGTCCGTCGCGGCACATGAACCGGCGCGCGGTGCGGCTGTTTTCGGAATGGGTGTCGCGGGTCGGCAGGCGCGACACCGAGCGGACTCGTCAGTTCCTCCGCGAACAAGGTCTTCGCATATCGTTCGAACGGCGGCCGCATTTCGGTACGCGCGATGACAAGGTGTGGCCGATGGCGTAAGCGGTTGCAGAGGGAGGGCTATTCTTGTGTGCCCCTGGGCAAGTAGCTGACTAACCTCGAGGGTGGCGCGCTGAGCCTTTAGTCTTCTCTGAGGCCGCCGAATCTGCCCCTTCTGCAACTCGTCGAGCTTGATCTTGAGCACGTTCAGCGCAGACATGATCTCGCGACGCGTTATGGTTTCATCATGCCTTTCGTGCATTCGGATGAGGAAATTCAGCTGTTCAAAAATCTCGGGAAGCGTGGCAACCGTTATCCAGTCACCATTGAAGGGTTCAAGACAGCGTGGCGACGGTTTGGCAGGTCCAAGCTGGAGGATTTCCGGTTTCATGATACACGCCACACTGCGGCTACGCGCCTTGTACGTGCGGCAGGCAACCTAAAGCTCGCGCAGCGTTTGTTGGGTCACACCGAGATCAGTACCACAGCTCGGTACGCCCACGCGACGGACGCTGATCTGCGCGCGGGATTGGAGGCGATGAATCCCACAAAAAGTCCCACAGAGCTATCAACTGCCCCTGCGATCACATTGAAAGCTAAAGGAAAACTGGCCTAAGCCCACGCGATCCCAAATCAGGTGCGCTACCAGGCTGCGCTAAACTCCGAACGGCATCCCCATGGGGTTCCGAACCATTTTGAGCAAACCCCAAAATGGAAGGGCGGAACGAACGGCCTACATTGGCAGGGTTCGGCACGCAAAGTCCCACGGAAAGTCCCACGGTGTTGCCCAGTCGTTCCCCCCTCCTGCTTTCGAGCCGAAGGTCAAAAATGTAATAAGTCTTGATGCCGGCTGCGGGCGATGGGCAGGCGGAGACGCGGCGGCGTACGGATGCGCGCCCAGCAACATCTCTATCGACCGCGCCCGCCGTTGAGCTTCGATGCGCAAGGGACGGTAGAGGCCGGAGGATGCTGACTGAAAGCCACAGACAAACAGCAAGTTAGGACGCAAGGGACGCTAGAGTCGATTTTCCGTTTTCGCGTGCGCGCGAAGATACGCAAGAATAGCAAACGCAGCTTGATGTGTGGCGCGAAATTTGTCGTCTCTTCCTGCTGATCGTTCCGAGGGCCAGCGACGTCGTTCATCGGAACGGCGGACCTGGATAGAGTCGCGCCGTTCGCCCCCAACACCGATCAGATCCAACCCTTTGTTTCAAATCCGATAGCAGCATGTGCACGCACCAGAAGCGAATCTCCGGGTTGCGTCGCTATGGCTAGGCGTCCATCCGCTCCAGCTTCGAGACGCCTGCGTTTGCCGGCTCCAGTTTTATGTAGCACGGACTTACGTCCTCCTTCAGCTTTCGCAGCTGTAGACGGATTTTGGCGCGAAGCATTGGGTCGGCTTTGTCCTCGACGGCGCTCAGCACCCTGGTGGCCTCATCCAACTGGCTAAGCTGCGCGAGGCTGCGGCCAAGACCATATCGCGCCCCCGACAGGTCTGGATTGAGCTCAAGCAATTTGCGGAAGGCGTCGGCGGCGTCCGCGTGCCGGCTGAGCAGCTGAAGTTCGACGGCAAGCCTTGACCAAGCCTTGACTGATTTCGGTGCGATCTCCACGAGCGATCCGAAAGTATCGGCCGCCGACCAGTGGTCGCCTTTGGCGGCCAGCAGCTGGCCCAATCCGTAAAGCGTGCGCGGATGGCGAGGGTTGACCTCCAAGATCTGGCGGTAGCCATTTTCGGCGTTGGCAAGGTTGCCTGCCTCGTGGAATTTGGTCGCCTGCTCCAGCACGCTCCCGACGGACCTCTCGTCGATCCGGTCGCCGAGATTGCGACCGGTCCTGGTCTTGACCAGGACGCAATGGATGGTGGTCTCCTCCACGCCGTAGGAGTACTTGTACGGCTCGTTGCCGCGCAGGAAGTCGTAGCTGCGGAAGCCCTGTTCGATCGCATGACGAATGCAATAGCCATGCAGCACGAGCCCGGACGGGATGTCGTTCGCGGTCTCGTCGCGTCCCGCGAGATGGAACAGCATCGTTTTTTTGACCCGGTCGACCAGGAAAGCCAAGCCCCCGAGCGGCTTGTCGCCCTGCCACAGGATCGGCAGGAACAGCGTTCCGCTTTCGAAGGCGTCTTTGAACAGGATCCGGTTGGACCTGACTAGGCCGGGCAGGAGGTTTCCCTTCCGCGGCGCCCATTTGATCCGCCACATTTCGAGGATGATGCCGATGTCGCGATCTATCGTGGAGGCGTCGGCATGGGTGATGCGGAACTCGCCGGATCCATCGAGCTTGCGCAGGAAGCGTCTGATCTTCTGGCGCGTGTTCGAGCTGGTCTTTTGTTCGAGATAGCTGGCCCAATCGCCTGGCAGTGCGGCGGCCGGGCAGATGCAATTGTCGACATTGTCGGTTTTGTTGACGCGCGGCATCTTGTGGGCCGTTAGCCGCTTGTCGGCCAGGTTGTCGATGAGCAGGCGCCGTCGCTTCTCCGACATGCGCAGATTTTCGAGATGCAGCTTGGCCCAGTTCATCTTCAGAAGATGCCTGGCAAGAGCCGGGATCGCGCGCTCGGCAAAGCCCGGTGCGCACAGGATACCGGCATAGTCGGCCGCGTAGTTGCCGGCCATGTTGATCTCGTTGTGGCAGATACCGGTCTTCTTGTTCAGCCTGGTGCGCAGCCGCAGAGGCAAAAGGGCGATATAGGAAGATCCTGGCGGCCCCGAGCGTGCCGCCAGGACGGACCAGGCGTCTTCATAGCGTCGCATATAGGACGACAGGAACGTCCAGGAGAGGAAAAACTGCGCTTCGGGATCCTTTTGGTAGAGATCATCCCAGTTCTCCCTGAGCCGGTTCAGTTCCTCCCGTTTCGTGATGACGTCGATCTGCATGGTTCCCCCGAAATCATTGCCTGTTCGTAGGTCTCACTGTTCCATGAAGGCTCTCGCCATGCTGTCGGCGATCGGCTTCGTCAGATAGCTGAAGAATGTGCGCGACTCCGTCGCGACGAGGATCTCGGCGGGCATACCCGGGGTCGGCGTAAAACCGTGCACCTTTGCCAGTTCGCTCGCCGGCACGCGCACGCGCGCCAGATATACCTCCTTGGGCGTGGGGCCGCTCATCTCCGGCAACGCATCTGCCGAGACATAGTAGACTTCGCCCTCCAGAACCGGCGTCGTGCGGCGATTGAGAGCGATCAGCCGGATCGAGGCTTTCTGCCCGACCTTGATGTTGTCGATGTCGGTGCGGGGCACCTGGGCCTCGATGACGAGAGGCACATCCGAGGGCAGGATCTCGAGGATCGCCTTGCCGCTCTCGATAACGCCGCCGGCGGTGTGATAGTACATGCGTATGATGGTGCCGGGCTCGGGAGCCTTGATGGTCACGCGGCGAAGCACGTTCTCCGCCTCGCGCGACTTTTCTCGCACGGCGTCCAGTTCGGCCTCCAGGCTTTGCAGCTCCTGGAGCGCCGCCTGGCGATAGGTATCCTTGGTCTGCGTGATCTGCTGCTCGAACCTGACGATCTGTTCGCGGTTCTCGGCGACTTCCGCCACCATCTTGCCGATCTGGCCATCGGCGTCGGCCATCGCGCGCTGGATCGCCTTTACCTCGGTGCCGCGGATCAGGCCCTGCTCGAGGAGCCTTTGCTTGCCCTGATATTCCTCCTTGAGGAATTGCAGTTGCCGGCGCACCGACGAGATCTGCTCCTCGATGCCTTCGTTGCGGAATTCCATGGCCTTCTTGTTCTGGTCGAACAGCGCTATGTCGCTGTCGCGCTTTCGTTCCGCGGCCTCGAAGTTGGCCTGCTGGCTTTCCATGATCGGGGAGACCTCTGGATCGAACCGGTTGTCGAGGATGATCGCGGGAAATCGGATCTTGCCGCTGCCCTGCACCTCGGCATTCAGCCGGGCCGCGATCGCTTCGAGCCGCGCCTTGCGCAGGAACAATTGCCGTTCGTTGGTCTGCGCGGCGGTCTCGTCGAGCTTTATCAACGGCTGGTCGAGGCTGACATGGTCGCCTTCATTGACCAGGATTTCCTTGATGATGCCGCCTTCGAGATGCTGGACGATCTTGTTTTGCCCGGTTGCGACAAAGCTGCCCTGGGCGATGATGGCGGACGCGAGCGGCGCCGTGAAAGCCCAGGTGCCGAAGCCGCCGAAGGCCACCGTGATCAACAGCGCGCCAAATGCGGTCTGCTTCCAGATCGAGCGCGGCACCTCGGAATACCACTCTATGTCGTGAACTTTTGCGATGTCGGTCGTCATCTTTGCGGCCCCGCTACTGGATCTGATGGCCGAACGAGCCGCCTTCGATGCTCAAGCCCCGGTTTGCAAGGGCCTGCAGCACTTCCTGTCGCATGCCGAACAGGGCGACGGTGCCGTTGACGAGCAGCAGTATCTTGTCGACGCTCTTCAGCAGCGATGGCCGCTGGGTGATGGTGATCACCGTTATCTTGTTTTCCTTGGCGTGCTGGAGGGCTCGTTCCAGTGCCGCGTCTCCGGCCGAATCCAGATTCGAATTCGGCTCATCGAGCACCACCAGGCGGGGATTGCCGAAGAACGCGCGCGCAAGCGCGACGCGCTGCTTCTGCCCGCCGGAAAGCGGCGCTCCGTCGGCGGCGACGAAGGTCTCGTAGCCGTGGGGCAAGGTCGAGATCATCTCATGAACGTCGGCCAGCGCCGCCGCTTGGTAGATCTCGGCGTCGGTCGCATCGTCACGCATACGGGCGATGTTGGCCTTGATCGACGCCGGGAACAGCTGAACATCCTGGGGCAGATAGCCGATATTCTCGCCGAACTGGCGTGGATCCCAGTTGCGAAGATCCATAAGATCCAGCCGTACGTTGCCTGACGTCGGCAGGATCGACCCGACCAGCATCTTGCCCAAGGTCGTCTTGCCGGCGCCCGAATTGCCGATGATGGCCAGCGAATCGCCCGGCGAGAGCGCGAACGAGATTCCGTTCAGCACAACCCGCTTCGTTCCCTGGGGCACGAACAGGAGCCGTTCGACGTCGAGACGGCCCTCTGGACGCGGCAGGTTCAGCCGCTCGAAATTGAGCGGCGACGATTGCAGAAGCGATGCGATCCGGCCATAGGCGGCGCGGGCATGCACGACGTGGTTCCAGCCCTCGATGGCGCCTTCGATCGGGCCGAGCGCCCGGCCGGCGATGATCGATGCGGCGATGACCATGCCGCCGGTGAGATGCCCTTCGATCGCCAAATGAGCGCCCCAGCCAAGCATCGTCACCTGAGTCAGCAGCCGAACGGCCTTCGACATGGAGGCAAAGACGATGTTGCGGTCTTGTGCGATCACCTGCGCCCTGAGCGAGTTTGCGGTGTCCTTGCCCCAGATCTTCACGGCCTCGGGGATCATGGCCAGCGCGTTGATGATCTGCGAGTTGCGCGACATCGAATCGAGATGGATGTTGGCCTTGCTCTGGTGCGCGTTCGCCTCGCCGAAGGTCGCGGCCGTCGCGCGCTGGTTGAGAAGCGTGATGATCAACAGCAGCACCGCCGAGGTCATGACGATGAAGCCCTGGTGCGGGTGGATCAGAAACACCACCAGCACCATCAATGGAGCCATCGGCGCATCGAGGAACGACAGCAGCGTGCCGGAGGTCAGGAAGGTCCTCAGTTGCTGCAGGTCGCCCAGGACCTGGTACTCCTTGCCGTTGCTGTGAAGCGAGGCTCTGGCCGCCGCGCTGAGGATCGGCGCACCCAATTGGGCCGCCATCTCGACGGCCGTGCGCATCAGGATGAAGCGGCGAAGCGCATCGAACATCGCCTGCAGCATCACCGCGCCGACGATCACCACCGTCAGCATCACCAGCGTGTCGGGGGAACGGCTGGTGAGAACGCGATCCGAGATCTGGAACAGATAGATCGGGATCGCCAGGACCAGTATGTTGCAGGCGACCGTGAACAGCATGACGATCAGCAGGTTTTTCCTGACCGCGCTCAATCCGGCCCTGAGCGAAGCGCCGAAATCGACCGGGCCGAGGCGCTTGTGGAAAGCGCCGCCACCCCCGCCGCCACCACCGCCGCGCCGGCCCTTGTCGTCCACACCTCCTGGGGGAGATCCGCCTTGCTGCGTCTTGATGGGACCAGTGTCGCCTTCGATGGTGATGATGCCGGGCGACTTTGCCGCGTCTTTCATCTCGGTTACCGACGGCTTGGCTGGTTCGTCGGGCGCGACCTTGGCCTGCGGTTCGGCCGGCCGCTGGGCCGCAGGCTGTGGCCTCGGCGGCGCTGCATTGGCCTGGATGTTCTGCCTTTCGGTCGCTGGCATTGGCTTGAGCGTGGGTTCGGCCGGCCGTTGGGCCGCTGGCTGTGGCCTCGGCGGCGCTGCATTGGCCTGGATATTCTGCCTTTCGGCCGCTGGCATCGGCTTGGGCGTGGGTTCGGCTGGCCGTTGGGGCACAGGCTGTGGCCTCGGCGACGCCGCGTCCGCCGGGACATTCAGTTTGTCGATCGTCGGCGCTGTCGTCGCGGGAGGCTCGGTCGCCACCGGCTCACCTTTTGCAGCGGCGGCTGAAGGCGGAGCAGCAGGTTTCTTGGCCGTCAAAGCTGGCCCCTGCCACTCGGCCGGTCGCGTCTGGAATGTTGGCGTTGGCGGCAGAGGCTCAGGTGCGAAAGTCGAACGCGCCCGTGTGGTGCCGGGGATGGAACTTTGGCTTGGCTGCGGAGCCGGCTCCGGCTTGCACAGTTGGCGCTGCGCCATGAAGTTCGGTATGTCAACGGCGGCTACGGGTGCTGGGGAAGAAGCCGGAGGATGCACTGCATTGGCGCGCATCTCGTTGGGCAGGTTCGGTGGCCCGCCTGTCGTTTGCAGAACTGGATTTGCTCTTTCCTCGGTTCGCCCCTCCTGCAAGGCGGGTGCGATTTTGATGGGGCCGGCCGCGGCCGCCTTCGCTTCGCTGACCTGTGGATTCGTCGTTGTGGGAGGCGTGACGATTTGCCTGACCACGCCGCCCCCGTCCGCCTGCCCAGCCGGGCTGGTCGATGCAGGGGTTCTCGCCGGCTGGTGCGCAGGCAGGGGCGCTGTGGCCTGCTCTGGTTTCGGCTGACTGGTTACTGCGCTCCGGCCGTCGACCTGCGGCAAAGGTCGGTCCTGACCGGCCTTTACCTCGCGATGGGGGACTGCATCGTAAAACTGGCCGACGGCATTGTCGATTGTCTTGATGGTCCGGTCGATCGCCTGCTCATGCTGCCGCAGGGCGTTTGAAAGCGTCTTGCGAGGCACCGCGGAACTCGACGATCCCTGGTCGTCCTCCTGCATCGCCGCCTCTAGGTCTTCGGCAAACGTGTCCCAAGGCAGGTCGCGATCATCGGTCATTGTATCCCCCGGTTCCCGGATCAGCCCAATATTGTTTGCACGCCGTCCGCCTGAACATGATCCGGCGTCGGGACTATCAAATGGTCCATCTGCGTGTCGTCGGCGCCCGCATCGTCGGCCAGGAACGCGATCGCTTCGTTGACCAGCGCGTCCGGATTCTGTCCGCCGAGTTCAGGATCGCTCGAGATGATGTCGGCCTGGATCAGGATCTCCTGCGAATAGTGCTCGCCGCCGACATAGGTCTTGTCGGTTCCGTCGACGTCGATGATCCCCGCGAAGTTCGCCACCTGATTACCGCCGGTGGTGACAGTCCATTCCGCCTCGGGATGGGCGACGAACTGGTTCATCGCCAAGGCAACCTGATCGCTGTCGCCCAGCACGTTCGTTTGCGACACATACTGCACGTTGAGCAGGTCGCCGGAGATGTAGAGAACCCGCAAGGCGCCGATACCGGCGAAGGCTGGGTCGTTCAGTATGTCGCCAGGGCCGGCGTCCTTGCCGGCCGCGAAGTCCTGGGCAGCTTGAAGATAGGACGTCGGCAAGGCCTCATAGTGGTTCTGGCCGCCGACATTGATGATCGTCGCATCGTTCCAGAGCAGGTTGCCGGCGGTCGAGTAGGAGCCTTCTCCGGAAGTCTGGAAACCATCGACCGCGCCGATGAGATCGTTGTCGATCAGGAAATTCATCTGCTGGATGATGTTGGCGTCGTAGATGTTTCCGCCGATGATGATCAGGTCGTAGTAGTGACCGAGCTCGTTCAGCGACACGTCGTTGATCGCCGTGTTGTCGCCGGTGCTCACGCTGGTCCTGACACCCGACGAGGACATAACCGTGGTGTCGTTGTCGGTCATGAAGCAGTACTGCTGGATCCAGTTCGTGATGATGAGGTCGCCGGTGACCTGCGTCACCACCCAGGCGGCGGGGAAACCGTCCGCTGCGGTTGGTGCCACGCTGCCGGACGACGGGTCGATGTGCTTGAACGCGGCGATGTTGAAGGCCTCGTCGGGGGCGTTGCCCAGCTTCCACCCATTCAGGGAGGAGCTTACGATATCCGTGTCGCAGCGTGCGTTGATCTGGATGATGGCATTGATTTCATAGCTGTTGCCGACAGTGGCGACGACCGATGTCGTCGTCCAGTTGTTGGTCAGCACGGCCGAATTGATCAGCGTGTTGGTGCCGGTGTCCAATTCAATGCATGGGCTGAGCAGGCCGTTGCCCCAGCCCGACATGAAGTCGGAGGAATCCGGCGGCGTGTTGTAGTCGTCCTTGTCGGGTCCAGCGCTGGCAACCTCGTCATCCTGGTGCTGTTCCTTGAGGAGATTGATGTAGTCCTCCGCCTTCGGCGCGTCGGCGTCGACCAGCTGGCCGTTGACATAGGTTCCCAAGATCGGGCCTGAAGTCGCGTCTGGGTGCAGGACGAAGACGTTCGCTTCGCCGCTCGGGTCCTCGGTGTAGGCCGCGATGCGTTCGCCCATGGTCACCACCGCGGCCGCCATGTCGTCGGGAGTGCCCAGCAACGTCACATCGTCGATCGGCGACACGTCCGCCGCCGCGTTCATCAGCGAGGCCAGATGGCTGCTGTCGTCGACCGCCGCGGGCGTGAAGATCAGCCCATGTCCGCCGGCGCCGACATAGTCGTTGTCGGACAGGCGGATTTCCTGGTTGATGTAGGCTGCGATCGCGCCTGGAGGTTCGATGTTTGGCAGGACCATGCCGCCACCGAAAGCCGGCAGATGCGGCAGATGGAAGTGATGATGGCCGGGGCTCAGATGGCCGTGCTGAACGATTTCGGGCGGCGTGTACCAGAAGCTCGAACTGACCGTGTTCAGCACCAGGTCCGGCTTGACCCCCATATACGGAACGTGTGGATCGAAGTCGTCGAGGGTATAAGGCGCCTTGACGTTGACATTCGTGTTTGGAAGGTCGGGAGTTTCTTCCTTGGTGGCCGCAGCAATTTTGAACTCGTCGTAGGTCTTTAGCTGCCGTGCCTCCTCGACCGAGATCTCGAACATGCCGATGAAATGCGAGATGACCTCGGTCATCTTGTCCAGCTGCATCGTGTACACGGTAGCCTCCGTATCTTGAGATCATTCGCGCTCGGTCGGGGCGGCATGTCTCCCGGATGGAAGGACTGCGCGGACTCCGCGCAGTCCCAAGCTGTCTGATATCGTGACGAAATCAGTCGTGTGACATCGATCAGGTACCGGTATGGTCGCCGGCGTCCTCGCCAGTCAGCGTGTTGTGGTAGTCGCCGCCAACCACGGTCTGGTCGACCAGGTTTTCCTGAAGGTTGGCGCCCATCACGATCTGCTGATTGAAGGCGCTGACGTCGATCAGGCCGTCGGCCGAAGAGTGGCTCGTGCCGGTCACGTAGCCGTCATCGCCATTTTGCGAGCCCCACATCCCAGCGTCGCCGCCGGTGCCGCCGTCACCGTTGAAGGCTTGGCCGCCAGCGCCGCCGGCACCACCGTAGCCGGAAGCGGTGTATCCACCGGTGGCGTCGCCGCCGGTACCGTCAGCCCAGGCGCCGCTCAGCGCATGGCCACCGTCACCACCAAAGGCCGCTGCGAAGCCGCCGAGGCTGTCGCCGCCGTAAGCGTCGCCACTGGTGGCCGCGCCGCCGGTTCCGTCACCGCTGGATCCGTCACCGCCCGTGCCAGCACCGCCCGTGCCGCCGGCGCCGCCGGTGCCGGAGCCCGAGCCCCAGCCCGTACCAGCGCCCCAGCCTGCGCCGAGGGCGTCACCGCCGTACGATTCGGAGTCGCCGCCGTTCGAATTGGCGGTGCCGCCATCCGAATTGGCATTGCCGCCATCAGCGTCGGCGCCGCCGCCGCCACCGCCGCCACCGCCGCCGCCACCACCACCGGTGGCGTCGCCGGCGAGGCTCTTGGCGTCGCCGCCTTCACCGTAGTTCAGCAGCGACAGCTTTCCGTCGACATCGAGGCCATCGCCGCCGTCCGACTTGGCATCGCCGCCGGTCACGTCGCCGCCATCACCGCCATTGCCGCCATTGCCGCCATCGGCCTTGGCATCGCCAGCATCCGCCTTGGCGTCGCCAGCATCCGACTTGGCGTCGCCGCCGTCGTCAGACTTGGCATCGCCGGCTTCCGCAGCGCCGACACCGAGGCCCAGTCCGAGGCCGAAACCGAGGCCGAGGCCATCGCCACCGTTGGCGTTGCCGCCGTCGCCGTAGCCGCCCTTGGCGTCGCCTGTGTCGACTTCGCCGCCCTTGGCGTCGCCGCTATCGCCGTCGCCGGCCTTGGCGTCGCCCGCGTCGGCCTTGTTGTCGCTCTTGGAGTCGCCGCCGATAGCCGCGCTGAGAGCCAGGCCGCCCTTGCCGTCGCCGGCTTCGACGTCGTCGGACTTGGCGTCGCCGCCATTGCCGCCTTCGCCGCCATTGGCCTTGGCGTCGCTCCCGCCGTCCGCGGTCCCACCGCCTGCCGAGATGCCGTCACCGGCTTCGGAGTGGCCGCCCTTGGCGTTCAGATCAAGCTTGAAATCGGCGTCGTTCTTGACGGTCGCGTTGTCGAGCTTGTCGTTGTCATACATATTCAGGGTCTGGTTGATGATCGACGCGGTGTTGGTGCCGGCGCCGGTCATCGAATTGTTCAGGATGTCCTTGAAGGTGACGTCGTCGCCAGGATCATAAGTGACGTTGCCGTCCTTATTGTTGATCATGGTGTCGATCTTCATGTCGTCGTTGGCATAGATATCGGCGAAATCATCGTCGGAATTGCCGAGCTCACCTTCGAGCTTGACGCCAACGTCGACGTCGACGTCGACCTTGGTCTCGTTGACGTTCTTGTTCTCGTTCGAGTTTTCGTTCTTGGACTCGTTCGAGTTTTCGTTCTTGTTCTCGTTCGAGGCCTTGTTCTCGTTTTCATTCTCGTTCGAGGACTTGTTCTCGTTCGAGTTGTCGTTGTCGCTCTTGTTTTCGTTCTCGTTCGAGGCCTTGTTCTCGTTTTCGTTCTCGTTCTTGGCGTCGTTGGTATTGTAGTTCTTGTTTTCGTTTTCGCCACCGCCGTCACCGATATCGAATTCGCTGTCGACGATCTGCAAACCGAATGCGTTGATGTTGTTCTTGTCGAGGTCGAGAGACATGGTCGTGTCCTCTGTTTGAAGGCCGCGACTGCCGAACCGCATTCTTCTCTTACGCGGCTATGGGCTGTACGCGGACGTTGCGTTTAATGCGGTGAATGGACTGCCGGACCGAGGGGACTGAGGTCCGCAATCCGAATTTCGTCATGACTTGCTTGAGTACCTCCCTTTGACTTCGGGAGAGGCGGCCGTCCCAAGGCAAAACCCGGGGGAGCGCCGGATCACCAAGGATCCGGTCGTTCAAACGGGAGAGTCCTGGATATGCCCCAATCCCACATGGAACCCGGGAAAGTCTGGAACCAGAGGGCGGTGATTGTAAGCTGACAGTTCGGGCTAGCCCGTTCGGCTGGACCGCTGCCCAGACGTGCTCCGGCCGCGCGAATGCCGATATTCCTGCCCGGATCAGGTGAAGGCGACTCTGTCGAACGTCTCCGGTCGGCAGCGACGACGGAGAAATTAGCTATAGCTCATCCGAACTATATCAGTCCGGTCTAATTTGGTGTATAAGTCGTTAAGGCTAGCTGTTTGCGGGGTGGCGGCCCCCGAAAATTTGAAGAAGGGAAAGAATTAAACCGACAGTATTCGTCTAGGGTGGGGTGGCAACCATGTCCAGAGTTAACGTGCGCAGCACCGTAGGTAGCGGTGCCGGAGAGAGTTGGCCGGCGCGTAGAATTATCCTGACTGTTTCCTCTACTGATAGCTTTCCAGAATGTCTAGTATACGCCATCGAGAGGGAATTTCCCTCGATAGTCGTCGAGCAGGCTACAAGCATCGAAGCGGCCTGCGCGCCGTTCGAGCATCCCGTCTGCCTGGTCCTTATCGACACCGAGCTCCTGCATAAGATCGACGGCTATGCCGCCGAACTGATGCGGCATCATCCGGCGGCGCCGATCGTCCTGGTGCAGCACGACAGCCGAGCTTCCGTCTCAATGCACGACGTTCTCGATCTAAAGATCGTGCGCAGCGTCCTGCCCATGGATTTGAAGCTGGACGTCTGGCTTTCGGTCATCCGGCTTATGCTTCGCGGCGGCGAATATTTCCCCTTGGCGATGTTCCAGTCATACGCACGCAGCCTCTCGCAAAAGGCGTCGGATCATTCGACGCCTGCCGAACAACCAAGGCCGGACCGGTCGGGTTTCGAAGAGATGGGCGAACTGACCGACCGTGAGTTCCAGATCCTGGAAATGGTCGCTCGCGGATTGCAGAACAAGATCATAGCCGCGACCCTTCGCTTGTCGGAGCACACGGTCAAGATCCATCTGCACAACATCATAACCAAGCTTGGGGCTCACAACCGGACCGAGGCGGCCGCGGTGTTTCATGCGCGCAAGGATAGCTTTCACGGCGGCTTGGAACGATCCGGTTCGCCACAGTCCGTCCAATCTTCGCCGTGAGCCGATGATGCCTCGGTTTCAGGAGATACTGCTCCTCGTTGGCCAACTGAATTACACATGGACCAACACCGAGAGTCTGCTGATCTATCTGATTGCCGGTCTTGCGAAGGTCGACAAGGAAACGGCGATCATCATCTTCCTGACGCTGAACACGACCCGCGCGCGCATCGAGCTGGTAGAGCGGCTGGCGAAAATCCCGAAGACGCCGGCCGCCTGCCGTCGGGCGGTGCTGACAGTCACCGGCAAGCTCACCCGCCAGGCGAAGTTGCGAAACAAATACAGCCACTGCATCTATTCGTTCGACGAGGCCGGAACCCACGGAAGCACGCAGCTGATGCGCATCGTGGACGGCAAGGACGAGGTCAAATACGGAAAGATTGAAGCGCTCGATGACGAGGAGATGAGAAGAATCCACGGTTCCATCGAGGACATCAGGGAAATAAACAAGGATATCTGGTCGATCGTTATCGACAATTCGTTCCCGAGATAAGCCGCGGCCGCGGATCTCGTCCGGATTGGTTGCTCCCTGCTAATGCATGTCGCCCAGAAATGTGCGCAGTTCTAGGACGGTCATGCATCAAAACAAAGACTTTGAAGCAGTCGCCAGAATCCGTTTCAGCGCGACGCGCTTCAAGCAACCGAGGCAGGGATCCGCCCGATGGCTTTCAGCGCCTCGGTGCGAAGCGCCAGGGCCCGGCTGTGGCCCGGCTCCAGCGCGATGCATTCGTCAAGGCTTGTGAGCGCGTCCTTTATTCGGTCGAGCTTCATCAGCGCCAGGCCGCGATTGTAGTACGCGGCAGCGATGTTCGGATTGATCTCGATCGCCTGGCCGACCTGCCGCTCCGCGTCGCCATAACGGTGCTGCTGCAGGCAAATCACGCCAAGGAGGTAGCGCACGTCAAAGCGCCCGGGTTCGACGTCCAAGATCTCGCGATAGATCTTTTCCGCCGCGGCCAGGTTTCCGGCCTAGTGCAAACGGGCGGCAACGCCGAGCTTTTGCGGCAGAAGAGCCTGTCGCGCGGCATCCAGTTGTCGAAGCAGCGATAGCGCCTCGGCATGGGCCGGATCGGCAGCCAGGATCTGCCGGCAACCACGCAGAGCCGCTTCAAGATCGCCGGCCTGATGAAGCGCTTTGGCGCGCGCGAGCACGACCGGCAGGCTCCGGCTCTCCAGGCGGTCGCGCAGATTGCGGCGGCTGGCCGTGCTGACGAGAAGGCATTCGACTCGGCGCTCGAGCCCGCCGAAATCATATTTGTAAGAGAAATCCCCGGTCTGCAGATCATAGACGGCAAAGCCGTTCTGAATGGCCCAGCGTATGCTGTAGAGATGAAGCGCGAAGCCGGGCGCGGGCTTCTTGACCGCGAGATCGCGCCCGTTGAGCATCCCGATTAGTGCCCGGTTCTTCCGGTCGATCAAGGTGGCCTGCACGCCGATCGGGTTGTCGTCCCGCCACAGGACTGGAAGATAGAGAGCATCGTCCTCGAAGGCACAGCGCAGCATGTTACGGAAGTTGTTGATCATCGCCTGCGGCAGGCCTGGGTGATATCGCGCCGCCAGTTTCGCGCCCCACTGGCTTTCCCAGAACCGGAGTAGCGTCTGCAGATCGCGCTCCAGCGTTGCGGCGGTCACGTTGGTGACGCGATACTCGGATGCGTCGTCGATTGCCCTTAGCGTCCGCCGCGCGGTCTTGCGGGTCGCCGCGCCAAGCCGGTCGTTGAGAAAGTCTTCCCAGTCGCCCGGCAGGTTCACATAGACATAGATGTCGTGGTCGATGCCGTCGCCGTCGTCGGGACGCCTCATCTTGCCGGTCAGGAATTCCGGCGCGGAAAATTGCTCGAGGAACGTATTCAGCCGCCGCGGCGATGCAAAGATGTTCTCAAGATGCAGCTTGGCCCAGTTCAGCCGCTTCGTATGATCGGCGAAGGCCCGGACAACGGCATCCTGAACCTCCGGTTTGCAAAGGAAGCCGGCATATCCGGCGAAGTAGCCGCCGCCCGTCCGCAATTCGTTTTGGAACGCACCGTCCCTGGCTCGTTCCGTTCGGAGCTGAAGCGGGAAGAAACCGACATAGCTGGCTGAATCGTCTTCCTTGGCGGCCAGGACGAGCCATTGGTAGCGAAGCCGCTTGAACCAGCCCGCCATCCATGGCCAGGACAAGAAGTACTGAGCCTCCGGGTCAGCAGCGTAGACGGCATCCCAGTTGTCCCTCAGCTCAACGAGAGCATCGAAACTGTCGATGACATCCACACGCATGGCGTTGCCCTTTGCTCGTGGAGCGTCGGCAATAGTCGATGGTCCTTGTATCGGCCATTCCCCAATCCTTGGACCAAAGCCAAGGAATGCCCCCGATGATGGTTCCATGACGGAACCGGCCGTGCAAGCCGATCAAAGGATTGATGGATCTCTGCGCAGCGCGAAATTGCGCCGGCGGTCAAGGCGCGGCACTGCGCCGACGGGGACAATCGATCAGGAATCGATCCGCAGCCACTTGCCGTTTTCGGACTGGGATTGCCGCGCAAAATAGCGATAGGAAGTCTGCGCCCAGTTCCTGACGGCGTCGGTTCGGTTGTCGAGGATCAGGTCGCCCTTGTCGGTGCGAACGGTAAGCACGGTGTGGCCCGCGCCGCCCGTCGTAACGACCGTCAGCAGCAGGGCTGAAGCCGGCCAGCCGCGCTTCATGAACTCGCTCTTCTTCAGGATCGCGATATCCTCGCAATCGCCGGCGTTTGTCGGTATCCGCCAATCGTCGCCGAGGCCGGTGGAACGGTCGTCACGTTCGATGATCCTGGCATTGACGGAACTGTTGACCGCCTTCAACTCGGCCATGCGCCTTTCGGTGAGCTTCACCTGCTTGACGTGTCCGCCTGGGCTGCAGAGCCTTGGCTGCCTGGCGCAGAAGCCGCGGGCGGCCGGCGGGGCAAAAGCGTAACCCTTGGTGACCATCATGGACGCAGTGCCGGAAGTCTGCATGGTTTCGCTGCAGCCAGCCATAGCCATGGCTGCGGCAACGAGCGCTGCCAAACGGATCACGTTCCATCCCCTCGGATCGATAGACCGAGATCATCTTCGCCGGTTTGGTAAATCAAGACTCGCTATTAGAAGTTTGCACAGATTCTAAAACAATGTATGCTTAACAAATTGTTTCCGATGGTCGGAAACTTTGACATAGCGCCCAGTTTGGGGACGGGAGCGCCTTTTTTCCCTTCTTAGGAGGAAGAAATGCACCTGTACCCAAGGTGCGCGAGCAGCGCTCGCGCAATTCTGCTTGTCTCATCCGCCCTTATGGCGGTGAATTCGACGCTTCCGGCATCGGCACAGAGCAATGTTCGACCGCGCATGACGGCCGCCCAATGCCAGCCGCTGACGGAATCCAACTACGCGCTTTGCTGCATCGCCAGCAACCGCGCAAGCATCCTCACGCGCGCACAAATCGCAATGTGCCCGCCAATCACGACGGCTCTCATCGCTTCCGTCCTTGCCAGCGACGGCGAGGGCGGCGGTTCCGGCGGCGGCAATGGGGGTTCCGGCGGCGGTGATGGTGGCGGTGACTCCGGTGGTGGCGATGGCGGCGGGAGCGGTGGCTCCGGCGGGGGCGGAGGCTCCGGCGGCGGCGGTGGATCAGGCGGGTCCGGCGGTGGCAGTGGCTCTGGCGGCGGCTCGGGTGGTTCCGGCGGCAGCGGCGGCTCGGGCGGTTCCGGCGGTAGCGGGGGCTCGGGCAGTTCCGGCGGCTCGGGTGGTTCCGGCGGCAGTGGCGGATCGGGCGGCTCCGGTGGTGGCGGCTAAGTTACGCCCGCGTTCATGTCATGACGAGGTTGGATGGGCGTCCGCCCGGGCGCCCATCCACTTCAGCCCATTCGCCCGTCCATCTGCCCGGGACGTGGCGACATCGAGCCTCGGTCCATCTGTCCGTGCCTGGAGGAACTTCCAGCGGCGAGCATCCGGCACAAACAGTGCTGAAAGCGCCTCCCGGCATAGCAGAGCGATCCGTGACGTCGCAGGCCTACCTTGCCCGGCCGCCTTCTATTGCGATCACGACTTTCTGGTACAGTATTCCTCAGGAAAAACGTCATTTCCACGGGAGGGTGATTTACGAAGATTGTGGGATCCCCCGAAATGGGCTTCCCATTTCTGATCAATCGTGATTGATTCTCGGCCACTTGTGTTGCGCAGATCGCCGGAGGGGGCTTGTGCGACTCATATCGATGATGGTCGAACTCGGCGTGATTGTTGGCGGTCCCGGTTTGGAAACCGATGCCAGGTGCCGCGATCTGGCCGCTATGGCTACCATTTCCATCTCTGATCCGGATGAAGCCCGGCGTCTGCAGGATGAACTGGCGCAACAGTTCTCTCTGCTGTCCTACGGCGCTGGTCTCGGCCTCGACATTTCGCCCTACTGGGATGAACTTCTTAGCCTCGTAGAGTCGGTTCGCTGCGCATCTCGCCTGAATTGACCAGGCGATCAAGCCGCTCGCCGCAACGGAACACAGCTACCAATCGACGGCGCTGGCTACGAACGCTGCGGTCTGGCCATCGCAAGGCCCCGTTCCAGCGCCTCCTTGAGGCTCGTGGTATAGTGCGCGGTGTCCTCCAGGCCGCCGAAGAAGTTTATGCGGTGGACATCGCCTTTCTTGCTTATGACGATTCCAGCTGCACGGAGGGTTTCCTGAACCGACTTGTATGTCATCTCCGATTACCTTAGCCACCCAGAGATTAAGGTTGCATCTTAATGTAACAAAAACGTGTCGCTGACTGTGAAAAAAACAACATAGGCTGCTGCCGGCTAGAGCGCATCGCGGCGAAATGGATCGAGAAATACGCTTTTAAGTCTTTGTTTTGTGCATGTCTTTTCCGAAAAACGCTGCACAAGTTTGCGCGACATGCATCAAGTCCTTCTTTTGGTGCATGTCCTTCGCCCAACCCACTGCACTTTGGGGAGGCGACATGGTAATCTGATCGAGCTAAAGCCCATTGAGCTAATTGAGCGAGCGGCGAAAAAAGCGCACTGTTCTGTTTGCCGAGCCTCAGCATAAACGCCAGCCGAGATTGCCTCGGATAGTTTGTCGAACCCGGTATTCCCTGGTCCGCCTTTTTGCGTCCTTCTAATGGCGGGTTCGCGGGTAAGCCTTACGTCTTCGTTTCGGGGGAGAAAATGGAAAAGCGAAACGAACGGCGTACTGCGGCAGGAATCGGTGCAGAAAGGCCCACGCAAAAGTCCCCACATCTTCGTCAGTCGCTCACTCCCCGGCGGGTGTGTACGCGCTGGCGACCTTGTTTGATATCGCCACCCCGCCGGACATCCGCTCGCCTTCCAACTCGGAATTCTCCTAGGAGCACGTCATCCTCCAAGCTTTCGACCTGACGTTCCAGCGTCTTCCGTTACCGTGCTGCTCGAATGAGAAACTCGGTGCTGCGTCGAAATTGGTACAGATGGCGATACTTGCTCGATTGCTAAAATAGTGAAATTTTCGCCTCGAGTGCCTGGAAGCAGGATTGGGGAGATGTACTTTCCTCAGTTTCTGGTCGGAATGCTGATCACGTCGACCGTAGTCGGAACCTGGGCCTATGAGGCCACGGGGTCCGTCTGGATGAGCATTGCCTGGAGCCTCCTAGCCGCGCTTCTGTTGCAGGTCGGCTATCTCGCGATTGTGTTCAGGCTTGTATATGGTCGGCGACACTCCGAGCCGAAGGCGAAGGAGACCGATCCGGACGCTGCCAAGCAACAATCCCTTCCACATCAGCCACGACATACGGACGGCCGCTGACCAACTGCCGGCTTGGGCGTTCTCGTCCCTGCTTTTTTGGAGACCCGTAGCGTCCGCGCAGGCCCCCGTATGTGTCCGATCACAAGATTCCCGCCACATTGCCGAGCTTTGGTTAGCGTCGCTCCCGGGTAACATGCAACAATTGCTGGAGTCGGACCGGCAGGTGCGGCGAGGCGTGCAATTCGGTACAGCTCTTTTTCCATCGGCGGAGATATTCGGCGATTGGAACCCCGCTGCGGCCAGGCCAGCGGTTGAGCGCGCCCAGCGCCTCAACGCAATCGGGAACCTGTTCGTATTCTGCGAGAATGGTCGGGCACATTGCTTGCGCGAACGGATTGAGACCTGGAACTTCGATCTCGTTTCGGTGGTCGGCGAACCACGTCGCAGCATCTCGGGTAAGTCCCTGGCTGTCGGCGAGCGCGGTATAGCGTTTGATTATGTTCCCACGATATTCGGCAATGGCGTCGCCGAAAGCGTTGTCACCTGCGAAAGGCGGGTCCTGTTTCCAGTCTTTCGCCAGGCGTCCCAGGCCTCGCAGCGAGAAGGCCTCCACCATGGCTTCCTCCAGCCATTGGCAAGGCGGTGCCGGCTTCGCATCGGCCTGCCAGCTGTTGGCAAGCACATGGCCGAGTTCATGGCCGAACTGGTAGGCAAGCTTCGACCAGTCCCGTTCGCCGATGTCGACAATGATCCAGGCCATACTGCTGCCGTCGGGATGCAGCCAGATCGCCGGCTGTCCGGTGCCATGGCGGTCGACGCGGAGCCTTGCCGGCTGGCGATCAGACAGCAGTCGGACGCCGTCTAGGCAGGCGCGCCGCGCCTTTTCAACGACCTGTTCTGCCGCTTGCGGGAGCATGCGGCCCCAATTGCCCGCGAGTTCGAGCGGGGCGGACAGAAGCGTCGCGGGTGTCTTATTCCGGGGGGATGGCATAGCTGCATAGCCCGGGTCCAGGATGGCCGAAAACTTTGCCATTGCGGTAGCCGATGCTGCCGCAACGATGATGCCAACCGCCAAATCTCGGCGCCTCATAGCCTCTCCAGTTGGCGGACGCAAATCCTCCAAAAGTTCGAATGCCTGGTCCAAGCCGTCTCGCCAGCTACCACTGATCCGGCTAGACTTGAAGTTCTCTCAAGTGGAGGCCGGGGCGCAAGCTGGTTCGCTCGATGCAAAGTGAGTGAATGGACGAACCATCGCCAAAATGGGGCTAAAAGCGTCATGTCGGAGATTTATGTAATCAATCTCGATCGAAGTGTCGGGCGGCTGGATAAATTTCGCAAGTTGAACTCGCACCTGCCGGAAGTCCGGAGGTTCTCCGGATTTGACGGAAAATCCATAGACCGCGACAAGCTGATAGAGCGTGGGGTTATCAGTTCGGATTTGGAGTATGCGCCTGGGAGTCTGGGCTGCGCCATCTCGCACGTGACGCTCTGGAGAGAGGCCGTCGGTCGGCACAAGGTGATAACGGTTGCCGAAGATGATGCGATCTTCTCTCGCGAGTTCGAACGACATACGAACGCGCTCTTGGCGAACATCCCGGCCGATTGGGATTTCATCCTGTGGAGTGCAAGTCTGCGATGCTATGCTTGGCTAGATGCCCTTCCTGGCGGAACCGGTGCCAGGCTGGAGTTCTTTCCGGGCGAAGTCATGACGCATATTGCTGACTTCCAGGAGGCGGCAATCGAACCTGCTCTGCTTCGAGCGCGCTATCTGCTCGGCACGGTTTGTTACTCCGTCTCGCCACGTGGCGCGCGCGCGCTGTTGGAGTGGTGCCTTCCGATACGGCCGATGATCGTGGATTTTGCAGGCTTCGGCCTAAGGCTGAACAATGCAGGCATCGATTGCATCATGGCGGGCGTGATGCCCTCGCTCAAAGCCTATGTGTGCTTGCCACCGCTTGTCATCAGTGACGAACGGGCGGAGGAATCGGTACGGATCAATACGTGAGCGACAGGCTGGCGTTGACCGCAGTCGGCCAGTCCGTCCCGTCAGGCAACCGATAGCCTTCACCGAACACCTTCTTCGCCGAGCGGCGCTGCTCGATCTTCGTGCCGGCGCCGAATGAAGAAATCGAGGTTGTTCCTGAGACGCTCATTGCCCGGGTCAAGCTCGAGCGCCATCTGCCCCCATTCCACAGCACGGTCCATCGCATTCAGGTGCCATGAGGCGATGGCGCCCAGATCAAACAGCCGAAAGCCCCAGCAGTTCGGGTCATCGAGATAGCTTCCGGTGCGACGGGTGTTTTCGATTCCGTTGCTGCACGCCCAGAACAGATTCAACCAGTCGGCCCTGCCGTGGAGTTCCTCCGCAAGGTCGGCCCAGATCTCGCGCCGATGCGGCGCTTCCATTCGCGCTTTGTCCAACCACACCAATCTCTGGTCCGGCATCATGCGTGCGATGTAGCGCATCGCTTCTGACCGTTCCTCGCCCCAGGTGCTTGTCGGCAAGCCAAGGTAGCGCTCAAGCAATTGAACGGCCTCGTCGGGCCGGTTGGCCCACATCAGGTCCCGCCCGAGCCAGAAACACATCTGTGCGTCGTCGGGATCTTCCTTGTAGGCAACCTCCATCAGAGGCAGGTAGCTGCTCCTGGTTGGCTTGGCCAGGTCCTGCACCTCGAACATGACCAGGTCGTTGCTGGTCGTGACCACCTCCCTTTCTCCGGTGAAGACGAGGGCCTCATGGACGGGGCGCTTGAAGCGATATCCCCAGCGATGGTGAAAATTCTTGGTGGCCCATTGCCGCAACGGTCTGGGGTCGTCGACACTCGCTCTATAGATCGTCTGGCAATAGAGGGCTGTCGTTTCGGGTCTCCAGGCCGCCTCCAGCTTGGGGCGCCAGCCGGGCTCGAGGAAACGGTCCATGTCCATCGTGCAGCACACGTCGACGTCGGCGGGGATGAGTGCCAGGGCGGCATTTCGGGCGTCATCGAAGCGCCATGGGCGGACCGCGATCCGGTGCACGGTGACGCCGGCGTTGATCAGTCGGGATACCGTGTCGTCGGTGCTGCCGGTGTCGGCGACTATCCGATAGTCGGCGCCGACGGCCGAATTTGCCCACCTCTCGACATGTGCGGCTTCGTTCAACGCGATGGTGTAGACCGCTGTCTTCAAGGAAGGGGTCCGCGATTGGACGCAGTCGCTAAGCGACCTCCCGCTGAACGGCTGGACTCGCCCGAACCCGACCGCACCGCCCTGTGACGCTCATCGAACAAGGCCGACGCCTCCGCGCTTGCGGATCGCCACTAGCCCTCCGAGCAATTTTGCCTGGCTAAGCTCGAAATGGCTGTCGAAGAACCGGATTTCGGCGAACTGATCGGCAAGGTCGCTGATACCGACCGGGTCGATTGATCGGGCCGTGCCGTGCTGTTGGATTTCTCGCAAGAGATGCTTAGTGAGTGTGATTTCAACGGCATTTTCGCTTGTTGGCTGCCAGTCGAGGTCTTCGATGAAATACCATCCACCCTCTGCGAGCAGCGGGAAGAATTCGCGCAGCGTCAGTTGCTCGTCGAACGAGGCGTGGCTGCCGTCGTCGATAATCACGTCAAGCGAGCCCGGTTCCAGCTTCGCCGCGACCGAGCGCAGATCCTCCAGCTTGGATTGATCGCAGACGAAAGACTTGAACCTCTCATTGTTGAACTGAGAAAAATCCGTCAGGTCGACACCGATCACCTCGGCGTAAGGAAAATAGGATTGCCAGAGCGCGACCGAGGGCGTCTCGGACTGGTCGCCTTCCGCGGCGATGCGACAAAGGCCGATCTCCAATAGCCTCCGCATGCAAAGTCTCCGGCTGGACAGCAGCCGCTCGTAGACGCGTGCGTAAGCATGCCGGTTGCCGGTATGGCGGTTCTTGTCGGTGTTGAAGCGATCAGCAAGATCGATGAGTGTGGGAAAGCTCCGCAGCGGCTCGACCAGCAAGGAGATGAGCGGCGCTCCTTCCCCGCCCGAGCGAGCCTCATTTCGTGCCGTCCACAGGTGTGTTCCGAAGACACGCTCATCATTCAGATAGACAGCCAAATCGGCGAGCGGCTTTTCGAACTCGCCTATCTCGGTCCAATCGATCGCGTTAAAGAACATCGGCCCGAAGACCCAATCGCGCAGCTCGGCGCCTTGATCCGAAGCAATGTAGTCGGAGAGCAGTTTCGGGCCGATTTCGCCAAATCCCTTGCCGCTCTCACCGAAGAACCGCTCGATTGACATCTCGTAGAGCGCTCTCAAATGGGGGCTGAAGGCTTCGGCATAGATGACGTTGCCGCAGACGAAGTGGCCTTGGTGCCCGCCGCGCCATTGCAGATTGAAAAAGTAATCGCCGCGGAACGGAAACGGTCGCAGCATGACCACGTCGCAATCCATCCACAACCCGCCATGTTCGTAAAGCACGGCGTAGCGAAAGGCGTCGCTGAAATAGCGGATCTCGGAGCCGGCGACCATTCGCTCGAACAAGCTGCGCGGCATCACGTCATCCGCGGCGCGTACCTCGACGCCGAGCGGCACGAGGAATTGAAGCTTGTTCGGCGAGTAGCTCCAGACCCTCACGGGATGGCCTGCGGCGCGCATCGACGTGGTGGCGGCAATCAAGGTCAGATGCTTCGCAGTGTCGGAAAGCACCTCGTAAAAGCAGTGGATCTGAGGCAGCGCGGCATCTCCCCTGTCCAGGAAGGGGGCTATCCGGCTATCGAACGCCCAGGATTGATCGCGACGCTCATGCGGCGAGTCTGCGAAGCGAAGGAACGGCGCCAGCTCGAGCAGGACCTCCTCTGTGCCTTTCGCATTGCCGGAGAGGACAATCCTGCTCGCCTCCTTCGGGAGTCCGCTGTCAGGCCGGGTTTGTTGATGGAGGTCGCCGGGTTCTTTGCGCTGCTGAGCCGCCGCAATTTGTATGGTCGCACCGTCCGCCGACGTCGTCGCAAGTGAGCTCCAATATGCCTCGCTTGCGAACAAATAGTCGGTCCTCTCCAGCAGCGAGCTTACCTCCGAGGCATCGACGGCGGCGATCCACGCTTCGCTCTCGGCGACGCCGTACGAAATCAGCAGGCGCTCGTCTTTTGGGTGCCAGGCTAGGCCGGCGGCAAATTCACCCCCCTTTTCATTGAAGAAGAACGGCCGGCTGATCTTTGCCAAGCAACCTGTTTCGTCCAACCAGACGAAGCGGTGCTGGCAGTATGGCTGAGCCCCGTCCGGCCTTGCTCGCGTCTCGTGCGCGAGTGTCAGCCATCCGCCTTCGAAGGCGATCGCCTGGGTGCCTCCCTTGAGCTGGTCGGCAGCGACGGAAGACGGCTTTTCCGATATCGTCTGCCCTTGATCGCCGACAATGCGGATGGAATCACCCACAGAAAGGAACTGCAGCCGCTCCCGGTCGGTGCCGATGCCAGCCGGCTTGACTAGGGGGAGCCAGTTGTTGCCGTTCATCTTCGCACCGATCGGCCGGAGCACACGCCAGTCAGTCATCCGGTATGGTGCAGGCCCGCCATGGTCGATGCGCGCGATGACTGGTTCGCCTTCTGCGGCCGACGCGCGCATATAGGCGCTGCTCCACAATTGCCCCTCCCAGGCAAACGGACGCATGGCCTCGAGGCCGCAGCCGTAAGCAGGTCGCGGCAAGTCGGTCGGCTGTGAAATCTCATCGGCCGACGCGATCCCGAATTCGCTGTCGATGCGCAGCAAGAAATTGCGTGTGTGCACCGCCGCTCGATCCGGCGCTCGAGCCCGGAGGTTCTCTTCCGCCGCCGCCAAGGTGATGGCCCCCTGCAGCACTACGATCTGGTTGTCCCAGCGAGCCACGGAGGGGTTTGAGAGCCGATAGCCGTCGGGCGGCACGAAGCCGACCGGTTGCGCAGTGAACGATGGCATCATCGTCTTGGCGGGCTGGATGTAGAAGAACAGGTTGGAGCGCGCCAGATCGCGGGAACCGTCGGCGATGCTGCGGCTCAGCGCCAGCCAATTGCACACTGCGAACCCGCGGTCCTTGCGCAATGGATCGCTCGCGTAGTTTGCCGCGATTGCGTATTCCTCGCGAAGGCCCGTCGTGTAGATGAAATCCTCGAGAAACAGGATGTCTTGCTCCGGTTTCCTGATCGCCAGACCGGCTTCCGAAAACAGCACGCTGGCGTCGTTCATCCCCTTCTCGCGATGGAACCGCGCGAGGTCGTAGAGGGGTTCGGTACGTTGCGGGCGCTGATTGAAGGCAGCAAGCGCCTGGCGAATGAAGCCTGCGTCGTCCCCGAGCTTTCTTAGGCAGCGCGCCTCCTGCAGCCGGGCGTTCCATGCTTCCTCGTCCCAGCCGCCCATCGCCGCGCGTTTGGCGTAGGCCACCGCCGCCTCGGCCGTGCGTCCGGCGTCGCGGTAGGACTGCGCCAGGTAAAACCAGTATCGGTGGTTCTCCGGGTCTTTCTCCAGCGCCTCCAGCAGGAGCTTGATGTCGCGCTCGAACTTGTCGACGCGGTTCGATCCGGTGGCGTGGTCCTTGTACCAAACGCCCTGCAGTTCCTTCACGTCGCCGGGAACGTCGAGATATTCATGCGTCACGCCACGGTAGCGGGCGCCGGCATCGCGCCTGACGATGCGGGTGTTCCAATAGGCGAGGTCGGAACCGGAGCGCTGGAGCAGCCGATAGCCGGGACAGTCGAGCTGCGCTCGGAAGCCCGCGTCCTCGACGACCAACTCCATGTCGGCGTCGTCAAAAAGCAGATAATCATAGACGAGCGACGAAGCATACGCATGATCGAGCGCGGCGTTGCGGGCCTGCTCGAAATTTTCGAAAGGGAACTGATGCAACTCGCCGGGCAGGTCGCGATCGGCGAAGAAAGCCCTGATGTAATCCTGGGTCCCGTCGGTCGACCCGGTGTCGCCGATGACCCAGCAGTCGATGTGGTCGACAACCGCCCCCAGACAGCGCTGCAGGTTCGCCATCTCGTTCTTGACGATCATGTTCAGGCAAAGTCGCTTGCCCGTGGTCATCCGTGAAATTGCCATCTCTCGCTCTGACGTTGCGCGACGTTCAAGCAATGCCATTCTCTGCGTGCCGCGGATGAATTCGCGGAGCCGTCCCGAAGCTCCCGTTGTCTACTTGTCCCGCCACCGGAGCGGCTAACGATCTCCGCCCACTTCACCGTCATTTGCCAAGCGACGTCAAGTTCGACGAAGCGGTAGTTGGCGTCGACCCCATCGCGACGCCCCAACGGGGATGACAGTGCTCAAGCTCGATCACGTTTCTGGGTTTGACGCAGATTCCTGGGTGCGGGTTAAGTTCTGGATTTCAAAAATATTTTCTAGAGTTTCGGTCTGTAATAATTCACGACCTAATACTTTAGAGGTAGGTCAGTTTAGTCGCTCCCATAGTTTACAGATCGCTAATTTTCAAATTTACTAATTTGCTGCTGTGAGGGGGCCCACAGGTCGTGGGTAGCTGGCATTCTGCGGAAGTCGTAGGGGAGTCAAGCCAGAGGGTTTCGGGAGTAGCAAGGCCAAAGTCGCGGACGACTAAGGCACGTGCGTTGGTGAGCGCGCGGCCGTGTGAGCGTTTGTCTTTTTTGTTCGGGTCGAACGGGTTTTCCACTCCGGAGTTCTCTCGCGAGTTTTCGCCAAGAGATCGGCGTCAGCCGTGACGGGAGTGAATCGTGTATCACGTGATGTCACGTGCGTTTCCCAGGGAGTTTGAAGCCCGCCGCTTCGACAAACTTCAAGCATATCCGCAACTGAGCGCCGCTGGCCGTACCCATCTATGCGCCGGTGGGGAATTGGTTGCTGCAAGGTGCGACGGGCTGCTGCCGTGCCCCGCATCCAAACCAGATTTCAACAGAGCTGTTCAAACCGAGTGCCGTCGGAAAACGGCGCCGTCTGCGACTTCCTGCCCGCCGATCGGACCGGGAGTCGTCTGGAGCAAAGGCTGCAGCCCATCACGTCTTCGCGCGCGAGCTTTCGCGCGAGTTTGCGGCCAAGCCCGTCGGATCGAGGGCGGTACTGCGGTGATTGAAAATCAAGTGTCAAGCAGGAGAAGCCGCGGCACCAGCCGCCGCTAATCGGGGAGTGCATGATGACCTACGCAACTTTGTCTACTGGAATGGATGTGACCGTTAGGGGCGTTTTGCCCATCGGCGACGCGACCGAGCATATAACCTATTTCATTCTGGATGCCGCCAAGAACGCGATCGTCGGCCAGGTCATTCTTCCCGCTGCCGTCAAGCGAAGCCACGCTGTCGCAATAACCGTCAAGGTTCCAAGCACCGCCGGCTCTCTCGCGATCGGGACATTTGACGAAGGCGGGAATTTCCAAGCCTCCGGTTTCCTCCGCGTGGAGGCCCCTGCCGTTGGCCGCCCAAGCGGCGCCATCGGGCCGTCCGGAAGATGACCGCGGCCAAGCGCCGTTTCCGCGCCGCTCGCCGACTAAGCCGGTGGGCGGTTTCCCTTTTGAAATGAATTGGAAGCGAACAGGAGCCAGTCATGGCCCGTGCCTCTGAAATTCTCTTTGTGGATCCTTCGATCTCCGATCTCGAGACTGTTCTGAGCAACGTCCGGCCGGGGGTCCAGGCCATCCTGCTCGATGGCCGTCAAGCGCCGGCGGCGCAGATGGCTGCGGCGCTGAGAGGGCACGAAGAGCTCCGCGCGGTCCACATCATCGCGCATGGCGCGCCGGGTCGGGTTAATTTCGCTTCAGGAGAATGGTCGGTCGGGACGTTGAAGGGCGCGGCTGAGGAATTCGCCGCAATCGGCAGGGCGCTCGCTGCGGACGGCGAACTGCGGCTATGGAGCTGCGAGACGGCGCTGGGAAGGGCAGGCGATGCGTTCGTCGACGCTTTGGAAGCGGCCGTCGGCGTGGATGTCTGCGCGTCCAGTTCGCTTGTCGGTGCGGCAGTCCTGGGCGGTGCGTGGGAACTACCCGCACGTGCGGGCGCGTCGGCGCCCCTGCCGCCGCTGACCCCAGCTGGCGTAGCAAGTTACATCGGGCTCCTGGTGGCGGGTAATCTGACGCTTACCGGCACTGTAGCCGATGGCAACAGTAAAAGCATAAATACGTTTTATCTTATTGATACTACTGCCAATCCAGATACCATTGTTGGAAGTTTCGTTCTTCCTCAGTCGAACAATGGAGTGGCGTTCAATTTTGCAATAACTATTACAGTACCTGATACAACCCATACTTATCAAATTTACACCAGCGGCTTCGAGCTATACGGTACGCTAACGCCTGCCGCCGGTAATACTTACAATTTTGCGACCGACGCTGGTAACAATGGTGACAATGGCGATACATTCAATGGGGGCAGTCTCGCCGTCACGAGTCAAGTAGGCCCGACCGGCCCGGCTGGCGCGACCGGCCCCACGGGTGCGACCGGCGCCACGGGCGCGGGTGCAACGGGCGCGACCGGCGCCACCGGAGCAACAGGCGCGACGGGCGCCACCGGTGCGGGTGCGACGGGCGCCACAGGTGCGACCGGCGCCACCGGAGCATCAGGCGCGACGGGCGCAACCGGCGCGGGTGCGACGGGCGCCACAGGTGCGACTGGCGCGACGGGCGCCACAGGTGCGACCGGTGCAACGGGCGCCACCGGCGATACCGGAGCTTCGGGTGCGACCGGCGCTACTGGTGCGACTGGAGCAACCGGCGCAACCGGCGCTACAGGTGCGACTGGCGCTACGGGTGATACCGGAGCAACGGGCTCGACTGGAGCGGCCGGAGCAACGGGCTCGACTGGCGCGACCGGAGCAACAGGCGCGACTGGCGCGACCGGAGCAACAGGCGCGACTGGCGCGACCGGAGCAACAGGCGCGACTGGCGCCACCGGCGATACCGGAGCAACAGGCGCGACCGGCTCGACAGGTGCGACCGGAGCAACCGGCGCCACAGGTGCGACCGGCGCCACGGGTGATACCGGAGCAACGGGCTCGACAGGTGCGACCGGAGCAACAGGCGCGACTGGCGCCACCGGTGATACCGGAGCAACCGGCTCGACCGGTGCGACCGGAGCAACCGGCGCCACAGGTGCGACCGGAGCAACAGGCGCCACCGGCGCGACGGGTGCGACCGGAGCAACCGGCGCCACAGGCGCGACCGGCGCCACGGGTGATACCGGAGCAACGGGCTCGACTGGCGCGACCGGAGCAACAGGCGCGACTGGCGCTACCGGCGATACCGGAGCAACAGGCGCGACCGGCTCGACAGGTGCGACCGGAGCAACCGGCGCCACAGGTGCGACCGG
>NZ_JARTVQ010000009.1:36086-36821 GCF_029625845.1 Mesorhizobium sp. WSM4898 | reverse complement strand
CGCCACGGGTGATACCGGAGCAACCGGCGCCACCGGCTCGACAGGTGCAACCGGCGCCACAGGTGCGACCGGCGCCACGGGTGATACAGGCTCGACTGGAGCAACAGGCGCAACGGGCGATACCGGAGCAACGGGCTCGACGGGCGCGACCGGAGCTACAGGCGCCACCGGCTCGACCGGCGCGACCGGAGCAACCGGCGCCACAGGTGCGACCGGCGCCACGGGCGATACCGGAGCAACGGGCACAACCGGAGCAACCGGCGCCACAGGTGCGACCGGGGCCACGGGTGCGACTGGCGCCACGGGCGATACCGGAGCAACCGGAGCAACCGGCTCGACCGGTGCGACCGGAGCAACCGGCGCCACAGGTGCGACTGGCGCCACCGGCGATACCGGGGCAACAGGTGCCACCGGCGCCACGGGCGATACCGGAGCAACGGGAGCAACCGGAGCAACCGGCGCCACAGGTGCGACCGGCGCCACCGGTGATACCGGAGCAACCGGTGCGACCGGAGCAACAGGTGCGACTGGCGCTACCGGCGATACCGGAGCAACGGGAGCAACCGGAGCAACAGGTGCCACCGGCGCCACGGGCGATACCGGAGCAACGGGTGCGACCGGAGCAACCGGCGCCACAGGTGCGACCGGCGCCACCGGTGATACCGGAGCAACGGGCTCGACGGGTGCAACAGGTGCGACCGGCGCTACGGGTGCAACGGGTGCGACCGGCTCGAC
>NZ_JARTVQ010000009.1:0-35986 GCF_029625845.1 Mesorhizobium sp. WSM4898 | reverse complement strand
GATACCGGAGCAACGGGCTCGACGGGTGCAACAGGTGCGACCGGCGCTACGGGTGCAACGGGTGCGACCGGCTCGACTGGAGCAACGGGTGATACCGGAGCAACGGGTTCGACCGGGGCCACTGGGGCGACTGGAGCAACCGGCGCCACTGGTGCTACGGGCGATACCGGCTCGACCGGCGCTACGGGTGCGACTGGCGCCACGGGCGATACCGGCTCGACTGGAGCAACCGGCGCCACAGGTGCGACTGGCGCTACGGGTGATACCGGAGCAACGGGCTCGACAGGTGCGACCGGAGCAACAGGTGCGACCGGCGCCACCGGCGATACCGGAGCTACAGGCGCCACCGGCGCGACGGGTGCAACAGGTGCAACCGGCGCTACGGGTGCGACCGGCTCGACAGGCGCAACCGGCGCCACGGGTGCGACAGGAGCAACTGGCTCGACAGGTTCGACCGGAGCAACAGGTGCGACTGGAACTACCGGTGCCACTGGAGCAACGGGTGCGACTGGAGCTACCGGAGCTACCGGCTCGACGGGTGCGACCGGAGCCACCGGTGCGACTGGAGCAACGGGCTCGACTGGAGCGACCGGCGCTACGGGTGCCACGGGCTCGACCGGCGCAACCGGTGCGACCGGCGCGACTGGAGCAACGGGCTCGACCGGAGCAACCGGTGCGACCGGAGCCACAGGTGCGACTGGAGCAACTGGCGCGACTGGAGCAACGGGTGCGACAGGTGCGACCGGCGCTACGGGTGCCACGGGCTCGACCGGAGCAACCGGTGCGACTGGAGCAACGGGTGCGACAGGTGCGACCGGCGCCACGGGTGCGACCGGCTCGACCGGCGCCACGGGTGCCACCGGCTCGACTGGGGCGACCGGCGCTACCGGAGCTACAGGTGCGACCGGCGCCACGGGTGCCACCGGCTCGACTGGGGCGACCGGCGCTACCGGTGCCACCGGCTCGACTGGGGCGACCGGCGCTACCGGTGCAACCGGCGCGACCGGAGCAACGGGTGCGACTGGCTCGACCGGCGCTACAGGTGCGACCGGAGCGACAGGTGCAACCGGCGCCACGGGTGCGACTGGAGCTACCGGAGCTACCGGCTCGACGGGTGCGACCGGAGCCACCGGTGCGACTGGAGCAACTGGCGCGACTGGAGCGACTGGAGCGACCGGCGCTACGGGTGCAACCGGAGCAACCGGCTCGACAGGTGCGACCGGAGCCACCGGTGCGACTGGAGCAACGGGCTCGACCGGAGCAACTGGTGCGACCGGAGCCACCGGTGCGAGTGGAGCTACCGGAGCAACTGGCGCGACTGGAGCGACCGGCGCTACGGGTGCAACCGGAGCAACGGGTGCTACCGGCGCAACGGGTGCCACCGGCTCAACCGGAGCGACCGGAGCGACCGGCGCAACGGGTGCAGCCGGCGCAACCGGCTCGACGGGTGCTACGGGGCCGGGCGGCGCAACGGGCCCGACCGGAGCGACCGGCCCCGGCGGCGAGACCGGTGATCGCGACAAAGGCAACAACGGCCACGGCAATGATCCTGACCGCAGCGACAGCAGCAATCCTGGGAAGGGACATTCCAACGATGGCACTGATGCCGATGGCTCGCCTGGCCATCGCACCGCCGCGGTCACGGCCAACTCACTCGGGCTCAAGGACACGACGCAGTTCCTGCAATCCGGCTCGACCGACAGTGATGCCGTCAGCCATGCGTCGTTCCGTCAGCTTGTCAGCCAGGCCGCCGGTTCGGTGACGACCGACCTCCTGAATGTTCTCAACACGATCAGGGGATTTGGTCAGAACCAGAACAAGCCGTTGGGTGCAAGCACCGACCTGACCTCGGATCAGAACAAGCAGGGTGCCGGCTTCGCCAACAGCGACGACACGGTGAAGAAGGCGCTGAAGGATATTCTGAAGCCGCATGACTGAGCATGAGTGAAGAGGAATGGCGACCGGACAGACGACGATAGAAACCGGTCCAAAGCTGAGAAGCGGGCGCGCGGGCTTTGCCGAAGGGCAGGGCCCGCGCGTTCGGCCTTTCCGAGTGGTTAAGGGGCTCGCGCGACCGACCGCCGCGGAGTATCATCAGCGCCCCCAGAGATTCCGGCGGAAATGGTCCGCCCCGGGCAATGTCGAACCACCGCCTGCCTACCCGAAGGGGAGTCCATGGTGAACGTTCCTGGGAGTGCTGAAGTCCAGCCTGTGGAGCTGCGTGCCGGGACCGCGGCCGACCCGACCGGCATGCCCGGCGGCACCAGCGAAACGGGGCAGAGCCCCGGTGGCCCCGCCGAGTTCGACCAGGTCGGGCCGCGCCTCAAGGCGATGCTCCGGGTCGCCCGCTATCACGGTATCGAGCTCGATCCGAACGAATTCAGGGCAGCGAGCGCAGGCCCGTTTCCAAGCGCTACCGACCTGTCGGAATGGGCGCAGAACGGCGGCATGTGGTCCCGGGCAGTGCGTGTTCGCTGGTCACACCTGTTGCGCTTTCAAGATACCGGACCAGTCGTTCTCTTGTTCAGCGATGGCGGCGCCGGTCTCCTCACCGGGGCGAGTGCCGAGCGCAACGTGGTCTTCCTCAAAAGTCCGGAAGCGCCCGACGATGGTCCATCCACCGCTGTCGACGAGTTGCGCCTGTCGCAGGTGTGGACGGGCGAGGCGGTGCTGCTGCGAAACGCGCGATCCTATGTTGCCGCGGATGCGCCTTTCACCCTTCGCTGGATCGCCGAACTGGTGCGGCACGAAAGCCGGCCGCTTCGCGACGTGGCCATCGCCTCCTTCACACTCAGCGTTCTGACGATTTTGCCGCCGCTCATCGTCATGACGGTGGTCAACAAGGTATTGCAGTTCAACAGTGTCTCGACGCTGTTACTCTTGTCGGCCATAGTCGCTGTCGTCTTCGCATACGAGACGCTCCTGGGCCACGCGCGGCGACTGATCATCAACGTCGTCGGAGCCCGCCTCGACACCAAGCTGCAGCTGCACGTTTTCAGCCGCCTCTTGCGTCTGCCGCTCGACTATTTCGAGCGCCACCCCGCCGGCGAGACAATGTACCACCTCGCGCAGGTCTATCGAATCCGCGAGTTTCTGACAGGCAAACTGCTCAGCACGTTCCTGGACCTGATCACCCTGTGCGTGCTGCTGCCGGTGATGTTCTATATCAACGTGACGCTTGCCTGGATCGTCGTTGCGTGCGCAGTGGTGATCATGCTGATCATCCTTGCCTTCCTGAAGCCGCTGCGCCGAAGGTACCAGCGGGTGATCGAGGCCGAGACCTGGAAGTCGGCGGCGCTGGGCGAAACCGTTGTCGGCATAAAGACCGTGAAGGCGCTTGGTCTCGAGCCGCAACGCAAGGCGCTTTGGGACGAGCAGGTGGCGGAGGCGGGAAGCGCGCGCCTCTCCTTCGGGCAGTTCGCCAGCTGGCCGCAGACCCTGGTTACGCCCATTGAACGCGTAATGGTGCTTGGCACCATGCTGATCGGCGCCTATCTCGCGATGAACGACAGTTCCGGCTATATGGTCGGCGGTCTGTTCGCCTTCATGATGATCTCCCAACGCGTCGCGCAACCGCTGGTCGGATTGGTGCGGCTGATCGAAGACTACGAGGAGGTGGGAGCGGCGATCGGCGAGGCGGCATCCGTCCTTAACCGGCCGTTGGAGACGAGTTCGAACTCCCTCGGTCTGCGGCCAAGGCTCCTCGGCGAAGTTACGTTCAGCGATCTGACGTTCAGCTACATCGGTACCAAGACGCCCGCCCTCGACCGGGTCAGCTTCCACATTCCGGCTGGGACCATGTTCGGCATTGTCGGGCGGAGCGGGTCGGGAAAATCGACCATCGCGCGGCTGCTGCAGGGGATCAACCGGGATTACAGCGGGTTCCTGAAGCTGGACGGCGTCGACCTCAAGGAAATCAACCTGCGTCATCTTCGCCAGGGGCTCGGCGTGGTCCTCCAGGACAATTTCCTGTTCCGCGGGTCGATCCGCGACAACATCATCGCCGGCCGCGCAGGCTTGACGCTGTCCGATGCCATGCGTGCCGCGCATCTCGCCGGCGCGGAAGAATTTATCGAACGCATGCCGAACGGATACGATACCTACATCGAGGAAGGTTCGCCCAACCTGTCGGGCGGTCAAAAGCAACGGCTGGCGATCGCGCGCGCCCTCATCCACGATCCGACCATCCTCATTCTCGACGAGGCCACCAGTGCTCTCGACCCGGAAAGCGAAGCGGTCGTCAGTGCCAATCTCATGCGTATCGCCAGCGGGCGCACCATGATCATCGTCTCGCATCGGCTGTCCTCGCTCACCGACTGCGACCAGATCCTGGTCATGGAGCAGGGCAAGGTTCTCGACGTCGCTTCGCACACCGTCCTGCTCGAACGATGCGCGCTCTATCGCCAGCTGTGGTCGCAGCAGAACCGACATTTGGACAATCGTGGCGGCCGGCCGGCGGCCGTACCGCCGCGATTGGTTTGACGATGTGGTGCCGCAACGGGGTCGAGATTGAAATGGTGGTTCTCGCCAAAGATGAGTTGGATAACAAGGGCCGGTAAGCCATGAGTAGCCCCTCGCTCACCGTCCGCCAGGCTCGCTGGGGCCGAGCGAAAACGAACGATCCGACGACGCCGGCCATACTCGAGTTCCAATGGCCGTCGACAGCAGTCTCGAATGCGCCGATTCCTCGGGCGGCGCGCGGCATCGTATGGATGATTTCGAGCCTCGTGATCGTCTTGATCACCGTGGCAGGACTGATACCGGTCGACCAGGTCGTGACGACGAGGGGGCTCGTGGTTTCACAATCGCCCAACATCATCGTGCAGCCGCTGGAGACGGCGATTGTCCGCTCGATCGAAGTGCGCGAAGGACAGCATGTGCAGGCCGGCCAATTGCTTGCGCGCCTCGATTCGACCTTCGCCTCGGCAGACCTGCAGGCCTTGGCCCTGCAGGTCTCTACGCTTGAGGCTGAAGTGGCACGGTTGAAGGCGGAGGCCGACGGCAAGGAGTTCAACTATGACGGCCTCGACCCCAGCTGGACCCTGCAGGCCTCGATCTTCGAGCGCCGCAAGGCGGTCTACGAGGCTAAGCTGGAGAATTTCGATCGGCAAAGCGATGAACTCACTTCCGTGATCTCGCGCGCGCAATCTGATGCCGCTGGCTACCGGCAGCGGCTCTCCGTCGCGGCATCGATAGAACAGATGCGCAAGCAGCTGGAAGAAAGGCAAGTCGGGAGCCGCCTCAATACCCTGCTGGCCGAGGACAATTCGGCCGAAATGTCGCGCGCGCTCGGCAACGCCGTGCAGACGGCGGAAGCTGCCAGGCGCCAGCAGGCTGCGGTAGCCGCCGACCGCGCCGGCTACATTCAAGGCTGGCGCGCGGAAGTCTCGCAAGGTTTGTCGGAGGCGAGCTCTCGCATGTCCGACGCGCGCGAGCTCTTCAACAAGGCAAAGCTGCGCAAGCAACTGGTCGAGCTGAAAAGCGAAGGAGATGCCATTGTCCAGTCCGTGGCAAAGGTGTCGGTCGGCTCGGTCCTGCAGTCGGGCGAGCGCCTGATCACGCTGGTGCCCGCCAAGGCGCCGCTCGAGATCGAGACAAATGTCGTCGGCCGAAGCAGTGGCTTCGTCCATGTCGGCGATCCCGTCGTCATCAAGTTCGATACCTTCCCCTATTCGCAATACGGCCTCGCTCACGGCACCGTGCGCACGCTCAGTCCGGATTCCTTCTCCGCTCAGGAGCAAGCCCGCGATCCAGACAGTTCGCTGGCAATGCTGCCCTCGAACACAGAACCGTTCTATCGGACGCGCATTTCCATCGATCAGGTCGCGCTGCATGACGTACCCGCCGGGTTTGCCCTCACCCCCGGCATGCCGGTGACCGCCGACGTTCAGGTCGGCCGGCGCACGGTGCTCAAATACATGCTTGGGGTGATGCTCCCGATCGGTCAGGAAGCGATGCGCGAGCCGTAGTCTGCAGCTCAAGAGGAACCGGAGCAGCCAGAGGCTGGCATCGATGACAATTCTGGATCGCCTGACTGGTTTGGCTAGCCCATCCGTAGCATTGCGCAGGGCGATCCAGCTTGCTGAAAATGGCAAGCCCACCGAGGCCTTTCCGCTCTTCGCCACGGCTGCGCGTGCGGGCATAGGCCAGGCCGAGTATCGGGTCGCGCGTTGCTATCTCGAAGGTTCCGGCGTGCCGCCCAGCCGGGCAGAGGGGACGCGCTGGCTGCGGCGAGCAGCGGATCACGGGAGCGCTGATGCGCAGGCGCTTCTCGCCGCACTCTACGTGACCGGGATGGCGACAGCCGAGGCTGACAAGGGCTCCGAATCGGAACGGTTGTTCGTGGAGGACACCACGAGCGAGCCAGACTTTGCGTCAGCGCTCGATCTTGCCACGAAGGCGGCCGAGGCGGGCTCCGCCACCGGCCAGGCACTCCTCGGCTACATCCTGACCAGCGGTCCCGAACCAATGCGCGATGCGGATGCTGCCTACAGGTGGTACGAGCGGTCGGCCGCGGCCGGCTGCGCCGAAGGAAGCCTTGGTTTTGCCCTGTCGCTGGCACGGCGAGGTTTGTCGGCAGACCGGTCCAGGATTGCCGATGAGGTCCGGCGGGCGGCGGATGCTGGCTTGCCGACGGCAATCTATCTTCTCGCGATCCTGACCGAACACGGCCGCGGCGTCGCAGGCGACATTGCGGGTGCGGCGCGATTATACCAGTCAGCTGCGGAGAAAGGGCTTCCTGCGGCCCAATTCCGATTGGGTCTGGCGCTTATCGACGGGAGCCTCGGCGATCAGGATCCTGTGACCGGAGAGGCCTGGATACGGCGTGCGGCATTGGCGGGCAACGTCGAGGCGGCGAATCTTCTCGGCGATCGTAACGTGAAGAGCCGGCCGCCGGACTTTTCAGAGGCGGCAATTTGGTATCGTCGTGCGGCCGAGGGGGGTCACCAGGCCGCCGCTCGCGCGCTGGCCTCTCTCTACCTGACGGGAAACGGTGTCGCCAGGGACGAGCAAGAGGGGGCGCATTGGCTGCGCACCGCCGCAAGCAGAGGGAACCGGGCAGCGCAAGTCGATCTGGCCAATCTTGTTCTTCAGGGAGCCGGCGAGCGGGACGATATCACGAGCGTAGCGGGGTGGTTCGAGGCGGCCGCATTATCGGGCGACCTTATCGCCGCCTTCAATCTCGGGCTGTGTTTCGCCAAAGGCGTCGGCGTGCACCAGGATGAAACTCGCGCCGCGCAATGGCTGAGGCGCGCGGCTGAAGGCGTGGCTGAGGCTCAGTACATGTATGCGCGCATTCTCAGGGACGGGCGCGGCGTGGCTGCCGACGCGCAACAGGCTCGTGCCTGGTTTGCCCAAGCGGCCGAAGGCGGCATGCTCGATGCGCAAGTGGCACTTGCTGAGATGCTGCTCAATGGCAGCGGAGGCAAACGCTCTCCCGAAGCCGCAATACAGCTGTTCCGACGGGCTGCTGCCGACGGACATGCCGGCGCAATGTTTGCTCTCGGAGCGCTGCAGAGCTCCGGCGAGGGACTGCCGGTCGATCACGTGGCGGCGCAGAAATGGTTTGCGGCCGCGGCCGAGCGTGGGCACGGGCAGGCCCAACTGATGCTCGGCCGATATTTCTCGAAGGGCCTAGCCGGAGAGCACTACCCGGCAGTCGGCCGCCTTTGGCTCGAGCGAGCGGCGGCGCAAGGTCTTGAGGAAGCGGCCGACGAACTTTCCGAATTGGCCGGCTGAGGCGTTCATTGCCAAGGTTGCACCGGCATCGGCCGCGCCCGACTACTGCGCGCCGGGCGTCCACTCAGGCAGCGGCGCAAGGCTGTGGTTGAACTGTTTCCACCACATGGACTTATCGATCTCGCAGCAGGCGAGAAGCAGGTTATGCGCCTTCTCGAAAGCCTGGGTAGCGATTTCATCAAAGGTCATCTGCGCGTCGTACGGGACCGACACCACCAGTTCCTGACCGGTTTGTGTGCCGCCTTCGTCGACCTGAAGATAAAGCCAAACGACGAAATGGGCGTCCTGGCCACTCGCGTCGGCGTTGCCGATCTTGATGCGGTCGATGCCTGCTGCAGTGACTTTCATGCCGAAGTCCTTCATTTTGGGATTCATGGAATTCCAGAAGTTCGCAGCAATCAGAAAGGTTCCGGGACCGCTGTTCCTATGGTGAAGCATTGATAAAGAGGTACCACCTGGCTGCCGGGCGGGGGCGCAAGCGGCCACGCGCGCACAACCTCGGTCCGAACCCTGGACGTCCGATCGTCGCCGTCTTGCCCTACTGACGGTGCCATGTGATGGTTTTATATAACCTATTGATTTAATTGAATAAGCTTAGGCCCGGATGCCTCTATGCAGCAGCATCGCAACGTTGCCTTTTGACGGCGGAGCCCAGGAACGCTCCGTTGCCAGCAAACCTTCGCGCGTCGGCCCGTCGACCGATCAACCGCGCGCCGAAGGGCTGTTCATTGCAACGCACTGGGATGGCGCGCGTTTTATTGATTGGCAGGGCGGTGACCAATGTGAGCGCCGCTTCATAGGCTGACAAGTCGGAGGCGATTAGGTGGCTAAGTTCAAAGAAGCCCTTGAGCGCGGCAAGAAAGCTCCTCGCCAGCAAAAGGAGGATGCGAACGCCACGGTGCCGGATTTCGGCACCCAAGCCAGGGCCTGGCTGGACGATGTCGTTGTTGCGTCGTTGGTAGCGGCCAAGGCAGAGGTGTCGGGCGAGATGACGATCGACATAGACACCGTTCCGCGGGGCCGTGACAAAGCGCTGACGCCCTCTGTTCGGTTTCGAATCTACCGAAAGCCGGAAGTGAAAAACACCGCCGGAAGGGTATTCACCGTCAACGTTCACGTCAGTGGGGAGGTGTCGGTTTCGTCACCCGGTATGGTCGCCGAGGATGTTGGAAATATAGGGAACAGGTCCGGCGAGAGGTTTCGCAATTTGGTTGTCAAGCTGATCGAAGACGCCGCTAGGGACATGAGCTAGCCCGACTGTCATGCTCGATTGGTCGACCCGGCCGAGGAGATCCCCACCTCAGCTCGGCCTTCTGGTCGTCAGGCAGAAAATCTTTCACCGTCAAGCGTGACCTCGATAGTGACGCCGGCCGGGTCCCAGTTTCGCTCGACTCGGCCCAACTGGCTCGCGGCGACGCGGACCAGGCGGCTCCCGAAACCTTCTTCTTCGGTTGCGACGGGAGGTGGTCCTCCAACCTCTCGCCATTGAATAAGCACCTTGCCGTCCCGATTGGCGCAAGCGATCTCTATTGAGCCGGCGGCCGCCGAGAGGCTGCCATGTTTGGCAGCGTTGGTGGCGAATTCGTGCAGCAGGAGGGAAAGCGGCGTGATCATTGCCGCAGGCACGGGGATATCGATGCCGGTGATCGCGAAGCGGGGATGCTCATTGGCCACATGGCGGTATGGCGCGAGGATCGCGTTCACCAATGTATGCAGGCTCGCGGAGACCTGAGCAGAGCGGCCATCCGACGTGAGCATCGTCAGCGCATGCGCCCGCGCCAAGGCACCGAGGCGGTCAGACACGATCGAGGCGAGCGCCGCCGGCGTTTCGGCGGTCGAGGCGCTCAACTTGATGATCGAGCTTGCGATGGCGAAGAGGTTCTTCACCCGGTGGTCCATCTCGCGGAGCAGTATCTCCCGCTGCTCTTGCGCGCGCAGCCGCTCGGAGATGCCGCGGGCGATCTTGGAAGCACCGACAATTGTGCCCGACGCGTCCGCGATGGGGGAAACGGTCAAAGAGATGGGAACGATACTGCCGTCCTTGCGCAGGCGAACGGTCTCGAAATGCTCGACATGCTCTCCATCTCGGATGCGCGCCAGAATCTCCCGGTCCTCGTTCTGGCGATCGGGCGGTATCAGCAACATGAGCGAACGACCGATAATTTCCGCGCGGGGGTAGCCGTAGAGACGCTCGGCGCCACGGTTCCAGTCCGTGACGATGCCGTCCGGATCCGTCGCGATGATCGCGTCATCTGAGGATTCGACAAGCGCGCTTAGCCGCGCTGCAGTGGTTTCCCCCTGGTCCCGTTCGATCGCAAACCCGAGCTGGCGGGCAATGGTCAACGCAAGTTCGCGTTCACGATCGGTGAAGCTATGGGGTGCTGGGTAGTAGACCATGAACTTGCCGATGAGCTCGCGGGAGCTGGCAAGCGGGATAAAGGCCAGCGCCTCGATGCCTTCGCCGAGGACCGTTTCGATGAGTTGCTGAGATTCACCGCTGAACCGAATATCCTCGACAAAGATGGGCTTGGCGTCGCGCTGATCGCTTGTCCACGGCGTGTGGCCGTTGACAGCCTTGCGGTATTCTTCAGACAGTGAGCGCCACGCGACGAAGCTCATGACGCCTTGATTGTCAAATTTCAGGATCGAGGCGCGTGACGAACCGAGGGCGTCGCATATGGCATCCAGGGCCGCATCGTAGATCTCGACGAGGCCATGGGCGCGGTAAAGTCGGTCGGTGAGGCGAAAGAGGACGGTTTGCTCGCGGGCAATATCGCCGTCGGCTTGCTCACGCTGGCCGCGCCCTGTGGCCGTAGCACTCATAGCCCCTTGCTGCATCGAGTCCTTGACCCAATCGCCTAACGCAGCACCGCGTCGATCGCCTCTTCGACCGCCGGGTACGATCCCCGACCACGCTCGACAATATGCGCTTTGCGCGGTTTCGCAATAGGACTTGTCGCCTTGCGGCGCGGCGGCTGGTGTCGCCGACGAGCCGCGAGCGGCGCCCGTCTAGCGGCTTGAGCCAAATGGCAATTCGCCTAAGCCCCGGCGGTCCCAAATCAGGTGCGCTACCAGGCCGCGCTGCACTCCGACGCTCGCGGCATTTAAAGCTTCCGCGGCCGGCCCAAAACGGAAGCCTCGCGCGCAGACTAGCGCCTCAGCGCCTTTGCTTGGCAATCCTGCCGGCGATCGCCGCGCCCTGGATGCGCGCATTGGCGAAGCAGCCTCGAATGCTCGGCCGCATGCCGGTGAACCAGAGGCCGGGCAGTTTCGGGTCGTTCGCCGGGCCGTTGAACAGCGGCACTCCCTTGGCATCGAGCACGCCGAGCCTGCCCACCATCGCCTCCAGCCCGGTGCGGTAGCCGGTGGCGGCAATGACGATGTCAGGCGCGATCGACTGGCCGCTTTCGAGAACGACGCCGTCGTGCCTGAATTCCTTGACCTGCGGCACGACGATGATGCGGCCGGCCTTGATCGCGTCGACCGCACCGTCATCGGCGGCGATCGCCGTATAGTCCGAGCCGAGGCGGCTGGCGCCGCCCGACGGGGCGGAGGGCAGGCCGTACTTCCCGAGATCGCCGAAGACCAGCCGCTGCGTCGCCGCCATCACCGCATCGGCGAGCCGGGCAGGCAGTCTCGCCATGACGGGCGAGAAACGATGCACGGCGATCTTGCCGATGCGCTTGGGCAGCAGCGACGGCCCGTTGCGCGCCGAGAGCCACATCTGCCCGGTCTCGACCCCGGAAAGATGGTTGAGCGCGTCGAAGCCGGAATTGCCGGCGCCGACCACCAGCACTTTTGTCCCAGCATAGTCGCTCGCCCGGCCGAAATGCGCCGAATGGACGATCTTGCCCGAAAAATCCTTCATGCCTTTCCAGGCCGGGATAAAGGGTTGTCGGTCGCGCCCGGTGGCGATCACCACGTGGCGCGCCGCTCGCGGTCCCGTGCTGGTCTTCAGCAGCCAGTGATCGCCGCGGAAATCGATTTCCTCGACGACGACGCCGAAGGCGATCGGCAGCCGGTGCGTCTGGGCGAAGTCGTTGAACAGGCGGATCACCGCGCTGCGGTGCGGAAAGGCGGGCGTGCCTTGCGGAAATGAAACGCCGGGCAGCGTTGAGAGGTCGCGATGCGTGTTGAGATGCAGGTTCTCATGGCGGTGGTGCCAGGGCTCGGCCAGCCGCCCCTCGCGCTCGAGGATCTCGGTGGCGATCCCGGCCTCGATCAGGGCGTAGGCCGCCGCCAATCCGGCCGCGCCGGCGCCGATCACGATCGCGCCTTCGAGGATCGCCGGCTCGCCGGTCCAATCCGACGAGATTTCCGCTTCCATGCCCATTCTTGTCTTTATCGTCGTCATGGCTCTCACGTGCCACGGCCATGTATCCGACATATGCCGCTGACGAGGCAATGGGAATAGGCCGTGGTTGCAAAGAGCCCGGCATTGTGTCGCGGATAGGGAGATTACCCGTTGGCGGGGTCGGCGTGGCGATGCACCAGCTTGAAGGCGCCGTCCTCCAGCCGGAACACTTCCGTCACCCGCAAGGTCATCTCGGCCGGCTGTCCGTTCTTGCCCATGCGCGCCCTCGCATGCTGCAGCCCGGTCCAGAAGGCGAGATCGCCGCTCGCGGAGGCCTGCAGCACCTCGATGTCGGTGCTGCCGCCTTCGTGGAAGCTGGCGGCGTCGCGCTCGTATCGGCCGGCAACGGCATCGGCACCTTCGAGATGGTCGCCGCGCGGCGAAAAGAAGGTGGCCGGCTCGCTATGCGTCACGATGGCCTTCAGCGATGTAGCATTGCCGTTGACATAATCCTCGGCGATCTTCTCGCGGTGCTTCATGAAGGCGTCGAAGGACGAGCCGCCCGGCCGCACGGTTCTGATCCACGTCTCCAGCGCCTCGATGAAACCTTTCAGAAAGGCGGCCGTGTCGCTGTTCTTAATCGCGCCGCTGTCGTCGAGCAGCTCGGCGACATTTCCGATATAGGCCTCCGGCTGCTGCATCACCGGCATGTCGAGGAAGACGAAGGTCTGCCTGAGCGCCTGGTTGGAACCGAAGGCGCCGATCTTGCCTGGGCTGACGCTGACGACGCCGGCGGGCAGGCCTTTGAAGACGCTCTTGCCAGAGGGGCGTGAGCCGACGTCGAGGGCGTTCTTCAGGCAGCCCGGGATCGAACGGTTGTATTCCGGCGTGACGAACAGCACCGCGTCGCATTCCCCGATGGCGGCGCGGAACGCCGACCAGGCGGCAGGCGGCGTCTCGCCGTCGAGATCCTGATTATACAAAGGCAGCTCGCCGATCTCGATGAAGCGGCAGCGCAACGAATCCGGTGCGCGGGCCGCCAGCGCCTTGGCGATCTTGCGGCTGTAGGATTGGGCCCGCAGACTGCCGACAAGCAGGGCCAGCTGCAGGACGGGATGTTCGGTTGTCATGGTCATGGCGAACTGTCCAGGCTTGTTGAGGGGGATGGCGACGCGAGGCGGACATAACGAAGGCCCCGCAACCTTGGACCTTTGGTCGGAGCGGCTGTGCTGGTCGCCTCTCATTTCGGTTAATGTCCAGGCTGGCGCGAGGTTCCGACCTCCGCTGGCCAAGCCGTGGCTGCGTATGGCCTTGCCGCCGGCGCCGTTGCACAGTATTGACGGGCTGGCGCGTGGCCTAAGCTCCCATTCGGCCTTTTGGCGCGCGCTAAATGATTGCCCGGTCTTCGGGCGGCAAAGAGGTGGCCATGTCCGCGCGCATTTTCAGCCCAGCCAAAACCGCGATGCAGTCCGGCAAGGCCAAGACCGGCCACTGGGTGCTGGAATTCGATCCAGCCCAGCGCAAGAAGATCGACCCGCTGATGGGTTACACCTCGTCCGGCGATATGCTGAGCCAGGTGCGGCTCACCTTCGATACCAGGGAAGAGGCGGTCGCCTATGCCGAGAAGCAGGGCATTGCCTATCGTGTCGAGGAGCCGAAGGAGCCGAAGCGCCGGCAGATTTCCTATTCGGACAATTTCCGCTATGACCGCAGGACGCCCTGGACGCATTGAGCAATCCGAGCAAAAGTGCTCAGCGGTTTTCCGTCCGGAATTGCGTAACAAAATCGGAGCGGATCATCCTTTTAGATCCACCCGCATAGTCGCATCAGCCGGCTCCGGCCGGCCAGCGGTCCCGTAGCTCAGCTGGATAGAGCACCGGCCTTCTAAGCCGATGGTCGCAGGTTCGAATCCTGCCGGGATCGCCATTCGCACAAGGTTCCGATTGGGTCTATCGGCCTGGAAGCTCATCTCTCAAAGAATTGATGAAGTCGAGGTCCACGAAAACCCTTTCTTCGTCGGCATCTCTCGAACGTGGCGATCGGCGGCCAGTACGCGCTGCGCGTCTGCCTCGTTAACCACCGAGCCATCGATGACGACGTGGAAGCGATCGTGACCGAGGCAATCGCCGCCGCCGAAGAGCTGAACACCTGATTCCTGAAGTTGGCCGCGAGCACCTGACCAGATCGGTCAGCTGTCGCCGTCAAAAATCATCGGCAATTTGGCCCGAGGAGCCGCCTAGGTAGGTATCCCAAATATAATTTCGAAGATTTTTGCGATGGTCAAAGGACCGGTAATACTTCGTGTCCTTGTCCGCATATGCAGAACCACCGATATGGAGGAACGCGCCGTCCAAAAGTTCATGAAGCCCAAGTGTTCCCGAAAGTTCAATTGGTTCTTGCTCTCGTCTCGCTACCTCTATACTGGCTTCGCCGAGCTTCGAATAAAGAATCGGCCAATTCGCACCGCCTGTGTCCAATCCGATATCCATGCGGGGCTCAAAATTCAATTTTAGCCCATCGACCGCGGCGAAGCGATAGAAGCAGAAACCAGCCCAAAGGTTCCATTGGTGGTCGTCCTTCCTTGATTTGTAAATGAAATTCTCCGTGGGACGAACCACCAAGCCGTAGACGGCCTTGCCGGCCAAGCTGTCAGGGATACTGAAGGCAAACACCGGGAAGCAGTCGTGATCAATGAAGCCAAACAGTTCTGGCCGTAGGTGGCTGACTACGTTGTGGAATGTCCACGTAATCGCAGTTCCGTGCGACCTTGACCAATGCTTTTCGCGACGATTTGGCAATCCGAAATAGGGTACTTTTCGGATTGCGCAAATGCGCGCGATCTGTGCTCTCGCATCGTCCTTGGTCGAATTATCGATAACGACCAAGTCCATCCCTGGCCGATACGTCTCCCAGGCTTTCGTCAGGGCATCAATGACCCATGGCGTGTTGAAAGCGATAGTGAAGCAAACCCGTGTTGTGCCGATATCCTGAAGTTCCTTGGCAAAGGACCTACCGGCGACGCGCCCTCGATATTGAAAAATCTTATAAAAAATCCGGTTCCGAGCGGCTTTCACTGCTATTGTGAAGCGGCCTTTGTTTATAGCGTCGACAAGAAATTTGAATCCCATTGCGGCGACATAGCTCAGCAGCTGGCATCCTTTCAAGGCCCTTAAACCGCGCTCTCTGGGGAGATCGTCCCGCCGCCCAATCAGAGTTCAGATTGCCTAGGCTCCGCGTTCGCGCTAGGCGGAAAATTCTCGCCAAAGATACTTAATCTATCGGCGACTGCGCCCGAACAAGTGGCGGGAAATGAAAGTATCTATTGACCCAGTCAACGCGTCCGCCTCGGATTTGATCTTGTCACCATCCCAATCCCACCAGCAAATTGTCAGTAGTTTCTCCACTATTTCTTTGGGGAAGCGATACCGAATGATTCCGGCTGGAACGCCGCCAACGATCGCATAAGGCGGGACGTCCTTTGTGACTACAGCATTCGTCCCAATGACCGCGCCGTGGCCAATGCTCACTCCTGAGATGATAACCGCACCGTGGCAGATCCACACATCGTGGCCGATGATGACGCCGCGCTTTCTGCCACCATTTTGAACGGGCTCTGGCCTCTTCAGGAGGTTGATATTGATCGGATAAGACGTGGCGGAGTTGGTCGAGTGCTGCCCGTCGCACATAATCGTCACATTTCCGGCAATCGAGCAAAACGAACCAACTGTAAGCGGTGCGTCTTTGGATGGCAGCAATACCGTGTGCTTAGCCAGTCCATATGTATGTCGCCCGACGCTGACGCCTGACGGAAGCTTGTATCGCGGCCCCAGTAAGCTCTTCTCTCGCAGCCAATTCGTCAGCCTGGACATGACTGCCCTATACACGGTTAGATCGCCCAAGCCCAAGGCATAAAATTACGTCTCCGCCTGGACGGAGAGTAACCTCCCGTTCACCGCGACCCGGCCTGGGCGATGAACGCGGGGTCCGGCAGTCTGCGTGAACGGATTCGCCGCCGTGCCGCTACGTCGGCCAATTTTTGCTGGGCAAGCGGCCGAGGGCGCGATGGCGGTTCAGTTTCCGGAAGTTCTCAGCCGGTTCGGCTAATCCAAGCGTCGAGCCTGTCGAGCGCCGCTGGGGCAAGTGCCAAACGGTTACTTAAGCGCGAAATGGCAGATGCCGAGAGCTGTTCAGCCTTCTTGTGAAGCTGATCAGCTCTAGCCATCAACGCGGTGCCCGGAAAACTGCCGGCGGAATTTCTTCCAGCGCCACTCTAGACGTTTGTACCAGAGTGGTCGCCCTCGGTTTGTCGAAATCGAGGTTTTGAACCGGCCGTTCTGACTCCCCTGTTCAACGATTGGACGCTCGAACCAAAGAATCTCCGTATTTGTTTCTCGGTCGCAGTTGTTGACTGCCAAGTCGCTCGGCTTTGTGAACTCGTTCTCGCGAAACCACCTCAATCTCGCCTCCGCTGCCGATCGCGTCAAAACATAAGAATCGGTGCATCGACTGTGCTTGGCGGGATAGAGAGACCGCCCCCTCCTCAGGATCAACCAGGATGTGTAGTAATTACCGCCGTTTCCCAAATACACGACCGCCTGCCGCTCCACAGTAAGTTCGCGAATGCAGTCATTCAGCCGCGCCACGAAATTGGGAGAAAGGAAAACGTCATCCTCGAAAACAAGGCAGAATGGCTTCTCCGTCATCAGGAAATCGTCCCAGATGCCGATGTGCTTTCGTGCCAACGAGATTTCAGCCGGTTTCAGGCGGGATTGCCTGTCCGATTCTGAAAGGTCTGGAACATCGTGGTCGACGAACCAGTTGACTGGCACGCCTCGCCGGGAAAACTCTTTCACGATATGCCGCTCGCGGTCTTCGTACCCGACTTTTACGTGGCATATGCGGCTAAAGACGTCGTTTGGAAACATACATCGCGTTAGATCATATCGGCTGGATTGGCCAGAAGATTTTTGTCGACGATCTCACATTGTTCACCGCCTTGGCACAGGCGGGGCCTTTTACCTCCTGTGGAAAGAACCTGCCGTTGACCAGACCCCGGTGTGCGCTGAATGCAACCCCCAGTCGCTGGAATGAGAGAGCCTGAAGAACGGGCCTGAAGGTCCAGCGGCCGGCGTTTTCATGTATCCCCGTCAGGATGTCCGCAACGGCGTGCTGAAAAGTATGCGTCGGTCGCTGCTCTCACTCGCCGGGATGCCGCAACCGATACCGCACAAAATCAAGCCCGCCCCGGCGATGGGAAGCCGGAACGGGCTCGGCTTGGGTCTGGAACCCGTGTAGTCAGGAGACTACGGAGAAGTAACAGGTCGGCGGCTGCAATGTTCCGAAGTTTCTGGCTTACGGGCCGCCGGGAGCAAGTCCTTAGCGGTAATTCGAGACGATCCGGGTGGCGGATTTTTCCGCACGGGATCGCGACACGCTTCAGGCCAGTAGGCCGGCGGCCTTCGCTGCCTTGCGCAGGGTTTTGCGGGCTTCGGTAGGACTTCTCAAGCCGTCGAGCGCGTCGCGGCAGACGCGGCTTGCCGACCGCCAGGCGCGGTCGCGCGCCCGCCTTGGCCAGCGCAGGTCGAGGCATTCGACTGCCTCGAAGCAGCTTGAGACCTTGCGATGTCCGCTTGGTTCGAAATCGATCACGACCGGCTCGGAAAACCAGACGTCGTTCATCACATGCTCCGTTCGTATGTTGGTCTTTTGATAAGCAACGGCGCCGGCAGGCGCCTGTTGGGATGCGGGCCCCGGATGATCGGCGGACCCGCGCATTAACCAAACACTGCCGATAATGTTCCGGAAAATTTTAGAGATTAGCGATGGGCCGGCCGGAGTTGCTCACGTAGCGGATTCATTGCGCCGGCGCGCCGCGCAAAAAACATGTGACAACGTCACTGGCCGCGCTGTCGTCCGCGGCGAGATCGGAGCCGACAGGCGGATGAACGCGTCACGCAGCGGTTTCGGCCGGCGCGGAAGCGTCCGGTCAATTCGCGCGTCGTGTCGCTCTTCTACAGAAGACAGGATGCCGCCTTGGAGCTATTCGACCAACACATGCGCTTCGCGCGCTGCGCTGATGAAGGCTTCCCTGGCGTTGTCGGCCGGAACGTCGCCGCTCATTGCCCGGCGGCAGGCGCGCAGCGCCGCGCCATGCTGCGCGCTGCCGGCGTCGCGCCATTGGCCCGTCAGCAGTTCCACAGCCTGCTGGGCGTTGGAAATGTGTCGGATCGAGCCTGCCACGCCGACGGCGACTTCGACCGGCCTGGAAAACCATCCCTGGATCATCGCGAAACCCCTAATGCGTTGTGAGCGGATGATAAACGCGCCACCGCGCGGCAAGTTTCATCCCGATATTTCAACAGGATGTGAGCAGCGCGCCGGTAACGGGCGTGGCTGCCGGCTATCTTCCGAGCGGCTTGCGGGACAGTTCGATGAGTTCCGTCTCATCGGTGATGCCGGCCATGTAATTGGCGATGATGCGGGAGGCGCGCGCCTCCTTCTGCTCTTCGGTTTCTCCATCGATGCGGCCGCTCTCGAAGACACGCCCCAACAGCGCCGTCTCGGCGGGCGTGAATGTGTTTCGCGACATGTTGGACACGGGCTTCTTCCTCCAGCTCATGTCCCCCTTGCTCCCCGGCTAAACATTAGCACGGGTTCGGAAACGGGGTGAGTCCTCAGGGAAACGGCGACAACATGCGTCTTTCGCGGCGCCCGGCCGGTCAGGTTTTCGTCTCGTTGTCTGCTCGACGGCATGCCGGAGACTGGGCCAGCTTCGCTATCTTGCTGAAAGGACGAAGCGCTGATACTCATTAGCGGCGCGGAATTATTCCGAGTCTGCGCCAACTTGCGTCGCGCAACAACGCGGCGCAGGCTGTCCGAGACCAAGATCCCGACGTGGTGGCAACCGGGTTACGGAGGGTATTGGTCGAACAAAGAAGCAGGGCAGGTTCCGACTGCGTGTCGGAGCAGGCCCATCAAATGCTCTGGAATTCCGAAGCCATTGCCCCCGTGGCCTCGGAAGAGCATGAACATGGGGAAACCGATGGTGACCAAGAAACTTACCGCCAACGCAGAAAGCGCGGCAGCCTTTCTTGCGGTAATGGGCAACGAGAAGCGTTTGCTCATCATGAACTACCTGGCCGAGGGCGAATTGTCTGTCGGCGCGCTCGCCGACAAGGTCGAACTCAGCCAGTCCGCACTCTCCCAGCATCTGGCCAAACTGCGCAGGTTTGGCCTGGTCGACACCCGCCGCGACCGCCAGATGGTCTATTATTCCTGCAAGTCGTCCGCGGCGCGTGAGCTCCTCGTTCTGCTCGACGGGCTGCTGACCATGGACAGGCCGCTCGCCGGCCCGGCCCGGCAGGCTCTTGTCGAAAGAATGCGGCCGCCGCAGGCCGCTTGAACGGCTCCGACCGCAGGCGAGGGCGAGCAGCCTTCGCCTGCTTCGCCTGCGCGGCGCGCCCTCTGAAGGCGCGATGCAAACAGGATGGCAATGCGCCGGCCGGCATACCTGCCCTGGCGCACTTTATCATCACTTCATTCGCCGGGACGCGATCCTGGCCAGAATGCGGCTGCCGGGGAAAACGGTAGCGGCCGGATTTCGTCATGTCGTCACGGGCTGGCCGTCGTCGCCGATCGGGCTCGACTTCTCGCGCTCTTCCCATCACTTTTGATTGAAGGATGCTGCGCCGGCGCGGTCGCGGATGCTCGCAAGGCGATGATATTACGTCTCTTTTCTGCCTCCGCCGCTCGCTCAGGTGGGGCGAAGTTTACGGATTTGTAAATCGCGCGCCGGACTTCGGGTGGCTAGACTTTACGCGATCCACACCCCCGGATCACCACGGGCCAGACTTCCACTTTGGCACCGTCAGAGGCTCGTCGCTCCCGGCGGGCCTCTTTCGTTTTGGGGACAAAGCCGCGGATTTACGGTGCGGCTTGCCGGCGCGCAATCATGCTGCGCACGGCGAGCACCAGCACGGTGATGATGATCAGGATCACCGAAAGGGCTGCGATCGCCGGATCGATGTTGTCGCGCAGTCCCATCCACATCAGGCGCGGCAGCGTGATGGCGTTCACCGAGGTGATGAACAGCGTCACGCCGATCTCTTCCCAGGAGAGCACGAAGGAGAGGAGCGCCGCGGTGACGATGCCGAACTTGATGTTGGGCATGATGACGCGCGTCGCGCGCTCCCACACGCTGGCGCCCAGGCCTCGTGCCGCGAGGTCGATGCGCCGATCGAGCTGGCTGAGCGAGACCAGGATCAGAACGGTGGCGAAGGGCACCGTCATCACCGCGTGCGCCATCGCGACACCCAACCAGGTGTCGTAACCGAAGAAGGATGAGATGCCGGAGACCGAGGTGAGCAGGAAATACAGCGTCACCGCCGAAACCACCGGCGGCACCACCATCGGCAAAAGCACGAAGCCGACCAGGGCGGCGGTGAAGCGCGGCTGGAACATCCACACGCCGAGACTGAAGGTGAGCGCGAGCGCCGTGGAAATCGCGCTGCTGACCACACCGATGCGGATCGAGAGCAGGATGGACTCCAGCCAGCGCGGATCCTCGATCAGCGAACGGTAGTGGCGCAGCGACAGTTCGCCGGTCGGCATGGTCAACATGCGGCTCGGCGTCAGCGACACCGGGATGACGGCGAGCAATGGCATAAGCAGAAACAGCGCCACCAGGACGGCGAGGATGAGCGAGACGGGACCGGGGCGGTAGGTGGGCATCTTGCTACACCAATTGCTTCGGTTTGACGTAGCGGAACAAGAGCGCCATCAGCGCGCCGACGAACACCACCAGCACGACGCTTATTGCCGCGCCCAGCCCCCAGTCCGGGCTCTGGAAGATGCGAAGATAGATGAGTTCGGCGATCATCACGCTGCGGCCGCCGCCGAGGATCGCCGGCGTGACGAAGAAGCCCAGCGAGAAGACGAAAGTGATCATCGCCGAGCCGATAATGCCCGAGCGCGTCATCGGCACGAACACCGTCCAGAAGGTGCGCATGCGGCTGGAGCCAAGCCCGCGCGCCGCGAGCAGCACGCGCTCGTCGAGGCTGCGCATGGCCGAAGCCAGCGGAAACACCGCGAAGGGGATGAGGAAATGCGACATGCCGACGATGACGCCGAACTCGTTGCGCACGAGCGTCAGCGGCTCGGAGATGAAGCCGATCGATTGCAGCCAGGTGTTGATGAGCCCGCGGTTGGACAACAGCGCCACCCAGCCGAAGGCGCGCGTCAGCACCGAGATCCAGAACGGCACCAGGATGCAGAATTCCGCAAGCACGCGCTGCACCGGGCTGCCGCGCACCCAGACGACCGTGATCGCATAGGCGGCGGTGACGGAAACGATGGTGACGATCGCCGCGATGCGCAACGTGCGGACGAATACCGACTGCACCAGCGGATCGCTGACCAGCGCGCCATATTGGCCGAGTCCCGGCGTCGGCAAGGTGAAGCTCCACTTCACCACGCCTAGGAAAGGCCAGGCATAAGCAAGGACCAGGAACAGGAGCAGCGGCGCCATCAACAGCGCCGCGCCCGTCCTGTCGGAGAGGGTGCCCCTCATGTCAGTTCAGCATCTCCGCCCGCTCAAGCCGAGATGATCTTGGTGTATTCGTCGAGCGCCGCGCCGTAGTTCTTGGCGTACCACTCCATGTCGAGCGGGATCTGCTTCTTCATGTTTTCCGGATCGACCGGGTTGATGCGCTTCTTGTCGGCCGGGATCAGCGCGTCGGCCGCCGGGTTGGCCGGGCCCTGGCCGAGCTTCTCGAACATCACCAGTTCCTTCTGCGGATCCTGCGTGCTGGCGATGAACTTCATCGCAGCTTCCTTGCCGCCGGGGTTGTTCTTCAGAACCGCGAGCGCGCCGGGCGAGATCAGGCCCTGGTCCCAGATGAACTTGATCTGGCCGCCCGAGTCCTGCTCGATCAGCGAGGCGCGCGTCGACCAGACGATCGCCATGGAAGCCTCGCCGTTGAGCAGCACGCTCTGGCTTTCGGCGCCGCCGCCCCAATAGGAGACGACGTTTTCCTTAAAGGCGGCGATCTTGTCATGCGCTCGCTTGAGGTCGAGCGGATAGAGCGAGGCGGGTGCCACGCCGTCGGCGAGCAGGGCGGCTTCCCAGCTCGACACACCCCATTTGTAGAGCGAGCGCTTGCCGGGGAATTTCTTCACGTCGAAAAAGTCGGCCATGCCGGTCGGCGCATTGGAGCCGAACTTCTGCGAGTCGTAGGCGATCACGTAGGAGAAGAAATAGGTCGACGCGGCAAATTCCCAGCCGAAGCCCGGCCGCATCTTGCTCTGATCGACGATCTTGTAGTCGATCGGCTCGAGCATGCCCTGGCCGCCCAGCGTAATGGCCGAGAACGGATCGACGTCGACCAGGTCCCAGGTCGGCGCGCCGCTCTTGAACTGCGCGGCGATCGCGCCCTCGGTCGGGCCCGAGCCGTCCATCTTCACCGGGATGCCGGTATCCTTGGTGAAGGCCTGGCCGTAGGCGGCGTCGTAAGCGGTGATGGCGTCGCCGCCCCAATTCACCAGCACCAGCCCCTTGGTCTCGGCTTGAGCATGGGTCGAGCGCAGCAGCATCGGCGTGCCGGCGAGCACGAGGCCTGCAAGCTGCGCGAATTGCCGGCGCGAGATCTCGCCGCGTTTTGCCCTCTCTGCGAGGGAGTCGATGGTCTGTTTCTTGGTCTCGTTCATGTCAGTTCCCCTTGTTTTAATTGATCTGATCCGGAAACCGACGCGGCGAATTCACGCCGCTTCGGCGCTCATTGTCCTCCGTCCGGCAGGAGGAAGCCCTTTTCCGCCGGCCAGGTCAGCCAGACGGAATTGCCCTTGCTCAACGCTGCCGCGGCCACCTCGTTCGGCACCGAGACGGTGACCTTCGCACCCTGGCGCGTGGTCAGGTCGAGCTTGGTCGCCGCACCCAGATAGGTCGAAGCGACAGCAGTGGCGGCGATGCCGTTTTCGCCGGCCGCTGCCTCCGGCGCGATCGACATGTGTTCCGGCCGGATTGCCAGGATAGCGTCGCCGCGGACCTTTTCTGCTTTGCAGCGCATGTTGACCGCCCGGTCCTCGCAGACACCGGTGGCGCCATTATCGGCGGGCTTGACGCCCTTCACGGGCAGCATGTTGATCTCGCCCAGGAACTCGGCGACGAAGCGGCTGGCCGGCCGGTCGTAGACCTCGTCCGGCCTGCCGACCTGCAAGAGCTTGCCGTGATTGAAAATGGCGACGCGCGAGGAAAGCGCCAGCGCCTCGCTCTGGTCGTGAGTGACGAAGACAAAGGTGGTGCCGGTCTCCTGGTGCAGCCGCTTCATCTCGGCCTGCATCTGGCCGCGCAGGCTCTTGTCCAGCGCCGAGAACGGCTCGTCGAGAAGCAGCACGCCCGGCTCGAACACCAGGGCGCGGGCGAGCGCCACGCGCTGCTGCTGGCCGCCGGAAAGCTGCGCCGGCAATTTCTTCTCGTGGCCTTTGAGACCGACGCGCTCGATCATCTCGCCGACACGGCTTTTGATCTCGGAAGCGGACTTCTTGCGCACCTTGAGCGGAAAGGCGATGTTCTGTTCCACGCTCATATGCGGGAACAAAGCATAGCCCTGGAATACCATGCCGGCGGCGCGCTGTTCGGCCGGCCGGTCGGTAATGTCGGTGCCGTCGCTGAAAAGCCTGCCCTCGCTCGGCTGCACGAAGCCGGCCAAGATCATCAGGAAGGTGGTTTTGCCGGAACCGGATGGCCCAAGCAGCGTCAGGAACTCGCCGCGGCCGATATCGAGCGTGAGATTGTCCAGCGCCCGGAACGAGCCGAAGCTCTTGCCTATCCCGTTCGCCTTGATCTCTGCGGCCCGGCCGGGTTGCTGCATCCTGCCTTCGTCCTCACGCTTGTTTCAAATCGTAGGCATGGCGCGCGTTCACCGCAACCGAATAGTTTTCGCCTGATCGGCAAATTTGATTCACGGATGGGCAGGTGGCGGAAGCGTCTCCCAAACTTGGGCGTTCGGCGGGCTCGCCAACCTTCGCGATTGGCGAAAGCGTTCATGCCGTCGTCATTTCAGGGCGGAGCAAGGAGCGAAGCGACGCGCGCAGACCCTGGTTGCCATGCCGTGGGAGCTGCAACGGTGCAGAATCTGATCAAGCGTGCCTTTCGCGATCGCCACGGAATGGATCCTCGGGTCAAGCCCGGGGATGACGACCGGACGGTTGGCACTCCGAGGGACATCCTAAGGCGTGCCGGCGTCCCCGCCTTCAATACTTCGCCAGCCTGCTTTCCAAAAGCTTCGCCCGCAGCCAGTCGCTGAAGGCATTGAGTACCGGGTGGCCCGCCTTGGCATGCTCGAAGACCAGATAGTAGGAGCGCGGCGAGGGTACCGTCGCTTCGAACGGCTTGACCAGCCGGCCCTCGCTCAGCGCCCGGCGGCCGGTCAGCTCGTCTCCCATGGCGATGCCCTGGCCGGCGATTGCCGCCGAGAAGACAAGGTTCATGTCGGAAAAGAAGATGCCGCCTTCGGTGTCGGGATTTTCCACCTTGGACAGCGCCAGCCAGCGCGCCCAGTCCTCGGTATCGCTGAGATGCAGCAGGTTGGCGCGCAGCACGTCGGCGGGCTTGGAAAAGCCGCCCACCTTGTTGAGCAACGTCGGGCTGCAGAGCGGGGTGAAGGAGACCTCGCAAAGCAGCTCCACCGCGCGGTTCGGCCAGTTGCCGACGCCGAAGGCGATGAAGGCGTCCGCCTCCGGATTGCTGACGTCGTCGAGCCGCCGCGGCGTCAGCACCGACAGCGCGACGTCCGGATACATCTGCTGGAACTCGCCGATATGGGTGCACAGGAACATCGAGGCGAAGCCCGGCGGACAGGAGATGCCGAAGGAGCCGCCGACGCCGGCGCCGCTGTTCTGCGTCCCCGCGTCGCCGAGCACGGTCAGCGCCTTCCTGACATCGGCGGCGTAGCGCTGGCCGCGCGGCGTCAGCGCCACGCCCTTGCCGATGCGCTGCAAGAGATCGAAGCCGAGGTCGCGTTCGAGCAGCCTCAGCTGATGCGAGACGGCGCTGCGGGTGAGGTGGAGTTCATCGGCCGCGCGCCACACGCTGCCGTGACGAGCAAAACTGTCGAGGGCGCGAAGCGCCTGCGTGGAAGGTATGCGCAAGAGGCCTCAGGTGAACCGAATTTGCACGAGCCGGGAAAACATATCACTTTTTGAAGAGCCGCTTCACTGCTTTCTTTGCGGCATGGAGAAACCGGTGACGACATCAGCGCAGGAAACGGCACTGGCCTGCATCGACGGCATCCAGCCGCTCTTGTCGGCCTGGACGCGCACCATCTTCGACCTCGGCGAGACCGCCTGGCGCGAGTACCAGTCCGCAGCCTGGTATGTCGACCGGCTGAAGCGTGAGGGCTTTTCGGTGGAAGAGGGCTCGGGCGGCATGCCGACCGCCTTCTGCGCGCATTGGACGAATGGCGAAGGACCGACGATCGGCATGTATGCCGAATACGACGCGGTGCCCGGCAACTGCCAGGATGCCGTGACGGTCAAGCAACCGCGGGCGGGGCTCAGCGTCGAGGCGGGTGGCCATACCGATCCGCACTCGGGCCTCGGCATTGGCAGCCTCGGCGGGCTGCTCGCCGCCAAGGCCGCGATGCAGCAGCATGGCATTCAAGGCACGCTGCGCTTCACTGGCGAGCCGGCAGAGAAGGTGAGGGGCTCGAAGCCGATCCATGCCGCCAAGGGCTATTATGACGGCCTTGCCGGCATGATCTCCTTTCATCCCTTCTATATGCTGCCGCTCTGCAACACCGCGCGCTGGGACACGCATTGCGGCGCGGCGTATTCGATGATCTACCGCTTCATTTGCGACGAGCCTCAGAACTGGGGTCGCGCAAGCGATGGCGCCCCGATCCCGCAGGCGCATTCCGCGGTCAGGGCGCCAGGTGCCAACGACGCGCTGATGATGATGTACATGGCTTCCAAGGCGCTGCGCGATTCCATGCTGACCCACCAGGGCGGCTGGTCGATCAGCGAAGCGATCCTGACCGCCGGCCAGGCGACCGCCGACAATCTGCCGGCGGGTCTTGCCGAGATCCAGTACATGATCCGCGTGCCGACCATCGCCATGGCCGAGCAGGTGACCGCCGTGCTCGACCGAAACGCGGAAGCCGCCGCCAGGATGAGCGGCTCCCGCTACGAACGCCACTGGGTGTCGAAGTCGCGCCCGGGACTGGCCAACCACGCCATGGCCGGCATCACCTATGAAGCGCTCTCGACCGTCGGTCCGCCACAGTGGAACGAAGAGGCGAGGGCGATCGCCCGCGAGGTCCAGGTCAATGCTGGCGGCGAGGCGACCGAGAATCCGTTCATCGACGAGCTGGAGCGCCTTATCACGCCGCAGGAGGCCGAGGCGATCCTGCGGCGCGACCTGCCGCCCTCGCAGGTGAACTCGACCTCGGACGACTATACCGACATGAGCTGGCACGCGCCGACATCGCGCTTCTACGTCGCCCGCCCGGCGCTGCGCTCGGCCAACGGTCACGCCTATCCCGCTTGGGTGATGAACGCGTTGGGCGGCATTGCGGCCACCATCGACCCGATGGTGACCTGCGCCTCCAAGACCGTCGCGCTCACCGCGCTTCGCCTACTGGAAGACAAGGCAGCGCGCGATGCGGCCATGGACGAATTCGTCAAGCGAACCGGCGGCGGCGCCGGCGGCTCGAACTGGATCGCGCCGCTTTGTGACTACGAGCCGCCGATAAACTTCCGCTGGCCGGAATATGTCACCACCGGGCGCGGGCGCGACTGGTGGATACCGAGCAGCCAATGATCTCAAGCAGACCGACCCCGAGGAGAACACCATGACCGTCCATGACCGCATCGTCGCTGAGCCGTTCTCGCTGCAGCGCCGCAATCCCAATGGCGGCACCAAGCCGCTCACTGCCTGGGGCTTCGCCAACGAGACCGACGTTCTGACCGACGTGCTGCTCGGCTCGCCCAATTTCCTTCGCCATCTTTCGACCAGTTCGCTGTCCAGAAAGCATCTGCGCGAGGCGCCCTGCAACATCCAGATCGCCCAGGCGCAGCACAAGGACCTCGTCGCCGCTTACGAGCATTTCGGCGTCACCATCCACTGGCACGAGCCGACGCCGGAACTGCCGATGCAGGTCTATTCGCGCGACTCCAGCGTCATGACGCCCTACGGCGCGTTCATAACCGCCATGGCCAACTGGTGGCGGCGCGGCGAGAACTACGCCGCCATCCGCACCTATGAGAAGCTCGGCATCCCGATCTACGACATGGTGACCGCCGGCACCTTCGAGGGCGGCGACTTCAACGTCATCGAGGAAGGCGTGGTGCTGATCGGCTGCGGCGGCGCCCGCACGCAGGAGGAGGGCGCGCGCCAGGTGCAGGCCTGGTTCGACAAGGAAGGCTGGGAGACGCGCATCGCCTTCATCGACGAATACTACGTGCACATAGACCTGATGGTGGTGCCGATCGCCGAAAAGCTCACCGCCGTCTGCCTTGCCTGCACCGAGCCCGGCATCGTCGACTGGCTGAAGGGCAAGGGCCACGAGATCATCGACGTGCCCTTCCAGGATACGATGGCGCTCGGCTGCAACTTCATGTCGCTCGGCAAGGACAGGGTGATCGCGCCGACCTCGAGCAAGACGCTGATTGAAAAGCTGAAGGCACGTGGCTTCGAGGTGGCGGCCGTCGACATGAGTGAGATCTCCAAGACCGGCGGCGGCATTCACTGCATGGCGCAGGCGCTGAAGCGGGTGAAGGCATAGGAGCACGGCGCCGAAGCTGCCAATCTCCCCCCTTGAGGGCCCTTGAGGGGGAGATCTCCAGCAGGACAGAAGGGGGCGCGAAAGAGCGTCGATCTGTCCCGTTTCGCTCCCGCTCTACGCTGCGCCGGTCCACTCAGCGTATCGCCTCAGGCCCATGCCGGCGAACAGCATAATCATCATGATGGTGAAGAAGAAGGCCATGCCGAGGTAGAAGAAATTCGCTATGGGCGAAATCTCGACATAGCGCACCTGCTTGAACGGCACGCCGCTCGGCTTTGTCGCCGCCAGTCCGAGCCAGAAGAAGAAGGTGACGGCAACGAGCATGCCGATATAAGGATCCATCCAGTCCGGCACTCTGACGAAGCCGAAATTGAACGCAAACGCCCGGTTCGCTGACAATAGCAGCACAGACGATATCGAACAGGCAAACAACATGCGTTTCATGCGGCGTTCCCCTATATCCGCAGCGCTAATCTCTCTTGATTGAAAGCCTGTTATTCCTGCCCGTCAAGATTGCTGGCAACGCGCGTGCCGTTCTTGCCAATCGTTTGTTGAGCAAGGCCCGCACGGCCGGCTCGCTGCCCGCGATAACTTGCGGGATGCCGAACATGAGCGCACACTAAAATTCGGGCGGAGGGGGCTCATCAACAAGAACGGGAGGAATTCATGAATGCCATGAGCTTCACTGCCCTTGAGGGCGGCAAGACCACGGTCGACGCCGCCGCCCTGGAAACGCTTTCGACGCAAATACGCGGCACGGTTCTGCGGGAGGGTGACGCCGGCTACGACGGCGCGCGCAGCATCTGGAATGACATGATCGACCGGCGGCCCGGGCTGATCGCGTGCTGCGTCGGCGCCTCCGATGTCGTTGCCGCGGTGAATTTCGCCCGTGAGAACGGACTTCTCGTCTCCGCGCGCGGCGGCGGTCATAACATTGCCGGCAGCGCCATCTGCGAGGGCGGCCTCGTCATCGATCTCTCCATGATGAAGTCTGTGCGGGTCGATGTCGCGGCGCGGCGCGCCTGGGTCGGACCCGGCGCCACGCTTGTCGATGTCGACCGGGAAACACAGGCCTTCGGACTGGCGCTGCCGACCGGCATCAACTCGACCACCGGTATTGCCGGCCTGACGCTGGGCGGCGGCTTCGGCTGGATCACCCGTAAATACGGGCTGACCATCGACAATCTCGTTTCGGCCGACGTGGTAACCGCGCACGGCAAGCTGCTGCGCGCCAGCGAGACCGAGAACGCGGACCTGTTCTGGGCGCTGCGCGGCGGCGGCGGCAATTTCGGCGTCGTCACGGGGTTCGAGTTCAAACTTCACCAGTTCGGGCCGCAAGTGCTGTCGGGCCTTGTCGTCCATCCCTTCGCCGATGCCGGGAAGGTGCTTCGGGAATACCGCGCCGCGCTCGAAACCGCCCCCGACGAACTGACCTGCTGGGTGGTCATGCGGCAGGCGCCGCCGCTGCCCTTCCTGCCGGCCGAATGGCACGGCAAGGAAGTGCTGGTGCTGGCCATGTGCTATTGCGGCGATATCGAGGCTGGCGAAAAGGCGACGCAAAAGCTCCGCGCCATCGGCACGCCGATCGCCGACGTCGTCGGTCCCAACCCGTTCACGGGCTGGCAGCAGGCCTTCGATCCGCTGCTCGCGCCTGGCGCCCGCAATTATTGGAAGAGCCATGACTTCACCGAGCTTTCCGACAGCGCGATCGAGATCACCACGACCGCGATATCCAGGCTTCCGGGTCCCGAATGCGAGATATTCTTCGGCCATGTCGGCGGCGTCGCTGGCCGCGTCCCGGCGGAAGCGACGGCGTTTCCGCAGCGGAGCTCGCATTTCGTCATGAATGTTCACGCCCGCTGGCGCGAACCGGCCATGGACAAGGCCTGCATCGAATGGGCTCGAGACATCTATGAAGCATCAAAGCCTCATGCTGCCGGAACGGCCTATGTGAACTTCATGCCGGAGGATGAGATCGACCGTGTCGAAGCGGCCTATGGCGGCAATTATCGCCGGTTGCTCGAGATCAAGCAGCGCTACGATCCGCAGAACCTGTTCCGCATGAACCAGAACCTGCGTCCGAAGGAAGGACTGCGGGCCGCCTGACGGGGCAGCATGCCTCAGCCGCGCCGTCCCGACGCGTCTCGTTGACGAAGCCTTGAAGCCTGGAGCGCGTCGAGCCGTTGCTGGAGATGGCCGTTGAACACGATCATCTCCTTCAGCGCCTTCACCGGGTCGCCCTTGTGCCGGGCGATGAACCGCTCCGCGATTGCCTGAAGCGCCGCTTCCTCGCGGCTGTCGAGCCTGACGATGTGATCCATCTCGGGTGCTCCGCAGGTTTCCACTAGCATGTGAACAAAAAGGGAACAAAATTGTCAACGACGAATTGACTCAGCGAGGAACGGGTTCCTATTTTGTCAGCAGATGGGGCGGTTGCTCAGGATCACGGAGAGCCGCGTTGGGCAGACGGAGAAGCCGCTATGACAGATTGTTCCGGTCGGACGCGGAGGCGATCATTCGCGATGCGTTGGAACTGCGCCAGACCGTGCTGGCGGCGCAGCTCAATCTCAAGACCAACGGCGAAATGTACTGGCGGCTCAACGGGTTGGTGGAGAGGCTGCATGAGATGATGGGCGCGGTGGCGGGCAGGGACCTCGATTTCCGCGCCGCCTGGCTCGGCCTGCTGCCGCTGCCTGAGGATTATTCAGACCGGACATGAGAAATGGCCGGACCCATGGACAGCGTCGGCCGGGCGGCCAAGGCCAACATGCTGCTCAGAGTCGAATGCCGCCACTGCTACCACGCCGGCCGCTTCAAGGCGAACGACGTCGCCAAGGTGGTCGGCTGGAACAAGCCGCTCGAAACCATCCGCTTCCGCTGCAAGCGCTGCGGCCGCAAGGACACTGAGGTCAAGACCCAGTTCATCGACCAGGACCATCCGCCCAAGGGTTATATCTGGGTGCTGCAGAAGGCGAGGAGCTAAAACAACGACCCCTGCGCCGGCGGTTCCGCCGGAAACTTGATCTGCGTCGCCGGCTTGTCCACGATCACCAGCGCGTCGTCCGGCGCCGGCCGCTGCAGCGTCTTCGCCTCCGACCACGGCGCTGTCAGCCACAGCTCGGTTTCCGCCTCGGTGGTCAGGATCACCGGCATCGCCTTCTCGTGGATCGGCGCGATCAACGCGTTCGGCCTGGTCGTCAGGAAGCCGTAGAGCTCGTGGTCGCCCGGACCTTCCTTCACCTTGCGCACGCCATACCAGGGCGTCCACATCCCGGCGAAGAAGAACAGCGGGCGGTCCTCGCCGAGCGCGAACCAGAAATTCTTCTGCACGCCGGTTTCAGGATCCTTGTCGCCGGGCTTTGGCGAGGGTTCGGCAAAGCTCGTCACCGGCACCAGGCAGCGGTTCTCGACGCCGAGATAAGGTAGCCAGTGGGCATATTGGGGGTTGCGGATGTTGGTCGTGCCCGGATCGGCATTGCCGCGCACGCGTTCTTGCGGCGTCGGCATGCCCCAGCGCAGCCGGGCGAGCTCGCGGCTGCCGTCGGTGGCATTGCGCACCACCGGCGCCGGCTGGTTCGGATAGATGTCGACCGAAAGTTCGAGATTGCCCGAAATGTCGCGCAGCGCTCGCGACCACTGGCGGATCGCTTCCTGGCTGGTGGTGATGTTGTAAAGATTGCACATCGGCAGCACTTCCCCGTCCCGCCGATTGTTCCCGCATTTTCCGCGGAGCGCAAACTGGTTGCCGGTGAGGCGAAGGCAAGCCACACGAAATTGAGGATATTGGGCGCTCAGTGTCTGCGCCCGCGGCGCCGCTTTGGCTCGACCGGCTCCGCGGCCGGCGGCTCGCCCGGCAGGCCCAGCCGGTGGCGTTCCTCCTCGGCGAAGGCTTCGGCTTCCGCGTGGATGTTGAACAACTGATGGGCCAGCCGGCCGCCTTCGACGACGCGCACCAGCCATTGGCCGTTGATGAATTTTACGCGGACACTGTCTGGTTCGCCTGCCACCATGTGCAGCTCCAGCTCGTCGCCCTAAGAATTGCATCCTCGAACAGCAATACGATTTAACGCACGAAGGGTCGCCGCAAGCAACCGCTTATTATCCTCAGCAGGAGAATAGTTGCAAGGCACGAGCACACTTGATGTCGAAAATACAGATTTCCGGTAAGCGCCGTTCAAAATGGATAAAATCCAGACACTGAAAGCTTGAGCGGCACCCTAGGTAGAATTCGACTTCGATGCGGCGCCCGGTCCGCGCAACGATACGCCTCTCGAGCGCTTTGGAGCGATTGTGAGCGCGTGCAGGTTCGCCACGGCAGTAGCGCTGGTTGCGGATTGGGGGGCTTTGCTTGCGAGGCGCGCCGGCGGCCCGGCAGCCTGGGGGGGTGTTTTGGGTTCGGCGGCCGGGCCTGACCGGAGTTTGCGAGCCTGCCGGCTACTTCGAACATGCGCTTGTACTAATGCAAGGGCAAGAACGACCTAGGCCCTAGGACCAAAGCAGTGGGAGGGGCGCAAACGGCCGAATACGACCACCGGCCCGCGCGAGGCTCCGGCCCGCCTCCACAGAACATTTGCCCAGCATCAGAAACCGAAGAACTGCTTGCCCACGAGGTAGCCCAGCGCCACGACTGCCAGCGGGAACAGCGCCGGCGCTATCCTGCCGAATGGCGAGGATCTTATCTCGCCCGCAGGGGCGTTGGGCTTGGCGTTGCCGAGGTTCTTTGTCATGGGTCCGTTACCGGAATTCGTTGCCGGGTGACCAACAATATTAGAAAGCCCTGATTAATTTTCTCACAATTCGATTGATGCAATTTGCAGCTATCGCCGGTCAGTCGCTATTCGCCCGCTGGGGTGCGTGCGCTTCCCGCTTCCTTGCCGATACCGTCAATGTCGGACCGGGCGAGCGTTCTACCCGCCTGGGAACCCTTCCCGCCCTCGCCAGGTTTATATGCGAGGCGAACCACCATGCTAGATAGGCCGCCTGCCGAAAACCCGGGAAGGACCCTCGCCATCGTGCTGGCGGTCGGCCTCATCATCATCGCCTTGTTCTTTATCGGCTTCAGATATTCAGAGCGCGATCAGGGAGCCTTGATCGTGCCCGGAACGGTGCAGGGCAGCAAGTGATCGACCCGAAATCCTTGCCTGCTGCTAGGGCGCGTAACACTTTGATTTTGCCTATCATCCCTTTCAAATCTTTTAGTTTCGGGGTTGCACGCCAGGGAAGAAACCGGTTTTCCGAAACGTTTATCGAACAGGCAACGGTCAGCGCTTGGCGCCTGCAAAAGCGCGCTCATGAGCAAGGAACCCCTCCGGCAACAGCGCGCACCGCGCCGAGGCCCAGGGAGACAGTACATGTCCGCTAACGCCTACATCAACCGGATCGCGACGGCGGTTCCGGAGCATGAAGTCCACCAGTTCTACCTGCGCTACGCGGCCTCCATGCTCTGCAGCGACCGCAGGAAACTATTCGAACGCATGGCCGGGCTTGCCGGCATTGACCACCGCTTCTCCTGCTTTGCCCCGGCTCTCGATCCCGAAGGGCCGTCGGTCGATCTCGGCGGGATCTTCAAGCGCGGGGCATTTCCCGGGACGGCCGCCAGAATGGCTATGTTCGCAGAGGCCGCACCCACGCTGGCACAAAAGGGCGTCGACGGGCTGCATCTCGGCAACGAGGCTTCGCGCATCACACACCTCATCGTCACCACCTGCACCGGTTTCTCCGCGCCCGGCATCGACCTCGACCTGGTTCAGCGCTGCGGCCTTGCGGACGGCGTGGAACGCACAATGATCGGTTTCATGGGCTGCTACGCTGCGGTCAACGGCCTCAAGCTTGCACGTCACATCGTACGCTCCGATCCGGGGGCAAGGGTACTGCTGGTCAATATCGAGATCTGCACACTGCACATCAGGGAAACCACCGAACTGGAAAAGCTGCTGTGCTTCTGCCTCTGGGGCGACGGCTGCGCGGCGAGCATCGTCACCGCCGAGCCGCCCGGCATCGAGCTCGACTCCTTCCGCTGCGCCGTCGTGAACGAGCAGCGCGAGCTGATGACCTGGGATATCCGCGACCAAGGTTTCGACATGGTTCTTTCCGGCAAGGTGCCGGCCGCTGTCCAGGAAGCCCTGCGCAGCAACCGGGACGCGATCCTCGCAGGCCGGGCGCCGGAAGCGATCGACCTCTGGGCTGTGCATCCCGGCGGCCGCAGCATTGTCGACGCCGTCGAAAGGGCGTTTGAACTCGAGCCCGCCGCGCTCGAGCCCTCGCGCGAGGTGCTTCGCCAATATGGCAACATGTCGTCGCCAACCGTCATGTTCGTGATGGAGAAGATGCTGAAGAAGCCGGGCGGGCTGCTCGGCTGCGGCATGTCGTTCGGGCCCGGGCTGACGGCCGAGACCATGCTGTTCAGGACCGTTTCATGAGTGCGCTCGCTGAACGCAGCCTCGTTCCGGAAATCCTGGACGGGCTCGCGGCCGACGATGCGCGGGCAATCCGCTCGCGCCGCGATCTCGCCCGCATCAACGCGCTGATGTTCCAGGCGCCGATCATGGCCTCGCTCATGCGGAAATTTTTGGCGAGGCCGCCGGGCCGCATCCTGGAGATCGGCGCCGGTGACGGCACCTTCATGCTCAAGGTGGCGAGGCGCATGGCACGCGATTGGCGCCAGGTGGAGCTGACGATGCTCGATCGCATCGGCCTCGCCACGCCGAAGCTCGCGGCGGATTTCGCCGGGCTGGGATGGACGATCGAAACCATCACCGCAGATGTCGTCGATTGGGCAGAGAGGGCGGATGGCAGGGCCTTCGACGCGATCACGGTCAACCTGTTCCTGCATCATTTCAACGATGCTGCACTGCTTCGCCTGTTCTCGCTTTTGCGGCCCAAGGCGCCGCTCATCCTGGCGACGGAACCGCTGCGGGCGGGCTTTGCACTGGTCGCGGCTCGGCTTCTGCCGGCAATCGGCGTCAACGACGTCACGCGACATGATGCGGTTGAAAGCGTCCGCGCCGGCTTTCGCGGCCACGAGCTTTCCGATCTTTGGGCTGCCGCCGGCGGCAACCCGCTCGAGGAACGGCGCGCAGGGCCTTTCTCGCATGTCTTTGTCGGGGCCTCGGCGATCCAGGTCGGGGATGCGCTCAGGGAAAAGCCGTGAAGCGCGCATCCACCCACGATGCGATCATCATCGGCGCCGGCCCGGCGGGCACGTCGGCGGCGCTGGCGCTCGCCCGGCGCGGATGGGCTGTGGCGATCGTGGAGAAGAGCGCGTTTCCGCGCCGCAAGGTATGCGGCGAATACATCTCGGCAAGCAACCTCGCGCTCCTTGACCGGCTGGGTATCGGCGATGCTTGGCGCGGCGAGGCCGGTCCGGAAATACGCCGGGTCGGCCTCTTTTCAGGCAATGCCAGCATCGAGGCGCCGATGCCGGGCGCGCGATCCGGACCCGCGGCAAGAAACGGCTTCGGCCGCGCGCTTGGCCGCGACATATTGGACACGCTGCTGCTCGACGCGGCCCGCTCGGCTGGCGTGGAAGTGTTCCAGCCCTGCCGTGCCGTCGCCATCGAAAGGGATGGCGACCGCCAGGCGGTGCGGATCCAGGCTACAAGCGGCAGTCCCGGCGAGGAGGGGATGACCCTGCGGGCATCGGTAATCGTCGCTGCACACGGTTCGTGGGAGCCGGGGCCGCTGCCGAGCCAGCTCGGGAAACAAAGCCGCTCCTCGGACCTGCTCGGTTTCAAGGCACATTTCACCGGGTCGGCGCTGCCGCCCGATCTGATGCCGCTGCTCACTTTTCCCGGCGGCTACGGCGGCATGGTGCTCGCCGACCGTGGCCGCCTATCGATCTCGTGCTGCATTAGGCGCGACGTGCTTGCCCGGCTGCGCGGCAGCCTTGCCCGCGAACGCGGCGGCCATGTCCCGGCGGCCGAAGCCGTTGAGCGTCACATCATGGCGACATGCCGAGGCGCGCGGGACGCGCTGGCGGATGCCCGTCTCGATGGTCCGTGGCTCGCCGCCGGTCCGATCCGGCCGGGCATTCGCGCAGGCTACGAAGCAGACATCTTCCGCGTCGGCAATGTCGCTGGCGAGTCGCATCCGATTATCGCCGAGGGGATATCGATGGCGCTTCAGTCCGGCTGGCTTGTGGCTCAGGAACTCGGCGGGGCGGCGAGCCACGGAC
>NZ_JARTVQ010000008.1:0-191308 GCF_029625845.1 Mesorhizobium sp. WSM4898 | reverse complement strand
GTCCAGGCGCCGTCGGCGTCGATGGAGAAGTCGCCATAGGTGCCGGCCGCGTTGGTCTGCGCCACCACATGCGCTTCACCGGTGTCGGGGTCGGTGATCGTCAGCTGGCCGCTGGCGTTCAGCGCCGCTGCCGTGTTGCCCTCGGTCACGGACTTCGAGTCCGAGCTCACCGTCGCCGCGTCGTTGGTGCCGGTGATGGTGACGGTTACGACCTGCGTTGCCGCCGAGCCATGGCCGTCGTTGACCGTTACGGTGTAGTGCTCGACCACGCTCTGGCCGTCGGCCAGGTACTGGGCGGCGGCGTTGTTGAGGGCGTAGTGCCATTGCACCGAGCCGTTGGCGGCGTTCGCGGCTTCACTGACAGGGTCAAGCGAGAAGGTGCCGAGCGCAGTCTCACCGGCGGTCGGCGTGAACGACGCAGTGTGGCCATCGCTGAGGTCGACGTCGTTGAAGGTGATCGTGCCGGCAGCGTTGAGCGAGTCAGTCGCCGAAGGTGTCGTGTTGGCATCTTCGACGACCGCACCGTTCTGTGCGCCGCTGGTGATCGAGACAATGTCATTCGTTCCAGTGATGGTGATGGTCAGCTGCGCCGTATCCGTCAACCCATCCGGGTCACGGACGGTGTATGTAAACACCTCAGTGACTGTGACGCCCTCCGCCAGCGCGTTGGTGTCCACATCACCGTTGTTGAGCGTGTAGGTGTAGGTTCCATTCGCGTTCAGAACCAGCGAGCCATAGGTGCCCACCAACGGAGATCCGACGGTGCCCGCATTTCCAGATCCGGATTCTGCGCCCGTTCGGACCGCCGACACGACGAGAGACGCCTGGCCATCGTCTGCATCCGTATCGTTGGACAGCACGTTGCCCGCGGCTGTGGGATCGCCCGCTACAGGTGTATTTCCCGGGCCGACACCGGCCTCGCGCACCGGATCCGCGGCGTTGGTGTCGTCAATTCCGACAGGTGAGCCTGGGTCACGGGCGACGAAAACCTGCTCAATCGCGGAGACTTTCAAATTGATGCTGGTGAAGGTGAATTCTGCCTGCCCCGCCTGGCCGGTATTGGTGTTTGAATTTGCGGTGATAAAAGCGCGAAACTGAGCGATCTCGCTGTTAAGCGTCGCCATAAACGAGGAGTTGTTGAGCTGGTCATTGCTCAGGTAGATGAAAAGCGTATCGATCTCGGCGGTGCCTTTGGCGGCGCTTCCGTTGCCGCCATCATAGACATCGTAGCCGGAAAAGGTGGTTTGCCCGGTCGTTGTGCCCGTGCCGTAAACCTGGCCGCCAATCTTGTACTGATTTTCCCACGCTCGATAAATGAGCTTATCCGCGCCGGAGCCGCCAAGCACTGTATCGAAACCGCTGCCTCCGTCGAGCGTGTCGGCGCCAGACCCGCCATTCAGACGGTCGCTTCCGGCGCCCCCGGACAGAATGTCATCTCCGCTGCCGCCAACCAGATTGTCGTTGCTGCTCGTGCCAACGGTTGTGGCCATCTTTCATCCCCCTGGCAGACGCGCTCCGCGCCTGCTCGTTGGCCGTCGGAGACGGCTGACTACCCCATGCCGAATGGATCGGCGCCCAGTCTTACGGGGAGAGGATCAGAATGTGCCATGCAACCAGGCGCAACCCGACGGTCCGGCCCGTGAACGGCCAGCCCAAAAGGCGATTCACAGACAGGTGGTGGCTCGATGGTGATGGCTACGACGGCGATGATCGCCGCGTTGCTTTTCCCCTACCCCAGTAGCGCCGTACTCGTTGTTGCCGGTCGGGAGGTAATTCGCGCTACCCTATATATTAGGATATTATTAACTCTACCGCAGCGCGCGTCAATGTCGAATTCGAAGAAGAGTTAATGACAAAATGCGTACTTGTACGCACAGGGTGGATAAAACTGCATCGCACGGGCAAATAGAAATTCGTCTTCCACGTAGCGGATCAGGCCTGTCCCACCGCTCACACCGCCTTGCCGAGCTTGCCGTCGCGCTCGGCGACCGCCTTCTCGACGGCGCGCTTCAGCTCGTCCTTGATCTCGACGGTGTCGGCCATCAGCGTCTCGATCTTCAGGAAATCGAGCACGCGGTATTTCGAGACGGCCGGGCGGATAAGAATATCCGGCGGGTGCTGCCGCAGCTTGTTGGCGATGATCGACTGCATCATCAGCTGCGTGGCGCCATACATGAGGTCGACCGTGGTCGGATGCTTGCGTTCGACGTCGCTCGGCGCCCCGACCACGTCGATGGCGATGATGATGTCGGCATCCTTCTCGACCAGGTCGAACGGCACCGGGTTGTAGATGCCGCCATCGATCAGCAATCGGTCGTCGCGCATCACCGGGCGGAACACCGCCGGAATGGCGGCCGAGGCCGCCAGCGCCGATTGCAAATCGCCCTGCGAGAACACCGCGAGCTTGTGGCCGAAATAGTCGGTCGCCGTCACCTTGAGCGGAATCTTCAGCTCTTCGAAGGTCGCCGGAATGGCGTCAGGCAGGAAGGCCTTCAGGATGCGCTCGATATTGAACTGGCCGACGCGGATGCCGCCCTGCATGGCCTCGGCGATCGTGCCCGGCCGCGAGCGCCACATGCGCGCGGCCACCTCGGCGCGGCTGCCGAGGATCAAGCGGCTGTACTCGTGGATCTCCGCCCCTCGCATGCCGGCGGCCATGCCGGCGCCCATGATGGCGCCGATCGAGGAGCCGGCGATCGCCACCGGTTTGATCCCTAGCTCGTCCAACGCCTCGATGGCGTGAATGTGCGCCAGCCCGCGCGCGCCGCCGCCGCCGAAGGCAACCGCGAAGGTCGGGCTCATCCCTTGCGGGCTCCCGCCACCTGCACCAGCGGCGGTCCGATCACCATTATCGCCGGGTCGGCCGACAGAAGCTTCCTTGCCGCCGCCTTGACGTCTGCAAGCGTCACCGCATTGATCAGCGCGGCGCGGCGCCTGATGTAGTCGATGCCGAGATCGTCGAGCTGCAGCTCGACCAGCGTCGCGGCAATGGAACTGGAGGAGTCGAGATTGTTGATGGCGTAGGCGCCGATCATGTATTTCTTGGTCGCCGCGAGCTCCTCCTCGGTCGGGCCGTTCTCGGCCATCTCCTTCACCACCTGACGCACAATGGCGAGCGTCTCGGCGGCGCGGTCGGAACGCGTCGCCGTCGTGACCAGCAGCGCGTTGGAATGCTCGTGATCGACGAGATCGGAGCTGACGCTATAGGCAAGGCCGCGCTTCTCGCGCACCTCCTCGTAAAGCCGCGACGTGAAAGTCGAGCCGCCGAGGATCTCGTTCATCAGCACGGCGGCGTAAAAATCGGGATCGCTCCGTTTGACGCCGGGCCAGGCAAGCTGCAGCGAGGTCTGCGGCAGATCGTAGTTCACTTCCAGTTGCTGGCCGAGCTTCAGCGACACGTCCGCCACCTGGGCCAGCGTCTGCGTCTGCGGCAGGTCGCCGAACACCTCGTCCAGCTTGCCGGAGAGCGTGGCGGCGTCGATGTCGCCCACCACCGCCACATGCAGGCCGGCGCGCGCGAAACTCGCTTTGCGAAAGGTCTTGAGGTCGGCGGCCGTTATGGTGGCCAGGCTCTCCTTCGTCCCCTCATCCGGCCGCGCATAGGGATGCTTGCCATAGATCGCGCGCAGCCAGCGCTGCTGGGCGATCGTGTTGGGGTCGCGCTCATTGGCGAGAATGCCCGAAAGCATCTGGGCGCGGATGCGGTCGATCGGCGCCTGGTCGAAGCGCGGGCTGTTCACCGCCAGCTTCAGCAGGCCGAACGCCTCGTCCTTTTGATCGGACAGCATGCGCATCGAGCCATAAAGGCCGTCGCGTGCAGCCTGAAAACTCATCTCGGCGCCGGCGTCGTCCAGCTTCGACTGGAAGGCCTCGCTGTCGAGGTCGCCGGCGCCCTCGTCGAACAGGCCGCTCATCAGATTGACCAGACCTTCCTTGCCGGCAGGGTCCTGCGCGGTGCCGCCGTCGAAGACGAAGCGGATGGCAACCAGCGGGATCGAATGGTCTTCCACCAGCCAGGCGGTGATGCCTTTCTTCGACTTCACCTCCTGGATGTTCATCTCCGCGTGGGCGGCCAGCGCCGGCAAGAGCAGGAAGAATAGGGCAAAGCAGAGGGTTGCGACGATACGGTAGACCCCACCTTCTCCCTTTGTGGGAGAAGGTGGATCGGCGCACAGCGCCGAGACGGAGGAGCATATCGCCCAGCTGGGGCGCCCCTCATCCGGCCGCTTCGCGTCCACCGCCCGGGGGCGAGCCACGGGTCTCGCCCCGTCCTTCGGACCCCACAAGGGGAGAAGGGAAGAAGCGCCCATTCGTCCGCGTTCCATGCTCATCATCAATTCCCCGCCTGTTGTTGCGGCAGGAGATAGCCGGTCGTCGAGCGGTCGAGCACCAGGTAGCGGGCGGCCGCGGCCTTGACCTCTGCGGCAGTGACCTTGCGGATGCGGTCGGGCCATTCCTCGACATCCTTCACGTTGCCGCCGGTGGCGAGCGTCGAGCCGTACATATTGGCCATGTCGTCCTGCTTGTCGCGAGCAAAGACCATCGAACGGACATAGCGGGTCTTGGCCCGCTCCAGCTCGTCACCGGTCACGCCGTCCTTGGCAATGCGCGCGACCTCGGCATCGACCGCCGCTTCGACATCGGAAAGCTTGGCGTCGCCGCGCGGCGAGCCATAGACGGTGAAGTTGGTGGCGTCGAGCATGGTGCCCTGAAAGAACGCGCCGGTCCCGGAGGCGATGCCCTGCTTCACCACCAGCTGCTGGTAGAGGCGGCTGCGGTTGTCGCCGCCCAGGATTTCGGCCAGGAGATCGAGCGCCTCCGCCTCGCCGGGCTTGGCGGTGTGATAGGACGGCACCACCCATTGCGTGGAAAAGCTCGGCACCGAGACGCGCGCATCGGTCAGCGTCACGGTGCGCTTGGTGTTCTGCTCCGGCTCGACCGGGCGGATGCGCGGCCGCAGGTCCGGCCCGCGCGCCACCTTTCCGTAAGTCCTTTCGGCCATTGCCTTCACCGCGTCCGGATCGACGTCGCCGGCGACGATCACCACGGCGTTGTTCGGCCGGTAGAAGGTGTCGTAGAACGCCTTGGCATCCTCGCGGTTCAATTGCTCCATCTCCTGCATCCAGCCGATCACCGGAATGCGGTAGGGCTGGTTCTGCCAGAGCGTCGCGTCGACCTCCTCGTCCAGCACTGCCTGCGGATCGTTGTCGATGCGCGAGCGGCGCTCTTCCAGGATAACGTCGCGCTCGGTCTTGATGACATCGTCGGTGAGGACGAGGTTGCGCATGCGGTCGGCCTCGAACCCCATCATCTCCTCGAGCGCCGAAGGCGGCACCGTCTCATGGAAGGCGGTGTAGTCGTAGGAGGTGAAGGCGTTGTTCGAGCCGCCGATGTCGGCCACGGCGCGGTCGAACTCGCCGGCTGCGTGGTTGCTCGTAGCCTTGAACATCAGATGCTCAAAGAAATGCGCGATGCCGGATTTGCCGGGCGGCTCGTCGGCGCTGCCGATCTTGTACCATACCATATGAGTGACGATCGGGGCGCGATGGTCCGGAATGACGACGACTTCCAGGCCGTTCTCGAGCAGGAAATCCTTGACCGCGGCTTCGTCGGCGGCGCGTGCCGGAGCCTGCGCCGCGAACGCCAGCGCGCCGGCAAGGAATGCTGCGCGCAGGCCTCTGGTGTTCAATGTCATCAAATGCTCCGGTTTCGGTCGCGCGACGATAGAAAAGGTTCCATGGCGAGGCAAAGTGATTTGTTCGTCATTTTCGAGGCGCGTGCGTCATTTCCTTTTCCCTTGCGGGAGAAGGGACGTGCCCCTCACCCCACCTCGACAAACCGGATCACCGTGTCGCCATAGCCGCGCTCGTCCACCACGGAAAAACCGGCGCCCGGTTCGAACGGCGCGGACGCCGCCTCCTCGACCACGCAGAGCGCGCCGGGCAGGAGCCAGCCGCCGGCCTTTGCCGAGCGCAGCGCGCGCTCGCCGAGGCCCTTGCCATAGGGCGGGTCGGCAAAGACCAGGCCGAAGGGCGACAGCGTGCCGGCTTCGCCCAAATGGGTCGCGTCGCGGCGGAAGATTTTGGTCCGCCCGGTGAGCCCGAAGGCCTCGACATTGTCGCGGATCAGCCCGCGCCCTTCCGCCGATTCCTCGATGAAGACGCAATAGGGGGCGCCGCGCGACAGCGCCTCCAGCCCGAGCGCGCCGGTGCCGGCGAAGAGATCGAGCACACGGCCGCCTTCGAGCTTTTCGGCATAGCGATGCGCAAGCACGTTGAACACCGCCTCGCGGGTGCGATCGGTGGTCGGACGGATGGCATTGGAACGCGGCGTCGCCAGCGGACGCCCGCGAAACTCACCGCCGACGATCCGCATTGCCACCCCTCGGCCCCTTCGGACCGCGCGGCCTGTCGCCGCCGCTTCCCTCCGGCCGATCGTCTCTTGGCTTGCCGAACGGCGTGCCCTTGCCGCCCGGCCTGAACGACGCCTTCCGCGCCTTCGCTTCCGCGGCCTTCGCGGCGTCGGCCTCCGCCCTGCCCTTGCCGATGGGACGCGCGCCCGGCGCCATCCAGACATTGGCCTTGCGCTGGCCGGGCGGTTCGATCGGCCGCGGTTCGCCTTTCTTGCCGCCGGCCTTGCCGCCGAAGCCGCGCTCGGACTTACCGAAGCCGCGCTCGGATTTGTCGAAGCCAGACTTGTCGAAGCGAGACTGGGGACCGCGTTCGCCGAAGGCTCGCTCGGGCTTCGTCGAAAGCTTGCTCAGCGCCTCGTCGCGGCTGCCCTCACGGCGCTTGCGGGCCTTGATCAGCCCGCCCTCGCCGATCGGCCGGCGGTCGCCCTCGCGCGTGAATTTCGGCCGCTCGTCCTCATCGCGGCGCGGCTCGCTGCGTCGCACCGGCTTGTTGGAGAACGGTTTTTGGATCTCGGCGTCGAAATTGGCGCCGGACTCTTCAACCAGCCGCTCGCCGAGCTGCTCGCGCAGCGTGCGGCCCTTGATTTCCAGCACGTGGCCCTCGGGCAGCTCGTTGAGCTGGAACGGCCCGTAGGAGATGCGGATCAGCCGCGTCACCTCCAGCCCCAACGCGCCGAGGATGTTCTTGACCTCGCGGTTCTTGCCTTCGCGCAGGCCGATCGTCAGCCAGGCATTGCTGCCCTGCTCGCGGTCGAGCGAGGCCTCGACCGAGCCGTAGAACACGCCGTCGACGGCAATGCCGTCGCGCAAGGCGGTGAGCTTGCCCTCCTCGACCTTGCCGTGGACGCGCACGCGATAGCGCCGCAGCCAGCCGGTGGCCGGCAGTTCGAGCACCCGCGACAGCCCGCCGTCATTGGTCAGCAGCAGCAGCCCTTCGGTGTTGATGTCGAGGCGGCCGACGGTCATCAGCCGCGGCAGATCGGCCGGCAGCACGTCGAAGACGGTCTTGCGGCCTTCCGGATCGCGGTTGGTGGTGACCACGCCTGCCGGCTTGTGGAACAGGAACAGCCTTGTGCGCTCGATCGGCGGGATCTCCGTGCCGTCGAGATGGATGACGTCGTCGGGCATGACGTTGAAGGCCGGCGACGACAGCACCTTGCCGTTGACCTTGACGCGGCCGGCGGCGATCAGTTCCTCGGCGTCGCGGCGCGAGGCGATGCCGGCGCGCGCCAGCCGCTTGGCGATGCGCTCGCCGGCCTCCGGCGCTGCTTCCGAGGGCCGCGGGCGCGGCTTGAAGCCGCCTTCCGGCTTTCTCGCGGCGCTGTCGCGCGGCGCTCGATCGGCGAAATCCCGCTTCGGGCGCTGCGCGAACTCGCCGCCGTCTTCGCGCTGCGGCCGGTCGGCGAAGTCGCGCCTGGGCCGATCGCCGAAGTCGCGCTTGGGGCGGTCGAAGCGCCGTTCGGCGCGTTCGCCTTCGGCGGCCATCGGCCGGTCGCCGCGCGGCGTGTAGGGCTTGCGCCCTTCGCGCTTGTCGAAGGGTTTGCCGTCGCGCGGCGGACCTTTGCGGAGCGGTCGTTCGCCACGCTCTCCACCTTCGCCCCCGTCACGAGGCTTGTAGCTGCGTTTGAAATCGCGGCGCTCGCCTTCCGCGGCCGCTGGCCGATTGCCACGTGGCGTATAGGGCTTGCGGGCGCCATCGCGTTTTTCGAACGGCTTTCCCTCGGGGCGCGGTCCTTTGCGGAACGGTCGTTCTCCGCGTTCCGCGCCCTCGACGGCGCGCGGCTTGTAGCTGCGCTTGAAATCGCGCGCGGGGCGCTCGCCATCGGCGGCCATCGGCCTGTCGTCACGCTGCGTGTAAGGCTTGCGCGCGCCATCGCGCTTCTCGAAGGGCTTGCCCTGCGAACGCGCTCCCTGGCGGAACGGCTTGTCGCCGCGCGGCGTCGGTTTCGATCCGCCTTTGCCCGGCCCTTTGCGTGATGATTTCTTGTCGTCGTCCATATGGATCTTGCTCTTCTTGGACTGCCGCGGCGTACGCGCCCGGTCGGACGCGTTATGCAGGCAGTGTCATCTTGATTTGCGCATGCAGCAGCGCGGCAAAAACCGATTCCGGTTTTCAGGGTCACGCGCTAGATAACAGGATCACCGTCGGGTGGCGAGGAGTAATCGGAATGCAAAGCGCGTGAAGCGGCCGGATTTCATGGCTTTGGCGCTCAAGGAAGCCGAAGCGGCCGCAAGCCGGGGCGAAGTGCCGGTCGGCGCGGTGATCGCCAACGGCAACATTGTCGTGGCCAAGGCCGGCAACCGCACGCGCGAGCTGGCCGATCCGACTGCGCATGCCGAAATGCTGGCGATCCGCGAAGCCTGCCGGCAACTCGCCAGCGAGCGGCTTACCGGTCACGATCTCTATGTGACGCTCGAGCCCTGCGCCATGTGCGCCGGCGCCATTTCGTTCGCGAGACTCCGCCGGCTCTATTTCGGCGCGGCCGACGAGAAGGGCGGTGCGGTGGTCAACGGCGTGCGCTTCTTCGCCGCGCCCACCTGCCACCACGCACCGGACGTCTATTCCGGCTTGGGCGAAAGCGAAGCGGCCCTCATCCTGAAGGAGTTCTTTCGCGAGAGGCGGAATGGCAGTGAATGGTGAATGGTTGACGCAAGCAGTGAGTAGCAAAGAAGCAGGTCGTGAGTAGTGAGCAACAGAGACCTATTCCGCAATTCGCTATTCGCTACTTACAGCCCCAGCCAGTCAAACCAGCCGCCGCCCTTCTTGCCTTCCGCCTGCGCCTTGAGCCGGCGCTCCTTCTTGTACTCGTCCTCGCCGAGCTCGTTTTGCGGCGCGGTGTCGGCGGCCTGACGATAGGCAAGCGGCGGCTCGCTCAAATACTTGCGGACATTGGGATTGCCCTGCTTCTGCTCCGCGAGGCGGCGCTGGATCTCGGCGGTTCGGGTCGCGCTGGAATCGTCCGGCGACCAGCGCGGCGGATGGCTGGATGCAGAATCGGCCAAAGCCTTCTTCACCGCCACCGGGTCGGTCTGAACGTCCTCGACCGCTTCCGGCTGGTAGTTCGGGTCGTTCTGGTGGGCGGTCGCGTCGGCGCGAATGCGGGCGCGGCGCGCCTCGGGCGATTCGGGCCAGTCGGCGCTCGCCGTCTGGATGCTTTCCTGCGGTGGCGGCAGAGTTTCCTTCTGTCCCGGCGCAGGCTTCACCAGGTCCGGGCGCGGCTTATAGTCGATAGGATCGCGGCGCTTCGGCGTGATCGCGATGGCGCCCGAAACGTCGTCGGCGAGTTGCTCGGCGGCGGTCTTGTCGGTTCCGTAGGTCGGAGAGCCGACGCAGCCCGACATGGCTATGGCCGATGCCACAAGCGGCGCCAGCAGCGCGGCGCGCGCAAACGTTCTTTCGGTCATGCCAAAAAGTTCCACTTTAAAGCCTTTCGGTCGCCACCGGCCACAGGGGCGCGGTCCCCTTCTTCCCCGCGTTTGCGATGGAAATCCGGCGACAATTTGTCTGCCGGAGTGTCGCGTGTTTACCTCAACCACTTGTCAAGGGCAACGCGCGGGCGAATTTGCGCCGCCCGGCGTGGCACTTTTGCACTTATTTCATGGGTGCATATCGTTAGCCCAAAACCGCTGCGCACTCTTGGGCGACATGCACCTACAAACGACCGAGTGCCCTCAGTTCACGCAGCACGGCAGCATCGCGGGCCGAGACATCGCGAAATCCCGGATCCTGCCCGACATCGGCCGTGTAGCGCCAGGAGCGCGCGCATTTGACCAGACCGCGATCCTCGGCCTTCTCGACGACGACCGCGACGCCCTTGACGTCATCCAGCGTGAAAGCGCCTTGCGGCGCCTTGCCATGCCTGATGACCAGATCGCTGGTGATCGCCATCTCGGCCATGTCGACATCGGCGATGGCTGCTTCCAGCGCCGCATCGTCGATGGTGACCACCGGCACGGCTTCCAGCGAGGAGCCGATCAGTTTATCGGCGCGCGCGATCTCGAGCGCGCCGGTGACGACGCGGCGCACCTGCCGGACCTTGCGCCATTTCTCGGCCAGCGCCTCGTTCTTCCAGTTATCCGGAATGGCCGGGAACTGGTCGAGATGCACCGAGGCGACTTCGGGGTGACGGTCGAGCCAGGCCTCTTCCATCGTGAAAGGCAGCATCGGTGCCAGCCACTTCACCAGGCATTCGAACAGATGGCGCACGACCTGCACTGCCGCCTTGCGGCGCAAGCTGGACGGCGCGTCGCAGTAGAGCGCGTCCTTGCGGATGTCGAAATAGAAGGCCGAAAGCTCCACCACCATGAAGTCGAGCAGCGCGCGGGTGATGCGCTTGAACTCGAAGGCGTCGTAGCCCTGGCGCACCGCCTCGTCGAGCTCGGCCAAGCGATGCAGCATCAGCCGCTCCAGCTCCGGCATCTTGTCCAGCGGCACGTCCTCGCCATCGTCATGGGCGAGCGTGCCAAGCATCCAGCGAATGGTGTTCCTCAGCTTGCGGTAGGCGTCGATATTGGTCTGCAGCACGTTCTTGCCGAGCCGCTGGTCTTCCCAATAGTCGGTTGTCACCACCCAGAGCCGCAGGATATCGGCGCCGGACTGCTTGATGACGTCCTGCGGCACGACCGTGTTGCCGAGCGACTTCGACATCTTGCGGCCTTCCTCGTCCATGGTGAAGCCATGGGTGATGACCGTCTCGTAAGGCGCCCTGCCCCTCGTCCCGCAGCTTTCGAGCAGCGAGGAATGGAACCAGCCGCGATGCTGGTCGGAGCCTTCGAGATAGACGTCGGCCGGCCATTTGAGGTCGGGCCGATCCTCAAGCGTGAAGACATGCGTCGAGCCGGAATCGAACCAGACGTCGAGGATGTCCGTCACCTGATGCCAGTTCGAGGCGTCGTGGTTGCCGAGGAAGCGCTCCTTGGCGCCCGGCGCGAACCATGCGTCGGCGCCCTCCTGCTCGAAGGCGTCCATGATGCGCTGGTTGACCGCCTCGTCCTTCAGCACATTGCCGTCGGCATCGGCGAAGACGGCGATCGGCACGCCCCAGGCACGCTGGCGCGACAGAACCCAGTCGGGGCGCTCCTCGATCATGGCGCGGATGCGGTTCTGGCCGGCCGCCGGCACGAAGCGCGTGTCGTCGATCGCCTGCAGCGCGCGGCTGCGCAGCGTCGTGCCGTCGCCGAGGTCCTTGTCCATATAGACGAACCATTGCGGCGTGTTGCGGAAGATGACGGGCTTCTTCGAGCGCCAGGAATGCGGATAGCTGTGCTTCAGCCGGCCGCGCGCGAACAGCGCGGTGCGCTTGATCAGCTCCTCGATCACCGCCTGGTTCGCGTTGCCCTTCTTGCCGTTGTCGTCGATGACGCGCGCGGGGCCGCCCTCGCGGTCCGGGCCGAAGCCCGGCGCATCCTTGGTGAAGAAGCCGGCATCGTCGACCGGGAACGGGATCGAGGTGTCGACGCCGCGCTTGATGAGTTCGGCCACCGCATCCATCCAGGCATCGAAGTCCTCGCGGCCGTGGCTGGGCGCGGTGTGCACGAAGCCGGTGCCGGCATCGTCGGTGACGTGCTCGCCGGCGATCATCGGCACGGGGAACTCGTAGCCGCCGCCCAGTCCTCTGAAAGGATGCGAAAGCGTAAGACTTGCAAGCTGTTCAGGGGAGACGTTGTGAAGCCGGTTCAAGGTGACCTTGGCTTTGGAAGCGGCGTCCTCCGCCAGCGCGTCGGCGAAGATCAGCTTCTCGCCGGGCTGCGGCCCGAAGCTGTTCTCGGCCGCGGTCACTTCGTAGAGGCCATAGGCGACGCGCGGCGAAAAGCTGACAGCGCGATTGCCGGGCAGCGTCCAGGGCGTCGTTGTCCAGATGACGACATGCGCCTCCAGCAGGTCGAGTGCCGCCCCATTCAGCGCCGGCGCGGCATCGGCGGCGTCGACCGGCCGGGCAAGGCTCGCCACCGGGAACTTCGCCCAGATCGTGTCGCTCTCATAGTCCTGGTATTCGACCTCGGCCTCGGCGAGCGCGGTGCGCTCGACCACGCTCCACATCACCGGCTTCGAGCCGCGATAGAGCTGGCCGGACATGGCGAATTTCAAAAGCTCGCCGGCGATCCGCGCCTCGGCGTGATAGGCCATGGTCGTATAGGGATTGTCGAAATCGCCGATGACGCCGAGCCGCTGGAACTCGTCGCCCTGCACCTTGATCCAGTGGGCGGCGAAGTCGCGGCATTCCCTTCGGAACTCGTTGACCGGCACCTCGTCCTTGTTCTTGCCCTTGGCCCGGTACTGTTCCTCGATCTTCCACTCGATCGGCAGGCCGTGGCAGTCCCAGCCCGGCACGTAATTGGCGTCGTAGCCGCGCATCTGGAAGGAGCGGTTGATGACGTCCTTAAGGATCTTGTTGAGGGCGTGGCCGATATGGATGTTGCCATTGGCGTAGGGCGGGCCGTCATGCAGCACGAATTTCTCTCGACCGGCGGCTTCATCGCGCAGCTTGCGGTAAAGCTCCATGTCCTGCCAGCGCCTGACCAGGCCGGGCTCCTTCTCGGGCAGGCCGGCGCGCATCGGGAAATTGGTCTGCGGCAGGTAAAGCGTTTTGGAATAGTCGATGGTTTCAGCAGTATCGGTCACGGGGGTGTCGGTCATTGGTCTGCCATGTGCATTGCCCGTTGGCAAAATAGCTCGGGCGTTGAACTATCATGATCTGGAAAAAGCGCGAGGGGGCCGCGCGCAAAAGTCCCGGCGGCTCCGGCGGCGCTCAGGCCACCCGGAACACCGGGCCCGTAATTCGTATCGCGATCGCAAAAAGGCGCGAAAAGCTCGTCATGGCGTGGCTTTTAGCGGATGCCGCGGCAGGAATAAAGCGCGGATTTCAAGCCAAAGCGCCGGTATTTTGACTTACATCGAGAAATTGAAACGGTAGGTGGTCGACACGCCAACGGTCCACTGATCGCGGTCGCCGCGCTCCTTGACCAGACTGGAATCGGCCGCCGGCCCCATCAGGCGGGAATATTCGGTGAAGACGCTGGCCGTCATCGGCTCGGTCACTTTCCAGGTGATCGCGCCGCCGAGCCCGGTCGACTTCAGCCCGCCGCCCGGATGGTATTCGCTGAGGCCCGAGGCCGCAGCTTCCGTGGCGTTGACGCCGTAATAGGCGTCGAAATAGCCGGCCGAGGCGAAGGAGACACGGGGGCCGCCGGAAATGCGGACGGTCGGGGTGACGTCGTAGAAGGCGTCCGCCGCGATGTCGGCGACGAAGCCGTTATGGGCGCGGATGCCGTGTCTGAGCTCCGCCCGGGCCCGCACCCAATCCAGCGGATAGAATTCGAAGAAGCCGCCGACCTCGCCGCCCCAGCGCACCGGATCAAGGCCTTGCAATTCGTCCTTGCTGGAACGCGAGAACAGGAACTTGCCGGTCAAGCCGGCGCGCACGCTGCCGTCGTCGATCAGCGCCAGCGAGATGTTGTCGTTGCGCGAGGTGAAACGCGCCTCCGGCCCTGCCTTGCCGAGCGAGATGATGGGCTGGGCGCTCAGCATATATTTCTTGCCGCCCTCGAAATTCGGGGCAACGAGACCGGTGGCGCCGAGCGTCAGGTACCAGTCGCCGGAAATCCAGCTCCCCTCGCCGGCCTGGGCAGAGGTGACGGCCATCAGGCCAGAGGCGAGAACCAGCGGAATCGTCCCGACAATACGCATCGTCAACCCTTACGCGAAACAGGCCGGCAGGAACACCGGGCAGCGCAGAAGGCATGGCGTCAGTGCGGTAAATTTTGACTTAAGATCCGTAACAGAGACGGCGCGGACCGCCAGCATGGAGATCGGCCGCCCGGCTCAGCTGCCGCGCGGCGCGTGCGACATGTCCAGCAGCTTGGCCACGGCCTTCGAGCCCTTCCCCGCGACGCGTGCCGATCCGTCGTCACCCACCTCAACGGTGGCGCCGCTGGAGAAGCTAAGCGACCAACCATCACCTTTGGCGTTGCGGCGGCGGTCGGTGAGCTCGATGCCGGCAGCCGTGACCAGCGCGACGATCCGGTCGGCGTCCATGTTGGTCCTCCGAAAACGCGCCCTCAATTCAGGTCAAGCCCGCCGGTAAGATCGCCGAGCGGCGGCTCGCCATGCGCGGTTACGGCCTTGTCGCGAACCACGATGCCGTGCAGGACCGGCAATTCGAAACGCTCGGTGATGAAGCGCAGGATCGACGTCGTGTCATAAGGGGTATGATCGACATAGCCGCGCTTGGCGAAAGGCGAAATGATGATCGCGGGAATGCGCGTGCCCGGTCCCCAGCGGTCGCCCTTTGGCGGTGCGACGTGATCCCAGATGCCGCCGTTCTCATCATAGGTGACGACGACCAGCATGTGCGGCCATTGCGGGCTCTTTTCCAGATGAGCCACGACGTCGGCGATATGGCGGTCGCCGGCCTGGATGTCGGCATAGCCGGAGTGCTCGTTGAGATTGCCCTGCGGCTTATAGAAAGAGACCTGCGGCAGGGCGCCGTCGTCGATGGCCTGGATGAAGCTCGCGCCAGTCAACCCGGCGTCGCGCAGATGTTCGCGCCTGGCCTCGGTGCCCGGAGCGTAATTGGCGTAATAGTTGAACGGCTGATGATGATATTGGAAGTTCGGGATCGGTGTTTTGTTGCCGTGGTCGAGCGTGTACTGCCAGGCTCCGGAATACCACGCCCAGCTTATGTGCTTGAGGCTGAGCATGTCGCCGATGGTCGGTTCCGTCTGCGGCGGCAGCGTGGTGGGCTTGGTAGGATCCGCGAGCAGCCGATCGCCGCCGGGCGCCGGATCGTTGCCGCTCGGCTGATATGGCGGCTGCATGGTGTTCACCGCGTAGAAATCCGGCGTCAGGTTGCCGTCGGAGACGAATTTCGGGATCCCGTCGCGCGCCGATTTCGGCGAATTGTCGGCGATCTTCAGCGCTGTGCCGCTAGCGTCCGTCACCGCGATCGACGGCTTGGCCGGGCTCTTGTCGGCATTCGCGTAGTACGGCGCGCAGGCGCAGATCAGCCACTGGTGATTGAAGAAGGAGCCGCCGAAGCCGCCCATGAAGAAATGGTCAGCGAGCACGTATTTTTGCGCAATGGCCCACATATCGGTCTTGGAGGCGTCCCAGTTGCTCATCGGCATCGCGCCTGAATCGGCCCAGGCGACGAACATGTCGTTCTTGCCACCGTTGATCTGCATCTGGTTCTGGTAAAAGCGATGCCACAGATCATGCGTCACGACGCTGAGCGGCACGTTGAACCCTTTTGGGTCGTTCACCGTGAACGGTTCGTTCGGAAGGTGCTCGGTCATTGCCTGCGTCACCGGCGGCGTGACGCCCTTGGCGGTCAGCCCGTCCCAGACCGGCGGCAGCTCTGACAGGACCGAGCCGTCACGGTCGCGCTGCTGCAAGCTTTCCTTGCTCGCCTTGTCGATGCCCTCGGCACCCGGAAAATGGCCATAGAGATTATCGAAGGCGCGGTTCTCGGCGAAGATGACGACCACCGTCTCTATCTTGGCGATGCCGTCCGGCGGATCGCCGGGCTGCGCCGCGACGGCGGGAGGCGAAGCGACAGTGGACAGGGCGAGAGCCGAGGAAAACAGGGCGAGCCCATAGGATCGCTTCATCGCCGTACCTCCATTGCGCAAAGTCAAATGACACCAGCTTCGGTGCATCTTGGCAATAGCCACCGCGCTGGACGGGTGATCACATCGGGATTACCTTCCTTCAACCGCAGGATGCGCGGCGAACTCTGCAGGGAGACGAAGCCATGAGCTTGCAAGGCAATACCCTGGAAGACGCGATCGGACGCACGCGCGACAAATGGGGATGGTTCGTGGCGCTCGGCGTGCTGCTGCTGATTTTCGGCGGCATCGCCTTCGGCAATCTCTTCATCGCCACCGTCGCTTCGGTCTATGTCGTCGGCTGGCTGATGCTGATGGGGGGCGTCATCGAGATCATCCATGCTTTCGGCGTCAAGACCTGGGGGCGCTTCTTCTACTGGTTGCTCAGCGGCCTGCTCTATGCCGTCGCCGGCTTTTTCGCCTTCTACAACCCACTGCTCGCCTCGGCGGTGCTGACGTTTCTGCTCGCCGTCGCGCTCATTGCTTCCGGGCTGCTGAGGGCCTGGGTCGCCTGGAACCACCGGCCGCAGCAAGGCTGGGGATGGCTGCTGGCAGCCGCGATCATCACCATCCTGCTTGGCCTGATCATCGCCATGGGCTGGCCGGTCAACAGCCTGTGGGTGCTCGGCATGTTCCTGGCCGTCGACCTGGTCTTCCAAGGCTGGAGCTTCATTGCCACCGGGCTGGCGCTCAAACGGTAGGTTACTCGACCTTCGCGATTGGCCGAAGCCTGCCCAACATCGTCATCCCAGGCGAAGCAGAAGCTCCGTCGCGAAGACCCTGGGATGACGACATGAGAGGGCGTTTCGCCAATCGCCAAGGTTTGCAATCTGCTAGCCGGACGCAGGCGCTTTGACGCTTCTCTTCGCCACTGCGCCTTCCAGACCTCAGAAACAGATGGCGGCGTCCAGCTCCGACAGCGGACGCACACCTGCAAGCAGCGCCCTCGCCTCGGCCTCGTCGCGCTTCATCTGCGTGACCAGCGCATCGAGCCCATCGAATTTGAGCTCGGGGCGCAGATAGCTGAAGAACGACACCTGGCAGATCTCGCCGTAGAGATCGCCGGAGAAGTCGAAGACATAGGTTTCGAGCAGCGGCGCGCCATTATCGTCGACGGTCGGACGGCGGCCGAAGCTGGCGACGCCGTCATGGAGCGTGCCATCGGCGCGGCGCAAGCGGACGGCGTAAATGCCTTCCTTCAGAGTGGCTTCCGGCGAAAGCTTCATATTGGCGGTTGGAAAGCCAAGCGAGCGGCCGAGCTGCTGGCCGGCGATCACCTCGCTCTCGACGGTGAAGCGATAGCCGAGCAGGCCGGCTGCTTCCTCGACCTTGCCCTCGCAAAGCAGGGCGCGGATGCGGCTCGATGAGACCACCTCGGCACCTTCGTCGCGGAACGCGTCGACCAGCGTGACGCCGAAGCCGTGGCGCTCGCCTGCCGCCATCAGGAAAGCCGGGCCGCCCTGGCGGTCCTTGCCGAAGTGGAAGTCGAAACCGGTGACGGCATGGCTGACGCCCAGCCTGTATTCCAGCACATCGGTCACGAATGCCTCGGCCGAGAGCGAGGCGAAGTCGCGCGTGAACGGCTGCTCGACGAGGGCGGCAAAGCCGAGCCTGGCCAGGAGCCGCGCCTTCATCGGCGGCGGCGTCAGCACGAAGAGAGGCACGTCCGGCCTGAACACCTTGCGCGGGTGCGGCTCGAAGGTGAGCACCAGGGCCGGCACGCTGCGGCGGCCGGCTTCCGCCAGCGCCCGTTCCAGCACCGACAGATGGCCGCGGTGGACGCCGTCGAAATTGCCGATCGCCACGACGCCGCCGCGCAGATGCCCGGGCAACGGCGTGACCGCCGAAATGCGTTCGAAATCGTGCGTCATGTCGACCTGCGTGATGTCGGGGCGCCCGTCATGGTCCGGCTTCCCGCCTATTGCAGCCGCGGGATGACGGCGACCGGGCGATAACCGTGCGTTGCGAGGAATCCCGCCAGCCTTTCGGGATCCGGCCGCAGCGGGTCGCCATAGTCGCGGGCATGAATCCCGCCCGAGACATAGAGCACGTCGAACCCGTTGTCGGCGGCACCCTTGACGTCGGTCATCATGCCATCGCCGATGGCGAGAACCTGTTTGCGCTCGGCCGCGTGGCCGAGCAGCCCGGCGACCTCCTTCATGGCGAGGTTGTAGATCGGCGCGAAAGGCTTGCCGGCGATCAGCGTGCGGCCGCCAAGCTGCGCGTAGTCGCGCGCCAGCGCGCCGGCACACCAGATGGTGCGCTCGCCGCGCTCGACCAGGATGTCGGGGTTGGCGCAGATGAAGGGCAGGTTGCGGGCACGCAGCCGCTGCAGCAGTTCCGCGTATTCGGCGGGCTTCTCCACCTCGTCGTCATAGAACCCGGTGCAGACGACGCCGGAGGCTTCGAATTCCTCCACGAGTTCGACGTCCAAGCCGTCATAGAGGGTGAAGTCGCGCTCGGGCCCGATGTGGAAGATCTTCCTCGGACCCTCGGCGATCAAGTCGCGCGTGACGTCGCCCGAGGTGACGACACGGTCGTAGGCTTCAGCCGGAACGCCGATCGCATGCATCTGCGCAACGACGTCGGCGCTGCGCCGCGGCGAATTGGTGATCAGCACCACCGGCACTTTTGCCGCGCGCGCCCGGGCAAGCGCCTCCGCGGCGACGGGGAAGTGCCATTCGCCATTGTGCACCACGCCCCACACGTCGCACAGGATGGCCGCGTAGTTTTCCGTCAGATCGGTGAGCGAAGCGATGATGTTTGGCGAGTCCGCCATGCCGTTATCCTGAGACTGGTCTAGGCAAAGCCGCGACAGCCATCCTTTTGGTTCGGAGGCCGCCACGGCCGGTCCCGCATAACCGAAGCGCTCCATGCTGTCACCAGCTTTCGCCATCGCCGCCGGGACGAGCCGCGACCACGCCCGTTCGGAAGCGCAGGGTTAACACGCCGTCAAAATGGCGGTGCGTGCTTGAACGTTTCGGGCAAGCTGAAATTTAAGGATCTATGACCATGGTAGCACCGAACTAGGACCATGGTCGTATACCGGTATGGGTCTTTTGCGGGGGCTGAGCGCAATGATCGGCAGATTTATAGGCGACAAGCGGGGCAACTACGCCCTGTTGACAGTCATCACGATGGTGCCGCTGATGGGTGCCGTGGCACTGGCCGTCGATTTTACGGAACTGGTTAGAGAGAAGCAGGAGACGCTCAACGCCCTAGATGCTGCTGGGGTCGCGACAGCGCAACAGATCGTCAGCGGAGCGAGCGACGCGGACGCGAAGGCCTACGCCAAGCAGTTCTTCGAGGCCAATCTCAGGCACGTGTCTCCGGCCAACACGACGCTGACCGTCACGCTGCCCAACAACAATGCCGGCGGCGGCACCCTGGTCCTGGAGGCGTCCCTGAAATATCACCCCTATTTCCTGCCGGCGGCGGCGATGCTGCTCGGCGGGACTGCGGGCGACCACGTAGTCAATGTTTCGGCGAGGTCGGAAATCCGACTTAAGAACACGCTGGAAGTGGCGCTCGTGCTGGATAATTCCGGATCGATGTCGACCCTGGGCTCGGGAACCGGGCAGAAGCGTATTGACCTGCTAAAAGCCGCCGCCAAGCAGTTGGTCGACACGCTGGCGCTGCAGGCCCAGCAGATGAAGCAGATCTCCAAGCCAGTGCAGTTCTCGCTGGTTCCGTTCTCTGCCTCGGTCAATGTCGGGCCGACGCATGACGGCGACAGCTGGATGGATCAAGATGGTATCTCCCCGGTCCAGCACGAGAATTTCGACTGGGCGACGATGAGCGCCGCCAACGATCCGAACAAGTACGCCGAGAAGGTCAATGGCGCCTGGTACAAACGCGGTGACGGTTGGGGCGATACCAAGGGTGAGCCCCTGACCCGCTTCAGCCTTTATGCCGACATGACCGTGGAATCGGGTCGCGAAGAGGTGCCGAACTCAAAGCAGTACATCTGCGACGCGTACAACAAAAAGGGCAAATGCACCGACGGACATTGGACTGACCCGCAATATGTCTACACTACCAGCCGCTATGCGAGTTGGCAGGGGTGCGTCGAAGCGAGGCCTTATCCCTACAACGACGACGACACGACGCCGACCACGTCCAATCCTGCGACGCTCTTTGTGCCCATGTTCGCTCCGGACGAGCCCGGCACGCTGTGGCGCGACTTCAACCGCGACGGCACGAATGATGTCAGCAGCTTGAGCTACGGCTACGAGAACAATTGGTGGGCAGACTGGCCTTATTCATTAAACCCAACCGCGGTTCAGCGGCAATCGGACATGCGGAAGTACTTTCTGGTGAAGCCTTACGGTTCGACTTCGGCCGGTGCCGGTGACGGCCCGAACGCAGCCTGCACCACCAGTCCAATCACGCCCCTCAAGGACGTCACGGTGAGTGCGCAGAAGCAGCAACTGACTGACGCCATCAATGCTATGGCGCCAACTGGCAATACGAACGTACCCGAGGGGCTCGCCTGGGGCTGGCGGACAGTCTCAAGCAACGAGCCCTTCACCGAAGGTCGGCCAAACAACGAAAAGGGCAACGACAAGGTCGTAATCGTGCTGACCGACGGCGCCAATACCTACAGCGCGATCAGCGACGCCAGTTACGCCAACAACCGTTCCACCTATGCGGCCTATGGCTATACAGGCAAAGTCAATTCCGCACTGGCAAGCGTCACGCGCCTGTTCATGAATACGAGCACCGCGGTGCCTAAGACCACCTATACGGACGGCAACTACACCGCCGCGCTTGACGAACAGATGCAGACGCTATGCGCCAATGCCAAGGCGGCCGGGATCATGGTGATGACGGTCTCGCTCGATTTGGTTGACACCAAGGCGGACGAGAAGAAGGCCATGGCTGCGCTAAAGGCTTGCGCTTCCGACTCCCGCTTCCGCAGGGACCCTGCCGACCCGAGCAAGCCGGCGAAGCTATTCTGGAACTCGACCGGCGCCACGCTTTCTGACGACTTCAAGGCGATCGGCAACGAATTGTCGAACCTGCGCATCGTCAGTTGATCCGAAAGAGCAACCGCTTGCTGAAGATGCGCGAATTCTGGCTTCGCTTTTGCCGCGACCGGCGCGGCAACTATGCCCTGATGACGGCGATCGCCATGGTGCCGCTGATGGGCGCCCTCGCACTCGCGGTCGACTTCACCGAACTCAACCGTCAGAAACAGATGGTGCTCAACGCGCTCGATGCGGCGAATTTTGCCGCCGCAAGGCGGTTGGCGGAAGGCGCCACCGACGACCAGATCAAGGCTTATGCCGTCGACTTCTTCAACGCCAACCTCAACACCATCGACCCCGCGGACGTAGCGCTCAACATCACCCTGCCCACCAGCCAGGCCGGCGGCGGCTTGCTGACAATGAGCGCCACGCTTACCTACCATCCCTATTTCTATCCGGCTTCGGCAATGCTCGTCGGCGTCGACGAAGTCGACGCGAAAAAGCCCGTTGAGCTCGAGATGAAGTCACAGGTGCGCTTGAAGAACACACTGGAAGTGGCGATGGTGCTCGACAATTCGGGCTCGATGTCGACGAAAGGATCCGGCACGGGGCAGAAGCGCATCGACCTGCTCAAACAGGCCGCCAAGCAGTTGGTCGACACACTTGCGCAGCAGGCGGCGCAGATCAAGCAGATCGACAAGCCGGTCCAGTTCAGCCTGGTGCCCTTCGCGGCTTCGGTCAATGTCGGGCCCGATAACGACAACGCCTCCTGGATGGATGTCTACGGGCTGTCGCCGATCGCCAACGAGAATTTCGACTGGTCGACACTCAACGCCGCCGACAAGAACGCCCAGAAGATCAACGGCATCTGGTACAAGAACGGCACCGGCTGGGGAACCGAGGAAGGCCAGGCACTGACCCGCTTTTCGCTCTATCGCGACATGAAGGTGGTCACCAGCCACGAGCGCATCGTCGGCAGCAAGCGCGTCGTCTGCGACGAATACCGGTCCAACAACACCTGCAAGCGAAGCCACAACGAATACGACTACAACGACACCTACGGCCCGTTCGCGAGCTGGCAGGGCTGCGTCGAAGTGCGTCCCTACCCTTACAATGTCGACGATACGCCTGCGTCCGGCGGGCCGAACAACACCGGCATCGGGGTCGGCGACCCGGCGACCATGTTCGTGCCGATGTTCGCGCCCGACGAACCCGGCAACCACTGGAAGGTGACGCAGGATCCCGACGAGCCGAACCCCGCGACCTACGGCGCCGCCAACAGCTGGTGGAACGACGATCCGTCGAGCACCACCGGCAAGACGCGCCAATCCAACATGGCCAAATATTTCATGCCGCGGCCGATCAATGCGCCGGTGCTGGCAACGGGCGCCGGTCCCAACTATAGCTGCACCACGACGCCGGTCACGCCGCTCACCGACGTCACCACTGCGGACGGGCTGGCGGCCATCAAGGCGGCTGTCGACCTGATGCAGCCCAACGGCAACACCAACGTGCCGGAAGGCATGGCCTGGGGCTGGCGCACCGTTTCCAGCGGGGCGCCGTTCACCGAAGGGCGGCCGGAGACCGAACGCGGCAACGACAAGGTCGTCATCGTGCTTACCGACGGCGAGAACACCTATTCGACGGTGAACTCCGATCCGGCCGGCAACAAATCGACCTATGCCGCCTACGGCTATACCGGCGTCGGCTACAAAGGCACCTCGGTCACCCGCCTGTTCGGCGGCACCTCCAGCGACATCGGCCAGTTCAACTATTCCTCGGGCAGCTACACCAACGCGCTCAACGAGCAGATGGCCAAGCTCTGCGACCACGCCAAGGCGGCCAACATCATGGTGATGACGGTTGCGCTCGACATGTCCGCGACCGACGCCGGCGACAAGCAGGCGATGGACGCTCTGAAGACCTGCTCATCCGACTCCCGCTTCCGCAAGGATCCCGCCGACCCCAGCAAGCCCGCCAAGCTTTTCTGGAATGCAACCGGCGCGACGCTGTCCGACAATTTCAAGGAGATTGCGAACGAGCTATCGAATTTGCGCGTGGTGGGGTAAGGGACATAAACTGACACCGGCGCGCCAAGAAGCGAAAAGGCAGGATCAGGGGCTTGATTTCAGATAGTATTCTCTTTCCCCTTCATCGGAGGATGCTGAGATGCTGTCAGACCTCGCGAAACTGATCGAGCAGGATCATTTAGCCCTGGATGCCTTCGTCAAGGGCAATCCCGAACCATTGAAAAGTCTCTTCTCACAACGGGATGACGTCGTCATCGCCAATCCATTCGGCCCGCCGGCAAAAGGATGGAAGAAGGCTGCCGAAACGATGGACCGTGCCGCTACCAACTACCGAGACGGAGAGATTATCGGCTTCGACCGAATTTCCGAGTACGCAACGACGGATTTGGGTTACATCATCGAGATCGAGCGGGTCCGATCCAAGGTCGGCGGCAGCGACAAGCTTGTTCCGATCTCACTTCGAACCACCACTATATTTCGGCGGGAGAAAGGCGCGTGGAAGATCGTCCTTCGTCATGCCGATCCTATAACCTCGCCTCGTCCGGCAGCCTCGATCGTCGGTGAGTAGAAAGGCTGCCAAAGCCTGCGGCACTGCCCGCCCTGGCGCAACGAACGGCGCCGGCAAGTCCCTTGCGCTCGTGCGCGGCACAAGGCACATGTCCGTACCCGCCGGCATCGGACCTTCTCTGCCGCAGGTGCTGGAGATCAAGCCATGCCCGACGCCGCCAACCATCTGACCTTCGCGCTGATCTGCCTCGGCATGGTGCTCACACCCGGCCCGAACATGATCTATCTGATCTCGCGCTCGCTGTCGCAAGGGCCGCGGGCCGGGCTGATCTCGCTGGGCGGCGTGGCGCTGGGCTTCCTGTTCTATGTGGTGTCCGCGGCCTTTGGCATCACCGCGCTGATCTTCGCCGTGCCTTATGCCTATGACGCGCTGCGCTTTGCCGGCGCGCTCTACCTGCTGTGGCTCGCCTGGCAGGCGCTAAGGCCCGGCGGCCGCTCGCCATTCCAGGTGCGCGAGCTGCCGAAGGACAGGCCGCGCAAGCTGTTCGTCATGGGGCTGATGACCAACCTGCTCAATCCGAAGGTGGCGGTGCTCTATCTGTCGCTCTTGCCGCAGTTCATCAACCCGGCCAAGGGCCATGTGCTGTCGCAGCTTCTGGTGCTCGGCGTGACGCAGATCTCGATCAGCCTAACCGTCAACGCCATCATCGCGGTGACGGCGGGCTCGATCGCCACCTTCCTCGCCGGACGGCCGTTCTGGCTGGTCGTCCAGCGCTGGATGATGGGCACGGTGCTGACGGCGCTGGCTTTGAAGATGGCGACCGAAGCGCAGCGCTGAGATCGGATGATCAGGGCTATGGCTGTTATCCGCTGAAGGCCTGCTTCAAAAACGTGTGGACGTCGCTTGCCGATTTTTCGGCCGCAGCTGCGTTGTACTCCACCCGGTGGCCGTACTGCTCGGTGCCCGTCTTGAATGACGGGGAGGCAAAGGCGTGGCGAGCGCCCTTGAAGACATCAAGCTGCACGGCGCTGCCCTTGCCGCTGCGCTGCGCCATCATCTCCCGGCAATTTTTGGCAGGGGTCCAATCGTCGAGCTCGCCGATGAGGATCAATGTCGGGACCGCCACGTCGCCATTCGTAGCCGAACAATTCGGATAGTAAGCGACAGCCGCCTTGAACTTGCGATCCATCAGCCGCTCGGCGCCGCCAAGTTGCACGGCCGCGAGCGTTGCGATCCCACCGGCGGAGAACCCCATCAACGCTGTGCGCTGCGGGTCGACGAAACTCAATTTGGACAGGAACTCCAAGGCGCCGTAGGCGTCATAAACGCGATCAGCAAACAGGCTGCCATCAGCGAGCAGGCCGTGATCACACGTCTCGCGAATACCGCGCGTGCTGAAGCTGTCGACAACGAGTACGACGTAACCCCAGGAAGACAGCCGCTGCGACCAGGTTTTCTCTACAGTTGGGAATAGGCCCGAACATCCATGGAGAACGACGACCGCCGGGAACGGCCCCTCACCCGGCGGTCGCGTCAGATACCCATTCAATGGCGTGCCAGGAATGGCCTGGAGCGCTCGCCCGTTTTGTTGCGCAATGCGCTGCTGAAACGGCGTCGGCTTCACGGCCGCGCTTTCAAAGTGCACCAACTCGTCAGCGTTGGCACGCATAGTATCAATGCAGCCGACAGCCCAAAGCCCGGCCACGAATGCCGTCCCCTTGAGCGACCTCAAGAACATCTTCATGAACCAGGCTCGGCAAACCGCTTCGGGCCGTCTGCTTTGTTCGAGCCGGCGCGGCCTACATCGGCCGGCGGATGGGCCGGATATCCTGCGGCTCCACCACCTTGCGATAGAGATGCCAGGTCGCGTGGCCGAGGACCGGCATGACGACGGCCAGGCCGGCAAACAGCGGGATCGAGCCGATCACCAGCAGCACCGCGACCGTCAGGCCCCAGAGCGCCATCTGCAGCGGGTTGACTATTACGGCGCGCGCCGAGGTCTCGATCGCCGAGACGGCGCCGACGTCGCGGTCGAGCAGCAGCGGGAAGGCAATCACGGTGGTGGCGAGCACCACGACCGCGAAGACGAGGCCGGCAGCGTTGCCGAGCAGGATCAGCGTCCAGCCCTTGCCGGTCGTCAGCACGTCGCGCAGGAAGGTTCCGACGGAGGCGGGCGGCTCGGCGCCGAACAGGCTGGTGTAGATCGACTGCGCGGTGAACAGCCACAGAAGGAACAGCGCGAAAAGCAGGACGCCGATCGCGGCGATCGAGGGCAGCGCCGGCGAACGGCGCACGTCGAGCGCATGGTGCCAGCGGCTGCTCATGCCGAGCTCGCGCCGGCGGCTGATCTCGTAGAGGCCGATCGCCGCAAAGGGGCCGATCAGCGCGAAGCCCGACATCAGCGGATAGACGAGCTGGATGGCACTGGAGCCGGAGGTCCACCGCGTCAGGATCAGGCCGACGACCGGATAGATCAGGCACAGGAACACGTAGTGCGAGGGCTTGGCCCAGAAATCCTCGGCGCCGAGCCTTAGCGCGTCCCATAGATCCGACGTGGTGATGTGGCGCACCGTGGGCTGCACATGCAGCCCTTGCGCGTCCGCCATGACATGAAAACCAGCCATAACCGTCCTCCGTATCGCTCGGGGGGCGGTCACCGCCTGGGTGGCCCGCCCGTGGCTGCCACTTCTAGAACGCCAGGATGATAACCGATCTCCCGGAGGATGTCGCCGCATAACGCGATTTTCATCGGCTGCCCGGCAAAAGCCACGATCGCCGGTATCAGAGGCCGGATGACCAGCCTGACCACCGATTCCCCCAATCTCGACAGACGCACATTGCTCAAGACCGTCGGCCTTGCGGCGCTTGCCGGCATTGCCGCCTGCACAAGCGTCCCGCTGCCGACCGGCGAAGGCGCCGGCGTGTCGTCTTCCGCCACAGGAACGTTGAGCACAATCCGCACATCGGCCGGACTGCCGGCGCTCATCCCGGACACGCAGCTCGAACAGGCGGCGCTGCAGCAGGCCGGCTACATGGCGTCGCGCGCCCGTATGAGCCACACCACGGGCTGGGGCAAGGATTTCGCCTCGCGCATGAAGGGCAACGGCGTGCGTGGCGCCGCGGGCGAAAACATCGCCGAGGGACGTTTCGACCTGCAAAAGCTGTTCGACATCTGGATGCATTCGGACGGCCACCGGCGAAACATGCTCGACCCGGACTTCAGCCGCTTCGGATTGGCCTACGTGCGCGACGGCCGCGATCCCAGCCTGCGCTACTGGGCACTGGTGCTGGGCCGCTAAACTGAAGCGCCGCCTCCGGAAAGCCCGCGTGCTCTTTGCATCCAGGGACACTGATCCGCAGGCCGGACGTTACCCCGGCGGCTATCCATTCTGACCAGCCGGCGCGCGTCGCCGGGCGATCGTTGGCGTGGCCTCAGAGCGGCTTCACCAGGAGCGGAACGCTCCTCTGCGGACCGCAATGCATGTAGCGATTGCACACTCAGCGACAACCAGTTGCGTTCGCCGCCGCCCGCTTAGCGGTCAATTCGGCGGACATAACCGAGCTGCATTTATGGCCGCAATGTCAGCGTGATTGGGACTGGCACGGAGACCGCCACCAAAACATCAATCCATATGAGCGGCCGGCGCGCCGCCCGCGGGCGCGGCCTTCGGCTTGCGCAGCAGGATGACGAACGGGACGGCAAGCAGCGTCATCACCATCAGGAGTTTGAAGTCGTTGATGTAGGAGATCATCATCGCCTGGACGTTGACCAGCCTGTCGACTTGCGAAAGCGCCATGGGATCACCGCTCGCCGCCGCGGGCGAGGTTGCCCACAGGTTGGGGTTGTAGGGGTTGATGAACGCCCCGAGCTCGCTGTGGTTGACCTGCGTGTTCTGCACCATCAGCGCCGCAACCACCGAGACGCCGATCGACGAGCCGAGATTGCGCACAAGGCTGAACAGCGAGGTGGCGTCGGTGCGGTAGCGCGCGTCGAGCGTGGCGAAGGCCACCGCCGAGAGCGGCACGAACACCATGCCCATACCGAGGCCCTGGATAACGCCCGAAGAGATGATCAGCCAGTTGTCCATCTGCGGCGTGAAGCTCGCCATGGTGTAGAGCGACTGCGCGGTGAGCAGGAAGCCGATCGCGACCAGAACACGCGCGTCGATCCTGTGCATGATGCGGCCGACGAACAGCATCGAAATCATCGTGCCGATGCCGCGCGGGCCGAGCACCACGCCGATGGTGACGGTCGGGTAGCCGAAGATGTTGGCAAGCATCGGCGGCAGCAGCGACATCGAAGCCAGGATCAGCACGCCCATGACGAAGATGAAACCGAGCCCGGTCACGAAATTGCGGTCGAGGAAGATTTTCGGGTCGATGAAAGGACGTTCGGACGTCACCGTGTGGATGATGAACACCCAGAAGCCGGTGATCGACAGCGCAAGCTCGATCCAGATCTCTGTCGAGGAGAACCAGTCGACCTCGCCGCCGCGGTCGAGCATCAGCTGCAGCGCGCCGACGCCGAGCGAGATCACGGCGAAGCCGAAGAAATCGAAGCTGCGCACGCGCTTGGCGACGACAGGCAGATAGGCGGCCATGCCGATGAAGGCGAGGATGCCGACCGGCAGGTTGATGAAGAACACCCAGCGCCAGTTGAAATTCTCGGTCAGCCAGCCGCCGAGCGTCGGGCCGAGGATCGGTCCCAGCATGATGCCGGCGCCCCAGATGGCCATCGCCTGGCCATGGCGTTCGCGGGGATTGATATCGAGCAGGAAGGTCTGCGACAGCGGCACGATCGCCGCGCCGAACACACCCTGCAGCAGGCGGAAGAGCACCATCGTCTCGAGGCTCCACGCCATGCCGCAAAGCATGGAGAAGATGGTGAAGCCGACGACGGAGGCCAGGAACAGCTCCTTGCGGCCGAGGCGGTCGGCGAGCCAGCCGGTGACCGGCGTCATGATGGCGGCGGCGACGATATAGGAGGTCAGCACCCAGTTGATGTTGTCGGGCGAGGCGCCGAGGTCGCCGGTCATGGTCGGCAGCGCGACATTGGCGATCGTGGTGTCGAGCGCCTGCATGACCGTCGCCAGCATCAGCGCGACCGTGATCAGGCCGCGGTGCGGTACTTCCTTGAAGGGTTCGGGCGTGCTCATGGTGCTGAACTTCCAGCAGGTAATAAAAACGGGTACATTGGGTTGCCCGGCGGCGAGGCCTTCCTGTGAGACCCTCGTCGCGGTGGGACGCGAGGATCGATGTGGGGGTTACATCGACCGGAAGTCTCTGTTGGAGCGGATGCCTGCCGCCCGGAAACCTGAGGACCGACAGGTCGGTGTCGAAAGCTTCAACTTCGATCAAAGCCGCGACGCGGCTCGCCTCAAACGCTTGGCTTTCCCTCCATCCCTTCAGACCATTCCCTTGCGGAGGCTCATGCCTCGGGCTTCACTTTGCTTTATTGCGCGTGCTCGCCGGCCGTGGCGTGACCAAAGATCGACGGCAATCCGCGCGCGACGCCGGTATCGACGGTGACCGTCGCGCTCATGCCGGTCCGCAGCGCCATCTTGGCGTCGGGGTCGGTCAGTTCCAGGCGCACGGGAATGCGCTGGGTGACCTTGACCCAGTTGCCGGTGGCGTTCTGGGCGGGCAGCAGCGAGAACTCGGCGCCGGTGCCGGCGCCGATCGCCTTGACGGTCGCCTCGAAGGTCCGGCCCGGATAGGTGTCGACCACGATCTCGGCCTTCTGGCCCGGCTTCATATTGGTGAGCTGCGTCTCCTTGAAGTTGGCGTCGATCCAGGTGTCGTCGGTCTCGACCAGCGCGAACAGCGGCGTGCCCACGGAGACATACTGGCCGATCTTGAAGGACGAGGCCTGATAGACGATGCCGTCCGACGGCGCCTTCACCGTGGTCTGCGAGAGGTTGTAGGCGGCCTTGTCGCGCGCGGCGAGCGCCGACATCACGCTTGGATGCTTGTCGGTCTCGATGTCGGGGTTGCCGCCAAGCGCGGCCTTGGCGCTGATGATGCCCTGCTCGGCGACCGCGAGCTGCTGCTTGGCCTTGTCGAGGTCGTTGCGGGCCTCGTCCAGCGACGACTTGGCATTGATGCCCTTCTCAGCGAGATCGGCGGCGCGGTCATATTGCGACTGCGCATAGTCGACCTCGCTCTTGGCCGACTTCTGCTGCGCCATCGCCTGGCTGTAGGCGGCGCGCAGCTGCTCGACATTGAGCCGCGCGGCGGCGACAGCCGCGTCGGCCTGGGCCAGCGCGATCTTGTAAGGCTCGGGGTCGATGACGAAGAGAAGGTCGCCCGCCTTGACCGTCTGGTTGTCGGCAATGCCGACCTGGACGATGCGGCCGGCCGTATCGGAGGCGATCGAAATCCGGGCCTGCTGCAGGTTGGCGTTCTCGGTCTCCTGGTACCGTCCGCCGGTGACCCATACATAGGCGCCGCCGGCGAGCAGCGCCAGCGGCAGGGCGACCATCAAAAGGAAGCGGCCGGTGCGGCGCATCTTCCTCGGTGCTGCCGGTGCGGGCTGCGGCTCCGCTGCCGCGGAGACTGGCGCAGCCTCCGGCTTCGCCGGCGCCTCGATCTCGAGCTTGGTGACGTTGTCGTCTGCTTTCTTGGCTGCCGCGTTCATGCTGCCCGCCCTTCCGTATTCTTGATCTTTTCGAGCGACGACGTCTCGCCGTCGGTCAAATTCTGCACGATGGTGTCGAGCACCCGGATCAGGATGCGACGGTCCTCCAGCGATACGCCGGTGAGCGATTCCTCATAGACCTCGCCGGCGAGGCTTTTGACATCGGCGTAGGCCGCGTTGGCCTTTTCGGTCGGGAAGATCATGCGCACACGCCGGTCGGCCGCATCGGCGCGACGCTCGATCCAGCCGCCCTCCTCCATCCGGTCCACGAGGCGCGAGACGCTGATCGGCTCGATCTCGAGCAGCTCGGCAAGCCGCGCCTGCGCGACACCGGCCTCCTTGGCGACGCGGACGAGAAGCCGCCATTGCGCCGAGGAAAGGCCCAACCCGCTGGCGCGCGCCTCAAAGCGCTTGCGCATGAGGCGCTGCACGTCGTGGATCAAAAATCCCAATCTGTCGATGCCATCTGAAACCATGAGCGGCATATATAATAAGCGTGCTTACTATTCAAGTGGCTGCGTTGTTCCAGAAGCCGGCAACCGCATGCGGCCATGCCAGGGCTGCATGGTCGAAGCTCGCCAAGGCGGGCATGAGAGCGCCACAGAGCGCCGGCTCCGGCGTCGTCTTCAGGCAATGGGTGCATGGCATGGTGCCAACTGTCTAGGATTCACAGTGTTTTAGCAGCTGTGCTGGTGCCGTTCGGCATGTTTGTGATACATCTGGCGGCGAGGATCGGGGGATCATCGCAATGCCGACGCTCTATGCGCTGAAGCCGGCTTTCCAGGACAGGCTGCGGCCGCTGGTCAACAGGCTGGCGGCGATGGGTGTGATGGCCAACGGCATAACGGTCGCGGCTGCGCTGCTGTCCATCGCGGCTGGATCGGCGATCGCGATCCTCCCCGATTGGAGCCCGCTGCTCTTCCTCATCCCCCTGGTGCTTTTCCTTCGCATGGCGCTCAACGCGATTGACGGCATGCTGGCGCGGGAACATGGCCAGGCCTCGACGCTCGGCATGTACCTCAACGAGATCTGCGATGTCGTCTCCGACCTTGCGCTGATCCTGCCGTTTGCCGCCCTTCCCCAATTCGGCGCCTGGGGTGTCGTCGCCTTTGCCATCGCCGCGGCGCTCACCGAGTTCGCCGGCGTGCTCGGCATCGCCGCCGGGATCGGGCGAAACTATGCCGGGCCGTTCGGCAAGAGCGACAGGGCGCTGGCGCTCGGCGTGGTCGCCGTGCTCGCCGCCGCCGGGCTCTGGCCTGAGGCAATCGCGCCATTTGTGTTTCCGGCCATGGCTACGCTTTCGCTGCTGACCGCCATAAACCGGATACGCGCCGGTCTTATTGGCAGCACCGGCTGAGCACCGAGACTCGCCATGCCGTCCGGGGGAACCACCATGCTTCACGAACAGGTTGCCAGCGCGCCGGCGGAAAGCCTTGCGCGGCAGGCGCAGGAACGCACCTTCCGAAGCCATGACGGCACGCAGATCTTTTACCGCTACTGGCCGGCGATGCAGGCCACGGCCAAGGGCGCGGTCGTGCTCTTCCATCGCGGACACGAGCATGGCGGCCGCATGGCGCATCTCGTCGACGAACTCAGCCTGCCCGACTACGCCTTCTATGCCTGGGATGCGCGCGGCAACGGCCGCTCTGCCGGCGAGCGCGGCTACGCTCCGTCTTTCGCCGCGCTGGTGCGCGATATCGACTGTTTCATGCGCGAGATCGCCGCCAGGGACGGTTTTGCCGCGCAGGACATCGCGTTGATCGCGCAGTCCTTCGGCGCGGTGCTGGCGGCCGCGTGGGTGCACGACTATGCGCCCAGGCTGCGCGCCATGGTGCTCGCCTCGCCCGCCTTCTCGGTGAAACTCTATGTCCCTTTCGCCAAGGAAGGCATCGCGCTGTGGCAAAAGATCAAGGGGCGCTTCTTCGTCAATTCCTACGTCAAGGCGAACCTTCTCACTCATGACCCTGTGCGCATTGCTTCCTTCGAAAACGACAAGCTGATCACAAGGCCGATCGCCTCGAACATCCTGGTCGAGCTCTATCAGCACGCGGCGCGCATCGTTGCCGATGCGCGCGCCATCACCGTGCCGACGCAGCTTCTTCTGTCGGGCAGCGACTGGGTGGTGCGGCACGCGCCGCAGCACGAGTTCTTCATCAATCTCGGCAGCCGCGCGAAGGAGCGCCACGTGCTGCCGGGCTTCTTCCACGATACGCTGGGCGAGCGCGACCGCGCCAAGGCGCTCGACCTGATCCGGCCGTTCCTCGAAGCGCAGTTCGCGGCACCCGCGGAAGCTGTAGACCTGAAGCAGGCGGACATCGCCGGCTACACGCGCGACGAGGCCGACCGCCTCGCCTCGCCGCTCGATCTGCTTTCGCCCAGGGGCCTCTACTGGGCTATGAGCCGCGCCTGCATCCGCATCGGCAGCTGGTTCTCGCAAGGCATGAAGGTCGGCGTTACCACCGGCTTCGATTCCGGTTCGACGCTCGACTATGTCTATGAGAACGAGCCGCGCGGCCTGGGGCCGATCGGCCGCATGGTCGACCGGACCTTCCTCGACGCCATCGGTTGGCGCGGCATCCGCCAGCGCAAGCTTCACATCGAAGAGCTGATCGGCTCGGCGCTGGCAATGCTGAAGGCCGCTGGGCGGCCGACCAACATCCTGGACATTGCGTCTGGTCACGGCCGCTACGTCCTCGATGCGATCGACATGAGCCGGGAGCAACCGACCAGCGTTCGGCTGCGCGACTATTCCGACCTCAATGTCGAGCTCGGCCGCAAGCTGATCGCCGAGCGGCAATTGCCGGCCAGCGTGTCGTTCCAGCGCGCCGACGCCTTCGACGGCGATGGGCTCGCCGCGCTCGATCCGGCGCCGGACCTCGCCATCGTCTCCGGCCTTTACGAGCTCTTCTCCGACAATGCGCTGATTGCGCGCTCGCTCGGCGGCCTTGCCCGCGCCATGCAGCCGGGCAGCCTGCTCGTTTACACCAACCAGCCCTGGCACCCGCAGCTCGAAATGATCGCGCGCAGCCTGACCTCGCATCGCGGCGGCCAAGCCTGGGTGATGCGGCGGCGCACGCAAGGCGAGATGGATCAGCTGGTCGAGGCGGCAGGCTTCGAGAAGCTCGACCAGCGCATCGACCAATGGGGCATCTTCACCGTCTCGCTGGCAAGGCGGCTTTAGGACCACCGCCGCATGCCTTCCAGTGCCGAGCCCCCGCCACTTTCACCCAGCGCCGAGCCCTATGGGCGTGTCGTCCTGCGCGCAGCGCTGTGGCTCGCTTTCCTCGCGCCTTTCTTCTATTCGACCTACGGCTTCGCCAATTGGCTCGCCTCGACGCGCGACCATGTCGGTAGCATCGTGTTCTCCTGGGAACACCATGTTCCGTTCGTCGCCTGGACAATCGTGCCCTACTGGTCGATCAACCTGTTCTACGGACTGTCGCTCCTGCTCAACGACAGCCGCCAGGGCGTCGACCGGCTGGCCGGCCGATACCTCACCGCGCAGATCGTCGCCGTCGCCTGCTTCATCCTGTTTCCGCTGACCGCCACATTCGTGCGGCCGGAAACGAGCGGCCTGCCGGGTTTCCTGTTTGCGGTCCTCGGCGGCTTCGACAAGCCGTTCAACCAGGCGCCGTCGCTGCATATCGCGCTGTTGGTGATCATCTGGGATCATTGGCGCCAGCGCCTCGCCGGTCCTTTGCTGGGGCTCTGGCACGGCTGGTGCTTTCTGATCGGCGCCTCGGTGCTGACCACCTGGCAGCATCATTTCATCGACATCCCGACCGGCGCGCTGCTCGGCTTCTTTGCCCTGTGGCTCTTTCCGGCACGGGGCGAGCTGCCGTTCGCCGGTTTCCGCCCGGCTGCCGACGGCAGGGCATGGCGGCTTGCGCTATGCTACGCGCTGGGCGCCGCTCTGGCGCTAACGGGCGCTGTGGTCGGCGCCTTCTTCTCCGCCCTCGCCTTGTTGCTTCTATGGCCTTCGCTGGCGCTGGCCATCGTCGCCTTGGCCTATGCCGGGGCCGGCGCGAAAGTGTTCCAGAAGGCGGCGGATGGCCGTGTGTCGCTGGCGAGCCGCATCCTGCTTTGGCCTTATCGTCTAGGCGCCAGGGTCAATGTCTGGACCTGGACGCGCAAGCTGCCGCCGGTCGTGCCGGTCAGCGACGGCATCTTCCTTGGGCGGTTCCCGAACGCCGCCGAGGCTGACGGCTTCGGCACGGTGATCGATCTCGCCGCCGAGCTTGAGCGGCCGCGCGACGCGCCGGGCCGCTGGCAAAGCTTCGGCGTGCTCGATCTGCTGCCGCCGCCGGCGGACACGCTCGACCAAGCGGTGGCGGCGATCGAGCCGGCGCGCCGGCAAGGCACGGTGCTGGTCTGCTGCGCGCTCGGCTTCCAGCGCAGCGCCACCGTCATCGCCGGATGGCTCGTCGCGACCGGCCGCTCGCAAACGCCGTCCCACGCGCGCAAGCAGCTCGCCGCGTCCGGACGACCAGTGCATCTTCAGATCGGACTGGACGAGCCGGCATGACGGACGAAGCCTATCAGCAGCGGACAGCCGCCTTTGCCGCGATGCTGATCAAGCACGCCGCATGGCCGGCCGCGATCGTGCTCGTCTGCGACGGCTTCGCGCCTTTGGTGGCTTCGGCGCGCGGCGCGCTCCAGGCGCCGATCGCGGTGCTGGCGCTGCTGGTCGCCGCGGTAAGCGCCGTCGTGGTGCTTGGGTTTTCGGCGCTTCTCGCCTTCGACGCGCTGTTGTTCCGGCTGATGGCGAGCCATGACAATGAGCGTTCGGGATGCGCCGCGGTCGACGACGTGCTGGCGCGCATGCGGCTCAAGCCTGTCTCCTCGTCTCCGCGCCCGCTCGAGGACCGCATCGCCGGAACGCGCCGCCTGCTTGCCCGGCAGCGCATCGCCTTCGCGATCTTCGTCATCGCGTTCCTGACAGCCGGATTCTGGATGCCGGGATGAACAAGCTGTCGCTCCGGACCTTCACGCTGCTGCAGACGGCGACTTCGGTCGGCCTGTCGGCGCTGGCCCGGGCGGTGACCGGCGTGCGTCCGATCTGGAGCGGCTGCCAGCCATCGGACCGGCAGCGCATCTATTTCGCCAACCACACCAGCCATGGCGATTTCATCCTTTTGTCGGCCTGCCTCAGCGAAAGAGAACGCGCCACCACACATGCGATCGCCGCCGCCGAATATTGGCGAAAGTCGCGGCTGCGCCGCTTCATCGCCGAGGACATGCTGTCCTCCGTGCTGATCAGCCGGCAATGGACGAGCCCGGAAGAGAACCCGATCTCCGTCATGCTTTCCGTCCTCGACCGGGGTCATTCGTTGATCATCTTCCCGGAAGGCACGCGCAACATGAGCGACGAGCTGCTGCCGTTCCGCTCCGGGCTCTACAATCTGTCGATGGCGCGGCCGGAAGTGGAGCTGATCCCGTGCTGGATCGAGAACATGTCGCGCGTGTTGCCCAAGGGCCAGTTCCTGCCGGTGCCGCTGCTTTGCCGCGTGGTCTTCGGCGCGCCGGTGGCGGTAGCGCCGGGCGAGGAACGCCGCGCCTTCCTAGAACGCGCCCGGGCCGAACTTCTGGCGCTCAATCCCCGACCTGATCGAGACGAATGATGCGCCACGAAATCAGCATCCTGATCATCGGCCTTTTCGTGGTGCTGACCACCGCCAGCGCCACCGCCGCCGTGCTGTCGGCGCGCGCGCCGAAGCCGCTCAGCGCGACGCTCACCAACCTCACCCAGCGCATCAATGCCTGGTGGGTGATGGTGGCGCTGATGACGGTCGCCTTCTTCTTCGGCCGCTACGGCATGACTATCCTGTTCGCGCTGATCTCGTTCGCGGCGCTGCGCGAGTTCGTGACCTTGACGCACAGCCGCCGCAGCGACCATTGGGTTCTGCTCGGCATGTTCGGCATCGTCATTCCGTTCCAGTACTGGCTGGTGTGGACGGCCTGGTACGGGCTGTTCGTGATCTTCATCCCGGTCTACTGCTTCCTGCTGATGCCGGCGATCACGGCGCTGCACGGCGATACCGAGCGCTTCCTGGAGCGCGTGTCGGCGCAGCAATGGGCTATCATGATCGCGGTCTATTGCGTCAGCCACGTCCCTGCTCTGCTGACGCTGAACGTGCCCGGCTTCGAGGGCCGCAACCTGCTGCTCGTCGCCTTCCTGATCATCGTCGTGCAGGGCAGCGACGTGCTGCAGTACATCTTCGGCAAGCTGTTCGGAAAGCACCGCTTCTCGCCAAAGGTCTCGCCGTCGAAGACCTGGGAGGGGCTGATCGGCGGGCTCGTCGCCTCGAGCCTGCTCGGCGCGCTGCTCGCCTTCATCACGCCCTTCTCGCCATTGCAGGCCTCGGCCGTCGCCTTCGTCGCCTGCACGATGGGGTTCCTCGGCGGGCTGGTCGCTTCCGCCATCAAGCGCGACCAGGGCGTCAAGGATTGGGGGCATCTGATCGAGGGCCATGGCGGCATGCTCGACCGCACCGACAGCCTGGTCTTCGCCGCGCCGATCTTCTTCCACCTGGTGCGCTATTTCTGGACGGTTTGAGCGTCGGCATCGGCGTCTCCCTGCGCAATTCCAAGGCCGCCTCACCCAAACATCGGAAAATTTTCAGAAACCGTTCGGGATTTCCGGAGCCTGAAGCGCCAAGAAGATCGGGCTGGCGAAAAGACAGGCCGCAAAGCCCGATCTCCCTCTCCAGCCAACTGATTTCCCGGTCGCCGCATCCTCCCAGCGCGGCCGCAACCTTGGTCATGGAGACAACATGATTGCACTTTTTCATAACAGGCCGCTGCGGCGCCGCCTTGTCGCCGGATCGATCGCCGTTCTTGCCTGCGGCGGCGCCATGGTCTGGCACGGCGCCAGAAGCGAGGCCTCGAACGTGAAGCCCGCCGCAGCCGAGACAAAGCTTGTCAAGGCCATCGCGGCCGTCCCGATGCTCAGCGCCGATACCCGCATCGCCATCGGCGAGATCCGGCCGAGGCTAGAAAGCGACCTCGGCTTCCGCGTGTCGGGCAAGCTGCTCGAACGCGTCGCCGAGATCGGTTCGACGGTGAAGAAAGGCGAGGTGCTGGCCCGCATCGAAGACCAGGACTATCGCAACCGGCTCGCCAGCGCCGAGGCCGATGTCGCGGCGGCACAGGCCGTGCTTGTCGAAGCAAAAGCTGCGGAGGCCCGGATCGGTGCGCTGCTCGGCAAGGGTTTTACCACCCGAGCCAATTATGACGCGACACTGAAGAATCTGCGTTCGGCGCAGGCCAAGCTCAAGTCGGCGAACATCGCCTTCGAGATGGCCAAGGACCAACTCGGCTATACCGAGCTGCATGCGGAATTCGACGGCATCGTCACCGCCACCGGTGCCGAAGCCGGCCAGTCCGTCAATGTCGGACAGATGGTGGTGCGGGTTGCCGATCCCGAGAGCCGCGACGCGGTGTTCTCGATCGCCGAAGCTGTCTTCGCCAACGCGCCCGATACGAAGCACCCGCCAAAAGTGACTGTCTCGCTGCTCAGCAATCCGGCAATCACCGCGGTCGGCACCATCCGCGAAATCGCACCTATGGCCGACGCCGCGACCCGCACCTTCCAGGTAAAGGTCTCGATCGAGAATGCGCCCAACGAGATGCGCTTCGGCGCAAGTGTTTCCGGCCGCGCCGAGATGGGCGGCGCGCCGGTCATGGTGCTGCCGGGCAGCGCGCTGTTCGACAAGGACGGCAAGCCGGCCGTGTGGGTCGTGTCCGCCTCGTCGGCGGTGGAGCTCAAGCCGGTCACGGTTGCCCGCTACGAGACCGACCGTGTCGCGGTCAGCGGCGGCCTCGCCAAGGGCGATCTGGTCGTCACCGCCGGCGTGAACCGGCTGCGGGAACGCGAAAAAGTGCGTATCGTTGAAGGAGAGGAAAAATGACCATGTCCAAGACAAAGGTCCTGATCGCCGGCGCCGGCCCGACCGGGCTGACGCTCGCTCTCTGGCTGACCAGGCTCGGCGTCCCGGTCCGCATCTTCGACAAGGCCACCGGTCCGGGCGAAACCTCGCGCGCGCTCGCCGTCCAGGCGCGCACGCTGGAGTTCCATCGCCAGATCGGCATCGTCGAGGACATCCTTGCCGAGGGCATCCGGCTGGAACGGCTTACGTTGCATACGCCGGCCGGCGTCGCAGCGCGGCTGCCGCTTTCCGATTTCGGCCGCGGCATCAGCCCCTACTCCTTCGCCTTCGCGCTGCCGCAGGATATCCATGAACGCGTGCTGATCACGCATCTGGAACGCGCCGGCGTCGAGGTCGAGCGCGGTACGGAGCTCGTTGCCTTCCAGGACAAGGGTGACGCGGTCATCGCGACGCTTTCGCGGAACGGCAAGACCGAGACCGTCAGCGCAGCCTATCTTGCCGGTTGCGACGGCGCCCGCAGCACGGTTCGCCATGGGCTGAACATCGGCTTTCCGGGCGGTACCTACGAGCAGGCCTTCTACGTCGCCGACGTGAAGGGCACGGGCAACGTCACCCGCAATGGCATGGACACGACCATCAGCACCTATGGCTTCGCTATCGTGATGCCGGTCCGGCAGTCGGGCTCGCTGCGCCTCATTGGCATCGTGCCGAAGGCGCATGAGGCCGACGAGACGATCAGCTTCGAGGCGATCCGCGCCGATGTCGAGCGCGACACCGGCGTCACGGTCGAGGAGGTCAACTGGTTCTCGACCTATCGCGTCCATCATCGCGTCGCCGAGCGCTTCCGCGCCGGCCGCGTGTTCCTCGTCGGCGATGCCGGACACATCCATAGCCCGGCCGGCGGCCAGGGCATGAACACCGGCATGGGCGATGCTGTGAACCTCGCCTGGAAGCTAGGCGCCGTGGTGCAGGGCCGTGCCGATCCGCGCCTGCTCGACAGCTACGAGCCGGAGCGCATCGCCTTTGCCCACAAGCTGATCGAAAGCACCGACAAGGTGTTCCGCTTCATCACCAACCGCTCGCGACTGGTCGGCCTGTTCCGGCGTTACGTGATGCCGAAGGTCATGAACATCGGGCTCCACACATCGTTCGGGTCTCGCGCATTCTTCGGCGTGATCTCGCAGACGGCGATCGAGTACCGCGCCGGGCCGATCAGCTCGGGCATGGCGGGCAGGGTCAGCGGCGGCGACCGCCTGCCCTATGTCGCCGGCAACGTCATGGGCGCGGGCGGCGACAATTTCGAGCCGCTGCGCTCGCTCGACTGGCAGGTCCATGTCTATGGCGAGGTCAATTGCGATTTTCGGGCGATGCTCGCACCGACAGGAATTGCAGTGCATGGCTTCGCCTGGACAGACGCAGCCGGGAAGGCCGGCCTGCAGCGAGACGCAGCCTATCTGGTGAGGCCGGACGGCCATGTCGCGCTCGCCTCGCCGGTCCAGGAGGCAGCCGCCTTTCAGCGCTATCTCGCGGGCCTCGCCATCAGGCCGAGAACCGCCGAGCGCGCGCCTTACCGTGTGCCGGGCACCATGCACAGCCTGGCCTGAATTGCGACAGTGCCCGCCAAGCGGCGGGCGCTGACCGAACCCAAACCGTCATTTGTTTTGGCCAGCCGGCAGGCGCCGGCGGAGCGCGCTTGCGCGCGCCCTGAAAAGGAACCGCATCATGACCAGCTTCAATCTTTCCGAATGGGCGCTGCGGCACCGCAGCTTCATCGTCTACCTGATGATCGCGGCCGCCCTTGCCGGCCTCTACGCCTATGGCGGCCTCGGCCGCGAAGAGGACCCGCCCTTCACCATCAAGACCATGGTGGTGAAGACGATGTGGCCGGGCGCCAGCACCAGCGACACGGTGGAGCAGATCACCGATCGCATCGAGAAGAAGCTCGAAGAGCTGCCGGACCTCGACTACGTCAAGAGCTACACCAAGCCCGGCGAATCCGTCGTCTTCGTCAACCTCAAGGACACGGTGGCCGCCGACCAGGTGCAGCCGCTCTGGTACCAGGTGCGCAAGAAGCTCGACGACATCAAGCCGACGCTGCCGTCCGGCGTGCAGGGCCCGTTCTACAATGACGAGTTCGGCGACACCTATTCGCTGATCTACGCGCTCACCTCCGACAGCCTCAGCCATCGCGAGTTGAAGGATCTCGGCACCAGCCTGCGCGCCGGGCTGCTGACGGTGAAGGACGTCGCCAAGGTCGACCTCATCGGCCAGCAGGACGAGAAGATCTATCTCGAATTCTCGACGCAGAAGGTGGCGGCGCTCGGCCTCGATGTCGGCACGCTGTCGCAGGCGCTGCAGGCGCAAAACGCGCTGACGCCGAGCGGCACGGTCGATGCCGGCCCCGAGCGCATCGCCATCCGCGTGTCCGGCAGCTTCACCTCCGAGGAAAGCCTCAAGGCGATCAACTTCTACGCCAACGGCCATTACTTCCGGCTGGGCGACGTCGCCGAGGTCAAGCGCGCCTATTCCGACCCGCCGCAGCCGATGTTCCGCTTCAACGGCAAGCCTGCGGTCGGCATCGCCATCTCGATGACTTCGGGCGGCGACGCGCTGGCGCTGGGCGAGACCGTCAAGGAGAAGATGCATGAGATGCAGGCCGAGCTGCCGCTCGGCGCCGAGCTCGGCCTGGTCGCCGACCAGTCGCATGTGGTGGAAGAATCCGTCGGCGAGTTCACCAAGAGCCTCGGCGAGGCGATCGCCATCGTGCTCGCCGTCTCGCTGCTGGCGCTCGGCTGGCGTCCCGGCGTCGTCGTGGCGGTCGCCATCCCGCTGGTGCTGGCGATCACCTTCGTCACCATGGAGTATTTCGGCATCTCGCTGCAGCGCATCTCGCTCGGCGCGCTGATCATCGCGCTCGGCCTGCTGGTCGACGATGCCATGATCGCGGTCGAGATGATGATCTCGCGCATGGAGGAAGGCTACGACAAGATCTCGGCCGCCACCTATGCCTACACCTCGACCGCCTTCCCAATGCTCACCGGGACGCTGGTGACGATCGCCGGCTTCGTGCCGGTCGGCTTCGCCAAGAGCGGCGCCGGCGAATACTGCTTCTCGCTGTTCGCTGTCGTGGCGATCGCGCTCGTCGTCTCGTGGGTGGTCGCGGTGCTGTTCACGCCGCTCACCGGCGTCTTCCTGCTGCCCGATCGCATCAAGGGTCATGGTGGCAGCCATCAGCCCTCGCGCATCGGCCGCGGTTTCCAGGCGCTGCTCGAGATGGCGATGCGGGCGAAGTGGCTGGTGCTGTCGGCGACGGCCGGACTGTTCGCGCTCTCCGTCGTGGCGATGGGCTTCGTCGGCCAGGAGTTCTTCCCGAAGTCCGACCGGCCCGAGGTGATGCTCGACCTCACCTTGCCGCGCACCGCTTCGATCAAGTCGACGGATGCCGTGGTCGAGCGCGTCGAGAAGCTGCTCGCCGCCGATCCAGATATCGACCACTGGAGCTTCTATGTCGGCCAGGGCGCGGTGCGCTTCTACCTGCCGCTCGACGCACAGCTCGCCAACGACTTCTTCGCCCAGGCGGTGGTCGTTACCAAGGGCCACGCCGTGCGCCAGGCGGTGATCGACCGGCTGGAGAAGCAGCTGTCGACCGGCTTCGACGACGTCATGGTCCGCGTCACGCCGCTGGAGCTCGGCCCGCCGGTCGGCTGGCCGCTGAAGTTCCGCGTCAGCGGTCCGGATCCGGACAAGACGCGCGGTCTCGCGCAGCAGTTCGCGCAGGTGCTGGGCAGCGACGCCTCGGTGCGCAACATCAACTACGACTGGAACGAGCCGGCCAAGGTCATCAAGGTCGATGTCGACCAGGACCGGGCGCGCGCGCTGGGCATCTCCTCGCAGCAGCTGTCGGAGACGATCAACGCGGTGCTCTCCGGTTCGAAGATCACCCAGATGCGCGACGACATCTACCTCGTCGACATCGTTGCCCGCGCGGTGGAAACCGAACGCGCCAGCATCGACACGCTGCGCGGCCTGACGATCAGCGCCTCCGGCGGACGGCGGGTGCCGCTCGAGCAGGTGGCGAAGCTCACCTACCAGACCGAGCCGCCGCTGATCTGGCGCCGCGGCCGGCTGCCGACCGTGACCGTGCAGGCCGATGTCGCGCCGGGCGAAAATGCCACGCTGGTCACGCGGCGGCTGGAGAGCGCCATCGCCGCCTTCAAGGCGGAACTGCCGGCGCGCTACAGCGTCGAGCAGGGTGGCGTGATCGAGGACAGCGCCAAGGCGCAGGCCAGCATCTTCGTGGTGTTCCCGCTGATGCTGTTCATCATGGCCACCGTCCTGATGGTGCAGCTGATGAGCTTCCAGCGCCTGGTGCTGGTGCTGCTCACCGCTCCGCTTGCGATCATCGGCGTCGCCGGCGCGCTGCTCCTCTCGGGCGCTCCGATGGGCTTCGTCGCGATCCTCGGCGTGATGTCGCTGATCGGCATGGTGATCCGCAACTCGGTGATCCTGATCGCGCAGATCGACCAGCACATCGCCGCCGGCGAGGAACCATGGGCAGCGGTGATCAGCGCCACCACGCATCGGTTGCGGCCGATCCTGCTCACGGCGGCGGCCGCCATCCTCGGCATGATCCCGATCGCGCCGACGGTGTTCTGGGGGCCGATGGCCTATGCGGTGATGGGCGGCCTCTTGGTGGCGACCGTGCTGACGCTGGTTTTCCTGCCGACGCTCTACGTCACCTGGTTCGGCATCAAGGCGCCGGCTGAGAGCACCCCCGCGGCCGAACCGACCGCGGCCGCAGCCGAGCCCCAGCCGCTGGTGGCCTGAGCGGCGCCCTCCCAGCAGCCACGGCGGCCAACGCCGCGGTGGCGACCTTTATCACCCAAAACGGAAAGGAACGATCATGACACCCTTCTTTGGAAATCTTCTCGTTCGCGTGAATGCCGGCTTCCTGGTCCTTGCTTCCGCAGGCGGGCTCGCCACCGACATTGCCGGCTCGTTCTTCGGGCGCGGGGCTGAAGCCGTGCTGCTCAACAACGCACCCGGCACCGGCATCGGCTTCATCGAGGCGCACGGGCTGGCCCTGATCATCGGCGTGACGCTCTGGCGCATCGCCTACTCCCGCAACTGGCACGCCGTGCTGGCTGCCATGCATGTGCTGCTCGGAACGGCCAACCTTCTGTTCTGGCAGTTCTTCATCGCCGCCGACGTGCTTGTCGTCGGCTACGTAACAACCGCGGCGCACTGGCTGTTCGTGGTTGCTCACCTGGCGGCGCTGACGGGTTCGACCCGGCTGGCCGCTTCATCCTCCCACTAGAACTGAACACCAACCTCAGGAGAAACGAAAATGCCTGTGAAATCTTTCAGGAAAATGCGCTCGGCCGCTGCGTTGCTCGCCATCGGCCTCGCCGCCGTCGAGATTGTCGGCATGGCCGTGCCGGCCCTGTCGCTGGTCGGTACCGCCGAAGCCCGCATCGGGGCGCCCTGGACACCGCACAGCGCCGCGGGCGTCGCTCGGCGCGCCACGACATGGCGTGTGCTGAGGCACACCACCGCCTGGGTCGCCACGCTGCCGGCAGGCTGCGTTCGCACCAAGGTCAACGGCTTCGACGTCTGGCGCTGCGGCCGGACCTACTACCGGCCCTATCAAGGCCGCTACATCGTGGTCGTCGTCGATTGAGGCGGCTCGGGCACAGCCCAAAGCGCGTCGCGCTGAAACGGATTCGGGCGACGCGCTTTAAGTTTTTGTTTTGATATCCCAGAACCGCTGCACACTTCCGGGGCGACATGCATTTAGCCGAGGGCAAGCCTGACGCCTTCGCAGAGATGCTCGGCATCGGCCGGATTTTCGAACGGCACGCCGTGCAGCGCATAGTCGAGCGGCGAGAAGGACGGGCCGTCCTCGATGAGGGCGATCTGCCGCCGCGCCTTTTCCCTGTCGCCCATCTGGGCATAGCAGGCGGCCAGCCTCGTCCTGATCCAGGGCGCCGGCCGCGTCGCGAGCTCCAGCGCTTCCGCCGCCTGCCGATATTCGCCCATCATGTAGAGCGCCAGGGCGCGGTCGAACTGGTACCAGTGCGGATGCAGCGGATCGATGCGAATGCCGCGCGCCAGCCAGGTCAGCGCTTCGAGCGGCCGGCCGCGCATGGTGAGCAGCATGCCCATCTGCTCGATGCTGTCGGCGTCGTACGGGTTGAGCTGCAAGGCGATGCGCATGTGATGCTCGGCCGCCTCGTGATCGCGCATATAGAGGCGGATCAGCGACTGCACGCGGTGGCCGGTCGGTTGGTCGGGCGACAGGGCCAGCCCTTTGTCGGCAAGGTCGCGCGCATTTTCCAGGACAGCATCGCTGGCGCGCCCGAACTCCCCGTCAAGCGAGCGCGCCAAAGCGAGATAGGAATAGGCAAGCCCGTAATTCGGATCCTTTGCGATCGCCGCCTCGAACAAGGCCTCGGCGCCGCGCTGGTCGGTCTGAGCGGGATCGCGCAGCAGCGCGAAGCCGCGCAGCAGGAGCTCGTAGGCGGCAAGGCTGGTCACCGGCTTGCGCGAGGCCTGCTCGAGGCCGGCGTTGGTGACCCGCGTGACCAGGCGGCTGACGATCTGCTCGACTATGTCGCGCTCGATCTCGAACAGGCCGGCGCCCTGCGACTGGTAGCGGTCGCCCCAGAGCTGGCTGGCGCTCGCGATGTCGACGAGGCTGACGGCCACCACGACATGCTCGCCCTGGCGGCGCAGCGATCCTTCGACCAGATAGTCTGCGCCGATGCGGGCGCGGATCTGCGGCCATTCGGCGCGGCCGAAAGAGGCGAAGGAAAAACTCGAATTGCGCGCCAGCACCGTCACGGTGCCAAAGCGCGCCACGCCGTTGATGATATCCTCGGCAAAGCCGTCGACCATCGCCTCATCGGCCGGATCGCCGCTCTCGTTGCGGAAGCGCACCACCGCCACGATCGGTTGGCTGCTGATCTCGGGCGCCGCTTCGGCTTCCGCGGCAAGCATATAGCCGCGCTTGGAGACGGTGCGCACCATGTCCTCGCCCAGCACCTTGCGGATCTCGCGCACCGACTGGGTGAGCGAATCCTCGGTGACATAGACGCCGGGCCAGACGACATCCATCAGCTCCGACTTCGGCACGACGCGACCCATATTGCGGGCGAGATGCGAAAGCAGCGCGTAGGCTTTCGGCCGCAGGAACAGCGGCTCGTTGATGCCGCGCAGCGTTCCCTTGGCGAGGTCGAGCGTGAACCCGCCAAATCGGAACACCTGATCGGCCGTCGCCGTCGTCATCGGGACACCCCTTCGCGCGTGCCGTTAATGCTAAGTCGATCCCACTCGACCCGGCATGCGCGTGGCTATTATTGCTCACTGCGCAATTTCGATCAAACTGCCTGTCGGAGCGCCGACTAGTGTGGCCGCGCCAAATGCGAGGAGCCGTATGAACCCGACCGAGAAAGCGCTGTGGTTTGTCGAAAGCCATCTGCCGGATGCGATTTCGCTCGACAATGTCGCGGCAAGCAGCGGCGTGTCGCGCTTCCATGTGACGCGCGCCTTCAGCGCCGCCACCGGCCGGTCGGTCATGGGCTATATGCGGGCGCGGCGGCTCAGCGAAGCGGCGCGCAAGCTCGCGGGCGGCGCGAGCGACATCCTGGCGGTCGCGCTCGATGCCGGCTACGGCTCGCATGAGGCTTTCACACGGGCCTTCCGCGACCAGTTCGGCACCACGCCGGAACTGGTGCGCGCTGGAGGCTCGACCCAAAACCTCGACCTCGTGGAGCCCATCCTCATGGACAGTTCGGTTCTCACCGCGCTCGAGCCGCCGCGCTTCGAGACCAGCCGGGCGTTTCTCATCGCCGGGCTCGGCGAGCGCTACAGCTGCGCGACCAGCGCCGGCATCCCAATGCTGTGGCAGCGCTTCGGACCCTATATCGGCAACATTCCCGGCGAGGTGCCCGGCGTCGCCTACGGCGTTTGCACCAATGCCGACGATGCCGGCAATTTCGACTATGTCGCCGGCGTCGAGGTGTCGGATTTCTCCGATCTGCCGAAGGATTTTTGCCGGGTTCGAGTGCCGGCGCAGAAATACGCCGTGTTTGCGCATCGCGAGCACATCTCGACCATGCGACGCACGGTCAATACCATCTGGAACAGGTGGCTGCCTGCATCCGGGCATGAGATCGCCGACGCCCCGGACTTCGAGCGTTACGGCCCCGAATTCCATCCGCGCAGCGGCAATGGCGGGCTGGAGATCTGGGTGCCGATCAAAGGTTGAGACGCCTTCCTCCTTCTCCCCTTGCGGGAGAAGGTCTCGCCGAAGGCGATGGATGAGGAGTGTTCCAGCGGAGTGAAACGCCGGCGTTCCCTGGAACACCCCTCATCCGTCTCGGCGCTGCGCGCCGATCCACCTTCTCCCACAAGGGGAGAAGGAAAAGGCGCTACAGCTCCAAGTTCCAGGTCTGGCCGACAAGATCCTTGCCGAAGGAATGGTGGCGCTCTTCCTCGGCCAGCTTGAAGCCCGCCGCCTGGTAGATGCGGCGGGCCGAGCCAAGAATGTCGTTGGTCCACAGCGTCAGCGTCTTGTAGCCCTTGGCGCGCGAGAAGGCGATGCACTCGTCGACCAGCCGCCGGCCGATGCCGAGGCCGCGCGCCGACGGCTCGACATAGAGCAGCCTGAGCTTCGCCACCTTGGGCGACTTGCGCATGACGAAAACCGAGCCGACCACCTCGCCTTCGCGCTCGGCGATCCAGCTGCGCTCCCATTGCGGAACGAAGTTCTTGACGAACTCGCCGAGGATCTCGGCAACCAGCGCCTCATAGGTTTCGTCCCAGCCATAGTCCTGCGCGTAGATGAGGCCCTGGCGATGCGTGATCCAGCCGATGTCGCCGACCTGCAGCGGCCGCAGGATATAAGGCACTTTGGGTTGGGGTTTGTCGCCGAGCAGGTCCTGCACCGTGCGCATCGCCTTGACCAGCCGCTCCTGGTCGGTCGGCGCCAGGCGATCGAGCAGCGCGCGCACCTGGTCGTGCGAATCCTGGTTGAGCGGCGCGAAGGCCTCCCTGCCCGCGGGCGTCAGCGCGATCGAGGACCGCCGCGCGTCGGCCTCCGTGGCGGCGCGTTCGACCAGGCCGCGCTCCTCGAATTTTTTCAGCAGCCGGCTGACATAGCCGGGGTCGAGATCGAGGTCGCGCACCAGGTCGCTGGCGACCAGCCCGTCGCGATGGGCAAGCTCGTAAAGCACGCGAGCCTCGGTCAGCGAGAACGGGCTCTTTAGGAGGCCCTCGTCGAGCAGGCCGATCTGGCGGGTGTAGAAGCGGTTGAAGGCGCGGACGGCATCGATGCGCTTGTTGCCGGGGTGATCGTGGATGGTCATGGGGAGTTCCTCCTGTCGCGGACAGGATCCACCAATTAGTTGACTTAGTCAAATAAATTTAGGCCGACGGGACAGAGGGGGCGCGAAGGATCGCGACGAAGACAGTTGGGGCGCCCGTTACCCCATCGGCAGTACCGGCCAGGACTCGACAATGCGCCCACCGGCAAACACCGCGAGCGAGCCGAAATGCTGCAGCACCGCCTCGCTCTGCGTCGGCCGCAGGAAGGCGTAGTCACCGGGCTTCACCTCCGCGCCCGCCGGCAGCCCCATGAATTGCTGGTTGGAAGACAGCCCGATCAGGCCGTTCGGCTTCATGCCTTCGGGGAACACCGGTTCGGCCATCCACTTGCCGCCATAGAGATAGCAGGCCTTCTTCGGGAAGAGGCCGAGCGCCTGCAGCGTGCGGGAGATAGCCGCCGGGCCGGGGAGCACCGGATCGAGCGCCTTCAGAATCGGCGTCGCAATGAGAGCGGCCGGCCGGAAGCCGTCGAGGCCGGGCGTATCGAAATCGCTGGGCAGCACGAAGGCCGAGCCGATCGACACTTCGTTGGCCACGCCGCCGCCATGCAGCAGCGCCGTCTTGGAACCGCCGATGTTGAGGATGCGGCGCTGGTCCGCATCGAGGGTCGCGACGAACTCGGCAGCCTTCGCCGCGGCCTTTTTCAGCGCGCCGGCCGCGCCGCCGAACAGCCCGGGAATTTCCGGCGCATGCGCTTCATAGGCCATGATGCCTTCGCAGCGCAGGCCCTTCGGTATGGCCAGCGCCCCGATCTCGGTAGGACCGGAAAAGCCGCCGCGATGCAGACCGACATCGACCTCGAAAGCGAAGCGCAGTTGGGTGCCGAACGCTGCGGCGAGCGCACCGTATTCGGACAGGCGCTCCGGCGTGTCGATCAGCCAGCAGACGCGCGACCACCCGCCGGCGTCGCCTCTAGCCAGCGCCGCTTTCGCCGCACCTACCGGCATCGGCTTCCCATAGAGGAGATCGCCCCCGGGAAAGGCGTCGAGCACCGCCTGCGTCACCGGCGGATGGAAGGTCATGAAGCGGTCGGTTTCGAGCGACTTGGAGATATGCGAAAGCAGCGGCAGGCAAGGCAGCGACTTGTCGACGAGGCGCACGGCAAGACCCGGCGCCAGCCTCTGCTTCACCAGCGCGATGTTGGCGTCCAGCCGGTCGCGGTCGAGCACCAGGCAGGGCCGAAAGATTTCGGCGGCCTTGAGCGCCTTCGACAGCTCGGCGAAATAGGCGCTCATTGTTGGATGCCGAACAGGCCGGCCATATAGGGCGACACGAAGCGGTTCCCAGGATCGATGTCGCGGCGCACCGCCATTGCGTCATCCCAGCGCGGATAGAGTTTCTTGAAATCCGCGGCCGTCAAGCTGTGCATCTTCCCCCAATGCGGCCGCCCGCCATATTTGCGGAAGATCGGCTCGGCCGCGCGCATGAAGGGCAGCGGATCGTTCGCCGCGTCGTGATGGATGGCGATCGAGCAGGTCAGCCTCCTGTGGAAGGGCGAGAGCCAGAATTCGTCCGGGGCGACCGAACGCACCTCCATCGGGAAATAGACTTCCGGGAAATGCTTTTCGGTCAGCGCGATGATCTCGGCCAGCGCCCGGGGACCGTCCTCGTAAGGCAGGTGGTACTCCATCTCGTTGAATTTGGTGCGACGGTCGCTGGCGTAGACGTTGAGCCAGTCCTGCACATAATCCTCGGCCGGCACCTTCTTGACCGCACCCTTGATCAGCGCCCGGCGGAGCGCCGGCAGCCGGCGCAGCACGGTGCGCAGCTTGCGCAACGTCGCCAGGCCCTCCTCGTCATCCTCGGTCGGCCGCGACGCCGGCGTTGCGTCGCTGAGATCGCTGGCGATGAACTGCGCATAGCCGGAAAACGGGATGTAATAGAACTCTGCCGAACGGTGTGCGCCCATCATCGTCTCGAAGTCGCGCAGCATTTCGCCGATCGGTAACACCCATTTGCGGCGCCGCAGCCAGTAGGTCGGGATGTTGTTCATCGTCACTTCGGTGAGCACGCCGAAAGCGCCGAGCGCGACGCCGGTGGCATGGACCATATCCTGGTCGCCCGCCCGGCTGTATTCGCGCAGCTTGCCTTGCCCGTCGACGAACTGCACCGTCTCGAGCTGCGTATGATAGGCGCCGAGCGTCGGGCCGGAACCATGCGTCGCGGTGCCCAGCGCGCCGCCGATCGCTTGCTTGTCGATGTCGCCCATATTGGGCAGGCCCTGGCCGATGTCCTGCAGGATGTGCATCAGCGCGCCAAGCCTTGTCCCCGCCCTCAGGCGTGCCCGATTGGCTGCGGCGTCATGCGAAACCAGCCCCTCGATCTTCGCCAGCGAGATGATGGTGCCGTCGGACTGCACCAGCGGCGTGAAGGAATGGCCGGCGCCGGCGACGCGCAGCGGACCGGGCGCGGAACGCACCAGATCGGCCAGTTCGCCGACATCGGCTGGCGTGGCGATCAGCTTCGGCGCGGCGTTCACGAAACCCGACCAGTTGCTCCAGGCGTTTGCCATCGTCACCTCCCGCTCAGGCTGGAACGCGGGGGCGCGCAACCAACACGAAGACGCCGAGCAGCGCCACGCTGGCCAACGCGCTTGCCGCGGCGAATTCCGGCACCGGCCGGAAATTTTGGCCGTCGATCAGCAGCGAGGCGGCCACCGGGCCGATGGCGAGGCCGAAGAGCTGCGCCGCCGGCACAAGCAGTACCGCGTTGCGCGTCTCGTCGGCGGTGATCGCCAGCCGGATCTGGTAGGGCACGATGAAGAGCAGGATGAAGCCCATCACCATCGCCACCGACCAGAAGACCAAAAGCCCAGGGCCGGAAGCGAGCAGCACCGAGCTGATCGTCGCGATGGCGCCGATGACGGTGATGGCGAAGCGGTAGTCGATGCGCGCTTCGAAGACGGTGGCGGTCATGGCGCCCATGACCTGCGCGGCGAGGCTTGCCGAGACCATCAGGCCGACGGTGCGGCCGTCTATGCCGAACTCGGCGCCGAGCGGCTCCAGAAATGCCCAGACGGCGCCGAAGAACATGAAGTAGCAGAAGATCGACAGCAGCGCCGTGATCGCCGGCAAGGTGAGCACATTGGCAAAATGCTCGTCCTTCGGCAGGTCGGCGTAGTCGTCCGGCACGATCCACGCGACGACGAGCGACAACAGGCAGACAACGCCAAGCGCGACGAAGCCGCCGGCCGCGCCCGCGGCAGGCACCGCATAAAGCGCGAGCAGCAGCGCCAGCGCGCATTGCGCCAAGGTCTGCAGCGTGACGAAATAGCCGCCGATGCGCTCGGCCCGGCGCGAGCGGGCGATCAATTCGGTCGCCACGGCGACCAAGCCACCCTCAGCAAGCCCGGCGAGCGTGCGCGCCCCGATCAGCGTATTGGAACTCATCGCATAGGCGGTCCAGAAATTGGCGAGCGCCAGCAGCACCAAAAGCGCGGCGCTCTTCCGGCGCATGTTGCGCGCCGGGAGGAGCATCGCCACGATCGCCGAGCCGATGGCGATCGCGATCATCTCGGCGGTGGCGACCAGTGCCAGCTCGTCACCGGTGACATGACCTTCGCTGTAGAGCGCGCCGGGCAGCACCGGCTGCAAGCCCAGGATGAGCAGGCCGACCGAGCCGATCCAGAGCGCCGCGGCGAGTTGCAGGCCGGTCGGGTTGCCGACCAGCCAGTCGCCATTTTCCGCATGCGCGGCATCGGTTGCAGTCACGAGGCGCCCTCCCTTGCAGCCCGGTGAAAAAGCTGACAAGTTGTCAGCATTCACGAAACTGATACTTGATCAGTTTCCTGTCAACCGAGAATCAACGACTGCCCGCGCGAGATGAGGCAAACTAGGCAAACGGCGACGGAACCCAGACGCAGGCCCAAGCAGGAGCGCAGCCGCGAGCGCATCGACGCGATCCTCGCTACGACCATGCGGCTGATCGGCGAGAAGGGCATAGACGCGGTCACGATGAAGGAAGTCGGCGCGCTGGCGGGCGGGCCGATCGCCACGGTCTATCATTATTTTCCAAGCAAGTCGGCGATCTTGGCGATGCTCTACGAGCGTTTCTCGGAGGAGAGCCGGGCTCGCTTCGGCGCGATCATCGCCGATATCCGGGGAGTGGATGACGTGACCGCTGCAGCCGATCGGCTGCTCGACGATTACTACGGCCGTGTCGCGGCGGATCCGGCGATCCAGGATCTGCAGAACGCGATCCAGGCCGACAAGGCGCTGCAGCATCTCGACATCGCCGAGACGCGGCATCAGGCGAAGATGTTCTGCGACCGTGTGGCGCCGATGCTGAAGCCTAAGCAGCGCGAGGCGTTCGGGCGCGTGGTGTTCCTGATCTTTCAGCTCGCCGGCGGCGTCGTGCGGCTGGCGCTGACGCAGGACGAGGCGGAAGGCCGGCGCACGATCGAGGATTACCGGTCGATCATCCACGCGCAGTTGCGGCTGTTTTTGTAGGCATGCCTAACGGTGGTCATCCTCGGGCTTGACCCGAGGATCCATGCGGCGACTCCGTCATAGAGCGCAACGGCGGAGAATTCTGCAATCCTTGCAACGCCTTAGCGTCACGGCATGGATCCTAGGGTCTGCGCGCGTCGCTTCGCTCCTTGCTCCGCCCTAGGATGACGACCGCTGGATACGATCTCCTCCGCGATTGCCAACTTACCCCGCATCCAGCTTCGGCCCCAGGATCTCCACCAGCCAATCGACAAACACCCTGACCCGTGGCGACAACTGCCGGCTCGGCGGATAGAGCACCGAGATCGGCGTGGGCGTCGGCGGAAAATCGGGAAGCACTTCGACCAGCCGGCCTGCCTCGAGGTCGTCCGCATATCGGAGCCTTGGCGCCTGGAACAGCCCGAAGCCCAGCCGGACCAGCGCAGCACTCGTGTCCGAATTGGCGACCGTGACCCGCGACGGCAGGACGATCTCGCGAACCATGCCGTCGACGGTGAATTCCAGCGGCATCACCTGCCTCGTGCGCGACGACACGAAGCCGATCATCATGTGCCCAGCCAAGTCGTCCGGCGTGCGCGGCACGCCGTGGCGTTCGAGATAGGCGGGGCTGGCCACGGTGATTTCGCGCGCGATGCCGAGACGCCGCACGATCATGTCGCTGTCGGGAAGCGTGCCGGCCCGGATGACGCAATCGACGCCTTCACGCACGAGGTCGACGAGGCGGTCGCCTTCGCCGATATGCACGGTCAGGCCCGGATATCGGGCGAGCAGCGCCGGCAGTTCCGGCAGCAGGAAGGTGCGCGCCATATGGCCGTTGACGTCGACGCTGAGGCGCCCACGCACCTCATGCGCGCCGAAGCCGCCCTCGGCATCCTCGATGTCGGCGAGGATGCCGATGCAACGCTGGTAATAGGCTTCACCGTCGAGCGTGGTGGTGACGTGGCGCGTGGTGCGACGCAGCAACTGCACGCCCAACCGCTCCTCCAACTGCTTGATCGCGGCGGTGGCGCTGGAGCGCGGCAGGCCGAGATCGGCAGCCGCCGCCGTGAAGCTGCGCCGTTCCACGACGCGGGTGAAGAGCCGCATGCTGTCGAACCTGTCCATCGCTGATTGTTCGCAAATCTTGAATAGAGCTGGCAATCCATGCCAGATTATATCGGTCATTCGCGCGAGTATATGGATCACCATCGCCAAGACGGAGATTTTCACCATGACCACTCGCGCCATTGCCCTCATCACCGGCGGCAGCCGCGGCCTCGGCCGCAACACAGCGCTCAACCTCGCCCGCAAGGGCGTCGACGTCATCCTCACCTACCGCTCGCGCGCCGACGAGGCGAAGGCGGCGATCGCCGAGATCGAGGCCGCAGGCGGCCGCGCCGCCGCGCTCGAGCTCGACGCCGGCGACGTTGCCACCTTCCCGGCTTTCGTCGCGGCATTGAGAAAGACGCTTCAGGGAACCTGGCAGCGCGACCGCTTCGATTATCTCGTCAACAATGCCGGGACCGGCCTGCGCAAGCCGATCGCCGAGACCACGGAAGAGGAATTCGACACGCTGATGAACATCCATCTCAAAGGCGTGTTCTTCCTAACCCAGGCGCTGCTGCCGCTGATCAACGATGGCGGCCGCATCGTCAACGTGTCGAGCGGGCTGGCGCGCTTCTCGGTTCCGGGCTCGGCCGCCTATGCGATGATGAAGGGCGGCATCGAGGTGTTCACGCGCTACCTCGCCAAGGAGCTCAGCCAGCGCCGGATCACCGCCAACACCGTGGCGCCCGGCGCCATCGCCACCGACTTCAACGGCGGCCATGTGCGCGACGACGCCGAGATCAACCGCGTCGTGGCTGGCATGACGGCGCTCGGCCGCGCCGGCGTCGCCGACGATATCGGGCCGATGATCGCCTCGCTGCTGTCGGAGGACAATCGCTGGGTCAACGCCCAGCGCATCGAGGTCTCGGGCGGCATGAATATCTAAGCGTGTTGGCGGATCAACCCTTCGAAGCCGTCGGCAAGATTGGCATTGCCGGCGGCGATGAAGCTCGACAGATTGCGGGCGCGTCCAGGCGTTTTGTTGGCATCGAGCAGCACCGCCCTGCCCTCATGCATGACGAAATCGAACTTTCCGTAGTCGAAGCCGAGCTTGCGCCTTAGCGCGCGAAGCTCGTCCGGCACCGGAACCGCCTCGCGACGGATCGTGTCGTCGCCCTTGACCAGGCTCTGCGGCGAGACATGGCGTGTACAGCGCTCGCGCTCACCGCAGAACAGCCAGAAACGGGCGGCAAAGCCATCCGGCTCAGGCTCGGGAATGAATCTTTCCACAATGAGGTCCTCGCGTCCGAACAGCTCCGCCGGAACGTCGGCGAGCGAGGCATGGATCTCGTATTTGTCGAAAGACTGGACGCCGGGAAACGGCATCGGCTTGCCGGCGCGCCGCGCGCGCCGATTCAGTTGCTGTTCCGGCGTTCCCCGATGGTTGAGGCTGCTCTTGACGATAACCTGCCCCTTCCAGCCGTCGTCCTTGCCGACGACGGCGCCGCTGATGCGGCGCTTGGAAATATCGGCGGCGCCGAGATTGAGGCAGAAGGGAAAGGCGCGGGCATACTCGACATAATCGGGCGACGTTACGGTCGCATCGACATGCAGCACCGCGATATCGGCGGCCGGCTTCGCCGACGTGCCGCTGAGGACCTGCACCGAATGGCCGCGGCGCTTCAGTTCCTCCAGCAGATCGAAGAGCATGTACGGGCTGTCCCGGCGCCATAGCAGCCCGCGCCGGCTTTGGAAGCGGTCGAACTCATGCGTGATAACGGCGATGCGTGCCATTGTTCCCCACTTGGCCTATCAAGCGTCGTCCACTATTCGAGCGGATACAACGCGCTACCGGGCTGGGGTTTGCATGACCGAGCATTGGAATGCAATTCGCAAACATTGGCAGTTGCTTGGCTCACCCCTGCGGCGGCCGGCGGAGGTTATCGAAACCTACGATCGCGAGCTCGGCCTTGCCCCGTCGGATGTCGTGATGCTCGGCGTGACACCCGAGCTCGCCGGCTCGGCGCCACGATGACGGCGGTCGACGAGTCTTCGGACATGATTGCCGGCATTTGGCCAGGCGACACCGATACGCGCAAGGCGGTGCAGGGCGACTGGTTCGATCTGCCGTTCGCCGATGCAAGCGTCGAGGCGCTGATCGGCGACGGATGTCTCTCGGTCATCGGCGCCGCCGGCCTCAGGCGCACCCTATTTGCGTCGATCGCGCGCGCGCTCAAGTCCGACGGCCGCGCCGGCATCAGGCTTTACGCCTCTCCCGCAACGCCGGACGACCCGAAGGATGTCCGCGCTCTGGCACTAAGCGGCGGCGTCTCGACTTTCCATGAGCTCAGATGGCGCGTGGCCATGACCGCGATCGGCGACGCGCCGGATTACACGATCCCGGTCAAAGCCATCCTCGAACACTTCGAAAGGGTGTTTCCCGACCGCGAGGAGCTGTCGGCCCGAACCGGATGGGAACTACCGGTCATCGGAACCATAGACGTCTACCGGAACTCGTCCGCCGTCTATAGTTTTGCGCCGGCGGCCGTCTTGATCGAGGAAGCCGAGGTCTTCTTCAAAGCCGTCCGATTGGCCTCGACCGGAAGCTACGGGCTCGCCGAGCGGTGTCCGCTGCTGGTGCTGGGGCCACCTAACCGCTGAAATCTACAGGCAGAGCTGTGACGCAAAAATTGCAAAGCGCCCTGCAATAATTCATCTTCGCCACGTCGAAATCTATCGGCCAAAAAGATGGGCTCGGGCATGAAGATACTTGCGGCATTGCTGTCGATCCTGTTGTGCGCACTCCTCTATCCGTCCTCTCCTGCCGGAGCCGATGGCACTCCCGCAACCATTCCCTTGATAAAACTTGAGTATCCGGGGAGCCCTAAGAATATTCGTATGCTCTATGTGAGAATTCTCTCTCTCGGAAACCGGAAAATCAATCAGCCTCTTTTGCTGGATACCGGCTCAAGCGGAATGACGATCGATTGTCGTTCGACGCTCCCCGCCGGATTATGCTCCGAGAACGGTATCAAGGTTGCGAAAACCCTGGAATTGGACGGTATAATTGTCACGACCCAAAAAGTGGTCATGCACTATGGCACCTACGATGAGTATGGAAATATCGCTTCGGCGCGTGTGACTTTTGGTTCGTCAAGCGCGCTGGCCTCCACGGACAGGCGAATATCGTTCCTAATCCGCTACAAGAAAGTCAGGCGCGACACAGGTGAAGTTGTCGGCGGCCCGCTTTGGCCAAAAGGCATCTTTGGCATCTCGCCCATTGGGGGCGACGGGCCACATCAGATGATCAAATCGCCAATGGACGCAGTGAGCGTGGGACCCGGCCTGCATAGAGGTTACTACCTTTCTGCGATCGGCAGTAAGTGGAAAGCCTGCACAAATGAGGCCGGCAACTGCCCACAGGTAGAAGCCCTCCACGTCGGCATCCCAGATGACGTGAAGAAGAATTTCAAGATACAAAAATGGAAACAGGCCAGCCCGCGATACAATTTCCCCACTCTTGACTCCTGTCTCTCATGGGGCTCTGAGCCGGTTTGTCGGCCGACGCTGTACGACACCGGCAACTCAACCATAATGGTCCCAACCGATACATCCAAACCGTATGCATCATTGAATGTCGGCACCAAGGTGGTGGTGAAAACCGAAGGCCAGGACGATTGGAATTTTACAACCACCTACAAGCCTGAGGTGGAAATTGTCCCTGGCCTTGAACGTAATATCGTCGGTATCCGGTATTTTGAAAGAAACAGCTTGCTCGTCGATCTTGAAACTCAGGAGATCGGCTTGCGGCTTGGATATTAAGCAGCCGATGCTCGGCCGTCCCATCGAACTCACGAGCAATTTCTGCCAAGTAGTCGTGGGGCAACCACTGTGTTTCAGAACCACGTCGGTACATGGAAAAAATTTTGCGCCATTGCCCCTCCCCGCGCGCCTTGACTCTCGCAAGCCACCAGCCTATCTCAGCGCCACGTTAGCACTCGCCTTAGGTGAGTGCTAACTTATATCCGGCCTCGCCGGATGGAGGAACAGTTCTCACCGTTCTCATTCGAGGAAGACAACATGGCAAAGTCCAAGTTCCGCCCGCTTCATGACCGCGTGGTCGTTCGCCGGGTCGAATCCGAATCCAAGACCGCCGGCGGGATTATCATCCCGGATACGGCGAAGGAGAAGCCGCAGGAAGGCGAGATCATCGCCGTCGGCTCCGGCGCTCGCGACGAAGCCGGCAAGCTCGTGCCGCTGGACGTCAAGGCCGGCGACCGTGTGCTGTTCGGCAAGTGGTCGGGCACTGAAGTCAAGCTCAATGGCGAGGACCTTCTGATCATGAAGGAATCCGACATCATGGGCATCATCGGCTGATCATCGGCCTCACCGTCAACTGAATCTTGAATCTGCGGGTTCGACCCGAACCCCTGCCAGGAGCTTACAATGGCTGCAAAAGACGTAAAGTTTTCCCGTGATGCCCGCGAGCGCATGCTGCGCGGCGTCAACATCCTCGCCGACGCGGTGAAGGTCACCCTCGGTCCGAAGGGCCGCAACGTCGTCATCGACAAGTCGTTCGGCGCCCCGCGCATCACCAAGGACGGCGTCACCGTCGCCAAGGAGATCGAGCTCGAGGACAAGTTCGAGAACATGGGCGCGCAGATGGTGCGTGAGGTCGCTTCGAAGACCAACGACATCGCCGGCGACGGCACGACCACCGCGACCGTTCTCGCCCAGGCCATCGTCCAGGAAGGCAACAAGGCCGTTGCCGCCGGCATGAACCCGATGGATCTGAAGCGCGGCATCGACCTCGCCGTCACCGAAGTCGTTACCGCTCTCGGCAAGGCTGCCAAGAAGATCAAGACCTCCGAGGAAGTCGCCCAGGTCGGCACGATCTCGGCCAATGGCGACGAGTCGGTCGGCAAGATGATCGCGGAAGCGATGCAGAAGGTCGGCAACGAAGGCGTCATCACCGTCGAGGAAGCCAAGACCGCCGAGACCGAGCTGGAAGTCGTCGAAGGCATGCAGTTCGACCGCGGCTATCTCTCGCCCTACTTCGTCACCAACGCCGACAAGATGGTCGCCGATCTGGAAGACGCCTACATCCTGCTGCACGAGAAGAAGCTCTCCAACCTGCAGGCCATGCTGCCGGTCCTGGAAGCCGTCGTTCAGACCTCGAAGCCGCTGCTCATCATCTCGGAAGACGTCGAAGGCGAGGCTCTGGCCACGCTGGTCGTCAACAAGCTGCGCGGCGGCCTGAAGATCGCCGCCGTCAAGGCTCCGGGCTTCGGCGACCGCCGCAAGGCCATGCTGGAAGACATCGCCATCCTGACCGGTGGCCAGGTCATCTCGGAAGACCTCGGCATCAAGCTCGAGAATGTCGGCCTCAACATGCTCGGCCGCGCCAAGAAGGTGTCGATCTCCAAGGAGAACACCACCATCGTCGACGGCGCCGGCAAGAAGGCCGAGATCCAGGGCCGCGTTGCCCAGATCAAGCAGCAGATCGAGGAGACCACCTCGGACTACGACAAGGAGAAGCTGCAGGAGCGTCTGGCCAAGCTCGCGGGCGGCGTCGCGGTGATCCGCGTCGGCGGCGCGACCGAGGTCGAGGTCAAGGAAAAGAAGGACCGCGTTGACGACGCTCTGAACGCGACCCGCGCGGCCGTTGAAGAAGGCATCGTCCCCGGCGGCGGCGTCGCGCTGCTGCGCGCTTCGCACGCCGTCAAGGCGACCGGCGTCAATGCTGACCAGGCCGCGGGCATCGCCATCGTTCGTCGCGCGCTGCAGGCTCCGGCCCGCCAGATCGCGGCCAACGCCGGTGCCGAGGCTTCGATCGTTGCCGGCAAGATCCTCGAGAACAAGGCTGCGACCTACGGCTTCAACGCCCAGACCGGCGAGTATGGCGACATGATTGGCATGGGCATCGTCGACCCGGTCAAGGTCGTTCGCACCGCTCTCCAGGACGCGGCCTCGGTCGCCGGCCTGCTGGTCACCACCGAAGCCATGATCGCCGAGGCTCCGAAGAAGGAAGCCGCCGGCGGTATGCCGGGCGGTATGCCTGGCGGCGGCATGGGCGGCATGGGCGGCATGGACTTCTAAGAAGTCCATAAAGCACGCCCATCATTTAACATTGCTCAAGCCCGCAAGCGGGCTTGAGTGGCGGCATGGACTTCTAAGAAGTCCGGTCCCATAGCGAATATGGAAAGGGCGGCAGACATGTCGCCCTTTTTGTTTTGGCATGCGGGCAGCCGGTCCAAAGGCGGGCTTCTATACTGTTGCGATTGGCGAAGGCCTGCGCAACAGCCGATCTCCCCTCTTGAGGGGGAGATCAGCAGCGCCAGCGCCAGCGCTCGGCCATCCCTGCGTCAATCTGATCCGCGTCGCGGACGGGCGATAGTCGAGGCGATGGGCTATATCACGGTTCGCTTACCGATCCGCCAGCGCCAGCTTGGCTCCCAGCATGACGAAGGCGCCGGCGAAAGTGCGGCGCATCCAGGTCAGCACCATCGGCCGCGACACGACATGGCTGCGCACCGAAGCCGCGAACACGCCGTAGACGACGAAGACAAGGAAGGTCATCAGCATGAAGACGCCGGACAGTTCCAGCATCCTGGCGAAAGCGTGCGGCTCCGTGGTGCTGACGAATTGCGGCAGGAAGGCGAAGAAGAAGATTGACAGTTTTGGGTTCAAGATGTTGACCAGGATGCCGGAGGTGATCACCTTTCGGACAGAGCGTGGCGCGGCGTTCTGATCGAGAGCAAGGCCGCCCTTCTCCTTCAGCGTGTTCCAGGCCATGTAGAGCAGATAGGCGACGCCCAGATATTTCAGAGTCTCGAAGGCGACGGCGCTTGTGTGCAGCACCGCCGCAAGGCCGGTGATGGCCGCCGCCATGTGCGGGATGATGCCCAGCGTGCAGCCGAAAGCGGCGATGATCGCGGCGCGAGCGCCGCGCGAGAGGCCGGCGCTCAGCGTGTAGAGAACGCCAGTGCCGGGCGAAGCGACGATAATCAGCGACGTCAACAGGAATTCGATGCTCACGGTTTCCTCCATGGCCTGCACGGCGCGGAAGGTATCGGGAGGTCCGAGCGTGGGCAAGCGGGGAAGAAAGTAATCTCCCCCTTGTGGTCCCCTCGCGAGGAGATGTCGCCGAAGGCGACAGAGGGGGGGTCGCCTCGTGTAGAGCGCGGCCTTTTCCGCGACGCGATCACGTTGGCGATTTATGTGAGACGACCCCCTCTGACCGCTTCGCGGCCATCTCCCCCTCGAGGGGGGAGATCACGCTCTCCGCCGCCAGCCCATGGGCGGCCCTTGCCATTAGGCAGTCGTCGCCGCCGGGCATGCAGGCGCGGCAGACATGCGGGCGGGCTTCGTAAATCGCGCAGGCCGTCTGCTTGCCCACCTCGCCGCGAAGCGCGGTGCAGCGGCCGTCCTCGCAGCGCATGCCTGACAGGTCGGTCGCGACCAGCTCATCGGGGATGCGGTCGAGCTCGGCATCCTCTTCGGTCGAAAAGCGCGGCCAGTCCGCCGAATAGGCGCAGCAGGCGCCGCAGCTCTGGCAGTCGAAGGCGGCTGATGCGTCAAGCAGGGTCAGGAAGGGTCGGTCGTGCGGCAAGGCTATCCTCATGCTGCCAGTGCCCTTAGCACGGAGCCGGGAGATGCGCCGCATCCGGCCGAGCAAAAAATTTTTGTTTTGCCGGGAACCTTTTTCCTGCCTGGCAGTTTTGGGCCTGTCGTCAGCAATTCATGAGCAATCGAGAAAAACTGATGACAAAAGACGCCTCCCGCGCCCTGAAAAAGCGCGAGAGGCGTTTTCTAGTGGCCTTACATGATTGTGCCCATCATCGGCAGGATTTCATAGCGGAAGCCGCGGCCGGAACGCGCCACAGGGTCGCCCTCGGTCACGGCCCTGGCCTCGGCTTCGGTGCTGACCTGCAGGATCAGAAGCCCCCACGGTCCGACTGGATCGGCGACTGGGCCGGCAATCATCATTCTGCCTTCACGAAGCAGGCCGCGCAGATAGTCGGCATGCGCATTCATCAGCGCCCCCTCCTCCTCCGTCAGGGTGAAGGCGAAATCCGGACGCGGCGGAATCAGCCGGCAATGGAAGACCGAAGGCGACCTGGCAGCCGTCTCCTTGGCAAGGAATTCGTCCAACCAGCCCAGCACGCGCTCCCAACCGGAACCGTGATCGCGGCAGGAGTCCCGTCGCGACCCGAAGCCGTCATGGCGCAGCGTCAGCCGGGTGCCGTTCTCGACGGCTTCGAGCGTATAGGTGACGGTGGTGAGGTTATCGCCGTCCCAGGGCGCCTTCCAGGTCATCACCAGACGATGCGGCGGCTCGACCTCGAGATACTCGCCGGCGACATGGAAGTCCTGCCCGTCCGCGCCCTTGCCTTCCGAGCGCCAGGCGCCGCCCGGCCGGACATCGGCCGTGTGCTTCGTCGTCCGGTACATGTTGTCGGCGCCCCACCAGAGCGGGATCTGGTCCTCAGCGGTAATGGCGCGGAAGACGCGCTCCGGCGGCACGGCGATCGTCACCGTGGCAAGGATGGTACCGGCGGAAATGTCGGCGATCGCGCGCGGCTTGTCTTGGATGGCCATCATTCATTCTCCAGGTAGGATTTGAGATTGCCGAGGCTGTGCTGCCAGAAGTCTCGGTAAGGCAGGATCCAGTCGGCGACATCCTTCAATTCCGCCGGCTCCAGCCGGTAGACTCGCTCGCGGCCCTGCCGCTGCTCGGAAACGACGTTGAGCTCGCGCAGTATCCTCAGATGCTTGGAAATGGCCGGCCGACTCTGCGAGAAGGCGGACGCCAGTTCTTTGACCGGCGCGGGGCCCTGCCGCAGCCGGTCGAGGATGGCGCGCCGCGTCGGATCGGCGATGGCGCGGAAGACGGAACGGTCGTGCTCAGCCTGCGGCATAATGCGTATCCATTTGGTTACATATTATGCCGAATTCGGTCGCCGGTCAATTATCCTCGACCGGTGTGCTTTGGCGCAACGGAACCGCGAAGCACTCCGGCCCGTTTCTCCTCGCGAATTGGATCTCCGGGAGATGCGGAGATGGTGAACATGGACCAAATAGTGGGCTTGGCGAAGCAGATCAAAGGTTCGATCCGGCAAGCCGTAGGCAAGGCCACCGGCAACCGGCCGATGGAAATCAGGGGCATGGCGGACAAGTCGGCAGGCCAGGTGCAGAAGGCCTGTGGCGACATGAAAGCCATGCTCAAAAAGGCGATGTGACCAGCAGGCCCCGCGGTCAGATCTCGAACGCCCGGCACGGGCTGTCCGTCATGCCGACAGCGGCGTGATGCGCAGGCCGCACGGAACTCAAACATTGCCCGTTCGTTGTCGTGGCGGATGCGGTTGGCGCGTCCCGCCCCTATTCCAGGCCCAGGAGATGCGGATATGGTGAACAGGCATCAAGTTGCCGGCATCGCCAAGCAGGTAAAAGGCAGGCTGAAGCAGGCGGCCGGCAAGGCCACCGGCAGCCGGCGCCTGCAGGTGGAAGGCATGTCCGAAAGAATTGCCGGCAGGGTTCGCAAGGCCTATGGCGACGTGAAGGACAAGGCTCGCAAGGCGCTCTGACCCATAGCCGCGAGGGCAATGGCCGACCCGCGCGCGGCCTGTTCGTCGTCTGAGCGTCGACCGCGCCAAGACCTCAGAACAGCTCGAACAACGGGCCTGGCGCAACTTACCTGGCGCGCTTTCTCCGTTCAGGTGGCCCAGCTTTTGGCGAAGGCGTTGGTGAAGACGACCTCGCCATGGTCGCCGGCCGCCTCACCCAAGACCACGTCCATGTGGTCATCGGTCACCCGCGCCAGCGCGAAGCCGCCCATGAAAGCCGCCTTCGGCTTGACGAGGTCGAGCCCGTCGCGCCGGTAGATCATCGGCACTGCGTGCTGATGGCCGTGAAAAATGGCGATCACATTATAACCCTTCAGCGTGGCGAGAAGCGCCTGGCGGTCGGCGTCGCCCCACCAGTGCGGACGGCCGGCGCCGTCTTCGCCATAGGTGCGCTTCACTGGATCCCAGCGCTCGACCGAGAAGGTGTCCCAACCATAGTGCTGGAAGAGAATCACCGGACGGCCGTCGCCGGCATAGGTCGCCAGATCCTGCTTCAGCCATGGCAGGCTGCCTATCGCGTCATGGCCGGTGTCGCCGGCGAAGCGATGCGTCTGGACGAGGTGCAGGCCGCCCCAATCCCAGGAATAGCAGTCGGTGTCGACATCGTAATTGGTCGCCGGCACCGGCGGCTTGAAGAAGACGCCGGGGCGATGGTTGACCTCGACATAGTCGCGCATCTCGCGACGGTACCAGTCGACATGGCGCTTCGGCCCATTCTGGTCGAGGTCGTGATTGCCGAGCCCGACATAGACCGGAACATGCACGCGATCGGGGCCGATGCCTTGCTGGTAGCGCTGGCTGAACTGCAGAAGCTGCGTGCCTTCGCTCGGCTCAGTGATCTGGCCGCCGCCGTCATCGGTGATGTCACCGCCGGTGACGAGGCCGAGCGGCGTGGCGATGCGTGTGCCGGCCGAGCGCAGGCCGGTGGCAGCGCCGCTGATCTCGGCCGGCCACTCTTTGTCGTCGATTGCGTTGAGCACGGCCACATTGCGCAGCAATGCCGCGTCGGTCTTGCCCTCCTGCTCGCAATGCGGGCTGAGCCCGGTCGCCATGCGGCAGGCATGGATATCGGCGATGAACAGGAAGGTGGCGTCAATCGGCTGGATAGGCTGGCCGGTCTGGGCGAAAGTGGTGTCCGGCAGGGCGCAGGTCGCGGCAAGGCCGGCCACCCGGGCCAGGAAATCGCGCCGGGACAAAAATGCTGAGGATAAGCGATTCATCATCGCGCCATTGGAACATTTTCAGCGCCGGATCGTCCAGATTGGCGGCTCTTTTCAAGCATTGGTTGAATTCGTGAAGGGCACTTTGGGTCGACAGCGCAGAGAGGGTCTGTCATTCCTTCCAGAACACATTTCCAGGGGAGAAGGCATGAAACCCGTGACGACCTGTGTGGCCCTCTCCATGCTTGCCCTCACCGGCACCGCCGAGGCGGCCGACTGCGTGGACGCCAAATCCGCCAAGGCCGGCTTCGTGCTGGAGAAGCCCGGCATCCGCAGCGAGTTCCGGCCGGCGCCGGGCGGCATGGTCGCGGTCGCCAACAACTACCAGTCGCAATCGCCGCAGACGCAATATCTCTACGCCGGGCTGATCGAGATTTTCCGCGATAGCGACACGGGCCGGCTGTCAATGATCCCGCTCGGCGACCTCAAAAAGCTCTTCCCGCTGAAGGCCGGTGCCAAGAGCAAGACCGAGTTCGTGCGGCTTTCGGCGAAGAAGGCGCCGAAGGGCACCGAAACACTGGCTTTAAGCGTCAAGGGCAAGGACACCTACAAGCTGGGCGACTGCAAATACACGGTGCTGACGGTGAAAGAGACGCTGACCGGCGATTCCGGCGCGGTGATCGACAGCTTCACCGCGCTCTATTCGCCCGACCTGCAAGCGGTGCTGGCGCGACGCTACGACGAGGGGACGAGCGCGCAGAGCGAAGTGGGGTTCGAGACGATCAAGCCGCTGAGGGAGTGAAGGCTGCCTTTCAGTCAGGGACTTAAGATGATCCTCATACCGGCATCAGCGGATTGCCTGCTGCCGCACCACCCTGCGGCGTCGTCTGGCGGGCGAACCGTTCTGTGATGGCGGGGGCTCGACCCGCTCCAAACCCTCCAGGCACTGCCGCAACACACCGGCATCCTGTGCGGTCTTGGCCATCGACATGGCGCCGGAGTAAGCCGCCACCGTCAGCGCGGCAAAGCGGTCGGGATCGGTCCCACCTTCCCCGCCGGCCTCCTGATCGGCGCGCACCTTGTCGGCGATCGCCCGCCGCCAGCCGGCGAAGATATCGGCCAACGCAATCCGGAAATCGGGATCGGCGAGCGACAGCTCATGCGCCAGATTGTTGAGCGGGCAGCCGCGCACATAGCCCTGCTGCTCGAGCGCGGCAGCCACCGACGCGAACACCGCGCGCACGCCCTTGCGCGCCGAAGGCGCCGCCCGCACCGGCTCGATCCAGGTCTCCTGAACCGCGGCCGCCACCCGCTCCTCGATCACCGCCAGCGCCAGCGCCTTCTTGGTCGGGAAATGATGGTGCAGCGCGCCGCCGGTGACGCCGGCCGCCGCCATCAGGTCGCCGAGGCTCGAGGCGTGATAGCCGCGCGCCTGGAAGCAATCTTCCGCCACGTCGAGCAGGCGCCGCCGCATGCCCTGCGGATCGTTGGTGCGCTTCTTGCGCATCGCCACCTCCACCTTTCCCCGTGGGAGAGAAGGGGAAGAACGTAGCATATTGACAAAACAGGACAACCGGTCTGTTTATAAACAGGATGAACACCCTGTTTTCGAGAGTCTAGCCATGAACAGACCCTCCCGCCTTGCGTCGCCGATCGTGGAGCTCAGGCAATACACATTGAAACCCGGCCAGCGCGAAACGCTTATCGCGCTGTTCGACCGGGAGTTCGTCGAGAGACAGGAAGCCGCGGGCATGACCATCATCGGCCAGTTCCGCGACCTCGACCGTCCCGACATGTTCGTCTGGCTGCGCGGCTTCGCCGACATGGAGGCCAGGAGGAAAGCGCTCACCGCTTTCTATGACGGCCCGGTGTGGGCCGAGCATCGCAACGCCGCCAATGCGACGATGATCGATTCCGACGACGTGCTGTTGCTGAAGCCCGCGTGGCCGGACGCCGGCTTCGACCTGTCGAGGCGCGAGCGGTCGACCGTGAGCGAAGGCGAAAACAAAAGTGCGGAGCCTCACTTAGACGGTATTGTTGAGATTTCGATTCATCATTTGCGCCACGGCATGGAAACCGGCTTTGCCGAGCGTTTCCGGGCGGAAATGGTTCCGCAACTGACGGCCAGCGGGGGCCGGCTGCTCGGCGCCTTCGTCAGCGAGCATGCCGAAAACACTTTTTCGCGGCTGCCGGTGCGAGCCGGCGAAAATGTCTTCATCGTCGTCGTTGGTTTCGGCGACGCCCATGCGAACTATCGGAACGACCTTGGCGCTTCCCCGGCATGGCAGGCGGTTCGCCAAACCATGCAGGCTGCTTCGACGAAGCCGGCAGAGATGTTGCGCCTCACGCCTACGGCCCGATCGCTGTTGCGGTAGTCACTCGGCTGGCAGCACGTCGGCTATTGCCTTGGCGACGAAGGCCGGGTCTTCCCAATGCGGGTTGTGGCCGCAGTCCTGCGCCCAGACGAGACGCGATCCGGCAAGCGCCTCGGCCAAAGCCTCCTGGTGCGCTTGGCCGAAGAGCGGATCGCAGGCGCCGGCAATGATCAACGTCCGGACCCGCACGGCCCGCGCCGCCGCGGTCAGATCCGTCCGGCGGATTTCTTCGAGAATGGCGCGCCAGCGCGCCGCCGGCATCGCCGAAGCGTCCGCCGCCAGGCCGGCAAGAAGGGCCCGCGGCACGCCGGACCCGCAGGCGTGCCACCAGTCGTAGAACGGATCAGTCGGCGAGATCGGGTCGCGCAGTTCCGCCACGCCGTCAACCAACGGATGGTCCGGCGCGAAATCTGCCTTCAGCGCCCCGGCCAGGATGACCAGCCCGCCGACCAGTTCCGGATGCCGCGCGGCCACCTGCATGGCGACCATGCCACCCAGCGAATGGCCGAGAACGACCGGCCGGGCGAGCCGCAGGTTGCGGATCAGCCCGGCGACATCGTCGGCGAAATCGGCGATGCCAAAGCCCCTGCCCGCCTGCGAGGCGCCATGGCCGCGCAGGTCCGGCATGACCAGCCGCCGCGCGGAAAGATGCGGCGCCAGCAACGAGAAACTGCGGCTGGTGTCGGTGAAGCCGTGCACCAGGACGAGCGGCGGTTCCGAGCCGGCGACCTCGACATAGGCGAGGTCGAGGCCACCGACATCGACGAATCGCTTGCGGCCGGCCCAGGCGTCCTGCTCGCCCCCCTGTCCCGACAGATCCAATGCCGCGGGCCTCACAGTCCAAGCTTTTCCTTGACCGCGGCGAGGCCGGGCTTGCCGTCGAAGGTGGTGACGCCGGCAAGCCAGGCGTCGACACGATCCTTGTTGAGCGTGATCGACTTAAGCGCCGCTTCCTCCGGCTTCATGCCGTCATTGATGAGGTAGCCCATGCCGACATTTTCCAGATCGATGTCGAAGGCAAGGTTCTTCAGGAACTGCGCCACGTTCGGGCACTCCTGCAGGAATCCCTTGCGCACCTGGGTCGTCACCGTCGCGGCGCCGAAATTCGGGCCGAAGAACTTGTCGCCGCCGGTCAGATACTTGAAGTCGTACATCGTGTTCATCGGATGGGGCGCCCAGCCCTGGAAGACGATGAACTGCTTCTCCTTGATCTCGTAGCCGACCTCCGAGAGCATGCCGGCTTCGCTCGATTCGACCACCTGCCAGCCGTCGAGCTGGAACTGAGGATCGGCGATGGCATCCATCATCAGCTGGTTCGAGCCGGGCTCGATGCCGTACATCTTCTTCCCGAAGTTGTCGGCGAATTTGTGCAGGTCGGAGAGATCCTTGACGCCGGCTTCCCAGACATAGGTCGGCACGGCGAAGGTGTATTTGGCGCCGACCAGATTGACCCGCACATTCTCGATCGAGCCGTCCTTCCTGTAAGGCTCGTAATAAGTGACCATCGCCGGATCCCAGTAGCCGAGGAACAGGTCGAGGTCTTTGTTCTTCATGCCTTCGTAGATGACGTTGATGCCAAGCACGTCGCTCTGCGGCTCATAGCCGAGCACCTGGAGCAGGACCTTGGCCACGCCCGTCGTGAAGGCGAGATCGTTCCAGCCGGGCTCGGCCATTCGCACCACCTTACATTCCTCCGCCTCGGCCGCCTGAACGGTTTGAGCGGCCACCATCAAGGCAGCGAGACAGACGCCATTCGCAAGCAAGCGCACCATTCCGGTTCTCCTCTGTTGACCATTTGGTCATGTTATTGTCCCAGTGGTCAATCATTGATCTGAGCGGGCGAAAATGTCAACATGGATTCGCAAACATGGATCGATCCGGTGAAGCTCACACGTCTCAGCGACATACGCCGCAAGGAGTTGCGGCAAGCGGCCTTTGCGGTGCTCGAGCGCGAGGGCATTGCCGGCGCCACCTTGGAAAAGGTCGCGGCCCAGGCCGGCGCCTCGAAGGGCATCGTGCTGCACTATTTCCGCAACAAGCAGGAATTGTTCGAGCACGCGATGCGCGAGGCCAATGCCGTGCTGTGCAACGCGGTGGTGGCGCGGCTCAAGCGCGCGCGAACGCCGATCGAGCGGCTGGACGCGGTGATCGAGGGCAATTTCGAGGAGCATTTGTTCCTGCCGCCGCTCTGTCACGCCTGGCTGTCGCTCTGCGCCGAGGTGCCGCGCGACGAGAAGCTGGCGCGCATCCAGCGAGTGATCCACGCGCGCATGCGCTCGAACCTGTTGTCCGGCCTGCGCGGCCTCGCATCCCCGGAGTTGGCCGCGGAGATCGTACTCGGCGTCACCGCACTGATCGACGGGCTGTGGCTCAGGCTTGGCCTGCAGCCGGGCAGCGTGTCGCGCGCGCAGGCGGTCCGCCAGGTCAAGGACTATGTCGCGGGGCGGCTCGCGCTGCGCCAGCCCGGGACCATCGGCCTGGCGGCCGGATAACAGAGTGAGATCTACTCCCCGACCTCATCCTCCAGGTTGCGGAAACCGAGCGCCTCGACCTCCACCAGGATCTGCTCGCGGATCCAGCGATGCGGCGCCTCGTCGTCATGGCGGGCGTGCCAGTACATCCTGACCGCCGGCGAGGGAATCGAGATCGGCGCCCGGTAGATGCCGAGGGGCAAGGATTTCGCCGCCACCGCCGCGAACTGCATTGGAACGGCCGCCAGATAGGGTCCGCTCGCCACGGCCAGCGCGACCGCCTGGAAATGCGGCAAGGCAAGCGTGACCCGGCGCGTCCGGCCCATCTTCCCCAGCGCGTCATCGGTGAAGCCCGACATCGAGCCGTCGATGGAGCGCAGCGCGTGCGGCAGCTCGCAGAAGAGATCGAGCGGCACCTGCTCGCCTTCGGCGATGCCGGCCCGATTGAGCGCTGCATTGCCCTTCGCCGCGATGACGGCGAAGGGCGAGCCGAACAGCGGTACGCTGGAAACCCATTCGGCGACTTCCAGGGGACGCTCCAGCGCCACGTCGATTTGGTCCTCCTGCAACAGTTTCGAGACGTCGCCGATGGCGCTGTCGAGGAAGCGGAACGACACTGATGGCGCCACCGCCGCGATGCGCGCGGCAAAGGGCGGCATCAGGAGCATGGAAAAGAAATCCGCGCCCATGAAGGTGAAGGTCCGCTCCAGCCTTGCCGGATCGAAGTCCTTCGCCGGCTGGAAAGCACGCTCGATCTCGCGCAGCGCGGCACGCACAGGCTCGGCCAGGCTTTCGGCGCGGGGCGTCGGCACCATGTCGTTGCCGCGCCGCACGAAGAGCTGGTCGTTGAGCGAATGCCGCAGGCGATTGAGCGCGGCGCTCACCGCAGGCTGGCTGAGGCCGATCTGCTCGCCAGCGCGCGTCACGCTTTTCTCGCGCAAAAGCGCGTCGAGCACCCTCACCAGGTTGAGATCGAGCGCGTTCAAATTCATCGCATCAATTCAGCCCATATGATCATTCGATTTCCATCGCCCACGCGTCCCTGATTAGTTCGCCGTCGACGCCGCTTCGCCGGCCCAACACAAAGCAGAGACACCATGACAATGATCAACCGGACCATCGCAGGCAAGGAACTCCTTTGGTTCAACAACACGCTCGTCGCCATCCAGGTCTCTTCGGCCGACGGAGAGGACGGCATCTGCGTCATCGAGCATCGCCTGCCCTATGGCGATTCCCCGCCGCTGCATATGCACCGCAACGAAGACGAGGTATTTCACATCCTCGAAGGACAAATGCGTTTCCAGATCAACGGCCATGAGCGGGTCGTGGGCGCGGGCGAAACCGTCATCGCGCCGAAGGGCCTACCGCATACATACAGGGTCGAATCTCCGCAAGGCGCGCATACGCTCACCGTCACGAGCGGCTCGGATTTCGAGACGATGGTGCGCTTGGCGAGCCGCCCCGCCGAACGGCCGGACCTGCCGCAGCCGGGGGCGCCGACGCCCGAGATGATGGCGACGCTGACGAGACTCTGCGCCGAGAACGGCATCGACATTGTTGGACCGCCGATGGAGGGCTGATCTGGCCCACAAGGGGGGGAGATCGGCAACCCCCTTCAACCGATTTGCATCTTCCTCGCCCGCAATCTCCGCTTGAAGGGTTTTGTGCAACGCGATACGCCCTTGCGCAAATCGACAGACCGGAGATTTCCCGTGAGCGCTGAGAAGACCAGAACCGAAACCGATACATTCGGTCCCATCGAGGTCGCGGCCGACCGCTACTGGGGCGCGCAGGCGCAGCGTTCGCTCGGCAATTTCAAGATCGGTTGGGAAAAGCAGCCGGCCTCGATCGTGCGCGCGCTGGGCATCGTCAAGCGCGCCGCGGCCGAAGTGAACATGGAGATGAAACGGCTGGATCCAGCCATCGGCAAGGCAATCGTGGACGCCGCGCAGGAAGTGATCGACGGCAAGCTCGACGACCATTTCCCGCTCGTGGTCTGGCAGACCGGTTCGGGCACGCAGTCCAACATGAATGCCAATGAAGTGATCTCCAACCGGGCCATCGAGATGCTCGGCGGCGTGATGGGCTCCAAGAAGCCCGTGCACCCGAATGACCACGTCAATATGAGCCAGTCGTCAAACGACACCTATCCGACGGCCATGCATGTCGCCTGCGCCGAGCGGGTCGCGCATCACCTGATCCCAGCGCTCCACCATCTGCACAAAGCGCTCGACGCTAAGGCCCGCGCCTTCAACCACATCATCAAGATCGGCCGCACCCACACGCAGGACGCCACACCCCTTACGCTCGGCCAGGAATTCTCCGGCTACGCCGCGCAGGTCGCGTCGTCGATCAAGCGCATCGAGCAGACGCTGCCCGGCCTGCAGGAACTGGCGCAGGGCGGCACCGCGGTCGGCACTGGGCTCAACGCGCCGGTTGGCTTTGCGGAAAAGGTGGCGGACCGGATCGCCGCCATCACCGGCATCGCCTTCGTCACGGCGCCGAACAAGTTCGAGGCGCTCGCAGCACACGATTCCATGGTGTTCTCGCATGGCGCGATCAGCGCGGCGGCCGCCGCGCTGTTCAAGATCGCCAACGACATCCGCCTGCTCGGTTCAGGCCCGCGCTCGGGCCTCGGCGAGCTGTCGCTGCCGGAGAACGAGCCGGGCTCGTCGATCATGCCGGGCAAGGTCAACCCGACGCAGTGCGAGGCGCTGACGCAGGTCTGCGTGCAGGTGTTCGGCAACAATGCCGCGCTAACCTTCGCCGGCAGCCAGGGCCATTTCGAGCTCAACGTCTACAACCCGCTGATGGCCTATAATTTCCTGCAGTCGGTGCAGCTGCTTGCCGACGGTTCCGTCTCCTTCACCGACAATTGCGTCGTCGGCATCGAGGCGCGGGAAGACAACATCAAGGCGGCGCTGGAGCGCTCGCTGATGCTGGTGACGGCGCTCGCCCCCACCATCGGCTACGACAACGCCGCCAAGATCGCCAAGACCGCGCACAAGAACGGCACCACGCTGCGTGAGGAAGCTCTTGCCACCGGGCTGGTCAGCGAGGCCGACTACGACCGGCTGGTGCGGCCCGAGGACATGACGCATCCGGGCTAATTCTCGCGGCGCGGACTGACCCAAGAGGTCGCCATTTCAGGGCGAAGACGACCCGATCGGGCGTTTCGGCTAGCCTCCGAGGTCTGCGACTGCAGCCCCACCGATGGCTTGGCTATTTTGCGGGGGCACAATTTACTCGTTAATCCCAGTCCGCCGACACGATTTTCGCGCGCATCCGCCGGTCACCGAAACATACTGCCTGTGAACAATGTGTCGCCGCATCGGCGGCTTTGGTGAACAGTCTTCGTCGTCTATCTGACTGGGCATCCAACACGATTCGGAGACTCGCCAATGTCCATCAACACTTCCGCCGCCGGTACCAGCATCGCGTCCAACAGTGCCACCACCATCCTGCTCGGCCGTATCCTGCTCGCCGTCATCTTCCTGCTTTCCGGCTTCGGCAAGCTTACCGCCATTTCCGGCACCGCCGGCTATTTCGGCGCCCTCGGCCTGCCGCTTCCGACCGTGACGGCCGTCGTGGTCGGCCTCATCGAGCTGCTCGGCGGCCTTGCCATTCTTGTCGGGTTCCAGACGCGGATCGCCGCCTGGTTGCTCGCCATCTTCACGATCGCTACCGGCCTGGTTGCTCACACCGGCTGGGCCGACCAGATGCAGATGATCCAGTTTCTCAAGAACCTCGCCATCACCGGCGGCTTCATCCTGCTCGCCTCCTCCGGCGCCGGCGCCTATTCGATCGACGCCAAGCGCGGCTGATCTCCTTCCCCTCCCAAGCTGAAACTTTGGCGGCGCGTAATTTTCCGCGCCGCTTTTTCGTTTTCTCGAGTGCAGGCGTACACTGCACCGAGAGCCGGTGCATTCCCGGGTACCGGCAAGGGAGGTGGGCCATGAACCGCAACGCGTTGCTTCTCGCCTCGCGGCTCCTGCTTGCCGCGCTGTTCGTGCCCTCGGGCTTCCAGGTGCTGACCAATATATCCGGCACGATCAATTATTTCGCCGGCCTCGGCCTGCCGCTACCGACCCTGGCGGCCTGGGGCACCGGCCTGTTCGAGCTGATCGCCGGACTTTTGATCCTGGTCGGTTTTCAGACGCGGATCGCGGCGCTGCTGCTTGCCGCCTTCACTATCGTGGCCGGCTTCATCGGCCATTTCGGCCAGGGCGGCGAGGATGCGACCTTAGCCTTCATGCACCGGCAGATGCTGATGAAGGACATTGCCATTGCCGGGGGCTTCCTGGCGCTCGCCATGGCCGGCGCCGGCGCATGGTCGGCCGACGGCCGCCCTTTTGGCGTCGGTGCCGAGATCACCTGATCCGTCACTTGACGGAAATGCTCGGCCCGCCCTCGACCGCCAGCACCAGCCGGCGGTTGGTGATGCGCGCCAGCTGCGCCAGTCGCCCGGCAGGTCGTTCGCCATAGAGGTCGGCAAGCGACGCCGGCAGCACCAGCGCAAGCGCACCGTTGCCGCGGCTTTCCCATTTCAGCCGCGGCATGACCCCGGGCATCGCCGCCGTCAGCAGGTAGACGACGCGCATCATCGCCGCCAGCGCGCGGGCGCGCTCGAGCATCCGCGGCGGCGCCAGGGTCTTGATCTCGGGCGCGATCGCATCGTTGAAGATGCCGTCATGGCGATAGGCGTTGGTCAGGGCCAGATAGGCGCGGCCAGGATGGTCGACGCCGATAAAGGACGCATGCGCGATGATGTTGAGCGACTGCCGGCCGCGATATTCGGGATGCGCCCGCCAGCCGATATCGGCAAGCAGGCAGGCGGCGTGGCGGTAGCGCGCCTCATCCACCGTCTCGTCGATGCCGAAGGCCTTGAAAGCCTTGTCCGTCCAGTCGACGAGGTCATGCGCGTGATGGACCGAGCGCGAGCGCAGCAGCGCCAGTTCCTCCGCCGCGGAGATCAGCGGATCGGCCTTCTGCTCGGCGGCGTCGAGCAGCGAATAGAGGAAGCCTTCGCGCACGCCCTGCGCCGAGACGACGATCTTCGAGGGCTGCATTGCCGCCATGATTTCCTGCAGCACGACCGCACCGTAAGGCAGCAGCGAGCGGCGGTTCTTGGAGACGCCTTCGATGCCCTTGACCTTTTCGACCTCGCCCTTGGCCACCTGCCTAAGGAAGTTCAGGGCGCTGTCGGCGGCGATCTCGTAATGATGCATGACGCCGAGCGGGTAGTTGGTCATCTCCATATGCAGCCGGGCGAGGTTTCGCCAGGTTCCGCCGACGGCGTAGAACACCCTGCCCTGCCCACCCTTCAAAAGCTTCGCCCGCGCCAGCTCCTGGCGCGCGATCTTCTGCGCCTGGACGAGCGAGTTCTTCGCCATGTCCTGCAGGCGCAGGCCGCCGAGCGGCAGCGTGATACCGTCGCCGATCGCCTCGCCATTGATGTCGACGAGTTCCAGGCTGCCGCCGCCAAGGTCGCCGGCGATGCCGTTGGCCGGATAGAAACCGGAAATGATGCCGAGCGCCGAATAATGCGCTTCCTGGCGGCCGGAAAGCACGCGGATCTCGGTCTTCAGCACATCCTCGGCGCGGTGGATGAAGTCCGGGCCGTTGACCGCCTCGCGCGCGGCCGCGGTCGCCAGCACATAGATGTGCTCGGCGCCGGCCTGATCCGAAAGCGCGCGAAAACGGCGGAACTCCTCCATCGAGCGCGTCACCGCCTCGGGATCGAGCTTGCCCGTCGAAACGATGCCGCGGCCGAGGCCGGCCAGCATCTTTTCGTTGAACAGCATCGTCGGCGAGCGCGCCAGCCCTTCATAGACGACGAGGCGGATCGAGTTCGATCCGATGTCGATGATCGACAGCGGCCGCCGGTCCTGGAGCCGGCCCTGCGAGACTGAAATCACGCGGCGGCGTTCTTCTTGCGGCGCTTGAACTGTGCAATGCGCCTGGGCGCATGCGATTTCAGCGCGTCACCCCGTCCGGAAAGACTCGGATTGGTCATGAAATATTCCTGCGCGTTGAACGGTTCCTCGCCCTCCTCGAGCGCAGCGCGCCGGGAGGTGCCATCAGCCAATACGTCGAAACTTTGCTGATTGTCCATGATGTTGCCGAGCATGATCTGGCCAAGCACCTGTTCATGCACAGTCGGATTGGTGATCGGCACCAGGGTCTCGACGCGGCGGTCGAGATTGCGCGGCATGATATCGGCCGAGGAGATGTAGACGACCGCTTCGTCGGACGGCAGACCGTGGCCGTTGCCGAAGCAGTAGATGCGGCTGTGCTCAAGGAAGCGGCCGACAATCGACTTCACCCGGATGTTCTCGGAAAGACCCGGCACCTGCGGCCTCAGGCAGCAGATGCCGCGCACGACGAGATCTATCTCGACGCCGGCGCGGCTGGCGTCATAGAGAGCGTCGATGACGGTCGGATCGACGAGCGCGTTCATCTTCATCCAGATACGGGCCGGCCTGCCCTCGAGCGCATGGGCGATCTCCTCGGCGATGTGCCTCAGGATGCGGTCGCGCAGCGTGAACGGCGACACCGCAAGACGCATCTCCTCGGCAGGCTCGGCGTAGCCGGTGATGAAGTTGAAGATCTGCGCGACATCGCGCGCGATCGTCGGGTCGGTGGTGAAGAAGGACAGGTCGGTGTAGATGCGGGCGGTGACCGGATGGTAGTTGCCGGTGCCGAGATGTACGTAATTGCGCAGCCGGCCCTCCTCGCGGCGGACCACCAGCGACATCTTGGCGTGGGTCTTCAACTCCAGGAAGCCGAACACGACCTGGACGCCGGCGCGCTCGAGGTCGCGCGCCCAGCGGATATTGGCCTCTTCATCGAAGCGCGCCTTGAGCTCGACGAGCGCCGTCACCGACTTGCCGGCCTCCGCCGCGTCGATCAACGCCCGCACGATCGGGCTGTCGTTCGAGGTGCGGTAGAGCGTCTGCTTGATGGCGACGACTTCCGGATCGGCCGCCGCCTGGCGCAGGAACTGCACCACGACGTCGAAGGATTCGTAGGGGTGGTGGACGATGATGTCCTTCTCGCGGATGGCGGCCAGGCAGTCGCCACCATGCTCGCGGATGCGCTCGGGAAAGCGCGGGTTATAGGGCGTGAATTTGAGGTCGTCGCGCGGGATGGCGACGATCTCGGAGATCTGGTTGAGCGCCAGCGGCCCGGTGAGCACGCTGATGCGGCTCGACGACACTCCGAGCTCGCCGGCGACGAAGTCGCGCAACTCGGCCGGCATCAGCGTGTCGAATTCGATGCGGATGACGGAGCCGCGGCGGCGGCGCTTCAGCGCCGTCTCGAACAGGCGAACGAGGTCTTCCGATTCCTCCTCCACCTCGATATCGCTGTCGCGGATGATGCGGAACGTGCCCGAGCCCTTGACCTCATATCCAGGGAAGAGCTTGCCGATATAGAGGCCGACCGCCTCCTCCAGCGGGATGAAGCGGACATGATGCTTGCGGTCGGGCAGACGGATGAACCGCCGCAGCGCCACCGGCAAGCGCAAGAGCGCGCTCATCTCCTCGCCGTTCTTGCGGTGGCGCAGCTGCAGCGCCATTGAGAAACCGAGATTGGGGATGAACGGAAACGGGTGCGCCGGGTCGATCGACAGCGGCGTGAGCACCGGGAAAACCTGACCCTGGAAATGCTCCTCCAGCCAGGCCTTCTCGTCCTTGGTCAGGCCGTCGCGGGGGATGCTTTCGATGCCTTCCTTGTTGAGCAGCTCCATCAGGGCCGACAGGCTCTTCTGCTGGTCTTCCTGCAGGCGCTCGACCTCGCGCAGCAATTGCTCCAACTGCTGCTCAGGCGTGCGGCCGTCCGGGCTCTTCAACGCGATGCCCTCGCGCACCTGACCGGCGAGGCCGGCGACGCGCACCATGAAGAACTCGTCGAGGTTTGCGGCCGAGATCGACAGGAAGCGGACGCGCTCGAGCAGCGGGTGATGCTCGTTCAGCGATTCCTCGAGCACCCGGCGGTTGAACTGCAGCCAGGAAAACTCGCGGTTGACGAAACGGTCTGGATTGCCGCCGTCCGGGCTCGCCGCCTCGACGGTGATGAACTCGCTCTGCACCGGCTTCAGTTCGTTCATGGTTCCTGCTCTTGGCCACAACGTCGTTCTTTGAGCGCCATACGCCGCCGGACGCGCTATGCACGCTCTAACACGCTTTTATGACGCATGATGTCACGGAATCGCTTCGTTTCCGGCCTCATGCGCTTAACCGGCTCAACTTATCCTCTGCCAGCCTTTTGCGACAGTTTCATTTCATCGATCTTGCAAACCGGCCGGTTATGATCCAGATGCAAACGGGCCGAACTGAAGGAGACGACGATGGCAGGCGGTACCATTCCCCATTTCCAGAACGACGCGGGCCATCCGGCGATCGATATCGGCGTCAAGGAATTCATGTGCACCGGCGCCAACCCGCCTTTCGACCACCCGCATGTATTCCTCGACATGGGCGACGACAATGAAAAGGTCTGCCCTTACTGCTCGACGCTCTACCGCTATTCGCCGAAGCTGAAGGCGACGGAAACCGAGCCTGCCGGCTGCCTCTATATCGACCAGGCCGCCTGATCGCGGATCTGGGTGACCGCTAGACCATGGAGGAGGCGCGGTCCCGGCAGGTCGTCATCGCCGGGGCCGGTATCGCCGGACTGACGGCAGCTCTTGCCTTTGCCGAACACGGCCATGCCGTCACGGTGCTGGAACAGGCCAGCCAGCTCGAAGCGGTGGGCGCGGGCATCCAGCTTTCCCCCAACGCCACCCGTATGCTCAGTCGGCTCGGCGCGCTCGACCGGTTGCGGCTGAGCGCGATCCGCCCGGAAGCGGTGGTGCTGAAGGGCGCTGCCACCTTGCGCGAACTGGCGCGCGTGCCGCTCGGCCAGGCCGGCGAAGAGCGTTGGGGCGCGCCCTATCTGGTGGCGCACCGCGCCGACCTGCAGGCGGCGCTGACGGCGCGGATGGCGGAGCATCCTGAAATCCAACTCGTCACCGGCGCGCGGGTAACGGACGTCGCTGTTCACCCGCAAGACATCGCCGTCGCCGCCGAAACGGATGGCGGCAGCATCGAGGCCGCCGGCGGCCTGCTGATCGGCGCGGACGGCGTCTGGTCGTCGGTTCGCAGGCTGCTTGCGGGTCGAGAGCCGGCCTTCGGGAAGAACCGCTTCTCGGGCGAGCTGGCCTGGCGCGCAACGGTTGCAGCGACAAGCGCCGCCGGCCAGGCTTTTGCAGCAATCGCCGCCGGCGACTGCATCACCGCCTTCCTGCATCCCGGCTTCCATATGGTCGCCTATCCGGTGAGCAAGGGCAGCGCCTTCAACCTCGCCGCCTTCACCAAGGGCGAGCGCATCGCCGAAGGCTGGTCCGGCCATGCCGATCCCGCCATTCTCGCCAGCGCCATGCGCGGCACGGCGCCCGCGCTGGCGAGACTCGCCGCGCTCGCCGGGCCATGGACGGCGTTTCCAATCCACACCGTCGAGCAGACGCGCTGGACGATGCCGCAGGGCGTAGCCCTGATCGGAGACGCGGCGCACGCCATGACCCCGTTCGCGGCGCAGGGCGCGGCGATGGCGATCGAGGATGCCGCGACGCTCGCCGATCTGGTCGCCGACTTCGCCGGCGATCGGCGGCAGAACCTCTCCACATGGGAAAATCGCAGGCGGCCGCGCATCGAGAAGGTGCTCAGACGCGGCGCGCTCAACCGCATGGCCTGGCACGCCTGGGGCCCGGTTGCGATCGCGCGCAACCTGGTGCTGGCGACGCGCCCGGCGGAGAAGCTCGCGGGAGATTTGGACTGGCTCTATGGCTGGGAGGAGCGGAACAGGCGGTGAGGCGTTCGCTGCAGCGGTGTCCTGCACGACCGCCAATGCTACCGCGCCTCGACAACTATGGAAGGCGAGACCGGCAGCGCGCTTCACCAACCGGTCGCTCAAAAGCCCGGCCGTTGGCGGCCGGGCTTCTCGAATTGGCGTCAGAAGCTCAGTGCAGGATCTGCGACAAGAACAGTTTCGTCCGCTCATGGCGCGGATTATCGAAGAACTCGGCCGGCGTGTTCTGCTCGACGATCTGGCCCTGATCCATGAAGATCACCCGGTTGGCGACCTTGCGGGCAAAGCCCATCTCGTGGGTGACGCAAAGCATCGTCATGCCTTCTTCGGCAAGGCCAACCATCGTCTCCAGCACTTCCTTGATCATTTCAGGGTCGAGCGCCGAGGTCGGCTCGTCGAACAGCATGATGCGCGGGTTCATGCAGAGCGAGCGGGCGATCGCCACGCGCTGCTGCTGGCCCCCGGAGAGCTGTCCAGGATATTTGTTGGCCTGCTCCGGGATCTTGACGCGCTTCAGGAAATGCATGGCGATTTCCTCGGCCTGCTTCTTCGGCGTCTTGCGCACCCAGATCGGCGCCAGCGTGCAGTTCTCCAGGATTGTCAGATGCGGGAACAGGTTGAAGTGCTGGAACACCATGCCGACCTCGCGGCGCACCTCGTCGATCTTCTTCAGATCGTTGGTGAGTTCCTTGCCGTCGACGATGATCTTGCCCTTCTGGTGCTCTTCCAGGCGGTTGATGCAGCGGATCATGGTGGACTTGCCGGAGCCGGACGGGCCGCAGATGACAATGCGCTCGCCGCGCATCACCTTGAGGTTGATGTCCTTCAGCACATGGAACTCGCCATACCATTTGTGCATGCCGACGATGTCGATGGCGACATCTGTCGTCGAGATGTGCATCTTCTTGGCGTCGACCTTGAGGTCTTCCGCGCTGACGGCGTTTTCGGTGGCCATGGCCAATTCCCCTTTTTATCGTTTGTAGCCGGTGTCCAGCCGGCGCTCGGTATACATTGAATAGCGCGACATGCCGAAGCAGAACAGCCAGAACACGAAGGCGGCGAAGATCAAGCCGGACTTCGGGGTCTGCGGCGTCGCCCAGTTGGGATCGGAGAAATTCTGCTTCACCACGCCGAGCAGGTCGAACATCGAGATGATGAGCACCAGGCTGGTGTCCTTGAACATGCCGATGAAGGTGTTGACGATGCCGGGAATGACCAGCTTCAGCGCCTGCGGCAGCACGATCAAGCCCATCTTCTGCCAATAGCCGAGGCCGAGCGAATCGGCGCCCTCATACTGGCCCTTCGGGATCGCCTGGAGGCCGCCGCGCACCACTTCCGCCATATAGGCGGCGGCAAACAGCGACACGCCGATCAGCGCCCTGAGGTACTTGTCGAAGGTAACGCCCTCGGGAAGGAAAAGCGGCAGCATGACGCTGGCGAAGAACAGCACGGTGATCAGCGGAATGCCGCGCACCGTCTCGATGAAGACGACGCAAAGCCATTTGACGATCGGCATCTGGGAGCGACGGCCGAGCGCCAGAGCGATGCCGAGCGGCAGCGACACGGCCATACCAACGAAGGAGAGACTGAGCGTCACCAGCAGCCCACCCCAGCGCGAGGTCTCGACATGCGGCAGGCCGAACACGCCGCCGACCAAAAGGAAGTGGGCGACGACCGGCAGCACGAGGAAGAGCAGGATGGCGTTCAGCCCCTTGCGCGGCACGCGCGGGATCAGCATAGGCACCAGCAACACCACGAACAGGATGGCGACCAGGATAGGCCGCCAGCGTTCCTCGATGTGATAGGTGCCGAACATGAACTGACCGAACTTGGCGTTGACGAAGGCCCAGCAGGCGCCGGTCCAGCCGTCGGGCTGGATGCCGCCTTGCGACACGGTGGCGCAGACCGTGCGGTCCGGCCCGGTCCACACTGCGTTTATGAAGGCCCAGTTGATGACCTGCGGCAGGATCCAGGCGACTATGGCGATGCCGAGGATGGTCAGGATAGTGTCGCCAACCGAGGCGGTCAGGTTCTTGCGCACCCAGGCATAGGCGCCGCGCTCGCCAGGAGGCGCCGACTGCGCCAGCGCCATCTCCGTGCGCACCCAGGACATACCATGTTCCTGCATGGCCCTACCTTTCCACCAGCGCCATTCTGGCGTTCACCACGTTCATCACTGCAGAGGTGACGAGGCTCAGCACTAGATAAGCGATCATCATAAGGAACACGCCTTCGACCGCCTGGCCGGTCTGGTTGAGCACCGTGCCGGCGGTGGCCGTGAGATCGGGGTAGCCGATGGCGATCGCCAGCGACGAGTTCTTGGTCAGGTTCAGATACTGGCTGGTGAGCGGCGGGATGACGATGCGCATCGCCTGCGGAATCACCACCAGGCGCAGGATCGGCCCGGAACGCAGGCCGAGTGCAGCCGCCGCTTCGCTCTGGCCTTTGCTCACGCCCTTGATGCCGGCGCGCACGATCTCGGCGATGAAGGCGGCCGTGTAGAAGGAAAGCGCCAGCAGGAGCGACAGGAACTCAGGCTTGATCTGAAATCCGCCCGTCAAATTGAAGGTCGACTGCTTCGGGAAGTCGAAGGTAAGCGGCATGCCGGCGAGCAGGAAGGCGAGCACGGGCAGTCCGACGATCAGGCCGACCGAGGTCCAGAACACCGGGAATTGCTGGCCGGTGGCCATCTGCCGCTGGCGCGCCCGGTGCGCGACAAACCATGCCATGGCCAGCGCTACGACAAATGCAACCAGGATCAGCCAGGAGCCGTCGCCCCAGATGCCGCGCGGAAAATAGAAGCCGCGCTGGTTGAGGAAGGAGCCGAACGGCAGGTGATAGCTCTCGCGCGGCGGCGGCAGCACCGCGAGCACGCCCGAATACCAGAAGAAGATGACCAGCAGCGGCGGGATATTGCGGAAGATCTCGACATAGACCGTGCAGATCTTACGGATCAGCCAATTTTGCGATAGCCGGCCGATGCCAATGATGAAGCCGACTATGGTGGCGAGGACAATGCCGGCGGCGGCAACGATGATTGTGTTGAGCAGGCCGACGATGAGCGCACGGCCATAGGTTGCGTCCGACGTATAGGCAATCGGCGTGTCGGAGATATCGAAACCGGCCCTGTTCCTGAGGAACTGGAAGCCTGAGGCGATGTGAAGGCGCTGGAGGTTCTCGATGACGTTGTTGACGATCCACCAGATCGAGACGAACAGAAGAATTACGACCAGCGTCTGAAAGAACAGGGCGCGTATTTTCGGGTCATTGATGAAGGAGCCGCGACCCGGCTCCTGCCGAAGGATTTCCTGCGAAGCCATAGACGATCCCCTGAAAAGAGAAACCGGGAGGCAGACGACCTGCCTCCCGGATCACATTTCCATCAGCGAACCGGCGGACCATATTGCAGGCCGCCCTTCGTCCACAGAGCGTTGATGCCGCGCGCGATCTTGAGCGGGCTGCCCGAGCCGACATTGCGCTCGAACATTTCGCCGTAGTTGCCGACCGCCTTGATGATGTTGACAACCCAGTCGTTGGAGAGGCCGAGATCGGCGCCGTACTTGCCATCGGGCTCAGTGCCAAGGAGGCGCTGGATGTTCGGATCGGTCGACGACTTCATCTCCTCGACATTGGCCTGCGTGATGCCGGCTTCCTCGGCATTGAGCAGCGCAAAATACGTCCACCGCGCGATATGGGCCCATTGATCGTCGCCCTGGCGCACGGCCGGACCGAGCGGTTCCTTGGAGATGATCTCGGGCAGCACCACGTGGTCGGCGGGCGAGGAGAGCGTCAGGCGGATGCCGTAAAGGCCGGACTGGTCGGTGGTGTAGGCGTCGCAGCGGCCGGAATCATAGGCGGCGTTGACCTCTTCCAGCTTCTCGAACACGACGGGGTTGTACTCCATCTTGTTCTTCTTGAAGTAGTCGGCGAGGTTGAGCTCCGTGGTGGTGCCGCTCTGCACGCAGACCGCGGCGCCCGAAAGCTGCAGCGCGGAGTTCACACCCGGCAGCTTCTTGGCGTTGATCATGAAGCCCTGGCCGTCATAATAGGTGACGCCGACAAAATCGAGGCCGAGCGCGCTGTCGCGGTTGCTCGTCCAGGTGGTGTTGCGCGAGAGGATATCGATCTCGCCCGACTGCAGGGCGGTGAAACGCTCCTTGGCGCTGAGCGGCGTGAACTTGACCTTGGAGCCGTCACCGAAGACGGCGGCCGCGACGGCGCGGCAGAAATCCGCATCGATGCCCTTCCAGTCGCCCTTGTCGTCCGGCGCCGAGAAGCCGGCGAGGCCGGTCGAGACGCCGCACTGGATGAAGCCCTTCTGCTTGACGGTGTCGAGCGTGCCGGCCGAAGCGGCGGACGCCATGAGCCCGAGCGCGGCGGCGCCAAGCATGCCCAATGCAATGTGTTTCATGACCCACAGACCCTTTTCTGTTACAGGCGCCCCTAATTGCAGGCGACGCTTGATCTTTTTTCGTTTGTGAATGCAGCTCCCACTTGGGCCCGCTCCCGGACCCGCATCGTTTCGCCGATGCACTGCCTCCCATTCACGAAACGCATCGAAGGCGATTATTCCTGTGAGGTCAAGGGAAATGACCGAATTGCGACACGTTTGAAAACCGATTGCCGCAAATCACCGAATTGCAGCCAAAAGCGCTCGCAAATTGGTCAAGAGCTGCAGCCGGGACCGGCAAGTCCGGCGCCATCGAAATTTTGGCCGTTACCTGAACTCCCGCCTCTTACTACTTGTTGGCGCCAATGGAAGGACTGGCGTGATTCGTAGCGAAGAAAGGCGCGCCGGGCTGCCTCCGGCGCATCGTCGCCGGAAGCCTGCAAAGAGCACGAAAGATGAGCCGGCGACCTCTCATTTGGCCCAGCCAAACACCATCGCTTGGCGGGTTCGCAGCGGTTGCGCGACCAGTTCCATCGCTCTATGGCTGAGCCCCTGACACACTGCGACGAGCGACGAACTATGGGCGACGAGCGACGAACTATGGGCGACGAGCGACGAACTATGGCGACAGACGGCAGCAACATCGGCATCAACACGCTGCTTGCCCATTCCGGCAACAACCCGCGCGACTATTTCGGCTTCGTCAATCCGCCGGTCGTGCATGCCTCGACGGTGCTTTACCCCGACGCCGCCTCGATGGCCTCGCGCAGCCAGAAATACACCTACGGGACGCGCGGCACGCCGACGATGGATGCGCTCACGCTCGCCGTCGATGCGCTGGAAGGGTCGGCCGGCACGATCGCCGTGCCGTCGGGACTGGCTGCGGTGACGATTCCCCTGCTCACCTTCGTCTCGGCCGGCGATCATGTTTTGATCGTCGATTCGGTCTATCACCCGACGCGGAATTTCGCCGATACGATGCTGAAGCGGCTCGGCATCGAAGTCGAATATTACGATCCGCGCATCGGCGCCGGGATTGCTTCGCTGATCAAGCCCAACACCAAGGTGGTGTTCACCGAGTCGCCGGGATCGAACACCTATGAGGTGCAGGACATTCCGGCCATCGCCCAGGCGGCGCATGCGGCAAATGCCATCCTCATGATGGACAACACCTGGGCGACGCCGCTCTACTTCAAGCCGCTCGACCACGGCGTCGACATCTCGATCCATGCGGCAACCAAATACCCGGCCGGCCATTCGGACGTGCTGCTCGGCCTGGTCTCGGCCAATGAGGCTTGCTGGAAGCAGCTCTATGAAGGGTTCTGCACGCTGGGCTGCTGTTCGGGCCCGGACGACATCTATCAGACGCTGCGCGGCCTGCGCACCATGGGGGTGAGGCTGGAGCAGCACCAGAAGAGCGCGCTCGAAATCGCGCGCTGGCTGGAGGAGCAGCCGAGCGTGGCGCAGGTGCTGCATCCGGCGCTGCCGAGCCATCCCGACCATGCGCTCTGGAAGCGCGATTTCTGCGGCTCGAGCGGCGTCTTTTCGATCGTTCTGAATGGCGGCGGACAGAAGGCGCAGCACGCCTTCCTCGACGCGCTGACCATCTTCGGCCTCGGCTACTCCTGGGGCGGCTATGAGAGCCTTGCGGTGCCGGTTTTCCTCGGCGACCGCACCATCGCCAAGGGCTCCTATGCCGGGCCGCTGATCCGCCTGCAGATCGGGCTGGAAGACGTCGAGGACCTCAAGGCCGACATCCAGCGCGGCCTCGCCGCCGCGGCCGAGGCCTGAGCGACGGGCTAGAGCCGTTGCCAAACTGAATCCGCGGACGGCCTAAGACCTTGGCGCGATTGAGAAAGCCGAGGCCGCTGGCGGCATCTCGCAGGCGATCCGCGCTGCAATAATATTCTCTCCAGCCGCGAATATACGGATTGGTTTGGCTTCCAAATCCGTGGCTTCGGCGGCATTTCGGGCAGCGCAAATTCCACCATTCGACAGTTCAAGCCATTTCGACCTGGGGCTGCCATGGCGTTCCGCCTCTTCGTTCCGATCCTTGCCGGCGCGACGCTGCGCGAGCGGCTGCTTGCCTGCATCGGCGCGACCATCGGCATCGCGCTGACCGGCGTGATCAGCGGGCTCGCCATGGGCAACGGACCGCATGTGGCGATGCTGGTGGCGCCGATGGGCGCGTCCGCCGTGCTGCTCTTTGCCGTTCCGTCGAGCCCGTTGGCGCAGCCCTGGTCGATCATCGGCGGCAACACGATCTCCGCGCTGGTCGGCGTGACGGTGGCGCATTTCGTGCACAACCCGGTGATCGCCTCCGGGCTGGCGGTGGCGCTGGCGATCGCCGCCATGTCGTTTACGCGCTCACTGCATCCGCCGGGCGGTGCGGCAGCCCTCACCGGCGTGCTTGGCGGGCCGGCCGTGATCAGCGCCGGCTTCCTGTTTCCCTTCGTGCCGGTGGCGCTGAACTCGATCATATTGGTGACGCTCGGTTTCCTGTTCCACAAGCTGTCGCGGCGCAACTATCCGCATGTGCCTCAGCCTGCCGCCAACAGCCACGGCACAGCCGACCGGCCGCCGGCGGAGCGCGTCGGCTTCCGGCCCGAGGATGTCGATGCCGCCCTGGCGGCACTCGACGAGACCTTCGACATCGACCGTGACGACATCGAAAGGCTGCTGCGCCAGGTCGAGCTGCAGGCGATGGTGCGCGCGCATCGGACGCTGCTCTGCCGGGACATCATGTCCCGCGACGTGATCTCGATGTCGGAGAACGCCACCGCCGACGAGGCGCGCAAGCAGCTTCTCGACCACAATATCCGCACCCTGCCGGTGGTCGACGCCGAGGCGAGGCTGGTCGGCGCCGTCGGCCTGCGCGAACTGACGCAAGCGACCGACACCGTGAAGGGCGTGATGTCGAAGGCCTGCACGGCCTCGCCCGAGACGCCGGCGATGAGCCTGCTGCCGCTGCTGACCGACGGGCGCAGCCATGCGGTGGTGATCGTCGACGCCGGACGGCATATTCTCGGACTCATCACCCAGACCGATCTGCTTGCCGCCGCCGCCCGCGCGCAGGCCGCAGACAGGCCGCCGCTGAAAGCTGTAGCATAGCGCGCGACTGGATCGGGAAAATCCGGGAACCTTTTGCCGGCAGACGCGTCCAATTGCCCGGATGCAACGCCTGTCGGGAGATCGGGGCGCGATGATGAAGTCAGCAAGTCAGGCCGCCGCGGTTTCGGCGGCGGAGGCCGGCGAGATGGCGTTGGTGCGCCGGACCCTGGCACGGGACCCGGGCGCCTTTCGCTTGATCATCAAGACGCACAACCAGCGGCTCTACCGCATCGCGCGCGGCGTGGTACGCAACGACGCCGAGGCCGAGGACATCGTGCAGGAAGCCTATATGCGCGCCTTCGCCAGCCTCGACAGCTTCCGCGGCGATGCCTCGCTCTCGACCTGGCTGTCGCGCATCGTCATCAACGAGGCGCTCGGCCGGCTGCGCAAGAAAAAGCGCATCGTGGCAATGCCTGAAAACCCTGACGCGCAGATCATCCGGTTTCCTTTGAATTCAAGCGACTTGAACCCTGGCGACGATCCGGAGCGGACAATGGCGCAGCGGCAGATCCTCGGGCTTGTCGAGCGGGCGACCGACAGCCTTCCCGATGTCTATCGCACGGTCTTCGTCGCCCGCGTCATCGAGGGATTGAGCATCGAGGAAACCGCCGACCTGCTCGGCATCAGGCCGGAAACGGTGAAGACAAGGCTGCACCGGGCGCGTGCCTTGGTGCGCAAGGCGCTGGACGACGAGATCGGCCCGGTGCTGCTCGACGCTTTTCCTTTCGCCGGCCGGCGCTGCGAACGGCTCACGCAGGCGGTGATGAAGAGGCTGGGGTTCGAGGCCTGAGGCGCGTTCAGATTTTGCGAAGCCCGCGTTGAGGATAGGCATCGCCGCCATCCCTTCGTGCTAGGGTCTGCGCTGCGTCGTTCCGCTCCTTGCTTGGCCCTGGGATGACGAAGTGATGAGCTTTTCGGCCAAACTCCAACATGCAATCTCCAACATATGTGTCCCGCTACTTTTCCCGGGAACGTTTCGCCCTCTCCCGCATCCAATGGCCGTCAACCCAGGATAAGCCCGGTGCCTCTGCGCCGGGCGAAGGAGATGCCATGTTTACCCGACCGACCGCAGCCCTCGCAGCCTTCCTCCTCGTCAGCGCAGCGCCGCTAGCTGGGGCCGCCGAGAAGCCGACCGACCCGCAGATCGCCCATATCGCCTATACGGCCGGCGTGCTCGACATCGAGGCGGCGAAGCTGGCGATCCAGAAGTCGAAAACCAAGGAGGTCGTCGACTTTGCCAAGGATATGGAGCGCGACCACGAGGCGGTGAACAAGCAGGCTCTCGACCTGGTGAAGAAGCTGAAGGTGAAGCCGGAAGACAACGCTACCAGCCAGGCGCTGACCAAGGCGGCGAAGGAAGAGCGCGCCAAGCTGGCGAAGCTCGAGGGCACTGCCTTCGACAAGGCCTATATCGAGAACGAGGTCGCGTATCACAAGCAGGTCAACGGCGCGCTCGAAACCCTGCTCATTCCTTCGGCCAGCAATGCCGAGTTGAAGAGCCTGCTCGAGACGGGGCTGAAAATCTTCCAGGGACATGAGCAGCATGCCGAGCATGTCGCCAGCACGTTGAAATGAGGGCGGGCGCGTTATCGCTGCTCGGCTCGCTGGCGCTGGCGCTTGTCGCTTCGCCGGCGCTCGCCGCCACCATCGAGGTGACGATCGACAGGCTGGTCTACTCGCCGGCGAGCGTCGAGGCCAAGGTCGGCGACACGATCGAGTGGGTGAACAAGGACGTCATCGCCCACACCGCGACGGTGAAGGGCGGCTGGGAGGTCATGATCCCGCCGAAAGCGAAAGGCAGGATCACGCTCAAGCAAGCGGGAGCGGTCGACTATTTCTGCCGCTTCCATCCCAACATGAAGGGGCACCTCAACGTGGCGCCCTAGTCCGCCGCGGGATCGCGCCGAAGCGAGGCGCGCCGTGCCTCGCTGAGCCGGGTGACGTGCGTCCATGAGCCGTCATAGATGGGCTGGCGCCGCTCGATCCAGGCGCTGAGCCCTTCGCCGAGGTCGGCGGTCGGGGCCATGCGGGCGAACTGCTCGGCCTCGACCAGCAGGCCCTCGGCGATGTTAAGGTTGATGCCGCGCGCCACCGCGGTGAGGATGCCAGCCACCGCCGCCTGCGAATGGCGGATGATGCGGTTCGCAAGATCGAGCGCGGCGGGCATCAACTCCTCATGCGGCACGACTTTGTTGACCAGCCCGAGCTCCAGCGCCCGCGCGGGCGAGAAAGGCTCGCCGGTAAGCAGCAGTTCGAGCGCGCGTTTGCGCCCGGCAAGCCTCGGCAGGCGCTGCGTGCCGCCGAAGGTCGGCGGCATGGCGAGCTTTATTTCGGGCTTGGCGAACAGGGCGCGGTCGCTGGCGACCGCCAGCGGCACCGCCTCGGTGATCTCGCAGCCACCGCCGAAGGCAAGGCCGTTGACGGCGGCGATGACCGGCTTGCGGAACGCTTCCAGCCGCGCCGTCAGCCGCTGGCCGCGCATGACGAAATCGCGCAGCGCGACATCCGTGCCTTCGGCCACGCTCAACGCGAATTCGTGGATGTCGCCGCCGGCCGAGAAGGCGCGCTCCCCTGCCCCGGTGAGGATCACGGCACGCACGGCATCGTCGGTCTCTATCCTGTCGAGGATCGCCAGCAGGCGGTCGATAAGGCCGTAATTCAGGGCATTGAGCTTTTCGGGGCGGTTGAGCGTCAGCACCGCGACGCGGTCGCGGATTTCGCAAAGCACGGGCTCGGTCATAGTGTTCTCCTTAGCCGTTCGTTTTTCTCCGCAATTCCGGACGGAAGCCGCTGCGCAGTTTCCTGGAATTGCTCTGTGGAACGGCTGCAAGGGATCAGCTTTCGGCTTGTTTGTATATTCACTAGTCGGTATACTTCATGGATGATCGAGAAGCCCAATCCGACCAGGAAACGCCTCGTCGACGCGGCGGCAAAACTCTTCTATGCCGAAGGCATCGGCCGCGTCAGCGTCGATGCCGTGGCGGAAAAGGCGGGGCTGACCAAGCGCACGCTCTACTACCACTTCAAGAGCAAGGACGAGCTGATCACGGCCTATCTCGACAGCCGCGACCAGCCGAACCTCAAGCAGATGGCCGGCTGGTTCGAGGCGGCGCAAGGCGGCGCGGACAAGAAGGTCGCGGCGATCTTCACCCATCTGGCGCGCGTGGCGCGGCACGTCAAATGGAAGGGCTGCGGATTCCTGCGCACGGCCGCCGAACTCGCCGCGATGCCCGGCCATCCGGCGGTGAAGGCGGGCTCGCGCCATAAGAGCAATTTCGAGAAATGGCTGGCGGGCGAGCTTTCTAGCCATGGCGTGCGCGAGCCGAAGATGCTGGCGCGCGAGATCGTGCTTCTGATGGACGGCGCCTTTTCCAGCATGCTGATCCATCACAATCCCGACTACATCACCGCCGCCGGCCACGCCGCCGCGACGCTGGTGCGGGCGCGGATGGCAGCGGCGTAGACCTCGCCCGGCGTCCTGACCCCGTGGACCGCGACGGGCAATTCCGGCAGCCTCAGCCGCGCGCTGCCCCCTCCTCTGCCAGCAGCCAGTCGATCATGGTGGCGGCGGGCGCGGGCGGACGGTCCGGTGCGAGAATCGAGAGAGCGCGGCCGGTCGGCACGCGCAATTCGGGAAACGGCGCCACCAGCGAGCCGGCGGCGAGAGCGCGCGACACCAGCGCCTCATGCCCCATCAAAACGCCGGCGCCGTCGACGGCGGCCTGCACAGCCATGCTGTAGAGCGAGAATTCGGAACCTGTTTCGATCGACGGGCCTTTCACGCCGGCGACTTCGAACCAAAGGCTCCAATCCTCCGTCCAGGTGGTGTCCCAGAGCAGCAACTGCGAGGAAAGTTCGGCCGGCGTCTTCAATTGTCTGGCCAGCGCCGGCGCGCAGACAGGAAAGATGACATCGTCGCAGAGCTTGAAGGATCGGCCGGCGCCCGATCTGGTGAGGAAAATAGCGAGGTCGAAAGGCTCGCGCCGGAAGTCCGGCGGCTCTTCCAGCGCATGAATGGAGGGGCGCAGCGTCGGATGCGCCGCGCGTAGGGCCGGCAGCCGCGGCGCCAGCCAGAGCTGCGCGATCGAAGGCAATGCCGCGACGCTGACCTGCGGCCGGGGCGCCGAGATACGCAATTCCTGGACGGCGAGCCCCAAGGCGTCGAAGGCGGTGGAAAACGAGGGTAGCGCCGAACGCCCAGCATCGGTGAGGTGCAGGCCTTGCGCGTGACGCACGAAAAGCGGAGAGCCTAGCCAAGCCTCCAGGGCCTTCACCTGATGCGAGACGGCGGCGGGGGTCACGCCGAGTTCGTCCGCCGCCTTGGCGAAGCTTTCATGGCGTGCCGCCGCCTCGAAGGCCCTGAGAGCGTTGAGCGGCGGCATGCGCGGTCGCGGCGGATTGACGGCCATCTGCAACTTTTCCAGTGCCGCGCCGCCTGCCATGACGGCGCGGCAATGCTTCGAGCGAAAGAACGGCGACCGCCTGCGCTCGCCTCCAGGACCTCAAGTCTATTTGAGGGCCACCGGAACGAGCTTGCCGTCGACCTTCCGCCACTCAAATACGACGAAGCCCGGCTGCTTGATATCCCCTTTGTCGTCATAGGAAATGGTGCCAAGCACGGTCGGGATGGCTGCTCCCGAATGGAGATACTCGGACGCCGCCTTCGGGTCGTCGACCTTTGCCTTGGCGATCGCCTCGGCGAGGATCTGGGTGGCGGCATAGGCGTAGAGCGTGACGGCTTCAGTGGGCACATTCTTCGCCTTCAGGTCGGCGACCGCGTCTTTGGCTTCGGGAAAGCTCGCCGGATCGGGGAAGGACGTCATCAGCGTGCCGGCCGCGCCATCGCCGCCGATGGCGCCGAACTCGCTGTTGGATATGCCGTCGCCGCCCATCAGGACCGTCTTGACGCCCTGGTCGTGCATCTGGCGCACGATGAGGCCGGCCTCTGTGTGCTGGCCGCCATAATAGACAAGGTCGGCGCCCGACTCCTTGATCTTTGCGACAAGCGCGCTGTAGTCCTTCTCGCCCGGGTTGATCTCCTCGCGCAGCACCTCCTTGCCGCCGCCGGAATTGTAGGCCTTGGCCATCTCGTCGGCGAGGCCCTTGCCGGCCGTCGACTTGTCGTCGACGATCGCGACCTTCTTGCCGGCAAAACGCTCGAGCACGAATTTCGCGGCGATGATGCCCTGCTGGTCGTCGCGGCCGCAGGCCCGGAACGCGTCCCATAGGCCTCGCTCAGTCACCATCGGGTTGGTGGCCGTGGGCGTGACGAAGAGCACGCCGTTTTCTGCATAAATCTCCGAGGCCGGAATGGTGACACCGGAATTGTAGTGGCCGACGACATAGTGCACGCCGTCGGCGACGAACTTGTTGGCGACCGACACGCCCTGCTTGGGGTCGGAGACATCGTCGCCGACCGAGACGCTGAGCTTCTGACCGAGCACGCCGCCATTGGCGTTTATGCGCTGGATCGCCGTCTCGACGCCGACGCGGTACTGCTCGCCATAGGCGGCGTTCGGCCCCGACATCGGGCCGGCGACGCCGAGCACGATATCCGCCCTGGCGACGCCGGCGGCGGCGGCCATCAGGGCAGCAGTCATCAATCGCAGAATCATGCGCATGGTCATTCCCCTTTGTTGAAGAAGGCGGGCTTCTCGCCCGCGGCCCTTGCTTTTGACGAAGCGGGCTCCCTGCCCGCGGGTTCAGGCGCTCAGCTGACGAAATGTAGCTTCGTGAACCGGCGCCGGAATGCACTCACATCCGCCGCGACATCCTCCACGGCATCGTTGCCACGCAGTCCCCTGGCGATGAGGGCGGCAAGCTCGGGCATGTCCTTCTCCGTCATGCCCCAGCGCACGATCTCGGGCGTGCCGAAGCGCAGGCCGTTCATGTCGCCATCGATCGCCGTGACCGGCAGGCCGATGCCGCAGGTGAGGATGTTTGCACGCCTCAGCCGCTTCGCCGCCGCCTGGCCGCCGCCGAACTCCGCCGCTTCGATGGCGAACTGATGCGAGGCGGTGTGCCCCTTGGCCGTCGAGAACACCGGCAGGCCGCGCTCAGCCAGCGCGCTTGCCAGCGCCTTGGCGGTGCCGGCCATGGCGGCGGCATAGGCCCGGCCATGCGCCTTCCAGTCGAGCATGGTGATGGCCAGGGCGGCGGCCTTGGCGGCATCGAAATTGGCGGTCATGCCGGGAAAGGCGATGCGGTCGAGCTTTTCGGCGATCTCGGCGTCGTTGGTGACGATCAGGCCCGAAGGCGGGCCGCCGAGGCTCTTATAGGTGCTCATCGTCATCATATGGGCGCCCTCCTCCAGCGGCTGCTGCCAGGCCTGTCCGGCGATCATGCCGCAGAGATGCGCGGCATCGAACAGCACCAGCGCACCGACCTCGTCGGCGATCGCCCTGATTTCCTGGATGGGATGCGGCAGCAGATTGAGGCTGCTGCCGATGGTGATCATCTTCGGCCTGATCTTAAGGGCAAGCGCGCGCAGCCTCTCGATATCGACCGTGTAGCCGCCGGCATCGACGGGCGCGGCATGAATCTCCAGCCCGTACAGGCCGGCGCAGCCCGCCATATGGTGCGTGACATGGCCGCCGATGGCCGGCGGCGGCGCGATGATGGCGTCGCCTGGCCGCGCCGCGACCATGAAAGCGTAGAGGTTGGCGATGGCGCCGGAAGGGACGCGGATTTCGGCATATTTCGCGCCGAAGACTTGCGCCGCAAGCTCGGCGGCGATGACCTCGATGCGTTCGACGCCCTCCAGTCCCATCTCGTATTTGTCGTCGGGATAGCCGAGCGACGGACGCGAGCCGAGCCGGGCGGCAAGCGCGGCCTCCGCCTTCGGGTTCATTACATTGGTCGCCGGATTGAGGTTGATGCAGTCGGCCTCGTGGATTTGCCGGTTGAGCGTGATTGCGCCCTCTATCGCGGCGAGCACGGCGTCGTTCCCCTGCCCGCTTGTGGCGGTCGCCAGCGCCTGGATAAAATCCTCGCAATGGGCGGGAACCCAGGGCCTGCGGGCAAGAGCGGTCATCGAAACCTCCCTGTGCCGGATGCGATGTCCGGCTCGTCAGGGCATGGTGGAGGCTTGGCCGGCCGGGCGCAAACGAGTAGTTCTAGCGGCTAGGCTTAGAAAATTTAGGGGTAGGAATTAGGGCAATGCGCCTGACTTAGGTGGTGCAATGCAGGAAGCGGATGGTCATTATAAGGAGAGTCTTTATAACGGTCGATCTGATCATGACCACCAAGGGGAGACGATGCGCTACATACGTCCGCAATCAATAGAAGAGGCCGCCGGCCTGTTGGCCAGCGCGGCCGGCCCGGCCGCGATCCTTGCCGGAGGCAGCGACCTTCTGGTGAGGATGAAGGGCGGCTTCATCGAGCCCGAGCTGATCGTCGACATCAAGGCGATCGCGGGCCTTAGCGAAATCAAGGAAACGGCAGAAGGCTTCAGCATCGGCGCCGCGGTGCCCTGCGCGGTGCTCGGCGAGAACGCGGCGCTGAAGAAGGCCTGGCCGGGCGTCGTCGAGGCGGCCAAGCTGATCGGCTCGAAGCAGGTGCAGGGACGCTGCACAATCGTCGGCAATCTCTGCAACGCCTCGCCCGCCGCCGACAGCGTGCCGGCGCTGGTGGCTGCCGGCGCCAAGGCTGTTGTTGCCGGGCCGAACGGCAGGCGCACGATCCCCGTGGAAGCCGTGCCGACCGGACCGGGCCGTACCTCGCTGGCCAAGGGCGAGATCATCGAGGCGATCCTGCTCGACAAGCGCGCGCCAAATGCAGGCGACGCCTATCAGCGCTTCATTCCGCGCACCGAGATGGACATCGCCGTGGTCAGCGCCGGCGTGAACCTGACGCTCGGCGAGGCGGGCGCGATCAAGTCGGCCCGCGTGGCGCTGGGCGCCGCGGCGCCCACGGTGCTGCTGGTCGAGGAGGCGGCCGAGGTGCTCGTCGGCTCGAAGCTGGATGAGGCGACGCTGGAGCGGCTCGCCAAGATCTGCGCGGGCGCCTGCCGCCCGATCGACGACAAGCGCGGCACCATCGAATTCAGACGGAAAGTTGCGGGTGTGCTGGCGAAGCGTGTCGCCACCACCGCCTATGAGCGTGCAGGAGGCAAATGATGGCCGGTGTAGCGGTTTCAACGACAATCAACGGCGATCACGTCGAATATCTTTGCCAGCCGGACGAGACGCTGCTCGACGTGCTGCGCGACCGGCTGGGACTGACCGGCGCCAAGGAAGGCTGCGGGACCGGCGACTGCGGCGCCTGCAGCGTCATCGTCGACAACCGGCTGGTGTGCTCCTGCCTGGTGCTCGGCGCCGAGGCCGAAGGCCGCCAGATCGAGACCATCGAAGGCATGGCGCATGGCGACCAGCTGCATCCGCTGCAGCAGAAATTCCTCGAGCACGCCGCCTTGCAATGCGGCATCTGCACGCCAGGTTTTTTGATTGCGGCGAAGGATCTGCTCGAGAAGAACCCCTCCCCGACCGAGGAGGAAATCCGCTTCGGGCTCGCCGGCAATCTCTGCCGCTGCACCGGCTATGACAAGATCGTGCGCGCCGTCCAGGACGCGGCAAACGTGATGAAGGGAGCCTGAGATGAATTTCGATCCGCGCTACTCGGGACGCAGCTTCTCATCTGTCGGCACGCGCCCGCTCCGCCCCGACGGCGTCGACAAGGTGACGGGACGTGCCCGCTACGGCGCCGACTTCAACATGGCCGGGCAGCTGGTCGGCCGTGTGCTTCGCAGCCCGCACGCCCACGCGATCATCAAGAAGATCGACACCTCGAAAGCCGAAAAGCTCGCCGGCGTGAAGGCGGTGATCACGGCGAAAGACCTGCCGGACCTGACCGATGGCGATGCCGCCATGTTCGACACCCTCGACAATTGCATGGCGCGCAAGAAGGCGCTCTATGATGGCCATGCCGTGGCCGCGGTGGCGGCGATCGATGCCCGCACCGCCAGGCAGGCGCTGAAGCTGATCGAGGTCGACTATGAGGTGCTGCCGCATGTGACCGACGTCGACGAGGCGATGCAGCACCACGCCCCGCTCATCAACGATGCCATCTTCACCGAAGGGCTGGAGGAAAAGCCGGTCAAGCCGTCCAACGTCTCCAAGCGCACGCAATACGGCCATGGCGACGTCCACCAGGGTTTTGCCCAGGCCGATTTCGTCGTCGAGCGCTCCTTCAAGACCGAGCAGACGCATCAGGGCTATATCGAGCCGCATGCCTGCGTGGCGAGCGTCAATCCCGACGGCACGGCCGATCTCTGGGTCTGCACGCAAGGCCATTTCGTCTATCGCCAGCATTGCGCCCAGCTGCTCGGCCTCGAAGTCTCGAAGCTGCGCGTCACCTCTTCCGAGATCGGCGGCGGCTTCGGCGGCAAGACCCATGTCTGGGCCGAGCCGGTGGCGCTGGCCCTGTCGCGCAAGGCCGGCCGCCCGGTGAAGCTGGTGATGACCCGCGACGAAGTGTTCCGCGCCTCAGGGCCAACCAGCGCCACCTCGATCGACGTCAAGATCGGCGCGAGGAAGGACGGCACCATCACCGCCGCCGAAGCGACGCTGCGCTACACCTGCGGCCCCTATGCCGGCATGTGGGCGGAGATCGGCGCCATGACGGCATTCGCCTGCTACAAGCTGGAGAACGTCAAGACCGTCGGCTACGAAGTGCTGGTCAACCGGCCGAAGACCGCGGCCTATCGCGCGCCCTCGGCGCCGATGGCGGCGTTCGCGGTGGAAAGCGCTGTCGACGAGCTCGCCAAGGAGATCGGCATCGATCCGGTCGAGTTCCGCATCAAGAATGCGGCGCAGGAAGGCACCCGCGCCTCCTACGGCCCGGTCTACGGCCCGATCGGCATCGGACCGACGCTCGAGGCGGTCAAGGAGCACCCGCATATGCGCGCGCCGCTGGCTCAGAACCAAGGCCGCGGCATGGCCTGCGGCTTCTGGTTCAACTTCGGCGGCCAGACCTGCACCGACTTGAACGTCGGCATGGACGGCACGGTGTCGCTCGCCGTCGGCACAGTCGACGTCGGTGGTTCCCGCGCGTCGCTGTCGCTGGTGGCGGCGGAGGAGCTCGGCATCGACTACAGCCAGGTCAAGGCGATCGTCGCCGACACTTCCAGCCTCGGTTACAACGACATGACCGACGGCAGCCGCGGCACCTTCTCCTCCTCGATGGCGACCATCTCGGCCGCCCGCAACGCCATCAAGGTGCTGCGCGAGCGCGCCGCGCAGATGTGGGACATCTCGGTCGACGACGTTGCCTGGGAAAAAGGCCACGCGGTCGCCAAGGGCGAGAAGCACGGCAATCTCGGCAAGCTGTCGCTGAAGGAGATCGCCGCACAGTCCGGCAAGACCGGCGGGCCGATCGCCGGGCATAGCGAGCTCGTCGCCGACGGCGCCGGCGTCTCCTTCGCCACCCATATCTGCGACGTCGAGGTCGATCCCGAGACCGGCTCGACCAGGGTGATCCGCTACACGGTGGTGCAGGATGCCGGCAAGGCGGTGCACCCGACCTATGTCGAGGGCCAGTACCAGGGCGGTGCCGCGCAAGGCATCGGCTGGGCGCTCAACGAGGAGTATATCTACGGCAAGGACGGCCGCCTGCAGAACCCGGGCTTCCTCGACTACCGCATCCCGGTCTGCTCCGACCTGCCGATGATCGACACGCAGATCCTCGAAATCCCCAACCCCAACCATCCCTACGGGGTGCGCGGCGTCGGCGAGACCTCGATCGTGCCGCCGCTGGCGGCGATCGCCAACGCGGTGTCGAACGCGGTGGGCGTGCGCATGAGCCACATCCCGATGTCGCCGCCGCGGATTCTTGCAGCGCTCGAGGCCGAACGGGAAGGCTAGCATGCTGAAAAGCGCGAAGCGGTTTTCAGCTCACGTCACGGTCCAATGAGGATCAGGCGATAATGGTCCAAGTCACGCTCTGGGGCTCGCTCAGCGCCGCCGCCGGAGGCAAGGACAAGCTCGACATCGAGGCCAAGGACATCAGGGAGCTGTTCCGCAAGCTTGCGGAACAGCATCCCGCGTTCGAACCCCTGCTCGATCGCGGCATCGCGGTCGCGATCGACGGGACGATCTATCGCGACACATGGTCGAAGGAACTGCCGCCGGGGGCGGAGATTTTCCTGCTGCCGCGGCTGGCGGGTGGATAGGCGGAGCGGCCGACCGCCTTCGCCGGATTCGCACTGAGCCTCACCCCTTTTTGACAGAGCCGGCAGTGACCTCATCCTTGTGCGCGGCAAAGGCTTCCAGGACCTCGGTCTTTTCGGCTTTCGGAACCTTGAAGCGGTCGAGCGTCCGCCCGAGTTCCGCTGCGACCTCGTCGAATTCGGCGGGAGAAATCTTCAGGTCCTTGTGGGCCTCCTCGAGGCCGAGCGGCGTCGCGCCCGGCTCGGTGGCCACGAACTTGAAGGGGCCGCCGGAAACATCGCACACCCACAGCGTACGCATGAACTTGAGGCCCGGCAGCCGTTCGAGGTTCTTGGTGTGCCATTTGCGCAGTTGCGGGTTCTTGGACTTCTTGCCGACGATGGGGTTTTTCACGACGGCGTCGCTGAAGTGATCGACCACGGCTGCGATGGCGAACACGCCCCCCAGCCGATCGTATAGACTCTTGTCCGGCGCGGTCTGCTTGGTCTGCGCCAGCGCATCGCCGGCGGGCAACATGGCGGTCGACGCGGCCGCCGCCGCCAGCACGGCGACGACGCTTCGTCTCGAAAGAGAGGTCGAAACAGCCGTTTTCATCTCTGGTACCTCCGTTGCGCCAGAGCCGGCCGCTCTGGCGGCTTCAATGCGTGATTGCGGGACATATGCACTTTGCCTCAAACGGCATCGTATGAGGAACTAACGAAACTGCGCCCGAAATATTCCTCCGGCGGACCGGCAGCCTGGCGTCTATTCACGATGGCTAAAATTTTGCGTGACGGAGACGGATACATAAACGGCGTCGCGCGTTAATGCGCCTATGGCTGACGGGCTCTTCCGTGAATCGTGGCCTCGCGGAAACGGCGAGATGGCGCGATTCATTCGCGAATATCCCTGGTCGGAAAGCCCGCTCGGGCCGATCGAGACATGGACGCTCAGCCTGAGGACGACGGTCGACCTGATGCTCGCCGCCGAAGCCCAGATCGTGCTTTTCTGCGGGCCGGAGTTTGTCGCGCTCTACAATGACGCCTACGCGCCGACCATTGGCGACAAGCATCCGCGCGCGCTCGGCCGTCCCGCCGAGGAAAACTGGTCCGAGCTCTGGACCGACCTCGAGCCGCTGCTGCGCGGAGTTCTCGAAACCGGCGAAACCTTCTCGGCCAGGGACCGGCCTTTCTACATCGAACGATCCGGCCTGGTCGGCGAGACGGTCTATTTCGACATCTCCTATTCCGCAGTGCGGGCGCAGGACGGCACGGTCGAAGCCGTGCTCTGCATCGTTTCGGAGACCACGGCCCGGGTGCTGGCGGCAGCAAAGGTGCGCGAAAGCGAGCAGCGGTTTCGCGCGCTGGTCAATGCTAGCTCCGACGTGGTTTACCGGATGAGCCCGGACTGGCAGGAAATGCATGAGTTGGACGGCCGCGGCTTCCTGTCGAGCGCCCAGGGGCCGGCGATCCGCTGGCGCGACGAATACCTGTTCCCGGAAGACCAGGCGAGCATCCAGGCGGCGATCGAGCGCGCCATCGTGGAGCGCGGCGTGTTCGAGCTCGAGCACAGGGTGCGGCGCGCCGACGGGTCCGCCGGCTGGACCACCTCACGGGCAATCCCGATCGTCGATGACACCGGCAGCATCCTGGAATGGTTCGGCATGGCCGCCGACATCACCGAAAAACGGGCGAGCGAACAGCAGATCCAACTCTTGATGCGCGAGGTGAACCACCGCGTCAAAAACCAGTACGCCGTGATCCTTTCCATGATCCGCGAGACGAGCAAACGCGCGACCGACCCGCGCGCGTTCGAACACCAGATCCGCGAACGGATCATGGCGCTGTCGCGCTCGCACGACCTCTTGGTGCTCAACGACTGGCGCGGCGCAGGCATGGCCGACCTTGTGCGCGAACATTTGCGGCCGTTCGGACACGAAGAGCGCATCTCGCCATCCGGGCCGGACGTGACGCTGCGGCTGAACGCGGTGCAGAACATCGGCATGGCGCTGCATGAGCTGGGCACCAACGCGACGAAATACGGCGCCCTGGCCGGCGACACCGGAACCGTGCGAATGGACTGGCGGGTAGCCCCGGCCCCCGAAGGCAGCGATTTCGAGCTGGTCTGGGAGGAACATTTTTCCGAACCTGCCGCGGCCGCCGATGCCAAGCCACACAAAGGCTTCGGCAGCGTCGTTCTCCAGCGCGTCGTCCCCACCAGCCTCTCCGGCCACGCCTCCATGGAACGGCTGCCTGGCCTCGTTCGCTGGACGCTTTCGGCGCCGCTCGCCAACGTGGTTGTCGCCCGCGGGGCGGAGCTGGACGGCGATGAGCAGATCGGCGGGCTGACGTGAAGGCGTTTGCATCCTGAGGAGGCGCCGCCGAGCCCTCGCCGTCCCGCCGTGGGCCGAATGGCCTGCGCTGCTCCCATTTTTTGCCTTCCCTTCCCGGTTTTTTTCGAACAGAAAAGCGCCAGCTTTTCTGTTCTGGACTCTGGATATTTGGACTCTGGATACTGGCTTATGGATTATGGGGCTTATCCTGGGCCTTAACCCACGGCTTATCCCAGCGCGGAATTCCGTCACGCGTCCAAAGGCTTAGGCTACGGGTCCTCAGCATGCCTTTGAAGCGCGTGCGCACGGGCCGGCGATCTCCTGTTGCTGTCTGGCCAACAGTGAACAAAATAGGAACAGAAATGTCAAGCCGGGCACCGCTGACGCGGCCGGCGATCGTCGCTTTGCCGCCATCGGCTTTCTGTTGCCGAGGCGCTTCAAGGAGGCAGGCTGGCAGCCCGCCGGGGTCTGATGGCAGAGAGATGCGGCTGGCCTGCTGCAGCCAGCCGCAGCCGGCGGTTTATGAATTCTTTGCTGCGGATGCGCTCTCCACATCATCCAGCCCCTTGGCCTTGTAGACGAGGTAGGAGATCGCCCAGGCGGCGATGAAGATGCCGATAATGGCGAAGCCCAGATTGTTGAAATTGTCGTTGAGCGTGCCGACGCCGTTCCAGAAGCCGCCCGACAGACCGAGCTTGTCACCGATCAGGCCGAGCGCCTCGATGCCGCCGATCAGTACTGCGACAAGGACCGACACCAGGGTGATCGTCATGTTGTAGTACAGTTTGCGGATCGGCTTGACGAAGGCCCACTCATAGGCGCCGAGCATCATCACACCATCGGTCGTGTCGACCAGTGACATACCGGCCGCGAAAAGCACCGGGAAGACCAGAATGGCTTCGAACGGCACGCCCTTGGCCGCTTGTGCCGCGGACACGCCGAACATGGCGACTTCGGTCGCGGTGTCGAAGCCAAGGCCGAAGAGGAAACCAAGTGGGAACATGTGCCAGCTGCGCGACACCAGCCGGAACATCGGGCGGAAGACGCGCGCCAGGAAGCCGCGATTGTTGAGCAGCAGGTCCAGGTCCTCCTCGACAAACGCCCCACCGGCCCGCACCCGCCGATAACTTCTGTAGATCGAGAAGAAGATGACGATGTTCATCGCCGCGATGGCGAGCAGGAAGAGTGCGGAAACGCCGGTACTGATCGTGCCGCCAATCTCCTGAAGGCTCTGGAAACGGCCGAGCAGGGACGTTGCCGCCGCGATAGCCGCAGCGACGATGACGACGATCGTCGAATGGCCGAGTGCGAAAAAGAAGCCGACGGAGACCGGCCGTTTGCCGTTCTGCATCAGCTTGCGCGTGACATTGTCGATGGCCGCTATGTGGTCGGCATCGACGGCATGGCGCAAGCCGAGGCCATAAATGACGAGAGCGACGCCAAGCAATGTCGGCTTGTCGTGGAAGGCGACGAAAGCCCACAGCCACGCCCCGACGTTGAGAATGGCGAGTGCGCTGTAGATTGTAATCAGCCTGGCCTTCAGGTCCGGCGCGGTTTTGTTCAGCATTTTCGATAGTTGGATCAGCATGGTTCTGCCTTTGACGTTGCCTGTCATCGCAGGGAACTCGCCCCGCCGTCCGGCCAGGCGCGCACACCGGATCACCCCGTCCGATGTTCTGCTTTGACGTCCATGATGGCAGGTCTCCTGGCTCGCGGATTCCCGCCGCTTTCGCCTTCCCGGCCCATGCAGCCAGTGGCATCGTGAAACCGGCACGCCGCTTACAGTTGCGGGGGCAGCCACGGCTTTGGATTTCTCCGCACCGCGTTCCCTTTTGATCCCCGAAGGGAACCATCGGCGCGAATTCGCCACACCGCGATTGGCCAGTCAATCAACAACTCCGACGGCCAGCGGCCTCTCACGCCATCGTGACGAAAGGGCTGCGCCCCCCCCCTCACACCCCCAGCGTCGGCTCGGTATTCACCTCCAGCGCCTCTTCCGCCTCGTCCTCCTCGCCAAGCACCTCGCCCTTCACCGGCAGTGCCCGTCCGATCCAGATCGGGTCGATAAGGTGGTCGCGCTTGGGGTTGGTGGTGTTGGGATGGATGAGGATGCTCAGGCCGCCATGGTTCAGCATCAGCCAGGGAACCAGCGTGGCAAAGATCTCGGTGGCGAAGGAGACCTGGTACATGGCTTGCTTGTGCGGGCCGACCGGCTCGTCGCGCCAATTGCCCAGGCGCACGCGGAAACGCTCTGCGATGCGCTGGCGAAGCCATTCGGCATGCTGCCGCTCGGCCTCCCCGCCGTAGTAGATATGGGCGTGATAGCTCGCGATCTCGGCGATCGGCCTGACTTCGTTCATCGCGATGCTCCCCTTCGATGATTTTTTCGCCCGGCGGAACTCTAGCCGAAGCGCGGGCGCCTTGTCTGCAGCCGGCCGCGGTCTGCGCCTGCGGTCGGCAGGGTTGTCGGATATTGCGCTCCCCCGCTCGGTCTCGGCTGCGCCGAGCCACCTCTCCCGTCCACCTTGTGGGGGCGAGGAATTGCCAAACCGCCGAGGTTGCAACCGGCAGGAAGGATGGCAATGGCCGTTCTGCCTTTGCCCTAAATCACCGCGGTGACCGTGCCCTTCGCATCTAGGCGACAGCCGACTTTCGCCTGCCTCACTTCGATGCCGCCTCGCCTGTCATAGTCTATGCGCACCTCGATCGGCGCGTTGAGCCCGCTTCGGCGTTGACGCAAGGGGCCGGCGCTGACCGTGTAAACACGCACGGCGCCGAGGGGCTTGGCGGCCGCCGTGATCGCGGCGCGACAGGCGCGCACTACGGCGGCCGGCGTGCCGGGTATCGCCTTCGGAGGTGACAGCGGCGCGATGCGATAGCCTTTGGTGACCCGCCGGAGGTCGCCGCCGGCGGATCTGGAGGGCCTCAGCACTGGAGGCAGCACAATGGTCTGCGTCGCGCTTTTGGCCAAAGCAGGGGCTGTCGGCACCGCGGCCGGGTTCTGCGCAGAGGCAGCCGATCCGCTGACGGCGGAAGGATCGTCGCCCGCGGCGGCGGCGCCCACGCTTGTCGACACGCCTGTGCTGGTGCTGCCCAGATTGCCGCCGGCATTGACGCCGAGCGATCCGCCGCCGGTCGATGCGCCGACGTTTGCGCCGCCGACACCGTCGGCACTGGCGCCCACGCCCGCCGACACGCCTTGCGAACCGGCGCCCAATCCGGCGCCCACGCCGATGCCGCCGACCTTGCCGCCCACGCCGACGTCAAGCGCCGAGGCAGGCCCGATCGGGATGGCGATCGCCAGCGCGGCTGCTAGGTATTTTTTCATGGCCAGACCTTTGTTCCAAGGCCAACCTTGTGTGGCTCCTCATCGAGCGTTCCGCTCGACAGCGGTCTGCGAAGCCTTCGTCGTGCGAATGCGTGCCGAGCGATGGCGACTTCTCGCCTTGCCAAGCATCGGCCTCGGCGGTGACCGGCGCGGCTGGAGGCCGCTCGAAAGACGAATGATAGAAAAGCGGTCTCGGCAACGCCAAGCACTGAAAAAGGCTTAGGACTTCTCCTTTCAACTTAGCTGTCGACAGCAGGGCAAGTTTGAGCTCGCCTACGCGCTGCTAACGGGTAACTTTCAAATTAGTTTCAACTAAAATGCAACAGAACAAGGACACCACCGTGCCAGCGCCGGTTGCTGATGCCGACGCCGGGCTCTCGTCGAAATGGCCGTCTCGCCTTCGCCGGGCCAATTCTCCCCCACTTCCTGGCGTGCGCGGGCCTGGAGGCTTGAGAGTCGCCCAGGGCGGCAAGGCGCCCGCGCTACCGGCTCGAAGCCGCAACGCTCGTCGCGCTGGCCGACAAGGACGCGGTGCTGGTCGGCCAGGCCGACCTGTTGCGATCGATGGTCGAGGGTGCGGCCGGCGATGCGATCCTGGCCAACAAGCGCGAGATCGAGACCGGCATCGCCGCCATCAGCGCCACATTGCGCGACAGGCAATCGTTCCTGCTGTGAGGGCCGGCTAGGCCTTGCCCCTGGAGCGCCTCACGCCTTTTGACTGGTGAGGCGCTCGAGCGCATCGACGATCAGGTCGCAGAATTTCGCATGGTCGAGCTTCATCGCCACGGTATGGCGGAAATCGACCTGCTCGCTCGCCGTGCCGCCGAAATGGCGCATGCCGCCCAGCTTCTCGAAATTGCAGACCGTCATGCCCTTGGTCCACCGTCCGGCAAGCTCGACGCGGATATCGGCCTTCTCGGTGGTGAAGACGCCTGCATCGATCATCGCCGCCACGCAGCAGGCGTCATGGACGGCGGGATGGGCTATCTGCAGCAGGCCGCCATGCGTGGTCGCGATGAACTCCCAGATATCGAGAATGAATTTGGCGATCGGGCCGCCGACAGCGCGCACCCTGTCCTGCAGGTCGGGGGTGGCCAAGGCCTGGTGCGTGAGGTCGAGCCCCACCATGGTGACGTCCCAAGCGGCGCGGAACACCACGTCTGCGGCCTCCGGGTCGGCATAGACGTTGAACTCGGCCGCGGGCGTGATGTTGCCGCGCGTGAAACTTCCGCCCATCGCGACGACCCGCTTCACCCGCTCGACGATGCGCGGCTCCTTGCGCACGGCTAGAGCGATGTTGGTGTAGGGCCCGACCGGCACCAGCGTGACGGTTTTCGGCTCATGCGCCATGACCGTCTCGATGATGAAGTCGACGGCATGGCGCTTGTCGAGCTCGAACGAGGCGGGCGGCAGCTCCGGGCCATCGAGCCCGGTCTCGCCGTGGATCTCGACGGCCAGCACCTGGTCGATGATCAGCGGGCCGGGAGAGCCTTTCGCCACCGGCACCTTTATGCCGTAGGCCGTGCATACGGAGAGCGCATTGCGCGTGGTGTTCTCGACAGTGTGGTTGCCCGAAACCGTGGTGATGCCGAGAAGGTCGATGTTCGGGTTGCCGGCCGCAAGCAGGATGGCGATGGCATCGTCGTGCCCCGGATCGCAGTCGAGGATGATCTTTTCCATGGGGGTCGCCTCTCCCTGGCCTGCGGCGATTACAGACCGGGGCCTCTGGTGACGTCAAGGTTGCCATCCGGACGAAGCGCGATCACCACAACTGACGCTCTTGCCGCCCCGCCCATAATGCCGCCCTCAGCGCGCCTGCCCGCCTCTCGCCCCGCTCCCCCACAGCGCCCGCGCGAACACGTTGCGCTTGCCCTTGCGCGGCGCCAGCTCCACATCGCTGACCAGCTTCGCGCCGCCCTCGCGCCGCTCCAGCGTGATCTTGCGGCTGTGGAAGGCTTCCAGCTCGGCGCGGTGGGCGACGCTGATGACGGTGACCTTCGGCAATGCCTGGACCACCGTCTGCATCATCTTGTCCTGGCTCTTCTCGTCCAGCGCCGAGGTCGCCTCGTCCAGCACGACGATGTCTGGCTCGTGCAGCAGCAGGCGCGCGAAGGCGAGGCGCTGCTTTTCGCCGCCGGAGAGCGTCTGGTCCCACGGCGCCTCTTCCTCGATCCTGTCCTGCAGGTAGCCGAGGCCGACCTTGTCGAGGGCGGCGTCGATCTCGTCCACCGTCCAGTTGTCGGCGGCGGCCGGATAGGCGACCGCGCGCCGCAGCGTGCCGGTCGGGATGTAGGGGCGTTGCGGCAACATGAACAGCCGCTTGCCGGCATGGAAATTGACGCTGCCGCCGCCCCAGGGCCACAGGCCCGCGACGGCCCGCACCAGCGTCGACTTGCCGGTGCCGGATTCGCCGGCGACCAGCACCCGCTCGCCCGGGTTGATCTCGACCTTCGTCTCGTTGACCACGCCGGTGCCGTCGTTGAGGGTGACGGAGAGATCGTCCAGGCTGAGCATGGCGCCGTTTTGCGTCTCGCCGCGCCGGATGCGCCCAAAGGACTCGCTCTCTTCGGCGCGCTCCAGCCCGTCGAGCGACATCATCAGCGAAGCGACGCGGCGCGCCGAGGCGTTCCAATCGGCCAGGCGCGGATAATTGTCGACCAGCCAGCCGAACGCGCCTTGCACGATGGCAAAGGCGGAGGCCGCCTGCATGACCTGGCCGAGCGACATCGAGCCTTCGAGGAATTTCGGCGCGCAGAGCAGCACCGGCACCACCGGCGCGAACAGCATCGACCCTTGCGAGACAATCGCGGTGCGCATGTGCTGTCCGGTCAGCAGCGCCCATTGCCTCAGCACATGGCCGAAATTCCTGTCGATTCCGCTGCGCTCCTCCGCCTCGCCGCCGAGGAGCGCGATGCTCTCGCCGTTTTCGCGCACGCGTGTCAGCGTGTAGCGGAATTCGGCTTCCGCCTGGTTCTTGCGCTCCGAAAGCTGCACGAAATGGCGGCCGATGACCACCATCGAGGTCGAGGTGATGGCGGCATAGATGACCGCGGTGACGACGAGGAAGCCGGGGATGGTGATGCTCTCGCGGCCGAGCGGCAAGGTGAGCGCGCCGCCGATGGTCCACAGCACGACGATAAAGGTCGAGGCCGACAGAAAGGCGTTGAGGACGCCGGAGATGAAATCGACGGGGGACTCGGTGGCGATGCGCAGATCTTCGGTGAGACGGGCTTCGGGGTTCGAGTGGTCGCCGGCGACGAGGTTCAGCTGATAGTAGCGGCCGCTGGCCAGCCAGCGCGCGATGACAGATGTGGTGAGCCAGGAGCGCCAGCGGCGCTGGATCGTCATGCGCAGATAGACCTGAGCGACGACAAGGCTGGCGCTTCCGGCGACCAGCGGCACGAAGACGGCGCTCAGCATATAGACGGTGTGGACATTGCGCTGTTCGATGGCGTCGAAGAAGGCGCGGTTCCAGACATTGATGCCATACTGGAAGCCGACATTGACGCAGATCAGCACCAACAGCCCAATCGTAAACGGCCATGCGAGCTTGTCGCCATTCCGGCCCCAGTAGCCGCGCCCGCTGATCCAGAACCGCCTAAAGAGGTACTTCCTGCGCGCCTGCTCGGCCTCCTCGGGCGTCAGCTTCGGACCGGGCTCGACGGATTCCGGCGGCGGCGGCGCCGGTTCGCCGACGGCCTCCGGCGTGGCTTCGGCCGGCTCCTCTTGCTCGGGCGATTGCTTCGGGGGCGACCTTTCTTCGCGGGGTCTTTCCGGGTGCAAGCTTTCCGGCGGCGACTTTTCCGGCCGCGTCTTGCCCGAGGGTGCCTTCGCTGCGCCCGTCTTTGCGGGGCGCGACTTCCCGGCACCGCGCGGCTGGGCGCCGTCGGCCGATCTTGGCTTGAGCTTTGCTTCAGACATCAGCCGACAACGGCTCAAAAATCAGAAGGTTTCACGATCTCGGCGAGAGATGTTGCCTGCCCGCTCGGGCCTCGACCTCACCTCACCCGGCAAAACCCCGCCGCGCGGCGGCCATGCCTTCCCACATCAGCTTGATCCCGAGCGCGCCGACCACGGCGCCGGCGGCGCGGTCGATCCAGTGCTTGGTGCCGAGATAGGCCGCGCGCGGCCGGCTGGAGGAAAAGGCGAAGGCGACGACCGCGTACCAGACGAATTCGTTGAGGAAGAGCAGCGGCGGCAGGACCAAGAGCATCCAGAGCGGCGGCGAGGCCGGCAGCATGGCCGCGAACATCGAGGCGTAGAAGATCGCCGTCTTCGGATTGGCGAGCTGGACCAGAAGCGCGCGACGCAGCGCCCGCCAGAACGAGCCGGCGCGCGCCGAGGCATCGTTCGCGATCTCGATCGGCTGATTGGCGCCGCGCCAGATCTTTATGCCGATCCACAGCAGATAGGCGCCGCCGGCGACGCGCAGGAAAATGTCCAGCCAGGCGACCTGGACGAGCAGCGCGGTCAGGCCCGCGACCGCGATGATGGCGAAGATGAAGCCGCCGATGCCCATGCCGATCGCCGCCGCTAGGCCGTCACTGCGCTCGCCGGCGACCGCGATACGCGAGACGACGACGAAGCTCGGCCCCGGGCTCATCGCCCCCAGCAGGAAAACGCCAAGGATGGAAAGGATGGTTGCAATCTCGGACAATACTTCCTCCGCAGGTCGGCTGCAATTCCCTGCGCAGTACAAAGCACGCGCCGCACGCCTTGTCACCATCCTGGCGGGCGATCGGCGAGCGCGAGCATGCCGAGACGGCGTCTGGTCAGGCAGGAGCCGCGCCCTATGTCTTCCGCGGCCCGTCCAGCCATCGGGCGAAACACCGCCTTTTGCAGAACAAGCGGCAGTTGCTTGGGTTGGCAGCCGTGTTCTGCAGTCGTACGGTATATGGCGGAGGTGCCTCTGCACACGGGGAGACTTCAGATGAAAGCTGCCGCAGAACGCGACCCTCGCAGGCGCGAGCTTTTGAAGGATCACGGCCCAGCCGGACTGGCCGCGAAGTCTGTTTCCGGCCGCGCCGCAGCCCAGCGGCGCCGACGACGCGCCGCCCACAGTCAAGACGTCCCGCCGATCCGTTCGCGCCAAGCATGATCCGTTCCAGTGCTTTCCTTCCCTAGACCGAGGCGAGGCCGCTCGCCGCTCTGGATAGGCTTGATCGCAACGCTCTCGGGCTGCGCAGGCGGGGTGCTCGACCCGCAGGGCCCGATCGGGGCGGGCAACCGCACGATCCTGCTCAACTCGCTGGCGGTCATGCTGGTCATCGTCATTCCGACGCTGGTGGCGCTGCTTTTGTTTGCCTGGATGTTCCGCGCCTCCAACCGCAACGCCCGCTACGAGCCGGAATTCACCTATTCGGGCCGCATCGAGCTGATCGTCTGGTCGATCCCGACCCTCACCATCCTCTTCCTCGGCGGGCTGATCTATTACGGATCCTACCATCTCGACCCGCGCCGGCCGATCGCCTCCAGCCAGCCGCCGCTCGACATCCAGGTGGTGGCGCTCGACTGGAAATGGCTGTTCCTCTACCCCGACCAGGGCGTCGGAACGGTCAACCAGCTGGTCATCCCGGCCGGCGTTCCCGTACGTTTCAAGCTGACCTCGGCCAGCGTGATGAACACCTTCTTCGTGCCGCAGCTCGGCAGCATGATCTATGTCATGAACGGCATGCAGACCGAGCTCAACCTGCAGGCCGATCGCGAGGGCAGCTATCTCGGCCTGTCGGCGCATTTCAGCGGCGACGGCTTTTCCGACATGAATTTCCGCGTGCGCGCCGTCCCGCCCGACGAATTTGCGCGCTGGGCCTCTTCGCTGCATGGCAGCGGCGGCGTGCTCAACGCGCGCGCCTATGGCGAGCTTGCCCGGCAGAGCATCAACGTGCCGCCGGCCTCGTTCGGCGTCGTGCAGGACGGCCTGTTCGACGCGATCGTGCGCCAGACGCTGCCGCCCGGTCCGGGTCCCGCCGAAACCGCCGCCGGCGAGCCGCAGGTAAGCCCCAAGGCCCAGCCCAAGGCCGGGACGCCGGCGCCTGCCCAACAGCCGCAGCCGAAAGCGGGAGGATGACGATGCTCGGCAAGCTCGACTGGTCTGCCATTCCCTTCGATGAGCCCATCCCGCTGGGCGCCGCCCTCATCGTCTTCCTGGCGGCCGCCGCGGTGCTGATCTGGGTCACGGTGAAAGGATACTGGCCCTATCTCTGGGACGAATGGATAACTTCGGTCGACCACAAGCGCATCGGCGTCATGTATATCGTTCTGGCGGCGCTGATGCTGCTGCGCGGCTTCGTCGATGCGGTGATGATGCGCACGCAGCAGGTGCTCGCCATCCACGGGCCCGGCTACCTGCCGCCCGAGCATTACGACCAGGTCTTTTCGGCCCACGGCACGATCATGATCTTCTTCGCCGCGATGCCCTTCGTCATCGGGCTGATGAACTTCGTCGTGCCGCTGCAGCTCGGCATCCGCGACGTCGCCTTTCCGACGCTGAATTCGGTGAGTTTCTGGCTGACGGCGACCGGCGCGCTCCTGGTCAACATCTCGCTCGTCGTCGGCGAGTTCGCCCGCACCGGCTGGCTGCCCTATGCGCCGCTGTCGGAGACGACCTACTCGCCGGGCGTCGGCGTCGACTATTATCTCTGGTCGATCCAGATCTCCGGCGTCGGCACGCTGCTCACCGGCGTCAACCTGGCGACCACCATTCTCAAGATGCGCGCGCCGGGCATGGGCTATCTGCGCATGCCGATGTTCTGCTGGACATCGCTCGCCTCCAACCTGCTGATCGTCGCGGCCTTCCCGATCCTCACCGCCACGCTCGCCATGCTGACGCTCGACCGCTACCTCGGCTTCCATTTCTTCACCAACGAAGCCGGCGGCAACCAGATGATGTTCATGAACCTGATCTGGGCGTGGGGCCATCCGGAGGTCTACATCCTGGTGCTGCCCGCCTTCGGCATCTATTCCGAGATCTTCTCGACCTTCTCATCGAAGCCGCTGTTCGGCTACCGGTCGATGGTCGCGGCGACGCTGTTCATCTGCATCGTCTCCTTCATGGTCTGGCTGCACCACTTCTTCACCATGGGCGCCGGGGCCGACGTCAATGCCGCCTTCGGCATAGCCACCTCGGTCATCGCCGTCGGCACCGGGGTCAAGATCTACAACTGGCTCTTCACCATGTATGGCGGGCGCGTGCGCTTCGACACGCCGATGCTGTGGGCGCTGGGCTTCGTCACCACCTTCATCATCGGCGGCATGACCGGCGTGCTGCTCGCGGTTCCGCCGGCCGACTTCATGCTGCACAATTCGCTCTTCCTGGTGGCGCATTTCCACAATGTGATCATTTCGGGCGTGTTGTTCGCCGCCTTCGCCGGCTTCACCTACTGGTTCCCGAAAGCCTTCGGCTTCCGGCTGCACGAGGGCTGGGGCAAGGCCGCGTTCTGGTTCACCCTTGCCGGCTACGTGCTGGTCTTCGTGCCGCTCTATATCGTCGGCCTGCTCGGCATGACCCGCCGTCTCCAGCATATCGACATGGACCTGTGGACGCCGTGGCTGGTCGTGGCGGCCTTCGGCATTGCGGTGATGATCGTCGGCGCCGCCTGCCAGGTCGCGCAGCTCGTCGTCTCGATCAGGCATCGCGACGAATTGCGCGACGAAACGGGCGACCCCTGGGACGGCCGCTCGCTGGAATGGTCGACATCCTCCCCGCCGCCCTTCTTCAACTACGCGCGGCTGCCGCATGTCGAGAACGAGGAACCCTACTGGACCATCAAGCAGCGGGCGATGGAGGAGCAAAGGCCCGGCGAGGACGAAAGCTATGAGCCGATCGAAATGCCGCGCAACAGCCCGACCGGCTTCGTCACCGCCTTCTTCAGCACGCTGATCGGCTTCGCCCTGATCTGGCACATCTGGTGGCTGGCGATCGTAGGCTTCATCGGCGCCTATATCACTTTCGTCGTCTTCGCCTGGCGAGAGCACGGCGACTACGAAGTCTCCGCGGAGGAAGTCGAGCGCATAGACCGCGACGGCAGGGCCGCACAGCTTGCCTGGCTGCGCAGACGGGAGCGCGTGGCATGAGCGACATCACGGCCGGCAGCGCGGCGCGCGATCCCTACCGGGTTGGACGGTCCGGCGGGCATGGCCATGGGGGACACGGTCATGGGGGTCACGGCCATGCGGGACACGGCCATGGCCTGCTCTCGGCGACCGGCCACGGCCAGGGCGGCCCGGCCTCGAAGTTCGTCACCGTGGCCTACGGCTTCTGGATCTTCCTCCTGTCCGACATCATCATGTTCTCGGCTTTCTTCGCGGCTTATGCGGTCCTGTCGACGGCGACCGCCGGCGGGCCATCCGGTAAGGAGCTGTTCGAGCTGCCGCGCGTTGCGGCGCAAACGGGGCTGCTGCTCACATCGAGCTTCACCGGCGGGCTGGCGACGCTCGCGACGCATCGCCGGTCGATGGCCGCCACGCAGTTCTGGCTTCTGGTCACCGGCCTGCTCGGTGCCGCCTTCCTGTTCCTCGAGGTGCAGGAATTCGCGGTGATGGCGAGCGAGCAGGCAGGCCCTTCGCGCAGCGCCTTCCTGTCAGCCTTCTTCGCCCTTGTCGGCTGCCACGGTACCCATGTCGGGCTCGGCCTGCTCTGGCTCGGGACCATGATGGCGCAGCTCTGGGTGAAGGGCTTCCGGCCGGAAATACTGCGCCGGCTCCACTGCTTCGGCCTGTTCTGGCACGCGCTCGACATTATCTGGGTCGCCATCTTCACCCTGGTCTATCTCTTGGGAGCGTCGCCATGAGCGACATCGACAGCCGGACCGACGAGGAACTCGACCGCCGCGATTCGGCGCCGGGCGAGGAGCGCATCACCGAGCACGAGTTGGCGGGAGGGCTGTCGGGCTACCTGCTCGGCTTCGGCCTCGCGATCCTGCTGACCATCGCCTCTTTCCTCGCCGCGCAGACCGGCTTGATCTACCAGCCGGCGGTGATCTCGGCCCTGGTGGTGCTGGCGATCGCGCAGATGGGCGTGCATCTGGTCTTCTTCCTGCACCTGACCACCGGGCCCGACAACACCAACAACGTGCTCGCGCTCGCCTTCGGCGTGCTGATCGTCGCGCTGGTCGTGATCGGCTCGGTCTGGATCATGGCCCATCTCAACCTGAACATGCCTCCGATGAGCGCCCATCAGGCCAGGATGATGCCATAAGGCGGCTCAACCCGCCGGCAGAGGCGTTCTCCCGCGTGGGTCGCCACCGTCACAGCCGGCCGATCGACGTCATGACCCCATGCCAAAAGCATGGGGTCACATCGATGTGAGAGGGTTTTATAGACTTCCCGCTGGTCAGTGAATGCCGATGCGTCGCGTCACCTGACCGTTGCTTTCCCAGTAGGTATGCTTCTTGGCGATGACGGGATCGTCCATTGCCGGTTGGACCTGCCCTCCAGTGCTAACGGCGCGCGAGGTGACTGTGTGCTCCCCGGCGGAGGGCTTGGGCCAGTCGACGGACCATATCTTCCAGGCGAAGTCCGCCTTTTCGGTTTCATCGATGGTCGCCGGCATCCATGGGCCGTCATCGATCTTCACCTCGACCCGCTCGATCGGCGCGCCCCAGGCCGCTCCGACGATCCGGTAATCATTGCCGATATGAGTGACCCGGGCCGGCGCAGACTTCAGACGCGCCCGCCCGACAGAGGTTTCCATCCATACCGTCTCTCCGTTGTGCTCCTCCTCGCGCAGCGTGACATAATCGCGTCCCATGAACTGGTTCACGAAGCGTTGGTCCCTCACTTCGATACGCTTGAGCCATTTCACGTTCGCGATCCCGTACCAGCCCGGCGCAATCAGCCGCAGCGGGAACCCGTTATCGGCAGGCAAGGCAGTGCCGTTCATCTCGTAGCAAAGGATGTTTTTGGGGTCCAAGGCGTCGGCGAGCGACATGCTGCGCGCAAAGTTCTGCGTGAACTTGACGTCGTCGGCTCGCTTGATTTCACCTTTATCGGTGCCCCAGAAGACAACCTCGATACCACTGTCGAGGATCCCGACCTCCATAAGGATCGGGGCGAGCGGCGTGCCCGCCCAGCGAGCATTGCCAATCCCGCCATTGAAGAACGGTAGGCCAGTATTGCCCGAACATTCGACCGTGAACGTGACTTCCTGGCGCGGTCGAGCCTTGATGTCGGCGAGCGTCAGGGCTGTCGGCTTTTTGACGGAGCCGCCAATTTCGAGCTTCCACGTGCTTTCGTCGATGACCGGCCGGTCGAAATGCGCGATTGAGAAGAACTTGTCGTTGGGCGTCACCCAGGAATCGAGATCCTCCCACACCAACTGATTTTTGATGACTTGCGGAACCGGGTTTGGCGGCAGCTGATCGAGCCATTTGATGACTTCCTCGCCGGCCCGGGTTGGAAAAGCATAGGCAATCCGCGATTGAAAGGACGCCAGCGCCACGAGGGTTGCCCCTCCTCGAACCATGAATTCACGTCTGGGAAGGTAATGCATGATCACTTCTCCTCCAGTGAAAAGCTCAGTTCTCCTTCAGTGAGTAAATGCGAATAGCGACCGCGATCGCGCAAAGCAGAAGCCGGACGCGGCGGGCAATGATGAGAGCGCGTGGAACACCCCCCGAGTTGGAAGTGCGCCCTAGTTGAAGCGACGTCTCCCGCTCTCAATGCGCCGGCGTGTCAGGTCCGAGCCGGCGGTCTTCAACTATACGCCCTATCTGTCGTCGTGGCGAGGCCAAGGGCTGGCATCTTCGCATCAGGACTCGATACCTGCATCGTGCTCCAAGCTTGAATGCCGCCGACTGTTGGTGCGTTGCATCTCGTGAGCGGCATGGACCTGGTCAGCACCGATGTCAGCTCTGAGGCGTTGCCGATCCTGCCAAAGTCCGACCCGTGACGTCCCACCAGGTCTTGACGAAGATCGGCGGGCCTGTTTGAGACTCGCGGTCAAATGGGGACACTTGCTCCACGGGGAGACGAACAGGCGGTGGGCAGGCTGTGAGGCGCGTTTTTCGATTGCTTGCCGCGGCGATCCTGGCGGCCGGCGTGGCCGGGTGCACCAGCATTTCCTATTACGCGCAGTCGCTGGAGGGCCATGTTGAGATCATGGCGGCGCGCAAGAATGTCGGCAAGCTGATCCGCGACCCCGCAACGCCGGAGGCATTGCGCGTCAAGCTGACGTCGGCGAGCGCCATACGCCGCTTTGCCACGGATGAACTGGCGCTGCCCGAAAACAGCAGCTACCGCAGCTATGTCGACATCGGCCGGGACGCTGTGACCTTGGCGGTTTTTGCCGCGCCGCAATTCTCGCTCACGCCCGTAACATGGTGCTTTCCGGTCTTCGGCTGCGTTCCGTACCGGGGTTACTTTTCCCGGAAATCGGCGGCAGAGAGCGCTGCCGAACTGCAGCGGCAGGGGCTGGACGTCTACGTCTCGGGCGTCACCGCATATTCCACGCTCGGATGGTTCAGCGATCCGCTGCTCAGCACCATGCTGCGCCAGGACGACACCTATCTCGCAAGCCTGATCTTCCATGAGCTGGCGCATCAGAAAATCTATGTGAACGGCGACTCCGCGTTCAACGAGGCTTTCGCGGTTTCGGTCGAAACCACCGGCGTCAGGAAATGGCTCCGCGCCACCGGCAATCGCGCCGGGTTGCGCCGCTACGAAGCCAATCGCAAGCGGAGCGCCGATTTTCTCGGACTGATAGCGAAAACCCGGGACGAGTTGCGGCAAGTCTATGGAAGTCCGCGTAGCCCGCAGCAGATGGCCGCCGCCAAAGCAGCCACGATCGACAGGCTGCGGATGCGCTACCGGCGCATGCGCGATACGCGCTGGGCCGGATACCGGGGCTATGACCCCTGGTTCGATAGCCCGATCAACAACGCAAAGCTCGCCGCGACCGCCGTCTATGGCGAACAGGTCCCGGCGTTTCTTCGCCTGTTCGACTTGTGCTCCGGCGACTATCCAAGGTTCTATGCTGCCGTTCGAAGCATCGGGAATTTGCCCGGACCTTCGCGTGCCCAGGCGCTGAAGAGCGTGGCGGCGTGCGATTGACCTGAACAGGCAAGGGCCGGCCGCGCGTACCGACATGAGCGAAGCCAACTCGGGCAGCCAATCACATCGGCCGATTGCCCTTAGGCAGCCGCGCGGTGCCGCCACGCCCCAAAAAGCCCCTTGCGGAGCCTCGTCGCAATAGCGGCGCCCGGTCGGCGCGCGGCCCTAGCTCGAAAACGTCACGGTCACGCCGCGCTGGCGGAAATAGGCCTGCATCAGCTTGCGGCCCGCGCGGTTGTTGTGCGCCAGCTTGGCCGGCTCGAACACCGCCTGTTTCAGCCCTTCCCGCGCCATCGCCGCCTTGAGCGTCGCGATATGCGCATCGATGTCGGCGTTGTCCGCGCGGATCGAGGCATAGATGCTTTCGGTCGCTTCGGCCACGGTCGGTTCGCTCACTTGTGTCGTCCTTCGGTTGATTGCGCGGCGGCTTAACCGGGCCTGAAAACAAAAACAAGGCTCCATGGGGCGCCTTTACGCTGGGTGCGATCGCGTCGGCGTAGGCGATTAAGCCGGAAAAACATTGTCGCACTCACAGCAGAACCTTGCCCTATTCTCCCCGCCAGCTGCTTGGCGTCCAACGGCTACGAAGTGAGCGCCAGCCACGCCGTGCCGAAGACCAGCGTCAACAGCGTCAGCGGCAAACCGACCTTGAAGAAAGCTGCGAAAGACAGCTCCTTGCCCGCCGCTCTTGCCTGCTCAGCCACGATGAGGTTGGCGACCGAGCCGAGCAGCGTGAAATTGCCGGCGAGCGTCGAGCTCATCGCCACGACCAGCCACGCGCGGTGGGGGTTTTCGAGGCCCGGGATGAACGGCCTCAACGCCAGCACCGCCGGCACATTGCTCATGACGTTGGAAAGCACCGCGGTGAAGCCGGAGAGCCGCCAAACATCGTCGAGACCCATATTCTTCGCCGCGGCGATCATGTCGGGGGTGAGCAGCGTGCGCTCCGCGCCCGCCACGACCACGAACAGTCCGGCGAACATGAAGAGCAGCGGGCCGTCGATCTCGCGGTAGATGCGGTGCGGCTTGATCGCGCGGGTGACGAGCAGGAAAGCGCCGGCAATGAGCGCCGCCTTGGCGACGGGCACGCCAGCGAAGAAGGCGAACGCCAGCACCACGCAGACGATGGTCGCCTTCAGCACCTGTCCCGGCAGCATGCGGCCGCGATAGACCTCGGGGCTGAGCTCGGCGGGGCGAGAGAATTCGCCGCGGTAGACGATGCGGACAATGACGATGGCGGCGACAAGGCCGAACAGCGCCACCGGCGCGAGCGCCGCCGTGAAGGCCGGATAGGAAATGCCCGAGAGCGCGCCGATGACCATGTTCTGCGGGTTGCCGGTGATGGTGGCGACGCTGCCGCAGTTGGAGGCCGTGCAGGTGGCGATCAGGTAGGGAACCGGGTTGCGCCGGATGACGCGGGTGACGTGGACGACGATCGGCGCCATCACCAGGCAGATCGCGTCATTGACCAGAAAGGCCGAAAGCACTCCGGTCAGAAGCGTCACCATGACGAGCAGCATGAAGGGCGCGTGCGCATGCTCAATAGCGAAGCCGCCGAGCGCCCGGAACGCGCCCGACACTTTCAGATGCGCGACCACGATCATCATGCCGAGCAAAAGCGTGATCGTGTCGAAATTGATGGCGCGGTAGGCATCCTCCATGCCGATCGCGCCGATCGCGATCATGGCGGCGCCACCGAGCAGCGCGATGCCGGCGCGATCCAGCCTGAAGCCCGGAATACGGCCGACGGCAACGCCGGCATAAGTGGCTACCAGGATGAAAAGCGCTCCCGCACCGGTCCATGTCATTGCAGGAAATCCCGTTGCCTGCCCGCGCCCGACGGAATCTGCTCGGGCGCCCTTTGCCGGACGAGCTTTAGCAACGGCAGCGCAAAGGGAAAGGGTCGAGGGATGAAACTTTCGTCATCCGCCCGGGGCTTTTATATCTCGGATGGCTAATGTAATGTCTTGAGAAAAACAGGACCGACAATCCAGTCGTTGGGGACTAAATGGATGAACGCGGTCGTTGAAGCGGAGCATCGCGTCTCGCCAAACGAGAATCTGATGCCCTCGGCGGAATGCCGGCGCTGCCATGGCGCCAGGAAAATTTTCATTTGCGACCGCTGGGTCGCCTCCAACGGCCATTGCTGCCCGGAAGGAACGCACCGGCTGAGCTGTCCGGGACACAGTGTGATCTGCCTGGAATGCGGCGGATCGGGAGGCCAGAATGCCTGACCGGGTTCTTACCGACGTCGCGCTGACGGTCGCTTCGTCGTCCGTCCGACCGCGACAAGGCCGGTTGCGCAGACATCCTCATCGGCGTCGTTTTGCTGTTCAAAAGCCTTGCGGTGTTCCGGCGGCGAGCCATATTCGTACCGCAAAAGCGATCACTGAAAGCTGGCGCCTCCATGAAAAACCTGACGACCGCCCTTGTAGCCGGCACGATATTATGGACTGCGGGCGCCGCCGATGCGCGGCCCGACACACGCGCCATGACTTGTGGCGAGACGCAGGCGCTGATCCAGCGCCGGCATGCCGCGGTGCTGACCACCGGGCCCAACACTTATGATCGTTTCGTGCGCCAATTCGGCAATGAGTGCGACTGGCCGGAAGTCCCGATGTCGGTCGCGGTTCCGACCCGTGACGGTCCATGCCGCGTCTACCGCTGCGAGGAACCGGTCTTCGACTTTCCCGGTTGAGCGACGTTCCGACCGCGCTGTGGAACAGTTGAGGCAGCATGCGAATTGTACCGGATGGTGACACCAATGTCCCGGCTGCAGGAGGAACGGCCATGTTCGACGATGTCATGCGTAGCGGCAGCTGCCTGTGCGGCGGTGTCCAGTTCCGGGTGACCGGCGAGCCGCTGAGGGTGGGACTTTGCCATTGCAAGGACTGCCGCAAGACCAGCGGATCGGCGTATCAGGCCTTTGCCATATGGCCGCGCCAGGCATTCGAAAGCGCGGGTATCACCAGCACTTATGGCGGGCGAAGCTTCTGTCCAACCTGCGGCAGCCGCTTGCCGTCGGTTCGCGAGGACGAGGCCGAGGTGATGATCGGCAGCCTGGATGTCGTACCGACCGAAGGGCTTGAGCCCAGCTACGAATTGTGGATCGGTCGGCGCGAGCAGTGGTTGCATCCTCTGCCCGAGGCGAGCCAATTCGAGCATGACAGGACCGTCGCTGAGTCGGCGGCCGATGATGCCGAGCCGGAGACCGTGCGCGAGCCGTATCGCAAATCAGCCTAAATGCTGAATGGCAGTAAGGCTTAAGTCGCAGAGCAAGGACGCATCGGTCCAGCGAGCCGGCGCCTATGCCCGTAAACGACCGGACGCTGACCGCGAGGGCCTTGTCTTCTTCTGGAAGTCGGGCATTTTCAACCAACGGTCGGTTTGCCGGCGCGGCAGCGGCCGCTAGCATCCCCGGCGCGGCGAAAACCTTTTGGAGGCCGCTTCGGCCGGCGCGGCTCAGGCAACACCAGCATTGCCGCGCCGGCCTTACAAGATGGACAGTATGTCCAGCCCAGGCGTTGCGTCCGGGGGAATACAACTTTTGATTTGTTTAAGTTCGAAAGCTTCCTTCTCGCGTGAAGCACCGGCTTCATTTGCGACACGGAAATGAAAATTGTTTCGGCCAGAGAAAATTTTTCACGAAACGTATTTCCTGGATGATGCCAACTATGCGGCGTAGCTATGCAAGCAAGCGGCAGGCCCAATCATTTTCCTGCCTTGTACAAAAACTCACCTTTGTTTCTTTTCGATTTTAAGACATAGTACTGGCGAATCCTGAAACCGAACGGGGCGGTTTTCATGACACTGGCGCCTCAACGCAGCCGCAACCTGCATATGCGGTATCCACCGATCGACGGGTTTTGGACCTGGGACATCAAGCGCGACCGCATCTATGGGGACGCGAATCTGTCCGCTTATTTCGACCTGACGCTCGAGGAGTTCTCGCACGGCGCGCCGCTGGAGCGGTGCATGCAAAGCATAGAGCGGGACGATCGGCCGCGGGTTCGGCTGGCGATCCGCAAGGCGATCGAGCGCAGGTCAGGTTTCCGCGAGGTCTACAAGGTCCGCTCGGAAAAGATGGGGCTGCGCAAAATCCTTGCCGTCGGCCAGTGCTATGTCGATGACATGGGCGAGGCAGCGCTCTATCCCGGCTGGTTCATCGACCTGACGCAGGATGCCGCGGGCGAGGATCACTCGCTGCGCGAAATCCACGACCATGTCGAGCAGGCCAGGGAAATCGCGCAGTCGATCGAGGACGACATGCTTTCCTACCTGCTGGACAACATCGAGGAAGAGATCCTGCAAAGACTTGGCGAGAGATCGAGGAGGCGCAAATCGTCCTGAGGCGATCTTTGTCGGTTTCTCGGCCGGGTTCCGGGCTAGCTTCTGGGCGGAAGCCTGCCGCGCCTGCCGATCTCGGCCGTCACCATGCGCGCGAAATGCGAGTGGGGCGAGCGGCGCTCGATAAGCTTGGCTCGCTCGAGGGCAGCGTCGCCGTAGAATTCGATCAGCACGTTGGCGGCCTTGGCGGCATCGGCCTGCAGCCTGCCGAGATCGGCCTGTCCGCTCCCGCGCGCGGGCTCGCTCCTGGCAATCACGTCAAGCATGGCTTGCAGCTTGTCGGGAGTGCTGCCCTCGTCTTCATGCATATTCGCCATCCGATTGGGGGCGTAAAATATCGACATTTTCGCGCGATGTGCAACAGCTTCATTGATCGAGCGCAGGTGCAACCGGGCGCAGCCTGGCCGCGAGCGAGCCGACAACATTCGTACAAGTATAGTCAGCCAAACTTCCACGCAGACATTGGGGGCACCGATGGACCAGCCGAGCAAAATGGAAAACCTGCAGTTTGCGCAGGGGATCTTGCGCGAGCTTCGCCAGAAGGCTGAGGCCGACGGCGAAAAGCTTCTGACCTATCTCATCGACATGGCTTACCTTGAAGCCAGCGACCGCATCCGAGCCCATTGGATCGGCCATGAAAACGAGAACCGCCGGGCCAAGGGCTAAGGCCACTGTTCCAGCCGGAGCATGCCGGCGAGGTGCGGGCTTGCGCCCGGAACGCAAGAAAGCCCGCCATGCCTTTCGGCACGGCGGGCGGGATCCTGACTGAAGGGCTGCGCAGCCCTATTTTTATGATGCGGCGGCCTTTTCGCGGACGGGAAGCTTCCAGCCCGGCCGGACGAAATGGCAGGTGTAGCCGTTGGGGTAGCGCTCCAGATAATCCTGATGTTCCGGCTCGGCCTGCCAGAAGGCACCGGCCGGAGCGAGCTCGGTGACGACCTTGCCCGGCCAGAGACCCGAGGCGTCGACATCGGCGATGGTGTCTTCGGCCACCCGCTTCTGCTCGTCGCTGGTATAGAAGATCGCCGAGCGGTAGCTCATGCCGACATCGTTGCCCTGACGGTTCCGGGTCGTCGGATCGTGGATCTGGAAGAAGAACTCGAGCAGCGTGCGGAAACTGGTCTTGGTCGGATCGAAGACGATCTCGATCGCCTCGGCATGGGTGCCGTGATTGCGGTAGGTTGCGTTCGGCACGTCGCCGCCGCTGTAGCCGACACGGGTGGAGATCACGCCGGGCAAGCAGCGGATCAGATCCTGCATGCCCCAGAAGCAGCCGCCGGCAAGGACCGCGCGTTCGGAAGAAGCCATGTCAAACCTCCTTGGATTTCTCCATAAGTGGGGATTGTGGCCCGCTTCTTCCAGCGGCTCAAGCGGCAGGAAAAGGGCGCCTGGAAAAGGGCGCCTGAAAAAGGCGACGGGAAGGCGCCTGGAAAAGGGCGACTGGCAGGGAAACTAACCGAACCACGGTGCCCCAGTCTGCGCCGATTGCTCGCCGGTCGGCAAACCGGCGGGCCTTGGTGCTGAGCGCGAGCTTCACTTAGGCCCTTTATCGCCCCTGCCGTTGTCGCCTCCGCCATTGTTGCCCCGGCCGGGATTCCCCCGGTCATGGCCATGGCTTTCGCCACCGAGGCAATTGGCGTCGCCGACGCCGCAGCAGCGGCCAGCCCAGAGCTTGTTGGTCGGCGTGTTGTCGCATTCGTAGATCTGCTGGCCGGCCATCGCGGATCCACCCAGGGTGGATACGGCCAGGGCGGCGAGAAGTGCATTGCGAAGGATTGCAATCATCGAAAATCTCCATGGATACACGGGTGTTCATTTGCACCGATGCGTCGCATGGCCACGCGAATTGGTTCATCGCGATTGGCAGAATTCTTGCCGGCCGATGTCGCCAATGCTCGAGATCGATCGGCACGGCTCCCATTCCGCGCCGCTCATTCTTCTGGTAAGGGCCTGAAGCGCCGCACCAGCACCTCGAACACGATGTCCGAAAGGCCGCGATGATTTCGGCGCGCTGTTCGGGCGAATAGTGCCCGGCATCGTCGATGGTCATGAAGGTCACGTGTCGGGACATGGCAAGCTCCAGTTCCTCGCCCCACGAACGTGGGGGAGAGGTGCGGCGAAGCCGTGATGGAGGAGAGGGAATGGCGCCGACGGCCATACTGCCAATCTCCCCCCTCGTGGGGGAGATGTCCGGCAGGACAGAGGGGGGGCGCGAAGGAGCGCTATCCTGCGGAACTTTATGCCGTTCGAACCGGCTGAATTAAGAGACTTCGAGAGGCTGGCGGGACAGCGCCCCCCTCTGCCCTGCCGGGCATCTCCCCCACAAGGGGGGAGATTGGCCGTCACTCACCCCTTGCCCAACTCTCCACTTCTTCGCTCGACAAAAACCGCAGCACCACATCCGACATCCCGAGCAGCGGTGTGAAAGTCACGATGGTTATCCCGCCTGTCGCATTGGTGCGGGTCAGGCCTTCGGAATAGATGTCGAGCGGCGGCTCCTCGTCGAACCAGACACCGTGCAGCGTCTCGCCCTGCCATTTCTCGCGGCCTTTTTCGTAGGACTTGAAGGAGAGCACGCTTTCGCCCGCCTGCACATCACCGCCACCGCCCCAGCGCACAACGACGCTGTCCAGCGCTCCGGGCGCGCCGCGGCCCATCGTCGTTTCGGCAATGGCGTCGGCCGGGATCATGCCGGTGCCCCATTCCGCCTGTTGCTGCGGCGGGCCGACCAGCACACGCTGCGGATTGTCGCGCGTGCCCTCGCCGGTGACGCCGGCGGCCCAAAGCCGGACGGGCGTGTCGAACACCTTGCCCATCCACCAGTCCGGATAGCGGCCGGTGAGGTGCATGGCCCATTCGGCGCCGCCTGCCTTGGTCTTGCCGAGTTGGTTACCGGCCATGAACAGGCGCTCGCGGCTTTTTGCCCCCGCCGCGTGGAACTCGGACTGCCTTTCGTACGGCCTGTAGGCAGCAAGAAGGTTACGTTGACGGCGTTGGTCCATCTCCTCGAGCAGCGCCAGATAGGTCGCTATCATCGAGGAACGGCCGCAGCCTCGCTTCGAGGCCGCGGATGCGGCTGCGGATCTCCTCATCGCTCAACTGGCCCAGACTGTTTTGGTTCGCATCGAGACCCTGCGAGAACTCTTTGGGCAGCATCGTCAGCACGACCTTCAGATACTGGTCGGGCTTTTCCGCCCTGACCGCGGCGATGACGCCGGCGCCATGGGCGCGGAAATCAGCGCGCAGCGCCGCGGCGAAATCGTTGCCCAGCGTCTTTTTCGAGCGCCTGGCTATCGGCGCGGCGGCCGGCTCGGCCTTCGCTCCAGCGGTTCGGGCGCCGGCGCGCCGCGCCTTGCCTGCGCCGTCAGCCATTGGCGGCTGCAGCGGCCGCCGACGTTCCGGCGGAACGTAGCGCACGCGCCCTGGCGGCCTTGCGCGCCGGCTTCTTGCGCGGCTTGGCGCGGGCGACCTTCGGGGCGGAGGGCTGATCGACCTGTCCGGAAAACGGCTCCGTTCGTTTCAGCTTCGCCGCGGCGGCTCTCATGGCCGACGGATCGAGACCCTGGCGCGGAAAGCCGAAGCCGGCGATCGCGTCGACCGGACCGCCGCGCACCATGCCGATGCGCACACCCGGCACGACTTCCTCGACGCGGCCTGTGCGGGGCGGCTCGCCGAACGATGCGAACTCGCCGATGGCGCTGACGATTTCGGCGCCGTCGTCGCCGGTGATGATGGTGGCATAGCGTGGCATGCAGAGCTTCCGCAGATTGGATTCAACTAAAAGGTCGAGTTCCCGCCCCGCCTGTCCTGCCGGACATCTCGCCCGCAAGGGGGACCATCGATCCCCTTCTTGCGGGGGATATGGCTGGCACGCCACAGGAGGATGCTGTCCCGTCGCCTCGCCAACTGGCGAAGCCACCAAGGTGAGGAGCCACAAAAAAACCCGCCGGGTGGCGGGTCGCTGGCGCAAATCAGCACCATGGATAAAATCATAGCAGAGCTGCCCTCACCTGACAAGGCTCCTAGGTAAATTTTCCTAGCTGCTTGTCTGCAGCCTTGCCGGGAAGCGACTCCGCTCGCCGCACCGATACATCGAGGCCTAGGTCGGAAAGTTCCAGAATTTTTTCTCGGAACCACCTCCGGGCCGAGGGGTTCCACCCTTAGTCGCGACGCGACAGACTCCCGAACAGAGAAACGATCTCGCACAAGAAGGAGAAGATCATGCTCATAAAGATTCTTGCGGCATCGGCTCTGACCATCGGTCTGGCTACGGCTGCGATGGCTCAGAATTCAACGGGCGGTACCGCCGACACGGCGGGCAGCGGCCAGAGCATCACGGTGGACCCCACCACGCCTGCCAATCCGTCGCCCGATCAGATGGCGCCCGATACAGGCACGACGGGCAGCATCACCACGGACGGCATGAATTCGAACGCCGATCGGAATTGCCCCGCCACGCCGCAGGGCGCCCAGCCGGATGCAACTCACACGTCGCCTGGCACGGCATCGCCGTCGGTCAACGATAATCATTGCGGCAAGTAGTAACGAGACGCGGCAGTTTCGTCGCGCGAGGGCCGTGGAGTTGCGCTCCACGGCCCTTTGCTTGGAAGGGAACCATGGCGGACGTGAGCCGTTGCAAGGTCGGGCGTGAGCCGTTGCAGAGTTCAGCAAGGAGAGACCCATGGCAGACGATGAAACCAACCAGGGTAAGGACACGAACGCAGCAGCCGCGCGCAACGGCAGCTCGACGTCCCAGGGCGGCGGCACAGAGCGAAGCAATCCGAGCCGCAGCAGCGCTGCCCGCAGCGGCAGCGCTTCGCGCACCAGCGCCAGATCTTCAGCCGCTTCGGAAGCGGCGATGAGGAAGCAGATCGCCGAATTGAAGCGCGAGGTGAGCCGGCTCAACCGCGCGCTTGCCGATCAGGCCGAGGAAGCCGCCAGTGCGACGCAAGGGTGGTACCAGAGCGCGGCCGACCGGGCCTCCGGCCTCTACAGCGGCGCGGCCGACCGAGCTTCTGAATTCTACGGCGGCGCGAGCGATCGCGCCTCACGCGCGGCAAGGCAGTTGCGAAGCCAGGCCCAGAGCGTTTCCGAAACCGTGCAGCAGAATCCCGGCACCGTTTCCACCGCCATGGTTCTTGGCGGCCTGGTCGGCTTGCTGATCGGCATGGCGATGGCGCGCAACTCGGACACAGACCACGACTGGGCCCGCCCCTGGACCCGATAGAGCAATCGCGCCCCCACGGCCGCCGCAGCGCAGGCCGCTGAAGGAGGCCGGGCCCAGAGCCCGGCCTTTCCATAGCGGCGGGTTGGTGTGCCCGGTTGTCGTTGGTGTGCCCGGTTGGGCTGGTCATTAGCCGGACCTTATGGAATCATTCCCTAAGGGGAATCGCGGAGAGCGGGCATGGACAAATCCGCCATGGCATCGGTCTTTCGGATGCGGCATGCGCCAGCAGGTATTTCATGCGTTCGCAGTCTTGGCCGAGGCCAGGCGGATCCGGTCTTCCATTCGCGCCCGCTTGGCGAAGCCATCCGCTTCATCGCCGAGGCAGACGGCCAATATGATCTGAGCGCCGTGGCCATCTCCTATGGAGATCGCTCGACCCCGCCGCTGGGCGCCCGCGAGATCAAGCAGCTCTGGGCCGAATACGGCGTGCGCCTGATGGAGGCCTAAGGCGGTCCCGGATCGGAAACGCCGCTCATGCGTTTTCAAGCGAGGTCAATGGGAGGAAGCGCCATGAACGTCGCCAATCTGCAACTCGAGGGCCTGCTGATGGCCGTCGCGGCAATCAACCATACCCTGGTGCGCAAGGGGGTGCTGACGGTCGAGGAGATCGACATCGCGCTGCGCAAGGCCGAGGCCGTCGAGACAGGCGAGGACCGGTCCGAGGCGATTTCGGCGTCGAACCGCGATGCGATCAACTTCCCGATCCGCCTGCTCGAGCTCGCCAACCAATGCCAGCCGGAAGCGGACATGCCTTCCTTCTCCAAGCTGGCGCGCATGGTCGGGCAGATGAAGGAACCCTATAACGATCAGATGTGAAGTGGCGGCGCCTCACGCCCGGCCCGGCCAACCCTGTCGGACGGCGAGCAACTTGCCCGGCCCATGCACGGCGGCGAAGAAAAGGCCGGCGAGGAAAGTGAAATGATCGGCGAAGAAGCCGAACTCGGCCTGGTTGCCGGTCCAGTGCGACGGGCCGTGGAATGAAAAGCCGAGGAAGATCACATAAACTGCCGCGACCAGCGCCGCCGGCGTGAAGAAGGCGCCGGTGAGGAAGGCGATCACCAAAAGCACCTCCAGGATCGCCGCGCACCAGGCGAGAAACAGCGGGAACGGAAACCCGGCGGCGGCGATGTAGCCAGCGGTGGCGCCCATATCCATGAACTTGAAGGTCACGGCCATCGCGAAGACGGCGGCGAAGATCAGGCGAGCGATGAGAATGGCGGCGGTCTGCCAGGCCGATTGCGTTTCCACGTTGTCCCTCCGGTTCGAAGCTGTTGATGCCCCAAGGACGGAGGAAGGGCAATGATTCCGACAGGGGGCTGGAATTTTTGCTTCACTTGTTTCCTCACCCCCACTGCAGGCCGAGGAGAGTCGCCGCGCAGCAGCCGGTGAGGCGCCGGCGACGCCGGGACGAACCGCCAGACGGCGAGCCCACAGCCAAGCTCGGCGCTCAACGAGGGCGCTCTCCCTCGCGGCTACGCCGCGCCACCTCTCCCCTGTTCGCGCGGGGCGAGAAAAGCTCAGCCCGCCTTCGCGTGCGGCGGGTGGCTGATCGAGTCGCGCACGGTGCCGTAGGCCGCACCCCAGCGGTCGGTCATGTCGCAGCGTATGTCCCAGAGCTCGGGGAAGAAGCGGTGGCGGGCGCCGCCTTCCAGGATCTCCACCGGGCGACCCTTCAGCGACTTGGCGCCAAGACCGATCGAGCGGTGGATGAGATAGAGGTGGTTGGCGCGGAATTTCTGGAACAGCTCGTCGAACTCGATCAACGCCTCGGCCACGACATAAGCATCGCCATGGTCGTAGTGAGCGTCGTAGACGTCCTCGACGGAAAGCCCGCGGCCGTCGAGATAGGAATGCTTGAAGGCTCGCCAGAGGTCCGGCGGCAGGCGCAGGATAAGCTTGAAGCCTGGCGATTCCTGGCCGCTGCCATTACCGAGCTCGAGGCGGATCTGCTGGTACTCCTTGGGCGACATCGTCTCCAGCAGATCGAGCTGCGCCGTCATCATGCGCACCAGCCGGTGCACGCGGCCCATCAGCGTGATGATGCGGTGCGTGTCTTGCCTCTCCAGATAGTCGAGCACGTCGACCAGCGTGTAGGCGATGAGCTTCATCCACAATTCCTCGACCTGGTGCACGATCTGGAACTGCAGCTCGTCGGCATTGACCATTTGCGAGAGCGGCTTCTGGCAGGCGAGCAGCTGGTCGCATTTGAGATAGACGCCGTAGTCGCGCATTTCGGGCGCCTCGATGCGGGCGTGATAGTCCGACTTGTCCATGGCTCATCCTCCTCGCGCGGGCATGTTCGGCAGGCAGCCAAGGATAGCGCTTCCGGCTTGAACATTGTTCCTTTCTGTTATCCAAGCGGCATAAATTGGAGTACGATTACCGTCCATTGCCGCGACATTGGAGAACGGATCATGCTTGATGCCCTTGACCGCAAGATAGTGTCAGCACTCGAGCGCGACGCGCGCATCTCCTTCGGCGAGCTGGCCGAAGAGGTGGGACTAAGCAAGACGCCGTGCTGGAAACGGGTGAAGGCGCTCGAGGCTCAAGGCATCATCCGCAGCTATTCCACCCGCATCGATCCGGCAGCGATCGGCTTTGACATCGAGGCCTTCATCCAGGTGTCGATCGACTTCGAGGTGTCGGACGCCTTCGAGGCGGCGGTGAGGAAGCACCCGCTGATCCGCCGCTGCTACGCCACGACCGGCGAGGCCGACTATCTGTTGCAGATCGTCACCGTCGACATGCGGGCGCTGGACAGAATGCTGCGCGAGGAGCTCAGCCGGCTGCCCGGCGTGCGCCGCACCGTCACCTCGATGGCGATGCGTGAGATCAAGGGCGACATCTCGTTCGCCGATGCAGCGGCGCATGCGCTAAGGGAATGACTACAAGAATATTTGCAATCAAAGAGTAATTTCGGTATATACCTTAATTGTCGAGACGGGCGGGGGCGATGCGTTTCGAATGGGATGCCGCAAAGGCTAAGATCAATAAGGCCAAGCACGGCATCGATTTCGAGCTCGCTCCGGAATTCGAATCGCCAACGCGGTCGTCGCCATCGACGACAGCACGGACTATGGCGAGGAACGCCTGGTCGCCACCGGGATCATCGGCCTGTCAGTCTGTGTGATGGTCTACGTCGAGCGCGGCGAAACGATCCGGGTGATTTCGCTGCGACGGGCCACGAAGAAGGAGATCGAGAGTTATGTCGAAAACCTCTAGTCGTTCCCGCTCCGCGCCCGTGCACCGGGAAGCAATCCCGTCGAGGCGCACCCGCGAGGAAGCCCTCGGCATCGCCCGGGCCGCGCTTTCGCGCATGTCCGAACAGGAAGATGCGGCGATCAGGGCGGCGGCGTTGGCCGATCCGGATGCGCAGCCTGCGGAAACATTGCCGCGCCGCAAGCCGGGCCGCCCACGCGCCGAAGTCAAGAAAGTGGCCGTTTCGCTGAAGCTCGACCCCGATGTGGTCAGCGCTTACCGCGCCCAAGGTCCCGGCTGGCAGACGCGGATGAACGACGATCTGCGCAAGGCCGCGAAACTAAAGCGCCACGCTCGCTAGATTGCCCTGGCAGGTTGGCGGTGCTCAGGTCAGCCTGAAGCAGGCCGGCCGGCTCGGGCTGCCGCAGCGGCTTTTCCTTCTCGGCGTCGGCCTTGCGCTTCGGGCACGCCTCGAACTCGTGATCGCGGCCGCCGCAATAGGAACAGCATTTGGCAGGCTGATCGGGATGGAGCATCGGTGCCATTCCCAAGAATGCACGAAAAGGTTTCCGGTTGCAGCAATTGCGTGAGGTCGCAACGGTTGCTCAGCCCCGTGCCCCGATTGGTCTACCATGCAGTTCCGGCCGGAAAACCGGCTGCACGTTTTTCCTGGAATCGCCTTACTAAGGAGCTCGCCGCTTGCGCGGCGGGCTCCCTTAATCACCGCTCACGCATGCGCGTGGGGATGACGGACGTCCCAGACGGCCCAGGCCGATGCCGCGACCACGAGCACGCCAAGGATGACGTGCGTGAGCATTACGTTCCTGTCCGCCGCGAAGCCCAGCAGCCAGGGCGACACGATCAGCCAGAGCCCGAGCACGAGATTTACCCATTCCTCCCATTCGGCGAACACCGAAAGCGTCGCGAGCGCCAGCGCACCGAGCAGGACGCCAACAATCCAGGCGTTCCACGCGGGCATCATTGCCGCGGTGAATCCGATGACCCAGGGTGAGATGAACAGGCAGATCGCGAGGACCAGGATAACCCAGTCCTTGCTCTTCCTTTCTTCCATCAGTTTGCTTGCCATGACAACCTCCATCGATGAAGCCAGACCAAAGCAACTGCATTCGCGTGCAATGCGCACGCTATGTTACATGATGTAATACATTTTTACGGAGCGACAAGGGAACCTTCCGCGGTAGCCGTATTGCGCGCCGCACAAGCCCCTTACGGCAAATGCCTTCGATTTCCGGAACGGACCCTCATCCGTAAAAGTCGCTTCCGCTCTCAGCGCCCAGCTGTGGCATGACAATGGCCTCGAGCGGTGCCGTCAGCGACCATTTCAACGCACCGGACGAGCGCTCGAGACTGGAGGAGCCGCTGAGCGATTGCGGCGCCACCCGCTGCAGCACCACGGTGCCAAAACCCTTGCGCGCCGTCTCGTCTGGCTCGCCATTGGCATGGCCATTCGACCTCTCCTGCCAGACAAGCTGAAAGCGGCGCTGCGCCTTCGGGCCGGTCTCGACCGTCCAGGTGATCTCGACATGCCCGCCCTCGCCCGCCAACGCGCCATATTTTGACGAGTTGGTGCCAAGCTCGTGGAAGGCCATGCCGAGATTCTGCACGGCATTCGACTGCAGCGTCAAAAGCGGGCCGGAAAGCGAGATGCGCTCCTCATGACCAAACGGTTTCAGATGTTCCTGGATCAGGTCGAAGAGACTGGCGCCTGCCCACTCCGAGGTAACCAGCAGATCGTGCGAGCGCGACAGCGCCATGATCCGGGCTCGGATCATCTCCTCGAACTCGCTGGGGCTGGCAGAACGCTTGTTGGTTTCCCTGACCATCGACAGGATCACCGCGAACTGGTTCTTCACACGGTGGTTGACCTCGCGCATCAGGAGCCGGATGCGGCGCTCATTTTCCCTGGCGGCGGTGATGTCGCGCGCGATCGTGGAGGCGCCGACGATCTCGCCCGCAAGGCTCCTGATCGGCGACACCGTTACCGAAACGGCAACGAGCGAGCCGTCCTTGCGCTTTCGCATCGTGTCGAGATTTGCCACGCCCTCGCCCCGGCGGATGCGGCTGATGATGTCGGTCTCCTCGTCGTGCATATGCTCCGGGATAAGGAGCAGCATCGATTGGCCGATGGCTTCCTCCGCGCTGTAGCCGAACATGCGTTCTGCCGCGCGGTTCCAGTCGGTGATGGTGCTGTTCAGATCCTTGCCGATGATGGCATCGAAGGAAGAATCGACAATGGCGGCCAGACGCGCATTGGCGCTGGCATCTTCAAATTCCCTGCCCCCGGATGTCACCATGGGCATTAGTTAGCGCGGCCGAATCTCATAGCAAGCGGCTAAGCCTTGGAGGGGTCAGGATTTTCGCCATTCCCCTTTGCTGGATCCAGCACGCCGAAATCCTGCGACTTCATGCCGGTCTCGGCTGTCAGGAAACCTTCGGATGCGAGGCCCCTTCGCAGAAGCTCGCGCACGGCGGCCGAGCGGCTCGGCATGCGTTTCTCGAAGCGCCAGTTCTCGACTGCCGCCAGTTCCTCTTCCGTCAACATGATCTGCAGCCTTTGCGGCCGCTCCAATTCAACCACCCTAGCCTCCCGCAGGTCATGACACGAATGAGTATGTCACTCACTGCCAGTAAAAGTAGGATTCGGCTCAAAAGACGTCAAGGTCATGCGAGACAACAAAGGCGGGGGACGCTGGCGGTGCTAACGATATGGCTACACCGCATTTGCCGTTCTATGCTAACTTGTTGATTTTTTTACAGCTTTTCCATTTTTTAGTTGCCAACCGAGCGAGGTCGGCGCATTATCGCCGGCAGAGGGATGAACCGCCGCGAAAGGAGGTTTTTCCGATGTTACGAGGATTTTCCGACCGGTTGCGCAACGACGCTCACCACAAGGTCCAGCGGGCTTTGCGGCAAAATGGCATCGTCAACATCATCCAATTGTCGGAAGAAATCAGGCTGATGAATCTCGCTGAGAACATTGCCCGCGAGGATATCGAGAGTCTGGTGATGCAGGTGGCTCAGCTCTATGGCGGGGCCATCGAATTCGACGAAGAGGCGCTGACGGCGCTCGACCTGCCCGACGCCTGCCCGGCTGACAGCCGCAACGACCTGGAAAAGGCGTTGCGAGAACGCTCGCTCCTTTCACCCGAGTCGGCGGATCTGCTGCAGGTGAGCGACAAGGGCTAGAGCAATTCCAGTCACTCGCTGGTCAACTCGTCGAGCAGGCGCAGTCCGTTCTCGTACTTCTCGGGGTCGATGCCCGCCTGGTGCGCCTGCCAGAGATTGTCCTTGAGGTCCGCCTGCTTGACAGGCAGCGCAAGCTCGTTGGACGCCGCACGGCAGACAAAGTCGTGCTCGCTTTCGTCCATTCTTTTCGTCAGCGCGTCGACGGCGGCGACGACCGGAAAGCCGAAGCCCTCGGCCTCGAGCCGATCGAGCGTCCACCCCTCGCCTTTCTCGACCACGTCGTGCAGGTAGGCGACGGTTTTCTCGTCAAGCGTTTCGACCGCATCGGCGACGCGTCTCAGATGTTCGATAAAGGGACGGCCGGTCTTGTCTTTCTGGCCGCGATGGGCCTCTTCGGCGATCTTCGCTGCCTGGTAAAGCATGATCTCCTCGATCTATTGGAAGCCCGCCCCAACGGGACAACGAGACGGGCAGGATTGGGTCCCGACCCGGTCCACCGGCACGCCTTGCAGGGGACGGCGCGCCATACTGCGGCAGAACATGAGCAGCGTTCAAATGTTCCCTCGTGTCCGGCCGAAAAACAGGAACCCGCGGCCCGCGCAGTCGTTAGCATTTACGCAAACACAAAGGAGGTCTGCACCATGGATTGGAACCGCGTCGAAGGTAACTGGAAGCAGGTCAAGGGCAAGGTGAAGGAACAGTGGGGCAAGCTCACCGATGACGACCTCGACCGCATCGCCGGCAACCGCGAGCAGCTCGAAGGCAAGATCCAAGAGCGCTACGGCATCGAGAAGGATCGCATCCGCCGCGACATCGACGACTGGGCGAGTCGCCAAGGCTGGTAAGATCCGCCGCCGGATAAAACTGAGCCCGCAGCCCCGATCGGGGCTGCGGCTTCGAAAGCCAGAATTTTGATTTCAGAACAGGGACGTTATATTAGTTGACTAAGCGATTCGTGGCACGGTGAACCGATGGCCAAGAAGAAATCGAGACCGGCCTTGTCCGTTATCGCCGCAGCCTCGCGATCGGAGGCTTCCGAAGCGATTTATTTTGCCCGCAAATGCGGCCTTACCCCCGATGAAGCCCTGCGGATAATGCGCGAGGCGCTCGTGACCGTGGGGCCTAAGCCTGCCGGCGCCGGAAAGCGGAAGCGCTAGGCGCATCGCCTCGGGCGATCGGATACCATCTTTCTCGAACCCGCAGCGGACTTCGGCCAGAATCGCACAGTGCTGTGCTCGGCGGCAAAGCCCGGGGTTCCAAACCGCTCCGTCCGTGACGCGAGAAGGTTCCGCTTGATGGCAGGGTGACACAACATGTGACCCCGCCGCCAGCGCTTATCCGCAACTCCCAAACCCAGGCCAGCGTTTGCAAGCGCGGACCACGCTTTCACTTTCACCTGTCATCGGGAGGGAGAGCTATGGTTTTTCCGGGTTTCCTCGACCCCGAGGATTTGGTCATCCTCGCAGCCGCTCTCGACGACTACTGCCGCACATTTCGCATACCGTCGGACAGTGAGGAGCGGCTTCATGCGGCAAGGCACGCGCTGATTTTGTTTGAGAACGGCTGCCGCGATCCGGTCGAATTGAGTGAAAAGCTCAAGGCCAAACGCAAGTAGCGCAAGCCTGCGTGAACCTTAGGTTCGCCCGCGTCAGCCTCTTGCCGCCAAAATGAAACATACGGCCACCTCGAAAGTTCTTGTCTGAGAGGAGGCGCGCCATGGTTGGAAATGATGGAAAGCAGGTGCAGCAAACGGAGGCCGATGTCCAAATGCTCGCCCACCGGTTGGCAAAGGACGCGGACATTTCGGAAAACGATGCCCGCGAGTTGATCAAGCTAATCGGAACCGACTGGCCTTCGCTGCTGCGCGAAGCCCGGTTCCTCAAAAGCCGACACTGATGCTGCCTGCCGGCCAGGCGTCCCGCGATTCTTTGCGAGCTGCTTCAGCGCTTTGAGAAAAATCGGAGCCGCCAGATCGCATTTGTATTTGGACGGTCCATTGGTCTGGATGACGATCTCAGCCTGCCTCAGGGTCAGGCCGTGCTTTTCGGCGAATTCGAGCGGTTGATAGGCCTGCTCCCAACCTGGCCCTGTCTTTGGCATCGTGACGACTTCCTCCCGCGATTGATACGTGAGGCAACGCATTCGGCTGGACAAGGTTTCAACGGCTCGCACACAGCAGCGAAACCGCTGCCAATCGCCTGACACTGGGTGCATGGAACTTCGGTTGCTGCTGATTGTTGCACCTGAAAGGCGGGCCGGGAATGACCATATCGTCGCTGCATCTGCTCAAGGGCATAGGCTATTCGATCTCAACGGTAAGCGTGATGCTGCTGGCGATCGTCAGTTGGGAGCACGTTTCGCAAAATCCGTTGCTGATTGCCTGCCTGCTTGGCGGCGCCGCCACTTCGATCATCGGGATGTTCTGCCGCTGGCTTTCCTACGAAGTCGAAAAGCGTCAGCAGGAGCGACAGGTAGAGAACGGCCAACCCTTGAACCGGCGGCCAGCATCCTCACCCCTGCCGCCAGCGCCGGAACTCCGAGATCAGCACCGTGATCAGGCTGCTGAGGACGATCCATCTGACGACCTCGCCGTCCGGCACGCCCGGTTGCGGTGACCTGCCTGACCTTGCCGTTTCGTCGCTGGCCGCCACCACCGGCGCGAGATCCTGCCGGCTGCCGCTCCGCACCGAATAGGCGCGGGTGATCTCGGCACCGAAGAGGAAAATCTGTGCCGAATAGTAAACCCAGACCAGCACGACCATCAGCGCGCCGGCAGCGCCATAGGACGTGCCGATGGCGCTGGTGCCGATGTACCAGCCGATCAGCGACTTGCCGATGGTGAAGAGCAGCGCGGTGACGATGGAACCGACGCCGACGTCGCGCCATTTGAGCCTGCGGTCCGGCAGGACCTTGTAGATCGCCGCGAAGAGCAGCGCGATCAGCACGAAGGAGACGATCGTGTTGATCGCGCTCACGATCAGCTCGCCGAACGGCAGGTGCTGGTTGATGACCTCGCTCAGCGCCGAGATCGCCGTGCTTGCGGCGAGCGACACCAGAAGCATGAAGCCAAGAGCTGCCACCAGCCCGAGGCTGGCCGCTCTCGCCCGCACCAGGCGCGAAAGCGAAACGCCGCTGGGCTTGACCTTCCATATCTCGTTCAACGACTGCTGCATCTCTCCGAAGACGCCGGAGGCGGTGACAAGCAGCGTGATCAGCCCGATGAGGGTGGCCAGCGTGCTGGACCCGCGATGCGCGGCGGTCTCGATCACCGCCGTGAGCAGTTCGGCGCTTTGCGGTCCCATCACCCCCGCGAACTCAGCCGAAACCGCGAGCTGCGCGGCGTCGTTGCCGATGACGACGCCCGCGATCGCTACGACGATCAGAAGGATCGGCGCCAGCGAGGTCGTGGCGTAGAAGGCCATCGCAGCGCCATGGCTCAGCGCATTGTCGTTGACATAGCCGGTGATGCTCTCTTTGAGCACAACCCAGGCTTCCTGGAACCAGCGCTGCATCTTCCTTCCCGTCGGGTGCTTCTCCTCGTCGGCTATTTGGGGCGCGGATCCTCGAGCCCGGCTCCGATGGTCTGGAACGAACCCGCGCGACGCTTCTCGACGGCTTCGGCGAGCGCCAGCGCAGCATTGCGGACTTCCCTCTGCACGGCATGATCGGCGTCGAGCTCGTCATGGCTCGTCGCATAGGGTTTCCAGTAGCCAATGTAGCGGTCGAGCTCGGCAGCCTCGCCCACCGGATCGAGCTTCATCGAGCGCAGCCAGTCGGCGAGGCTGTGACGCACCCTTCCGGCACCTTCGGTGTCGCCATGCACGATGACGGAGAACAGCCGGCCGGCGAGATGGCGCGGATAGTCCCAGCCGGCAAGCTCGACCTTCTTGGCGAGCGCGGCATCCTTGCCCTGCGTCAGCGAAGGATCGGGATTGCCGCCGTCGGCGCAGACAAGCCGGTCCATCATCAGCTTTACCGGCGAGGAGGAATGATACCAGTTGACCGGCGTGACGATCATGACGCCATGCGCCTCGACCCAGAGCGGGTAGATGTCGTTCATCCAGTCATTGACCTGCCCGAGCGAATGATTGGGGTAGCAGGAGCATGGCCAGTGGCAGAGCGCAGCCGCGGTCGAGAAGCACGCCTTGCAGGGAAAGATCCGGCGGCCGTATTCGGAGGCGAGCCGCGCGAGGTCGAGAACCTCGATCGCGAAGCCCGGTCTTGCTGCAATGGCGCTGCGCGCCAACTCGACAAGGCGGAAGGTCTTCGACATTTCGCCCGGGCAGGTGTGCTCGCTGCGCGAGGAGCCGTTTATGAGCAGGATGCGGGACGGCGCGGTCTTGTCCTCGTACCGGCGCTGTGCCGCTTCGACCGCTTCGTGCGCGGCGAACCAGTCGACGGAGAGATCATAGTCCGGATCGTGGAAGCCCTGTCCCGCCTTTCTGGTGATCGGTGCCTTGCGTTCTTCGCTGTAGGCCTGCCAGGCGATCTCGGCCAGCCTGCCAATGGCATCCGCCTCCGGCTGAAAGGCCGGATCGTAGAATTGTCTCAGATAGCGTGCCTTGAATTCGCTTTCGCCAAGACGCGGGCTCGGCATGCCTTTGCGCGGCTTAGGGCTCTTGCTGAAATCTGTGCTGTTTGCCATGCGCCCACGCCCGAGTTGGGCGGGCCGGGTGGGACAAGAGCTCGTCTGCCTTTTCGTTGGCCAGGGTGTGAAGCCGGAGAAACCAAACCCTGTTCTCTTTACCACCAGGTCCGGCTGACGCGGCCCGCTGAGGACAATTCGGCGCGGGCCCGATGGTTCCGTGCTTCGGAGCCGAGAAGATAAGGCACCGAGGCAGGCCGTGCCGGGCCCGCCGCCGGCAAAAAACCGCCCCGGATGGGAGAACCGGGGCGGCAATTGTGGGAAGCAGTTCGGGTATCCGGGAACTGCACAGTCAGTAACTCGCCCGCGCGGGAAAAGTTTCCCGCCAGACCGATCATGCGTTCTACTTCGACGGCTGCGGCGGGACCTCGCCCGGCTTGATCACCGGCATCTGGCTGGTGTCGGCCGGCGGAGCGGTAGCGTTCTTGTCGCCCGTGGGCGGAGGCTTCAGCACACCGTCGCACGGCGCCAGGCTGGCGGTCAGGTTGTTGGACTGATCATTGGCCTGCGCTTTCGGGGCCTGCGCTTTCGGCTGCTCGCCGGTCTGATTAGGGGTCGCGCTGGCGTCCGGTTTGACCTGGCAATCCTCGATCTGCGGATTCTCCAGCTGGGTCTGGGCCGCGGCAGTCGTTCCCGACATTTGGCCCGACATCAGGACAATGGCGAAGCCAAGAAGTGCTTTCTTCATTGGATCCTCCTTATGGATTCGGCAACCGCCGACGATCGGGGAGAGCCGTTCGCCTTGGCAGGCCGACGTCGACTCTGGCCCCGCTCGCCGTGTTTGCCACCGGGTGGCGGTGGGGCACCGGGGCATTCGTCATCCTCTTCTCGAGAGACAACGCTATCGGAGAGACAACGCATGCCGGCCGAAAAGGTTGGCTTTCGGTAGAGGCTGCGGTCTCGGCAGGGCGTGGCGCACGTACATCAAAGTTAAATGCGCGAATGCTGCCGGAGTGCTAGTCGCTCGCACCTTGGGGGGCCTCTACGAGGAGAGTCCCATGGAAAATCGAGATCTGATCGGCACACTGTCCAGGTCATTTCTGCGCCAGGGTGGCCGGCGTCCGTGGCCGATCCAGTCTTTGCGCGCCGGCGTGCCGCTCAGGCCGCGTCCGCGCCCGCCGTACCGCCCGCAGCCGCCCAGCCGGCCGGCGAGCAATTAGCTTGCCGCTTATTCAGCGCCTGCCTGTGCAACCGGTCGGCGGCATCCTCGTTATGACGATCCAAAAACATGTGGTGGCAACGATGAGACCCTTTCGGACCAACAATCATCTTTTCATTCTGGCGGCAGCGGCGGTGACCGCGGCGCCCTTCGCGGGCCTCGCCTGGCGGGCTCAACAGTGGCTTGGATGGTGACCGGGGATGAGTAGATTCCTGCCGCTCACCATCCGCTTCGTCACTGGCGGCTCAATGGTGGTTTCGTCGATCGCCGACGCAAGGAAGGCCTTGGACGGAGCCTGGAAGAACAAGGAAGCGCCCGACTATTTGGCGGCGGCGCGGCTGGTGGACGACGCCATGGCGGGCATCTGCCGTCCGGCGGTCGCCTTCGACGCTTTCAAGCAGGCCGCCGCCCGGCAGGGCCTGCTGAGGACGGCCGACCCGAGCGCGGCACTCTCGATGCTCGACTCGCTGTGGTCTGGCGACGACCAAGGGCCGCCGCGCTGACGCGTTCTCACCTTGGCTCGTTCCTCATGCTGAGATAGGTCGGGTCGAATTCCGCAATGGCGACCAGGCGGTTCCAGTCGAGGATGTCGATCAGGTGGTTGGTCCAGTTGATGACGTTCATGCGGCGCAACGTGCCGATGACCCGATTCATATGGACGACGGAGAGACCGAGCACATCGGCGAGTTCGGCCTGCGAAAGCGGCAGATTGAAGCTCATGACCCGCGTCTTCTTCACGGCCTGCAGCCTGACGAAGAGTTCGCATATCAGATGCGCCAGATGCGCGGTCTTGGAGCGGCGTCCCATGGCCACGATCCATTCCCGGTGGATGGCGCCGTCCACCAGCGTGTCCAACCAGAGCAGCCTCGTCAAATGCGGGGCCTTTTCGGTGATTTCCCGCAACTTGCTGTGCTCCGCAGCGATGATATGGCAGGGCGACAGCGCGACGATGCCATGGTCCATGGTCTTCAGGAGAAAAGCGTGCAGATCGACGAAATCGCCGGCAACATGGAGCGCGGTGAACTGCCGGCCGCCGTCCTCCAGCACCTTGTAGCGCGCGGCAATCCCGTCGACGATGAGGGTGCTGAAAGTCGGCCTTGATCCTTCGGCGACGAGATCCTCGCCGGCGACGAAATACTTCTCCACCGATGTGGCGCTGGCCAGCAACGCCTTCTCGCTTTCGGAGAGAGCATCGTGCTGACCCAGGTTCAGATAAAGGGGTTCCAGCATGCGCGGCCGCCCGTTGTGATTTTGCAAGGGCCTAACGTTGTAGAGCCGGGCCGGGTTGCAGCGGACCACCACACCGCCGGCCGCCGGCAAAGCAGTCCCCGGCCAAGACGATCCTTTGGAACCATGATCGCGCGCAGGGATTGAACGTCCAGGTTGCGGCGGATGCTTTCGCGGATGGAACGCTTCTACTTCGATTTGTACAACACCGTGCACACGCAAATGGACAGCGAGGGGCAGCTCTTCTCCTCACCAGAAAACGCGCGAAAGGAGGCGCTCAGGATCTTGCAGGATGTCGCGCGCGACGAGATGCCGAACAGTGATAACCTCAACATCACCATCAAAATGCGCACCGACAAGAGAGGCCAGATATTCGAGGCGTCCCTTACAGTCAAATCCGCCTGGAGCTGACCACGGAAGGCGCCAGCCGAGAGAAGCCGCGGCCCGAGCAACCATCCCGCCCGCGGCCGTTCCGCCTGTGGAGTACAAAGCATGTTCGGCGGTTTCGAAAGCGCGGAAGTCGATACGGGCGCGGCACGGACATTCATCCGGACTGCCGGCAGCGGCCCGGCGCTGCTCCTGCTGCACGGCTTCCCCGAAACGCATCTGATGTGGCGCGACGTGGCGCCGAAGCTGATCGACCGCTTTAGCGTCGTCTGCGCCGACTTGCGCGGCTACGGCAAAAGCTCCTGTCCGCCATCCGATCCGGATCATGCGCCCTACGCCAAGCGCGCCATGGCTGCCGACCTCGCGGCGCTGATGACGAAGCTCGGCTTTGCCCGCTTCATGGTTGCCGGCCACGATCGCGGTGGGCGCGTTGCGTATCGCCTGGCGCTGGACCACCCGGACCGCGTCGAGAAGCTTGCCGTGCTCGACATCGTACCCACCGCCGATGTCTGGGACAGGGCCGACGCCCGGCTGGCGCTGGGCTATTGGCCCTGGTCGCTCTTGGCGCAAGCCGAGCCGCTGCCGGAGACGATCATGACGGCGGCCGCGGATGCGATCGTCGACAGCGCGCTGGCTGGCTGGGGTTCCTCGCCCGCCGCCTTTCCCGCCGAGGTCCGGAAGGCTTATGCCGAGGCCTTGCGCGATCCAGCCCACGCGCACGCCATCTGCGAGGAATACCGTGCGGCAGCGACGCTCGACCGTGAGCACGACCATGCCGACCGCAAAGCCGGCCGGCGCATCGGCTGCCCGATGCTTGCGCTATGGAGCGGACATGGCGCACTCGCCGAATGGTACGCGCGAGAGGGCGGACCGCTGGCCCTGTGGCGGGAGTGGGCCGACGACGTCAGCGGCGGGGTCAGCGGCGGGCCGATGCCCGGCGGGCATTTCTTTCCCGAAGAAGCGCCGGCCGAGACAGCCCCAACGCTCGGCGATTTTTTTGCCGGCTACAGGCCGTAAGCCAGGGTGAGGTAGATCGCCGGCGCAACGATCAGGCAAAGCGCCATCACGATCACCACGGCATTGCCCAGGCGCTCGGCGCGCCTGGCGATGTCGGTGACATCGTCGTCGTCGTTGAGGAATTGAAGAATCGAGGTGTCGGCGAGGACGGAGAGGCGATTGTCGTTCGCGGGCAGGCTTTCAGGCTCTCGCAGATTGGGCTTGGCAGAAATAAAGGTCAAAACGTCGTCTCGCTTTCGAAGCCGGCCGCGCGACTTCTGGTTCCGATGATTGTGGATGGTATTGGATACCCGCCATTTGCGCGGAAACGGCGGGCACCCAAACGGCGCCGATGAAGGGACTTCATCGACGACCGCTCACCAACTCGAAGCCTCCGCTTTGGTTGCCGTCGAGGGCCCAATGCGCGAGCCACTCCGACTTCAGTCGTAGGAAAGAGACCGACCGTGGCCCCGGGCCCTGGCGCCCGCGCGGACCGGCGACGCACGACAAGGCTGTCGCGGCATGGTCGGGCTAAAGGATTCACGAAATATTTCGTGGGGGAACATCGATCGCGGGCAGCGGTTCTCATTGCTCAAGGCGGTCGAACCTCCTTGAATCAAACCCCGAAGACCAATCCCCAACAACGGAGCTGCAGATATGCCTAATCAAGGCGGAACTCACCAACAGCACGTCAAAGCAGGCCAGCAGAGCCACAAGAACCGCGACGATCAGCGTCGCGGCCAGCAGCAGGCCGAGGACCGCAACATGCGTCAGCAGGATTCAGGTCAGCACCGGGGCGGCAGCGGCAACTTCGCCGAAGACCGCGAACGTGCATCCGACGCCGGCCGCAAGGGCGGCCAGCGCTGAGCTTTAAGCAGGCGTCCCGCGATCCCTTCGCGGGACGCCGCCCAGAACATCCAATTTGGAACTTCTTCCCCTCCCCTTGGTTCCTCCGAAACCCCGGCGGCTCGGCCGTCGGCAGGACGTTTGAACGGAGGCAACAATGTCCGTGCGCACACTTCACCCCGAACGTGTCGATGAGACACGTATGCAGGCCTATTCGACCTTCGCTCCGCTGCTCATCACCGCCCTGAGCCAGAAGCTGGCGCGCTGCCAAGGCAAGAGCGAGATGGACAAGGTCGAGGCATCCCTCATCCGCGTCATCGAAGAAGCGGACGTCGTCACGGGAGACGTCGAGGCAATGAAGGAGTTCGCGATCGAACTCGTCGTGTCCACGCTGCGCAATGTGCGCGAGCATCCCGACGCCAAACAGGATGTGGAACAGATCGACGGCCGCCGCACGCAAGGACGCTCGGAGAACCCGGACACGCTGGAAGAACAATTGCAGTCCGGTCTCGAAGACAGTTTCCCGGCGAGCGATCCGCCCGCGGTCGTCTCCACCGCCATCAGCGGTGGCGCGAAGGACATCGTCGGCACCGACGAAGTGCTGCGCCGCAAGAAGGAAGCTGCCGAGCGCGGGCACGAAAACGAGAAGGCATAGCCTCAGCCCCGCACGACCGCAGCCGCCCGTTTCAGGCGCCCTGCCTCATCGCGGTCGCCAGCTCGGCGAAGGAACCAGTCCTTTCGCCAAGGGTTGGTTATCGGAAGGAGAAAACGATGGATAAAAGCAAACTTCCACATCGCCCGGGCGCTGGCCGAACGGCACAAGACGCAAGGCTGCCGACCAAGGGCGGCGACGATCCGGACGTGCGGTTCCTGGCCGAGAACACCGACCTTTCACCGAAGCAGGCGCGCGAGCTGATCCGCGAGCACGGGCATGACCGCGACAAGCTGCTTGAAATCGCACGAACCATGAAGGCCGAGGGCTGACCGGCTCTCTGAAAGCGAGGCAACGATGAGCAACTCACCCCGTACGGGACGTCCAGGCACATCCGATCAATGGCCACGTTGGGAAGGTCCGAAAGCCAATCGGCCGAGAGGCTATCTCCCAGCCAAGGACGATCCCGACAAGGATCGCGACGCGGCCGGCGAGAACAACCAGGACCCCGAGCGGTCCGATCTCGGCGACGCGGTCAAAACGAAGAAGGAGCCGTAGGGCGGCTCCTCTCAGCCCAACAGGAGAAGAAAAAATGCCACGCGGAGACAAATCGAAATACACCGACAAGCAGGAGCGCAAGGCCGACCATATCGCCGAGGGCTACGAAAAGCGCGGCGTCTCCGAGAAGGAAGCCGAGCGGCGGGCCTGGGCGACCGTCAACAAGGACGATGGCGGCGGCAAGAAGGCGGGCGGCTCGGGCCGCGGCAAGCACACCGGCCATCCGGCAGCGCACAAGGGCGGCAAGGCCGGCGGCAAAGCGTCAAGCTCGCGCTCGGCGGCCGAGCGTTCTGCTTCCGCCAAGAAGGCGGCGGCGACGCGCAAACGCAACGCGGAGCACCACGCCCAACATTAGGCGGGAGCTTGGCGGGGGTTCGCCTTCTCCCTTGCCGGAGACCGGCGGATCGAGACGATAGAACGAAACGAGGCGCTGGGAAACTGGCGCCTCATTGCCGCGCGGCGGTCCTTCCAGCAGCATCCGGACGCTTCGCGGCCACCTTCCCCCTCAACGGAAAAGGGAAATCTAAAGCGGCATCTCCGAAGTCTGCTTGACCGTCTGGCTGGGCACGTCGGTCTTGACGTTCTGCACCCCCTTGATGCGACTTAAGTGCTCCGACTGGAAGCGGCGATAGTCCTCGATGCCCGCCGCCACAACCCGCACCATAGCGTCGCAATCGCCCAGCATCAGATAGCATTCCAGCACCTCTGGCAGCTTGGCCACCTCCCTGGCGAAATGCTCGATCGTGTCCTCGTCCTGCTGCTTCAGCCAGATGCGAGTGAAGAAGGTATGACCGCGACCGATCTTGGCCGGGTTGAGCACCGCGACATAGCGGTCGATGACGCCAGCCTCCTCCAGCAATTTTACGCGCCTGAGACAGGGTGACGGCGACAGGCCGACCTCTCTCGCAAGATCGTTGTTGGCCATGCGCCCGTCGCGCTGCAGGGCGCGCAGGATCCGCTTGTCGATCTCATCCAGCTTCATGGCGTCTGATTCCAATATTGGCTTAATTCTCGCTATCCAATGCCAAACCTTGGCAGAAACGGCGCATCTTCGCAATCCGATTGCGGAGCATTTCGGCTATGGTGGCCAGCGATAACCGCCCATCGAGCAACCGGAGAAGGCCGCCCCGCAAGGCTGGCCGAAGAAGAGCCATGAGCGTTTCCGAGATAACCCTGGGCCACCCTCCCGCCGAAGCACGCGGCGCCGAATTCCGGCGGGGCGCCGCCGCCTCGACGCCGGTGCTGCTTGGCATTGTCCCCTACGCACTCGTGCTGGGCGCGCAGGCGGCGCAGAAGGGCTTGAGCATCGTCGAGGTGCCGTTGATGACGGGCCTCAACTTCGCCGGCGGCTCCGAATTTGCCGCCATCCAGCTCTGGACCTCGCCGCCGCATGTGCTGTTGATCGCCGCCATCACATTGCTGGTCAACAGCCGGCATTTCCTGATGGGCGCGGCACTTGCGCCGTTCCTGCGCCACCTGCCCAAGCGCAAGGCGTTCCCCGCGCTGTTCTTGATGTGCGACGAGAGCTGGGCGCTCGGGCTCGCCGACGCGAAGCGCCGCGCGGCAGGCGGGCTGCGGCCAGCCTTCAGCCTCGCCTATTATGCGGGAACTGCCCTTCCTTTCTATCTTGCCTGGGTGATTTTCACGACCTGCGGAGCGGCGCTCGGGCCGGTGCTTGGCAACGTCGAGCGCTACGGCTTCGCCATGGCCTTTCCGGCAGTGTTCCTGGTGCTGCTGCGCGGCATGTGGAAGGGTTTTGCCGCGGCGCGCCCCTGGCTTGTCAGCCTAGTGGTGGCGGCGGCAACTTATCTGGTCGTTCCGGGCGCCTGGTACGTGGCGACAGGCGCGCTGTCCGGGTTGGTGTCCGCCTGGCTTCTGGCAGGTGAGAAATGATCGAGCCCTGGACCGTCCTCGCCATCCTCGCCATGGCCGGCGTCACCTATTTGACGCGGATCGGCGGCTATGTCGTGCTCAGGAACCGCACGCTCAGTCCACGCGCCACCGCCGTGATGGAAGCCGCGCCCGGCTGCGTGCTGATCTCGGTGATCGCGCCCGACTTCGTGTCGAAGAATCCGGCCGATCTGGCGGCGCTCGTCATCACATTGCTCGCGGCGACAAGACTGTCGATGCTGCCGACGGTGGTCATCGGCGTGGCTTCGGCCGGGGTATTGCGGTGGGTGATGGGGTAAACGCCGGCGGCCCCCCTCTGCCATGCCGGGGCATCTCCCCCAAGGAGGAGATTGGCTCTCCATCGCATCAATTGCCGTAGAGCCCAATTTCGCCAGACTTGATCGCAGCGGTCTCGTCGATCCTGCCCAGATGCTTTTCCAGCGCCAGTCTAGCGGGTCCGCGTCTTGCGGGTCGATGATCGCGGGACCATTGTATCGGGCGAATGCCGAGCTGATCCAGGCCGAGCTGCCTCGGCAATCGCGGAGGGCGCTCGCAATTTTAGCGTAGCTTATTTTGCGACACCCACCCGGGCTTGTGGCTTCTCAGCCGCGGCCCGCGCGACGATCGCCTCCAGCGGCTCTGGCCGGTGCAGGAAATAGCCTTGGCCATAGCCGACGCCCATGCCGACGAGGATCTCCAGCGCGCTTTTCCCCTCGACCTTCTCGGCCACGACGGCGCAGCCCATCGAGCGGGCGATGCCGGCGATTGCCGAGACGATCTCGCGGTCGAAGCGGCTGTCGGCGATGTGCTGGACGAAGGAGCCGTCAATCTTGATCGCATCGATAGGAAAGCGCCGCAGATATTCGAACGAGCTCATGCCGGCGCCGAAATCGTCGAGGCTGACACGGCAATGGCGCAGCCTTGCCCGGCGCACGAATTCCTCCGCTGCGTCGAAATTGGTGACAGCCGCGGTCTCGGTGATCTCGAAGCCGATTGCAGACGGCGGCGCGCCGTTCTCGGCGATCGCCGCGTCGACGAAATCCCAAAGCTGCGGATCGGAGAGCGTCTGCGCCGACAGGTTGAAGCCGAGCGAGACGGCGCCGGAGAGCATCGCCCTGCCATGGCGCGACAGCGCCGTGCGGATGATCCAGCGGTCGAGCCGGGCGGCAAGCCCGAAGCGTTCGGCCACCGGCATGAACTCGCCCGGCAAGATCAGCTTGCCGTTGCGCGCCTCGAGCCGCGCCAGCACCTCGACATGGCGGCTGTCTTGCCAGGGCCTGCCGAGGCGATGGATCTCCTGGCCGAACAGCTTCAACCGGCTGTCCTCCATGGCATCGACCAAATCGGCGGCAAGCCGCGCTGCGTTGAGGCCGCCGGCTCCGGAAGCTGTTTCGGCCGAGAACACGGCGAAGCGGTCGCGCCCGCCGGCTTTGGCGGCGTAGCAGGCATCGTCGGCGCAGGCGAGCGCATCGGTTACCGTCGTTCGGGGATCGCGCACGAAGGCGATGCCGATGCTGGCGGCTAGCCTGCGGGACGACACGGCGGAGCCGAGATCGGCGTCGCGCACCGCGGCGAGCACGGCACGCGCCAGCCGCTCGGCGCAAGCGTCGTTGCAGTTCGGAACCAGCAGCGCGAATTCGTCGCCGCCGAGGCGCGCGGCGTGCGCCGAAGGCGGCAGGCTGGCGCGGATGCCGCCGGCGACGCTCTTCAGCGCGATATCGCCCGCGGCATGGCCGGCATAGTCGTTCAGCGCCTTGAAGTAGTCGAGGTCGACATAAAAGACGGCAAGCGGCAGCCGGTCCGCCGCGCCGATGTTTTCGGCGAGCAGCCGGTCGAAGGCCGAGCGGTTCCACAGCCCGGTCAGCGCATCGTGATGGGCGGCGTAAGCGAGCTCCTCGGCGCGCTTCGTCTCGTCGGTGATGTCGCGCACCGTGCCGAGGATCTGGCCGGCCGAGCCGGCGCCGGCGATCAAACGCACCAGCGACTCGACATGGCGGACCGAGCCGTCGCGCCGGACGATACGGTATTGCGTGGCGGTCACGCTTTTCGAGCCCGGCGGCGGCAGATGCGCGCGCTCGGTGGCCTCCTTGTCGTCCGGGTGGAGATAGGTGTGCCAGAGATCGGCCGTCACCTCGTCGGTATCGCTGACCAGGCCGAAGATCTCCCTGGTGCGCGGGTCCCAATAGCTCTTGTTGGTGCCGATGTCGTAGTGCCAGATGCCGGTGCCGCTGGCGGCGAGCGCGAGCCGCAAGCGAACATTGACCTGCTCAAGCGCGGCCTCGGCCTCCTTCTGCCTGGTGATATCGGTCTGCACGCCCATCAGGCGCAGCGGCTTGCCCTCGGCATCGTGCTCGACGATGCCGCCGCGGTCAAGCACCCAGACCCAGCGGCCGTCCTTGTGCTTCAGCCGTAGTTCCGTCTCGATCGACTCGGTGTCACCAGCGATATGGCGGTCGCCGCTCGCCAGTGCTCGCTCGCAGTCGTCGGGATGAGTGAGCTTCAGCCACAGATCGGAGGTATCGAGCTCGCCCTCGGCATAACCCAGCATCTTCCACCAGGTCGGCGAATAGTAGCAATCGCCCGTCGCGAGATTCCAGTCCCATAGGCCGAGCTGGGCGCGATCGAGCGCCAGCGCCCAGAATTCGCCGTTGCGTTTGGTGTCGTCCGCCATGCCCTCGTTCTTGCCGTCCCCGTTCGGGCATAGTGCATGAAAGCTGACAAAAAAGGGTTACTGGGGTGAAGCTGCCAATCTCCCCGCTTTTTGGAGGAAAGATCCGGCAGAACAGGGGGGCGCGAAGGATCGCGGCCCATCTGCTTCGTCATCCGAGGGCGAAGCAAGGAGCGAAGCGACGCGCGCAGACCCTGGGATTCATGCCGTTACGCTAAAGCGTTGCAACAGCTACAGTATTCTGCGCTGCCGAACTCTACGCCAAAGGTCATCGAATGGATCCTCGGGTCAAGCTCGAGGATGACGAAGCAGAAGCTCCGCCGCTTTCGCCAATCGCAGACGCCCTTACCCCGCCGCCAGCCTTCGCCTCACCACCGCCGCATGGAAACGCGCGCCATGCAGCAGGCCTTCATCGTTGAAATCGTAGGCCGGGTTGTGCAGCGGGGCGGAATTGCCGTTGCCGAGGAAGACGAAACAGCCGGGCACTTCGGTGAGGAAGCGGGCGAAATCCTCCGAGGCGGTCATCGGCTCGGCGGCGATGCCGACGGCATCGCCGGCCAGCACCGTTCGGGCCGCAACAAGCGCCTCATTCACCAGCGCCGCGTCGTTGATCAAGGGCACGAACTCGCGCGTGTAAGTAACGTCAGCCGCTACGTTATAGGCCTGCGCAGTGCCTTCGGCGATGCGGCGCATCTCCTTCTCGATCGCCGCGCTCACCTCGGGCCGGAAACTGCGGCAGTCGCCAAGGATGCGGGCGAGGCCGGGCAGCGCGTTGCGGGTGCCGTCGGTGATGAGCTCGGTGACCGAGACGACGCCGATATCGACGGGGCTCAGGCGTCGCGAGACGATGGTCTGCAGGTTGACGACCAGCGCGCAGGCGGCAACCAGCGTCTCGCGAGCGTCGTGCGGCCTGGCGGCGTGGCCGCCCAAGCCTTTCAGCACGATCTCGAAATTGTCCTCGGCCGACATGATCGGACCGCTCCGGGTTTCGAAGTGGCCGATGGGCAGGCCCGGCATGTTGTGCAGCCCGAAGATTTCCTCGAAGGGAAAGCGTTCGATGAGCCCGTCTTCGATCATCGCAAGCGCGCCCCTGCCCCACTCCTCGGCCGGCTGGAAGATGAACCGCACCGTGCCGTCGAAGCCGCCTTCCTCCGCAAGCAGCTTCGCCGCGCCGAGCAGCATGGCGGTGTGACCGTCATGGCCGCAGGCATGCATGGTGCCCGGCGTCTGCGAGCGCCAGGCTTGGGTCCCTTGCTCGGCGATGCGCAGCGCATCCATGTCGGCGCGCAGCGCAATCGCGCGATTGCCGCTGCCCCTGGCCAGCGTGCCGACAATGCCCGTGCCGCCGATGCCTTCCGCGACTTCGAGCCCGAAGGCGCGAAGCTTCTCCGCCACGAAGGCGGCGGTACGTTTTTCCTCGAAACCGAATTCCGGGTGGGCGTGAAGGTCGCGCCGCCAGGCTGTCATCTCGCGATGCAGCTGCTGCTGGTCGAGTTCAGCCATCTTCTCTTCCCCAGCGCTCGTTCCAGGCGAGTCTTCCCGAAGTTGCGCTTCGTTTCCATCGATTCCGGAGGGAAGCCCGCTTTCCTGAAAATCCTTCAGGCGATCTGCAGCTCCAGCTCCCGCGGCACCGCCCCGACCAGCTCGGTGTAACGGCCGGCGTCGGTCGCGCCTTCCGAATTGATGACGAGGACACGCGACGTCGCATCGAGCCCGAGAGCCGCGCGCATGCCCTTGTCTCCGGCTGCGCGGATCAGCCCGGCAAGCCCCGCGCCGCCGCTCTCGCCGGAAACGATGGCCGGATCGTTGCCCAAGGGCCGGGCCAGCCGGTTCATCACCGCGACCGCGTCGTCTTCGTCGACGGTCATGAAGGCGTCGCCGACGCGGGCCAGCACCCGCCAGGCGATCAGGGACGGCTCGGCGCATTCCAGCATCGCCATCACCGTCGACCGCTGAGGAGCGATCGTTACGGGACGGCCGGCCTCCACCGAGGCGTAGACGCAAGCCGAGCGCCTCGGCTCGACCACCACGGCCTTCGGCCGCCCCTCGCCGAGCAGAATTGCCATATAGCCCGCAAGCGCCGCCGCAAAACCGCCGACGCCGGCCTGCAGGAAGACGTGCGTGGGCGGCTCGGCCATGTGCCGCAGCGCCTCGCGCACGATCACCGTGTAGCCCTGCATGACAAGCCCCGGAATGCGCTCGTAGCCACGCCAGGAGGTGTTGGAGACGATCTTCCAGCCGCGCTCGGCGCCGACCCGGGCGACTTCGCGGACCGCCTGATCATAACCGCCCTCGACCTGCACGATCTCGGCGCCGAAGCGGGCGATGGCCGCCACGCGCTCGGCGCTGACGCCGGCATGGACGTAGATGACCGAACGCGCGCCAACGAGGCCCGCCCCCTGCGCGACCGATCGGCCGTGGTTGCCATCGGTGGCGCAGCAGAAGGTCATCTGGGCGGCGATAGCGCGCAGCTTCGGATCGTTAATTTCGCAGATATCGACTTCGCGACCGAAGCGCTTGCCGGCCTCTTCCAGCACCAGCCGCATGACGGCATAGGCGCCGCCCAGCGCCTTGAAGCTGCCAAGGCCAAGACGCTGGCCCTCGTCCTTGACATGCAGTGCTGCGATGCCGAGGCCATTGGCGAGCGCCGGCAAGGCATAGAGAGGCGTTTCGGCATGGTCGTCGCGAGCCCTCAGATAATGCTCGGCCCGGTCGGCGCCCGCCAGGCCGAGGGACTCGGCGTCGGCCGGCACCAGCGGCTGGTTGTGTTCGGGGCGCTGGTTGATGAGCAGCATGCTATTCTTTCTTCGATACACTGAACTTTTTTGACGCGCGCGAGAATCGCGCTCCCTAATCTGGCTAGTGATTGAAGTTTGTTTCGATCAGATGTCGCCGGATTCCCGCCTTGGTGGCACGCAACGTTTCGAGATGACTATTTTTGGTGGTGCTTCGCCTTGGCGGCACCTGCCGTCGACAACATACCGTTTGGTTCCGCGATCAGTCGGCTGCCAGCCGGGCGGCGACGCCAAGCAGGACATTGGCGCCCGCAACCAGTTCGTCGGCGGCGGTGAACTCGTCCGGGCTGTGGCTGATGCCGCCCCGGCTCGGCACGAAGATCATCGCGGACGGCGCAATGCGGGCAATCATCTGCGCGTCGTGCCCCGCGCCCGACGTCATGCGCCGGCAGGAGAGGCCGACGGCTCTGGCGCCATCCTCGATCAGCGAGACGATGCCGGCATCGAACGTCACCGGCTCGAAGCGCGCCAGGCTTTCGGCATGGATGGTGACGCCGGCGCTTGCAGCAAGGTCGTCCAGGAAGGCGGCGAGCGCCGCTTCCGCTTCGCGAAGATGCATTTCGTTCGGATCGCGAAGGTCGATGGTGAAGATTGCCCGCGACGGGATGACGTTGATGGCGTTTGGCTCGAAAGCAATGGTGCCAACGGTGGCGACCGTGGGCGTCGGCGAGGCGCTGGCTCGGTCAGCGAGGAAGCTGATCACCCGCGCGGCGGCGACGCCGGCATCCTGGCGCATCGACATCGGCGTGGTGCCGGCATGGTTGGCCACGCCGTCGATGGTTATGCGCTGCCAGGAAATGCCCTGCAGGTTCTCGACCGCGCCGATGGCGATGCCCTCGCGCTCCAGCACCGGCCCCTGTTCGACATGCAGCTCGACATAGACATGCGGCTTGAGGAAGCCGGGCTGATGTCGGCCGGCATAGCCGATGCGCTCCAACTCCTTACCCAGCACCGAGCCGTCGGTGCCGATCGAGGCCAGCGCCTCTTCGATATCCCGGCCGCCGGCAAAGACCAGCGAGCCCATCATATCAGGCGAATAGCGCACGCCCTCCTCATTGGTGAAGGCGGCGACCACAAGCGGGCGCGCCGGCGCGAATCCTGCCTCCTTCAGGCTCTCGATCGCTTCGAGGCCGGCAAGCACGCCGTAGCAGCCGTCATAGATGCCGGCGTCGATCACCGTGTCGATGTGCGAGCCGAGCATCACCGCTTCCTGGCCTGCCTCGGCGTCGCCCTGCCAGATGCCGAAGATGTTGCCCATGCGATCGATGGCGACGTCGAGCCCTGCCTCTTCCAGCCAACCGACAAGGCGGTCGCGGCCAAGCTTGTCCATGTCGGAGGCGGCAACGCGGACGAGCCGGCCCTGCGCATCGCGACCGAGGCTGCCGAGCTCCTCGATACGGCCAAGCAGACGGTCGGCATTGATCGTCAGACTGCTCATGCCGGCTGCCTCGCAAGCGCAACCTCGTCCGGCGCCATCCCGACCAGCTCGGCATAGCGGCCGGGGTCGGTCGCGCCTTCGGAGTTGATGATGAGCACGCGCGACTGGGCATCGAGGCCGAGAGCCCCGCGCATCTTCTTGTCGCCGGCAGCGCGGATCAGCCCGGCGAGCCCTGCCCCGCCGCTCTCGCCGGAAACGATCGCCGGATCAGTGCCTGAAGGCCGCGCCAGGCGGTTCATCACCGAAACCGCGTCTTCCTCGTCCACGGTCATGAAAGCATCGCCAAGCCGCGACAGCACGCGCCAGGCTACGAGCGACGGTTCATAACACTCGAGCATCGCCATCACCGTGGGCTTGCTGTGCGCAATCGCGATTGGACGCCCCGCCTTCGCGGTGGCGTAGACGCACGCCGCCCGCGCGGGCTCGACCACGATTGCCGTCGGGCGATCTTCGCCAAGCACGATGGCGAAATGGCCGGCCACCGCCGCGGCGAGGCCGCCGACGCCGGCCTGCAGGAAGACGTGGGTGGGCGGCTGCGGCAAGCGCCTCAGCGCTTCGCGCACGATAACGGTGTAGCCCTGCATCACCAGCGCCGGGATGCGCTCATAGCCCGGCCAGGATGTGTCGGAGACGACGGTCCAGCCGCGCTCGGCGGCGACACGGGCGGCTTCCCTGACCGACTGGTCGTAATCGCCGGCGATGCGCACGATCTCGGCGCCGAAGCGGGCGATCGCCGCCACGCGTTCGCTGCTTACGCCCGAATGGACGAAGATGACGGAGCGCGCACCGACCAGGCCGGCGCCCTGCGCCACCGAGCGTCCATGATTGCCGTCGGTCGCGCAGGCGAAGGTCATCCCGGCCGCAATCGCCTGCACGTCGGGCCCATGCAATTCCGCGACATCGATGGCGCGGCCGAGCCGTTCCTCGGCCTCTTCCAGCACCAGTCGGATGACGGCGTAGGCGCCGCCCAGCGCCTTGAAGCTGCCGAGGCCGAGGCGCTTACCCTCATCCTTGACATACAGCGAGCCGACGCCGAGTTCGCCGCCCAGCGCCGGCAAGGCATGCAGCGGCGTCTCGGCATGGTTGTCGCGCGCGGCCAGGAAGCGCTCGGCGTCCGCGGCTCCGGCGAGCCCAAGCGTCGCGGCGTCTTCATCGGTCAGCGGCTGGCGATGGCTCGGGTGGTGGTTGAGCAGGAACATGGATCGGCTTTCTCTGTCTTGTTGGCTGAAATTTATTGCAAGTCCAGTGAGAAAGGCGCTCTGTTTCGGCACCTGAAATGCAAGTTTGTTTCGTTTAGATGCTGTCATGTCCATTTTGCCCGACCTCGACGCCTTCGACCGCGCCATCCTCGCCATCCTGCAGAAGGACAACAGCACGCCCCAGCGCATTATCGGCGAGACGGTGAACCTCTCGGCGCCGGCCGTGCAGCGGCGCATCAAGCGCATGGAGGAAATGGGCGTCATCCGCGCCAATGTCGCGCTGGTCGATCCGGCCAAGGTCGGCCATCCGATCACCATCTTCGTCGAGGTCGAGGTGGAGAGCGAGCGGGCCGAGCTGATCGACGCCGCCAAGCGCGGCTTCGCCGCGGTGCCCGAAGTACAGCAGTGCTATTACGTGACCGGCGAGGCCGACTTCATCCTGGTCGTCACCGTGGCGACGATGGCCGACTACGAGGCGCTGACCCGGCGATTGTTTTTTGAGAACAACAACGTCAGGCGGTTTCGCACGTTCGTTGCGATGGATCGGGTGAAGGTCGGGCTGGAGGTGCCGGTGGGCGCACCTCACTCAACATGATCCCTCGGGGCATTTCGTATCGCGGCATGATACTCTGCGCTTGATCTCGCAGACGTATCATGCAAAGATACGTTGCGAGGGGCAGTGGATGATACGTTCGTTCTGAGACAAGACCACTGAAGCGATTTCGACAGGCTCCGAAAGGATTTCCGGCAGATCTCATTCGTGTCGCTCAGCGGAAACTGTTCATGCTGGACAACGCAGCCGAACCGGCCGACCTCAAAGTCCCACCGGGAAATCGGCTTGAAGCGCTGAAGGGCGATCGCGCCGGTCAGTACTCAATCCGTATCAACGACCAATTTCGTGTTTGCTTTCGGTGGACCGATGGAGGAGCGGACAATGTGGAGATCACCGACTACCATTAGCTAAACCAACCAGCTCTGTCCGACAGGAGCGGAACCAATGATCAACCTCGATAAGCCTATTCATCCCGGCGAGATATTGCGGGCCGAGTTCCTTGAGCCACTCGACCTGAAGCCCTACACCCTGGCGAAAAAGCTTCACGTCCCACGTACCCGCATCGAGCGCCTCGCCAACGAGACCACGCCCGTTACGCCGGACACCGCTCTGCGTCTCGCCAAATTCTTTGGGACCACGCCACAGTTCTGGATGAACATGCAAGCCAGTTACGACCTGGCCGTGGAGGGCGCGTCGCTGCAGGAAGAGCTCAAGGAAATTAAACGGTTCGAGGCGGCTGCTTAAGAGCTCTTGCCGCCCTCCCTCCCCAGCAACCGCGCATAGATCTCCCCCACGATCCCGCGCCGGAAGATCAGCACGCAGACCATGAAGATCACGCCGGTCGCTATCGTCACCGGGAAGCCGGAGGTGGCAAGCGTGTTCTCGAGGCCGACGACTAGGCCGGCGCCGACCACCGGGCCGACCATGGTGCCGATGCCGCCAAGAAGCGTCATCAGGATGACCTCGCCCGACATCTGCCAGGTGACGTCGGTGAGGGTCGCGAACTGGAAGACGATCGCCTTCACCGCGCCGGCGAGGCCGGCAAGGGCCGCCGACATGACGAAGGCGGCGAGCTTGTAGCGGCCGACGGAATAGCCGAGCGAAATGGCACGGTTCTCGTTCTCGCGGATCGAGCGCAGGATCATGCCGAAGGGCGAGTTGACGATGCGCCAGATGGCGAAAAGGCCTATCAGGAAGATGGCGAGCACGAAGAAATACATGTTCATCGGCACGTTGAGGTCGAGCATGCCGAAGAGATGACCCCGCGGCACGCCCTGGATGCCGTCCTCGCCTTCGGTGAAGGGCGCCTGCACGCAGAAGAAATAGAACATCTGCGCCATCGCCAGCGTGATCATGGCGAAATAGATGCCTTGCCGGCGGATGGCGAGGAAGCCGACGACGAGGCCCATGCCTGCCGCGCCCGCAGCGCCGAGCAGGATGCCGGCCTCCGGCGGCCAGCCCCAGGCTTTCACGGCATAGGCGCAGAAATAGGCGGCGCCGCCAAAGAAGGCGGCGTGGCCGAAGGAGAGCAGCCCGGTGTAGCCGAGGAGCAGGTTGAAGGCGCAGGCGAACAGCGCGAAGCACAGCATCTTCATGACGAAGATCGGATAGATGAGGAAGGGGGCGGCGATGAGCGCCACGACCCCCAGCGCCACAAGCGCCCGTTCCAGCCGGACGGAGGCAGCGGCGCGCTCTGCGTGAAGGGTCGCCTCGCTCATCTTACGCGTCCCTTCCGAACAGGCCCGCGGGGCGGAGCAAAAGCACGATTGCCATGATGACGAAGACCACCAGGTTCGAGGCCTCCGGATAGAAAACTTTGGTCAGGCCCTCGGCGAGGCCGAGCATGTAGCCGGTGACGATGGCGCCGAGGATCGAGCCCATGCCGCCGACCACGACGACGGCGAAGACGACGATGATGAGGTCCGATCCCATCAGCGGGCTGACCTGGTAGACGGGCGCCGCAAGAATGCCGGCCAGCCCGGCAAGTGCTGCGCCCAGCCCATAAGTGAGCGTCAGCAGCAGTGGCACGTTGACGCCGAAAGCCTGCACCAGCTCGGGGTTCTCCGTGGCGGCGCGCAAATAGGAGCCGAGCCTGGTCTTTTCGATCAGCAGCCAGGTGCCGATGCAGACGATGAGCGAGGCCACCACCACCCAGCCGCGGTAATTGGGCAGGAACATGAAGCCGAGATTGGTGCCTCCGGCAAGCAGGGTCGGCACCGCGTAAGGATTGCCGGAGACGCCATAATAGAAGCGGAACACGCCTTCGATGACCAGCGCAAGGCCGAAGGTGAAAAGCAGGCCATAAAGCGGGTCGAGCCGGTAGAGCCGCGACAGTGCTACGCGCTCCACCACGATGCCGAACAGGCCGACGGCCAAAGGCACGATGATCAGCGCCGGCCAGTAGCCGATGCCGAGATGGACGAGCAGCAGATAGCCGATGAAGGCGCCGAACATATAGAGCGCGCCATGGGCGAAATTGATGATGCGCAAGAGCCCGAAGATGACGGCCAGCCCGAGGCTGAGCATGGCGTAAAAAGAGCCGTTGATCAGGCCGACAAGCAGTTGGCCGAGCAAGGCTTGGATGGGGATGCCGAAGATCATGGTCATTTGGCCATCATACCCCCAGCACCTCGTGCAGTTTGTCGGTGTGCGCGGAAAGCTGGCCGACCGGGAAACCTTCCACCACCTTGCCGTGATCCATCAGGTAGAAGCGATCGGCGATGCGGGCAGCGAAGCGGAAATTCTGCTCGACCAAAAGGATGGTCATGCCACGCTTCTTCAGCGTCGCCAACAATTCGCCGATGCGCTGGACGATGACCGGCGCAAGGCCTTCGGTCGGCTCGTCGAGCAAAAGCATTTCGACGCCGGTCCTCAGGATGCGGGCGATCGCCAGCATCTGCTGCTCGCCGCCGGAAAGCTTCGTGCCCTGGCTGTTGCGACGTTCCTTGAGGTTGGGGAAGAGGTCGAAGATCTCCTCCACGCTCATGCCGCCCTTGGCCACCACCGGCGGGAGGATCAGATTTTCGTCGACGGTGAGCGTGGCGAAGATGCCGCGCTCCTCCGGCACGAAACCGATGCCCTGGTGGGCGACGCGGTGCAGCGGCAGGCGGATCAGGTCCTTGCCATTGAAAGTGACGCTGCCCGTCCGTTTGCGGATCAGCCCCATGATGGCGCGCAGCGTCGTCGTCTTGCCGACGCCGTTGCGGCCAAGCAGCGTAACCGTCTCGCCGCGCAGGACTTCGAGGTTGACGCCGTGCAGCGCATGGCCCTCGCCGTACCAGGCATGAAGGTCGCGCACGGCAAGCAGTGGCTCACTCATGCTCGGTCCCCATATAGGCGACGCGCACGCGCTCGTCCTGGCTCACAGTCGCGTAGTCGCCGGCGGCAAGCACCTGGCCGCGCTGCATGACGGTGATCCAGTCGCAGAGATCGGCAACGACGGTGAGGTTGTGCTCGACCATCAGCACGGCGCGGTCTTTCGCCAGCGAGCGGATGATGCCTGAGATCGTGCCGACATCCTCATGCCCCATGCCGGCCATCGGCTCGTCGAGCAGCAGAACTTTTGGATCGAGCGCCAGCGTGGTGGCGATTTCCAGCACACGCTTCCTGCCATAGGAGAGATCGCCCGCCAGCCGATGCGCGGCGTCGTCGAGCCCGACTATGGCTAGCAGCTCGCGCGCCCGGGGCGTCAGCTGGTCCAGCGCCGAGACCGGGCGCCAGAACTGATAGCCCAGCCCGCCCGGACGCTGCAGCGCGACGCGCACATTGTCGAGCACGCTGAGATGCGGAAAGATCGCCGATATCTGGAAGGAGCGTACAAGGCCCATGCGCGCCACCTTGGCCGGCGGCGTGCGGGTGATGTCGGTGCCGAGCAGCTGGATGGTGCCGCTGGTCGGCTGCAGGAATTTGGTCAACAGGTTGAAGATGGTGGTCTTGCCGGCGCCGTTCGGGCCGATCAAGGCATGGATCCTGCCGTGGTGGACGTCGAGGTCGACATCCTTCACGGCGACGAATCCGGCGAAGTCGCGCCGCAGGCCGCGGGCGGAAAGCACCACCCGCGGCGTCTGGTCGATGCCGTCCCGGCGGACGGCGGTGGCGGTGTCGAGCGTCACTTGCTGACGAGCGGGCAGCCGCTGTCCTCGGCTTTCATGAAGGCCTTGTCGCCGGGAATGGTCGCCAGGTAGGTGTAGTAGTCCCAGTCCTTCTTGCTCTCCTCCGGCTTCTTGACCTGGTAGAGATACATGTCGTGCACCATCGAGCCGTCGGCCTGCACCTTGCCGTTCACCGTGAACACGTCGTTGACCGGCATCTCATGCAATTGCTTGGCCACCGCTTCAGTCTCGTCGGTGCCGGCCTTGTCGATGGCCTTCAGATACTGCGTCACCGCCGAATAGGTGCCGGCCTGGACCATGTTTGGCATGCGGTTGGTGCGCTTGAAGAAGCGTTGCGCGAAATCGCGGCTCACATCGTCGCGGTCCCAGTAATAGCCTTCCGTCAGCACAACGCCCTGCGCCGCCTGCAGGCCAAGGCCATGCACCTCGGCCAGCGTGAAGAGCAGCGCCGCCAACCGCTGGCCGCCGGCGACGATGCCGAACTCGGCCGCCTGCTTGATCGAGTTCGAGGTGTCGAGGCCGGCATTGGCTAGGCCGATGATCTTGGCGCCGGAGGACTGCGCCTGCAGCAGGAAGGAGGAATAGTCGGTGGAGCCAAGCGGATAGCGCACCTCGCCCAGCACCTTGCCGCCACTGGATTCCACGAGCTTGGCGGTCTGGTCCTTCAGCGAATAGCCGAATGCATAGTCGACGGTGATGAAATACCAGCTGTCGCCGCCCTGCTGCACCAGTGCGCCGCCGGTGCCGACCGCTTGGGAGTGGGTGTCGTAGGCCCAGTGGAAACCATAGGGCGAGCACTGCTTGCCGGTGAGGTCGGTGGAGGCGGCGCCGGTGACGATGTCGATCTTCTTCTTTTCCTTGGAAAGCCCCTGGACGGCGAGCGCGACGGAAGACGTGGTGAGCTCCATGATCGCGTCGACCTGCTCGGTGTCGTACCACTGGCGCGCGATGTTGGAGGCGATGTCCGGCTTGTTCTGGTGGTCGGCGCTGACGATCTCGATCGGCGCGCCCTGCACCTTGCCGCCGAAATCCTCGACCGCCATCTTGGCGGCCTCTACCGACCATTTGCCGCCGAAATCGGCATAGACGCCGGACTGGTCGTTCAAGATGCCGATCTTGACCTTGCCGTCCGAGATTTCGCCAGCCGCCGCCGGCATTGCGGATGCCGCAATGAGCGCGGCGGAGACGAGATAGGATGCTTTCACTGGTAGTTCCTCCCTTGTGGTCAACCACGGGAAACGCGGCGGACCTCGCAATGGTTCAACAGTTCCGTCGGATTGTGGATTGAGGCCTCGATCCGCCTGCCACTCCTATTCTTGCGGGCCTGCTCGTTTGCGGCTGGGCCGCCGCGCGCCTTGGGTGCACGGGCGCGAGCCTAGCATCACATTTCGCTGGCCGGGAATGCTATTTTCGTAGCATGCGGATGGGTTGGGGGCAGCATGGTGTCCCTTCACCAGGGCAGCCGCTTGCCATCGCTAAAAAGCCGCCGGTCGGACCGTCGGGCAAGGTTGCGGCGCAGACGATGCCGGCCGCGCCTTGCGCGACGGGGCGGCCGCCGGCATCGCCCATGTCGCGACCCAGCCGGGGCAGGTCGAATTGACCAGCAAGCGCCCCCTCCCCGCCAGACACAATCCGGAAACAAGATTCAACAGCCCGGAAAAACTCGCGAAAAGACCGGCTGTCATAAGCGGCACCGGAGCAGCCGAACTACGGCCAGCGACAACCTGATATCGATCTTCGAAAAAGGAATGCCGACTTATGAAAAAGACCCTTCTCTCCGTTCTCGGCCTGGCGGTCGCGCTTGCTTTCGCGGTGCCGGCGCTCGGCACTACCGAAGCCAACGCTGCCGCGACCACGACGGCTGCGACGACGACGACCACCGCGGCTCCGGCTGCGGCCACCGAGACGGCCAAGCCGGACGCCAACGGCCCGCACAAGAAGCATGTCAAGCATCATCGCCGTCACGCCCGCAAGCATCACGTGAAGAAGCACTCGAAGCATCACGCCAAGAAGCATCATGTGAAGCACCACACCAAGAAGCGTACCCACAAGAAGCACGGCAAGAAGCTCGCCGCATAAGGCGCGTCGCCGGCTTTTGGCTTTTCAGCGATTGGCCAAAGACTTCATGACCGGATGATCCCGGACCGCTTCAACAGGGTTCGGGATCATCGCTTCCCGGAAACGCCGTCCCTCAAAGGCGGCGTTTTTGCTTACCTGGTCGCTGGCGCGGTCGTCCGGTCCGGATCGTGCCCTACCTCTTCTGCGGATAGATCGTCTCGCCGCGCTTCAGCATTTCGACGAACGTCTCGATCTTCTTCTTGCGCCCCGCCTCGGTCTTCATGTTGTGGACGCGGAAGGCGAGCGCGAAACGGTTCTGCGCCGAAAGCTTTGCCAGCATCGCTTTGGCCTTCGGTTCGGCATCGATCGCGGCCTGCAGGTCGGGCGGAATTGTCATCTCTTTCGAGCCGCCATAGGCGCGGTCCCAGCGGCCATCGGCTTTGGCCGCCTCGACTTCGCGCAGGCCATGCTCCGTCATGCGGCCCTCTTCGATCAAGCGCGCGACGTTGTCGACGTTGATCCTGCTCCAGATGCTCTTCCTGCCGCGCGGCGTGTAGCGCTGCAGAAAGCTCTTCTCGTCGAGCGACTTGCGCACCGCATCGATCCAGCCGAAGCAGAGCACGACGTCGATCGCTTCCTTCGGCGTGATCGAAGGAAGGCCAGAGCCAACCTTGTGGATCTTGATCCAGACCTCGCTTTCGCCGGCGTGGTTTTGGCTGAGCCAGGCGTAGAAGCTTTCAGCGTCCGAGAACTCGTGGACCTTGCTCGGGTCGACCTTGATGGGGGCCATCGGGGTTCCTTCTTGCCTGAGCCGAGGCTCCGATCTTCCCCTTTGTTGGGGAGACGGCCGGCAGACCAGAGGGCGCGCTGTCCCGCCAGCCCTGTCGAGACGCCGCCGCCTTAGCTTATAGTCGTGGGAATTTAAGGCCGCGTTTCTTGGCGCCCCCCTGCCCTGCCTGGTTGAATTATCAAAGCCGCGCCAGCCAACCATCGGACTCTCCGATAACACTATCGGTTTCTTCCGTTTCCGCTCCGCCGGCCGGCCTGCCACATCACCGTCCATGCAAAGGAAAGGCATGGACATGGACGAGACAAAAATCCTGATCGTCGGCGGCAGTTCGGGCATGGGGCTGGCGCTTGCCAGGCGCTGCCTCGCCGAAGGCTCCGGCGTCATCATCGCCGGGCGCAATGCAGCGAGGCTGAACGCCGCGCGCGATGAGCTCGGCTGCCCGGCCGCGCTGGCAACGGCGGTGGCAGACATCAGCCGCGAGGCCGAGGTCGCGGCGCTGTTCGCGCGCATCGGCCGGCTCGAGCATATCGTCAGCACGGCGGCCGATATCGAAGGCGCCTACCGGCTTTTGCCCGACATCGAGCTTTCGGCGGCGCAAAAGGTTGTCGACAGCAAGTTCTACGGGCCGCTGCTGTTGGCCAAGCATGGCGCGCCGAAACTTTCGGCCAATGGTTCGCTCACCTTCGTCTCCGGCATTGCCGCCTACCGCCCGGCCGCGCGCGGCTCGGTGGTCGCGGCCGTCAACGCCGGGCTCGAAGGGCTGGTGCGGGCCTTGGCCATCGAGCTGGCGCCGATCCGCGTCAATGCCGTCTCGCCCGGCTGGGTCGACACGCCGATCTGGCAATTCGTTGCCGGCGATGCGAAGGACGAGACGCTTGCCGCGATGGCGAAGCGCCTGCCGGCGGGACGGGTCGGACGGCCGGAAGACATTGCGGACGCGATCCGCTTCCTGATGGGCAACGGCTTTACGACGGGAACGACGCTGCATGTCGAGGGCGGGCAGCGGCTGGTCTGACGAGCGCGAAGTTTTCGCCCATCGCCGCGAGCAAGAGCTTCAGCGCCGGCGGCTGGACGCGCCGGCGCCGCCAGATCATGACCAGCTCCGCCGAGCGGATCGGGCCCGGCCATGCGATCTCGGCCACCTCGCCGCGATCGAGCGCCGCGGCGACCGCCAGCCGCGGCACAAGGCCGAAGCCGGCGCCGGCCGCCACCAAGCCGGCGATGGCGTCAATGCTGCCAGCCTCGGCCGCGAGCTTCGGTCCGCCGAGGCCCGCCTCGGTGAAGGCCGTGTCGACCATGACGCGGTAGACGCATCCGGTTTCGGTGGCGACGAAACGCTTTTCGGCAAGCTCCGCCAGATCGACATCCGCCCGGTTCTCGCCCGGCGGCGCGATCAGCACCAGCGGCTCGGCCGCGACGGGGCGCCTGGCGAAGCGCTCGTCGGGCTCGCTGGCGCCCGGTCTGTCGAAGCAGAAGGCGACGTCGATCCCACCCTCTCCCAGCCTGCGGCGCAACTCGCCGCTGCCTGCGATTTTCAGCCTGATGTCGATGTCGGGATGAACGGCCTGGAAATCGGCGAGCCAGCCGGGAAGTTTTGCCGAAGCGATCGTCTCGAGCGCGCCGATCGACAGGCTGCCGGCCGTCTCGGCCTTGGTGGCATCGATGGCGGTCCGGGCGTCGTCGGCGAGCGCCAGCAATTCCTCGGCGTAAGGTTGCAGCGCCTCGCCGGCCGGCGTCAGGTCCAGCCCTTGCCGCGACCGTATGAACAGCGTCGCGCCCAGCTCGGCCTCGAGCGCCTGGATCTGGTCGCTGACGCTCGACTGTGCGAGATTGAGCTCGCCCGCCGCGCGCGTGACGTTGCGTGTGCGCGCGACCGCGAGAAAGGTCTTCAGCAGCCTTGGATGCACGTTACTGCAGCTGCGGCTTCTTGAGGAAGGAGTTGCGGTCGGCCGATTTTACGCGAAGCCAGGTCTCACGGCCGTCGCGCACGACGCGCAACGGAATTTCCGCGCCGGCCGGGTTCTGCCAGAGTTTTCGATAGAAGTCGGCGAGACCGTCAACCTCGCCGTCGCGCACGTCGGAGATGATGTCGCCTTGGCGAAGGCCAGCCTTTGCCGCAGGACCACCTTCGGCGACGCTCATCACCACCACCATGCCGTTCGACTCCGCCGAGAAGGCGCCGAGCCACGGGCGCGGCGGCTTGGCGACCTGGCCGCGCTTGACCAGATCGTCGAGGATCGGCGTCAGAAGGTCGATCGGCACGATCATGTTGATGTCGGCAACCTCGCCGGCGCGGCTCATCTGCAGGCGCAGCGAGCCGACGCCGAGCAGCTTGCCGTCACGGTCGAACAGCGCAGCACCACCCCACGACGGATGCGCCGGCGCGGTGAAGATCGCCTCGTCGATGAGATATTCCCAATAGCCGGCGAATTCCTGCTTGGTGACGATGTGGGCGTCGACCTGCTGGCCGATGCCGTCGGCAAGCGTCACGGCGTCGCCGATATTGGCCTTCCTGGCATTGCCGAACTTGACTGCCGGCAGCCCGAGCGGCGCCAGCGCCTGCACCAGGCCGAAGCCGGTCTCCTGGTCATAGGCCAGCGCATGCGCCGCAACCACGCGGCCGTCCTGGTCGGTCAGCCAGACCTCCTCGGCCTCGGTGATGAGATAGCCGATGGTGAGAACCAGCCCGCTGTCGCGGATCACCACGCCGCTGCCCTCACGGCGCGTGCCCAGCGCATTGGCGGTGAAGGCGTCGTCCGGAACCGTGGCGCGCACGGCCACGACGGAGCGCGAGATTTTTTCGATGGTCATCGTCGATCCTGAATTACGGGTCTTTTTCTATAAGTATGGCCAAAGGGACGCGGTGCAAGGGCATCTGTCCCTGACGGAGAAGGCGGGGCGCTGCTGGCCCAAGCGTTAGTTCAACGAAATTTGAACTTTTTTCTTTGACGCCCGCGCAACCGCACCTAAATCTTGCGCCAACGAACCCCGCATCCCGCTCACAGCAACAAGGCCTCCCGAGATGAACCAGTACAACCCGCCGAAAGTCTGGACCTGGAACAAGCCGAATGGCGGCACCTTCGCCTCCATCAACCGGCCAGTCGCCGGGCCGACGCACGAGAAGGAATTGCCTGTCGGCAAGCATCCGCTTCAGCTCTATTCGCTGGCCACGCCCAACGGCCAGAAGGTGACGATCATGCTGGAGGAGTTGCTGGCGCGCGGCCACAAGGGCGCCGAATACGACGCCTGGCTGATTCGCATCAATGACGGCGACCAGTTCGGCTCGGGCTTCGTCGAGGTCAATCCGAACTCCAAGATCCCGGCGCTGATGGACCGCAGCGAGCCGAAGCCGGTGCGCGTGTTCGAGTCGGGCTCGATCCTCACCTATCTGGCGGAAAAATTCGGCGAGTTTCTGCCGACGGAGCGTGCAGCGCGGGCCGAAACCTTCTCGTGGCTGTTCTGGCAGATGGGCTCGGCGCCCTATCTCGGCGGCGGCTTCGGGCATTTCTACGCCTATGCGCCGGAAAAGATCGAATACGCCATCGACCGCTTCGCCATGGAAACCAAGCGGCAGATGGACGTGCTGGATCGGCGGCTGGCCGAAAGCGAGTATCTCGCCGGGCCGGATTACACCATCGCCGACATGGCGGTCTGGCCCTGGTATGGCGGGCTCGCCAAAGGCCGCAGCTACAACGATGCCGCGCAGTTCCTCGCCGTGCATGAATACAAGCACGTGCAGCGCTGGGCCGACGCGATCGACGCCAGGCCGGCGGTAAGGCGCGGCCGCATGGTCAACCGCATCTCCGGCGATCCGGCCTCCCAGCTGCACGAGCGCCACGACGCCAGCGATTTCGAGACGAAGACGCAGGACAGGTTGCAAGCGGCGGAGTGAGCTGCTGATCTCCCCTTGCGGGGGAGATGTCGCCGAAGGCGACAGAGAGGGTCGGCGCGCATGATGCGCCAACTTGCCCTCTTATTGTTCTTCGGGCGTCGGCGCTACGCGCATCGACCCGCTTTGGCCTGCCGGCCATCTCCCCCCTCGAGGGGGGAGATCAGCTACCTCCCGTAGGTATACGTCACACTGGCCTCCGCCAGCGCCTGGCTCTTCGCCGCGACCGACACCATTTCGGGCGACGGATTTTCCGGCGTGCGCAGCTTCGCCTCACTCAGCGCATAGAGCGTGAAGACATAGTGGTGCGTGCCGCTGCCGGGCGGCGGACATGGGCCGAAATAGCCGGTGCGACCGACGCCGCCCATGCCGGACACCGTGCCCTTCGGCAGGCGCTTGCCGCCTTTGGAGCTGGCGCCTTCGGCGAGGCCCTTGGCGCTTGCCGGGATGTTCCAGGCAAGCCAATGCCAGAACCCCTTGCCGTCGTTGGCGTCGGGATCGAACATGGTGAGCGCGTAGCTCCTGGTGCCCGCCGGCGGGTCCTTCCAGGCAAGCGCGATCGAGACGCTCTTGCCGCCGCATCCGGGCTTGTCGCCGAGATATTTTGCGTCCCACTTGTCGTTGGAAACCGACGGGCTGGAGATCTCGAAGGCGGATGCCTGAGTGGCGAAGGCAGCGAAGGCAAGTCCAATCAGGCTGAGGCGCGAAGTCATGGCTTCACTCCTTCTACTTGGATTGCCCAAAGTCTATCCGAAAGGCGCGCCGGAGCCGAGCAACTTTGCGTGACGGGTCGGCAGGCGCCGGAGCTGCCGATTTCCCCCACAAGGAGGAGTTCCGGAGCACTGCCGACGAGCAGTGTCACGCGCGGCGGCGAGTCCATACTATCCCCCCTCTCGCCAACCCGGGCGACACGATTTGTCCTTGCCGGCCCTTCCTGAAAGTGCCGCCACCCGATCTCGCTGTTGGCTCAGAAAAACAGAGCTATGCGGTTCTTCACGAATTTTTTCAGCCGGAACATCCCCTGGAAAGCTCCGTTGGAAACTTAGTCAACGATGCAAACCAATGGAGATTTCCTGATGATGAAGAAGATTCTCGCAGCTTCCGTTCTTACCCTGGCGCTCGCGACCTCGGGCGCCATGGCTCAGACAGCCGGCGCGAGCGGCGACGCCAGCGGCAGCGTTTCGGGCGGCGTCTCGGGCACGACTGGCGGCGCCTCGGGCAGTGCGACGGGCGGTGCCACGGTCACCACGCCGACAACCCCTGGCACGGATACGACCACCACGAATTCCACGAATTCCATGAATTCCACGAATTCGACGAACCAGCCGGCCGGCATGCAGGATCGCTGCAAGGATACGGGCGCCAACGATACCGACAACAACACGGCCAGCGGCAATACGACCTCGAACATGCAGAACTGCAACAAGTAGGGCGGTTTCGATTCGCGCCGGATCGCCGACACAAAAAAGCCCCGCCGGTGGAAGCCGTCGGGGCCCTTTCGTTGAGGCCTTGAAGGTGGGACTTCGCTGCCTGCCGATCCAGGGGGTGTTGGATCGGCCGCGACCCTAGCCGAAGAATCGGCGGGGCTATAATCACGGCTGCGCACTACCAATCACGCCTGCGCGAGAAGGAGGTGATAGCCGGCTGTCGATCTCTCTTTGAGGGAATTGGCTACCTCAGCAGCTTCGCCAATCGCGGCACGCCCTCGCCCACCGCGCGGTCGTCGGCCAGCGTGAAGGACATGCGCAGCGTGTTGCGGCCAGTACCGTCGGCGTAAAAGGCGTTGCCCGGCACGAAGGCGACGCGCGCCTCTTTTACCGAACGCGCCAGCAACGCGGTGGCGTCAGTGCCTTCGGGCAGCGTCAGCCAGACGAACATGCCGCCTTCCGGCCGGCTCCAGGAAATGCCGTCCGGCATGTTTTCCTCGAGCGCGCCGAGCAGCGCGTCGCGGCGACGGCGATAGGCACCGATCAGCTTCTCCACCTGGGCGTCGAAGATGGTCTCGGCAACGCGATGCATGACCATCTGGTTGATCGACGGGCTGTGCAGGTCGGAGGCCTGTTTCATCAACACCAGCTTTTCCACCACATGGCGCGGGGCGCAGACCCAGCCGACGCGCATGCCTGGGGACAGGATCTTGGAGAAGGAGCCGCAATAGAGCGTGCGGGCATTGTCGATGCCGCCCGAGCGGGCGCAATCCAGCGCCAGAATCGGCGGCACCGCCGCGCCGTCATAGCGCAGTGCCCGATAGGCGGCGTCCTCGATGACGGCGATGTCGAGCTCGCCGGCGAGGTCGAGCACCGCCTCGCGCTGCTTGCTATCCAGCGTGTTGCCGGTCGGGTTGGCGAAATCCGGCACCAGATAGGCGAATTTCACTTTGCCGCCGTTGCCCGCGGCTGCCGCGCGATAGGCCTCCGGCGTCATGTTGCCGCCGGCAATGTTCAGCCGGTCGTAACGCGGCTCGTAGGCGTTGAAGGCCTGCAGCGCGCCGAGATAGGTCGGCCAGGTGACCAGCGCGGTATCGCCCGGCGACAGAAACAGCTTGCCGAGATAGTCGAGCGCCTGCTGCGAGCCGGAGGTGATGAAGATGTTGCCCTCGTCGCATTGGATGCCGAGCCTGCCCATATAGCTGGCCAGCCATTTGCGCAGCGGCAGAAAACCTTCGCTGACCTGGTATTGCAGCGCGGCCCCCGCTTCCGCGCCGCCGAGCACGGCCTGATAGGCGTCGCCGATGGCCTCGGCCGGAAACAGCGAGGCATCGGGAATACCGCCGGCGAACGAGATGATGTCGGGCTGATCAAGCAGTTTGAGGAGCTCGCGGATTTCCGAGGCCTTCATGCGCGAGGAGCGCGAGGCCAGAAGGTTCAACAGGGTCAAAGCGCACCTCCCGCAGTGCTTCGTTCGGGGTTTTAGCATTTAGGTCAGCTTCGTTGACCTATTATCAGGCCACGTCCGTCGCGTGAATACACAAACCGGCCATGGCGCATCGCTCTGACGACAATTGGCGCACATATCCTGACGGAGATATCTGACACGACGGCGGTCCGCTCATCGCGGGATTGTCGCAATATTAGAATAGGCGCATATTGTCGCAAGCCGAAGCCGTGCTCCGGCTGAACCGCCTGTTGGCCATGGTGCCCGGGCGGTCCGTGACCAAGTCAAATGTCAGTGAAACAACAATCACCTCGGCTGCTCAAACCATTGAGCAGCCTGAGGCAATGATATTTGGAGGAGATAGCCATGAAGGTCACCATACTGGCAAGTTACGAACCCCATGCCGCCAAAGGGCTGATGCAGGGATCGAACCGCGAAGCTGCAATCCAGGCGCTCTTTGAAAGCGTCGGCGGCAGGATGAGCAGCGTCATGTTCACGCGCGGCATTTACGACGTCGTCGTCAATGGCGAGGTGCCGGATCAGGTCGCCGGGATGGGCATGGCCCTTGCCGTGCGCGCGAGCGGCTCGTTGAGCGAGCTGGTCGTCCTCGAAGAACTCGACATGAAGGCGGTGCTCGCGGTCGCCAACAAGGCTGCCGGGGCCTACAAGCCCGCCGGCTGACGGCCTGGCCAGGCAGCAGGGACGGCGCGTTCGTCGTCCCGTGCTGCCGGCATCACGTCACCGCAAGCCGAGGCTTTGCTGACGCATGCCCTTATCCCCAAACCGCTCCGCACTTTGGGCAACATGCATTAGAACGGCAATCGAATCTCGTCGTCCCGGGCCGTATCGGGCCATCCGATGTCCTTGCGGATCTCCGGCGGCAGTTCGTTCAGCTCGCGCGTCGTTCTGCGGCGCCTTCTCGCCTGCGCGAACGCGGCGCGGATTCGGTTAAGGCTCTTAAACATCGCAACCTCCACAAAGCAGCGGCAGAATTGGCGGCCGCCCTCCGGGCGCCGCTTTTGAGGTGCGTCTGTAACCAGGCGATTGCGCGCAGACGGTGAAATGCTTCACGAAGCCGGAGCGGCCTGAAACATTTGTGTGCGAATTAAATTGGGTTTCGACGCCGCGGCATTAGTGGCGAGCGCCAACAGGCGGCGCTGCCGGCTATGACGGGCGCACAATTGCTGACTGCCTTGCTCGCCAAGATAGGCGTCAGGCGTTAGTCCGTACTACCGGAAGGAAGTTGCTGCGCGGTCTGCGCCGAGAGTCGGCCTTTGCGGACAAACGTCGGCTTCGAATATTCTTTCTTCATGGCGAAATCTCCCCTGCCTCGCCGGAAAATGCGGTACGGCTATCGGACTGTCAAGCAGATCGCAGGCCGGTGGATGGCAGCCCGGTGAGGCCGGCCCGATCAACCACCTTCCCGTCCCTGACCACTTCCCTGCCTGCGCGATACACGGTTCGCTCCTTCGGCACCGCCACCACCGCTTCCGGCACATGCTCGGCCCTGAGCGCGACGAAATCGGCCCTGGCGCCGACGGCGATGCCATAGCCTTCGAGCCCTAGCGCCCTGGCGCCGGCATGGCTCACCACGTCGTACGCGGCTTCCAGCTCGCGATCCTCGTAGAAGCCGGAGCGGTAGCCGATCATGTTGGCGCGGTTCAGCATGTCGCCATCGCCGTAGGGCCACCAGGAATCGCGGATGTTGTCGGAGCCGGCAAAGACCGTGACGCCCGCCTTGCGCAATGCCGCCACCGGCGGGAAAGGATGGTTGCCGGGCGCGTTGGTCATGATGGCGACGCCGGAGGCGGCGAGCAGCTCGCCGGCTTTGGCCAGCGCGTCGGCGGAAATGTCGCCCAGCGCATAGGCGTGGCTGACGGCGACTTTGCCTTGCATGCCCAGTGCCGTGCTCCGCGCGGCGATCTCCTCGATCTCGAACAGGCCGAGGGTGCCGCCGTCATGCAGGTGGATATCGATTCCGGCGCCGTGTTTTTCGGCAAGGCCGAAGACGACGTCGAGATGGCCCTTCACATCGCGGTCGAAGCTTGCCGGGTCGAGCCCGCCGATCAGATCACAGCCGAGCTTCAAAGCCTCGTCCAGAAGCTCGGCGGTGCCGGGCGACGACTGGATGCCGCTTTGCGGGAAGGCGACGAGCTGGATGTCGATCAGCTCGCGATATTTTTCGCGCACGGCAAGGATCGTCTCGACATGTTTCAGCCCGACCGCGGCGTCGACCATGACATGGCTGCGCATCGCAAGGCTGCCATTGCCAACGCAAAGCTCGAGCTGGTTTTTCGCGCGCTCGTCCATCGGCGCGGCCTGCTCGAGGTTCCGCATCTGGAAGGCGACCCGCTCGCGCACGTCGAAGCCGTTGGTGCAGGGAATGTGCGGGCGCCAGACATCGCCATAGAAGGAGGTGTCGAGATGGATGTGGCCCTCGACGAAGGCCGGCAGCACGAGCTGGCCGGCGAAGTCGATGGCGCCTGGCGGCGCGCCGGCGGCATTGGCGGCGGGCGTGATGGCGCTGAAGCGGCCGCCGGCGACGGTGAGGTCGGCCAGGGAGCCGTCGGCGATTTTCGCGTTGAGAAAGCGGGGCAAGATGCAATCCATCAGCAATGATGCATCAGTCGTCGTCCCTCGGCAGGCAGAGGTCAATGCGGATCGGGATAGAAAGTGTTTCGCCGAAGTTCTCTGTCACCCGCGGTTGGCAGATCGCGCGCCCGATCGCCTGCGCCGCCGTTAACCTTAATTCCAAGCGGCGGTGGGGAAGTCCCTTTCGCCTGCCTATTCCGCTATCGCGGAAGTTTCGGCACGAGAAAAACATGCCATAGTCCAGGCTGCGGTACGAGGCCGCCTTGGTCGACGCGGACGCCCAAGCACATCCCCAACAATGTCGCCCCCAACGGCCGCGTCGACCTTGTACTGAACGGCGATCTGACCCGGGTCGCCGTTTTGTTTTTGGCCATCAGGCCTGGGACTTGGCGTATTCCGCGACCAGCCCGTCATATTCCTCGAAGGCCGGCAAGGCCGCGTAGCTGTGCAGGGCGGGCGTGTCGGCCCATGGCAGCTTCTCGCTGGTCCAGGTCTCCACGAAAGGCGTGAACCAGGCGGGGTGGTCCAGCATGGTCGGGCGCAGGTTGACGAACCAGTCGAGCCCCTCCGGCCGGGTGAACATCCAGCTCATGCAGTAGCCGCAGAAATAGTGTTTCGAAGCGCCGTGCAGGCCGCCGATCACCGGTTCGCCCTTGGTGATCTCGAAACCATCCGCGGGAATGGCGGCGCTCAGCGAATATGCGCTCGACGACATCTTCTGGCAGCCGGTGCAATGGCAGGCCATGGTGAGCAGCGGCTTGGCGGAGATCCTGAGGCGCACGCGGCCGCAGCGGCAGCCACCTTCGGCAGGCAGGGAGGGGATTGGCATGAGCGCTCCTTGGGTTGGTTTTCCCTTCTCATCCGTCGCCTTCGGCAACACGTTCTTCCCACAAGGAAGAAGGAGGAGCCAAGCCCTCAGCCCCCAATCAGCGCCGCGGTCGTCGTCAGCCGCGCACCCTGCTCGGCGAAGGCTTTGTTGTGCCGGACGATGATGTCGGGCGCTTTCTCCTCCTCGGAATCGAGCGTCGAATGCGCATCAGAAACGACGGTGACGCCGAGGCCCTGGGCAAGAGCGCCTTTCACCGTGGCGGCGACGCAGAAATCGCTCTGCGCGCCGATGAGCACCACGTCGCGAACGCCCTGCCCCGCGACCCACTGCCCGAGCTCGGCGTTGGAGAAGGCATTGCCGACGCTCTTGCCGAAGGTCGGTTCGCCGGCCGCCTGGCCGAGCTGCGGCCATACCGGCCAGCCGGAAGCGCCCGGTGCCAGCGGATCGCCCGCCGGCCCGTCATGGCGCACGAAGGCCACCTTGCGGCCCGTTTTCCGCGCCCAATCGATCAGTTTTCGCGCGCGCTCGGCAATGACGTCGGCATCATGGATCGGCGGATCGAAACGGCCGTCGAACATGCCGGTCTGGAGGTCGATGACGATCAGCGGAGCGGCGGCCGAGGGAGCGGTGTCTGGCATGGGCGCGAAGATAGCGGAGGTGGGGGGTGGGTCAAGGACGCGGAGCGTGATCCCGCCCTTGTGGCAGATCGACAGTTCGGCGCCGCTTGCCAGAGCTTGGGTTCAGGCCGTACGAGCTAGAGCATTCTGCTAGCGGTTCCTCAGAACATAGACGCTGCCAGCAAGGAGGCCCACCGCTATGGCGAACAACACGAGAGCAATAGCGATCCGCCAGGCAGGATTCAATGAGCGGCGACCCGGCAGCGAACTGCCGGCTTCGCGCAGTGTTCCAACGGCTACCTTAAGAATTTCCAGGGCCAGAACCACGCAGACCGCAGTAGTTGCGAAAGCCAGCAGCATCTTCGGTGCAGGTGGATGATTGTATAAACCGACGATGGACTCACCCAAGCGGTAAAGGGCGATGGGCGCATATCCCATGGCCGCGAAAAGGCCGCCGCCCACCGCAAAGTACATGGCCAGGCGCCAGAGCCAGTCTGAATGTCGCCTGCCGGCCGATTTCCGGGCCCGATAGTCGAGCGCCGCAAAGCAAAGGGTCCCAGCCGACCAGCAAAGTCCGATCCACCAATTCATGGATGTATTCTATTGTTCCGCTGGTTAGTTTGAGATTAAGGACGCCCGCCTCCTACAGGCACGGCACCGCTGCCGGAGCGCTCAATCTTCTTCCAGCACCCTATCCGTCTCGGCGCTACCCGCCGATCCTCCTTCTCCCACAAGGGGAGAAGATAAGCGCCCTACCCAATCCCGCCGGTCACAACATAAGCCCCGCCAACTCGCCGATCCGGCAGCCTCACGATCGCCGTGACGACCGAGCCGTAAGCGCGGCGCCAGACGCTGTGGAAGCCCTGATGCGTCGCAGCCGGCACGACGGCCCGGCCGGTGTGGCGGTTGCCGCTTCCCTGCATGGCGACCGGTTCGCCGTTGACGTGGACTTTCACGGCTGCATCCGGCCCGGCCTCGCCCGCGTCGATCTCCAGCGCGATCGCGATCTCGTCCGTGTCGCCGGCATGGATTGTCTCGGCGGTGAGGGCCAGCATAAGCAGCGCTTCGCTGGGGCGGCCCAATGTGCCCTCGCTCCGTTCAAACACATCATCGGCCAGCGGCGGCGTGCGTGGCGGGACGGTGCGGCGCTGGGTGGCGCGCTCGTAGCCGCCGGCCATCGTCAGCAGCGCCACGTCGTCATAGGCCTTGCCGGCGAAGGTCAAGCCGACCGGCATGCCGATGTCGGCCATGGTGCCCATTGGCACCGTCACCGTCGGGATGCCGAGATGGCGCCAGACCAGATTGCCGTTGGCGACCCAGGTGCCGTTGCGCCAGGCAAGATCGGCGGAGGCCTCGTTGACATCCGCATCGGCCGGGCCGACATCGGCGACGGCCGGCAGCACCACGGCGTCGAGGCGGTTGGCGTCGAGCCAGTTCTCGAAGTCGATGCGGCGCGTCTCTTCCAGCCCCTTCAGCCCGTCCTCCATGGTGGGAATGGCCTCGAGCGGGCTCACCCCGTCCTTCGCCCGCTCGACATAGTCCGCCAGGTCGAAGCCGTCGTCGCCATAGCGGTCGGGCAGCGTGCCCGGCGGCTGTGGAAAGATTTTCGGGCCATCAACCGAGGCGAGATCGGGAATCGCCGGATCAGCATTGGCGCGCAGGAAATCGTCCCACGACCAGATTGACAGGTCCCAGATCTCGCGGTTTGCAAATTCCTCCGGCACCAGGCCGCGATCAACCATGGAGCGCGCGCCCGGACGGTCGCGCTCATAGTTCGATACGACGGGGAAATCGACCTCGACCACCTCGGCCCCGAGTGCCTGCAGGTCATGCGCGGCCTGCCGCCAGAGCTCCAGCACCGAGGCGCGCGTCTCGATCGGCCGGCCGGCGCCGAGATCCTTGCCGATATACATTTTCGGCACGCCGAGCCGCTTGCCCTCAAGCGCGCCTTGCAGGGGAAGTCCGCTATAGCTCGTCGGCCTCAGCGCTGATGCCTTCGGGATCGAAACCCAGGGCTGCACGCGCCAGAAGTCGCCGCGCGTGTCATGATCGTCGGCGACGATGACGTCGAGCAGCTCCAGCATGTCCGGCACGCTCCGCGTATGCGGCACTACCACATCCATGGTCGGCACCAGCGGCCAGTTGCCGCGTACCGAGATCACGCCGCGCGACGGCGTGTAGGCGACCAGCGCGTTGTTGGAGGCGGGCGCGCGGCCGGATGACCAGGTTTCTTCGCCGAGCCCGAAGGCGGCGAAGGACGCGGTCGTCGCCGTCCCCGAGCCGTTCGACGAGCCGGAGGCGAAGGCGGCGGTGAGATAATCCTTGTTGTACGGGCTCTCGGCGCGACCATAGGCGCCGCGCTGCATGCCGCCATTGGCCATCGGCGGCATGTTGGTGAGGCCGATGAGCACCGCGCCCGCGGCGCGCAGCCGGGAGATCGTGAAGGCGTCCTCGCTAGCGATCAGAAGCTCGAAGGCCGGCGAGCCGGCCGCGACCGTCAGGCCTTTCACCTTGTAGCTGTCCTTGGCGGTGTAGGGGATGCCGTCGAGCGGCCCAAGCGTTTTGCCCGCGCGGCGTCGGCGGTCGGAAGCTGCCGCCTCCTCGAACACCTTTGGATTGAGGATGGGCACGGCGTTCAGCGCTATGCCGTGGCGGTCGTAATGGGCGATGCGCCGCAGGTACGCGCCGGTGAGCTCGACGCTTGTGACTGTGCCGTCTTCCAGCGCGCGGCGCAGGTCGGCGATCGAGGCTTCGACTATATTCATGGCTTGGCGAACCTCTTGTCAGCAATCACGCGTCCGGCGAAGGTTGGCTCGAAATTCGTAAGCCGCGATCCGTCACACCCCCCTCTGCCCTGCCGGGCATCTCCCCCGCAAGGAGGGAGCTTGGATGTCGCGCAAGCTTTTGCCAAACCGCCGACGTTGCAGGGAGGGCCCCGTAGCCGATCTGCTGATCTCCCCAAAGGTCGGGGAGATGGCCGGCAAGCCAGAGGCGGGCGCTGTCCTGCCGACAATTCAGACGATCGAAGAGGTGCTAGTTCGGTGTTTTGACTTGCGTTCGATCCACCAGTCGTTCTGCCAATCTTCATCGCCGAGAAGCGAGCCCTCCATCCGCACGAGAGATTCGTTCCAGCCGGTTTTGGCGAACACTTTCGATAACAGCAGAAACGCGTCTATCCGCCACTCCTCCCCGGGGAGTGAGAAGAAGGCGCGCCGCCACCCTTGGAAGTCGGGGAAACGGGCGTGCTCGGCTTCGGTAAAGGGAGTATCGATGACATGACGCACCAACCGGCCCGAGCGCACAAACGGGTCGAGGCGAGCCAACGTTTCCGACAGCCATTCCGCCGGATAAGCGTCATGGAAGACTGCCAGCGGCTTGCGACCTTCCAGCATCAGCGGCAGCTCGAAATTCGTATGAACGAGATACGGGACCTCACGGATTGGATGCCAGGACTCGATGCGGTTGAGCCTTCGATCAAGCTCGCGAGGTGGAATGCATATCGCGCCAAGTCGCTCGAGGTCGTCCGGGTCCAAATGCCATGAACCGGATAGCTGTGGACTGTCGCACGCCAGAACCGCGCGAAGCTCTTCCAGGTCTGAGACGCGAATTCGGGCTTCGGCGACCGCCGAACCGGTCGCAGGATCGATCTCCTGCAGGACAAAATAGATGTATTCGGCAGTGTTGCTCACATGGTGACGATGGCTGCTTGGACAATACTTGTACAGGCTTTCTTCAGACAGGTCACATTCCTTCGCTTGCCTCTCTGCCCTGTTGGGCATCTCCCCCGCAAGGGGGGAGATTGGATGTCGCGCAAGCTGTCGCCAATCTCCTACTTTGCTACTGCGGCGCGCCGGCGAACAGCACCGTGCCCTCCCCTCCTGCCGCCGGCCAGTTGCGGATGGTGCCGTCGATGCCGCCGGTGAGAAGCGTGCCGTCGGCGGCGAAGGCGACCGAGTAGATCGGCCCGGTGCCGGGGTCGAACTCGGCGATCTCGGCGCCCGTATCCATATTCCAGATCCGCGCCGTGCCGTCGAGCGAGGCGGAGCCGAGCCGTTTGCCGTCGGCCGATAAGGCGAGCGCATAGACGGTGCCGGAGTGGCCGTCGAAGCGGCGGACCTCCTTGAAGGTGTCGAGATCCCAGAGTTTTATCGTGTAGTCGCTGCTGCCGGTCACCGCATGGTGGCCGTCGGCCAGGAAGAGCGCGCCATAGGCGCCGCGCTCGTGGCCGTGCCAGCTGCGCAGCTGCTTGCCTGCAGGGATGTCCCATAGCTTCAGTTCGCCGTCGATGCTGCCGGTGAGCGCCCTGGTGCCATTAGGCGAGATGGCGACGGAACTCACCGACCAATCATGGCCCGGTAGGACATGCAGCACCGTGCCTTTCTGCAAATCCCAGACGACGACGGAACCGGTGTCGTGGCCGCTGACGGCGAGCTTGCCGTCGGGGCTGATCTTCAGTTGCCGGACGCCGCCGTTCGCTCCGGACGAGAAGACATGCAGCACTGTGCCATCGGAAAGCTGGCGCAGCACGATCTCGCCGTCGTCGCCGGCGGTGAGCGCGCTTCTGCCGTCGGGCATGAAGAGCGCGCTGCGCGCCATGTCCTTGTGGACGCCGAGGTCGCGGATCAGCCGCTTGCCGTCGATATCCCAGAGCTTGATCGTGCGATCGGTGCTGGCGCTCATGATCTGGTGGCCGTCGGCCGACACCGCCAGCCAGACGACGGCATCGCGGTGGCCTTCCGGCGCGGTCGGCTGGGCTGGGGGCGGTGGCCGAGGCGGGGCCAGCGTCTGCGGCGGCGTGGCCGGCGCCAGCGCGGTCTGCCGGGTCGGCGTTGTTGCAGGCTGCGCCGGTGCGGCGTGCTGCGGCGGAGCGGCCGCCGGCTCGGACGGCGCGGTCGTCGACGCCGGCGCGACAGGCGCCGACACTGGCTCGGCCAGCGGTGGCAGATTCGCGGTCGATTCCGGCGTGGGTGCAGGTGCCGCAGGCTTTGGCGCGGGAGCCCGTGAGATCACAGGCTCCGCCGGAGCGACGGCGACTTCCCTGGCCGGCGCGGCCGCATCGCCCCCTGTTTCCCGCCACCGGCCGAACTGGTCGGCGAGGATGACGACAAGGGCAATGAGCGGCACGGCAAGCGCGATGCGGCGCAGCCGCGGGCGCCCGGCCGGCACGGTCGCAGCGTCGCGGCCGAACAGCGGCGTTGCCGGATTATGCTTTGCCGCCGCCGGCAGCAGGCCGGCAAGGAACGAAAGCCCGGCGAGAATCGAAAGCATGCCCGCCGCGCCGAAGATCCCGGCGCTCGTCGTGGCCGGGGGCTTGCTCCCCAGCGCCAGATAAAGCTTGGCGAAGCAAGCGAAGCCGACGACGAGCATCGCCAGCGCCAACAGCCTGTCGGTCGATCTTTTCATCGGCATCCCCCAGGCGCCTCCACTCCAACTGGCGGAAGGCGCATCGGCCATTCTAGCCGAGCTTTTCGCCGGGGCTAAGTGCAAGAGATCACACGAAGAAAGGTAAACGTGCTTTGGCGCGGCGTGACTTCTTCAATCCCGCGCCGGCCGAATTTCGGCTTTACTCAGCCGGCCGGCCAATATCCCGATGCTCAGAACCGAAGCGTGATGTCTTTCGCTCCATAAACAAGCGGCCCGTGAGCAGAAAGCCACACTCCCCAAGAATAACAAGCTCGACTACCCGCGCTGGTTGACAGCAAACGCTCTTATGACATTATCCGCCCGGGATTTTCAGGAGAGCCACAGCATGAAGAAGATTTACGAGAAGCCTGTGTTGGTCCGCAAAGGCAAGCTTTCGATGGTCGTCGCGGGTTCGACACCGGTCCCGGGTTGATTCGGGGGCAGCTCGATCAGCTTCATTGATGTTTGAGGCCAGCGGTCATCCTGGCTTGTTGCGTGACAAGGCGGCTGTTTATCGTCTTGTCAGTTCGAATGGTTAACGGGGGTTCAATCATGAAGAAGACTTACGAGAAGCCTGTGTTGGTCCGCAAAGGCAAGCTTTCGACAATTGTCGCCGGCGGTCCTTCTACTGTTATCAATGGCGGCGGCCCGGCGAGCTGATCTGCCGGACAATCTGCTGTTAATGCCTGCCGACCCTGGCTCCTTCTTGCGATCCAGGAAACTCGCGGAACCGGCCATGAAGAAAACCTATGAGAAACCAAGGCTGGTCAAGAAGGGCAGGCTTTCGGCAGTCACCGCCAACGGCGCCACTTCGCTCACCTTCTGACCATTACAGCGCGTTGCACCAAAATTTAGGCAACGCGCTGTAATTCCTTGTTTTGATGCACTTCTTCTCCCGAAGCTGCGGCATCCTCTGGGCGACATAGTTCGTCTTTGACATATCCCATTCATAAGCCGCCGCGCTTCGGCGACATGCATCAGAGCGCCAGCACGAGATCATCCAACACCATCTGCCAGTGATGTTTGGTCGACAGACGCACGCGCGTCACCGCCTTCAGCATCGGCGCGTATTGAACCGGCGCCAGCGCCGACAGCGTGACCTCGTCGCGCGCGATCAACTCGTCCCCCAGCCAGCTTTCGACCAGCGCGCTCTCCCCTTCCGAGCGGAGCCATGCGGCGCTCAGCATCACCGAATGGAAGCCGAAAGGCGCCGCACGGCCGAACTCTGCCGGATGGCCGCTGCTGGTATAGGCGATATAGGCGCCCGAGACGTTGCCGTTGACGTAGCCTTCGCTGTTCCTGGTGTGGTCACGCGACATGGCGTTGAGATTGTACCAGTCGAGCCCGGCGTACCCGGAAGGAATCTTGCTCAGGCCGCGCGTGGTGATGTCGTCGAAGCCGATGGTGCTGAGCGCCGCATCGGGCTGAAGCGCCCCGGACGCAAGCAAGCCGAGGTCGGCCGGATAGGCCGACAGCGCGAGGCGCCGGTCGAACCCGCCGCCGGCGATCACGACCTGATCGGCCTCGGCGGCGAGCGGGAAGCCGAAGGTGGTGGCCGCGCCGAGCGGGTGGCTTTCGAGCAGCTGGCCCTTGCCCATCACGGATAGGGTTGCGGTGGCCGCGGCCGGCGTCCTGCCGCTCACCATGCGCGCAGGGGTAAGGCCGACGGGCCTTGGCAGGCCCTCTCCGGCCAAACCGACAAGCGAGCCGGGCGCATCCGTCACGCGCACAGGCTGGTTCTCGTTGGCGCCGCTGGCGCGCCAGCCGGGCGGCACGGAGACCGAAAAGCGAAACGTTCCAGGCGAGCGGATCACGGCGCTGCGCCGCGTCGACGACATCGGGAAATTGGCAAAACCGGCAGCGTTGCTTCGCGCCGCGACGATGAAGCGGCCGGACTGGTCGAACAGCCGCACCACGATGCCGGCCATCGGGCGGTCGGCCTGACCATAGGTTCCGTCGCCGTCGACATCCATGAAGACGAAGGATGAGAAGTTCAGCTTGCCGGATGTCGGACCCCAGGCGGTGCGCGACGCATAATCGCCGGCCGGATTGGGATTGCCGCGCGCCCTGCGGCGCTTGCGCCGCCAGCGCAAAGCGAGCGCCATGAGGGCAGTGGCGCCGGCGATGACAAGGACGGAGATGAAGAGAACGAGGGCGTTGTCAGCCACGGCGGGGAAGCGTTGGCTGGAGAAAAATACTCAAGCTGAAAAGCATAAGGTCCGCGCCCCCTCGTAGTCCTGCAAAAGCTAACGCGAGCCGACGTTGCTGCACAGACATATTTGCGAGAGGCTGGCATCAAAACGTAGAGACGCCGGCGGGACAGCGCCCCCTTTCCCTTCTCCCGTCTAGAAGCTCAGGTCGCCAGTTCCACCCACACCGGCGCATGGTCGCTGGCGTTTTCCTCGGCACGCACCTCCCGATCGATGCCCGCTCCTTTCAGCTTCCGCACCAGCTTCTTCGACAACAGAATGTGGTCGAGCCGTAGGCCGGCGTCGCGCGGCCAGCGGTTCCGGCGGTAGTCCCAGAAAGTGTAGAGCTTCTCCTGCTTCGGAAAGACCTTGCGCAGCGCATCCGTCCAGCCCTGATCGATCAGCGCCGCAAAGGCGGCGCGGCTTTCAGGCTGCACCAGCGCGTTGTCGTCATAGGAGCGGGTGGCGTAGATGTCGCGCGGCTCGGGCACAACGTTGAAGTCGCCGGCAAGCACCACCGGCAGGCCGGTGTCGAACAATTCGCTCGCATGCGCCGCGAAGCGCTGGTGCCAGGCGAGCTTGTAGGTGAACTTAGGCCCGGGCTGCGGGTTGCCGTTCGGCGCGTAGAGGCAGGCAATCACGATGCCGTTGACCGCCGCCTCGAGGTAGCGCGCCTGGCGGTCGGCATCGTCGCCGGGCAGCGCGTCGCGTGTCAGAACCGGCTCGGCGCCGCGAGCCAGGATGGCGACGCCGTTCCAGGTCGGCTCGCCCTTCCACACCGCGCCATAACCGGCCTTCGCCAGCCGGGTCAGCGGAAACTGCGTGTCGCGGGATTTCAGTTCCTGCAGACAGACGACGTCGGGCTTGGCTTTGACGAGCCAAGCCAAGAGGTTTTCCAGCCGGCTGTTGATGTTGTTGATGTTGAAGGTGGCGAGTTTCATTTGCCGAAGACGCCTCTTCATTCGTCATCCTCGGGCTTGACCCGAGGATCCATGCCGTGACCATCGCCGTGGAACCCTGCGGGGGCAAAATTCTTAGCCGTTGCAATGCCTTAACGGCACGGCATGGATCCTAGGGGTCTGCGCCGTGTCGCTTCGCTCCTTGCTTCGCCCTAGGATGATGAAGCGAGAGGCGCCATCCGAGCTTCTATCGTCTCCGCCACCGTCTTCAGGTGATCCGCCACCGAAAAACCCGACACCGCCTTGCGGGGCTTGAGATCGTGGTCGCCGTCCTCCAGCCAGACCACCTCTATTGCCGCTGGCAGGCCGTAAGTCGCGACCTCGTGCTTGGTGCCGAACTCGTCGCGCGTGCCCTGGAAGATCAGCGTCGGCGTCTTCAGGTCGGCAAGATGTTTTGTCCGCAGTTGCTCCGGCTTTCCGGGCGGATGGAAGGGGTAGCCCAGACAAACCAGGCCAGCGATCTCGCCCTTGGCAAACATCTCGTCGGCGACCATCGAGGCGACGCGCCCGCCCATCGACTTGCCGCCGATGATGAGCTTGCCGGTCAAGCCTTTGGCGCGCAGATCGGCGATCGCCTTGACATATTCCGGATTCACCGTCTCGGCGCGCGGCGGCGGCTTGCGATGGCCAAAACGGCGCGCAGCCATGTAGTGGAACTCGAAGCGCGCGACGCGGAAGCCGGCGGTGGCGAGAGCCTTGGCGGTGGCGGTCATCGAGGGAGAGTCCATCGCCGCACCCGCGCCGTGCGCGAGCAGAATGGTGACGGGGGCGGAGTCGGGGCCGTCGAAGAGGAAGTAGGTCATCGGGCGGGCTTCCTGGCAAGGCCGCACTCCGTCTCAAGCGCGAGCATCTCGCTCACCGGCCATGTGCAAATCCACGAACTGGATCCCCTTCTGCGCCAGTCTTGCCCATTCGGACTCCGCGTCGAGCTCCAGATAGCGTGCCCAAAGCCGGCGGGCTTCGGCCAGATTGCCGGCGTCGAACTCAAGCCGGGCCAGGTTGAACACCGGGTCGGCATAGGCCTTGTCGAGCGCCATCGCCTTCTGCAGGTGCCGCCGCGCCGACGCGACCTTGCCTTCGTCGCCCACCAAGCCGGCGAGGTTGAACCAGGCTTCGACGAAGCCGGGATCGAGCTTTATCGCGCGGGCATAATCATGCGCGGCTTCCGCTGCGCGGCCGACGCCGCGCAGGCAGTTGGCGCGGTTGAAGGCGGCGATGGCATCTTTTGGATCGATCGCCATGCAGCGCTGGTAGAGCGCTGCGGCCTCGTCGTGCCGCCCCTCCTCTTCCGCGGCTTCCGCCTCGGCGAACAGCTCCTCGAGCGTGTCGTCTTCCGGTGAGCCGAGGTCGAAGAGAAGCTGGCCGTCGAGCTCGCTGCGGCCCTCGTCGAGATAGATCGCGTCCGGCCGGCCATGCTGCGAACCGAGATTGAGCGACTTGGCGGTGAGCGAGGCGACCGGACCGGAGCGATGCACCGAGCGCGCGATCGCGCCCCATGTCGCGCCGCTGGCGATCAACCCGGCATATTTTCTGGCCAGGATCAGGTCGCGGAAGGAATAGGGTTCGCCGTCATGTTCGAAGGCGTCGAACAGCGACAGCATGTCGAGATCGCTGGCGGCAAGCCGCGACTGGTCGATCAGCGACTGCCGGGACAGCGACGACGCCTGAGGCGCCTTCAACAAGCCGAGCAAGCGCAGGAAGCCGTTTTCGCTGACCAATTCGCGCCCGGCTTCGCGCTCGGCCTGCACGCGGCGCTCGATGTCGCCATCGCCCGTTCTTGCCGTGGCCGCCTTGGCCAGCAGCGTGCGGCCGAACACGACATGGGTGGTGCGACGGGTGACGCCGCGCCTCAACTCGGCATGGCGGCGCTCGACCTCGCGCGCGGCGAGCCTGAGCGGAAACGCGGCCAGCGGGCCGACGGCGCCGAAGACGGCGCCGGGAAGGATCACCGGCCCTCCCGTCACTTCTTGCTCTTGCCGACGGCTTTCAACAGGTTCGCTTTCAGCGGGTTCTCAGGCGCGCCGCCGCCGGCGGCCGCCTTCTTGGCGGGCTTGGCCGGCGCCTCCTCGGCCTTGCTCTTCGACTTGGCCGGCGGCTTGGCCGACTGCGACAGGCTCGCTTTCAGCGCATCCATCAGGTTGATGACATTGCCGCGTTCGGGCGCCGCCGCGATGATCGGCTTGTGGCCTTTGAGCTTCTCGCGGATCATCCCCATCAGCGCCACTTCGTAGCGATCCTCGTAATTCTTCGGATCGAAATGAGTTTCCTTCTGCTTGATCAGCGCCTGGGCGAGATCGAGCATTTCCGGATCCGGCTTGCCGGCCGGGATATTGCCGAAATATTCAGCCGTGCCGCGCACTTCGTTGGGGTTCCTCAAGGTGCAGACGAACATGCCATTCTCGCGCGGGCCGATCGTCACCACGCGCTCGCGGCTGGAAAGGACCAGGCGGGCGATCGCCAGCTTGCCGGATTTGCGCATCGCTTCGCGCAGCACCGCGAAGGTCTCCTCGGCCATGGCGCCGTCCGGGGCAAGGTAATAGGGCGAGTCCTGGTAGATGACGTCGACCTCATTCTCGTCGACGAAGGCCTCGATGTTCATCGTGTGGTTGGATTCGATCCGGACCGCGTCGAGATCGGCATCATCGATGATGATGTACTGCTTGTCCTCATATTCGTAGCCCCGGACCAGGTCCGAGCGTTCGACCAGGCCGAGTTCGGGGTCGACCGGCTTCATGTTGATGCGGTTGTGGGTCTTCTTATGCAGCTGGTTGAACGAGATGCGCTCGCTCGCGCTGGTGGCCGGATAAAGCCGGACCGGACAGCTGACGAGGCTGAGCTTGAGGTAACCTTTCCAACTTGCCCTGGGCGCCATGATGAACTCCTACGCGGCCATGCACTGACAGTTTTACTTTTTTGGAAGCCTGATCTTTGCCGAAAACCGGTTTCCCACTTTTCGGGATCATGCTCCGGCGCTTCGTCCGAAGGACGGTTGGCGCTCCGGAAATGCTACACCGACCCTTGATGGTACATGCAAATTGCTGACGAAGTGTTCTTGGGCCGGTTGGCGCGGAGGATAATTCAAATTGTAGGAAGCGTCGATGGAGATGGAAACCGAACGCTGGCAGGACAGAGGGGGGTGTGACGGATCGCCAACGCCTGCGGTTTACTTTCCCTCAACCACCGGCAAATCCCTGGCGGCCTCGTCGATCTCCGCCCAGGGATCGCCCGAGGTCTCCAACAGTCCCGGCAGCGAGGCGTAGTTCAGATCCTCGGGCGCGTCGATAGCCTCCAGATCGGTCCAACTCATCGGGGTCGATGCCGGCAGGTTGGTGCGGGCGCGCAGCGAATAGGGAGCGGCGGAGGTGTGGCCGCGGGCGTTGCGGTGGAAGTCGATGAAAATGCGCTTCTTGCGGTTTTCCTTGCCCATGACGGTGACGAAAGTGTCGGGCGCGCTTGCCGCGAGCAAAGTGGAAATGGTGCTCGAGGCCTGGTGCAGTTTCTTCCAGTTCTGCTTGCGTGTCACCGGCACGGTGATGTGGATGCCCTTGCCGCCGGAGGTCTTTGCAAACGGCACCAGGCCGAGGCTCTCCAGCCCGCCCTTGATGTGGACGGCCGCCTCGACCACCTCGCGCCAGGAAATCCCCTCGCCCGGGTCGAGGTCGAAGACGATCTGGTCGGGCTTGTCGAGCTTGGTGCGGTGCGTGCCCCAAGTGTGGAACTCGACGACGCCAAACTGCGCCAGTGCCAGATAGCCCTTGGCGTCCTCGACCGAGAGGTAGGTCTTGGGCTCGCCTTCCGAACTGATGCTCTCGAACACCGCCACCGAAGGCGGCATGCCGGTGAAGGCGTGGCGCTGGAAGAAGCAGTCCTGCGGCCGCCCCGTCGGGCAGCGCACCAGCGACACCGGGCGGCCGATGATGTGCGGCAGCATGAAATCGCCTACCAGCGCGTAATAGACGGCAATGTCGAGCTTGGTCGGCCCAGTCTTGCCGAACAACCGCCGCTCCGGATTGGTGACCCAGATGGTGGCGAGGTCGGACTCGGCGATCAGCCGCTTGCGCTTGACCGCAACCGGCGTGGTCAGGCCGCCGACATCGCGCAGGCCGCGGAAGACGCCGTGGCGGATCGCATTGTCGGCGGTACGGTTCGAATAACGCACGCGTGCCGACAGCAGCGGCTTCACCCAATGCATCTCGCGCATGATCTCGCGCGGCACCCCTTCGGGCGGCGTGGCGCCGACGGTCAGCCGCTCCAGCCGGGTCAGCAGGTCGGTCGCCATGCCGCGGTCGAAGCCGGTGCCGACCTTGCCGCGATAGTGCAATTCGCCGTCGACGAACTCGGCCATGCCCAGCGCCGCAAGCCCTTCCGCGCGGTCGGAAACGGTGTAGCCGGCGATGACGAAATCATCCGTCTTTTGCGCCTTGACCTTGGTCCAGCTCTTGGTTCGGCCGCTCATGTAGATGGCATCGGCGCGCTTGGAGACGACGCCTTCCAGCCCAAGGTCCGAGGCCTGGTCGTAAAGCCCGCGGCCATCGCCCTCGACGTGGTCGCTGTACTGGATGGCGGAGTTTGCCGCCTGGCCGGCGAGCAGTTCGGCAAGCAGCGCCTTACGCTTCTGCAGCGGCGCCCTGCGCAGGTCCCAGCCATCGAGATGCAGGAGATCGAAGGCGTAGAAATGCAGCTTCGAGCCGGCGCCCTGGGCCAGCGCGTCCTGCAGCAGCGCGAAGCGCGAGATGCCCTTGTCGTCCAGCACCATGATCTCGCCGTCGATGATCGCCCGGCTGACCGGCAGGCGCGAAAAGGCTTGCGGGAGGTCGCCGTAGCGCTTGGTCCAGTCGAGGCCGCCGCGGGTGATCAGCCGCACATTCCCGTCCACGACATGCGCCATGGTGCGGTAGCCGTCGAATTTGATCTCGTGCAGCCAGAGCGTGCCGGTGTCCTCGCCGCCGGGCGGCTCGCTCACCTGCGCGGCGAGCTGCGGCTCGATGCGGCTTGGCGGGTCTGCCTTGACCGCGCCGGGCAGCGCGCCGGGTTTCAGCGAGCCAGGTTTCGGCGGCAGGCGCTGCGGCTTTCTCGGCGCTGCCAGTTCCTCGATGCGCCGGCCGGACTTGACGCTTTCCGGCCGCGCTTCGAGAATGTCGAGCTCGGAGTCGGAGGCGAGATCGCGCTCCTTGAAAAGCAGCCAGTTCTTCTTGTTCTCGTCCTCGCCGGGCTTGGGCTTCAGCCGGGTCAGCATCCAGCCGCCATTGAGCTTCTGGCCGGCGAGGCGGAACTTGAAGGCGCCGGTGCGCAGGCTCTTTTCGACATCCTCCATCGGCGCCCAGGTGCCGGTGTCCCAGACGATCATCGGCCCGCCGCCATACTCGCCCTCGGGGATGACGCCCTCGAAGTCGATATATTCGATCGGATGATCCTCGGTCTCGACCGCGAGGCGCTTGTCGGCCGGATTGAGCGAGGGCCCGCGCGGCACCGCCCAGCTCTTCAGCACGCCGCCGACTTCGAGGCGCAGATCGTAGTGATCGGCGGTGGCGTGGTGCTTGTGGATGACGAAGCGATTGCCGCCGCCGACCTCCGGCCCGCCCGCGGGTTCAGGGGTGCGGGAGAATTCGCGCTTGGCGCGGTAGGTTTTGAGTTGGGGAGCTGGCATGGGTTAAGTGCCGAAGCGCGTAGCCGACAGTGGCAAGGGCCGCGATCCTTCGCGCCCCCGAGCCCGCGCGATCGTCATCCTCGGGGTTGACCCGAGGATCCATGCAGTGACCTTTACCGCCGAGTGCAGCCGAGCAGAACTTGGACCGTCGTGACGCGTCCAGGTCACGGCGTGGATCCCAGGGTCTCCGCGACGTCGCTTCTCTCCTGCTCCGCCCTGGGATGACGAAGGCACTCCACTCAATCGTCGGTCGCCGGCGTCAATTCCAGCTCGGCCGGCGTCAGACCCTGCCGCAGCTGGCTCAGCCGGAATTCGTCGACCCAATAGGCCTCGCCGTCGACCAGCACGCGGGCGCTGTAGGTGCCGCCGGAAAAGCTCTGCGCGGTGACGTAGACCTTGTGGCGGTCGAGCGCCTTCTTCACCGCGGCGCGGCGGGACTTTTCTCTGGCGACGGGACTGGCCATGGCTCACTCTGTAGACGCTGGCGCTGAACAGTCTCTAAGGATGAATGAGAGCGGGGGGCGAGTCAATTTGGCGGGGCGACGGAGCGCCAAGCTCCCGTCAAGCGGGCGAGACGGCCGGCAGGCCAGACCAGAGAGGCACCGGAAGGACCGAGGCGTTTGAGCCAATAAGGGCCGCCGCTTTGTTGCTATCGATCTCCCAACAAGAAACTACGATGCGTCGGCGGGACAGCGCCCCCTCTGCTCTGCCAGCATCTCCGCCACAACAAGGGGAAGATTGGCTGTCGCCAGCGCCGCGCCCTATCTTGGAGTGCAACGAGGGAAGCACATGTCTCACATCCGGGCGATGACGAAGAACGATCTGCCAGCCGTCTCGCGGCTGCTGGGAGGATCCTGGCGGCGGACCTATTCGCCGATCATGGGTGAGGAAACCGTGGCCCGGCTCTCCGACGAAAAACATGCGCCCGACAAGCTCGCCGAAGAGCTCGCCGACGACAACAAGATGTCGCTCGTGGCCGAGCGGACCGACGGATCGATCGCCGGCTATGCGATGGCAGCGATGGACGAGAGGGGCGATGTCATGCTCGACCGGCTGCATATCGAGCCGGAAGAGTTCGGCAGCGGCCTCGCCGTCGACCTCTTGCACGCGGTGCTTGCGGCCCATGCCGGCATTCCAAGCATCGCCCTGGAGGTGATCGAGGGCAATGAGCGGGCGATCGCCTTCTACCGCAAGCACGGCTTCGAGGTGGTCGAGCGCCGGCCGGCCGCACATGCCGTCGGTGGCCATGCCTCGCTGATCATGCGCCGAATGCTGCCGATGGCTTGAGGCCGCGCTGGACGCATCGCGTCCCGGCATTATAATTTCGCGGGCGCTAATTTCTTACCGGAGACAGATGAATGAGCCTCGGCAAGCAGAAACTCGGCAGCCAGGGGCTCGTCGTGTCGGCCATCGGCCTCGGCTGCATGGGCATGAGCCAATCCTACGGCCCGGCCGACGAAGCGGAGTCGATCGCGACGATCCACCGGGCGATCGAGCTTGGCTGCACCTTCCTCGACACGGCCGAGGTCTACGGGCCTTTCATCAACGAGGAGCTGCTTGGACGCGCGCTGAAGGGCCGGCGCGACGAGGTGACGATCGCGACAAAATTCGGCTTCCGCATCGTCGACGGCAAGCAGGATGGCACCGGGCGTGACAGCCGGCCGGAGCATATCCGCGACGTGGTCGAGGCTTCGCTCATGCGGCTCGCGACCGACCGCATCGACCTGCTCTACCAGCACCGCGTCGATCCTGATGTGCCGATGGAGGATGTCGCGGGCGCGGTCGGCGAGCTGGTGGCGGAGGGCAAGGTGCGCTTCTTCGGCCTGTCGGAGGCGGGGATTTCCAACATCCGCCGCGCCCATGCCGTGCACCCGGTCTCGGCGCTGCAGAGCGAATATTCGCTGTGGGAGCGCAATCTCGAGCCCGAGATCATCCCGGCGCTTGCGGAATTGGGCATCGGCCTGGTGCCGTTCGCGCCGCTCGGCCGCGGTTTCCTCGCCGGCGACGTCAAGCGGGCGGAAGACTATCCCGAAGGCGATTTCCGGCGCGGCGACCCGCGCTATCAGGGCGAAAATTTCGACGCCAATGTCGCCGCGGCCTCCACGGTCCGCGAGATTGCCGTCGCCAAGGGGGTCAAGCCCGGGCAGGTGGCGATCGCCTGGCTGCTGGCCAAGGGGCCGGAATTCGGCATCGACATCGTGCCGATCCCCGGCACGAAGCGACGGACCTATCTGGAGGAGAATGTCGCCGCCGCCGACATCAACCTCGACGCCACCGAGATGCTCGGGCTCGACATGGCGCTGACGCCTGAGAAGGTATCGGGGCCGCGCTATAACGAGCGGACGATGTCGATGGTGGATCGGTAGTAGTCAGCCAATCTCCCCGCTCGACGGTCCCTCACGCGGGGAGATCAGCTCGGTCAATCCTACTGCTTATTGCAATCCGCCAGCGCCGCCATCGCCTTCTTGGCCTCGGCCTCGCTGGCGTATCTCTTCTTGCCCAGATCGACGACCAGCGTTCCGTCCGGCTTCTTCGGCACGATCTCGCACTGTTTCGAAACGGCGTCCCTGGCGACCCACCATTCCTCGGCCGCGACAGCAGGCAGGCTGGCAATGCCGGTAGCGAGGATGGCGATAGCGACGGTGCGAACCATTCCTGGCCTCCATTGTCAGTTGCTGGAAAGCAGGCCGGAGTTGCCGGCGCCGTTCGTCGACGAAGCCAGCACACTGCCTTGGGCAAACGCCCTCCCCGGGCCTTCTGTTCCGGCTCAGCCGTGATCTCGGGAGTCACACGCCCGCATGCTGGCGTCCAATCTAACTTTTTGTGAGGATATCGGCCCTAACCTCCGCGCGAGGCAACCAGAGGTTTCACGTGCACGCCCTCGTCGACGATTTTTCCGAGTACCATGTCCCGCCGCGACGCATCCTGATGCACCATCCGCGGCATGGCTCATCGCTGAGGGCACTATCGCAGGAGCGGCTGGTCGAATTGAACTTCCTCGACCTGCCGCATGTCGAGGAATTCTATGCCGAGTACGATGCCTTCGCCGCGTTGGTCGCAAACCATGTCGAGACGCTCTACCTCGAGGACGTGCTCGGCGATCACGTGCCGTACCGATCCGAGTCATCCGTCAACCCCAATCTGATCTTCATGCGCGACAGTTCAGTGACCCTGCCTTGGGCGCCGACGAAATTCATACCCACACGCCCTGCTCTGCCCAGCCGGGCTGCCGAGGCCGGGATCGTCAGCCATGCGCTGAAGCGGCTCGGCATGGCCCCGCTCACGCATCTGGAGAACGACGAATATCTTGAAGGCGGCGACGTCCTTCCGGTGACCTTCGACGGGCGCCGCGTGCTGCTCGTCGGCTTCGGCGTCAGGACGACCAAGGCGGCAGCTATCAAACTTGCGCTCGATCTCATCCCCGACCATGTCGACTACATCATCGGCCTCTCGCACGATCCGGCGTTGCTGCATCTCGACACCGGCTTCACCGTGCTGCCCAACAAGGTGATCCTGGCCGCCGCGGGCATGTTCGGCGGCGGCTTCCTGATCGATGAGAATCGGCGGCTCAACCCCGTCAATCCGCTCGCCTATGCCGAAGCGCTCGGTTGCTCAATCGTGCGCTGCGACAAGGCCGACGCCATCGCCCATGAACGCTGCAACCTCCTGCCGCTGGGCAACCGCCGCTACCTCGCGTTCGACATGCCGGCAGAACTCAAGGCAACGCTGGAGCAGGCGGCAGGCGTGACCATCGAGCGAGTCAAGGGGACCGAGATCGCCAAGGCCACCGGCGGTGTGCACTGCCTGACGAGGCCGCTTTACTGCTGACGCCGGTGCGGCTCGGACCTTGAATCATCGCGCGGCTCGCAACGTCGTTTTGTCCTTTGCCGATGAAACCGCTGTGCGGCTTCGACGAACCCGGCAGCCGAGACAGCTGCCCGGCGACGACTGCCAGGCTCTCAAAGCTTGTCGTATTTGATGTTCGAGGCGACGTACTCGTTCTTGAGTCGGCGTTGGCCGCCTTCGAACGGTCCGGTGTTGAAGGCGAACACCCTGAGCTCGGGCATGTTGTCGGCAGTGGCCGTCCGCTTCCAGGCGTTGAGAAAATCGCCGTTCATGGCGGCCAGCTTCTCGAACACCGTCTCCTGCAACATCTCGGCGGGAAACGGCAGCGTCGCGCCCTCCACCAGTTCGACCGCCACCTCCATGCGCTTGTTGTGCGCGGCGTCTTCGTAGGAAATGAGGCGAAAGGTCGACAGTATCGGCGCCAGCACGTCGAGGCCGAACAGGATCTCTCGCAGGCTGTCCGGCGTGACCTTGGCTCCGTAATACTCGATCGACATATCGGAGCGGCCGTAGATGAACAAAAGCGGCAGGTCGAGGATACGGCCGCTGTTCTTCAAAATGTTGCTATGCCCGGCTTCGCGCAGGATGCGCTTCAACTCGCTGAAGCGCAGCACGTGGCCGCGATCGTGGATGTTATAGCGGATCTTGGGCGAGATGTTGTAAGGCCGAGAAATGGTTGCCACCAATTCGCCCCTGGCGTTCTCCTCCAGGTAGTAGGCCAGCGGATTGTACTGGAAGATCATCGGCGTGACGCCGTATTCCGTCCGCACGATGGCCTTGCGCAGCCGCTCGTCGCCGAGCAGCGCGCGGCGCAGGTTGATGGTGAGTTCGCTTTCGAGCGCCAGGTTGACCTCAAGATCGGAGGCGCCGTAGCTGCCGATCACACGCCGGAATTTCTTCAAGAGATAGCCACGGAGGCTCTCCGAGACGCCTTCGCCGCCGAAGGCCGCATCGATGGTATATTTCGACCAGTCCAAACGCGGGTCGTCCACCAGCGTCTTCAGGAACGGCGGATAGCCCATCACAACATAGCGGAAGCGCGGCCCGAACTCGTTTATGGTGTTGACGATCTTATCGAGGTTCGGCCCCGTCGATTTCAGGATTGTCGTGTCGGTCAGCGAGATCGCCACATTCATGCCTGTCGCCCACGCGCCGAGCGCGAACGCATTGAGGATGAACAGGGTCTCGTCCTCGCCGGTGATGCGCAGGAACGTCATCTGCATCATCTGCTTGGTGATCATCCGCTCGGTCTTGCCGCGCACCCAGCTGGTCGGCATGCCACTGCTGCCGGAGGACTCGTCGACCATCACGCCCATCGACGGCAGCTTGCCATCCAGCAGACGTTCCTCCTGCGGATATTTCTTGACGTAGGATTCCTTGTCCATCTCCGGAATCGAACTGAGGTCGGGCTTCGTCACATGATCGAGCATGATCTCGGGCTTGCCGCCGAGCCGGTCGATATAGTCTCGATAGGCCGGAACCCGCCTGTAGGCATGATAGAAATTCGCCCAGGCGCGCCACGCGCCGATGCCCCAGCGCAGCCGCTCGAAGCCGGGAATGAGCAATATCTTGTAAGCATGCCGCGAAGACGCGAATGCCCGCTCGACGACGTTGACCAGCGCGACAAGCGCAAGGAAGAAGGGCCGTACCGCCCGCTTGATCAGCCGCATAGGATGATGTCCTCGTAGGGGAGCCGGTAGCTCAGCGGCGGCGGCTGGCTCTTGCCCAGCCGGAGCAGCAGCCAGACCATGTCGGCGCCTCCTTTTTCGTCCGGCATCCTGAAATAGCCGATCATGTTGGTGCGCGCCTCGTCTGAGGTGATGACCGAGCCATAAGGCTGCCAGTAATAGCCATGGCGAGTAACGATGAGCCACAGCCGGAACATGGTCGTGCCGGCACGAAACCAGTCCTCCATGGTGACGTAAGGACCGCGCAGCCACCCGATGGTGCCGACGCCCTTCATGCTGCGGCCGTAGATGAGGCCCACGAGGCTCTTGATGCCGGGCAGGGTCCAGAAGCCAGGCCTGGTGAAGAAGCTTTTGAGCAGAAACGCCGAGAAGCCGAGGCAGCGCGCCGAAAGGCCGTCGCCGGTGATGTCTTCCTCGCGCGTGCCGAAACGCAGCCACCGCACCAGCTCCTTGCGGATGGGCACGTTCTCCATGTCGTGGAAAAGCGCCTGGCGATTGAGCTCGATCACCCAGTCGATCGCCTCGGCGTCGTTGCGCGCCTCGAAGCGATGGCCGGTTCGAAGGGCTTCGGCCTGCATCTCGCCAAGCAGCGTCTGCGGGATCGCGCGACCGTCATAGGGAAGCCGGGAGGTGTGGCGGTCGAGGATCAGCCGGGGATCGAAATCCGCAATCGGCGCGATCGCCGGGCGCAGCGTCAGCCTCGATATGACCTGGGGCGTCTGGGTGTCGCCACCCTTGTATATCGGAGAGAAGTCGGTTGCGCAGTCGAGCTCGAAGCCCAGGCCATGCGCTGCGATTGAACATATCTCGGCAAAGATGCCAGCGGTGAGCCAAGTGAAGCGGCCCTCCGGGTCGGCCACATAAAGTCCACGCCGCGGCAGGAACACGATCTCCGCCTCGCGATCGTTTAGGATACGGAGCCGGAAAGGCTGCGTGTTGTGCGGGCTGGGGCAGCTCACCGCATAGCGGGCAATCTTCCGCCATTGTTCCGATGACTTCGCGTCGTGTTCCTGCACGCTATTGCGCTCCGCCAATTTCGACCAGGCAATAGCAAACAAACAATACGAGACGGTAAGTTCAAATGGCTAATGAATACTTTTGAAACACCCTACATCATTCCGGGGCAGCGCCTGACAAGCGGCACCCCGTTTCGTGCCCATCAACCGCCCGAATGCGGGTCGATGCTGTAGGGATGCACGGGATAGCCTGAGCCGATCGTCCCGCTCACCCGATCGATCCAGGCGCTGACCGCCGGATAGTCGGCAAGCGAAAAGCCGCAATCCTCGGCGCGATGGCCGTAGGCATAGACGGCGATGTCGGCGATGGTGAGCGAGCCGCCGACGAGGAACGGCGTGTCCTGCAGGCCGCGCTCGAGAGCGCCAAGCGCGCGGGCGCCCGCCTCACGCTTGCCGGCCACCATCGCCTGATTGCGCTCCAGCCGCCCGGTCAGAGACCAGAAGCGCAGCGAGCCGATGACCGGCTCGACATAGTACTGCTCGAAGAACAGCCACTGCATGGCCTTGGCGCGCGCGAGCCGGTCCGCCGGCAGGTAGGGCGTCCCCTCCGCGACGCAAGCGAGGATGGCGTTGGATTCGGCGATCGCCGCCCCATTCTCCACGGCGAGCACGGGAACGGCGCCGGCCGGATTGAGCTTCAGGAAGGCCTCCGTACGGCTCTCGCCCTCGAAGATCGAGACGATCCGGGTTTCATAAGCGATGCCGAGCAGGCCAAGCAGGACACGAACCTTCCAGGCATTTTGCGAGGGCAGATAATCGTAGAGCGTGAGCATGGGTGCGTCCCTCCTTGGCCAGGCTGGCTTCGCATGGGGCGCGCGCGGGCGCCACCCGATTTATGCGCCTTGATTTCCTCCCTTGAGGGGGAGATGTCGCCGAAGGCGACAGAGGGGGTCGTCTCCCGTAAATCGTCAGCGTCGTGTTCGTGGCGGACCGCGTAAGGCGCTGCGACCCCCTCTGGTCTTCCGACCATCTCCCCCTCAAGGGCAGGGCTATCGCATATGAGTAAAGAGTTCATAGAAGAAGTCTTTGCTCCAATTGGCCCTGCGCATCTTGCTGGCGA
>NZ_JARTVQ010000007.1:0-203375 GCF_029625845.1 Mesorhizobium sp. WSM4898 | reverse complement strand
TCCACATGGCAGCCTAAAGTCAAAAACGCCTATCAGTCGCCTCGCCCTGATCGAGGACAACCTGTTGAAGCTCCACACCTAGGTCACTATCGGGGGGCCTTAAACCTGAACAGCTCCATCGTCGCGGCTGCTGCGGAAGCAGGAGCTATCACTGGGACCCGTACTGGTGCTTGTCAGCCGCTGAGCCGCTACTTCGTCTTAGGAAGAGCATTGTCCTTGCCAAAAGCCGGCCAGTATTTCGAGATTGCCAGTGTGGCGCCGGCTGAAGAGAAATGACCATAGTCGAAATATAAAAACTCTCCTCTATCGAAATAGGCGCAGCGTCCTGCGCTGCACAGGAATTTCAGCGGATCGATGAATGTGGCGCCTTTGGTAAATGAGCGCACACGTTCGTTGACGTCGGGGTCCATCGCGATCGGCCAGGACGTATCGTCCAGATTTTGGCGCTTGGCGAAGAACGCAATTTTCCGGACGTCAGTTGGGAACTGCGGAGACTGGCCGATGACAAACACGCGCACGCCCAGGGCACGAAGCGTAGCGATTGTTTGCTGAAGACCGTCGAAACCTCTGACCTCATAGTCACTCCATCTACCGCTGAGGATAACCGTCTTGATGTCCGCTTCCAAGATGACGTCCAAGGCCTTGCGATTGAACCGGACACAATCAAGACGATCGTACGGGTAGTAATAGAGTATCGGCGCGCAGCTGGCGTACGTATATTCAACGATGTTCGCCTGCAATCGATTTATGTTAGCACCCAAGCCGGAAACATAGTGCGCGGCGAAGGAGTCGCCCCACAAAAAAACCGTTGTTGGAAAACCGCTGGTGCGCGTGCAATCCTCCATATTCCAGCTTTCGATCCGGCTGGTGCCCTCGTTGAAACAGATGCCATTCCTCCAGTCCCCGACGGAAATGCGCCGCTGGACATAGTCCGGAAACCGTTGCGGAAAGCCGTTGCCGAGCGCCCCCGCCGCTCCGCCGGCACAAAGGACAACGATCGCGAGCGCTGAAAAGGCGAAGATAGGCCCCGGGGAGGTGAAGGCCCTCTTCTGTCGAAACGGCTGCTCTACAAACTTCCAGGAGAATGCAGCCAATGCGAGGCTTGCCACCAACATCGCACCGGTCATCAACGGATCGAGTTTTTGGAACGAAAGATAGTGCGCGAACGCATTGAGAGGCCAGTGAACAAGATACAACGAATACGAGATGAGCCCAATCCAGACCAGCGGCCTGACTTCGAGCATGCGGGTGGCGACCGTCGAGGGGGTATTTTGGCCAACATAGATCAGAAGGGCCGTTCCGATGCATGGATACAAGGCGTTGTAGCCTGGGAACGGATCACTCGCCGAAATCGCGAAGAACCCGATGGCGAGAAGGCCAAATCCGGCCACCCCCACCGACTCCATCAGGAGTCGGTTGCCCAGCGGCGAGGGGCATTTGAGCATGAGCAGGGCGCCCAACATGAGTTCCCAGATTCGGGTCGGCAGCAGATAGAATCCGGCGGTGGGTGCCAGCGATGTCGCCATCACCGCCACTACGAAGCTGCAGAGAATTATCGGAAGAAGTGTCGTCAGCCAGCGCTTCCCGATGTAGCGATAGATTAGGAACATCAGGATTGGTGCGAAGATGTAGTACTGCTCCGCTACGGAAAGCGGCCAAGTGTGCAACAGTGGTAGAAGCGCGGCATCGATAGAGAAGTAACTTGACGTTTTCCAGAAGAAAACGTTCGACCAGAAGGTCGAGGTAGCTATGATGCTAAGACTGAATCCGCGCAGATCCGGTGGCAGAAGAATGAACAATGCCGCAATGCAGGTGAGAAGCATCACAAAGACGAGCGCCGGCAGAATGCGCCGGGCACGGCGCCAGTAGAAGTTGACGATGGAAAATTGGCCGCGTTCAAGGTCATCCAGGAGGCTTCCGCTGGTTAGGTAGCCGGAGATGACGAAGAAGATATCGACCCCGCTAAAGCCACCCGGGATCGCCGAAATTCCGAAATGAAAGAGTACGACCGGAAGTACAGCAACGGCCCTAAGGCCCTCGATATAGCGCCTATATTGCATCCAGCGGTTCCTTTTATTTTAGATCAGGACGCGATTGGAAGCTTTCAATCTCCGGTAGGAGTGCTGCCGAGATAAGGGCGGTATCAGCCACCTTTATCCGTCCCGAATGTTCTGTAAGTTGCAACTGGTACAGAAGCACGATCGCCATCGCCGGCCTTGACGGCCTGATTGTCGAGCAGATCGCGCGGATCGTTGACCATCACGGCCAGGTTATGTCCTGTCGAACAACCAAGCGGCTGTTTGAAGGATTCTTCATTGGGTAAGGCACCATATGAGGGACAGACCGGCGGACGGGCGTGATAGACAATCGCCTCAATTCGCACTGAGCCGGCGTCGTGTTGATCGCGCAATTGAATGTTGTCTTCTTCGATTGCCAACTGCCTGGCCTGATGGGCTACCCCTGCGCTGAGCTGGGGCGAACCGCTGATGAGGAGGTGGATGGCATCGAACCGGCCGCGACTGGCCTTGTCTAGGAAAACACGCAAACGCTGCCGTTCGGAAGCGCGCAGGCTTTGCAACGTCAGGACGGTGGTCTCCTCTCGGACAAGCATTGGTGCCGATGGTTCGACATCAACTGGCGTAGTGCTTGTGCAGCCACTTACGCTTGGTGCCAGAGCGACAAAGAGGATTATAAAACGCAACATCTTTGGATGACACTATTCGATGATGAAGCCGAGACCGCCCTGGGCGCTTGGCGCGCCCGCACGGATAGCAGCGCGGTCTCGCGGGGGACTTGTCACGGAATTCGTCGGAGCGCCCCCTCCGTTCAAAGCCGGTGCCGCCCGCTCGGTCGGTGCGCTCATCTGGTTTGGGTTGGAGCCTGGTCTTACAATGTAAGGCGTAACTAGAATGACCAGTTCTGACTCCTCTTTTTGAAACGAGGTCGAGCGAAAAAGCGGTCCCAGGATCGCCAGTTCTCCGAGCCAGGGAAAGGCCCTGACATCATTGTTGACGTTCCGCCTGATTAGACCGCCGATTGCGAAGCTCTGGCCGCTGGCGAGTTCGACGACCGTATCGGCTCGGCGCGTGGAAACTGCCGGCACGGAAATTCCGTTGATTTGCACGGCACCTTGCGTCGACAGTTCACTGACTTCGGGCGTTACGTGAATGTTGATTTGATTGTTGCTGAGAACTGTCGGCACAAATTCCAGACTGACGCCGAAGTGACGGAATTCAACCGATACCTGCCTGTTTTCCTGCAGGACAGGAATGGGAAATTCGCCGCCCGCGAGAAAGCTGGCCTTTTCACCCGACATAGCGGTGAGGTTCGGCTCAGCCAGGACGGAAGCTATATGCTCCTTGGCGAGCGCGTCGAGAACCGCGCTGACGTTGACGGCACCGTTGTCGAATCCGATTTCTGCTGTACCGCCACCCTGGGTTGAACCAGACCCAGCGCTTGCAGCGCTTCCGCTTAGAACGCCCACTTTGAAATTGCCGATTTGACCGAAGGCGGACAAGTTGACGCCGAGTGACTTCATGGCGCTGCGTGAGACTTCGGCTACGCGCACGCTGAGGTTAACTTGCAGGGATCCAGCGACCTTGATGTTGTTGACGACTTGCGCTCCGTCGCCCAGATATTGCTCAGTGACTCTTTTTGCGGTGTCGGCGACCTCTGCGTCGGGCGCCGTCCCGCTAAGGATTGCGCCGCGCGGCGTATAGTTGACGCGGATGGGATAGTCGCCGACCTGCTCCCGCAACATGGCGCGTAAATCCCCGATCGGTTGCGTGACAACGATACGCAATTCGGCGAGAGGCTCGCCATTGCCATCCAAGGCGAATAGGCTGGTCCGCCCCGATTTCTTGCCAAAGACGAAGATTGTTTTGCTCGATGGCGCCTGAAAATCCGCGATCGTGGGGTCAGCAACAAAGATGGTCGTGGCTGGCCCGGGCAGATGAACGGTCTCCCCGAGCGAAGAGGAAAGGGTCAGCGTGGCGTTGATGCTATTCGAAGCCGCATGCGGCGGGCCTTTGTCCTGCTTGTTTTGCGCCGCGACACCAAGTGGGAAAGTCACAATAAGCGCGCAGAGGAGATGGCCCAGGTAACGGGGCACTGCAGGTCTTGTAACCTTGTTGGCGATCGCCCGCCAATTGAGCGCAGCGCAAGGATGTTGAAGGATCAGCAAAATAGATCTTCTTTCGATTCGACAAACTATGCGGACGAGGCGTCAGTCAATTCTAGGATGTAACCAATGCCTCGGATGGTCTTGATCCGTGGCGTTGCACCTGATCTGGTCAGATGTCCCCGTAAACGATAAATTCCGACTTCAAGCGCGTTGGCAGACACGTCGTCGTTGAATGAATAGAGGTGATCTTCCAATTGCGCACGGGGCACGATGCGGCCTGCCCGGTTAAGCAGGTGCTCTAGAACACAGAGTTCGCGACGTGCGATCATCATTGGGTGCCCATCAACGAAAACCTGGCGGGCGACCGGATCAAAGTCGAGATTGCCAAATACGAGCCTCAGGTCGGTCATCTGTGTCGCCCGGCGCAGAATGGCTCTCATTCTGGCAATAAGCTCATCGGTAGAGATGGGTTTGAGCAGAAAGTCGTCCGCACCACCGTTGAAGATCGCAATTCGCTTATCGAGATCGTTAAGGCTGCTCATAATGACGGCAGGAACTGAATGCCCGTGGGTCCTCAACTGCCTCAGCCAACCCAAGCCATCGCCATCTGGCAGAGCCAATTCCAGCAGGAGAATTTCATAGCTGGCGCAAGAAAATGCACTCGAAGCCAGTTCCAGAGTACCAACGACATCAACGACGAAGCCGCCATCCCCGAGCGCAAGTCGCATGGCGCGCGCAAGATCCGCATGATGATCCACGAGCAGCGTTCGCATTTCATCTCCTCTCGAAGAGGGACGGCCCATCGAACGCGTCACCGGCGGCCATCTGATCGGAGCACACGGCGCGCAACTCGTCGCAGCTCTCGGAACTGGTCCGAGTCGGAGGGACATGCAAGTCGCTCGGTGGCAATAGGCGCGGGTGAGGACCAACTGACGGGCTCAAATACGCCGGTCGGCGAACCCACGAGGCCAGCAACCCGCGTGCGATTTCTCGTTGCATCATCTCTCCTACGTGCAGCCCCTGCGCTCGCAAGGCAGCGTCGCGGCTCAGAGCCCGATTCCCACAGAGGGTAGGGTTAGCTTTCGAGAAACTGATTGAACAAATCGATTATTTGGATCGAATGCATCCACGGTATGGATGCAGCGCACCATCTTCAACGACTGCGGCGTCCTGATGCACTGTTGTGTCTGTCGTGCTCTGCTTTTTTCGCTGTCCTTCAAGGCTGGCGAGCCTGGTGGAACCTGCGCGTCATTGGCTTGGTAGCTTGAATGCTCAACAACGGAGCGCCCTGCGCAAAGCCGCTCTCATTTCCAAAAAGCCTTGCAATCTGGTTGGAGCACTTCGCGCTCGACACCAAAATAGGCGAGGAAAACTGACGTCTGACAGGGATGTACATGCAACAGCCGATTTGCGGCACCAGCAAACGACCGCGTTCAGGCTGAAGATCGACGACCAACGGCTCCTCGATTTCCGCACTTTTACAAGCTCTTCCTGTGCGGGCGGATGCCGGCAAACAGCAGCACAGGGTCAGCGAAACCGGGAGCGGGCCTGCTTGATCGCCATGATCACATTGCCGCTGTCGCGCGTGCGGAGCGGAATGCAATCGGTCCAGCCGGCGGCAATCCGGTCAGCACCATCGTCTGCACGAAGCTCCCTGACGAAGACGTGCCCGAATGCGCTCAACAAAGCCGGGCGGCGGATCTTTCCAATCGCCGAAGGTGCGGGCTGGCACCGAGCGGCGAACTGCGAACTCATTCCTGCCCGGCGGCGCTGGCCGCCGCGAGCGTCGATGCGGACCCAGCCGCTCCGAATCCTCCCACAACACGATGAGCGCGTCGCGGACATCGCTGCCGTAACAGCGGCTGCGGCTCTTGCCCGCAGACGGCCTCTGCTCACGACGGTTCATAAGACGGATCGCGCGCTTGCGAATAATAGCCGGTTACCGCCTCGAACTCATCCAGAATGCGCCGCTTGTCAACGCCGCAATAAAGCTCCACGATCGCCGCTTCACCGTGTCGCCATGCTGAGCCGCGCCATCCTTCCCCCGAACCGGAATGGCACGACCTGTCCATCCCCTTTGGAACAGGACACTATTGGTAACATTTTGCTTGAGGCAATGCGGCTCGTTGCCTTCCTTTTCGCTGACCGGAAGGGTACCGGAAGTCGTCTATCGCATCTTACCCGCTGAAAGCGGCAACACCTCGACCTCAATCGCAGATCATAGGAAATAGACGATCGCGTCGGGGCCTCAGCATCGGTTCACCGGGTTTCCGTCATCGACTGAAGCGAATTGCCCCATCGACCGTCACCGGGTGGGCCGCGATACGTCGCCGTATATGATTAGCGAGCGCACGTAGCGGAGCCATAGCTCTCCACCCAGCCATGTTCCCCTAGTTGGAAAATGTCCGGCGGACCAGAGGTGCTGTCGTCAGCTTTTCCTGAATAGCGGCCAAGGCAATCCCTACCAGTCCATCACCACCTTGCCGGAACTGCCGCTCTTCATCGCATCGAAACCGATCTGAAAATCGTCGATGCCGATGCGGTGGGTGATCAGGCCGGAGACATCCAGCGGACCCTGCACAAGCGCGATCATCTTGTACCAGGTTTCGAACATCTCGCGGCCGTAGATGCCTTTGAGATGCAGCATCTTGAAGATGACCTTGTTCCAGTCGATCTCGAAGCCGGTCGGCGCGATGCCCAGAATGGCGATCTTGCCGCCATTGTTCATGGTGTCGATCATGTCGCGGAAAGCGGGGGCGGCGCCTGACATTTCGAGGCCGACGTCGAACCCCTCGGTCATGCCGAGCACCGGCATGACGTCGCGCAGCTTCTCCTTCGAGGCGTCGACGACATGCTGGACGCCGAGTTTCTTGGCTAGCGCCAGCCGCACCGGGTTGATGTCAGTGATGACCACTTTGCGCGCGCCGACGCATTGGGCGACGAGCGCGCCCATGATGCCGATCGGCCCGGCGCCAGTCACCAGCACGTCCTCGCCGACCAGATCGAAGGACAATGCGGTGTGGACGGCATTGCCCAAGGGATCGAAGATCGCGGCAATCTCATCGGGCACATCGTCGGGGATCGGCACGACATTGTGCTGCGGGATCGCCAGATACTCGCCGAAGGCGCCTGGACGGTTGACGCCGACGCCGAGCGTGTTGCGGCACAGATGCCCTCGCCCGGCGCGACAGTTGCGGCAATGGCCGCAGACGATGTGGCCTTCGCCCGATACACGCTGGCCGACCTTGTATTCGGTGACCGCTGCGCCGAAATCGGCAACGGTGCCGACGAATTCATGGCCCGTCACCATCGGCACCGGCACCGTCTTCTGCGCCCACTGGTCCCAATTGTAGATGTGCACGTCGGTGCCGCAGATCGCCGTCTTCTTGATCTTGATCAGCACGTCGTTGGGGCCGATTTCCGGCACCGGCACCTCTTCCATCCAGATGCCCGGTTCGGCCTTGGCCTTCACAAGCGCCTTCATCATGTTCGACATCAGGATTTCCCTATTCCGTGATTGCGCTTCTGGCGAGATAGCCTGCACAACGGGAAGGTAGGCCACTAACTCGTTTGAACGTCCGGAATGGTCAGCCCCGCCTGCTCAGCCTCGCGGCGCAAATTCTGACGGGGCCTGGGGCCGATCTGCTGGATCACCAATCCGGCTGCCAGTGAGCCAAGGTCGCCGCAAGTCTGCAGGTCGCGGCCTTGCGTGTAGCCATGCAGGAAGCCGGCGGCATAGAGATCGCCGGCGCCCGTCGTGTCGACCAGTTCCTTGATGGCGGTCGCCTTGATCACCACGGTCTCGTCGCCGCGCACGATCACCGAGCCTTTTTCCGAGCGGGTGACGGCGGCGATCCGGCAATCCTTGCGGATCTGGGCCAGCGCCTCGTCGAACGACGATGTCTGGTAGAGCGACTTGATCTCGTGGCTGTTGGCAAAGACGATGTCGACCGTGCCCGAGCGCACCAGGTCGAGGAATTCGTCGCGGTAGCGGTCGACGCAGAACGAATCCGACAGCGTCATCGACACTTCTCGGCCTGCCGCGTGCGCCAGCTTCGCCGTCTGGCGGATTGCCTCCTTGGCGCGCGGCGGGTCCCACAGATAGCCTTCGAAATAGGTGACCTTGGCGCCGGACGCCTTGTCGGCTTCGACATCCTCAGGGCCAAGCTCGACGCAGGCGCCGAGATAGGTGTTCATCGAGCGCTCGCCGTCGGGCGTGACGAAGATCATCGAGCGCGCCGTCGGCGGCTCACCCTTGAGCGGCGTGGTGCCGAAGGCGACGCCCTGCGCATGGATGTCGTGGGCGTAGATTTCGCCCAGCGCATCGTTGGAGACCTTGCCGAAGAAGGCCGCGCGGCCGCCAAAGCTGGCGACGCCGGCCGCCGTGTTGCCGGCGCTGCCGCCGGACGCTTCGATCGCCGGGCCCATGCGGCTGTAGAGCAGTTCGGCGCGTTGTGTGTCGATGAGGTTCATCGCGCCCTTGATGATGCCGTTGGTCTCGAGGAATTCCTCGTCGCACTGGGCGATGATGTCGACAATGGCATTGCCGATGCAAAGCACGTCATAATCCGGCATCAAAATCTCCGCCAAAACCCGAGCCGGCTTCTTGCCACGCCGGCCGGGCGTGGTCTCGCGAGTTGAAATGGGTTGCCGCATGCGCTTGATCCAGCCGCCCTCACGCAGCTGCCGGTCCGGCTTCACGCAGCAAATCGTCAGCTTTGTCCGTCTTCTCCCAAGTGAACTCAGGCTCTTCACGCCCGAAGTGTCCGTATGTCGCCGTCTTGCGGTATATCGGCCGTAAGAGATCAAGCATCTTGATGATGCCTTTCGGTCGGAGATTGAAAACCTCGAGAACAAGGCGCTCGATCCTTTTTTCCTCGATCCTTGCGGTTCCGAAGGTATTGACCATGACAGAAACCGGACTGGCCACGCCGATCGCGTAGGCAAGCTGAACCTCGCAGACCTCCGCAAGGCCGCTGGCAACGATGTTCTTCGCGACATACCGGGCGGCATAGGCCGCCGAGCGGTCAACCTTGGATGGGTCCTTGCCCGAAAAGGCACCGCCGCCGTGACGCCCGGTCCCACCGTAGGAATCGACGATGATCTTCCGTCCTGTGAGGCCGCAGTCGCCGGCAGGCCCACCGACCACGAACCGCCCTGTTGGGTTGACCAGAAATCTGATCCCCGAAGTATCCAGGTGGGCCGGCAGGACCGGTTTTATGATCTCCTCAATGACGCCTTCGCGGACCGTGGCTTGTGAGACCGCTTCGTCATGCTGCGTTGACAGGACTATGGTATCCAGCGCCACCGGGCGGAGCCCTTCGTAGCGTACCGACACTTGAGATTTCACGTCCGGACGCAGCCAGCCAAGCTGTCCCGCTTTCCGGACCTCGGCCTGTCTTTTCGTCAAATGGTGAGCGAGTTGGATCGGCAGGGGCATCAATGTATCCGTCTCGTTGCATGCGAATCCAAACATGATGCCCTGATCCCCTGCCCCTTGCCCGAGATCCTGCCCTCGTCCTTCATCAACGCCCTGGCTTATGTCGGGCGACTGCTCGGTGAGGGCCAGAACGACGGCGCAACGTCGACCATCAAAGCCAATCGCATCATCGTCGTAGCCAATATCGAGTATCGTATCGCGGGCGACTTGGCTGTAATCGATGTGGGCATGGCTGGTGATCTCGCCAGCCACAACGACCATCCCCGTCTTCACCAACACTTCACAGGCGACGCGCGCCTTCGGATCGGTGCGCAGGACCGCATCGAGAATGGCATCGGAGATGTTGTCTGCCATCTTATCGGGGTGTCCCGCGCCGACGGATTCGGAAGAGAACACGAACTGCCTGGTCATAAAAATGCCCTCGCTTCAAGTGCTGGAGTTAGTGAGGAGTTTCTGGATTGGGGTGGCTTATCGGTCGGGGATGCCGGGAACATCGAACGCAGTGCAGAAGTCGGCAACGTCTCTTCGTACGCTCGCATGAACTTCCTGGTCATCGGGCTGGCGGCAGACCGAGTCGATGAAAGCGGCGATCTGCACCATCTCCGTTTCGCGCATGCCCATGGACGTCACCGCTGGTGTCCCTAAGCGGATGCCGCTTGTCAGCGCCGGATGCCGCCGGTCGCCCGGGACCATATTGAAATTCGCAATGATGCCTGCACGCGATAAGCGCTCCGCATAGGCTTTGCCTGACAGCGACCGGTCCCGAAGATCAAGGATCAGCATGTGATTGTCAGTGCCCCCGGTGACGAGTTCATAACCTCGCTCCAGAAGTGCCTGGGCCAGAGCCTTGGCGTTGTGGACGATCTGCTGACCGTAGACACGAAAGGACGAGTTCGCTGCTTCCTGCAAAGCGACGGCAAGCGCGGCGATAGTATTCATATGCGGTCCGCCTTGCAGAAGAGGGAACACGGCGCGGTCTATACGTTTGGCCAGATTGTGTTTGCTCTTCGGATGATGGAGGGGCTGATAACGGTCTTCATTCCTTGATAAAATGAAGCCACCCCGGGGACCGCGGATCGACTTGTGAGAGGTGCTGGTGACCACATCGCAATGGGACACGGGGTTCGGATGCACTCCTGCGACAACCAGGCCGCAGATGTGGGCGATGTCAGCCACCAGATACGAGTTCACCTCCGAAGCAATTTCGGCCATTGCCGCGTAGTCAAAAATACGCGGATAAGCAGTTCCGCCGACCCAAATTAGCTTCGGGCGTTCCCGCTTGGCGGTCTCGCGCAAGTGGTCATAGTCAATTTGCTGTGTCTTTTCGTGCAGCCTGTACGGGACGCGCTGATAATCGCTGCCGGAAAAATTGACGGACCAACCGTGAGTCAGATGGCCGCCTTCGGGTAAAGGCAAGCCCATGACTTTGTCACGGGGGCTCAAAAGCGCGCGATAGACAGCCTGGTTGGCTGGCGAGCCTGAATAAGGCTGGACGTTGGCATGTTCACTGCCAAATAGCGCTTTCAGGCGCTCGATCGCGAGGGTCTCAAGCTCATCGACGATCTCGTTTCCGGCGTAGTAGCGCGCACCGGGGTATCCCTCGGCATACTTGTTGGTGAAAATCGACCCGGTCGCTTCCAACACCGCCGAGGAGGCAAAGTTCTCGGAGGCGATCAGTTTGAGAGTTGTCCGCTCCTGACGCTCCTGTCTTAGAAGCAGTTCGTGAACGCGGGAGTCGACGGCGGCTAAGTGAGGCCGCCCGTAAGTGTCGGGCTGCGCGATGGCGCCGCCGGCGGAGTTATCCATGGTAGTCGCGCTCCATTTGGACTGATCTATTTCACGATCAAGCAGGCGGTCCCTTCAACCGCGCGTCTTGTATTGCTTCCAGGCGTTGTAGGTCTCTTTTATGATGGCCATCATCGTGGGGCAGGAGATCGACCACCAATTGAGCCAGCTCGCCATCCTTGCCTCCTGCTTGCATATGGTACGAAGACTGCGGACGTTGTTCGTTGCAGCAAAGAAAGTTGGCTCTGACCAGCCGCCGAACGTGGCGTCGAACCTGCTCGCGAGGCAGACCGGTAATATCGGCCAGCTCGCCGACGGTTAGATCCGCATGCGCGCAAAGGCCCAGGATTCGAAGGCGATCAAGATGCGCTGCCGTCCTTAGGCGATTTACCAGTGTCAACATTGGTTAGCATCAACCCGGACGGGATGCAGCAAGCCGCTAGCCCTTCTATCCCCATCAATCCGCATGAGACCTCTCTCGTCATTTGCTGTAAATCCGCTGGTATGGATGCTAATGGAAGATAGATCACAGTCCTTTCTACGACTAAGACGCCAGATATTGGGGCTAATGTACCACCTGACAGGAGACTACACTCACGAACATTATGTGAATTTTTTTTAACGTTGCTGAGAATCAAGGGGGAGGTTTGGCGAATGTCTCGCCGTCGACTGTCGAATCCTGCCCGACGGGATTATAGGGTGCGTAGCCTGCTTGTCCTTTCCACATGACCAGCGACGATGGGGCGAAGGCGGCAGACATAGCTCTGGAGCATGCTGCGGTATCTTTGGCCTGAAGCCGAGGAAGGCGGACCGTGGCTTCCGCGCCGCTGCCGGGAGCCCGCGAACAGGCCAAGTGGATCAGCCGGGTGTTGCCGTCATAGAGCGTGAGACCCAAAGCTGGCCAGCCGCGCCCTGAGGCTGACGCACCGCTCAGCGTCCACCTTGCTCTCGAAGCCCATCGGCATAGCGCCGATAACGACTTGACCGCGTGCGTGTCGACGAGCGATCGGTGAGCGCAAGGATCGAGGGTGCAGTGCAGGATAATGCTGTTTTAAATCAGCGCTGTTTTCAGCCGACTGCCTTGAGCGTGGCACGAGGATATAGGCCCAAGGCAGGAGATCATCGTCTGCTGTTCGGGAGGCCGCCCTGGGCGCGCGACAGCCGTTCCTTCGGCTGCGCCGCTCCGCCACCATCCGCGCCGTGCCTTCCGGAGACCATTCCCGCTACCGGCCGGCGCCCGTGAAAACCTCGACCCGGCGCACCGGCTCGAGATGGCTGGGCTCAGCGTAACTCTGAAGTCGTCATATACCGAAGTCTTCACAGACTTCGGACATCCCCCTCACAGTCCGATCCAGATGGCGTCAGGAACACCGCTTGCGTTGATGCGGATGAACCCCTGCTTGTGCCACAATGACCCTTATGTCAGCGCGCGAGCCAAAGCTTCCGCGCAAGGCGACGGCTAGGATAAGGCAATGCCGACGAAGGGCACATTGCTTGCCACACTCTGGAATGATGGCATGCTCGGAAGGCCTAGGCTTTGCTCAGGGCCGCCTGCAAGGCGCGCTTTGAGGTTATTCACATAGCCTTCTGCGTAGTCCTGCGCCGTCGAGACCGAAAGATCAATGCCTGCCGCCAAGGCCTCTTCCATCAGGTGCTTTACGAGCCCATTTCGAATGGCCAGCTTGACCTCGGGGCCTGCGATAAGGCCGATCGCCTGCGCGGCCATATTGAGGCCAGCTTCCTCCAGCGCTCGCTTCATATCGCCTCCGTTAATGGCCGTACGCAGGAGATTGGCTGCTTGCGACTCAGCCTCGAGAACCATCGAGGCAAGATCGGCTACTTGTCCGAGGCCCGGAATGAAGCTGAGCAGTCCCACCGCCGTTGCCGCCAAGTCGAGCACTTTCGTCTCGATTTTGAGCACGGAGTCGACGACGTGCATGACGGCCCCGCCGTTCTTTTTGGCTGACTTAATGTCAGGCTGGTCCATCAGGCCCATCTTCATGTCCGCGACGGCATTCTGCTCTTCTGCGGTTTGGGCGCCGTGGGTGATTGGCTGCTGAACGTTGCGGTTCGCAGACGACATGTTTGTGCAAAAATGGGCAAAGTCTTTTTTGCTGATATTGCCGGAATCAACCGTATGCCCGCCGCCAAAGTCGAAGAATTTATGATGGGTCTTATAGCCCGTGATCGAATTGTTCAGGAGGCCAAACAAAAGAGGATCTGAAAGGAGCTGAGAGGCTGCTTCCCGCACTTTCGGATCAAGGCTCTTGTCGTCTTTCATTTTCGCCAGTTTGTCGCGAGTCAGAACACCGCTTCCAAAGAACGTGTCCTGATGGTCCTTGATCATCTCGACCGTATTCAGCTCAGTTTGCGTGAGGCTCATCGACGATGAGGCGACTTGCAGGAAATCCTCTTTGTGCATCTTCCCTTTCGAGCCACCGCACAACTGGTTCCAAGCATCGGGGTGATCGAGGAAATATTGCGCCGCCGCAATGACCTGGGGCGGAAATTTGCCGTTTTTCGATTCGCCGCCGACCATTTTCTTGAACTCATCCAGACTCAGGTCCTTGGACAGATTTTCGGAGTACCGGTAAAACTCCCGCAAGGCATCGCTCAAGGTCATGACCGAAGGCTGCAAACCTCCGCTGCCGTCGGATGGTATGTAGTTCTGCTCGTAGCTTCGCGCTTGGGCTTCCTGAAATGCAGCAACTTGTGGGTGGTGGTTTGAAAATCCGGCCAAGTCCTTGGCGTTGATCTTGCCTCCACAGCGGCCGTCGCCCTGCGAGCCAATCGCATAAAAAAGTCCCGAATCCTGCTGCAGTCCCTGGATCGCCGCTTTCAGATCCGGTGGCGTAGAGGGATCATTGGCTTTGTCGGTCAACGACTTCCAAGTAAGCGGGCATTGGTCCTTGTGACGGTTGAGTACCGCAACAATCTGCAACTCAGCCGTGGTCAGCGACCCACCGTTCCACGTGATTCCGGGGCTCGGCCTGGGAGCCGGCTCGATCTTCGGAGTGACGCCGAGCAGATGTTGGGCTTCAGTCGCCTTGGAGCGTTGCGATTGGTCCTCCTTGAGAGCCGCCCTCATATTTGGCGGCAGCAGATCCAGTGGGTGTTGCTCCAAGCCATTCAATGTCAAGACATCCGGTGCCAGATGGCCCAAAGGGTCCTGCCGCAATTTATCCATTGTCGAATCAAGATTCGACGCTGGCAGATCCCCTTGCGCGAAAGAGCCGGGCTTGTCTGCCAGCACACAAGTGGACAGCATCGCTTCGAAGCACGATGCACTTTGCTGATGCTGGGTCGCAAAATGGGAAACTTTCAGGCCCGGCCAACCCCTTGCGGACTGTAGCGAATTTGAGCGGTAGAAAGTTGAAAGATTACTGGCCGACATTATGCATCCTCAGACGTGACGTTGAAATCCCCACAAGAGACCCCGACAGAAGATCCCTTGCGTTTCACAAAATTCGACAATTCCAAGCGTCGGCAGGTCACGAATGCGCCTGCCCTGCCTTCAATTGCTGTGTTCCGGGCCGGCTCCAAGGTTCGGTCCAACACAATGGCCGGAGTCACCGCGAGAGCTGCCGGGACTCATCATGAGCGGATTAGCTTTCGAGAAACTGACGAGTTTGCGAAGAGTTCACAAAGGGGTAGCCGCAGTCATGTTCTTCAGAGCTGCGGGAAATCCTCAATGTTCATTTCTTGCCCAGCTCAGGCTTCCCGCCAACGCTATCCTGTTGTGGGATGTCAGAAGAATAAGAAGCATCCGGTCGTCCGTCGCGAACGACCGTAGTGGAGGAGCCGCGAAACAAGATCAGCACTGATTCCTTTGGCGTTGCCGCTATGTGAGTCTGCGCCTGCGCCTGCGCCACCAAGCCGTTAAAGGTCTGCTCCACGAGTGCGACGAAGCGCGGTGGACCGGAAACGAAGACGAGGCCATTGCCTGGCACGGGTTTGACCACATAGCGCTCGTCGGAGATATCAAGCTTGTCGAGAGCCCCCTTGAACGCATCGAAGCGAATCGACGTCATCAAAAGCATTCGAGTTTGCGATTCTTGTGCAGCAGACACATAGAGCACAAGGCCGTCATAGTACCATTGTAGACCGTAAAGGTTCGTCAAGCGGTCGAGGAACGCGCGCGGTGGCAAATCAGGCATACGTCCGCGAATTCGCCCCTTCACCGCAGGACTGATGTTGACCCTGATATTCAGGTTGTTGCCGAATTCCTGCAACGCTGCAGCGAGCTCCTGATCCAGAACCGTGTATCTATAGGGTGTCGCCGGAAGGGACAGCGGGACTGCATGCGCCGGGTGAATCCCGGTGGACAGAAAAAACCCGGCACAAAGAAGTCTCAAAACATGCAGGGTGACGGGTTGGATAAGCGTTCTCGGCATGTCGCACTGATAAACCAAACGCTGAAATCATCACAAGTGACTAAATTGCCGAAGAGATTTTAGATTGTCGAAATGACGCCGCCGTTAGTCAGCTTGTTGTCAGCTTGCCCCCCTAGGAGTGTTGCGCCGACACCGGGTGATGAATGGGCGGGGCTCGCCCGGTCAGAGAGAGCAACCGAGTCCTTACATGATGATGCCTGTCACGTCGATCTCTGCCACTCTAACGGCTGGCCTCCCCAGGGTCGGATCACCGTCGATTGTCGAGCAGGCCCAGTTTGAGCGCGCCTTAGGGCATGCAGCCGACTCGCTGAAAAACGATGCCGCCGCGGGGCCAGCGAGTGCGGCGCCAGTTGCTGCGGCGATGGATGTTCAGCGCGCGGCTGCGCCGACGAGCGGCATGGGCGATCGCGTGTTGCAGACGATTTCCTCCCTATATCCACACAACACTGTTTCCTTCCCCGCGCTCGACCATGACATAGCCCTTTCGAAGGGCGCTCTACCGGGACCGGCGCAGAAGCTTCCCGTTCCAGGTGAGGCGGGAACCGGAATCTCGGGCATTCCCCAACAAGGGCAAGACTTCGAAACGATGATGGCTGGTCTTCGGGATGTTTACAACGGCGTCACCCAGGTGGCGCTTATCTCCAAAGGCGTCAGCGGCGTCACATCATCCGTGAATAAACTTTTGAAGGAAGGCTGAACCGCGCGCATGATTGGCTTGGCCGAGGGCGAAATCATGCGTGGCCTGTCAGGGTGGCGGTCGGTTAGACTTGTCATGCTGCCAGTTCTCGTCGCCCTCACTGCTTGCAAAGCCGACCTCTACACGCAATTGCAAGAGCGTGAGGCAAATGAAATGCTCGCACTTCTTGAAGACAACGGGGTCGCCGCGATCCGGGTGGTCGCCAAGGATGGAACCAGCACGATCCAGGTTGACGAAAAGCTGCTCGCCTTCTCAATCAACCTTCTGAACGCCAAGGGGCTGCCGCGCCAATCCTTCAAGAACCTCGGTGAGATATTCCAAGGATCAGGCCTGATTGCCTCGCCGACCGAAGAGCGTGCCCGTTACGTGTATGCCCTGAGCGAAGAGTTGTCGCGGACGATCAGCGATATCGATGGCGTTTTTTCTGTACGTGTTCACGTCGTGCTGCCGCATAACGACCTTGTGCGAGCCGGTGCCACGCCATCCTCGGCCTCGGTGTTTATCAGGCACGACGCAAAAACAAATGTCGCGGCTCTGCTGCCAAAGATAAAGATGCTTGTAGCCGACAGCATCGAAGGCCTGTCCTACGATAAGGTGGAAGTGGTTTTGGTGCCGGTAGAACGTTCCGCACACGAGCAACGGCCCGATCCGACTGCTGTTTTGCCACAAGCATCACTACCTCTTCCTGCGCCACTTCTGGCGACCGTAACAGGTTTTGCCGCAGCCGTATTCGCCGTGGCCTGTTATCTCTTGATCGGCGTTGTTACGCGTCGGCGCAAGCAATCAACCGGCGTTTCCAAGGTCGAGGGGCGCCGGGATGCTTCTGCTGTCGAGGCCATTCGCAAAAGAATGCCTGCAATTGGACGTGGGTGACATCTCATTGCCAATGCCTATACAGACCGCCCGACCTGATGGTCCGCACTTTCCGGGCGCGAGCGAGCTTGCGGCTTCGGCCCATCCAACCCGTCTTGCGGCGCGTCTTGATCCAGCGTTATCGGCCGAAACGTTAGTGAAGTTGCAGAAGTGTTCCAGACTGCATCCAAGGCTGGCAGAATTGCTGGGCAACGATGACGTGGATCTGAACCACATCGGCTGCAGGCCGGACCTTCTACGCGGGCATGATCCATATCGAGCGACCCTTCTTGCTGGTAGTATCTGGCATGCCCGTTCGCTGGTCGCGTTTGTCTCTCAGCCTGAGCTTGCCATCCTTGTTAAACGCATCGGCGTGGATGCACACGCATTCGGAATCCGACACCTGCTGCATGCTGTTGACAAAAGACTGATCTCGGACCCAGAAAAACTCGCTCAGCAAATCGAATACGATGGACACGCATGTCTTGGAGCTTGGCTCCAGGACAGTTCAGCGACCGAGCGTAACCGCGTGCTTCTTCGATTGCCCGAGGGGACTGCCGCGGAGACTCCAGCACATGAGCATTGGACCGCCGCCGGCCAATTGCTTTCACTTGTAGTAGCTCATTTTGAGACAGAGACCCCGGTGAAATGACAGTCGAACTTTCCGAGGGGCCAATAGCGCCGCAGATGCGTCCAGTCGGACCACTGATACCCGCGAGCGAGCTCGAAACCTGGCACAGCGCCGCGCAAGCCCTTGCCGCGGCAGAACGGCATCGGCAGCGCGTTCGAAACTGGGCACGCGCGGTTTACCAGCGGGCGTGGGCGCGCGGCCACATGGAGGGCTCGAATGCAGGCACCGAGGAGATGGCAGGGTTGATTGCGGAGACAATCTCCGAAATCGCGCGACGAAAGGCGGCTCTGGAGCAGGAATTGCCGCAGCTCGTGATGGAAATATTGAGCGATCTTATCGGCGCTTTCGATCCGGGCGAGCTATTGGTGAGGGCTGTTCGTCACGCCATAGAGTGTCAATACAGCGGCGCCGACGTTTGCCTTCATGTTTCTCCCATGCAAGTCGACATGCTTGCACGAGAGTTTGCTCGATGCGACGGCCAGGATGGTCGACCAAGGGTGCGGATCGAGCCCGACCCGACATTGTCGCCGCAACGCTGCGTGCTGTGGAGCGAGTACGGCAATGTTGACCTTGGACTTGACGCCCAGATGCGCGCGCTGCGCCTTGGTTTCGGGACGCTCTGTGAGAAAGGCGAGCTATGAGAAAGCCCGTCCCAGAACATAACGCTGACGCCCACACTCGAGCTCTCGTTCCAGCAATCTCGTCTTTGAGGGCTGCGGCCAAGCGAATTGACACGCGTGCGGTGCGCGGTCGGATCACGCGGGCTATCGGCACACTGGTTCATGCCGTCTTGCCAGACACTCGTATTGGGGAACTTTGCCTCCTAGAGGACCCGCGAACCGGGCTGTCGCTCGAGGCCGAGGTGATCGGCCTGTCGGGTGATGGTGTATTGCTGACACCGATCGGGGACTTGGTGGGCCTATCCAGCCGCGCAGAGGTCGTGGCCACTGGCCGAATGCGTGAGGTGCCCGTCGGCGGCGATTTGCTCGGTCGCGTGATCGACAGTCGTTGCCGCCCATTGGACGGCAAAGGCGAAATCAAGACCGTCGAAACTCGGCCCCTGCATGGCAGAGCCCCCAATCCGATGACGAGGCGCATGATTGAGCGGCCATTCCCGCTTGGGGTCCGTGTCCTCGATGGTCTGCTGACGTGCGGCGAGGGCCAGCGGATCGGGATTTATGGCGAGCCAGGTGGTGGCAAGTCGACGCTGTTGTCACAGATCGTAAAGGGTGCCGCCGCTGACGTCGTCATAGTGGCGCTCATAGGCGAACGTGGACGGGAAGTTCGTGAATTCATCGAAAGGAATCTTGGTGAAGAGGGCCTTCTCCGTACGGTCGTCGTGGTTGAAACATCCGACCGCTCGGCGGTAGAGCGTGCGCAATGCGCTCCAATGGCGACTGCGCTCGCGGAATATTTCCGCGATCAAGGCCTACGCGTTGCTCTCATGCTGGATTCGCTGACGCGCTTCTGCCGCGCTATGCGCGAAATAGGCCTTGCTGCGGGTGAGCCGCCGACGCGACGGGGCTTTCCTCCTTCCGTTTTTGGCATGCTGCCAGGCCTGCTCGAGCGCGCCGGCATGGGTGAGCGGGGCTCAATCACGGCCTTCTATACGGTGCTTGTAGAGGGTGATGGCACGGGTGATCCAATCGCCGAGGAATCGCGTGGTATTCTCGATGGCCATGTCATCCTCTCACGCGCTATTGCGGCGCGATCGCATTTCCCCGCTATTGATGTGCTGCAGAGTCGCAGCCGCGTCATGGATGCAGTCGTTTCGGGGACACATCGCAAGGCAGCATCCATTTTCCGCGAGCTCCTGTCGCGCTATGCCGAGACCGAGTTCTTGATCAATGTTGGCGAATACAAGCCAGGTGGAGATCCCCTGACTGACCGGGCTGTCGCGTCAATCGACGAACTGAGGGAGTTTCTGCGCCAGAGCGAAGATGACGCGTCAGATTTCGAGGAGACGGTCGCATGGATGTCGCGTCTGACCGCGTAAACTGGATTCAGTCTTCGAGTATACGGCTTCTGAAGGAAATGCAAGAGCGTCGTGCCCTTGGCGAGCTGTCCAAGAAGGAAGCCCAGCGCGATGTGGCCGCCTCAGCCGTACAAAATGCCTCTAGGGAGCTTGCAATGATACAGCAACATTGTTCAAGAAAAGAAGCAGCGCTCTATCAGCATCTGATGTCACTCGACAACTTGTCTAGCGCAGCGCTCGACCGTCACCGCCTTCACACTGAACAACTTGCCGCTGAGATCAATTCCAGACGGCAGATGCTTGATGATACCCAAATCGCTCAAGAGGAGGCTGAGATGGCGGCGTCCAGGACGAGGGAGCTATGGGTCATATGTTCGGCGGCAAGGGACAAATGGCAACAAATCGAGGACGACGTGCGGCGCGCCGTCGAGACTCATTCGGAGGCCGCAGCCGAGATCGAGGCCGACGATGAGATACTGCTGAAATATGCGAGGGGGTCGCTTGCCTAAATGCCGCGCAACCGGATCCGACGGTCGCAAGAGGTCGTCCGAATGACACGACCGTGCAGTCTTTGATAGGCGCTGCGGTCACACCCGCCATGTTCGAACCAGTTCTGAAACTGTCCCACACGGTTGTCTCGTGGCTCAATGATACAGCAGCGCCGCGCACGCCGTTTCAAAGCCGGATCAACGAGGTGCCGCTATCGGTGCGAACGGCAGGGCTTGTCTGGCAGCAGGAACCTGCTGCCATTCCGATGCTTGACTGCGTCTGGAGAGTGGGAGCCGAAACGGTCATCTTGTCACTGTCGCGCCCGCTCGTAGAGGAGTTCATCACGACAGTGCAGAACGGCTTGGCCTTCCCTTCCGAGCCAACTGCTTCGCTAATTCTCGAACTCGCTCTGGAGCCGCTTGTCACTCGACTGGAGGAGACGACGCGTCTGAACGTGCAACTCGTGCGGGTATGCGAAGCCACGATGCTGGCTCCTCATCTTGAACTCGACATCATTTTCGGCGCGGTCAAGGGCAAGGGCCGTCTATTCCTGTTCACGCCACTTGACGGCTTAGTACCGCCTGCGTTTCGCGCGCTAGGCGAACTGCTTGCCCAGTTGCCGCGGCAGCTGGGCGGGCTGCCTCCAGAGCTCCCGCTCATTGTTGCAGGAGAGGTCGGCACGCTTCGCCTTCCTGCGGCGCTTCTTCGAAGCGCATGTGTCGGTGATGCATTGTTGCCCGATATTGCGCCGTTCGGCCGCGGCCAGATCACCCTAGCTGTCGGCCAGTTGTGCGCCGAGGCGGATCTTGACGGCGATGAATTAATCTTGCGGGGGCCTTTCCGCCCGCGACCGTGTCCTTTGGAGAGTGCGCATATGACACAACCCGGATCGCAACTGGAGCTTACTAAGGATCTCGACGATGTCGAGATCGTGCTTGTCTTTGAATGCGGCCGCTGGCCTATTTCTCTTGGGGAATTAAGAAGTGCCGGCGAAGGGCATATTTTTGAACTTGGATGGCCGATCGACGGCCCGGTCGACATAGTGGCCAATGGTCAGCGTATCGGGCGTGGCGACATTGTCCGCATCGGAGAAGAGCTGGGCATCAGGCTCCGTGGCGGGTTTGCATGCAATGAGTGAAGCTCAGCCGACAATCCTGGCGCTTCTTGCGGTTACCGCCGGACTCGGTCTGCTGGTTTTAGCAGTTGCCACGACAACGGCCTTTGTAAAGGTATCAATTGTTCTTTTCCTCGTCCGCAATGCGCTCGGGACCCAGACCATACCACCCAATGTGGTGCTGTACGCCGCGGCGATGATCCTCACTATGTTCGTTAGTGCGCCCGTTGCTGAGCAGACCTATGACCGCATGTCGGATCCCAAGCTCCACTATCAGACATTCGACGACTGGGTAAGCGCCGCTAAAGCCGGAAGTGAGCCCTTGCGCGAGCATCTCAAGAAATTCACAAATGAAGAGCAGCGGCGATTTTTCCTATCTTCGACAGAAAAGGTCTGGCCAGAGGAAATGCACGCTGCAGCCACGCCTGATGACTTTGCAATACTTGTACCATCTTTCTTGCTATCAGAATTGAAGCGCGGATTTGAGATAGGATTTCTACTTTATCTGCCTTTTATTGTTATAGATCTGATAGTGACAACTATCTTGATGGCAATGGGTATGTCGATGGTCTCACCAACTGTTATATCTGTTCCGTTCAAGATCTTCTTGTTTGTTGCCATTGATGGTTGGTCAAAATTGATGCATGGGCTTGTGCTGAGTTATACGTTACCGGGAGGCTGATCATCACTGAATCCAGCATCATTACTCTTATGAGCCAATCACTGGTGGTTTTCATGATCTGGATTCTACCGCCGCTCATTGCATCAGTGGTTGTCGGCCTCGTCATCGGCATCCTCCAGGCGGCGACGCAGATCCAGGATGAAAGCTTGCCGCTCACCGTGAAGCTTCTGGTCGTTGTCGCGGTGATTGGGCTGTTTGCTCCTGTGCTAAGCGCCCCGCTCATAGAGCTAGCCGATCAGATCTTCACCGAGTTTCCCGCAATGACACTTAGCTACTAGTCCGCCCCATGGACGCGCCATCGGCCGATATTCAAATTCTGATCCAGACGGCTTTCGAACTCGTCGTTGCGGCAGGTCTTGGGGCAGCCCGCGCGATGGGCATCATGCTGATCTTTCCCGTATTCACACGCTCGCAGATCAGTGGGCTGATCCGGGGCTGTTTGGCTGTTGGCTTCGCACTACCATGCCTGGCACACGTCAGCGGCGGATTGCCGGCGCTGGATCCTGATACGCGCCTGATCCAGCTAACCCTGCTCGGATTCAAGGAAGTTTTTGTCGGTGTACTCCTTGGCACTTTTCTTGGCATTCCGCTTTGGGGCCTTCAGGCTGCCGGGGAGCTTATCGACAACCAACGCGGCATCAGCAGCCCGACCGCTTCGGCCGATCCCGCGACGAACAGTCAGGCTTCCGCGATGGGCGTTTTTCTGGGGATCACTGCGATTGCCATATTCGTCGGATCAGGAGGCCTGGAAACTTTGATCAGTGTCCTGTACCGCAGCTACTTGATCTGGCCGGTGTATCAGTTTCACCCGACACTGAGCGGGCCAGGAGCAATGGAGTTGTTGGGGCTTCTCGACAGCATAATGCGCACGGCATTATTGGTTTCGGGGCCTGTCGTGTTCTTCCTGATACTGATTGATATATCGATGATGCTGCTGCGTCGCTTTGCCCCGCAATTTAAGGCGAGCCAACTGTCTCCGGCAATCAAGAACATTGTCTTTCCAGTTCTCATGGTCACCTACGCTGCCTATCTGGTGGAGAGCATGAAACTGGAGGTCACACGTGCCAACGGCGTGCTGGAGTGGTTCGACAAATTGCTGCCATGAGCGACACAAGTGAAGAGAAGACACACGCCGCCAGCCCGAAGAAGTTAAGTGAAGCGCGCAAAAAAGGACAGCTGCCACGTAGCTCCGATTTCGTCCGCGCGGTCGGGACTTGCGCTGGGCTCGGCTACCTTTGGCTAAGAGGCAGCGTGATCGAGGACAAATGCCGGGAAGCGCTCCTATTAGCCACCAAGTTGCAGAGCCTACCTTTCGATACCGCGGTGCCGCAGGCATTGGTTGTGCTCGTCCAACTCACAGTCGCGGCTGTTGGCCCGCTGCTTGGAACCCTTGTCGCCGCGGTGATTTTGGCCAGCCTGCTAGCCAATGGTGGATTTGTCTTCTCTCTGGAGCCGATGAAGCTCAGCTTTAAGAAAATTGACCCCTTTGAAGGGCTGAAGCGCTTGGGGTCTGCTCGTTCCATGGTCGAAGTCTGCAAGACCATGTTCAAGGTATTGGTTCTCAGCGCAACCTTTTCCATTGTCCTTCTCGGGATGTGGAAGACAATGGTCCCTCTGCCGATCTGCGGCATGGGCTGTGTTGGCCTCATCTTTATGGAGACAAAATTGCTGATGGGAATTGGCGCCGGCGCACTGCTGGTCGGCGGACTGATCGATCTTCTGCTCCAGCGCGCGTTGTATCTGCGCGAAATGCGCATGACCAATACCGAAGTGACGCGCGAGTCGAAGGATCAGCAAGGAGCGCCAGAGTTGAAAGGTGAACAGCGTCGCATCCGCGAGGAGGCGGCCGACGAGCCTGCGCTTGGCGTGCATCGCGCCACGCTGGTCTTAACAGGAAGGGCGGTCCTGATCGGTCTGCGTTACGTTCGCGGTGAAACCGGGGTGCCGTTCTTAGTTTGCCGTGCCGAAGGTGAGCGCGTTTCACATGTGTTGAGCGAGGCGCGGGCACTACGCCTGACGATCGTCCATGACCATGTCTTAGCGCGTCAGCTGATAGGCACTACAAAACTCGGCCACGCGGTTCCTATGCAATATTTCCAGCCTGTCGCGAAAGCATTCTTTGCCGCAGGCTTGGCCTAGTCATGGAAGTCCACGACTGCCCAGTTCAAAACTGACCTGGCTCCATGCTAGTGGCAAATGTCGGCTGGCCATCCGTGCCCCAGTGTCTCTGTCAGGCCAACCGCGCAACCGCGGGCCTGGGGCAATCACTCCCCTCGGATCTGCCACCCAGCAACTACGGCAAGTCCTCCGGGCATGACCTTGCAGCCTCTGCTGGCCGGTGCGTGGCGCAGTCCGAGGTTTTGAGGCCGGCAGTGCGGATTTGATTGGTGCAGCCGTTGGAATGCCCTCGTCAGCTAGTCGTCAACTAAGCGCCCTATGTTGAACAGCCGTGCTAACTTGAGCTCGGTTGCGAAACATAGGAGTACGAATCGTCATGTATGGTCGAATTGGTGGCTCATCCGATAGTTACCGCGCGCATAATGCCGGCGAGCAATCGGATGCAGGAAGCGAAGGGTTCGCGGACACATTTGCCCGAATGCACTTATCCGGATCGGAAGGTAGCGGCGCCTCATCATCGGCGGCTCCCCAAGCATACTCCCTCAATTCCCGACCTCCTGTGGTGGAGATCAACAGGACTTCCTTCAGGAGACAGGTGAGGCAATTTCATGGTGATGAAATCACGCACATCGCCGACAATCCTCAAGAGTATTCGGAGTTCGTATCGTCACGAGCCAGGCGCACCGCGGACGTTGCTCAGCAATATGGCATCCGTCGAGATACGGAGCACGCGCGATATTTCAGTTACCAATTGGGAGACCGGAGTGCCGGACTGCTGAGAATGGAAGGCGGATTCAGCATGAACGAGTTCGAATCGGAAAGTTGGCGGGAACAATTTCCTGGTCGAACTGAGGTCACTTCCATAGTGGATCTTCAAGTCGCCCATCCGCTCGTCGAAAATGCGGGCGATATTCTGCTGGAGCATCAACTTCGGATAGACGGCGACCGACCGTTGCTGAATTGGCGTGCGGCTAATCCGGAAGCACAAGCGCGCGCGCAGACGATGGGGTTTGTTGAAGTGGATCATGGCGACCTGGTGCTTGACCCTACGCAGCATCCCGACAAATGGACGAAGAACAGTGCCGGTGAGTGGCAGCGTGCAGGCAAACCTCCACTCTATCTCCACAAAACCGAGGATAGCGACAGCAGCGATAGCGGGTCCGACGACGATTTCATGTGATTTGTCGACCCGCCGCCGAGCCTTGCAACTGGTGACGGTTGCAAGGCTGTTGGCAGTGAATGCTAATTGTCCGGCGACAGCCCCGCCTTAGCGCCAGCGCCGCCGAGCAATCCAGCCCATCTCCCAGACAATAAACTGCGGATGCGCATCGTGGGTGCTTGCGAGCGGATTGTATTCGGGCCGGAACTCCGCCTCTTGGAACCGAGCTCTCCCGAATCCAATTTTCTCCACCACACCGTTGGGTCGTTGCGATGCGCCGATCCCGATCGGATCGGCTATGCCTGCTCCGCGCTCGCAGGAAGACCTTCCGCCTCGATCTTGGCGGCGCGATCTCGGCGATAAGTTGGATGGGAGGCAAGATACGCCGCCACGTCAACAGCCGGTAACGCGACATCGCAAATCGGCCCTGACGGTAGCCGATCGACTCCAATCGCCGGACCGCAACTCGCGCAGCGGCATTCGCGGTTTGGCCAGGAGAAATGCTCGCTGACTCACAGCGTGGCCGGCCGCATTCTGAGTGCCCTGTCATGCAGCCTGCGCCGACGGGAGCTCGGCACGCGAATGGCGTGGTTGGCGGCCAAGCCCTGAGGTCAACAAGGACTTACAGAAAGCGGGGGTGAGTTTGCCGCGATGAATTATGACCTTCTCGCGACCGGACCTAGCATCGGCTTCCTCTCGCTCTCGATTGTAGCCGCGCTGTTCGTTGGATTTAACGTGGCAAGCGGTGAATTCGGAATCAGCCAGCCCTTCCAAGTTTCTGGCCATGACGGGGCGACTCGTGTGGATGTGCACCCACATCGGGCTCGGCATCGCACCATTGACCAGCATCTTGGGCTGCAGCTTCATCTCAAACAGCTTTCCTGGCTCGCCACGCAGCGCGACCGGTGCCTCCGGCGGCATCAATTCGTCGGCATTGCACAAATGTTCCAGGTATTTTTGCGCCGGAAATGCGTAGGTCTTCATGCAATCAGTCGTAATGCCGGCTTTTCCTTCATTCAATGCGTTGGCCTGTCCCAGCACCATGTTCAGCAACCCTTTGAGCTGGTCTGTGCGTTCGTGCACTTTGGGTAGCTGGGTGGAGGTGAGTAGCAGGCGTACATTACGCCCCTGCAACCCGGCGAGACAGGTTTGCATCTCAATGGCCTGGGCTCGCAGGTACTGGGCCACATCGTCCACGACCTTACCGGCCTCCTCAGGCTTCATCTGGCGCACTTGGGAGACGACGCTTTGCTGACCGGCCAGATCGAACTGCAAAAGTTCGTCCAATCGTTTGAGCCGCTCCGTCAATACCTCCATTGACAACGCGGCGCCCCCGATTGTCGAGCCTGCCCCCGACGAACTCGCAGCCACCTCTTGCGCTCTCACCTGTGTACTCGCAACTTGATCCGAGCGCGCGAGAACCTTGGCTGCTGGCACTGTGCCGGCGTTCGCAGCGACTGGTGTTGATGGCTGCCCGGCGGCAGAAGTCCCGGCGCGAGCTGCCGACTTATGCTTTGACTTCCCTTTCCTTCGCGCTGTAGTGCCTTCTGACACTGCAGCCGTACCAGCAGTGTCAGCCGGTATCGCAGCGCCTGCCCTGGCCGGCATCGCAGCGCCCGCCTGGGCCTGTGGCGCCATGATGGCTGACGGCGGAGACTGCAGGTTCAACAAGTGCATGGCATCGTGCGCAGTGATCCATGCATCGTCCACGATCCGTTCGAACAGTTTCAATGGGAGGCCGGCATCTGGGTAGGTATGGCTTAGCTTGGTATGCACCTCGTGCAACGCCAATCCAAAATCCGAAAGCCGCTCCATGATTTTTTCTACAACCGCGCAATCATGAGCGTTGAGTGTTTTGCCATCATCCATTATGCCCTTCGCCAAAGAGAGGGCGCGAAGAGCTTCTTGAGCGGCGCTTGCCATCAGCTGCACCACTCCATTTCGACCGACGAGGAGTTCCTTCAAATCTGGCTCGAACCTGCTCGCCCGCAGTTCAATCTTGGCCCGCGCAAGACCGATCCGCTCACGGACCAGCCAGATCCTGACACTCAGTACCGAGCCGGCACGCAGCCGCAGTGCGCACCGCTCGGCTTCCCGCATCACGGGCGTTCCACTGGATAGGCTAGCGGTGGCAGCGCAGGCGGATCGCTGCCGTTCGGAGCGCCATGCCTTTTTTTCCCACCACTTAATTGCCGCCGTATGGTGGTTCTCCACATTTAAAATCAACAGCTCCTGCCGGTCCGCCTGGGAGTAGGAGTAGAGTTTATCGACCATACCTGCCGCTTTCTTGGTCTTTTTGTCCAATTTCGTGATCGTCGACAGGCCAAGTTTGTCTACTTCATTCGCGGCGTCGCACACGATCTGGCAACATCTACGCACCTTGTCGTCTGGCATAATTGTCTGCGCCTCAGCCGCAGGCAGGCTAGCGCGGTACTCCAGAATTGCTGAGGCTGCATCGACGACCCCACTGATCAGCTCCACCGCCTCCTCGGGGACGTCGGTTTTCCTGGCCGCAGCCTCGCAATCAGTCAGTTGTTGAACAAGACTGTTCATTCTGAGCTGTGTCGGACTGATATCTTTATTTGACGATGAGCTGGTGCCTTCCACCTGCGCGGTTGATAGTTGGCTACCGACCGGCGCCATGGCTTCGCCCTCAGACATGGAGGGAGAACCGCGCCGCCTTGCGGCTGCGCCACGTGGCGCTACGGTTCCGCGTGGTGGCGCAGCGGCTCCACGTGGCGGTGTGTTCAGGATTTGATCTTCGCCAATCGAGGCGCCTGGCAGACTTTCGCGGGCATCGCCTGGACCGCGCGCAACTGGAAGGGAGGAGGGCCTCCTATCGGCGTCCCCAGAGCGCATCTGCTCCACAACGGAATCGAATGACTGTCCACCTTCTCCCGCAGCAAGACTTGATTGCGAAAGGGAACTGCTCGCCCGCCCCGCGCGGCTGGCTCCAGTTTCAGCCTGCGATTTCCGTGGTCGGCCAATGCCCTTCATATTGCGTCTCCGTAGTAGGCGAGAATGTGCTGCTATTGTGCTGGCGGCTGACGAGACCAGCGGCATCTTTCGGTTAACGTCACGGTCAGCCAGACCCGCGACGGCGTAATGTTCCCGCCAAAGTGCTTCTCAGTAGCAGGCCAAGATTGGCCCGAGCTCACAGGACTTTCGCAACGTTGCCATCGATGTCCTGAGATTATCAGCGCTTCAGTCCGCCGATTTCCAGGAACAGCGAATGAAATCAGACCAACTCGGCTAGCTCCCCTTCCTAGACACGTGCCTGACGATTTTATTGATGCGTCACTCCTCTCGTTCGCCACCGACAAAGTCACACATTTGCTTCAGAGAAGCGTGTGCGTTGCGTATCACGCGGACCATTTCGATCTATAGTTACAAAAAGTGTCGAGACGGGACCTTTGGATCCGAAGGTCAGGCACGGCCGGCCTAGATAGACCGCTTGGCTGACGATTAGCTGACGATGGGAGTTCTCACGAACAGGGCAAGAAAATCCGACCGCTTCAAGCTTTCGATATGGTGAGAAGAGGATCCGCACCGGCCTCCCAAAGCCGGCAGACCATCCCATGTTCGTACGGTCGCCGACCTTCTCGAAGCCAATGAGCTCACCGCGCCGGGCCGTGATGTGCAGGCGAGAGAATGGTGATGCAAAGACCGAGTTCCTGCTCGTTGCGTGCGCCCGTGGAGCCAGCAAGAATACGGTCATTGCGGTCATGCAGCACGTGGACCGTGTCTCCTGTTCGACACCACAGCATCGAGGATGCAAACGAGCTGCTGCGGCTGCCATTCGGTCGCGGCATGCGTGGACGGCGGGATTGGCCGAACAGCCGAGATCGTGGTCGACTGTTCGATGCGAGAGCAACATCCTGCAGAGCATACGTTTTTGCGCTGGCCGGTTTTTGTCAAAAGCCGTCAGGTTCTCGAAAGCTCCCGCCCTTAGCTTGATCGAGGCTAACCTTTAACACGTCGCCGCCAATGGCAAATGCCGGAGTACCTGATGATAGCAGCAATTGGGAGTGGAGTTGGCAACCTCGGGACTTCCTTGATCCGAAAGGGCCATGGGGATTCGAAATCCGAGCATTCTGGTGATGGCAAGCCGGCTGATGGCAATGATGGCAAGCCAGCTGGTGGGAATGATGGCAAGGCAGCTGGCGGGAACGATCGGGCGGATAACCGGACCGTTTCAAATGATCAACTTCAAGACAACTCACAGTCTGCAGCACAAAGTGAAGCCTTCCAAAGTATCCTGCGATCGTTCGCGTTCCAATTCGCGAACGATGCGATGGCTGAGGCCGATGAAGCTTTGGATGACACAGAAGATGCCTGACGCGGGAAATCCGGCGTGAGGTCATACAGGCCGTTATTGACGGCACAACTCCAACAGAAAAAGGAATGATCATGGCTGCAGTTGATAATAATAAAAAATCAGGCAATACCAATACCAGTAGCGCCGGCAATACCGATAAAACTAACAGTGGCACTCCCGGCAATACAAGCGGAGCTGATGCTACTGCTTTTCAGGCGCAAGTGCAGGAACTAACCAATGTTAGCTTGGAGGCGACGAAAAGGAGTGTCCAGTTGCGCACTCTAACGACCAATCTCCAGACCATCAAGAAGGCCGCCGACGAACGCGTTTCGTAATGTCGGAAGCGGGTTTTAGACTGCCCCCTAGCGCGTCTCCTTATTGACGCGACGTAGTCCCGAAATGAGCCGCATGGCAATTGCCATGCGGCTTCTATCCTGTTTGAGAGATGCTCTGTGGATGACGCCGTTTCCCTCCGTTTCGAAGTGCGTTCGGGGCACTATTGCGGTCTGACCGGCAAGACGGATCTTCAAAAGTGTTTAATCGGCAGCGGCTTCGATGCCGATTTGGTCTTTGTCGAGCAGGGACTGGCACCGCATCACCTTCGTGTAACTCTTCTTGGCAAGTCGATCGAACTGGAGGCGCTTGCACCCGGACTCAGTATCGAGGGCAACCGGAATATCGCCGCAGGCCAGTCCGTTGTTGTGCCCCTTCCTGTCGTCCTGCTCGTAGGCGAGATGTCCATTGCTTTGTCCGTGCAGGATGCAGAGCCGCCTGGTTCGACCGGCATACCGCGCCTACCGATCGGTGTGCTCGCCATGGTCATAATCAGCTCACTCGGGATCGGCGCGCTTTCAGGCACGATCTCCTATCTTGGCAATGCAAGTGGATCGAGCCCCAATTCACTTCGGGCTGAAGTCGCGTCCAGAACGATCAGTCACCGCGCTGACAATGAACTTACGGAGGCAGCGGCCCAAGAGCTGCAGGAGGAAGTCGATCGAGCGGGTCTTCTCGACGTCAAGATTGGGTCGGCAAAGGGTGTTGTGACCGCCGAAGGCACCGTCACGTCTGAATCGGTCATCAGTTGGCAGAAGCTTCAGCAATCGTTCGATCGTCGCACCAAGGGTACTCTAACACTGGTGAACGGAGTGCTCATCAAAGAGGAGAAGGCGCCATCCGCAATCGCGGTCGAAGCTGTGTGGCATGGGGTCCAACCATATATTGTCATCGACAGCGAGAAGTATTTTGTCGGCGCCATTTTGGCTGATGGATGGGTGGTCGAACGTATTGAGGACAGCCGTGTGCTGCTGAGCAGGAATGGCCGCATTGCTGCTCTCCAATATTGAAAGCTCGCAGGCCCCATCAAGCAGCACTCTATGGCCAGCCAAACATCCTGTCGCGCTCGGTGCTGACAAGCTGGCTGCGTTGGAAACATTTGCTGCCCAGCCATTTCGCGCCTGCTTGTGGCTCTCATGCAGGGTCACGCGCTGGCCAAGGCTGAGGCGCCTTCGGAGTTCGAAAGCCACGTTTCATGGCGTAACAGCAGAGTAAGTCTCAACCGATTGCAAAGGTGTCTCGATGGCCAACGTCCTGCGTGACTTCATCAAGCGTGCGCCGGCCAGCCCGGATTTAATGGTTGCGTTGATGCTGCTTCTGGCTGTCGCGATGATGGTCATGCCTATCCCGGTCGTGGTGGTCGACGCCCTGATAGGATTCAATATGGGGTTGGCCATACTGCTGATGATGGTTGCCCTGTATGTCAGTACTCCACTTGATTTTTCCTCTTTGCCCGGCGTTATTTTGATTTCCACTGTATTCCGTCTCGCGCTCACGGTCGCAACGACGCGACTGATCCTGGCCGAGGGGGAGGCCGGCAGCATTATTCATACTTTTGGCGATTTCGTCATTTCAGGCAATATCGTGGTGGGTTTCGTCATATTTCTGGTCGTCACCATGGTGCAATTCATGGTCCTCGCGAAGGGTGCCGAACGGGTGGCAGAAGTGGCGGCGCGTTTCACGCTGGATGCTCTGCCGGGCAAGCAAATGGCGGTCGACGCAGAGCTACGCAACGGCCACATCGATGCCAACGAATCCCGCCGGCGGCGCGCCGAATTGGAGAAGGAAAGCCAACTCTATGGCGCGATGGACGGCGCGATGAAATTTGTGAAGGGCGATTCCATCGCCGGGCTGGTGGTTATCTGCATCAACATGCTGGGTGGAATTTCGATCGGCCTGCTCTCCAAGGGCATGTCCTTCGGCGAGGTACTGCATCACTACACTCTGCTGACGATAGGCGATGCATTGATATCGCAGATTCCGGCCCTTCTGCTCTCCATTACTGCGGCGACCATCGTCACCCGTGTGACTGGGACGGCGAGGATCAACCTCGGTACAGAAATGGTCAGTCAGCTCACGGCCAGCACTCGAGCCTTGCGACTGGCGGCCGGCGTCCTGGTTGTAATGGGGTTCGTTCCTGGGTTTCCCCTCCCCGTCTTTCTGATGCTGGCCGCAGTGTTCGCTGCGGTAAGCATTGTCAAGGCTGATGTGCTGGGCGCCGGCACTGCCGATGCGAAAGGTGGAACTGCAGCGGAGCCTAAGCAAGCCGCGCCTGCGAAGGAATTCCCGATCGCATTTTTTCTAGCGCCAGATCTTATGCAGGCGGTCGATCAAGCCGAATTGCAAAAACATATTGGGCGCGTTTCGCTCCTGGTCACAGCCGATCTGGGCATTATCGTTCCTCGCATCCCTGTCTTGGTTGACGAGCAGCTGCCTGAATCGCAATTCCGAATTGATGTCGAGGGCGTGCCAGTCGAACAGGACGCCTTAGATCCAAACCAGATGGCGCTCCGAGCCGATGTAGCGCACGTCGACTCGAGCGGTGTCCCCCTTAGACGTGAGCCGAAAACGGACAGACTCCCGGTTGAACATACCCCTGCAAAGGCCCTTACGGGCGCCGGCACGGAGCATAGGGCTCCCGGCGAACTCCTCGCCTTGCGCGTCCATGCAGCGTTGACCCGCTACGCACCGCGATTGGTGGGCATCCAAGAGACCCGACATTTCCTGGGCCGAATGGAGCAGGAATATTCTGAGCTTGTGAAAGAGGTGCTACGCACGACGCCGATTCCTCGGATTGCCGATGTTCTGCGCCGCCTCCTGGAGGAAGGTATCCCAATCCGCCACACCCGTCTCGTGTTGGAGGCATTGGCCGAATGGAGCGAGCGTGAGCAGAACGTTGCCCTGCTGACGGAATATGTCCGTTCTGGTTTGAAGCGACAGATCTGCCACCGCCATGCCAACACGGAGGGCATCGTGTCCGCCCTGGTCGTCGAGCGCGAGAGCGAGGATGTGATGCGTGGCGCGGTTCGAGATTCGGATGCAGGCCCCTATCTCGCACTGGAGGATCGGCAAAGCGAAGCGATGCTATCACAGATACGTCAGGTCCTTTCGAACGCAGAACCGGGTCAAACCCGCCCTATTCTGTTGACGTCGATGGATGTCCGACGTTTCGTCCGCGGCTTTCTGACGCGAAACGGGGTTGATCTCGCCGTGCTGTCTTATCAAGACCTCGCCTCCGACTTTACAATTCGCCCCGCAGGATCCGTCACACTCCCGCACGGATCGAACAGCGGATTGTTAGAGTAGTCCCACCTTTCCTAACTGAACGCCACGCGCCTCCCCGATAACTGAGAGATAACATGAATAGTAATACAGTTTCTCCATCGCCTATGTTTCTGCGCCGGAACTCACTTCTTTTTGCCGTACTCGCCATTCTGCCTTTGGGCGGTTGCGCCAGCTGGCAAAAGCCGGCTCTTTCCGTGCAGGAGACATCTTCCCCCGAGTTGCTCAGCGCCGATCAAATCGATCCGGCTATGCGCGAACGCATTTTGCGCGAAGTTGGTCAGGATGTTCAAGAGCGGGCTTTGCGGGATGAGGTGAAGCAGCACCCGGACAATGTTGATGCGGCGATACGACTTACAAATGCCTTGGTGGGCCAGAAGCGCCCGCACGAAGCGGTTGAGGTGCTCGACAGCGTCTTGGTTGCAGCCCCAGGAAACGTACGTGCATTGAATGCGAAGGGCGTGATTTTGGACATTGAGGGGCGGCATGACGCGGCACAGGCCCTGTATCGGCGAGCTCTCGAAAACGAGCCAGGCAATCAGATGGTGCAGCATAACTTCAATCTGTCGCTTGCCTTTAACGGCAAGTCCGAACAACCAAGGTTAGCACGATCGCAATAGGTGGGCACAGTGCATGCGCAGCCTGTTCCCCGGCTCGAACACGCGCTCGGCTCCCATCATAGATGGCCCCCTGAAGAGAGCCATATCTATGCAAAACAGTTGCTCCAGATCTGGCCGGCAGAGATCGGCAGGAGAGCCGGATGACATCACGCGGCCACCCGCAAGGCCACCCGCCTCGCTTCGTTGCCAGAGCGCCCTCTCCCTCGCCGGTCACCGTCTCGCAATGCGGCGACCTGGCTTAAGGCGGTCGACCGAGCGCCCGATGCAGTAGCCATGAATACGTAACGCAGCGATGGACCCGCCGGATCGTGTCGCGCTTGTGCTGGCCGTCCCTGCCATTACAGCACGGTGATTGTAGCTGGATCATATTCTAGAGGCATCGATGGTGTGGATGCCTTCGATCCAAACAATCGATTTGTTGAATTCGTCCGCCTGAGGAAATTAGCTGCGGCGATCCGACTTCCGACGCCTGCAGGCGCAAAACCAACAGCGTGAGCGCTGCGGGTCCGGAGGCAGGCTGCAAAGTGCAATCACCAGCGCTGATAAGCGGCAAGTGAAGAATGTATCGCTCGGGCAACTCCTGTGTTGTGCACGGTTGCCCCGCGAGGTGAACTGTAGCAGCTTGGCAGCTCAGCGTTCACGAAAGGAGAAAAGATTTGGGGCCAAGCAAAGACCGGCTTTTTTGATTGTCTTGCTGTATCGCTATGGTGGGGCGGGCGCGACCGCTCCCATAATTCAATACGCTGCCTTTAGCGATGGACGATGACGGGATGCGTCGCCGAGACTTCAATGGTGGAGGAGCAGCGCACCCGTCGATCCATTTGCTTTCAGCGGCAACCGCCACTATGAAGCGACACTTCGCCCAACTGTGTTTCAAGCTGCCCGGAGAAGTTTATGACAGAAGAACCCCACAAGACCGACATCCTCATCGAGCTCACTGCCGATGTTGTATCAGCCTACGTCTCCAACAACCCCGTCCCGGCGGGGGAGCTTCCTGCCCTGATCGCCCAAGTGCACGGGGCTCTAAACGGCACGGCTGGACTCATACCGGCAGAAGAGCCTGTGCCTGTAAAAAAACCTGCTGTCCCGATCAAAAAGTCGATCGAACCGGACTACATCATTAGCCTTGAAGACGGCAAGAAATTCAAATCGCTAAAGCGCCATCTGGCGACGCACTATGGTCTGACCCCAGACGAATATCGCGCCAAATGGGGTCTGCCGTCGGATTATCCCATGGTGGCGCCGAATTACGCCGCTGCGCGCTCCGCCTTGGCCAAGACCATGGGACTCGGCCGCAAACCGAAAGAGCCGGAAGCCCCAGCCACGGCGCCGGCGAAACGGACCCGCAAGAAGGTCGCAGCCTAAATCCGTATCAACAGTCGTTCGGACGCGCAGCAGCCGTTGGCCCAATCTGCGCGGAATCAAAGGGCGGGGATGAGCCCCGCCTTTCCCGTCCAAGAGCCTCATTTCCAGAGTAATTCATGATGGCTCCAGCAATCCCTGCCGCGGCATTAACTTGCATGCTCCGGCCCGGGTTTCGAGCCGTCAATGCGTTCCGGCGATGACGAACCTTGCCAAGGCTTTCCCGGACCGTTAGCCAGCCTTGCTGAGGCTGCCTGCAGAGGACTTTCCCGTGCGGCGATCCTGTTCCACCTCGTAGTTGATCTTCTGGCCCTCATTAAGGGTCGACAGGCCCGCTCGTTCAACAGCGGAAATGTGGACAAAGACATCCTGACCGCCGTTGTCAGGCTGAATAAAACCAAAACCCTTCGTGCTGTTGAACCACTTCACCGTTCCAGTCGCCATATCCATTCCTTTGTAATAAGTCGCAACTTAGGCAGGCCATTCACGCCAGCCTGATTTGTACACGAGACTTTAGGCGCATCAAAATCGGAAAATTGCAAGGCCCACTCGATCGCCTGATCTCCAGCAGCAACTGCAACATATGCGAGGCGCGTGCCAGACGAGGCGTATGCCAGACGTTTCGTCGTGCGCTGTCGCTCGAACGTTGACAGAAACAATGACACACCTTGCAAACTCGGCACATCTTGTGGACGTGCTCGGGTCGCTTCTCGACTGCGATACCCGCTCCTGACCGGGTATCGTCGGCCAAAATGAGAGTTTTTGTCATGTGCCGCCAGACCGAAAGATCAGGCGCGCAGCGACCTGCACATTCAAACCGGAACCCGCGAACCTCGATTAGCTTCTGCCTGCTCCGAAGGGCGGTAGCCTGCTCTGAGGCGGGCCACTGTCGGGTTGAAAACCAACTGTCGGGTTCGGAACCCCAGATTGTCGGCAAGGTACGCGCCGCCCACTGGTTGGCCAAAGGGGCACTGGCTCCTGATCCTGCCGCCATGCTCGCCCGATCTCAACCCGATCAAGACAGGTCTGCTCAAAACTCAAGGCGCGGCTGCGGAAGAAGGCGGCCAAAACTTTCGACGCTCTCTGCGGAACTCTCGGCGATATCTGCCAGCTGTAGGAGCCAAATCAAAAACCATTAATTGCGACAGGTGATTTTATGACATTCATTGCGAAGAGGCCAGAATGAACAGCGGAAGAGAGTAGCAGCTCTCTGGTCGCGGCGAGGTGGATCGTCGACACGATCGGCACCTGGCCCGTGCGGGGATCGCACCGCAGCCAGCACCAGAGCCAGACCTTGACCGCTTGCCTTGCTCAGGCGCCACAACAACGAGTGGCTGGAAGCAGATCCACGTGAACTCAGCGATATCGATCAGACGATGCTTACCCTCATGAAAGCCGATCCCGACGCTGTCCAGCGCCGCGAAATCCTGACCAGCATATGGCGCATCGGATGCCACCGCCTGCACACTCACCATCGACATGCCGGAACTCGGAACCAAAGGCCGCAAGCCTCGCCGGCCTCGGCAAAATGGAGCGGCCGCGCCTTCATCCGGGGCGGCCGGGCCAATGTTCGCCAGGCCCTCTACATGCCCGGCCCTTCGCCCTGCGCTTCAACCCCGACCTCAAGGCAAAATACCAGGCGCTAAAGGCGGCAGGCAAACCCGCAAAGGTCATCATCTTGTTGCGAAAGCTCCTCATCCTAGCAAACGCTCTCCTCAAGGCGCAGCGAAAATGGCCCCTAAAACCCTTGACCGAAACGGATACCTTAGCCTTTCAGGTGAGGCGGGCCGAGATAGACCAACCGCGGGTTTAACTTCGCGAGTTTAAGCTGATTATGCCGATGCAACTCTAGCGCCTGCGCGACCGTTTTAGCTTCCATCAACAAGGCGGCAGGCTGGGAGGAAGTACCCTCCCCTGCCGCGAACAAGCTTTGGACAAAGCCCCACCTTGTCCGTAATGTGATCGGGAGGCCGGGGCGCGGCGGTGCTCAGCGGATGTGACGCGCGAGATCTGCGACCCTACCCATCAGCACTTCCATCGGTCCTCGCTGGAAGATGCGCAGCCAAAGCACCGCAAAAGTGCTGATAACCACAACGAAGCCAAAGAGCGTGGACAGGCTCTCGTCTTTGAAAATGTTTATCTTCATAAGATAGGCTATTCCCGCAATGTGCAGCACATAGGCCGTCAAAGACATCGAGCCGACTGCGATTATTGGCCAGACCAGCTTTCGCAGACGCGGGAGCGCATCCACAGCGAGCATGCAAGCCGCCAAGATGATCATTGCGCAACCGGTGCTGCCCACGATCGAAAGCGTCGTTTCGCTATGAGGTGCGGCTATCCATGACGACTTGACTATAAATGACGACTTGGAAGGCTCAAAAGCGCCGTCAACGTCAGACCACCACAAGGAGGTTTCAGTCAAAGCGCGGGAACTCAGCGCGAGCAAGGATCCCCCATGGCCCAACACGGCCAGCGCGACCCCCGCCAGACCAAGGCGCCAATGCGCTGCTAGCGTATTAAGATTAAGGCGCGCGATGGCCATGCCAGCGATGAGGAAAGGAACCCAGGTCACCGCGGGATAGTAGCCGTTGACCATGAGGTTGAAGACCGGGTCGAGGAGGTTGGGGGCAACCGACAGAAGGGAGGAACGGACTTGCGGGAGAACTAATGCCGTAGCGGCAGCGATCAAGCCCAGCTGATATGCGCTGAGCCGATGGAGCGGCAATACCAACAAGAAGCAAATTCCGTAGTATTCTAGGATGACTTCGACCTGGGTACCGAGGCAGCCCAGGATTGAGCCAAGCGCGAGCAAAACAAGGGCACGAATTGCGACTCTGGCGATGGCCTGTCTACCGGCTATCCCCGACTTCGGCGCCTTGCGACCTGTAATCAGGAGGATTGAAAAACCGGCCAATACGGCAAACAGGGCCGACGGCCGCCCATGGGTTAGTTCCATCAGAAACCCGACTAGTCCTCCTTCGCCGGGGTCGGGACCGAGATGGGCGGCATACATCCCGAAGACAGCCAGGCCCCGAGCGAGGTCGATGCCGACCAGCCGATCTACTACCGACCCATTCCTAGCGTCGGCAACCGGTGCCTTCATTACCATGGTAGATTCCCTTGTTGGGTGTGTGGATCGCGGGAGCCGCGATAGGAGAGCCGGTCGGCTGCTGCCGTCGCCTCGTGAAAGGGTTCAAAACATCGCGCCATCTGGCGCATCGAGCCGGCGACAGAGCTGTTCAGCCATTAGCCTGGGGTAAGAACAACAGATCGGCTCACAAAGCCTGTGTCACGGACCTGAAAAGTGGTGTCGCGGAACCGTCGTTTTTTGCATGATGGCTAAGCCGAGAGATCCACTGCACCGACGAGAGACTCAGCGACGTTAGATATCCGATCAGTACGCCGCGGCTCCGCCGGTGACGATCACCCCGGGTGTCAAGGCCAGGGCGTAAACCTGCCATAATCTGTGGTAGTGCGCCCGCGACCAATCCGTTCGACAAAGCTCGGCGCATGGTCGAGCCAATCATATTCTTCCATGTGGCTGTTGCCTGAAAAACCGAAGACGCCGTTCGCTGGTCCAGCTCCAGACCTCGGCCTGCGTCGGTCATTAGAACCGGCGCGCCTGTTTCCCAAATCAATTTGCTGATGCAGCCGCCGGGGGTCACATTGAGCAAAAGTGCCGAGTTCAGGACGGGTTTCATAGGGGCTCTTCGTTTGGCTTTGTTAACGACCCCTTTCTTGCAAGTTGTAGCTGACAGCAGCCTGAAAGCTCCCCAAATAATTCGCTGCCGCCGGTTCAGCCTATTGTCAGCTTCGACCAATAAGATGGGAGCCTTGCCCTCATACCGGAGCTCGGCAGCATGATGCGAATACTGCTCACTGAAGACGATAAGGACCTTGGAAGTGCTATGCACGATCATTTGGTGGCTGGTGGCCACGCGGTCGACTGGGCCAAGAACCTGTCCGAAGCGCGCGATTATGCAGCTGTGGTCGGCTACGACCTTATTTTGCTCGACGTTCACCTGCCGGACGGCAATGGGATCGACTATCTGCGGGAGCTGATCAAGGAACTTGAATCGGCACCGGTCATCATTCTGACAGCCTGCGATCGGATTTCGCATCGCATCGAGGGCTTCAACGCTGGAGCCGACGACTATTTGGTCAAGCCGTTCGATCTGGGGGAACTCTCAGCGCGTATCCATGCAGTGGCACGTCGCCATGGGCATTTTCCGGAGCCGCAATTTTCGGTTGGGACGCTTTCCATACAGGCAGCCGAGCGACGCCTCTTCCGCGACGGGCAGGAGGTCTACCTGACTTGACGCGGATGGGCGGTGCTCGACTACCGTCTGCCCCAGCCCTGCACGGTCGTTTCAAAAGGGAAGATCGTGGACGCGCTTTTCGGCAGACGGCGCTGATTCATACTCTAAAAGAAAATTCGGCTTCCAGTTGCCTTGGCCATGACTTTCCTTCCCGAGAGATGGGTGACAGTTCATTCCGGATAGATGGGTTACACTTTCGGCCCTTTGCAAGGAGAGCAAGGTGCCTTGGAAGGAGTGTAACGTCATGGAAGAGCGGCTGAAGTTCGTCGCCCGGCTGCTGGACGCGAGAAGATGGCGGTGCTTTGCCGGGAGTTCGATATCTCGCGCAAGACCGGCTACAAGATCCTCACGCGCTACAACGACAGCGGCCTGGAGGGCTGACGGACCGATCGCGGCGGCCCTATCGCCACGCCAATCAGCTTCCGTTTCAAATCGAGAAGCTGATTGTGCGCCTCAAGCAAGACAAGCCGACATGGGGTGCGCCGAAGATACGCGAGCGGCTGGCCCGGCTGTATCCGGATGTGCACCGGCCCGCGATCTCGGCCGTGCATGCCGTGCTCGACCGCCACGGCATGGTCGAGCGCCGCAAGCGCAGGCGCAACAGGGCGACGGGGACACCACTTTCAAACGGCTGTCGCCCTAACGATCTTTGGTGTGCCGACTACAAGGGCGAGTTCGGCAGAGAACACGGCCGGGACAGGGGATCACAAACACTTGACCGTTCCAGACCCTGGCAGTGGCGCATCGATTGACCGTTGGCTCTGTTCGTGGGCACCGAAAATAGGGCCTTCTTGGTCCTCGGCAGAGAATATGGCCCGGACGGGGGATAACAAACACTTGACCGTTCCAGACTCTGGCAGTGGCGCATCGATTGACCGTCGACTCTGTTCGCGAGCGCCGAAAATACGGACGACCCCTATGGTCAAAGTGCACTTCTGACCTGCTAGGCACTGTTCGATAACTGGAGGCACCCGCTACGGTGCCCTCGTATTTAAGACACCTGTCAGTTTCAAGCCTGGACATTGACGCGTGGCGCGGCTGCCATTCGTTGACCGCCACGTCGAATTGCCCGCCAACCAGTGTACAGCCGCCGGTGGTCACATTGAGCAAAAGTGCCGAGATCAGGAGGGGTTTCATAAGGCCTCTTCGTTTGGCTTTGTTAACGACCCCTTTCTTGCAATTGTAGCTGACAGCAGCCTGAAAGCCCCCAGATATTCGCTGGCGCCGGTTCAGCCTACTGTCAGCTTCGATCAATAAGGCAGGAGCCTTGCCCTCATACCGGAGCTCGGCAGCCTGATGCGAATACTGCTCATTGAAGACGACGACGACCTTAGAAGTGCTGTGCACGATCATTTGGTGGCTGGTGGCCACGCGGTCGACTGGGCCGAGGGCCTGTCCGGAGCGCGCGGTCATGCAGCTGTGGCCGGCTACGACGTTATTTTGCTCGACGTTCACCTGCCGGACGGCAATGGCATCGACTATCTGCGGGAGCTGATCAAGGGGCTTGATACAACGCCGGTCATCATTCTGACAGCCCGCGATCGGATTTCGCATCGCATCGAGGGGCTCAACGCTGGCGCCGACGACTATTTGGTCAAGCCGTTCGATCTGGGGGAACTCTCGGCACGCATCCGTGCAGTGGCACGTCGCCAAGGGCATTTTCCGGAGCCGCAATTTTCGGTTGGGACGCTTTCCATACAGGCAGCCGAGCGACGCCTCTTCCGCGACGGGCAGGAGGTCCACCTGTCTGGACGCGAATGGGCGGTGCTCGACTGCCTTCTACGCCGGCCCGGTTCGGTCGTTTCAAAGGGGAGGATCGAGCACGCGCTTTATTCATTCAATTCGGAGTTCGAGAGCAACACAGTGGAGGTTTATGTCAGCCGGCTCCGCAAGAAGATCGGCGGGGATAGAATAGCAACCGTGCGTGGCTCCGGATACAGGCTCGTGGTCACATGACGAACTCGAACAGCATGACGAGAAAGCTGATATCGTGGTTAGGCGGGGCAACGCTCCTGGTTTGGATCGCCGCCCCAACCATTGCTGCGTTCATTTTTTGCAATAATGTAAACGAAAGTTCGGATGACTTGCTCCAGGGGAGCGCAGAGTACAGAGAACCAGAGCTGATCAAGGTCTTGAATGGAAAACACGTTGATCAATACAATAACCACTTGCCAACTTATGAAAAGTACTGGACCTATCGTGAGCAGGTTATTAATAAGTACGGGGTAGTGCTTATTTCTGAACCGGAAGAGGGTCAGCAGCCCTTCCCTGATGCTCCCCTGAGTAACGGCTTTTGGCGAAACGCTGATTACCGCGTCTACACAGAGGAGATCCAAGACGGCGTGTATCATCAGTTGGCCGAACCGCTTGATGGCCGCCGTACCACAATCGCGAAGGGCGCACTTTTTGTCTTCCTTCCGACACTCGTGCTCCTGCCCTTTAGCTTAGCTGTTTGGTGGATCGTGATCCGGCGCTCGCTGCGGCCAATCGAGGTACTGCGACAGCAGATCGGATCGCGCGACGGCGGCAATCTGTCACCAATGGACTTGGGCGATTTCCCGGCAGAGTTGGCTCCAATCGCGGCATCCGTCAATCGGCTTCTCGATCGTCTGCGGGCGGCTCTCGAGGCCGAACGCGAGTTCGCCGCAAACAGTGCGCATGAACTGCGCACGCCGATCGCAGGTTCAATCGCTCAGATGCAGAGATTAGTGGCCGAGCTTCCCAATGGGTCGGCCAAAATGCGTGCGCGCGGCATCGAGCAAGCGCTGTCGAGCCTTGGCCGCCTTGTCGAAAAAGTGCTTCAGCTCGCTCAAGCCGAATCGGGGGTTGGCATGGCGGATCACGCGATCGATCTTGTCCGATCGGTTCGGCTGGAAATCGATGACCTGAGGAAAAAGCCGCAATATGCCGGACGCCTGCATCTTAACGTCGACGGCTGCCCCACTTTGATGCGCAAAGTGGATGTCGATGCGTTTGGGATCCTCCTTCGTAACCTGATCGAGAATGCGCTGATACATGGACTGCCCACTGTTCCGACAACAGTTTCCGTCCAAACTGATGGAACCATCGCTATTGCAAACGCCGGACCGGTGGTGCCCCTCCCCGACCTCGAAGGGCTTACAAAGCGATTTAGTCGTGGTGCTACTCCTGCTGCGGGCTCAGGCCTTGGTCTACATATCGCTAACATGGTTATCCAGCGGATCGGTGGCAGTCTAGAGCTTGCGTCGCCCGCCCGCGGTCGCAATGATGGTTTCGAGGCGATCATACGAATTCCTCAATGACACCGGTGAATTCGACGACAGTTGGACACAGGGCGGATTGCTGGCAAGGCTGCTGACAGGGCGAACTGTACGGCAGTATGTATACGGCGTAGAAATCGTACTTCACACAACGCATTTCGGCCGCGGCAATCAATGCCGCTATCATCGTCTGAGCAGTTCGATCGAAGCGACACGACATGATCGGCAAAATCGAAGGCTCCGCCTCACCGCTCGCTCGATTTCGCCCGGGGAGAAAAAAGGCCATCCGAGAAAGTGCAAGCCGCCGCGCAAAGGCGACGTGTCCAATTGTCTGGGTGCCCCTGTGCGCCGGCCCGATCGGGTTGGCGCAGGTCCAGTAAGGACCCGGACCAACCATTCCATTTAGACGACCGGCAGGTTTTAATCGGCGTCCGGATCGCCGTCCCAAAATGCCCCAAGTATACGGCTAGAAAGGCTGCCAACGATCGAGCTTTGGTCGGAGGCGTGCTTGTCAGCGTCTTGGGTGCTTGACCGGCCTTTGCAATGGCCATCGCCATCGCAAGTATCGTGCGTGGCCAGTGAGACCGCAATTTCATCAGCCTGGAGCCGACCGTATCGGTGCTTTTTTATGATTTAGGGATTTTTCGTTTTCCTCTTGGATCATCACGGGTTTGGAGAGGATCTGGTGTTAAGTGCCATTCGGAGCGCCGGCGAACGGCCCGAAATTAATGTGGTCGAGTGATGAAGCCTCCCGAATGCGTTAAACGAGACCCTTTATGGCGGCCCTGGCTGACAACAGTCTGAAAGCTGCAAGCGGCATGCGAAAATGGGGCGATCCTGAATGACGACAGATGCTATCAACATGAAAGAGGCTCGCCCTGAAAGCTGAGCACGCTTTATGCTCAGGCTGCTGACAAGGCCAAAGCAGCGTAAGTGCGTAGTGAAATCCAAGGTCCACATGGGTCGTCGCGCGTCCCATGCGCCTGGGAAGGCGCCGGCCCGGCCAAGCTTTCCCAGCTCGTCCGCATGATGCTTCGCTGAGCGTCAATGGACGTTGGCGCGAGACCAAGGCGTCGTGCGTTGCAATCCGGACGGTCCAGGGTATCAGGAGTTTCACGGCCTCGGCCCGCTTGGCTGGCCACAGTTGAAGCTCCAACGTACCGGCTGGCACCGGGAAATTGGGCTCTGCGCTGCCTCAACGCTGATGGCACGGTCAATGCTTGCCTACCGATGGGGCCGCCCATGCCGTGATGCTGTCGGTCGACGTTCGCAAACCAGACCCTCGCGAGACCCAGCGAAGGGGCTCGCCGGTACGACGAGGGACCTTACCTCTTTATGCGCGGCATCATTATCGAGGATGACATGTTGCCTTACACGTCGTCCCTCGCGCTCGGGTCTTTGTGGGGCGGATGAAGTCCTGATCGCGGTGGCACTGCTGCATGTTTGCGTAAGACCCATCCAGTCACGATCGCGCTGTCCTTCGATGTCGCGGTGCTGATAGGCGGGCAGATCGGTGTGCGCGGCGCCCGCCAAAGGATCGTCGTCACGCCGGAGGAGGCGAGCGTCATAGCCGGCGCGCCGGCGAAAGGCGCTTTCTGTCGGATGCCCGACAATGTCGGATATCGCAAGTATCAAGGTTGGATCAAACCTTGCGAATCGGGGCTTTCTTACTTGGCACGGGGCATGCTCAGGTATCCGCAAACACCCAATGGATAACGAGCAGACTTCCCATGGCCTCACCATGCCGAAAGTTTCCCGGACGCATCCAAAGATGAGGCTCGCGTCAGGCCCAGCAACACGCTGACGGCTCATGTGGCTCGGCGTCGCGTGCCGATCCACTTTCTCCCAATAGGCGTTCGGGAGACATAGATCCTTCAAAATGAGGAACAGATCACTTTGCCAGGAACGCAGCCCATAACCCCACTCTCCCTACCAGAACTACCAAGCAAGCCCCGCACTCATGGGCTTCGCAGGACGTCCGTTGCGTCCGAGTTGGTCGGCGCGGGGCCGGCTCCGATCCCCGTCGCATGGGAGGACGGCAAGGCGAGGGATTTCGTGCTCGACAACGGCATGGAGGTGGTCGTCATTCCCAACCACCGGGCGCCGATCGTCACCCACATGGTGTGGTACAAGATCGGCAGCGCCGACGAGCCGCCGGGCAAATCCGGCATCGCCCATTTCTTCGAGCATCTGATGTTCAAGGCGACGACCAACCATGCGGGCGGCGAATTCGACCGCGCAGTGTTCGAGATCGGCGGCTCCAACAACGCCTTCACCTCCTCCGACTACACCGCCTTCTATCAGACAGTGGCGCCGTCGGCGCTCGAGCTGATGATGAGCTTCGAGGCCGACCGAATGCGAAACCTCATCCTGACCGACGATGTCGTCAAGACCGAGCGCGATGTGGTCATCGAGGAGCGCCGCTCAAGCACCGACACCAACCCGCAGGACGTTCTCCATGAGGAGATCGACGCGACGCTGTGGCAGAACCACCCCTATCGCATCCCGATCATCGGCTGGATGCAGGAGATCGAGCAGCTGAACCGCGTCGACGCCACCGTCTTCTATGAAAAGTACTACTGGCCCAACAACTCCGTGCTGATCGTGGCCGGCGATGTCGAACCGGACACGGTGCGGGCGCTGGCCGAAAAGACCTATGGCAAGGTGGCGCGCGGACCTGACCTGCCGCCGCGCATCCGGCCGGTTGAGCCCGAGCAGAACACCAGGCGCACCGTCACGCTCTCAGACGCCCGCGTCAGCGTGCCCAGTTTTTCGACGCAGTGGGTGGTGCCGTCCTACCACACCGCCAAGCCGGGCGAGGCCGAAGCGCTCGACCTGCTGGCCGAAATTCTCGGCGGCGGTAACCGCGGCCGGCTCTACCAGGCGCTCGCTGTCCAGCAAGGTATCGCTTCCAGCGCCCGCGTCTATTTCCAGGGCACTATGCTCGACGACACCAAGTTCGCCATCTATGGCGCACCGCGCGGCGATGCCAAGCTGGCTGATCTCGAAGCGGCGGCCGCTGCCGAAGTTGCCCGCATTGCCGAGGATGGTGTCAGCAACGAGGAACTAGGCAAGGCCAAGGACCACTATTTGCTCAATATGATCTTTGCGGAAGACAACCTGGACTGGCTCGCCAGCATCTACGGCTCGACGCTGGCCACCGGCGGTACCGTGAAGGATGTCGAGGAACGGCCGAATCGCATCCGCAAGGTTACCCCCGAGCAAATCAAAGCAGTTGCCGCCCGCTATCTCGCGTTCGACCGTTCGACCACGGGCTATCTCTTGCCCAAGACGGAGAATCAAGAGATGACGCTCGGCGCTCGGCCCCATGCTGCGATGAACATCCAGGAGGTGAAGTCCGAAAAGGGCATCATCGCCTGGCTGGTGGAGGACCACACAGTGGAAATCGTCAACATCGGCTTTGCCTTCAAGGGCGGCACCAAGCAGGACCCGGTCGGGAAGGAGGGGATGGCCAAACTGATGGCCGGCCTGTTCATCGAAGGCGCTGGCCATTACGACAGCGGTGCCTTCCAGGTGAAGCTCGACCATGCCGGCGCCGAAATGAGTTTGGACGCGCAAAGCGACGACATCTACGGATCGATGTGCATGCTTTCCAAAAAGCAGGACGCGGCGTTCGGCCTGCTTCGGCTCGCGCTGAACGCGCCGCGCTTCGAGCAGGGGCCGATCGATCGCGTCCGCGCCGAGATTGTCTCCCGCATCGTCGGCAGCGAGCGAGACCCTAACGCCATCGCTCAGCGCAAATGGCTGCGCGCGATCTATGGCGCGCATCCTTGTTCAAGGCTGGGAGAAGGCACAAAAGAGAGCCTGCCCGGCATCACGCCGTCCGACCTCCGCGCCTTCCACCAGGCCATTTTCGCTCGCGACGGGCTCCATATTGCCGTGGTGGGTGACATTGACGCGAACACGTTGAGGGAAAGGCTTGACCAGCTGTTTGGTGATTTGCCTGAGCAACAAACCCTCGTCCCCGTCTACGATGTCGCGCCGAAACTCGGTCAACTGGTGGAGGAGAACTACGACCTGCCGCAGACTTCGCTGACGTTGGCCTGGCCTGGCGTGAAGCCTAGCGCGCCGGATTTCTACGCGGCCGTGCTGCTGAACGACATCCTTGGCGGCTCATACTTGACTTCCCGCCTTTACGAGGAGGTACGTCAAAAACGCGGCCTTGCCTATCACGTCAGCTCTGAACTAACCCTTGACTCGCTTCTGGTTACGACAGAGACACGCTCGGACTGCGCTGCCCAAACACTGAGCATCGTGCGAGATGTGGTAAAGCAGATGGCGCAGCAAGGACCGACCGGGGCCGAGCTCAAGGCGTCGAAGAAGCACCTGATCGGCGCCTATGCCATCGACCAACTGGGCTCGACCCGCTCGATTGCAGACCGGCTCCTGGATTTGCAGATTCACAAGGCCGACGTCGACTACAACCAGCGTCGCGCCCGCAGCATCGGTCGGGTGACGCTCAAACAGGTCAAGGCGGCGGCCAAAAAGCTGCTTTCGGCCGAGCCCGCCATTTTGGTGGTCGGCCCGCCGCTGGGCGGCAAGGATGAGTAAAGAAACTCATCTCACCTTCCTTCTTCATCGGGGCTTCTCGTGGGAAGAGCGAATGTGGAGGCCCGTGGGCCAAGCAGATCATGCAGACGCGCGGAGTCGTTTTCGCCGACCTTGCGCGGCATTGGCGGTCCGGCGGCCTCTCGCCGAAATGGCGCTCCTCAGCATGTATGCCGCCTTTTTGCAGAATTCAGTCGCATGCCACCAGCAGGCATGGTGGATGAAGCAAACATCCGACTGCTTAATCCATCAATTGATGAACCGCGGGCACTCAAACTAACGAAACTGCTGTCTTTTCATCGGGCTAGCGTGGTCTACCAGCTGCTTTGCCGAGGCCCTACGACGAACCCACTGGTGCAGAATACACACTGACGGCCTGTCGACCTGGATGTTCGCTGCGTTGAGGAGGAATCCGGTATTGCCCCTGTGCCTGCCGATGATCCGCCGTCTGAAATCCCCGCACCTGTTTGGAGCCATCGACCGCCTGCCGGCACTCGGCAGACCAGTTGGCAATAAGACGTTCGAGGTCGTCAATCCGTCGACCGGCGAAGTTTTGGCAGAGCTTCCCGATATGGGCGTGGAGGAGACACGTGCTGCGGTAGACAAGGCCTATGTTGCGCAGTCGGGATGGGCCGCGTTGACGGCCCGAGAACGTAGCGACGTTCTTTGGCGATGGCATCAGCTGATCATCGACCATGCAGGCGATCTCGCCGCGATTCTGACTGCGGAAATGGGCAAGCCGCTTGCCGAAGCCATTTCAGAGGTATCGCATGCGGCGGCGTATCTGCAATGGTATGCCGAGGAGGCCAATCGCGTCTATGGCGAGACGATCTCGGCACCCTCGACAGACCGCCGAATGCTAGTGATCAAGCAGCCCATCGGCGTTGTTGGCACGATCACGCCATGGAATTTCCCGGCCTCCATGGTGGCGCGCAAAATCTCGCCGGCCTTGGCTGCGGGCTGCACAATCGTGCTCAAGCCCGCTGAACAGACGCCGCTCGTGGCTGGCGCAATGTTCGCCCTCGCCCATCAGGCCGGCTTTCCCGATGGCGTGGTCAACCTGATCTATGCGTCCGAAGGTGATCGCGTGGGCCGTGAACTCTGCACCAATTCCAAAGATCAGCTTTACCGGTTCGAACGAGGTCGGACGGCTGCTGATGCGTCAGTGCTCTGACCAGATCAAGAAGGTCAGCCTTGAAACCGGCGGCAATGCACCTTTCATCATCTTCGATGATGCCGACATTGACGGTGCTGTTGACGGTGCGGTCCAGGCGAAGTTCCGCAATGCCGGCCAGACCTGCGTTTCCGCGAACCGCATTTACGTCCAATCGAGCGTTCACGATGAGTTCGTCAAGAAATTCGTGGAAAGAATCCGGCACTTGTCGGTTGGCGACGGATTCGATGCCGGAGTGGACATCGGACCGCTCATCGACAAGCATGCTCTGGCCAAGATCGAGTCTCACGTCGCAGATGCCATTGCGAAAGGCGGCACAATACGATGCGGGGGCCAGCGTATCGGCAAGAATGGCACGTTTTTCGAACCCACGGTCCTCACCGAGATTTCCAGCGTCATGGCAGTCGCGCAAGAGGAGACATTCGGGCCGCTCGCGCCGATCATTCGCTTCAACGATGCGGATCAGGTCGTGCGCGAGGCCAATGACACGATATACGGCCTCGCCGCATACTTCTATGCCTCAAACCTGAAGCGGGTCTGGCGTGTGGCAGAGGCTCTGGAATATGGCATGGTTGGCATCAACACGGGACGCATGTCCTCGGAGGCGGCACCGTTTGGCGGGATCAAACAATCCGGCATCGGGCGGGAGGGTTCCCGTCATGGCCTCGAGGACTATCTGGAAATGAAATATCTTTGCATGGGCGGGATTTGAAACCTGCTGCACTGTCTCTCCGCCCCACCGGGGGGCGGCCTGCGGTCAATGCCGCCACCTAATTGGAAGTTCCAAACGCCGTTGACCTGAAACACGGATGCCCGGCAGGAGACTGAGCTCGCTGTCGGGCCGGACATGCCTTGGGAGGGCATAAGTCAGCGCTCCTAGGGCCGATGGGCCACTCAGTTCGTGCGCCTTTTGCCGATTGCGTTGCATGTGCCGTGCCAAGCCAAAAAGCATTGATAAACCGCCGATGGATCAGCTTTTGCCCTGTTGCGCATTCTACATTGTGGGATATGCGACAATGCCCAAGCGGTTGAATCGTCGTGTTGCAGAACCCCAGACGGGTCATGACTGCTATTCTTAGGACAGTGCGCAGCAAGCCGCTACTCGCTGCACTCCAGGCACACCATTTCCATAATCAAGCGGTGGGTGCTATGTTGACCGAGCTGTCGACCAGGGAACGGTGTGAGGCCTCAGATCCCTCCATATTGTTGCACCCGCCGGTCCAACAGGACTGCAGGTCCGGCCTCAAAGGATCTTGGCTGCTATGGCGACATTGCGGTGCACGCCGCTTTCCGACCAATGATGTGCGTCCAGGTCGAGGCCGGCCCTAATGAACCACCGCCTTGGCACCCTCGCCCATCTCATTTCGGCATCGACAAGCTAGACCAGAGCGCACTTGCAAGGCGCCATGCAGTCCTGTCGGCGGGCGAACTGTTGGTGACGGGTACAGCTGCGAGCGAACGTTCATCCACCGACGCACAGCGCGGACTGTCGCTTTTCAAATTAGGAAATCTCTGTAGCCACCATTCATGAGCGCGCGGCCACGCGAGACGGCCCGACGGATGCGGTCGCGCAGATGATCGCGAGGATCCGCCCAGTCGGCATGGACGCGCCGTTGACCGATGAGAACTTCGGCGAGCTCGCGATGAGGTGCTCCGGCGAGCGAACCGTCGAGCGCACGAAGAACGAAGGACAAACGAACGCCGCGCTTTTCCGGCGCAAACAAGCGGGGGGGCAACTGTTGCCCTAGACTGAGAGCATTGAGGCACTCCAGTCCCCTCAGTCGATGCTTTAAAAGCACCGCGGGCCAGATGGCTTGCGTATGCAGGCAAACAGGGTGGAGGATATTCGCGCCCGAGACGGCGAGCTGCAGCGCGTGGTCCGCATTGCGAAGAAGAACATGCTGGCTCTTGTCGGGCGCCAGCAGGACGATTGCACGACAGGGCAATGCCGAGAGTTCGAACGGCGGTGTCGGCGACGAGGCAGGCAACCGTTCCGCAATGACCGGCAGCACATGGACGCACCAGAGCGGACACCAGAATACGACCGAAGCGCGGCCACAAGACTCCGCGAAACAGAACACCCCAGCGTGACAGGTCGCCGGCCGACGCGACCATATCGAGAAAGGATTGGAGAGACCAAGTCTTGCAATGCTGGCGCGCAGCGGTCAGATCGCGCTGGAACGCTGGATTGCGGCGTAAGAACTCCCAAGCCCACTCCCGCAGCGTCAGGCCAGCGGTGTAGTCGTATGATCTTTCATCCCGCCAATCGGCCTGATCCGCGCCAGTCAGGAGATTCATGACTGACATCCCCTGCCCGCGCCTGCGTGCGTCGAAACATTATGCCACTTCGCAAAGCATCGGCGAAGGCAGCAGACGTCGAAGACCCCGTTTCGTTGAAGCGTCAGCCATCGCCACTGTCGGCGACAGAAGATGTGCCCAAATTGCCACCAGACCGTCGAACTGGCACAGCGACGGCCAGCGCGACCTGGAATTGATCCCGTAACGGTCATCGGCTCCTGCGTCGCGATCCAGACGTCCCTTGAAGGCGCAGTAGCGCGGCAGTGGATCGCACGCTGCTTGTCGGCAAGTTGTCGTAGCGGCGGCGCCATAGGCACGGTCATCGGAGGGTCTCCTGCGGCAAGCTTTCGCCATTGGAGGCCAATCTCCCCGCTAGGGCAGCCTGTGCAGTTGCACAGGTGAAGCGGATCAATCAGGGGGAGCCATGGCGGAAACTGGATGATGGCGGCTTGAGGAGAGCGGCGTATCGAGGCGGGTGATGAAGCCTGCCAGTACCTCTCAAGGAGAGTGATACGCCATGAACGAGACTATCAACACATTGTTCGCCTTCGTCAGCCCGACGAAATCGATGATACCCTGACGGATGTACTTCGCAGCGGCGCGCGCAAATTGCTTGCGCATGCGATCGAGATGGAGGCCGAGGCGTATGCCAAGGCGGTCGACTGCCTGACGAAAGATCATATTGCGTCGCTGGCGCTCTACGATTTCCCCGCCCAACACTGGGATCATCTGCGAACGTCCAATCCCATCGAAAGCGTCTTTGCAACCGTTCGCTATCGCACGGTGCGTACCAAGGGCTCGCTATCCTCGAAAACCGCCCAGCTGATGGTCTTCAAGCTGTTGGCCGCGGCCAGGAAGTGGCGACGATTGAAAGGACAAAATCAGTTGCCGAAACTCATCGCAGGTGCCAGGTTCCTGGACGGAATCCAGGTCATCGAAACGAAGCCGCAGAGCGCCGCTTGATCAGCCTCGTCACCCAAATTCCAGCATAGCTCCATCGGAACTGCCAGCCTTCCTTGCCGATCAGGCGCATATCAGCGCTGACGATACCGAGGACGGCGATGGCGGTCACCTCCAGGCCGCCGAGTAACGACCCTCAAAACACCGCACTGGTCGAGGCCAGCCTGAACCGGTATCTTGTGCCTGCCCTCGGGAGTCGCTCTATCCACCATGTGATCGACACCGACATTGCTAACATCACCAAGAAGATCGTCGCCGGGGGTCACCCGCAAGCGGCTAACACGGCCTTCTGGTGTATGCGGGCATTTTTCAACTGGTGTCGCAAACCGCCGCAACGGCTCATCCGCGGTTTCCCCGCGAGGGATTGGAAAATCCGGATCCGGCCCCGATCGTCAAGCGCAAGCGAGTGGTGAACGATGCCGAACTGGCGGCTATATGAACGGGCTGTGAGCCCGAACCGGGCGATATCGGCTATTCGTTCGGCTCCATCGTCAAGCTGCTCATTCTGACCGGACAGAGGCGTACGGAAGTTGCCGCGATGCGTTGGTCCTCAACCTTGAAGCCGGAACATGGAACTATCGGGTGACCGCACGAAGAACGAAGAGCCTACGCTTATTCCGCTGTCCACACTGGCGGTGTCGGTCCCCCAGACGGTACCGAAGACCAATGACACGTTTTTTTCCCTGCGAGGGGCAACGAAAGAAGCCACTTCTCAGGCTACGCGAAGGGCAAGAAGGCTCTAGACGGCAAGGTCAATACTGACGGGGTGGCTTTGGAGAACTGGACCCTTCACGATCTGCGCAGGACGCTCGCGACAAATCTCGGCAGGCGGCAGGTATTGCCACACGTCATCGAGCACATACTGAATCACAAGGCGGCGTCCTTGACAGACATTGGCGAAATCTACAATCTCTATAGCAACGTCAAGGAGAAGCGCGAGGTGTTGCAGATGTGGTCAAATCACATCGAATGGCTGATCAAGCAGGCTGCGGATGACGCTCTGGCGGCGTAGCTGCTGGCATGGGCGGAAGATGCGGCGCAACAATCGTCAGAGCCTCATCGAATTGGAGAGCATGCTTGACCAGCAAATGCGCGGCCAATGCTTCGATGGCCGACCAGTGATCGAGTACTAGCCGGGCCGTGCAATCTTCGATCCGCCCCCAATCGGGGCGGCGCGGCATCAGGAACCGCAACTCACCATAGATTCGCTTGGCATCCGCGTAGTCGCTGCTCCCCTCATTCCCATCGGACGCATTCATCGCCATATCGCGCGGGTCCAGATAGCCTTCGAATGCGGATTCTGCAAAAGGACCTGCCAGACACGCAACTATCTCCCGGATCGCATCATCGCGTTCCAAACATCGATCCATATCGTCCTCGAAAATCGGCTTTCGCTTCGAGGTGAATCCTTGCGCTGAATAAAAACCCGCGCCTTCGACAACACCACCGCACTCTCCGTCACCGACGTCGGGGTAAATACTAACACTTGAGAAAGCAGGGAGTTCACGGTCGTCGTCGAACGTCTGACGGTGCAAAACGATGGCGGCCACCGCGTGCCCGGCTTCGTGATGCGCCACAAGCGGCAGATATTGGGAGGCTACATTCATGCGGTGCGGCTCTCAGGTCTAGTTTGCTTTTGCGCATAGGACCGCAATTGTCGTGCCAACTGGGAAAATCGTTTCGGGCAATGCGATCGCTCCGATAGCGTTGCGTCTCCTGTCTGACATTGTTGGGAAGTCGACACGCGCCCGTCGCAATGCGGTCGACCTTCCGCGCGAGTTGGGTGACCCGTGAAGGCGGCCGACCAGGACGATGTTGCGCTGATCGGCGACGAAGGCGCGGCCGGGCGAGATCGCGCATCAGGGGGTGACCGGCGTGTCGGCGAAGTCGAAGTCGTCGATGTCCTTGGCCAGCGGCAACTTGGCGACAGCGAACTGGTATTTGATGGAGCGGGCCTGCTTCTCCGATATCTCGGCCTGCAAGAGATCACCGACAATCCTGGGCGGCTCGTGCCGTCGCTTGATGGCGACGCGCCCATGATCTCGTCATAGGCTCTGCGCATTCCGTAGAGCTTCAGCGCTCCCATCAGTTCCAGTACCTCGGTGCGTTCCATGGCTGTTTGTCCTCCTGAGACTGTCATAGCGGGTGCAGTCGGCGACCGCTCGTGAGCTAGCTTCAGCGCTTGGGGAATGGAAAGGATCGTGCCCGGCGCCGGATCGCGGCTGCGGGCCAGGATGTTGAGGATCACCGGCGCCGACGATGCACCGTGCTCGATGGCTTCCTGACAGGCGGCCTCGACCGCGCTCAATCCGTCGGTCAGCACCCAGGTGAGGATCAACACCATCTGCCGGTCGACGTCATCAACCGCCTTGAGCTGCGCCGCACCTTCTCCATTGCCGACCGCACGACCCAGCCAAGGAACGGCGCGCGCCGTGTGCCAGGGATCGTAGGCGACCTCGTTGCGGCCAAAGGAGCGAACGTGTTCTCCCACGACCACGCCATCCTCTGGCGGATGCGATCCGATCGACATAAGCATGGATCTCGATGGGCCGACCGACGGCACTCGACAGCACCGAGTATTTGTTGTTGTCGAAGCGCACCGTGCAGGTCTTCGACACCGACGGGGGAATGCAATGGAAGCCGTCGAAGCGACCGGCAGCCGCTCCCGCTGCGGCTTGGCCGCATTCGCCGACAGCAGCCGGTCCCGCGTCTCACGCCGAGCTCCCATGCGGGGATAGGGCTGGTGCTTGCGCTCGTAGCGGAACTGCGTCTCCTCAGAACGCAGGACCTTGCGCACCACCTTGCGCGAGATCTTCAGCTCACGGCAGATCGCTTTGATCGACTTCCCCTGGACCAGCGACAGCCGACGTATCTTTGCAATCGTCTCTAAAACCAACATCCAAAACACAAATGCCTCCGATCAAGCCGGAGGCATCTTGATGACCCCATCGTTAAGGGGTCCCGTTTGGACGAAAATCACCCTTTAAACAGGGTCCCCATTCCACGAAAAATCAATGCACTACCTTCCAAAGCTGCGAGAGATCGCCACCGACCGCTTTGAAGGGGCTTTCGGCGGTCTCGTCAGCGAGGTTGTGGCATGAAGAAACATCAATCCACAGCATTGGGCCGAAGCATGCCACGGGCTCATGCCGCGGGAGAGCGGGAAGATATTCTTGAAAGAAGAAGCGGTCTCCGACATCAATACCGACAGGATGGGCAGCTTTCTCACATCACTTGAGGTCGAGCGTGGCAGTTGCGACCCGCAATGCAAGGCTGGCGGCGATGCATGCCTTTGCGCGGTTCCTGATTTCGGAGCACCCCGAATATTAGGATACGCTGCAACTGGTGGTGACACTTCCCTTCAAGAGGGCGCGTGGGTGGCACCTGTCGAATATCTCGATGAGCCCGGAAATCAAGAGCGTCCTGGCGCGTATCGTCCGCCGCACGCCTTCTGGACAGCGGGATTACGCTCTGTTTTCGCTGATGTTCAATACGGATGCACGAGTTCAGGGATCCTGAATCTTCGATTGTGACCTTCGTCTGGTATCGCCCTGTCCCGCCGAGCAAAGCAACGACCGCCCCACACTGCTCACCCGGTTCGGTGTTCCATACTTGCTGCGCACACATGGCTGCGGGCGAAGGAACCACCATGGCGGAAAAAAGCATCCATCATCGCCCTTTGCGGGACACGACGGCCATCCACCTCGTCAAGGCGGGTGTTGACATCGCCACCATCAGTCGATGGCCAGGCCACTCGGGCTGAACTAACGATGCGCTACGCCCAGGCCGGTATCGATATGAAGCGGCAAGCGCTCGAACAAGGCTTCCCCGACGTGATGTCATCGGCAAAAGATCAGACGATCATCGCTTTGATGGCTGGATGTTTGGCTGGCTGCACCGCTTGTAGACGCTCAGTTATGTGGAGTTGTATCGCGGGAAGTCGCGCGTCTTGGGCTTTTGCGGTGTCAGCTCCACATCTCTCCGCAGTGCACGTTGTCACTGTTGAAGAGCCGTTTGTTCAATCTTCGTCCTGGCACGGCAAGGGTTGTCGATATTGTGGGCGTCTTGCGCTTGCCGAGCTTGTCCGAAATCCAGCGCCGGATCAGGCGTGAACACTGTTGCGTAGTTCGTCAGCCAGAGCGCGGAGAACGTCGGCGCTTCCTTCCAGCGCCGTAAAAGCGTAGGGATTGAGGAACTGTCGGCCCCAGAACAGATTGCGATCTGTGCCGGATAGCGTAGCTTCCTCGCTGACACGCGGCCAATTCTCCGCAATGCATCGGAGCTGGCCTTCAACAATCGCAAGAGCTTCCGGCGCGCTGAGCAGGAAGTGATGCGCCGCTTCAAGGCAGGACGCTATCCGGCTCATGCGGTTATTGCCGCTGATGAGCATGGCCTGGCTGGCCTCCTGGCCACTGCGGGCCTGCGGACAAATATCGTACGCAGGCGTGAGGGTGAGCTTAGCGCCGTCCCAGAATGCCGCATGGTTGCGGGCATGATCGTCGGTGTTGCCGCAAAGTATGTTGAAGACAATGCGGCTGAACAACTCGCGCAGAGTTTCCGACGGCGCGGTGAATCGGTGGCGAATGATCTCCGCCAAATCCTGGTAGCTGGCGTAACGCGCCATCATCTCATCGAGCGCGAGCATCGTCAGCGCTGAGACCATGGATTTGCGTTGCCAGCCGCCCGTGACCTTGATCCGGTCGAATCGCTCGACGAGCAACACGTCGTTGCCTGCGGCGCGAACGAGCGAGACGGATGCCGCTCTGATGCCGCACAAGGCGGCAAGCCGCATGGCTATGAATTCTCCTTTGACGACGCTGTAAAGGTCGGCAGACGAGGAAAATTTCGCGACATGCTTGACGGCGTCACCCTCGATCAGCGCCTTTGGCCTTGCGCCGCCGATCGAGCTGCCGTGATGCAGCGCCTGATCTAATTCGGGGGTGAGCGGAATACCTTTCTCTACCCGCTCCGCCGATTGGACAAGCTCTTCGAGAGTGGCATTGGCCAGTGCGCGCGGCTCGTAATGCATTGGCGAAAACTGAAAATCGAGCGCGCCGATGCGGTCCGAGCCTGATTCCAGCAAGAACGTCAGTTCTGAAATATCGAGCCGCGCGATTTCATCGCCCTTCACACCGAATTTGCGGTTTAGGATAACCCGTCGTCCCCAGGCATCAGGGGCAGCATCGCGGATGCATCCCGGCATGGTTAGGCCAGGAAGCAAAGGCAATTCGCCTGCCTTCAGGGGCAGTTCCGGGAGATAAAGCGGGATCGCGCTTCCCAGTTCACGAAAGCTCCTGCCATAGTTGAAGCTGACGAGTCCGTCATGGGCATATAGCCGCCCGGCGACAACCGGCGCGGTCTCGCCCGGCAGCCAGACCCAGACATAGGCTTCGTCGTACTTGGGGACCTTAGAACTCATCGACGATCTGCTTGCCGGCCTTGTAGACGTGCTTCGGCAGCAGCGCGATGCGATCGTCCATGCGGCCTGTGAGGGCTGTGATGCCATTGCCGTCGGCATCGAACAGCTTCACACCGACAATGGCAGCAGCTTCGAACATCAGTCCGATTTCGACTTTGGGATCGCCCTTCTCGATGCGCTGCAGGGTGCTGCGTGAAACACCGATTCTCTCGGCTAACTCCTGTGCGGTTAACCGGTGCTGCATCCGGCCAAGCCGGATGGTCTTACCGAAAAGGCCAAGCGCTTCCATCGCGTAGCGCGAATAGGTGCGTTTATACGTTGCCTTCATTCGGGTCTCTGTGACCTATGCATGATCCATATCGCCTTCTTTCGAACTTTATATAGGTAATGTCACAGAGCGACTGCCAAAGTCAAGACTCCGTATCGCAAGCGTTACCCATCCGAACGAGGAAGGCGGATATTGCCGACGGCTCCTGCACAACCGGCCAGCTCTGCGCGTCTCGGGCGAGGCGGAGATCTGGCGCTGGATCGCGGACAGCCTTGAGACGCCTCGCATGAGTCATTCATGGGCGGTCCCTGGTGCGGGGCCGCGGCGCTCGACTGCTGGCCGACATTCTCGGCGGCGGGACCCGCATCCGGCTACACCAGCACTTTTCGACCGCATACGCGCCCAGCTTCTCTCCGAAATCATTGCCAATGAGCGCGAACCTCATGCGATCGCCGAGCTGGCCTGGCGGCGCGGAATCTACGCACGCATCCGTATTCGAGACCGCCCAAGGGAGGCTGACTAGCGTAACGCCCTCCGATCTAAGCGCCTTCCACAAAGCCGCTTTCGCACGCGACGGGCTGCATGTGGCGGTCGTAGGCGACATAGATGCCAAGCCCTGAGAGTAAGGCTCTACCAGCTGTTCGGCGATTTGCCTCAGAAACTGGCGCTTGCCGGCGCGAACCAGTGGTATCGCGAGGGCGAGCACGCCGAGCGCTTTTCCTCCGCCCTCCACTGACCACAGACCCGCACGCAACGAAGCCGCGCTCGATCTTATCGTGGCGTGGCTAGGTGCAATGTTTGCTCTCGCCATCAGGCCGGCTTTCCCGATGGCGTGGTCAACCTGATCTATGCGTCCGAAGGTGATCGCGTGGGCCGTGAACTCTGCACCAATTCCAAAGATCAGCTTTACCGGTTCGAACGAGGTCGGACGGCTGCTGATGCGTCAGTGCTCTGACCAGATCAAGAAGGTCAGCCTTGAAACCGGCGGCAATGCACCTTTCATCATCTTCGATGATGCCGACATTGACGGTGCTGTTGACGGTGCGGTCCAGGCGAAGTTCCGCAATGCCGGCCAGACCTGCGTTTCCGCGAACCGCATTTACGTCCAATCGAGCGTTCACGATGAGTCCGCCGAGAAATTGTGGAGAAGGTCCGGCACTTATCAGTGGTCCGACGTCTACTCCCGGAGCGAAGCCGTCGCCAACCCAAGATCGAGTCCCACATCGCAGATGATAATTCGATGCGGGGCCGAACGATAAATATGCATGCTTTGGCCACCCCGAGGCAGGGCTCATTGAGATGATCCGACCGCCTTGGAACAAAGATGGGGTAGAGCAGATGAAGCGTTGGCAGCGTGTCTCCATTCGACGCGAGCGCTTAGGATGGGATCACGATCATTCGCATCACGCGCAGCCGCAAGGGCGATGCCATGGCTACTTTGGAATCGTTGAAGTGGTTTGAGCCGGACAGTCACAAATACACCCGTTACGCCGCGGCTCAGGAAACGGGGCGGCGTCCGGCGGTGGAGGTGCTCGCTGACTTAAAAAGGGTGCGGGCAGTCGTTGCGCTTGAGAGCGACGACATTTGGGATCCGGCACGGGGTGACCTGCTGCCAATCGGCAGTTAACAGGGTCCGACAAAAGTGTGCACAACATGCTGCTGAAGTGGCCTCCGGAAGCGCTACCGGAAGTTACGCGTCTTGAACTTGATAGGGTCGATATGGTCATACTGCATCGACGATGTCGCGCCCCTTCGGCATGCCGCGCGGATCGATGCCCGATCCGCCGTGATGAGCCTCGTCCCTCGGCCGTGCGGCAACGGAAACGGCGTCTTGCGGTTTCCCACGCTGGCCAGCCCGGCCGACAGATCGGTCAGCTCGTGGGCGACGAGGTGCACCACCTCCTCTTCCGTCGGATGCGTCCGCGGACGCCGAGCATGGCCGAAGCAAGAAGCACGCGCCGGAATTTCTCGAGAGATCTTGACCCAGACGACGACGTTTGCCGCACCCGTCTCATCCTCCAGAGGAACATGAAGCCTTTGGCCGAGCCCGGCCGCTGCCGGACCAGCACCAGGCCGGCGGCCTCGAGCCAGCTTCTGCCTCGCGCCTGCATAGCATCCTGACAGGTCACGGTGCGGCGCCGGTTAGGCGGCACGCCGATTTTGGCAACGCTAGCCTGTGAACTGAAGAATGAAGGTCGGACTTGCGGCACATCGATTAGGTTCAAATGATAAGTTGCTGCCCGGCGAGGTCGTTTCAGCGCATCTCGACTGGTGGGTCGGCAAGACAATGCGGAACGGAAATGATCGCAGGCGTAAAGGACGGCTTTCGGGGCCGGAAGCTTCAGGCCTGGAACCGGACCCCAGTTTGGCGCAAGCATCGTGGCCTCCGCCCGGTCAGGCATTCACCGGCTCGCGAAATGCCAATTGATTCTGCTTAACCGGGCATACCTAAACGGCCACTTGCGTTCCGATCTCGACCACACGTCCGGTCGGGATCTGGAAATACTCCGTCGCGTCGGCGGCCGTGCGCGCCAAGCCGATGAACAGCTTGTCCTGCCACACCGGCATGCCGGAGTTGGGTGACGCCTTGAGCGAGCGACGCGACAGGAAGAAGGACGTCGTCATGATGTCGAACTTCCAACCCTGCTTGCGGCAGATCGCCAGCGCACGCGGGATGTTAGGCTGTTCCATGTAGCCGAAGGTCAGTGTCACCCGCATGAACAGCTCATTGATCGTTTCCATCTTGATCCGCTCGCTGTCGGGCACCACGGGCTGCTGCGCCGTCACCACAGAGAGGATGACGTTCTGTTCGTGCAGCGCCTTGTAGTGCTTCAGGCTGTGCATCAACGCGGTCGGCGCACTGGCGGGATCGCTGGTCAGGAACACGGCCGTACCGGACACCAGCTGCGGTTTCTTCTTCAACAGATTGCCCGCAAGGAAATCGAGCGGAATCTGGTTCCTGCGCGTCTTGTCAAATAGATACCTGCTGCCTCTTATCCAAGTCCACATGGTCATCACGATCACTGCGGCAATGGCAAGCGAGGCCCAGCCGCCTTCGAATACCTTGACGATGTTAGCTGCAAAGAAGCCGGTATCGATGAAGACGAACACCGCCATTAAGGCTATCGCGACGCCGAGCGGCCATTTCCAGATGCGCGTCATCACAACAAAAAGCAGTATGTTCGTCACCAGCATATTGCCGGTCACCGAAATACCGTAGGCCGAGGCCAGCCGGCTGGATTCGCCGAAGCCGACCACCAGCAGCATCACCACCAGCGCCAGCATCAGGTTGATGCGCGGCAGATAGATCTGGCCCGACTGTTTTTCCGACGTGTGCTGGATGACGAAACGCGGCAGCATGTTGAGCTGTACCGCTTGCCTGGTCAGCGAAAAGGCGCCGGAGATCACCGCCTGGCAGGCGATCACGGTCGCCGCCGTGGCAAGCACGACCATCGGAATAAGCGTCCAGCCCTGGTTCATCTCGAAGAACGGATGACCGACAACGCCGCCATTTGCCAGCACGAAGGCGCCTTGCCCGACATAATTGAGCAACAGACAAGGGAACACGATCGCCAGCCAGGCGAGCACGATCGGCTTGCGGCCGAAATGGCCGAGGTCGGCGTAGAGCGCCTCGGCTCCGGTGACGGCGAGGAAGACTGCACCAACCGTAACGAAGGCGACGTCAGGCGAGTTGACCAGGAACGACACGATGTAATGCGGGCTGATTGCCAGCAGGATTTCCGGGTCGTCCATGATGTGGTTGAGCCCGGAAAGGCCGATGGCCAGGAACCACAGCGCGGTAACGGGTCCGAACACCAATCCTACGCCGCCGGTGCCAAACCGCTGTACCGCAAACACGATCGCCAGGATGGCCAGTGTCAGCGGCACCACATAGGGCTGGAACGTCGGCGTGACGACATTCATACCTTCGACCGCCGACAGTACCGAGATTGCCGGCGTAATGACGGCGTCGCCAAAAAAAAGCGCCGCGCCGACGATGCCGATGCCGATGCCGATGCCGAGGATCACCGCAGAGCAGGTCGGGAAACTGTTGCGCGCCAGCGCCATAAGCGACAGCACTCCGCCCTCGCCTCGATTGTCGGCGCGGAGCACGAACATGATGTATTTGATCGTCACGGTGATCGTCAGGGACCAGATGATCAGCGAGAGTACGCCGAGGATGTCGCCACGGCTGGCGACGTTGCCACCCGCTGATGCATGCAACGCCTCGCGAAATGCATAGATCGGGCTGGTGCCTATATCGCCATAAACGACACCTAGTGCGCCCAACATCAGCGCCTTGGTGCTGTGCTGCTCGACCTCAGAATGGCTCGATTGTTCGACAGGTTCTGCCTCGTTACCAGCATTGGTAAGGGCCATGGACGACACTCCGATAAGCGCGCGGTGCTCTACGCTTGCTGCACTGCAATATCAAGTTCCGTCACGTAATGTCTGCCGTCTCGCCTGTCGTTGCTCGCCTTGGTAGACTCGCCAGCCCGCAGCCCTACCGAGCAGCAATAGCGCCCCGGCAGAACCCTCAATCGCCCAGATCAATGAATGGTTATCGCCCACAGTGCCCCCCCGCGATGCGGCCGATGGCGACCAGGGTGTCGTGGGCGCACAAGGATGGCGCTTTCCTGATGACGCCGTGCTCCAGGTGTGATCGCACCGTTGCTGCGCAAGCCATTTACTTGCTCGTCCCAGCGAGGACCGTGGCCAACTGGAACGCAGGGCCACGCCGCTCACCGGCCGCACTTTGCGGCGCAGATAACGATTCGATCTCCGCGGCGAGATTCTGGTTGAAGAAGCCACCAAGCTTGTCGAAGGACACACGGTCGTAATATCGACATGCCAGTATCCGCAACCCAGAAAAGCTCCTTGGGCTCCGCTGCGCGCGCCACGAACAACCCGATCTTCTCTGCGAAGAGGACGCCGTAATCCTTCAGGTTGAAGCCAAACCGGGGGGCGGCCGTGACGTATGGGCGAAGGGCTAGGAGGCGGGTTCGGTGAGGAACGGCATTGATGTCCACGCCGTCTCCTGGAAAGACAGAGGAATGCGGTGTCACCGACTGGCGCCGGAGGTTGATCCGGTGATTAGGAGGAGCACTCGTTGTCGGATTCTCGACGATGTCGGACATCTGACACAACGCTGCCAGAGCGATCACGTTGTTCCGAAACGATTTTCCCAGTTGGCACGACAATTGCGGTCCTATGCGCAAAAGCACTGCGATGCCGCACCGACTGGAAGAACTCATCAATGATCACGCTTTTCGAACATGTGGGCGCCGCTACCAACACTAAGCGTTCCCGATCAAACGGAAGCCTCTATCCCTTCTTTCTGAAGGCTGTCCGGACATGAACGCATTTGATGTCCGTCCAACGCTGGATGCTCCCGACGACGATCTCTATCTTTGGCTTGAAGATGTGGAAGGCGAGCGGGCACTTGCCTGGGCCGCCGGCCAGTCGGCAAAGACCCTGAAGCACTTCAGTGGAACGCAGTTCGAGCGCGACCGCGCGACTCTGAAGGCAGGCCTGTTCCCTAAGCGGCGTCGCATCTCCCCCGGCCGAGTCGCATGGCTTGAATCCGATATCAGGGCTTGGATGGAAACTAGATCTGAGAGCCGCACCGCATGAATGTAGCCTCCCAATATCTTCTCCCGTCTGTGGCGCATCACGAAGCCGGGCACGCGGTGGCCGCCATCGTTTTGCACCGTCAGATGTTCGACGACGACCGTGAACTCCCTGCTTTCTCAAGTGTTAGTATTTACCCCGACGCCGGTGACGGAGAGTGCGGTGGTTTTGTCGAAGGCACGGTTTTCTATTCAGCGCAAGGATTCACCTCGGAGCTAAAGCCGATTTTCGAGAACGATATGGATCGACATTTCCAACGCGATGAAGCGATCCAAGAGATAGTTGCGTGTCTGGCAGGTCCTTTTGCAGAATCCGCATTCGAAGGCTATCTGGACCCGCGCGATATGGCGATGAATGCGTCCGATGGGAATGAGGGGAGCAGCGACTACGCGGATGCCAAGCGAATCTATGGTGAGTTGCGGTTCCTGATGCCGCGCCGCCCCGATTGGGGGCGGATCGAAGATTGCACGGCCCGGCTAGTACTCGATCACTGGTCGGCCATCGAAGCATTGGCCGCGCATTTGCTGGTCAAGCATGCTCTCCAATTCGATGAGGCTCTGACGATTGTTGCGCCGCATCTTCCGCCCATGCCAGCAGCTACGCCGCCAGAGCGTCATCCGCAGCCTGCTTGATCAGCCATTCGATGTGATTTGACCACATCTGCAACACCTCGCGCTTCTCCTTGACGTTGCTATAGAGATCGTAGATTTCGCCAATGTCTCCGGTGCGGGCTCACAGCCCGTCCATATAGCCGCCAGTCTGCTGCCTTCGAGTGGCCCATGTTGGCCGCGGCCAGGAAGTGGCGACGATTGAAAGGACAAAATCAGTTGCCGAAACTCATCGCAGGTGACGGTCTGGTGGCAATTTGGGCACATCTTGTGTCTCGTCGCCAGTAAACACGGATGCCCGGCAGGAGCTGAGCTCGCTGCCGGCGGAAATCGTAGAGCGCCAGCGACGCATTCTGATCTTTCGTCAGGCAGTCGACCGCCTTGGCATACGCCTCGGCCTCCATCTCGATCGACCTGAACCGGTATCTTGTGCGCCATCCGGACGATCTGGGAAAGCTTGGCCGGGCCGGCGCCTTCCCAGGCGCACGGGAAGCGCGACGACCCATGTGGACCTTGGATTTCACTCCGCACTTACGCTGCTTTGGCCTTGTCAGCAGCCTGAGCATAAAGCGTGCTCAGCTTTCAGGCCGAGCACTCATCCATTGTTGACAGCACCTGTCGTCATTCAGGATCGCCCCATTCTCGCAGGCCGCTTGCAGCTTTCAGGCTGTTGTCAGCCAGGGCCGCCATAAAGGGTCTCGTTAAACAATTCAGGAGGCCGTTCCAATGAACAATCAGTTTGCGAGACTTTTTCGAGGACCAGGTATGCAGGCTTGTTTCAGGACAAAGAACTTTCTGGCGGCAACCACCGCGATGACGACGGTATTCCTGCCGGCTGTGTCTCTCGGGGTGGGTCTGGTAGCATTTCCAACTGGAGAAGCGTTGGCCGACGACCCGATTTCGATCCCGCTGGAGTATGTCGGGGAAGGCCATGACCGCCTGGGCATCTGGGCCAAGATCAACAATGGCAACGCGCAGCGATACGTATTCGACACGGGCTCGGACCAGCTCAACACGCAGATCGGGTCAGAGGTGACCGGGGTCCGCCCGATTGCCGACACGCCTTACGTATATACGTACGGGGACGGAACGTATGGTAATAAGCTTCAGAACGTGGAAATTGATAAATTTACATATGTCGATCCAGATCAAAAGATAACAATCGACGGGCCGTCTGTAAGCGATAAGAAATACCGGGCTGCTCGCATTCTCGATTTTGTCTATACCCATGCGTATTGCAAGGACAACAATCTTAAGTGCACGCCGGGATCCGTGACGGATGGACTTAAAGATATGTATGGTCAGGATCTCCAAGAACCTTATCACGCCGATAAGGAGCAGCGGGCGAAAATGACCGCTGGCAAGATGGCAGACGAAGGCGGCGATTTCGCAGGTACATTCGGGGCCGGCGATTTTCTTGGCAAGACAAGTGTCTGGGGCATGATGGGCAGTGTCACCAGGTCTGGCTACGTGGTCTCCGCCAATGTGAATCCGGATTCCGAGAGCGACCAAACGCCTGGCTGTTCCCCCTGCACGATTGTCAACCTCAATCCAAGCCTCCGGGCCCAATATACTAATGCCATGCCATGGGGAGAACCCGAGGAAAAAGATCAGGATTCTTATCAGAATTTTCCTGGCTCTGGCGCCAATGCCTCGACCGAATACGAAGGCAGCTACAATCTGCAGTACACGGTTAAGGATGGAGCCCCACCAATCACCGACCCCAACAAGACCGCGGTATTGCTCGACACCGGCACACCGGGCGGTGGCAGTCTGGAGATCAGTGATGCGATGCTGAAGCAATTTCAGGATGCGGGCGTCAAACTTAAAAATGTTCGGAGAAATGAGCAACGCGAGATCGTAAGCGCATCGGGCAACATCCCGAGCGTTACAATCGCAGGAACGGATGGCGATCCGGTAAGGCTGGACAATATCGACTTCACCTACACCAGCGGCACGACGGAACAACCCAATGACCAGACCAGTTTTGTTGCCGGTCTTGACTTCTTCAAAAACAGATCGGTCATTTTCGATCTGGAGAAGAAGTATACCGCTTATACGTCACATTTCGTCACTGCCAGCAACTTCTCTACCGATTCATCCGCACCCGAAGGGACCGGTCTGAGCAGGATCACGACGAGCATGGGGAATGAGGGCGGGTTCGGCATAGCGGGTGTCGTCTCCGGCTCCGGATCGCTGACGCTTGATACAAAGACGGTGGTCCGGATGACGAATGTCAACACCTACACCGGCGAGACGAATATTGCTCAGGATGCCTATCTCTCGCTTGCGGGGCTCGGCAACATCCAACGGTCAGCGAAAGTCGTTGCAGACGGCACGTTCGATATCTCCGAACATGGAAATGGCAGCGACTATTGGGGAATCTCCGACGCCTACAACGATGCCCGTATTCGTAGCCTGAGTGGCAGCGGAACGGTCGAACTGGGCAAGCGTACCCTGGTGCTAACGGATTCGAACGACACGTTCGCCGGCAGCATCAACGACCTCGACGTTGATAACAATAATATGGGCGGCAAACTATTCGTTGCCGGTGGCGTGCAAACGCTGAGCGGAAAGAACAATTTTTCCGGCATGACGACGGTCGGTTCCGGCGCGGGATTGCTGCTTGCCGATACAGGTGTGCTTTCCCATGATGCGACCACGTCCGGCTTTCTCGGGAATGACGGGCAGATCGGGGGCACGGCTATCGCAAACAGCGGCGGTGTCGTCGCAGGCGGCGGCACCTACGGTGCGGTCACCATTTCCGAGGGCGGCACGGTCGCTCCTGGCAGTGCGACCGATCCGAGCAGGATCGTCACCACACTGACTGTCACGGGCGATTTCGCGCAGCAGTCCGGATCGATCTATCAGGTCGACCTCGCAAGGTCGTCCGATCTCATCGATGTTGGCGGAGCAGCGGCGATCGACAGCGGCGCGCAGATCGAGCTGCTGCGGCAGGGAACGCTATCGGTCGATGCCCGATATACTCTGCTCTCCGCAGCAGGCGGCGTAAGCGGCACCTATGGCGGGCTGACGGGGGCTCTGGCGACAGACGCGACGCCCTTCGTCGATTTCCAGCTCGTCTACGATGCCAACAATGTCTATCTCGATATCAGCCGCACATCGACGGCGTTTGCCGATGTAGCCAGCACCTTCAATCAACGCTCGGTCGCCGCAGCGGCTCAGGCGCTTGGAAGCGGTAATCCGATCCAGGACAACATCCTGTTCCTGACGGCGCCGGAAGCCCGCAACGCTTTCGATATGCTATCAGGCGAGGTTCATGCTTCCATTCATAGCGGCCTCATCGAGGACAGTCATTCTGTACGCGATGCCGCGAGCGAACGGATCCGTGCGGCGTTCGACGGCGTCGGTGCCTCCAGCGTTCCGGTGATGACTTATGGGCTGGGTGGTCTGGAACTGGCCCCGGCAACGAGTGAGAATTTCGCCGTATGGGGCCGTGGCTTCGGCGCCTGGGGTCATCTCGACAGCGACGGCAATGCCGCCGGTCTCGATCACTCGACAGGCGGCTTTCTGGCTGGCGGTGACGCGGCTGTCGGCGAAAGCTGGCGGCTCGGCCTCATCAGCGGCTACAGCCATACCTCCTTGGAGGCGGACGATCGCGCGTCGTCGGGCTCGAGCGAGAATTACCATCTCGGTCTTTTTGCCGGCACGCAGAACGGCAATCTCGGTTTTCGTTCCGGCCTTGCCTATACCTGGCACAGCATCGAGACCGGCAGGTCCGTGGTCTTTCCAGGCTTCGCCGACAGCCTTTCGGCCGATTACGACGCCGGCACGTTCCAGGCCTTTGGCGAGCTCGGCTACCGTATCAATACGGCTTCGGCTTCCTTCGAGCCCTACGCTAATCTCGCTTATGTGAATTTTGACGCCGATGGCTTCACCGAGAATGGCGGCGCAGCCGCCTTGTCGAGCGGGGATCGCTCGAGCGACACGGCGTTTACCACGCTAGGTCTGCGTGCGTCGACGGTACTGACCCTCGGCACCGTGACTGCTACCGCGCGCGGCGGTCTTGGCTGGCGCCACGCCTTCGGCGACGTCAGGCCGGATACCGCTCTTGCCTTTGCTGGCGGTTCCTCCTTCGCCATCAAGGGCGTGCCGATCGCAAAGAACGCAGCTCTGCTCGAAGCTGGGCTTGACGTAAACATCACCGAGAACGCGACGTTCGGCATCGCCTATCAGGGACAGATCGCCTCGGATGCCCAGACACACGGGTTCAGCGCCAAGCTCGGCGTCCGTTTCTAAATCACCCGCAAAAGAGATTGGTTATGAAGTCAGTGAGTGCATTTTCTTTTACCGTCGTTCTCGGCTCAGCGACGGTGATGTCTGTGTCCGCCGCGCGAACGGACGATGCCTGCTACAACAAGGCACAAAGCCTATGATGACGCAATGTTCAATCGACGACCTGAAGCCAGTCGATGGCGAGCTTGACAAGCTCTACAAGGAGATGGAGACCCGGCTCAAAGAGTCCCGGCGCATGTCCAGGAACTGGTCGAGACCGCGAGGGGCTACAACGCCACCTCGGAGAACACGCGCGACGCCTACCCCAAGGATTGGCGGCATTTTTCCTCCTGGTGCCGGCGCGCTGGCTTCGATCCCCTGCCTCCGGGCTCGAAGGTGATCAGGCTCAATATCAGCGCCTGTGCCTCGGGCACCGCCGCCGGCGATCCGAAGCGTGGCGCCCCTGCCCTTTAGTTTGCGACCATCGAGCGGCGGCTTTCCGGCCTCGCCTGGAACTTTACCCAGCGCGGCCGGCCGTTGGACCGCGCGGAGCGGCATATCTATAAGGTTCTTGCCGGCATTCGCCGCAAGCACGCAAAGCCACCGCGGCAGAAAGAGGCGGTCCTGGCGACGATCTGCTGGCGATGATCGCCACGCTCGGCCACGACCTCAGGGCCTGCGCGACCGCGCTATTTTGCTCCTGGGCTGTGGCGGCGGCCTGCGGCGCTCCGAGATCGTCGGTCTCGACGTCATGCGCGACGACAACAGCGATGGCGCCAGCTGGATCGAGATTTTTGACGGCAAGGGCTGCTGGTCACCCTGCGCGGCAAGACCGGCTGGCGCGAGGTCGAGGTCGGCCGCGGCTCCAGCGACCACACCTACCCCGTAGTCGCGCTCGAGAGCTGGATCCGCTTTGGCCGCATCGCACGTGGACCCCTGTTCCGCCGCATCTTGTCGATCAGGTCGATATAATACGAAAAAGCCGCCGCCATTCGGGACGGGCGTCGGCTATCATGTCCAGCCATTATGCGGCGAGCGGATAGCTTTCGCCGGACCAGGCAGAGAACTTGGCGGCAAAAGCCTTCATCTCGTCGACCGCGAATGTGGTGCGCGGTTGCGAACTCGACTTGCTGGGCGAGAGGGACCTCGCCGAGAAAGGCGCTGACATGAGCGGGATGCTGCTTGGCCAAATCGAGATCCGCAAAGCAATCGGCCAGCGCCGCGTCGTCCAGCTGTACGCTGCAGGGCGCGTTCACGTCGTCAAGACGGATGCCAAATGCTTGCTCATAATGGCCGCAAGGTAATCGTTTCGGGTCGGAGACACAAGTTGCCGCCTCCTTCGCCGTAGAGTGGCCCGATACAATCACGATCGATATTGCCACCTCTTATCGATAGTGATCGCATAGTTCCCTGATTCGACTCTCAACCGCTCATATCAAGCGATTACTTCCATGTATCTGCTGCGCTAGCCCGTCCTGGCCTTGGAGTGTCGCTCCTCACCTCCTCCACCACTCACCAGCCCGATGGGAGTATCGCCCGCCAGCAGCTTCTCCTTGCTGAGCAGCGCGGCAACCTCAATCGCCTCGAAATCGGGCAAATCCCGCAGTGTGTCGAGGCCGAAGTGCAACAGGAAGGTCTTGGTCGTGACGTAGGTGTAAGGCGTGCCAAATTCAGCGGGCAGGCAGACGTTGACCCACAACAATCAAGGGGACGGTGCAGGCCAAGATTGCGGCAGGGCTTGGGCCCCCCACCCTTCTCCTCAGAACTCCGCTGCTTCCAGCTGGCGGCTGAAACTCACAGGCGCAGCCAGCTTGGTCTCTAACAGCATCGATCGCATCATGGTGTCTGCCATGAATCCGTGTGCGTGAAGCGCTCCAGAGCGAAGATGTTGGGCGTCAACCAGGTTCACTCCAATGAGCTTCACTTCTCGAGTTCTGCACAGTGTCCACGACTGGCGCCGGAGGTTGATCCGGTGATTAGGAGGAGCACTCGTTGTCGGATTCTCGACGATGTCGGACATGTGACACAACGCTTCCAGAGCGATCGCATTGTTCCGAAACGATTTTCCCAGTTGGCACGAAGGTTGCGGCCCTATGCGCAAAAGCACTGCGATGCCGCACCGACTGGAAGAACTCATCAATGATCACGCTTTTCGAACATGTGGGCGCCGCTACCGACACTGAGCGTTCCCGAGCCGACGGAAGCCTCTATCCCTTCTTTCTGAAGGCTGTCCGGACATGAACGCATTTGATGTCCGTCCAACGCTTGATGCTCCCGACGACGATCCCTATGTCTGGCTTGAAGATGTAGAGGGCGAGCGGGCACTTGCCTGGGCCGCCGGCCAATCGGCAAGGACTCTGAAGCACTTCGGTGGAACGCAGTTCGAGCGCGACCGCGCGGCTCTGACAGCCATTTTCGACAATCGCGACAATCTTCCCCTGATCGCGCGCCGTAGTCAGTACCTCTACAATTACTGGCGAGATGACGGTAATCCACGCGGACTGTGGCGCCGGACCACCCTTGCCGCCTACATGAAGGCGGATCCCCAATGGGAGCTACTGCTCGATCTGGATGCTCTCGCGGCTAGCGACGGAGAGGACTGGATCTGGGACGGCGCGTCCATCGAGCCGGAGAGACGGGAAAGAGCCGTTCTGCGCCTGTCGCGCGGCGGCAGCGACGCGGTCGTGCATCGCGAATTCGACCTGATTTCTCTGAGCTTTGTCGCCGACGGCTTCAACCTCCCCGAGGCCAAAGGCTACGTTAATTGGCTGGACCCTGACACGCTTCTGCTTTCCAGTGCGCTTGGTAATGGCATGGCCACCCGCTCCGGCTATGCGCGCACAGTTCGACTGTGGAAGCGTGACGCGGATCCCCTCACCACGCCGGCAATCTTCGAGGCCGGGTTCGAAAGCTTCCAAGTGTCTGGTCATTCGGACCGCACCGGCCGCAGCGAGCGCCTTTGGTTCATCGAGCAGCCGGCCTTCTTCGAGAAGATCAGCTGGATCGGCGATAGGAGCGGGCCGAGGAGGCAGATCGATCTTCCTCGCGACGCGTCGTGGCGGGTCTTCGGCGACTGGCTGGCGGTAAGGCCGCGCAAGCCCTGGACGGTGGGAGGCACCACCCATCCCGCCGACGCGCTGATCGTCATCTCGCTTTCCACTTTCCTCGCCGGCGGACGCCGTTTTGAGACCCTGTTTCAACCAGGGGAAAGGCGCTCCATGCAGTCATTCTTCTGGAATGACGGGAAGCTCATTATCTCTTACCTCGTCAATCTCGCACCGCGTTTCGAGATGTTCACTCCCGGCCACCAGGAATGGACGCGCCGAGTCCTGAACACCCTGCCCGCCGAAGGTACTGTCGACGTCTGGTCATTCGATGCGGCAGTTCACGAGACCAATGGAGAGGTCCTGATCTGTGCTCAGGATCCGATCACGCCGCCGCAGCTCTTGCTGTTCGATCTGAATGCCGCGCCGTCTCTCAGCGCTTCAGCAATCCTGAAGCGCAGCCCGGAGAATTTCGATGCATCCGGACTGGTGGTCACGCGCCACGAGGCAGTCTCTATCGATCATGAGCTGATCCCCTATACGCAGGTTGGTCCGGCGAACGGGAACGGAGATGCTCCGATTCACCTTTCCGCTTATGGCGGGTTCGGCGTATCATTCCTGCCCTACTACAACTCCCCGCTGGGCAAGCTGTGGCTCGAGCGCGGTGGCACGTGTGTCGAGGCGAACATCCGCGGCGGCGGCGAGTTCGGCACCCGCTGGCACGAAGCCGGGCGCAGGGAGGGCAAGCGTCTCGCCCACGACGATTTCGCCGCCGTTGCCTCCGACCTCGTGCGAAGGGGCATCACCCTGCCGAGGCGGATTGCCGCCGAGGGTGGCTCAAATGGCGGCCTGCTGATCGCAAACATGCTGACCCGCTATCCTGAGCATTTCGGGGCTCTGTTCTGCACAGCACCGCTTATCGACATGCGTCGCTACACCAAGCTCTTGGCGGGCGCGAGCTGGATCGACGAATATGGCGATCCGGACAAGGTTCACGATTGGGCTTTCCTGAAGGAAATCTCCGCCTATCACGCCGCAGCGCCGGGACAGCCCTATCCGCCTATCCTGATCGCCACCACGAAACGCGACGACCGCGTCCATCCGGGCCATGCGCGCAAGATGGCCGCAAAACTGCAGGCTCTTGGCTATCCCGCTTACTTCTACGAGGCCAGCGCAGGCGGGCACGGCTGCGGCGAGGACAATCGGGAGCAAGCCGCATTCATCAGTCTAGGCACCAATTTTCTCCGCAGCGCAATCGGCTTCAACGATCACCCTCCGGAGACGGCGGAACGCGTTGCAACGCAAGAGGGGCATTTGAGGTCCATCAACAATTCATTCGAGCAGGAGACGAAATAGTGCAGTGCATCCTTTCTGAACATCAAGGAGTGAATCTCATGGCGAGAACGCGAATGGGCGTAGCGCGGGCAACAGCAGCGGCGGTGGCCCTGATCATGGTGGGACAGCAGGCCGTCGCCGCGGAGCCTGCGCAAGCAGAGACCGTCCTGGCGGAGACGGGAGCCTCGGTCACCGAAGCGCCAATCCCTTGGCAGGTCCGCCTGCGGGCGTTGGGCGTCGTTACGAAAGATCTGGGCTACGTTGATACGCTTCCCGGCTCCGGTCTTTCGTATTCGGACACGGTGACGCCGGAACTCGATATCTCGTATTTCTTCACCGACAACATCGCCGCCGAACTCATACTCGGTACCACTTATGCCAACATCGCGGGCCAAGGGACGATCGGAGGGTTGGGCAACATCGGCAAAGTTTGGCTGCTGCCGCCGACACTCACGTTGCAGTACCATTTTACCGATCTCGGCGCGTTCAAGCCTTATGTCGGCGCCGGCGTGAACTACACGATCTTCTACAACCAGGACACTGGCAGCGCTGATGCTCTCAAGGTGAAGAACACGTTCGGCACGGCGCTGCAGGTCGGATTCGACTACATGGTGGACCAGCACTGGGGCCTCAACTTCGACGTGAAGAAGCTTTTCCTGAAGCCGGACTTCGACGTCACGGTGACCGGCGCGAAGCTGACGGGGAAGGCGGAGCTCGATCCCTGGCTGATAGGCGCAGGTGTCACCTACCGCTTTTGAATATCAGAGTGAAGTCTGCTTCCCGACTGCCGGTTTAAATGAAGGGCGCCTCGCGCGCCCTTTTTTACGGTCGACACTGCAGCGCAAGACCTCATGAAGCTATTGTCGGGCGGGGTTCTCTTCCGGCGGACCAAGAAGATGCACTGGCCAACCGGCCTTGCGCCTGAGGTGGAGTGCTTAGAAGCGCTTTGGATCGGGACGGGCTTTGGTATTGTGGGTGGAATGCTTCAGCCAGACCATTTGCCAGCATCGTCTCCCGGACGTCATGTGTGAGCTTCTTTGTCAGCGCAAGGCGAACACGGATCTCCTAGCAGGCCGTTGAAGAAGTGTCCCGTTTGGCCTTGAGGATTGCCTCGTCGCCGTTGTGATAGAAGGTGATGTCGATGGAGCCGTCGTCGAGCAGTTCAGCATGGCCGTCGCCTGTGACCTCGTCCATTTCGTCGAATCCGACCCATGTGAAGAAGACCGTCGACGGGCCGTAGCCGAGTTCGAGGGTTAGATGAGCCAAACGCCAGTGGGGCGTCCTGGGGACGACGCGCGCGAGATTCTGGTCGTGGTGGCCAGCCCAATACGATGTGAGAAGTTGCTGCCGGTGCGGGTACCGGAGGTCGCCGATAGTGACAGCCGATGTTCGACAGCGGCAAGGACATGCTCAGCCGTCAACGCGCCGAGGGCTTGGCCGGGAATGGTGGTGATGGAACCAATCCAGAAAGCGGCGGCTGCCCAGGAGAACGCCTTCGCGGGACTTTGACTCCAGTCCGCACACCCTGCTCAGATAGTCCGAAAAAGAGGTCAGAAGCGGAGCATCCGGATTATTATCTACACTGGGAACAGAAGCATGGAAGCGTTCTGGAGCCACTCGCCGCGCGTTTACCAGTGCCGACACTGCTCCAAGCTGACTATCTGCCATGACCACCTGCCGAACGTAGTCCGTTGATGCCACCGGTACCCTTCGCGGTCTGCTCCAGCGGGAAGATCGGGTCTGATCGACCCTGCTGACCTGTGCGGCGGCCTCTCTCGCTAGGGCGTCCCCCTTCCTGTCGTCCTCCTCCGCCGCTTTCGGCTGCTTTCGGCCCGCCGCCCTCGCCAAGGCGTCGTAGTCGGTAAGCGCGTCCTCCGTCTCCTTTAGGGGCTTCATCGCGTGACTAGAGTTTAGCGCGTGTTTGTAGGCGGCGGACCGAATGGTCGTCGAAATGCCACTCAGCGCCACCGCAAGATGCCCTAGGGCTTCCGCCTCATGATCTGACAGCGGCACGTCACGATTAGAGCCGATTGCCCTGCCTTCTTCCAGTTTCACAATGTTTGTAGTCATTTCCTGCTCCATCGCGTTGACTGAGATACGATGGAGACGGAAGTGGAGAACAAATTTTTACAAGCAACTAAGATGATATTCTCGTCAACGGGACAATAGTGGACGTTGAGGGCGGCGAACAGGGTGGTGGTGCCGTTGCGCTTGTAGTCGTGCCTCATCGTACCGAGCCGCCCCTTCTTCATCGGCAGGCCGGGTGGGTGCGGTCGAGCGCCGGATCTGGCTCTTTTCATCGACCGACAGAACGATGGCATGGGCCGGCGCATCGAGATAGAGGCCGACGACGGCGCGCAACTTGTCGACGAACTTCGGATCATTGGAGAGCTTGAACCTGGCGCCAGCGGTGGGGTGCGAGACCATGCGCCTTCCAGATGCGCCTGACGGCGCTGGCGCTGATTGCGGCGGCTTGCGCCATCATGTCGGCGGTCCAGTGGGTCCTCTCGCCCGGCGGATCGGCAAGCGTCAGTGCCACGACGCGCTCGCCGACATCGGGACCGAGCGGCGGAATGCGCCACTGTCGCGTCTTGTCGCGCAGCAGCCCGTCACAGCCTTCCGCGGCAAAGCGCTCCTGCCAGCGCCAGACGTCGGTCTTCGACTTGCCGATGCGGCGCATGACCTCGCCGGTGCCGACGCCGTCGGCGGGCAAAAGCACTATCTCGGCGCGCCAGACATGCTTTTGCGGGGCGTTGCGATCCCTGATCAGCGCCGTCAGACGGACGCGATCGGCCGACGAAACGGTGAACGATCTTCCTGTGCGCATGCGCCAGACTCGCACGCGCAGGCCAGAAAGGGAATCTCTGATTGGACTCCTATGTCAGGCGGGAACCACTAGACGCCGAGACCGCCGATGCAGACATGTTTGGTGTCGAGATAATCCACGATGCCCTGGAGGCCGCCTTCCTTGCCGAGGCCCGATTCCTTGACGCCGCGGAACGGCACCTCCGGCGTGGTGATCAGGCCTTCATTGACGCCGGTACTTCAGTCCTTCCATCACGCGGAAGGCGCGACCGAGATCGCCGGTGTAGAAGTAGGCCGCGAGGCCGAACTCGGTGTCGTTGGCGAGCGGCGTGCCCGACCTGAGACATGGGTGACGTTTTGTACCGGACACGGATGAAGTGCACCCCTCGGGTGAGCGTTTGCTCGATAATATCCACTGAAGTGAAGCAGTCGGTCTTAATGCTGGAACTCATGCCACCCGACCGACCCGGGAATTCGCAGCAGCGGCGCCGTCGAGTGCAGAACGAATGCCGTCAACCAAGGGGTCGATCTCGCTTTCGGTGATTATATAGGGCGGACAGATTCCAAGCACTTCTCCCATATTGCGGATCATGACGCCGTGCTCGCGGCACCGCCGCTCGACATCGCCGATCCTCAGCTCGGGCGCGAAGACGCGACGGGCGCACGATCCTCGACGATCTGAACCCCCGCGATGAAGCCGCGGCCGCGGGCTTCACCGACAAGCGGATGGTCGCCGAGCGCGTCCGCGAGGGCTCCATGCAAGTGATCGCCGAGACGACGCGCCTGGGTCACGAAATCGATCTCGCTGTAGATCCTGATCGCCTCGGCGGCGACGGCCGCTATCACCGGATGACCGGAGTAGGTGAAACCGTGACCGAACACGCCGACCTTGTGGGCCTCGTCAGCGGCGCATTGATAAATCTTGTCGAGATAATGACGCCGCCAATGGGCAGGTGACCGGATGAAAGCCCCCCGGCGATCGAGAGCATGTCCGGTTCCATCCCAAATGTCTGGCTACCAAACCAGTTCCCGGTGCCTCCGAAGCCGCAGACCACCTCGTCGGACAGCATGAGGATAATTTCTCACTTTCTTGCGAAGATCGGGGGTGTCCACGGTCATTCGTATTACGCGAGATCCGCGAGGCCAAAAACCATCATACCAGAGAGGCGAAACTGCTATCTAGGTGTTTAGATGCAAGAAATTAATCCTGCATTGTTCCCGCACCAGGAACACCCGAGAGGATACCAAGCAGTATTGAACCTTGTTGAAAATGCTCTCGGCGCGCTGGGCGTTATAATTTCTCGAAGGCGATCACAAGGACGTCGCGATAAGCGTACGGCATTTTCAGGTTTTCGGCCACAATCGACGATACATCGTGAAAGGTTTCGCGGTCGTTGCAGATCACAAAATCATTCGGGGAGTTCATTTCGACCTCGCCGAGGAACTCCTTTGAGGCGTCGGTGATCATGCTCATGCCGCCGGTGACGTTGACCCGCCCAATCATATAGCAAGCAATGAAGTCCACCCCGTCCTGGTGAAGGCCCTCGGGTGCCGGTTTGCCATTTACACCATCGCGCGCGACAATCCGGTAGGGATGGATCTTGATATTCCAACGATCATGTCGGGCGGCTTCACATAGAATTCTGCAGAAACCTGTCAGAATCTTTTCTAAGACGGGATGGTCTATAAAGGAGTTTTCAAGGGGCTCGAAGTGGCGCTTGAAGCCGCCATTCAGATGATTGACACTTTTTGATTGTTCGTAGGGGGCGTGGGGTAGGAGCCTAAAGATTCCGTCAGTCGCGTCATATTCAAAAGCGCTATAGCGCCGGTAACGATATGTTCCGCCGTCACGCATGTATTCATCGAGAAGAAGTCGATTCCAATGGTCAGCAAAGTTCTTCCAGGCTGCATCAATTTCGATGCCAAAGCAGGCTTCGGCGCGCTCGCCTTTTGAAAACCACCATCCATTTGTCACCAGACCGTCAGTGCATTGTTGACTGAGGTTGGCCGGCGCCTGGGGTGCGTTGTTTTCCACGGGTGTCTCCCTTTTGGTGACTTGGCGAGGACGGAACGCTTTGGACAACGCTATGTGGGTTGCGGCTTGGTATTCCCAAAGGTCGCGGTCCCTAATGTATCTCGGCGTCCTGGCTCGGATCGACCGAGGTAAAAAGCGTGTGTGATCGACTATGTAGCTGACGCTCCCGCTAACGCCCTCGAGGGCGGATGCAATGGCCCGTTCGCACATCTGGTGAATAGTACTGCCCCATGCACCTGAAACCGCCTCTTGGGACCAGGCTTGCTCAAGCCCTTGCTTCAAAACGATTGATGCCACGTCAAGAGAAGCGGTTTCGAGGTGACGCAGCGCGTCGAAGATAATGGCCGCGGCAGGGGCCTCGCGGACTTCGAGAACCTTTTGGCCGGTTGTGATGTGTTCAAGCCCGACAAAGCGGCCGTGCCCGAATTTGCCGACCGTGTTATTCAGGAACGGGATTGCGTCGACCAATGCAACATCACGGTCATCAATTGACACGAGACTTCCGTCTGCAAACCCGAGTTTGATCTCTACCGGCTGCTCTGCGGGAATGTGGCGCGTCCAAGCAAATGCCTCCTCGGGGATGGAAAAGTTCTCGGGATCTTCCAAAGGCCCCGACTCGAATTCCCGACACCAGAGGTTTTCGTCCGCGCTCCACGTGCGGTCCGCCACAAAAGTCGCTCCACACTTGGACAGGTCGGAGGTCTTCTGTTGTCGGGATATCACAGAGCATTCATACGGACTGCCGAAGTTGCCGGAAAATCCTGAGCGCTTAATGCTATTGTTAAGGCGCGGAAGACTGTTTTGAGAAAGGTTTGCTGTATGAAGAACCAGCCGTGAGTTGATTGACCTAGCATGATTAACAACCAAAGATGCGATTATGGGACGGCTCAACGAACTGCTCAACGGATAGATGCCAAGGTACTTGGCGTGGGCTCGAATGGCTGATTTCACGCCTTGTTCGACAAAGGCATCCCGCCCTTCGAGGCAGACAAAGCGCGCGCCGAACATGGCTGCCGTCCGTTCCAACAAAGGCTGATCGATGCGCGTTCCGACATCCGCTGCGACAGCTTCAATGTTCGCAAAGCCAAGGCTTTGCAGCTTGTAGAGAAGATAGGTGCTGTCGAGACCGCCGCTGAACATGGTTGCAACTGGTGCGGTTCGGTCCGGAAAAGCCTCCAGATCTTCAAAACTCGAAATGCCGCCGATGGCGGGTTTGGTGGAAGCCAAGATGGGGTTCATTTGGATGTCCTGCTCTCAAACCAGATGCCAGCAAACGTCGCAGCGAGGACGAGGCCTGCGCCTATCAAGCTCGGTACTGTCAAAGGCTCATTCAGAAGAAGGTGCGCTAGAACGAAACCAAAAAAAGGTTCTGTTCCCATCAAGAAGCCAACCCGTGTCGGTGTGGATTTTCTCACTGCGGCATTTTGAATGTAGAATGCAGCGAGGGTGCAGAAGAGTGCAAGGAAGGCAACAGCGCCCCAAAACTGAAGGGTGGCCCTCACAACAAGGCCTGAAATTCCGAACTGAGCGACGGCCAAAACGAAAGTAAGTGTTGCCACCGTCGATCCTTGGATGGCCGTCAGGGCTGCAGATGAAATCTGCCGGCCGGCCAGAAGGCGTTTGGTGGAAACGACCATAACCGCTCGCAGAATCGCGGCCCCCAAGACAAGCGCGTCACCCGGGCTGAACCTGCTGATCCCGCCAGTGAGAATGCCGACACCGATGCACGCTATGGCAGCACTTGCCAAAATGCCCGTAGGTGGAAGTCGCCGTGATAGCCCATAGTCGATGCTCGGCGTGAAAATCACACAAAGCGATATGATCAAGGCCGTGTTCATTGCGCTTGTCGATGCAACGCCGTAAGTTTCAGCAATAAAGATGCAAAAAAGTATTGTTCCCAATGCGAAGCCGCGGATGAAATCGCCCCAGGAGACCAATGCGATCTCATGTCTTGCAGCCACTGCCGTAATGATCGTAGTAATCAGGAAGCGATAAAGAACAAGTATCGAAACCGGCGCGTAGAACAGTGCGCCTTTCCCGACCGGATAGCTCGCCCCCCAAACGAATGCGACTCCCAGCAAGGCTAGATCCACCGAGAAAGATGGCGTCCGTGTTTTCCTGACAGGTATTGGAGAACTTTCGAAAACGTCCACCTTCAAAGTTTCCTTTGTGTTAGCCATCCACCCCTGCTGCGAGGGTCAAACAGATCAGGTCGTTCAGCCTCTTGGGCGATCCGTGCCGCGGCGTACTTGTTTTTGGTAACGCAAGTGCCGTGCCGATTCGGAAAACCATTGCTAGACAACAACCTGGTCGCCTTGATAGTTCGGCGGTTCATGTCCATTGTTGTCAGAATGCCGACAATGACTTCAACTGCAGGGATCCTACCGGCAGGGCCTCAAGGCGAACACGCGGCTCCAAGATGCCGACACGATGGCTGGTTCAGCCATGCTTCGACAGTTGCCTGTTTTTTCAGTTCCTTTGCTGTTCGTGCGCTAACCGCAACGCTCCATACTAGTCTCGCGTGGCTGTCCCCGTGGGGTGGGCGGCAGAAAGCGATTAGGCCCGCTGAAAGAGGCGAACCGCATCCGAAGGATCGTAACCAAGAGAAGGACCTGAAGCGAGAGCGAAGGTTGCGGGAGGCCGCGGCGGGCCTAAAAGGCAATGCCGACCGCCCCAGGAAAGGCTGACAAAAACCGCAGCGGCCGACTGTCCAATAGGGTGCGCCGGGCCAGGGCGAGCCAAATGGCAGGGGCTGCCGGGGGACCCTAAGAAAAGCCTGGGTTCACGAGCACCCGGCGCGCGCCATCAGGCGGCCAGCTACTTGGAGGGCGGGTGTATCATGCCTGTTTGTCGGGCCGAACCAGATCCATGTGGCTGACGCCGAGGGCCAATGCCAGTTCATAGATCGTGATAATTGTCGGATTTCTTCGGCCTTTCTCCAAGCCGCTGATGTACTGCTGACTGAACCCGGAAATCTCCGCAAGCTGCTCCTGCGTCAGGCGCTTCCTTTGCCTGATCCTCTGCACATTCCGTCCGACCAACTTGCGCATATCCATGCACGCAAGCCAGCGGATCAGGCGGCTTGAGTTTATCAACTATAATATGTAATCCACATTTAGCAGGCACAGGGCTTCGCGGGTCCATTGGCCGGAGATAGAATTAGCGATGTTGCAGCCCAGATCGAACACGCCGTTCGCCGACGAGGTCCCCTGGTCGGACCGCATTACAGCCTACGACAAGGACCACTTTACAACCTATATGAGGCTCCTGGACGCCTCGGCCGACAACGCCACTGAAGAGGAAATGGCCAAAGTGATCCTCGGCATTGATCCGGCACGCGAACCTGAGCGCGCACGCAACGTTCTTCGCAGTCATCTCGACCGTGCAAACTGGGTGGTGACGAGCGGCTACAAGGATTTGTTCGCCAGTTGACGAAATGGGCGGTGCGGTCGCTTCGCTTCAAGCAACGAAGTCGCGCAACCGCCATGCATCGACGTATCACCACAGCGCGGATGGCCCAGCGCTTCGCTGTCTCATCATTTTGTCCTCCGCTCGCCAATGGCTGCTTCCCAGGAATGGGTGCGGCGGCGAATCATGACAGGAACGGGTCCGCCGTCTGAGCCGCACCGCATCCGAAGGGCCGGATGGACAACCTACTGAAAGCTCACAGCTGGCTAAGGGTTGCGGGACGCCGCGGCGGGCCTAGAAGGATGCGGCGCCACCTGCTGAGAAAGGCACAAAACAGAGCGAATTGCGAGAGTCTAACGACGCGCTAGGAGGCGCAGCGGAATGGTCGAGACGCCAGAGCCAAGAAAATCGGGGCTCGACCCACCGGCACACGGCACGCGCGGTGATGGGCGCGGGCGCCCACTACGTGCGCAGGCTCAACAGAATCTCACACGGATCAGCATCGAGGGCCGCAGTTACGTCGAGAAACTCAATGACATCGAGACGCCGTTCGCCACCCTCATATTTCGCCACGAAAGATTGCGGACGACCAAGCTTCTCAGCCACCTGCGCCTGCGTCAGCCCTTTGACATTGCGCAGTGAGATCAACTGGGCCAGAAACCGCTGGTGGCGGGGAGATCGAAGAGATTTGGGCATTTAGGTGAACCGGCAGGTAGAGACCGGCTCAGCGACTAATCCCCGTTTCGGATTATCCCATTTTGGGATATTCTGCCTTGGATCCAGCGATCAACATGCGAGGTTCGCGGCAGACATGAATCAATCAACGGGAACAGATAGGACTCAAAGCTCAACACTGCTCGACGAAGTCCCTTGGTCTGACCGTCTTACCGCCTACGACAGGGCGCACTTTACCATCTATATGAGGCTCCTGGACGCCTCAGCCGATGAGGCGCCCGAAGAGGAAATGGCCCAACTGATCCTCGGCATTGATCCGGCACTTGAACCGGAGCGCGCCAGGAAGGCGCTTCGTAGTCATCTCGACCGTGCGAACTGGATGGTGACGAGCGGCTACAAGGAATTGTTCGCCAGCTGACAAATTCGCAGTGCTCGGTCATAGAAGCGTTCCTGTGCCATTGGTCAGGCTGATCGGGGCCTGCACCACAGACGCGCCGGCAAAATGGACCCGGTGGCGAGCACAATTCAGTTCCCAGGAAATCGGGGTTTGGCAACTGTCCGAGCGTCTGACGTGATAGAAGGTTCCGCTCTGTCTGGATGGGTATTAGCCCGGAGCAGCACTCCATATCGTACCGGCGCTCGACGAAGGGTCCACCTCTTCGCTTTCAAGCCGCATAACCGATAGCCATCGCCCTAAGTCAAGGGTTAGAGATTACCGGCAGGCAGGTATGCAAGCGGGCCATCCTCGGAAACTATATAACCGCACGACTAGCTGTGAGCTTTCGGGAGGTTGTCCATTCGGACCGGACCGGGGAGACTGGAGTTACCAAGCTTCAGCACTCACCGGAGGGTCCGAATGAACATCCATAAGAATGCCCGTCTCACACCGCTGCGTCGAGAGGAGATGGCGCTGTCGGTGATAGAAGGCGCTTTCTCCAAAGCCCATGCGGCGCGTGTCTACGGCGTGTCGGCCAAGATCGTGGCGCGCTGGGTCGAGCGCTACAAGTCCGAAGGGCGGGCCGGCATGATCGACCGTTCCTCGCGGCCCGCCAATATGCCGCAGGCCACCGCTGCGTTGATCGCCGAGCGCATCATGGCGCTGCGGCGGCAACGTTGGACCGGCAAGCACATCGCCCATGAGGTCGGCGTCTCGCCCGCCACCGTTAGCCGGGTTCTCAAGCGTGCCGGACTGTCGCGGTTGCGGGATATCGAACCGGCCGAGCCGATCCGACGCTACGAGCGCGAGCATCCTGGCGAGATGATCCATATCGATATCAAGAAGCTCGGTCGTTTCGAGCGCATCGGTCATCGCATTACCGGCAAGCGCACCGGCAATGCCAGCTCGCGCGGCAGCAGTTGGGAGTTCGTCCATGTCTGCATCGACGACGCCTCCCGCATCGCCTTCTCGCAGATCCTGCCCGACGAGAAAAAAGAAAGCGCCATCGCCTTCCTCAAGGCGGCGGTGGCCTACTACGCCAGCCTCGGCGTCACGATAGCCCGCGTCATGACCGACAACGGCTCCTGCTACAGATCAAAGGCCTTCGCCAAGGCCTGCCGCGATCTCGGCCTCAAGCACGTCAGGACAAGACCCTATACACCCAAGACCAATGGCAAGGCCGAGCGCTTCATCCAGACAGCACTGCGCGAATGGGCTTATGCCATCGCTTATCCGACTTCAGATCACCGCGCCGCAGAGTTGCCGGTCTGGCTGCACAGATACAATTGGCACCGTCCCCACGGGAGCCTAAAGTCCAAAACACCTATCAGTCGCCTCGCTCTAACCGAGGACAACCTGTTGAGGCTCCACAACTAGCTCGTCAGCGACGACACACCCGCTCGAGCACCCATAGACTATGATCACCGGCGCGGACTGGAAGAATACGGCTGCATCGCCCGAGCCGGCGGAACAGAAGATCTCGGCATCCAGTCAACGCTCGATACAAAGCGCGCGATCGAATGGCCCGAGCACAAGGGGATCAAAAAGCTTCTCAGACAATTGAGGACCCTTCGGACCCCAAAAGGGCTATAGCCTGATTTTGGGTTCGCACGCCTAGCTTCTTCTTGGCATTGTCCAAATGAAAAGCGATCGTGCGTGGCTTGATACCCAAGATGCGGCCGGTCACCCAGGCTGAATTACCCCGCGCTGCCCACCTCAGGCACTCATATTCGCGGGATGTCAGCGAAACCCCATCCACTGTTCGATCGCTCGGCAATTTGCGGCGAACGCAACGATGAAAGCAGGCCGCCATCAGTTGAAGAGCTTGTTCGTACCGCTCAGCGACCCGAAGAAATACTGGACGAGGCTCATCGGCGGCAAAAGTAACCGCAGCGATGCGGCCGCGGAGATCGACAATTGGGATCGTCAAACCGCAGCAGATGCTGAATTGAGCCGCCTCATCGAATAGCTGCTGTTGAGCCGGCGACATTTTATCGCCTCCCAAATTCGATCCCCAGTGAAACGGGCAGCCGCCATTTCGAGCACGCAAGACCACAGGATCGAGTTTCTCATACTGATTTTCCAGATACTGTCTGGTCCAGCGGGGTGGATAGTTTGAAATTAACCTCGGTTTGCCGGAAGGCCGTGCTGGCAAGGAGAGGTAGGCAAAGAAGATTAGGTCAAGTCGTCCGGCCGCCTCAGCCATGGCATCCCGGAAATCTGCCTCATCGATACTCTGTGACAGTCTTTCAAGGAATGTCTCGAAAACAAGTGGCATGTGCCTCGTCATCGTCGCGCTCGATTCTTCCTCTTTCTGCACGCCTTCCGGCTGCGTCGTGTATGTCCCGACAAACGTGATTGAATTCGCGGGCGTCGCTGGGCTGACCGGGCTCCAGAATGCTGCCACACTTTCGATCTTCGTCGGTCATCCCAATCATGCTGGGCTCACCCGATGGGCGTCTGGCAGACGCCTCATGATCTCAACAGCTCAATCAGAGAATCTCCATGCATTAAATCATGACCGCCCCTGCACCGACCAAATCAGGAGAAATCATCCTGCGCTGACCAAAAGCCATCATTGACCCCAGCTTTTGCAGGAATTTGGGTCGGCATTAGCATAACAATTCGGATAGCCGCTCATCCCCCACCCGGGGCGCCGTGATCCGCAAAGAAGTGTTGCGATGCTTTCTTTTCTTTGATAGGCAAATCGTCTCAACAATATTAAAATGCCTTTCCTTGTGAACGGGGTGGCGTGTGAGTATCGTCCTTCTATATACCTGACGTGATAAAATTCACCGCAATGATTATGGCCCGCTGCAATGATGTAAAGGGCACGTCTAAGCTCAATCTGCATCGGAACGTGCAGATGACCTTTACCAGACCCTCGATCCCGCACGGGCCATAATGATACTGATTACGTGGGTCAAAAAGGGCGCCCTGCCGGCGGGGAGGTACACCCGCAGGGCGCGCCGCACAGAGGTCCTGGTCGTTGGGCAACAGGACAGCGGCGGCAGAACTGATTCGGTTACAAATCGTGACTGAAATAGCCCGGAGCATGCTCAAGATCAGATATCTGGAATTCAACAGTTTTGGGTCTGCTCGGCGCAGTAGCGCGCAGGGACATGCCTGCCTCCGGACTCGCTCCTTCGCGATCGCAAAATCATACGGCACCCTCGGCCTTCAGCGCGCGATAGGTGGTATCGACCGACTTTACCGTCGCGTCGACAATGATGTCGATCTCTTTTCGGGTAATGATCAGGGGGGGGGCATAACCGAGGATGTCGCCATGCGGCATGGCCCGTCCGATGACACCATTCTCAAACAGAGCAGCTGCAGTGCGCACCCCGACCTGAAGGTCGGGTTCGAATGGTATCCTTTGTTTTGGGTCCCGCATCATCTCTACGGCCGACAGGATACCCACTCCGCGAACTTCACCAACGATGGGATGTCCCGCCAGCTCGGCCTTCATCCGGTCTTGCCAATACGGTCCAACATCGCGGACATGCTCCAGAATATTTTTTTCTTTAAGCAGTCGAATATTGGCGAGCGCGGCTGCGGCACAAAGCGTGTGCCCCGAATATGTCCAGCCGTGGCCGAGTGCGCCGTGCTTCTCAGTTCCTTGTTCCAAAACCGACCAGACACGGTCGCCAATGATTGACCCGGAGATGGGGAGGTAGGCGGAACTCAAACCCTTTGCGATGGTCACGAAATCCGGACGCATGTTATACAGGTGGGAACCGAACTTCTCGCCGGTTCGCGCGAAGCCACAGACCACTTCATCCGCGATTAGAAGGATATCGTATTTGTCGAGCACCGCTTGAATGGACGTCCAGTACCCTTTGGGGGGCGGCACAATACCTCCTGTCCCAAGTACCGGCTCTCCGATAAAAGCTGCAACCGTTTCCGGTCCTTCGGCCAGGATCAAGGCTTCAAGCTCATCGGCACAGCGCCGGGAGAACGCTTCCTCGCTCTCCTCGACACGCGCCTGGCGGTAATAGTGCGGCGTGGTTGTATGGCGCACCAAATCCAGAGGCAGGTCGAAGAAATTGTGAAAGAAGGGAAGGCCAGTTAGGCTACCCGTGACCAATCCAGACCCGTGATAGCCGCGATTTCGCGAGATGATCTTTTTCTTTTCGGGCCGGCCAAGAATGTTATTATAGTACCAGACCAGCTTGATGTTGGTTTCGTTGGCATCGGAACCGGAGAGGCCGAAATAGACCCTTCGCATGTTCTGACCGAAATACTCGACCACGGCCTCTGCCAACAGGGCGACCGGCTCCGTACCTTGGCTGGCATAGACGTGCGCGAACGGCAATTCGTGTGCTTGCCTGGCAATGGCCTCGGCGATCTCCGTGCATCCATATCCCATGTTGACGCAGTAGAGTCCTCCGAAACCGTCGAGGCTCCTTCGGCCTTCGGTGTCCCAGATATAGACGCCTTCCGCACCGGCCATAATCCTATTTGGCGTTTCGCCTCGGCTGTGCTTGGCCAGATGCGTAGAAGGATGGAAGACGAAGCTTCTATCCTTCTCCCGGAGTTGCTCGGTTCCCAGATTGCTCAAGCGCATGTCCCTCTCCTCGCGATAAATTGGCGGAGGGCACTCGGCCAGCCACCTGTTTAGCAAATAGCATACCGGAAACGTCCCTTGAGTTTCTCGGGAATGCAGGTTATTCGCCGTGAAATTCGCGGGATCGGCCCGAATTGCCGTGAAAACTAAGGCGTCACCTTCGCCTTAGCCGAGGGTCGGGGGCGCGTCCTGCAAACACGAACAGCTTACGACGCGCATGCGCCCAGCATAGTGCCCGATTAGCGGGCGATATTGACGGATGAATAGCGCTCGGGACGCTGTTCCCGCCGGCCGCGCGAGGCACGATAGAGCGCCGGCGGCCATGTTCCGCCGAACTGCCGGTCATCCCTTACATTCTGACGGTCCGGATCGGTCTTGCCCTTCCCAAGGGTGGTAATGAGGTGATCAGGGGCAAAGCACATTCGCCTCGATCAGCAGGCAGCGGGTTCCGTGCCGCGGCACAGGCTCCAACCTGGTTGGCCAGCGCTGAGAGGCTGAGGTCGTGCCCTCGCGCATATTGATAGCTTTGGCGGTGCGGCGGCTGGTGCTCGGCAGACTTCTCGAAGGAGCATAGCCAGAAGGTTCGGCCCGGCAAAGACGCGCGGCGAGAGCTCCTTGCCATTGACATCTTGATTCGCAGCCGACCAGCGCCGCCAAGTTCTATCGTCAGCGTGTTGCCTTTCTTGCGATCGCAAATTCGTGGTTGCTGCGCAGGGCGAGCCGAGCTGCGGCTCGCAGGAGGGGGCGAGCCGACAGAATTGCGCGGCCTGAAAAGCTGCCTCCATCAATGCTGGCCGCTCGTGCAGTCTCGAAACGCTGGATCAAGCCTCAAACATCGAACAGCCGCTCCTTTTCCTCGCGAAACCAGCGCCCTCGCGCGACATGATCTTGTCTGACGATCCGACGCTTCGAGCGGGGCTCCTCTAATAGGTTGCACATGACCTGCAGCTTTCAGCCAAACTCAGCAAATCGGACGTCGTGCTCTTCTTATCATCGCTCGGCAAGCTCGGAACACGCTGGCGGACGTTGCTAAGGCTAGTCGCCGCCAGCGGATGGCGAGGATGTTTGGGCGGCTAAGTGCTTTTAGGTGGCGATTATAAGCCGAGATCGCGATAGGTGCTTTCGCCATAGCTCCTGGCGCCATCGCCACGCTGAGCGTTTGAAAGCCGATGAAATTCGCTCGGCCAATTGGCTAGCGCGTGCTTGATGGCCTTCATCTTGAACGGCACGTGCACAACACATTTGTCCCTGATGATAGGCGGACAGCTCACATCTTGTTGCCGCGAGCCGTTAAGGTTTGCTGCGATTATCGGCAGACCTAGATCAAGAGCCAATTCCATTTCCCAGCGCACGAAGCGAAAAAGGTTTTTCGTCTTCTCACCGATCAGGACAAGTACCTGGCTCGATCCATTCATTCTGTTGCGAAGATTGCGTTTAACATAATCTTCGTCCTGTGCTCGGCTCGTCATATTGTCCAGATCGTGAGCGTTCGCGAATTCAAAACTCACATTCTCGCTGGCGTTCCACCCTTTCATAAAGCGGTATGCCCAAGCGTCTTCATCGCCGTCAAATATTACATAGGTCGGATCGCTGTATGCCATTGTTGTCTCTTAGTTGTTTTGACGAGCAACCCACTGGGTGTGCTCCCGTGAGAAAGCCAGTTCGGCTTCGTTCACCGCGGCGGAGAATGCCTCATCCGAGTTGGCGTCCGTAATAAGGTCGGCAGTCAAGCCGATCTCGTGAGCTGTCAACGTGTAAGCCGATGCCAATTCGTTAAATTTCTTGATCTGGGTCCACCCAATAAGGGAGGCGGCGATGACAATTAGCGGCTCGGTCGGCCAGCCTGGCATCGCGGGGTCAGCGATGCGTACTACGATGAACGAGAATCCCAGAGCGTATGCAAAAATACCAAGGCCCATCCAGACTTTCGCGGACCTCTTGTTCGAGCGCGCCTTCTTCTCGTACCACTTCCGTTGGTCGCAGATTCGTCTCTGCAGATATAGGTCTTTTCTTTCTTTTAGCGGGGAGTCCCTTATCGACATCATCTGGTCGGTTGTTTGGGGGGATGCTGAATCGGTGCCGCTCAACGCGCTACCAAGGTGACGATTGCTATCAAGGATACCTTCCATGAGCTTTCGAAAATCAGCTCTGGCGTCAGCGGCGCGCGCGTCATCGAACGGCTGTGCTCGCATCGCGAAGCGCCAAGTCAATGTCTTCACCGACTCTGCCAGAGCTCGAGCCTGATACCAGACCTGCTCGGGCTTTGTGACCGACCGGAAAATGAGGACTCCCATTGAGCAAAGAAATACCGCAGCATAGACACCGAAATAGGCTTTTGATGGCGACAAGTCCAAAGAGAGCACCGACGCTAAAAAAAGAAGAACGTACTCTGCCCGGATCAGGCGCAGAAACGTCGCCTGCTGCTCGTTGGATGCCACGTCGGCGCTATTATAGAGTCCAGGATATTTCATTTTTGAAGCACACCAGTCTATTTTGTGGCGGTAAATTCTTTAAGCCAGGATTTGGCAAACGTGAGGTTAGCAGTCGAGCTTACAGAGCCTATTCTTGAGCGAGGCGCGGTCCCTCTGTTCATAAACAGGAATGCAGGTCCTGTCCCATCAATGTAAGGGTATAGGCCCAAAAATTCTTGCCCGGAGAATGTTTCCGAAGAATTTTTTGCCACGGGCAGAACCGCTACCGCGGTCCGAAACCCATCGAAAAAGCCAAGCTCCCAAGGCATCCATCTGGATCCTGGAGAATTGTTTGAATGCACATAGATTAGCGTCTTTGACTGCCTCATACGGGTCCGCAGCAACTCGGCGGTGGCCGAGGAGACTTTTGTGCGGTCCAGTTGTGAATCTTCGACCCAATCTACGTAAGCAGTGAACCCAAGCTCCTCGAAAATTCGCTTCACACCGAGAACGATCTCTGCGTCCTTGAAAGAATGTGACAGAAAAACGTCGAATGACGATCTGGCTGTAGCTGCGGCCGTCTCTTCCTTTAGAACGATCGATGCGGCTCTATGTCCTCGACTGGCATTCGCAACTCTTTTCAGCTCTGCCTCGGTCAGTAGCACTATTCAAATCCCCCCATGATCTGTTCGCAATCTATGAACTTGACGCCCATTCGATTAAGCGACCCTTGTCTTGTGAAAACTGGCACCATGCTCTCCAGCCGGTAGCGCAACCTCCACCTTCTCAAAGACCACGTCGGGTGGCAGGAGTGACCGGCCTTGTCACCCACCTACGCGATCCCGGCACAGCCATGCTCCTCGCTTAGAAGGCTGCGGAGACCAGCAATGTCAAACAGGACAGACGATCTCCTAATCTCGAACAGCAACGAACTTAGGACGTAAAAACGCGATCTCCGAATGTCCGCAGGCGTCGAGGGCCGGGTTGGTCGCCAAGGCCGAGCGGGCCAGCTTGCACTCCCGCTACCCGTCGGCTTGCCAAACCCTCGCTGTAGATTTCGCCCCCTACACGGATGCGCTGACCGCGACTAAGCTCAATCGCCACTGATCGCCAATCCAGGGCGAAAGTTCCCCCCTTGAAGTAGCGGTAGAGGCATTTTTCGGCACTTCGCATCTTAGATATGGACGCCTCCTCAACCAGGCACGATCCGGTTTGGCTTCTCGCCGTAACCGTGCTGGGCAAGTGCGTCCGATGGCTGCTTCGATCCTCTCCTGGAATAGATCGGTTCCAGATTGCTCAAGCGCATCGTCCTTGCTCGCGATCAACTGGCGGATAGCGCTCGGCCACCTTTTTCCAGCAATTAGTATACCGCAAATGTCCCTTGAGTTTCGTCGGAATGGGTGCCTTTTGCCGACGAATCTACGGGATCCGTGCCAAACGCCGTTGAAACTTAGCTTTTGGGTTACCGTTGCCTCAGGGCGGACAAAGGTATCGGTGAATTGGACTTCACTGGTTTCGTGACGACAAGGCTATAGTATTGATCAATCCCCAAGCCTGCCTGCAGCAGTCCCTCCATGAAATCCTGATAGGCGGCCATAGAACGAGATGCGACCCGCATCAGATAATCCACGCGCCCCCCAATTGCCCAGCAGTCCAGGATTTCCGGAATGTCTTGGATAGCAGTTTCGAAGTGTCGTTGGTCCTCAAGACGATGACGATCCAGCACGACCTCCACCATCACAAAGATCATGCCGCCGATGAGGGCAGGACTCAGCCGCGCATAAAATCCCTCAATAATCCCCGCGGCCTTGAGTGCTCGGAGCCGCTCCGAACAGGCGGACGCCGAAAGATGAACTCGTTTTGCAAGCTCACTTTTTGAAATCCGACCGTCTGCCTGAATTTCGGAGAGGATCCGCAGGTCCCAACTGTCGAGTTGCACGGGATCGGGTTTCGACTTCATAACCTATGCTCTCAGCGATGACATCGCGTTGTGTGCCGATCAATTCTATCATCAATTGAAACGAGCGAATGTAGCAGTGGAAGGCATCCGTTCCAGGCCCGAGATGTGCCAGAATGGGGTACGAAAATCAGCTGAGGGTGAGCGATCCGCTGAGAAAAGCTGCAGAAGTAATTTGGCTATCGCCCCAACGCCCAACGGGGCAATGGTGCAGCTGGAGAGAATAGTCGGCGGCGGCGGAGACCATGATAAATAGATAACCGATTTTCTTGAATCTCGCTGCCGTACTTGATAGACGCGCGACTGCATTCGACCCTCGATCGCATGGACGGCATACTCAATGCAGTATTCACTCGCACATTCAACTATTAGGGTGAATTGAAGGCCTTGCTTGGCCGGCTCGCCGAGGCGCAGGGCACCGCAAATGCCGCTCGTCTTATGGCTTGCCCGATAATTTGGCGCTCGGGTCTGGCCGAAATCGCCCAACCGGAAAGACTCAAACACCGATGTTGCGTGCGATGCTGTCGGCTGCCATACGCTTACGCCACTCAAGAGGCCCGGAATTGTGAATGGAGTTTCCCTCAACATCGACAGCCATGACGACGGGCATGTCCTGCACATCGAATTCATAGATGGCTTCCATGCCCAGGTCTTCAAAGGCGACAATCCGCGCCGCCTTAATCGACTTTGAAATCAGGTACGCAGCGCCACCCACTGCAGCAAGGTATGGCGTTCTGTGTCTTACAATCGACGCGATGGCCGCCGGTCCCCTCTCCGCTTTGCCCACCATCGCGAAAAGGCCGGTTTCGGCGAGCACCTTGTCCGTAAAATCGTCCAAGCGGCTGGAGGTTGTTGGACCGGCGGGTCCAACGACTTCATTCCTCACTGCCCGGACGGGACCGACGTAGTAGATCACGCGGCCCCTCAGATCGACTGGGAGCGGCTTGCCGGCATCAATCAGTTCGACCATTCGTTTGTGGGCAGCGTCACGGCCCGTCAGCATCTTTCCAGAAAGCAGGAGCGTTTCACCGCAGCGCCACGATGCCGTCTCTTCCTTCGTAAGCGTATCTAAATTGACCCGCCGGACGCCGGCTGGGTTCAATTCGTCGGCTCCGATGTCGGGCCATTCGCGCAAATCGGGCGGCTGGAGGCTGATGGGTCCAGAGCCGTCCAAAGTAAACTTCAGGTGCCGGTTGGCGGCGCATTGCGGGATGAGCGCCACAGGCTTGGACGCTGCATGAGTAGGATAGGTCGCAACCTTGACGTCAACGACTGTCGTCAGACCACCAAGGCCTTGGGCGCCGATACCAAGCGCGTTGATCCGCTCATAAAGCTCAATCCGCAGCCCCTCTTCTGCGCTTGACGCCCCCCTTGCGATCAGTTCCGCCATATCTATGGGCTCGTTCATGGCCTCCTTGGCCAGCAGCATCGCCTTTTCAGCGCTACCACCGATGCCGACAGAGATCAGTCCAGGTGGACACCACCCGCTGCCAAGGGTCGAAACGGTATTGACCACCCAGTCGGAAACGGAGGCGGTGGGATTGAGGGTGGTAAAACGTGCCTTGTTCTCCGACCCGCCGCCTTTCGCGGCGATGGTGATCTCAATCTGGTTACCTTGCACCAGGTCGACATGGACAACTGCCGGTGTGTTGTCGCGGGTGTTGACCCGTCTAGCGAGGGGATCCGCAACGATCGATGCCCGAAGGGGATTGTCCGGATCGAGATAGGCTTGACGTACGCCCTCATTCACAAGATCCGCGAAACTGGCTGTTGACTTAATGCGGGCATCCATGCCGACCTTTGCGAAGACAACCACAAGTCCGGTGTCCTGACAAATCGGGCGCCGCCCAAAGGCCGCCATGCGGGAGTTCAGCAGAATCTGACCTATGGCATTCTTCGCCGACGGGCTCTGTTCTCGCGTGTATGCGTGAGAAAGAGACCGGATATAATCTGGAGGATGATAGTACGAGATGTACTGAAGGGCGTCGGCGACGCTCCTTGTGATGTCGCTACCGGCCATGGTCCGTGTTCTGTTTCCCACCGGATTTTATCCAAATGAACCGAGGCCATTGACCATTTTCAGAATCTGGAAGCTTCGCACCCCCTGCTCGCCGCCTTCATATCCATAGCCGCTTTGTTTGACTCCTCCATAAGGGGCATCAGCGGAAACCCCTTTCAGGTAATTCACACTAACAGCGCCCGCAGAAAGACCGCCCACAAGCCTCTGTTGCGTATCGGCCGCGCCAGTAAACAAGTAGGCGGCCAGACCGTACTCCGTGGCGTTGGCTTCATCGATCGCCTCTTCGATCGTATCGAAAGGAGCCACGGTGAGAATTGGTCCGAACGGCTCTTCATGAAGCACTCTCGCTTCCTTCGGTACGCCAGTCAGGATGGTTGGCGGCCAGTAAAACCCCGGTCGGTCAAGGGGGATGCCACCGGTCTCGATTTGGGCGCCGCCCTCTACCGCATCTTTGGTCAGGCGTTGCATGGCCTCGATTCGCCGCGCGTTTGCCATGGGACCCATCTGCGTTGCAGGGTCATCCGGTGGACCGATCCTGATTTTTCGGACCGCCTCCGTCATCCGGAACAGGAATTCCTCATAGCGGGATCGGGCGACAAGAATCCTGCTGGGCGCATTACAACTCTGGCCCGCGCACTCGAATTTGTATTCCGAAATAGCCGGTATCGCCGTTGCCAGGTCGGCATCTTCGCACACAATAACCGGGGAATGTCCACCGAGCTCAAGGATGCAGCGCTGCAGATTATTCGCGGCCAGTGTGGCCAGCTGTTTCCCAACAGCGGTCGACCCCGTGAACGTCAAGACTTTGACAATTGGCGAACTGAGCAGATGCCGTGATATATGCACAGGAACACCGAACACCAGGTTGACCACGCCTTCCGGTATCCCTGCTTGACGCAAAGATTCCACGACATGGACAGCCACGCTTGGCGTCTCTTCGGCCCCTTTGAGGATCACCGGGCAGCCTGCCGCCAGCGCGGGGGCGAGCTTGCGGGCGATGAGAACGGCTGGATAGTTCCACGGCGTAAAGGCAGCGACGACACCGAGGGCCTCCGGGACGATCATCCTGTTCGGACCCAACGGAATCGGGGTCGACAACTCATCGGCATGCCGGCCATTCCATTCCAGCGTTTCGACTGCGCGCGCGTACTCTCCTGTTGCTTCGGCAATCGTCTTTCCCTGTTCGGACGACAGGTCCCTGGCTGCGGCGCCAGCTTTCTCAGCCAGATTGCTGGCGGCAGAGACGAGGATCTCGCCACGCTCTTTGGCGGGGCGTGAGGACCACGCCTTGCGGCTGCGTTCTGCCGAAGCAAGAGCTTCATCCAAGTCTGGAACCGTAGCCGAGGCCACTGAGGCAAATACCTTCTCCGTCGCCGGGTTGATCACCGGCAAAGTGGCTCGGCTACCACCGGCTCGCCATTTGCCATTAATGAAGAGCTCGTAGCTCCTGGCGTGGGACATCGCGGGCTCCACTTGTGATTCTGGCCATGCGAGCGCCGTTTCAATTTTCGAAGCCGCTGAGCTCGCTTGAGCCAGTTTCATCGCGATGGTCGCAGCGGGTCAAATATCGATTAGTGCCTAAATCCATCTGGAATCCAGATCGATCTGTTCCGACAGGAAGGAAGTCATGCCGTTGTTTACAGATCGATGGTTCTCAGGTCGCGTCAGGAGCCGATGCTACCCAGCCCCGGCTCTCAATCAATTCTCTGGCGACCTTCGGAATGAGCTTGCGGACCGCAGAAACGGCCGCAGAACGCTCATCTTTGGGATTTACAGCAAGCACCACGGAGCGGGTAATTACCGGATCGACTATCTTGACCGTCCGGACCAGCCCTTGAGAGGCTTCTTTCTGAACGGCAGACGGGGCGAGAATAGAATGCGCTTTTCCCTCTACGACCATGTTGATGATCGTTGAGAGCGAGTCCACTTCAAACTTGACGTCCATCGCGCAACCGTGTTGTGCGACGACATCAGCCACCGAACGCCTGACATTGTTGTTGCGCATGGGAACCGCCAGGGGGAATGCATGCAGGTCGGCCAGAGATATCGCATCTTCAAACGGTGGCTCGCCGGACGGAACCACCAGACAAAGGTCTTCGCGCGCTAGCACAGTCATTCGCCCCACACTGTCCGCAGTGCGGTACAGAACCGCCAGATTGAAGCGTCCAGCCGCCATCCATTCCTCTAGCGGTCCCGTCATACCCTCGACCATCTTGAGGGACACCTTGGGCAGTTCGTGTCTTACCGTCTCAAGCAGCGGACCGCTCAGGACGCGAGCAGCTCCAGACGGAATGCCAATAGTCACCTCCCCGGCGGGGGAAGCGGCTGTGTTGGTCAATTCCACCTCGGTAATTCGAATTTCTTTGAGAATCGCCCGCGCCCGCTCCAGGAGTTTGGCTCCTGACGCCGTCACGCTCACGCCGGTCCTGTCGCGTATCAGCAGCTGAGTGCCGAAGCCTTCCTCCAATTGGCGCACATGCAGACTCAGCGCACTCTGGGCGACATTCAGAAAGCCAGCGGCCTTCGTGAAACTGCCTGCTTCGACCACGCCAACAAAGTATCTTAACTGCCTGATTTCCACGGGTACTCTTCCGAGGGCGGACTGCAATGATGTAATCTATCTCGAAATGTGATGGCGCGACAGCAATAATTGCAGAGCGACATGACGCCTAACTGTCGTGTCATCTCAGTGTGGTTTGACCAAAACCGTAACCTATGTGTCCAGAATGGACCCAACCCGCCGAGGCTTCAACCGGCCAACTCGGCGCCCTGATCCATGGAGATGATTTCTCGGACCCTTCGAATAACCGGTAGATCGACCATCTTCCCGTCCAATGTGAACGCGCCTTTGCCTTGCGCCGTCGCATCTTTTTCGCCGCGAGGACACGACGGGTCCCTCGAGTTCTTGTGCGCTTGGTGAAAAGCCCCATCGATGTTTAAATGGATCGCCTGCGGCCCCACGAAGTTATCATTGTCTAAGAATCGCCGATGCTTCCTATCGAGCCGAGACTGCCGCATGGGGAACAGAACGGAAAGGTTCGGCGTCAAAAGCAGGTCGAGTTCTGGGGCACCGCCAACAGCTGCACTGAAGTCTTCAGTACCAAGCGCCATTGCAACCAGCGGCGCTAACAAGATGGGAAAGGAGGTCATTGCTATTGCCGCTGGCGGACTTCGGCCGGCCACCCCATTTCCTCTTCCGAGAGGTGAATTGTCCAACCAACCCTGCTGACTAATGACGAGCATGATCGTATCGTCAACGTGTCACAGAATTGCTTGCAAGCTCACGGCCTCAGCTGGGCCAACGAACATTGAACTCCGTGGACGAAGCCTGGACCCGTCGTCATCCAAGTCAATCCGCGCCTCGATGAGGGGACAGATCCTCAATTGGTTCAGCTGGCTTGCAGTATTGCACCTAGCAGTCACGGCGAGGACTGGGATTTGCGAAGAAGGCATTCTCGCAGTGCGGCCGTACGGTACCTCATTCCTGGCACACTGGATTAGATCGCTGGCGACATTAAGATCAGGTGTGACCGAGGTGAAATTTTATGTCGAAAACCTGAAGGCAGGGCGTCAGGCAGGGCGATTACAGAGATCCTATCGGACATGTCATCGCAGTTTCATCCACCATTGCTCGACCGAGGCGACACTCATCGTCCCATCAACCTAATCCATTGGTCGATCACGCCGTTCACGACCCTTGGCGAAGAAGGAATCAGCAGCCCCTAGGCTCAATTGGAAAGCGGGGCGGGGTCCATACGTATCTTCGTTTCCGGGCACCTCATGCTAATGAAGCCGCGACAACAGGTTGGTTATGCACCCAGGTGCTGGCCAATCCGGCTTGACTGGAAAGTTTCATACCCAGGCCTGGCACAGGCGAGCGTGATGCCGCTCTCGCTATGTTGGACCGCAGACGCCGCGACGGCGCATCGACTGGCGCTGGCGAAGCCTAGGACGCGCCAGTCAAGGACCTGCAAAGAGCAAGATCACGCCGCGCGTTGCCTTCAACGCCCATTTGAGCAGAAAGCAACAAGCCTCGCGTATAGCGATCGATGACCGCACGAAGCGCCATCCGGGCTATGATCTCAGTCAGCACTGCCCTAAGGGGTCAGAGGAGGGTTCGGTCAGTCAAGACCTCAGACGGCATGGCCAAGGTCAAGCTGCGAGGATGTGCCACCGCGGGCGCGGCATAACTTGGCGGGCTACAATTTGGTTCGCTTGCCCAGGCTGCTGGCAGCGCCGGTAGTCGGCCGCGCCGGACTGGCACCTACGTCTGGTCCATGAACGGTTGCTTTAGCAAAACCGAAGTCCTCGCCAAAACTCTTCGCCGACGTGCGACGACCGCGCCGGTGCTCGTTCCGGGGTCGGCAAGACGAAGACAGGCCTACTCTGGATTTATGCCCGCGATGACTGATTAGGGAGGGAGCGGACCGCCGGGCGTCTTATGTCTATGCGCCGGACCGAAAAGGCCCAGCGTGCGATCGCTCATCTCGCAGGCTCTCTACCGGAACTTGCAGGTCGACGGCTATAGCGGGCCATCGCTTGCTGGCCGACGAAAAGCGGCTTCACGCTCGCCTTCTGCCATGCCGCGCCCGATCGAGGCGCTAAGAAGGATCCGCGAACTCTAAAAGATCGAGGATGACATCCGTAGCCGAGGCCAACGAGGCCTTGCTGCACGCAGGCAAAAAGTGCTCAACCATCACGGCACTGGACCCAGGGCGGCTAGAGAAGCTCGGCCAAATCAGTCAGAAGACCAAGCTCACAGCGGCGATCCCCTACACGCTCTCGCGCTGGGAAGCGCCTCTCGCGCATCCTGGACGAGGCCATATCAAGATCGACAGCAACGTGGTCGAACGCTCAATCATACGCAACTCTTTTTGCAGCTCCGGCGGTGGCGCTGAGCACTGGTCAGTCATCGTGTCGCTGGGTGATCGCCGGGATTGGCCGGATAGCCTGAAGCTAAGGCCGTCGAGCCAGACCCTCTGACCTGCCACTGAACTTTCAACCAGTGGCGATTAGCCTCGGCCGTTTCTGTTATGGCGCGGTTTGAGCAACGGGCGGAGGCGCGAAGCCTTCATTGAGTGCAGCGTCGGAGCCGGTTGCGGCGAGGGTTCCGGCGAAGACCGCCGGGGTCAAATAGCGAGCGAGGAATGCGGCCTCACGGTGTTGAACAACACCAGGAAAGAACACCCACAGGACCGAGGAACGCAAGTTTCTTTATCCGTGGCATCCTTGGGCCGGGCGTTGTGTTCACGTTCATGAGGTGATCGAGAACGCCGACCGGGAGGTTTTCCGCTGCAGTCTCTCCCGCCACGCCTCCGATCGGTGGCTGGAAGTTCCGGCCTGGATGTTTGATCGCGGTCTGCACCGCGTGGCGCATTGCCCTGCCCCACATATCGATCCCAGAACGCTTGGCGTCTTGGTGACACTGCTGCAGGACCCGACGGCCAATTCCCACACCCCATCGCAATTGGAGGATTCGGGCGCAGCATCGGGTCCTCACGAAGCGAACCGGGGAGAGGTCCATACCGCGCCAGCCTACGACATATCAGTTCGATCTTCTCCAACCCGCACGACGCGCAGACCGCGCAGATGCCGCCATTCGCTCGCGCAGCCGCCGTAAGGCGCGAGATGCTGGCGCTGATTCCGGGTGCACACGAAGGCTACGTCGGCTGGGAAAGGCGGAAGCGATCCGCAAGATGGTGAGCGACCACGTGCCCACGAGCCGGCATCACGGGGCGCCCAAGCATGGCGACGCTCTGCTCGCCGACCTTGTCCGCTGCCGGCGCTGCGGCCGCGAGCTGACGGTCCGCTACACGGGAACCAAGCACAACATTCCGCGCTATTCCTGCTGGCGTGGTCTGCTTGACAATGGCGAGCCGCGTTGCATCGCCTTCGGTGGACTCGCGTCGATCGAAGGCGTTCATCCTCTGCCGGACGGTCCATGGGTCTTCAGCCGATCAACGCTTGACGAACCGGCGGCTCAGCGCATCGTTCATCGCGCGCGGCAAAACCCAAAATACCCCATGGGATCGCATCCAGATCAGCAAAACCTATTCACTCAAATGACATAGACAGATGAGTGTTATGAACAGGATTTAGGTCCTGCCTCCATTCGGCAGTGGCACTGCGGGCGTGGTCGAGGCCGAAGAACAGGCCATCGTTCAACAGCTCGTCTCGCATTCGGCCGTTGAGGGAATCGCGTAGCCATTTTGCATCGGCTTGCCCGGCGCGGTGTAGTGCCATTCGCTCCTGTTCAGCCGCTGATAACAGGCCAGTCAGTTGTTGCCCACAAGAATCAGGATCTCGTGGGCGCGCCGCACCACTGGCGGATCTATCATTTTGCCATTCAACGAGAATGCGGACAGTCCACGCGTGGCGGCATCATTTGCCGCCGCGACAACTTTATGGGCCCACTCGAGCTCCTGGGCGCTTGGCGAGAAAGCCTCATTGAATATGGCCACCTGTGTCGGATGGATCGCCAAAGCTCCGGCAAAGCCAAGCCGCCGCGCCCGCACCGCGGCCTCACGAAGTTTATGCGTGTCCGAGAACTCGCCGATGCTTCCTATGAAGCCCAGCGGGAGCAAGCCGGCCGCGCGGGCGGCAAACAGAACAGAAAGGTTCGGCGTCAAAAGAAGGTCGAATCCTGGGGCGCCGCCAACAGCGGCGCTGAAGTCTTCAGGGCCAAGCGCCATTGCGACCATCCTTGGATGCGCCGACGCAATGGCCGCAAGCCTTTGCAAGGCGCCCGGGGTCTCAATCTGGGCAAGGAACCGGATGCCTCCCTGCGGAAGATTTCTTTCACGTTCTAGTTCCGAAACCGCATTCGCGATCTCTATAACCCACTCTGCCGAATCCGTCTTCGGAAGAACCAGTGCGTCAACACCCGCCATCACGGCTGCATCGAGATCGGCCGCCAAGGCGCGCAGACCATGATTCACGCGGACCAAAACAGATGCGCCTTTCCGGCCCACCTCTGCCACGCATTCAGGAAGCTGCTGCCGTGACTCTCCTTTCCGATCCTGGGGCACGGAATCCTCCAGGTCGAGAATGACGCCATCTGCGCCCCGCTCATGGGCCGTCTCTACAAAGCGCGGAACGTGAACAGGAACGAAGAGCAGGGATCTCCAGCGCGGTACAGACATCGCGCCTTCAACGGCCGCAAAGGTGTCCTTGATCATGGAGACGCCTTTGCGGCCGATTTTAGCGCGGGCGCTGCCAGTGAGCTTTCTAGGCGGCCGGTGCGCTGAAATGATCCGAGGTACACAGGCATTTTGTAAACCGCGAGCAGTCTCACCTTACTGAAACGCGCGCTCACGCTGACGCGGCTCTTTCGCGCAAAAGCGCCCGCACCTCCTCGCGGACAGCCTCGGTATGAGAGCCAAGAGCCGGGACTGGGCGAAGCGAGGGGAGCTCCGAGTTGAAAATCGCCGCCGGCGCTATCGTCTCGACGGCTCCATCGGGTGTTCCAACCTGCACCCTGCGAATGTGTGGATGCTTTGAAACATCCACCACTTCGTTCAGTCGGCCATATGCCAGGCCGGCCGCCTCGAGCTCCTGCATCGCATCGTGGCAGGATAGTTCAAAAAACCGCTGTTCAATGATCTCATCAAGTTGCGCACGATGAGCGAGGCGCTCCATATTGTCAGCAAAACCAGGTGCGCGTGTGAGCCCGGACTGCTTCAGGAATTTCTCGCAGAAATTCACCCATTCGCGGTCATTCTGAACCGAAAAGATGACCTCTTTGCCGTCGGCACAGCGATAGGCACCATACGGCGCGAGCGACGGGTGTTTCACGCCTGCGCGTACCGTCTGGTAGCCGCTGTAATCATTTTGCAAAACCGGCACGTTCATCCAGTCGGCGACGGCATCAAACAGTGACACCTGGATGCTGGTCCCTTCGCCGGTGACCTCGCGGTGGTACAGTGCCTGAAGAATGGCGCTGTGCGCTGTCATGCCCGCCGAGATATCGCAAACCGAGACCCCTACACGCGCAGGCCCCTGTTGGTTGCCGGTGATAGCGCATAGACCTGTTTCGGCCTGGACGATCAGATCGTAGGCCTTCAAATGGGAATACGGCCCTGACTCCCCGAAACCAGAAATGTCGCAGGTGATCAGCCGCGGATATCGTCGACGCAGATCAGCGGACGCGAACCCCAGTTTTTCTATGCTGCCCGGCTTTAGATTCTGGATGAAGACATCAGCACTGGCAATGAGCGTGTCGAGGACGGCGCGATCCGCCTCCAACCTCAGGTCTAGACAGACCGACTCCTTACCCCGGTTGAGCCAGACGAAGTACGCGCTCTGCCCCCGCACCAGCTTGTCGTAGTTTCGGGCAAAGTCCCCTTCGGGCCTTTCGACCTTGATCACCCGGGCGCCTGCGTCAGCAAGGCGAGACGATGCGTAGGGAGCTGCAACGGCCTGTTCGACCGCCACAACCGTGATGTCCTTGAGACTGTTTAGCATCAGGGCGCTTCCTACGCGGCTTTCAGGTTTTGTGCCCGACGCCGATCAAGCATGGCGAGCAACCGATTTTGTTCGTTGCCTACAATGGAAAGACCTTCGTCGATGCCCATGCCAGGCTTCGCGAGCATCATGTCCGCCTGTGTTGCCACCGAAATGTGAACCGTCGCTCGCGCGGAGAGATCCGTCTCGCTGCAGCTGCCTCCCACATAGGCGTCCACGTTGTTCTCTTTGCACAGAAGCACCGCACGGGCGCTGTCGGCGATCGAGCCCACGTCCGGCGTCTTGATCTGCACGAGATGGGTCGCCTTAGCCTCCGCAAACAGACGCACATCCTCTAAGGTGTTGCAGCGTTCATCGACAACGATGCGCGCACGTGACGCGCGCGCATTCAGAATGCCGACGATCTGCCCGTAATTTTCGACCTGCGCCGGCGTAGACCCGAAGTCGGCTGGCGATTCGATATTCACCGTGAACTCCGGAACCGCGTCAGCAACCTTACTGATGAAGTCGGCGATGCGCTGGACGTCGAGCCCGATCTCCATACCGATCCAGCCGTACACATCGAAATGCAGCACCGGAGAATAGTCTGGTTGGCCGATTTGCTTGACGCGGTGCGCCACCCATTTGACGAAATCCAGAAAGGTTTCTCCCCCAACGCCGAATTTGCTACGCGAGTTGATGAGGCCATGCGGGATCACATCCACCCCCTTCAGGATCATTTTATCGACATTGATTTCGCGCGCATCACCGCTCTGGCAATAAATTGGGACACGACGATGCGGCATGGATAGGCAAAATTCCGAACAAACCACCTCCGCCATGGTACGACGCGCAGCATGGGCAGCAGCGCTTAAAAGGGCTTGGCTGACCCCATATTCGATGCATAGTGGGAGTCGTTTCCCAGTATGGAGATCGAAGACACTGGAGCAGGCTGTCAAAAAGCTGGACGCATCAATGTTTAAGAGCCGCGGGACAACAACACGTGACGTGAGATCCATGATGGCTCCGACGTCAAACAGGGGGTCACGCCCGCCAGCCCCTGAGTATTGCACTCCCATCATATCGCCCCAGGCGACCATATCGTCTTCCAGGACAAGCCCGACGCTTAAGCAAGCTGCCGGAACACGGATATCACGGAAGCCGGGCGTCAATGGCTCGCCGACGTAAACAAAACCGTCCTGGCCAACCCCTGCCCTAATGGCAGCTTGATCGTCATAAAAGAAGGCGCCGTTGCCGGGCGTGAGAATGACGTCTTTGATCTGCACTGAATTATACTCGAGTTTGGCCAAGCTATGAGCTGCGGCCGGATTTGCGCGCTCTGTCCTAAGTTATGCCCCGTTCGGAATCGGTTTTGCCAATATAAAGCCCCGAACGTGCCCATCTCGTTTTAAGATACGATAAAGTTGTTTTACGGGCGTCAGCGGGGACGGCACCGTCCGCCTCCCCTCTTGGTCGCGGTGCGCCGGATCGTCGCCCCTGCTTCCATAACAGAAGCTAGGCGATCAATCCGTCCGGCCAGCTCCCATCTCGGACCGCCACTTTCAACCATGGTTAGTATAAACCAAGCGATCAAGGATCAAGCAATCTTTTTGGCATGATTTTGGAAGACAGGATCAGCCGCTGATCGATCCGAGGAGCTGGCCTATAAGCTCCAGTCGAGGCCAGTGCCTTCATACCGGAGTTACTACAGCTGGCCAAGGCGCGGCTAATCTGTACCTCTAGTTATGCAGCGGCCGCGCAAGGATGGCTACCCCTTCATTGCGGTCGACATGCGCGCCCGATCCTATGGCTAGGACGATTGATGGCCCAGGCGCTCGGATGTCAATGGACGGAGCGGAAACAGAATCCATAGAGTGTAGGATACCTATAAGATCTCCCGACCTCACTTCATCCAACACAGAGCAGCGAGGTTCGAAGATACCCTGCGCGGGCGATTTCAACTCGTCTGATATCAGCGTCTCAAGGGTCTGACTGGACCTTTTGTTACGGAAAGACACGTCCTCGACTTTTCCTTCGACGAGTCCAAGCATAACGAGCGCGTTGCGAACTCCAGCTTCATAAATCGCTAGAGCTTCTGCGCTAACCGTACCACCGCCGAATTCCGCGCAAACGAATACCTTCCCTAGGCTATGTGCCCAACTGTCGAACATCCCAGCCGTGTCGTCATGTTGCCAGAGCAATGTTACGGGCAGCTTAAATGCCGCTGCCATTGCGAGCGTCTTAGCCATGAGATCCGCATCAGCAATTGGATGCGTGATGACCGCCGGGGGAAAATCCCACGTTGGGCCGAAGCTGTGCAGATCGAAAACGATGTCGGCATTTGGCAACAATACGCGTGAAACCGCATCCGCGATTCGTTCCGTAACAGACCCGTCGGCACGGCCCGGAAACACGCGGTTCAGATTCAAACCATCAAGCGGAGTATTGCGGCTCCATGCTTGAACTGCCAATGGATTAAGCACTGGCAGCACGATGATCCTACCACTGGTTTGCGCTTGTGGCAGCCACTCGATAAGCCGCCGCGCGACTAATGGCCCCTCCATTTCATTGCCATGATTCCCACCGGTGATAAGAAGGCGCGGTCCATCGCCCTTATTAAGACTAAAAACCGGAAGCGAGAACTCTTCATGGTCGGCGCCTCCCGGCACAACGAGGTGTCCTCTGCTCACGCCATGCGCATCGAGATCAAACGTAAGATGTGGTGCTTCGTTCATTGCTTAACCTATTGCGGGTGATCTGGCGACTTTGACCGGGCATATGGTCTTGTACACGGCTATTTTTTTCGCCTGGAACTATGCACACGCGGTCACCACTTCGCCAATATAATGTCCGAGACGGCACCATCGCGTTTTCAGATGACCAGGGCTCGCTCTGCTGACCTGTCCCTTGGTTCGTCACCTTGATCCCGGTGCACTAAGGGAGGAGGAAGGTCAAAGTCGCGGTGGGTAGCCGATTTCAGAAATCGCGCGATCAGCCGGTTGACGTTGGCTAGCTGTTCGTTGTTCAGACGGGCGAAGGATCTGTGCGATCCGGTCAGCGCCGTTGACCTCGAATTCCATCCTGGCGCGCAGCAAGAGGATCGGCAGGTCTGAGCTTGCTGGCGAGCAAGGCCGGCCGATCCCAGACATAGTCCGAATCCTTGATCCGCATGTGCCAGATGATAATTGCAAGAGCTTTACTGGTTTCCGTTTTGGACCAGGTGGCCATTTTATCCGCCCGTTGAAGCCCCGAACAGATGCTTGTCGCCAGTCCGTAGGAATAGGTCGGACGCATCATCAGGAAGTGGATCTGCCACGCCAGTTAGGCAGCGGCTTCCTGTAATGTTCGCTGCATGCTCGGTCGAGAACGCCACCAGACGGCATAGAGGACAAGCATCCAGATTAAAGGCAGAAGCATCAAAAGAGAAGCGACTGCAGCAATCGTCGGGTCGATTTGGTGGCGGATATTCTCCAGCATCTTCAAGGGCAACGTCCGCACCGACAGACCGCCGACCAAAGACGTTATGACCGCTTCATCGAATGACTGGAGGAATGCGAACATGGCGCCGCCGATCACTCCCGGCCTGATTAACGGCAGTGTTACGCGAAAAAACGTTTGCAGTGGTCCGGCACGCATACTCTTGGCCGCCTGCTCTAACGTCCGATCGAAGTTGGCCAACGTCGCAGAAACGATCACCACCACAATTCCAACAGCGCCGATACTGTGAGCGAGGGCGATACCACCCTTTGTGCCGATTAGACCAATCTGGATGAGACCCAGATAAGTCGCGATACCGACCACGATAACTGGAAAGGTGATAGGCGTGATTATGATCATTGTCAGCACGCCGCGAAGTCTTGCGCTTATTCGGCTCAATCCGAAAGCAGCAAGTGTTCCCAATAGAGTAGAAATAACAGCTACCTCGACACCAATCTCGACGCTGGTCCAAGCTGCTCCGCTCCAAGATGCATCGCCGAAAAACGAGCGATACCATTGAAGCGACAGGCCCGAAGGCGGAAATTGCAAAAATGCCCCGGAACTGAACGACATGATGACAACGATTATCCCTGGGAATAAAAGAAAGGCCATCACCAAAACGATAAAAACGATCGCGACGACTTTAGGCCATCGCCTTTCCGCCCCAGGCACGTAGCGCCGTCCCGTCCACCGTTTGACACGATAGGGACGCAGAATTTCGCTGAAGTTTCGTTTGATAACAAGAACAATGGGTAGTCGGGACATCGAGCCCTTCGGAGCTCGAGTTTGGCTTTGCTCTTGTTTGCCGGAGAGGTCAAGCCCGACCATGGAAAGCACCACAATGGCAAACCCGAGAAGGATGAAGGACGCAGCGGCAATGCGCGGAATATCGAACGAGCTATTCACCTCGGCCGCAATGAAGGTTGAAAGCATGGCATCGCGCAATCCCCCAAGTGCCGCCGGCGTGATATAGAATCCTAGGCAGAACACAAAAACTAGGAGCGAGCCACTCCGTGCGCCTGGAATGCTAAGGGGGAGAAATACACGCCTGAAAGCGGTGAAAGGTCCCGCTCCCATACTGCGTGCAGCAGCCATCAAGGACCGATCGATCCCCATCATCGCACTAACCAAGGGAAGTATCATCATCGGCAGCATGATGTGGACCATGCCAATATAGACCGCGGTTCGGTTATAGATGAGTTGCAGAGGTCGATCGATCAATCCGACGTCCAGCAAGATGTTGTTGATGACCCCGCGATCCCCAAGAATAACAATCCATGCGTAGGTACGCGCCAGCCCACTGGTCAAATAGGGGATGATCACGAGAGCGATGAGCGTCATGCGCAGAGTCTTGGATGCCGTGACGATCAGATACGCGGTTGGATAGCCTACGATTAAGCAGATGGCAGTTGCGACCAGACTTATTTCTATCGTTTGAAAGAGCACCCGCACATTAGCTGGCTGGGCGAAAAACGCTCCGTAGTATTGGAACGAGAAATCGGGGGCATTGACACTGCTTAGGAAAAGCAAGGTTATAGGGGCACCGAAAACCACAAGCAAAAGCGCGAACGCGGGCGCGGTTAACCCAAGTGGCACCTTGGCCATTCTGCGCAAAAGCTTCATGGATATCCCTTATCAATCGCTTATGGCGAAACGAAGCGAATGTCTGACCGCAGCCACGTGAGGCAAACCTCCTCGCCTGGCTGGAAAACAGGTTGGTCTGCCGCGACATGTTCCCGGACGATGAGAACATTGTTGCCAACGCGAACATGGTATTTTCGCAGAGGGCCGGCAAAAATCATATCGTCGACCGCACCGGCAACATATTGCCGCTGGTCCGTTTGAGCCCACTCCGCAGTCTTCGGAAGTACACTGATGCGCTCTGGCCTTATCATCGCAACGGTGCCGATTTGCGGCGCGTTGCCCCCTCTGGCCAGCAACAAGGCATCCTCGAGAATGTTCGCCTCACCCAGAAATTTAGCGACAAAGCACGATGATGGCCGATCATAGAGGGCCTCTGGTGTATCGATTTGCTCGACACGTCCTGCGCGCATTACAACAATCCGGTCTGACAGAGTAAGCGCCTCCTCCTGGTCATGCGTAACGCACACCGTCGTGATACCGAACTCCTTGTGCAAGCTCTTCATCTCGATCTGCATCTGCTCACGCAGGTTACGGTCGAGTGCGCCAAGCGGTTCATCAAGTAATAGGAAGGGTGGATCGGCAATCAGCGCGCGGGCTAGCGCCACGCGCTGCTGCTGACCGCCACTCAATTGGGATGGCATGCGACCGCCGAATTCCCCTAGATGCACGCGCTCAAGCATACGGGCTACCCGAACCTTCCTCTGATCGGGAGCCATGCCCCGCATTTCGAGAGGGAATTCCAGGTTTCGAGCCACTGTGAGATGCGGGAACAGCGCATAGCTCTGGAACACAATTCCTTGATCGCGCCGGTAGGACGGGACCGAAGCCACTGAATGGCCGGCGATCATAATATCACCCGAACTCGGGGCCTCAAAGCCGGCCAAGAGCATCAGGGTAGTGGTCTTACCCGAGCCGCTCGGGCCGAGAATCGTCAAGAACTCGCCGCGACGCACGGTCAGCGACAGATCCCTGACCGCCGGAACACTCCCGTACATCTTGGTAACACTGCTGAACTGAATTTGTGGCACCGATTGGTTCACATCTGCAGCGTCAACTTCCGAACGGGGGGCGGTATTCATTGCGTGCATGTTCACTGTGGCTCCTCCACCATCGCTGGCGTGCATTAGCAGGCATTTGCCGTACCTTCTGCCGTCGTACCCGATGCCGTGAGCGGAGAGGCTAGTGGGCTACCCCGCTCCCCGTCACATTTTCAGCATCAGTTTCGACTTTAGCCCGGTATGGAGTTACCCCGACCGGACTTTCGCACTTCAACCAACCCTACTGCAGGATCCACTCATTCCACCGCTGGATAAGCATCTCAGTGTTGGAAACACCGCTGGGGCCTACCTCATTGTACCATTTGCCGTTGATGGAAACGCTGCTCTTGATGTAATCTGGGTGGGTAGGGAGCTTGCGCGCAACTTTCTCGGGAAGAAGTTTGAACGCATTGCCGTTGCTTGGTCCCTCAGGAAACAATTGGCAAAATGCTGCCTGACGTTCCGCGCGAGTGGCGAATTCGATAAACTTCTGCGCAGCCTTCGCGTTGGGTGAACCCTTTGGAATGACCCAATAATCCCACTGCAGCTTCGCCTGGTTTCGATTGATCTCCGTCGCGGCGCCCTGATCGATCAACAGTAGAGCTCTTCCGTCATACGATTGAGCGATGTCAACGACCTTATCATGCAACATCTGTTGAATCTCTGATCCGCTGCTCCACCACTTACGGATGTGCGGCTTTATTTTGTCCAAACTGGCAAACACCCGGTCGATATCCATCGGGTAGAGCTTATCGGGAGATACACCGTCCGCTAACAGGGCCTCTTCCCAGGGTCCTTCTGAACCAAACTGGCCGGACACCAAGGTGCGAACGCCGGGAAACTTATCAGCATCCCAGAATTCAGCCCAGTTTGTCGGCCGGGGTTTATCAGCTGGGAATACGTCTGTGCTATATACCATATTATATGAGTAAATCAAATTTGCCACGCCAAACGGTTGCTTGGCAAATTCATAAATTCCGTCTAGCTCTTCTTTCCTGAACAAGGAGTAATCAATTTCTTCAAGAATTCCTTTCTTAGCTGCGACCAAGCCGGACCCTTGCGTAAGCGCCCCGACATCTACCGTGACATTGCCCGATTTTACCATCAACTCGACCTGTCCCATACCCATGTCGTCGGTGATTGGGTTGACCTTGATACCGGTCTCAGCTTCAAATGGCTTAGCGTAAGCCTCAATGTTAGCCTTTCCCCAATCGCCGCCGCCTAGCACTACGTTGATCTGGTTGGGTGTTTGGGCCGCAACGCGGCCCGCAATTGAAGACAGAGCGCCAGCCGCCATGGCGGTCGATGTCGCCTGCAGCAATCGTCGGCGATTTATTTCGTATTTCATGTCGTTACCCTCTTCTTGTGATCTCAGCCTTGATTAGCCAAGGTTGTTTTGCTTGGACAATGTCATGGTGCTAGAGCAGCCTCGGCCAAGTTGACCCAGTATCCAATGCCGTATGGCAGTGCTTCATCGTTAAAGTCGTAGGTTGGATTATGGAGAGCAGCAGTCGATCCATTTCCAAGCAGTATACATGCCCCCGGCCGCGCCTCTAGCATGTACGCGAAGTCCTCTGACCCCAAACTAGGTTTGACTTTGGGGTTCACCGATGAATGGCCGACCAGAGCACGCGCCACCTCTGTTGCCCGACGCGTTTGATCGGGATGATTGACAGTGAGGGGCTCCAGGCGGCGATGCTGAAACTCGACCTTCGCCCCGGAAGCGCGTGCAATATTTTCCGCGCACGCCTCAATCTGTTTTTCAGCGAAGTCGCGCAAAATCGGTGACAGTGTCCTGACTGTTCCGGCAATCTCCGCGCGTTCGGGAATGATGTTGTAAGCTTGTCCGGCGTTCAGCTTTGTGACGGAGATCACCAGGGACTCGGTGGGGTCCGTGTTGCGTGAGACTAGTGTCTGCAAGCCTAAAATGATCTGAGCTGCAACAACGACGGGGTCAATTGTCAGATGGGGAGCGGCCGCGTGACCCCCTCTGCCTTTGACCACAATATCGAACTCGTCGAGCGCGGCAAAAATCGAACCTTCGCAAATGCCGAACGCACCAACCTCCATGCCTGGCCAATTGTGCATGCCAAAGACCTGAGATATCCCGAAACGGTCCATGATCCCCTCCTGGACCATTCTTTGGCCGCCGCGGCCATCTTCCTCGGCAGGTTGGAAGATCAGGGCAACGGACCCTTTGAAGTTCCGGGTCGCGGCGAGGTATTTCGCGGCGCCAAGGAGCATTGCAGTATGCCCGTCGTGACCACACGCGTGCATCTGTCCGGACCTTTTCGACGTCCAAGGTTTGCCTGAAGCTTCGAGTATAGGCAGAGCGTCCATGTCGGCCCGCAACCCGATAGTGGGCCCATCTCCGAGTTGACCTTGGATCAACGCAACCACGCCGGTTTCAGCTATCCTGCACTCGATGTGGTTAATCCCGAAGGAAGCCAGCTTTTCCGCCACAAATGCCGCTGTGTCATTCACCCGATAGTCAAGCTCCGGATTCTCGTGCAGGTACCGGCGCCAAGTCATCGCTTCGATCTCGATCTCCTTGAACCTGTCAACGCCAACCATAGGCACGTTCCCGCATTTGAGTAATTTGGATCAGGCGCCGGTGCGTAATTAATGATCGATGCCACCGGTGTTTTCGTCAAATGCAGTTTGGATATCGTAACCATCTAGAACCGAGATAGCCCCGCGTTCAGGCCTCGGTGTTGGCGCCGGCGACTGCGACCCGATAACAAGCCGTTTGCCCTCAAATGGATAAGCTTCGGCCTTAGAGGACCAGCTGCGAAGTGCTGGCAATCATAAACTCTGGCTCTGCTGGCAACGGCCAATGGCAAAGGTCTGAGTAGGAAGAGCTGTCACCATCGCGACACTCCTCCCCCTCCCACGACCTACTTTCCAGGACTGCATGCGCTTTGCCACTCAATCCGCAAACCGCAGACCCTAGGCGGCGTGGACAAATTCGATGTTAGCAGGGTCGCTTTCCTGCGATCGGGTTGTTAGCATTGGGAATGACACTGGAAGAAGAGAGCGAACGAGCTACGTCGATGCTGATTGGCAAGGTTGTTCGCCGTGTCATGCGCCACCGCGATGGAGAGGTGGTGATCGAGTTTGAGGATGGCAGCCGATTTTTCGCGGATAGCGACAGCCCTCTCGAACTGTCCATCACCTTGGCGGAATAGTATATCCGCCTTACGGAATTTCGGACGTCGATGCGATTGACGTAGCCCAAGAGGATTGATTCAAGGCTGCTTTTTGGAGGCAGGTTTGAGCAGGGGCGATCTCACCGAAGCAGAATGGCGTGTTCTCAAGGGCTTGCTGCCCATCGACCCTGACAAACGCGGCCGAGGTAGACCTCCCAAGCAGAATCGTTCGATCATCAACGGCATTCTCTGGCGGCTCCGCTGCGGCGCTCCATGGCGGGATGTCCCGCCCAAATACGGCAGTTGGAACACCATCTATCGTCGGTTCCGACGCTGGAGCGAGGCCGGGGTCTGGGAGACCGTGGCGGTAATGCTCGCCGAGGTCATGGCGGACAGCGGCCACTACAGCATCGACAGCACCACAGTTCGCGCCCATGTCTCGGCAGCGGGCGGAAAAGGGGGACTCGTGCACCGGACGCCTTCCTTGCGGACAAGGGCTACGATGCCGATACCATTCGCGCCGATCTCGCCGAGCGGAAGATTAAACCCGTCATACCCGGCCGATCAAACCGCCGCGTGAAGATCGAGTATGACCGGGCGCTCTACAAGCAGCGGAACCGAATCGAGCGCATGTTCGGCCACCTCAAAATCAACCGGGCCATTGCCACCCGCTACGATCAATTGGCCAATAGCTTCCTCGGAATGGTCTACCTAGCCACCGCCAGATACTGGCTCAAATTTGTCCACGCCGCCTAGCATCACGCCCGATAAAGTGTTGGCGGGATTTCGCTCAGGAGTTCCGCGCCGCGCTCTGTCACGAGCACGTGTGCGCCGGCACCAAATAGGTAGCCACTTTCGCTGCACAAAATGTTTGGCATGTGCAGGGTCATGCCAGCTCGGAGTGGTTCATTTACATCGGGCTCCAGGCTTAGGTCGCCGCGCTCAGTCCAATTGATGCCAGTTTGGTATCCTGTTCGTTGGCGGAAGACGCCCTTGCGTCCAGATCGCTTCAACACCTCGCCCCCAGCAGCGTGAACGTCCGCCGGCGTAGCACCTGGTCGAATCGAGGAGACAAGGGCCGCAATGACCTCTTCAGCCAAGCCGTGCAAAGATTCGGTTTCGGGATGTTTGCCAAGGACTGCGCATCGAACCATTCCCACTGTATACCCGTGTTTCGAAGCCCCTATCTCCAGAAAGGCAGGTTCGTTGTTGCTGAGAGGATGATGGGTCGCTGGCGCATGGGGCAACTTCACTCGCTCTCCAAACAAAATGGTACCCGGCGCAAGCCCGATATCCCCAGCGGCGTTGCTGGGGTCGTTTGTTACCGCCGCAGCTAGGGCCGCTGCCATTTCGATCTCCGTAATGCCGGGACGAAGCGATTGCTGAAAGGTTCGAATTGCCACGTCAGTGAGTCGAACAGCATCGCGCATACACGCCAACTCAAGTTCTCCTTTCACTGCTGACACTGACGAGACCAGTCGGGTGACGTCAGTAATCTTCAGATCCGGGAGCTGGTCTTGGACTGCGCGCACGTCGGCGGGCGCGAGATTCCAGCAGCCAAGCTCGAAACCGACTCGCTTATTGTCCAGTCCGAGTCGACGCAATACATCGGCGCAGACCCTGCCAAAATCAGGCTGATGTGTATAGGTTTCAATTTCCTCGATGCAGCTATATGAACGTACTGCCTGCTCGTCATATTCTCGGACAACAAATATCGGGACCCGACCCGGCATCAGAATAAGAGGGAAAGGCGCGAAATATCCACCGCTCCCATCGTAGCCGCTGAGATACTTCAAGTGGCCGTGCGCCGTTACTACGATTGCGTCCAAGCCTGCCGTAGCAACCGCATCCAGCACATTGTTTTGCCGGCGCTCATACTCTGATATCGGAAACGGTACACCAGTCAGAGGAATTGCGGAGCGTGTCGTCGCCATATCTCACCTCAATCAGTGTGTCGTGGTTTGGTTGCGCAAAACGCGCGATCGCGTCCATGTTCGAAATTGAACAAAAGCTTCGCCGGCTCATGCGGGGTGACAATCCCCTTTCCTGGCGGCTAGCGTCAAATGCTGTTTTTATATCGGCTGCATCTCGCAGCGAGATGCGCATAGTGCCTTCATCGGCCGCTCAATGCAGGCAACGCTGGTCTCCGACAGCTTTGTTCTCGCCAGAGGATCGCCGACAAAGGCGCCGAGTTGCTCGGCAAGCTCGTCAGCCTCGGCCAGAAGAACCATGCTGACGACCTTGAGCTTGGCAGCGAGTCGGCGCGCCTTCGCATTCTTGCCGGCGAAGCCGCCGACGCCGGGGGAACTGTGCCGGCGCCACGCAACAGCATGTTTGCACTGATGTAAGGCCGCTGCGACACCAGCGACGGCTCTCCGCCGCCACCTCCGCATCTCGCTACCAGATGACACTAATACAAAGACTGCATTTGGCGCATCCGACGTGTAAGAGGATCGTGTCGCGCGAAGTGGTTAAGCTTGGCGGAACCGAATCGGTCGGAGCAATGAGCAAAGCGGCGGGCGCAGATGCGGATGTAGTTTCGCCGAAGACGTTTGCGCCGCTCAGGAATACGACATTTCGCTCAATCTGGTTTAGCCTCTCAAGTCTCTTCCCTTGGCTGGCTGATGCAGACCGTTGCTATCAGCTGGCTAATGGCAACGGTTCCGACCTCCGATCTGATGGTTGCGCTCGAGCAGGCTTCGTCTAACCTGCCCGCTTTCATTTTGTCCATTTTCGCTAGGGGTTCTCGCCGACAACTTCAGCCGTCGAAGAGTCATGTTCGCCGGCCGATGCCTAATGGTAATAGCATCCGCGATGCTACGGCTTCAGTGGTGCTGGGCTTTATCGCCCCGTGGATGATCTTCGGCTTCAGCTTCTTGATCGCAAGTGGTGCCGCGCTCAACGATACCGCCTGGCAGGCTTCTGTTGGCGATATTGTGGACCGACGCGAAGTTCCCGCTGCCGTCACCCTCCTCTCCATTGGCTTCAACACTGCACGGACCGTGGGACCGGCGCTCGCGGCATCATGATTGCGTCGTTCGGACTTATGACGGCTTTCGCTATGTTTACACTCACCTATATGATCCCTTTGGTCACCATATGGCGATGCAAATGGAAGGTTCGCTCCTCACTTCTCCCACGTGAGTCAATGAGGACGGCCATCTATGACAGGCTGCGCTTCACAGCGATGTCATCGGAAATCAAGACGGCGATCGCCCGCGGAACCTTCTTTGGCCTGTCGGGCATCGCCATACTCGCACTGCTGCCATTGGTTGTCCGCGATCAGCTGGGCGAAGGACCGCTCGCCTATGGCACCATCATCGCCGGCTTCGGCACAGGCGCCGTCATGGCTGGCGTCGCCAACAGCCTATTAAGACGGAGCTTGTCAGAAGAGCAACTAATGACGCTGGCATGCGTCGCCTGTGCGGCGTGCTCCCTTTTTCTGGCACTGCCTCTTCCATTGCGAGCGGCGTCCTGTTTCCCCTTCGCGAGGGTCGCGAGGCCGAGCCCGACCCTTTGGAGGAATTCGACGCGCCGGCAGTCGCCCTCAGTCTCAAGCCGAGAAGCGGCCCCATCGTGGTCAAAGTCGAGTACCTCATACTCGTGGAAAATCTAGAAGAATTCCTCGCCATGCGCGGGTGCCGGCATGTACAGAGTCGCGTTGGTGCTCGGCACTGGACTCTCCAGCGCAACCTTCAGGAGCCTGTGCTATGGACGGAGACATTCCGTACGCCGACCTGGACCGACTACCTTCGCCTGAATCATCGCCTTACCGAGGCCGACAAGGAACTGGACGAGAGAATCATCCTCCTCCACAAAGGAAAGCATTCTCCACGAATAACATTGTCAATCGAGCGCCCCACGAGTGCTCCACGCAAGCCTGAGTCATCAACGCCTTTTTTCCCCCGCCATTCAACGAAACGGCCAGCGTGCCACCGCAGGCTGAATGAAGATACATAAGAAGGCACGTCAACTGCTAACCACATCGGGCGGGCAACAAGCATCGCCGCCTTCGGGTATATGACAGACAGAATGTAGCGGACTTGAAAAATGAAAGGCGCTCACCCACCGCCAACATTTCTCGGCTGGTTCCCGGCATTCAAGGTCCTGCGGCTATACGCGAAGGCGGCAAGCCGCGTTGAAGTCGTCGATATTCAGTCGCATCGAAGGACAATGACGTGTTGCCCTGATGCCACTCTCTGCGAGGTTAGCTTGTTTCTCGGATGAGGAGACAGACAATGGTCTGCCCCCTGAAAGGTCCTCCCTGAGGTATGTGTCCATTCTTGAACTCGGCTCGACAATGATAGCGAACCCTGTTGACCGTCGCACTGTCAGTCTCGAATCAAGTGCTCTCCTACAGCAGATGCGATTATCGCCAATGCGTACTGGTAGCGCCCGAAGCGCGCGTTATCGGCAGCCGCCGAGGGCCGTGATGCGGCCGCGATCGAGCCTTGTAGTAACAGACGCGCTCTCCGGTGGTCGGGCCAGCACCTTACCCCTCTTCCCTATGGCCCCAAGGCAGAGCAATTGCCAATGCGGGACATCCCGCTTCTAAGTCTCCTGCAACATTATTGGAGGCCGCGACGGCCCTGCTCGTGACGATCAGGGGTGGTCGCCGCACACCAGCGGGATCATTGCCCCACAAGCGCATCCAGATTCCGGCCGGGCGTTCCGCTGTCAATATCAAAGTCGGCCGGCGGGCGCTAAAGTGTCGATCCTCACCTTGCCGCCAGGTGAGTTCGACCGATATGTTCCTGCTACAATGGTAAGCGGCCTATACTGTCGCATCCTCAACAGTCAGCGGGAGACAGGACGACCCTATGTTCGAGCTCCCTCCGTATGGACTCCTCTGAATATAACAAGGGCTTGTATTCGCCCCGTTGCCAATCGTGATTGAGGTCACGATAATGACTTGAGATCGGAACACCCGACTGACCTGGATTGTTAATAAAGAGACTGTCATCCCATGACCCAACGTCCATGATTATCCGCACTGACGGTCCTTCTGAAACAGAGAATTGGCCGCTTCGGTAACTCGAAAAATTGAGCGTTGAGCTACTTCCGCCGAGGGCTATGGCGCCCAACGACCATTGTTCAGACGTCAGTGCCTGCAGAGGGTGGCGCAAATCAAGCTTATGTATACTGCCCCATGCCCATGAGGCAGAATCGTCGCCAAATCGACATATGCATTCACTCCAGGCAGAAGTTAGGGATTCCATTATGGAATGCTTCAACTTTTCACTAGGCTCTGCCTGTTCGAGCCAAGAGGCTATGGCCGAAGGCTGTAAAGGCACGAGCAGTGCCAACACTTCATCGTCAGCGCTTTCTAAGCGAGCTACTGTCGGGCCAAGGTGTTTGCTAAGCCAAATCTCAAAGAACGCGGCGGCTGGCGAACTCGCATCCAAATGCCGGTCCCAGTTAGAAAATAAGTGCAACGCAGGCATGTTTGCAACCGAACCGAGAAGAGTGTCTAGTTTCGCAAGAATACGAACTGCTATCGGCGAATACACCGAACATTGCAGCGACATGCAGTCCCGCAACGAGATCTTCTCTGATCGTGAGAGAGTTGTATGAAGGGTATCATGTCTGCTGCTGTCAGACCACTCGTAGCCAAAAGCAGGATGCGATCTACTCCATTCCTCCGGAACATTCATTGCGTTGGCAGTGGCGACAAAACCTTTGGCGGGGTTCATCTCGAACGGCCCATCGTCCGGTGACAAATACCCTTCCCATTCGAACCGACCGTCTCCTGGAACCGGAAGCAGGCCGTCCCAATTTCTTCGGACCGGAGCCGCACCTGACGGTTTCCACGCAATTACATTCGACGTGTCCGCATAGATGTGATTAACTGAAGGACAACCCCAGTTTGCTAGACTGGAGGTGTATTCTGAAAATGTCTTAGAGCGCATTACGGCCAAGCTGGCCATGTAAGGTGCCATGCCGGGATCCATCCATACGGTTCTCAGTGCGAAGGCGCGGTCTTTTTCAGCATTTTGGTTTAAAATGGGTCCATGGCGTGTGAACTGAAGCTTTACCTCCTGGTCGGTGTGGGCGCGAACTGGAATTTTCTCGTGTATAGTCTTCACCTGCTCCCAGGCCCCTTTATATAAGTATTTATTTCCCTCACTCTTGGTTTCGTAAACATAAATATCTTCTTGGTCAGCGCCGAAAATAGTCAGACCAAAGGCGGCTGTCCCGTTGTGACCCATGGAGATTCCTGGGATCATAGGCTCTCCAGCGCCAATTACATCGAGCCCGGGCATACTCAGGTGTACAAGATACCTGATGGACGGAAGGACGTGCTTGCGATGCGGGTCTAGAGCAAGGATTGGTCGCTCCGTTGTGGTTTTTGTTGCGGATATGGCCCAGTTGTTTGAGCCCTCTTGGAACACCGTCTGCATGATCTCATCACTCGGTGTTACGCGGGTCCAACGGTCAGCTTCCTGAAGACTTGCTGCAAGTCTTTCCCTCGAGAATGAGACGGGACAGATTGCCAAGCGAAAATCCTGCAGTACTCGATCTGTCATAAAGGCGAGGTCAAGGCCCTCCGCTGGTCGTGGCGCTATCGGAGGTGACAATTCTTGTCTCAACCTGTCGAGGCGGGTACCTCGTTCCACACCTGCCAATGCCATCACCCTGCAGCGCAGAAGCTCCGAAATCGCATTTCGGGTTAGTGAGTGCGTTCGCACGCGAACGACGTCTTCGGGTTTCCAATAGTCGGGAGTGTGACCGAGGAGGCCAAACTCGGGTGGCAAGGCAATCAAACCGTCATGGCAACTGTCTACGTAGGAATTGATCCCCTCGGCAAACGCTGAGCATATCTCTTCGGAATCCGGGCCGTACGCCTGCCATTCTGCACTCATGGCTCCGCGAAATAAAAAGAGACGCGCCGCCCGATCCTGCTCCAAATATCCGGGGCCAAAGTCTCGTGACAGGAGACCGAGACCTCGTTTGCGCGCAATATCAATTTGCCAGAGGCGGTCTCGAGCTGCATTCCAACCCTGCGCGAAAAATAGGTCGTGCAAGTTCTGAGCCTTGATATGAGGAACCCCCCATTTATCAATGTCGATCGTGACCTCACTCTTAAGCTTGTCGGAGCTGTGGCGGTCGAAGGTTATGTTCTTTAACATGTGTTGATCCGTTTGGTTCACCCAAAGATGGTCGGGAATCTGCCAGAGGACGACGTCTGCAGATTGTGGTCGGTTGCGGGCAGAGGGTTGAGGCCGCACTCTTGCAACCTGATCATGTGTGGCGAGCCAATCCTCAGCGCGCCTGGACGCGAACTGGCACGGTGGGCTGCGCACAAGCTCAGCGGGATCCTACTCTCGCGCTTCCGGGAACGAGGCGCTTGCCGAGAACGCTCTGATGTATGTCAGCCAATACGTACGAATACAATATCCGCACATGTTGTCTCGCTGGCCTGAGGCAACGCATTCGATACACAGTAACTCGGTCGAACGGCCTCGTTGAAGGATGGCTCCCTCAATGCGACAAGATCTGGCTGAGAAACAATTTCGTTCTTTCGTGCTGCGGGTTTCTGAAGAAGTCGTGCGGTGTACCCTCTTCGACGATCTCACCTCGATCCATGAAGATTACTCGATCGGCCACGGCGCGCGCAAAGCCCATCTCGTGGGTGACGCATACCATGGTCATGCCGTCGCGTGCGAGTCCGGTCACAGTCTCGAGCACTTCAGCGACCATCTCTGGATCGAGCGAGGAGGTCGGCTCATCGAAGAGCATGACTGCAGGCTCCATACAGAGGGACCGGGCAATTGCGACGCGCTGCTGCTGTCCCCCGGAGAGCTGAGCCGGATATTTGTTCGCCTGTTCGGGAATGCGCACGCGCTCTAGGAATTTAAGCGCGATCTTTCTAGCCTCACCCTCTGGAACGCCCTTTATCCACATCGGCGCCGCCATACAGTTCATCAGCACGGTCATGTGCGGGAAAAGATTAAAGTGCTGAAAAACCATGCCGACGCTTTTGCGAACTTCAGCTACGTTGCGCATTTTGTTATGTAACCTAATCCCAGTGACGGTAATCTCGCCATCCTGGTGCGCTTCGAGCCGATTGACGCAACGGATCAGCGTCGACTTTCCCGAGCCTGAGGGCCCACAGATGACGATACGTTCGCCCTTGCGGACGGTTAGGTTGATGTCAGTTAGTGCTCTGAAGGCACCATACCATTTGGATACATTCTTAGCTTCGATGACTTCGTCGCTCAATATTGCATCTCTCTTGTTCATTGGCGCATCTGTAAGTGCCTTGAAAATGGCCGAACCAACTTAGACGTCTTTTTTAGCTTGACCAATGAATTCACGATCATCGCTTCTTACTTCTGGCAAAATGGTCCTCGATCCGGGATTGGACCAGTTCCAGGCAGGCGGATAAAATCCAATAAATCATTGCCGCTGTTACTAGCATCTCCATAGTATGGAAGGTTGGCTGGCCGAGTGAGTGAGCTAGATACGTCAGCTCCCAAACGCCAAGAACCGAAACGAGAGAGCTGTCTTTGAGCATTGAGATGAACGTGTTTCCCATCGGGGGAATGATAACCGGAAGCGCTTGCGGCAGAATGATTCTGCGCATTGTGAGCGCAAAGCCGAAACCTAATGACCGGGATGCCTCCCACTGGCCGCGATCGATGCTGGCTATGCCCGAACGGAAGATCTCCGTCATGTAGGCACCACTGCATAGCGAAAGCGCCAACACGCCTGCAGGCACGGCATTAATAACGTAACCTACCTGGGGCAAGCCCATGTAGATCAGATAAACCTGCATGAGAAGCGGCAGACCCCGGAAGCATGAAGTGTAGAAGCTGACTATCGCGTAAGCCATGCCGTTGCTTGACAGTTTCGCAATCGCGCCGATTATTGCGATAGCCGACGCAAATAGCAGTGACATCGCTGATACGTAAACTGTAGTAACTACCCCCTGCGTAATTAGAAATGGCAGGTTTGCCCAAATAAATGGCATGCTTAAGTCAAATGCCGCGAAGAGCGAAAGGAACAGTAGCACCAACTCAAACCATACGATCCCGATTTGGATTTTGAGCGGGACAAAACCAATCAGCACGAGGTTGAGGCAGAACATTGCGGCAATTACAAAAGCGATCGCAATGCGACTGTAAAACTTCACTTGTGCGTGATCGCCAATCACGGGCCGTAGGAGTTCGCCCATCGTGGTGCCCGCTACGTTGAAGATAAGAAAAACCGCGAGCACAATTGCAAATATGCAGCCGATAAACCATGGCTTGTGGACGAGCACCTCAGATTCAACTGTATCGTGGTAAAGCATAAGCATTTTCTTCCTAAGAAGAGGCGCCCCCGGGAAGGGGACGCCCACGATTGTGTCATGTTATTTATCGACGCTGAAATCCCCCCCGAACCACTTGACCGAGAGTTTAGCAAGAGTGCCGTCATCCTTCATCTTCTTGACCGCGGCAGCGACCTTGTCGATAAACTCCTTATCGCCACGCTCGATTGTGACAGCGCCCGGGGCGTAGAATAAGGGATCGCCAATAACCTTCAATGGATAGCCAGATTTGATTGCCGCAGCCGCCGTCGTTCCTTCAGTAATGACGCCATCGAGACGAACACCATCGCCGAGGCGCAGGTCGTCAAGCGTAAGAGAGTTAGCACTTGGATAAGCCTTCACTTGGCCCGCTGTAAATTGATATTGTATTGGCTTAGCGCCGATCCATGCCGGTGTGAGCTTGTGATTGGCATACAAATCGCCAAGAGTTCCCGCTCGGACGCCGACGATCTTGCCCTCCAGGTCGGAAGGCTTCGTCGCTTTGCTATCCTTGTGAACGACAGCGACTTCGCCTTCGTAGAAGTACATGGCCGGGAAGGCGAATTTTTTGGCGCGATCGTTGGTCGGCGTCATTTGACCCATGGCCATGTCCCAACGCCCCCCCCACTGGCCTGCCTGAATGATATCCCAGCCCGGGGTCACGAATTTGATCTTCACGCCCAAGTAGTCCGCAATGCCCTTCGCGACCTCTACATCATCACCGTCGAGTTCATGTTGGTCGTTCAAGTGAGACAAGGCTCCCCAGTCGGACCCGACCGCTACCGTCAATGTCTGTGCCGCGAGCACACGATCAAGGACTTCGCCGGCGCAAGCCTTGGCTGACAAAGACATCGACGCAACCGCCATGGAGACTGCAACTACGACCGTCGTTACATGATTGTTCATCTATAGTTCCCTTTTTTCTCGTTCTTATTTTCTTGAAAGCTACCTTCGTCGCCACCGAGAGGAGTGTCTTAGCGGTGCGCCATTGCTCCCTGCTGATTGGACCCATCCCGGTCCGTCATTTAACGAACGACACCTTATCGCTCTGCATTGTTGGCATTCAGCGAAATCGAGTTCGATGATGCAGGTTTCCTGCGAACTACCCTTGGCTTTCGCCGGATCGCTCTGGCGATTTCACAAAGCACGGATACCCTGGCCTCAGAGAGGTCGGCGAACTCGCCAACTCGCTGGACTCCGAAGGCTGCAGATTGCATCGCCACAAGACGTCTTGTTTGGAAGGATCTAAACTGGACTGGCGCGTTGAATTACACCTTGCAGGGCTGACTCTGGTCACGTGGGAACTGCGGTCCAAGCCCCTCTCTCTCCCTAATCTCGACCTCCCTAATCTCGACCTCCCTAATCTCGACGACCTCTTCGCCGGCCGTGTGCGCACCCGCTACTCAACCGTCGGGGCGCTCGAGGAAGAATGCTTCTCTGCCGACATCGTGGTCGGGGCCGTGCTGATCGCCGGTGCTGCCGCGCCAAAGCTCGTCACCCGCGAAATGATGTCCGGCATGAAGAAGGGCTCGGAGCTGGTCGACGTCGCTATTGACCAGGGCGGTTGCTTCGAGACGTCGCATGCGACGACTCAAGCCGAGCCCACCTACGAAGGCGACGGCGTTATCCACTATCGCGTCGCCAACATGCAGAGTCGCCCATGCCATTTCGCGATTTCTTGCCTTGCGAGTTCGCACGTATCCCTCTGGGTCAACATCGTTGATAGACCAGAGAATTTTTGACTCATCGTAGCTCGGACAGCGGAGACGCGTTACAATTGTCAACCCGTTCGGACCCGGTTTAATCGAGATGTACTCGGCATACTGCGCATGATGGCTCATGCCTCTTGTAGCTGGAAGCGTTCGGCAAGTTAGGTCCTACTTGCCACGCGAGAGCGGGGCCGCAAGTATGCGCCGGCCGCAATACAACGCTGATTTGCTGCGTTGTCGAGGACATTTCGCATAGAATGCGCGCCTGCCGCTGCTATGATCATAACATGTTGTGATTTAGTCCAGTCCGAACTCCCGAGGTTGGGTCGCAACTCTCGATAGCCAGCTGGCGCCGGGGGCGCCTAGGCATGAAATTGGATCCCATGTATGACAGAATTCAAACAACGGCAAACCGTCGGTAACGCGTCGGAGAGCGTACTCGAATTCGACGGACAGCAATACCTGGACGGCCGTGCATCGGATCCTCGCGAATTTGGCTGGATGCGCGGTGCGCCGCCGCCGCCAGACAAGCGTGTAACATTCGAGAATGAAACTGTTTGGACCTTTCCTCAGCTTCGCTGGTCGCTATCGCATATGCGTGAGCTGCGGCCCACAGTCCAAGTGTGGCGAGGGCGGGGCGGACCGTCGCAGCTTGAGTGCAGCAACAGGTCTACCGAAATCGATGGGCTCACGTTCGTCGACATGGACGACCGCACCAACCGGTTCGAGGAGGCGCTATTCGACACCTACACCGACGGCATTTTGGTCCTGCATCGGGGGCGGATCATATACGAACGATACTTCGGCGCACTCGCGCCGCACGTACAACATTCGTGTCAGTCAATCACCAAATCGTATGCGGGCACCCTAGCCGCGGCGTTGGTGCATGAGGGCATTCTCGACGACAGGAAGACAATATCGCAGTTTGTGCCGGAATTACGAGGTACAGGGTGGGAAGATGCAACGCTCCGCCAAGTCATGGACATGCAAACTAACGTTGCTTTTACTGAAGATTACACAAGTGTAGACAAGTCATATAGATGCGAATACCTGCGTACCATACGAAAGGAAGGGGCGCACGGCAAATTTGTCTACAAAGGCGTCGATACCAATGTTATGGCTTGGGTTATGTCGCGCGCAACGGGCCGGTCGTTCGCACAACTGTTGGAGGAGCGCTTATGGTTGCCACTGGGCTGCGAAGAAGACGCCTATGTCGAGATCGACCCGACAAACGGTATGCCGAGGGCGCATAGCGGACTCAATGTGACGTTGCGCGACTTGGCGCGTTTCGGCGAGCTGATGCGATGTGAAGGCTCGTGTAATGGCAAGCAACTGGTTCCCGCGAGTGTTGTCTACGACCTTCAAGATCTCGACCACCCCGCCAAGCCGGACCTCCCATTCGGCTATACATACCGAAGCCAATGGTGGGTATCACACGACGAGCTTGATGCTATTGAAGGTCGGGGCCTTTACGGCCAGAACCTGTACATAGCGCCAAAGGCGGAGATGGTGATTGCGCGCTTCGGGTCGCACCCCGCTTGCGACCACATTGATCGGATTAGAAGGCCGCAGATGCAGGCATTGGGGAGGATGCTCCGCGCGTAACTTGATGCACTAGACGGTCACCGCGCTTGTTTAGGAATTTCCTGCAAATTCGCGGTTGAAGAACTGGGGCGCCTACGCCGAATTCCTGCGTTCGGCTAGGGGGCAATTGGCGCAAAAGGCCTGTAGACGCTGCTACGCTTATGAAGTAAATACCAGAAGCCTCGCTTCCCATATGCATAATGCAGACCGATCTGGCTCGCTTTTGCTGAGGAAACAATGATCACCGAACATTGCATATTGATTGGGGCCGTCGCGACTTTGTATTGCGAGAATGGAACCGGTGGACCTATTGTATTCTTGCATGGTGCCGCTTTCGGGCTTATCCGTCAGCTTGACCTGAAACAAAACCCAACCCAAACATCAACGAGACCCAGGATCAGACCGAAAAATGGCCGCCTTCAAATCGGAATGCTGGCCGGAATGAAATCGGAATGACTGGCCGGCTTCAAATCGGAATCGGTGGCCGGCTTCATCGGAATACGCAGGCAATGGTATCGGCATCAGTGGCAGCGCTCTTGCGCTGCTTCTGGACGGTGAGATCGGCGGTTACCTGGGAAAGCCGGGCGACCAGCGCCTTGAGCCGCTGCTGGGCCGCGCTCGGCGGCAGCGTCGGCTGCAGCCGTTTGACCTCGCTATAGCGGGCGATGACGGCGGCGTCGATCCTGTCGGTCTTCTCCAGGAAGCCCATCGCCTCGGCGAATCAGCGTACGCTCCTCGCATTGGCCATGCCGCAGGCTACTCCCAACTCCCACGACAGCAGGAAGGGAAGCCGTTCGTAGCCGCCACTGGCCTCCATGACGACGAGCTCGACACCATTGACCTAACACCAGGCAGCAAGCTCGGCTATGCCTGCCGCATCGTTGCGAAAGCGGCCCGCCGCTCCGCTCGGCACGACATGGGTATCGAGCCAGTCTTTCGAAACATCCACTCCACAGATAGTCTTGTTCACGGTAACCTGCCTTGTGCGTGCGATTGGAGCCAAGCGACTATTCGGTCGTACGTGACGAAGGCGAAGATCCCAGGCTCACCCACGGTTGTGGCCGGAGGGGTGTCGGGCGACTTCGCCTTGCTTCGAACCGGATGGCCATCCGGTTCGAGGCTCAGTCGCTTCCATCGCACAAAGTCCTCTGCGTGCAGATACAAGGGGTTAACCTCGAAGAGTCAGTGTCGGAGAAAATAACGTGCTGATTCATCGGACTTTAGGGCCGAGCTTGTTGGTCGCTCGATAAAAAGCATGATTTTAGGCGGAAGCTGTCCTGCATGCAATTTCAGCACTTGTTTACCCAATTCCTTGTCTGCTTCCGTGAGACGATGGTTCAGGCGAAGGTAGTCGGTCCAGGTCGGCGTGCGGAATGTCTCTATCCATTGCATAGGCTCCTGAAGGTTGCGCTGGAGAGTCCAATGACGAGCGCCGACGCGACTGTGCACATGCCGGCGCGCCCGCATGAGTTCCAGGAATGCTTCGCGATTTTCCTCGGGCACTAGGTACTCGACTTTGACCACGATGGGACCGCTTCTTGGCTTGAGATTGAGGGCGACTGCCGGTGCGTCGAAGTCCTCCAAAGCATCTGGATCGGATTCGCGGCGCTCGCGAAGGGGAAACAGGAGGCCCGTGGCGGCGACCAGCAGAAGGGCTCCAGCGGAGCCCTCCAGTGCCAAGGTCAGTGAATGGTTCTGGGCCACCGTGCCCCACACCCAACTGCCCGCTGCGATGCCGCCATCGATCAATGCATAGTAAATCGAGATGGTGCGCCCCACGACCCAGCGCGGGCTTGCCAGTTGCACGGTCACGCCGACCCCGGACCAGGCGGTGACCCAGCCCGCGCCACCCATGGCGAGTGCAATTGCCGCCACTGCAATCGAAGAAGTCAGCGCAAGCGAAAGGGAGCATGCCGCGCAGGCGACGCATGCGAGCGTCATCAGCCGCTCTTGTGACAAGCTCCGTCTGAACACGCTGTTCGAGATGCCGGCGAAGACGGCGCCTGTCCCGAATCCGGCCATGAGCGTGCCATAGGCGAGCGGTCCGCCTCCCAGCTGGTCGCGGACAACCAGCGGCAGCAGCGCGAGAATGGCGATGCTCGCCAGACCAAAGAGGGTTCCGCGAGTGATCGCCGTCTTAATCTCCGACGACATCGCCGTGAAGCGTAGCCCGTCATAGATCGCCGTCCTCATCGACTCACGTGGGAGAGGTGATGAGCGAACCATCCACTTGCAGCGCCATATGGTTACCAAAGGGACCAGATAGGTAAGACTGGTTACGGCGAAAGCCGTCATCAGCCCAAAAGAGGCAACTACTATGCCACCGAGCGCCGGGCCTACGGTCCGAACAGTGTTGAAGCCAACGGAGAGGAGCGTGACGGCGGCGGGAACGTCGCGTCGGTTCACCATATCGCCAACCGAGGCCTGCCAGGCTGGATCGTGGAGAGCGCCGCCGCATGCGATCAAGAAGCTGAAGCCGAGGATCATCCACGGATCGACAAAGCCCAGCACCACAAAAGCCGTCAGCATCGCAGATGCCAATACCATAAGGCACCGGCCGGCGAACATGACCCGGCGCCGGCTGAAATTATCAGCCAAGGCCCCGGCGAAGACGGATAAGATGAACGCTGGCAGGTTTGAAGAAGCCTGAACCAGCGCGACCATCAGATCGGAAGTCGAAATCGTAGCCATCAGCCAGCTGATGGCAACAGTCTGCATCAACCAGCCGAGCGAGCTGACCTGCGTGGCGAACCAGATTGAACGAAAGCTCGGATTTCTGAGGGGCGCAAATGCTCCTGGCGAATTTGGATCGGCGACTTGGTCCGCAAGACTGCTCATCAATCTAACTCTTGCCTATGAGCCAGTTTTACATTGCTCCGACAGCCAGCAGCCGCCCAACCCGTTGAAGGTCCGAATCGGCCAATGTGCGCAAATAGTTACAACGCCCGGCAGGAGATTGAACTCGCTGCCGGGCCGATGCGCCTTGGGAGGAGGCGTAGTTGGAACCTTTGTGAAGACTTGGAACCAGCCGCATCAGGCCAGCCTACACTTACAATATGAGGATCAGACCACTCCAGGATTTTAGTGCATTGAATGGGTACTCTTCCAGCAATCCTCGCCAACAAATGCAGGAGATCGGCGTCGAGCTCCTAAATCTGCATAATATCGGTGATTCGCGGGCGAGCAGTGCAGTGGGCACATTCTCCAAGCTAAACGCTGAACGGGCTTTTTGCTTCTCAAATCGCCATAACAGGGAGAGATGGGCAAATACTACTTCAATATGCTCCCAAGGACGCTGAGTTGACTGCAGCCTCAGCAGAGCTCTCCGCGTGCCTTTTTGCGGCTCCCCGCGGTGCTCGCGCCCGCCGCGCCTGCAAAGGCTTTCCTCAACAGTCGTTCAGTTCGAGCAGCCTTTGCCAACTCTGACTCAAAAGCTGCCCGACTGGATTGACGGCCTCAGCTTCTTCGGCGGGTCACTGAGGCGATCCGTCTGCTACAACCTGGTGTGGCCAAGGCGCTGTGGTTCGCGCCGACGCTGAACGCGACCGTTGCGACAATGACCGAGCAGTACGACACTGCCATATTGATCGCTGGGAAGCGCGCGAAGGGTAAATTCAACTTGCCCACCACCGCGATCAAATGTGCGCCGGGTAATGGCGCCGCTAACAGGATCGACCACCGGAACCGGTTACCGGCAGAGTCGGTCTGCATCCGGGAATTGCAGGGCCATCCTGTGTATAGGCTTAAATTGCGCTATTCTTCTCTACTGTGACAGGCGGGAGCCGCCGTCGACGGGGATCACTGCGCCCGAGACGTAGAACGCGTCGTCCGAAGCAGGAAGGCGATCACCGCCGCCTGCTCCTCCGGCGAGGAGACGCGCTCGAGCGGATTGGCGCGACCATCAGGCGTTGGTAGCTGCGTACGTGCAGCGCTCGAGTCATGTCGGTGGGGACCACGCCGGGCGCCACCGCATTCACGGTTATACCCTACAGGCCCTGCTCGCCGGCCTGCTGGAGCGTGAGATACGCGATCCCGGCCTTGGCCACCGAATAGCCTACCGTTCCGGGATAGCCCGTAAGCCCGAGGATCGAGCTGACATTAATGATCCGCCCGCCCGGCTGGCGCATCCGCGGCCGCAACTCGCGGGTCAGGCTGATGACTGCACGCAAGTTGATATCGATCAGCGGGAACAAAAGGCATCGTCAGTATCGGCGAGCGACTTCGAACCGCCAATGCCGGCATTGTTCACGAGGACGTCGAGCGTCTCGATCCTTGCGGCATCCAAGGCGGCCAGAACCCGCCCTGCGGCGTCGGGCATGGCCAGATCGCAGACGAGCGCCGTCTGGCCAAGGCCCGCAGCTGTGTCGTGCACTTTATCCAGAACATCCACTAGCAACACCCACGCCTCTTCCGAGCCAAGCCACGCCGCTGTTGCGGCACCGATCCCGCGCGCCGCGCCGGTGACGACGACAGTGTTTCTGACCGGAGCTTAGGCAAGGCTGCCTCCGTCGACCGTAAGCGCGGCGCCGATGGTGAAGCCCGCCGCATCGTCCAGCAGATAGCCGACAGCTGTCGCCACCTCGGACGGCAACCCCATTCGGCCCATCGGATGCGCAGCGATGATCTTCGTCCGGCGCTCGACCTGTGCCGCTTCTCCCCGGGCGAAGGCGACGCCGGCCTCGGCCAACGGCTGGCGATGGTTCCGGGGCAGACACAGTTTGCGCGGATATTTCTGCCGCGTGGTTCAGCGCCAGCGTGCGAGTCATCATCACAACCGCCGCCTTGGTCACCGAATAGATCGGCACGTCCTTCGAGGCCTGCAGACCAGCAGTCGAGCTGAAGAGCACCACCGATCCGCGGCCAAGCTCGCGCATCTGCGGGATGCAGCTTGCAGATTCGCCAAATGGCCCCGACGTTGAAGCTGAACATGGCTTCGTACCCTTCACGTCTATCAGCCGCTTCATCGCACCGTAATGCCAGCGGCCGCGACCAAGCCCTCAACCGGCCGGCCAAAGCTCTCGCGGGCGAGGTCGACCAGCCCTTCCAGCATCGCCGGATCGGTCACGTCGCAGACAACTCAACGGGCACCAGGACAGGCGGCCAGAGTTTGGTCCAGAGCCTCTTGCGACAGGTCAGCCAACACCAAATCCGCTCCACCCGCCGCCAGCAGTTTGGCACTGGCCGGGCCAAGCGCGCCACCCGCCGGTAATCAGCACCGTTTTTCCGGCAAAGGTCGTGTCAATCAAGATTGTAGTCCTCCTCCAAGATAAGAACTCCCACTGTACCCGCTCTGAAAGCGAATACCGGACAGCGGATGATCCGCGTCATTCCAAATCCATTGGTGACCGCCGCAACGGTCGAGGCGCAGGACGGCTTGCGCCGCCCCAAGAACACCGCACTCTACCGGCGTTCCTGTCTGAGAGTTTTCAGAGACATGAGGACGCACGCTCGGCGACCTGATGATGTGTGGCGAACCAAACGTCACCCTTTGCTTTGGCGCGTCGAATTAATTCTTCTACGATCCAGATCCGTGAGCGATATCCAATGACGTGTGGATGCAGAGTCAGCTGAAATAAATCGGCATCTTGATAGGCCCCTTCGAACTCCCGAATAAATACAGAAAGCACGTCGTCGACTGATAAATCTGGCCGTGAAGACCCATCGGGACTCATCCAAAGATAAGTGGCATCGTCTCGAATCCATTCGACCGGTATTTCAATCACTCCCGTGGGTTCCTCGTCTTCCAGCAGCTCATAGCAACTATCATCGGCCATAAGGGATGAGTCGTATGTCAATCCGGTTTCACGTATGATCCGTAGAGTTGCGTCGGAAAAATCCCAGGAAGGCGTTCGAATTCCCGTCGGGCGTTTGGAAGTGATTTTTTCAAGAGTGTCGGCACTCCTCATCATTAAAGAGCGCTCGCTCTCTGCGCTCAGTTCCGAGTTTAGCTCGTGTATCCAGCCGTGCATGCCAATTTCATGGCCTTCATCGACAACTGCGCGTTGCTCGTCTGGATACAACTGAGCGATCACAGCGGGAACGAAAAAACTCGCCGGAACGTCGTACTTTCTCAAGAGTTCCAAAGCCCGAGGCATCCCTCGTCGGCTCCCGTACTGACCCCAGGATAATCTGCTTAGCGATCGCCCTCCCCTGCGCAATTCGTTCGACTCATGATCGACGTCGAACGAGATGGCGAAGGCACAGCGTTTACCGCCGGGCCACATTGGTCTTAGTGCCTTGCCCGCTCTGACTTTGTTGATGCGCCGCCGCCAATGGCTTTCAGGCCATTCCCAGGGATTGAGTGCGGTCGAATTGGCCACCAGTTCCTCCTGAGCAGTGTCTGCATTGAATTCCGCCGAAAACTCAATGAGCGGAACGCGGCACCAGCTCAGCTGGCAGCCCCGCAAGCCGATCAGGCCGTCGCTTGAGTTTGCGCCTTGATTACGACAAGATGGCCCAACTCATTCAGATTTTCTCACTCTCGCGAACAAGCTCATCCATAACCGAGCGCACGGCGCTTTCTGCGATTGCAACAATCTCCTCCGCCTCAGCTTTGGTTGTAACCAGCGGCGGAGCAAAGCCCAAAATGTCCCCGTGCGGCATGGCCCGAGCGATAAGACCACGGTCACGGGCGGCCTTCGAGATTCGCGCACCTACCTTGAGCGCCGGATCGAAACGCTTCCGATTGTCGCGATCGGCAACGAACTCGATTGCGCCCATAAGACCGACGCCCCGCACTTCGCCGACGATCGGCAACTGCGCGAACCTCTCCTGCAACTGCGCCTGGAAAAACGCGCCGACGTCACGCGCATTGCCGGGGAGGTCTTCTTTCTCGACAATATCGAGGACCGCGTTGGCCGCGGCGGCGCCGATCGGATGACCAGAGTAGGTGTAGCCGTGCGAGAATGCCCCGACCTTGTCGGCTCCATCCTCCAGGACTTTATACACCTTCTCACCGACGATTGCCGCTGAAAGCGGGAAGTAGGCCGACGTCAAACCTTTAGCGATCGTGATGAGGTCTGGCTCGATGCCATAGTGCTGTGAGCCGAACATGGAACCGGTGCGGCCGAACCCTGTGATCACTTCATCGGCAATCAGCAGCACATCATGTTTTTTGAGGACCGTCTGTACCGCTTCCCAATAGCCTTCCGGCGGAGGCGTGATACCACCTGTGCCGAGGACGGGCTCGCCAATGAAGGCGCCGACGTTGTCCGGGCCGAGCCGCTCGATCAACTGATCAAGCTCGGCGGCGCGGCGAGCGGAGAATTCGCGCTCGGTTTCGCCCGGGGTTGCGCCCCAGTAATGATGTGGAACACCCGTGTGAACAATCTGCGGAAGTGGCAGGTCCATGTGGTCGTGATAAAAGCTCATGCCCGTCATCGAGCCCGACACGACGCTGCAGCCGTGATAGCCGCGTTCACGGGAGATGATCTTCTTTTTGGTCGGCTTGCCACGCAGGTTGTTGTAGTACCAAACAAGCTTGGCCTGGGTCTCGTTCGCATCCGAGCCGGACATGCCATAGAACACCTTGCTCATCTTGCCCGGCGCCATCTTCACAAGGCGATCGGAGAGGATCGCAAGCTCGTCGGTCGTGTGCGCCGCATAGGAGTGGTAATACGCCAAGCGATAGGCCTGACGCGAGATCGCATCGGCGACTTCCGTGCGGCCATACCCGACATTGACGCAGTATAGGCCGGCAAAGCCATCGATAAATTGGTTGCCATGCGCGTCCTGGATGCGGATCCCCTTCCCTGTCACCACGATCGTTGGGTCGCCGAGCTTGCCAGTGGCGAAATCTTTAAGCTGAGTGAAAGGATGCAAGACCGAGTTGCGGTCCTTTTCGGTGATCTCTTTGATGTTGATGGTCATTGAATGCTTCCTTTCAGGCCGCGATGTTGCCGATGCAGAGGTATTTGGGTTCGAGATATTCGATAAGACCGTGCCTTGAGCCCTCGCGACCAAGGCCGGATTGTTTCCAGCCGCCGAACGGAATGCCCGGCCCCGTAAATTTTGGAGTATTCACGGCAACCATGCCATATTCGAGCCGGTCGGAGAGCCGCATGGCTCGGTTGAGATCTTGGGTATAGACGTAGGCCGCAAGTCCCATCTCGGAATTGTTGGCTCGCGCGACCACCTCCCGTTCGTCGTCGAAGGGCAGGATTGCAGCGACAGGTCCAAACGTTTCGTCCTTCGCAATCACCATGTCATCGGTCACATTAGCAAGCACGGCCGGCGTGACGAAGTTCCCGCCAAGCGAATTGTGCTGTGCGCCTGCTACCATTCGAGCCCCGGCTGCTAGAGCCTCAGAAACCTGGTGCCTGCATTTGTCAGCACCAGACGTCTTTGTCATCGGACCGATGTCGACACCTGGCTCCAATCCGTGCCCGACCTTTAGTTTACTGGTGGCCTCGGCAAATTTTTCCGTAAAATGCTCGTAAATCTCTCGCTGCACATAAATCCGGTTTGCCGCGAGACAGTCCTGACCGGATGTCGCGAACTTGGCTGCCATGCAACCGGCGACCGCAGCGTTGATCGGCGCATCGCCGAAAAGGATGAAAGGAGCATTGCCGCCAAGTTCGAGCGAGACTTTCTTCACTGTCTTCGCGGATTGCTCGAGAAGGATTCTGCCGACCTCGGTGGAGCCCGTAAAAGAGAACGCACGCACGTGGGTATGCAACAACAGCCGTTTGGCAAGTGGCGGAGCTTCGCCCGTGATCACCTGAAACACGCCGGGCGGAATGCCAGCATCCCCGGCAAGGCGGGCAAGCGCGAGGGCCGACAGTGGCGTTTCGGGTGCCGGCTTTACAATCATTGTGCAGCCAGCGGCCAGTGCAGCTCCAGCCTTTCTGGTGATCATTGCCGCTGGGAAGTTCCATGGCGTAATGGCGACAGTCACCCCGATCGGCTGCAAATGCACGGCCAGCCTGCTTGCGGGGAGATGGCTGGGAATCGTTTCGCCGTAAGCCCGCTCCCCTTCCCCTGCAAACCAATCTAAAAAGCCGGCAGCGTATGAAACTTCGCCGCGGGCTTCAGCAATCGGTTTTCCTTGCTCGGCCGTTATGATGACAGCCAGGTCTTCGGCGCTCTCCCGCATGCCTGCCGCCCATTTCCGCAGATATGCACCACGCTGTAACGGAAGCATGTCGCGCCACTTGAGGAACGCTGCTCTTGCGCAATGGACCGCGTCGTCAACGTCGGCGTCTGCGCAAGCCGCAACTTGAGCGATCTCGTCACCGCTGGCAGGATCAAACACGGCAAGAGTATCTGATTTGGAGAGCCAGGCGCCGTTCAGATACGCATCACCACGCAAAAGGTCTGGCCGTTTGAGCCTGCGTAATGCCGTGATTGACGTACCCCTCATCTAAGACTCCAATGGTATGCTGATGCCTTTAGGTTATTGCTGCCACAGCGCCGATCGGCAGCGCAGTTGATGCCCCTTTAGCTGCATTCCTGCAAACAGCAGCCAATTCGCGTAGAATTGGACACGGCTCACAACTTCACTTGCCAGGAGGCTTAGCGACCGCGAGCGAAGGTCGCGCTGGTCGCCGGCGGCGCGGAAAGTAGTTGGTTCCAGCGCCGATCTCCCGATCCCGAGTTCCCGATCTGGCCTCGTGGCATTAAGTTCTCGACCGACACCGATCAGGCGCACTGACGCAGGCGCAACCGCCTCGAATCTTAGACGGAACTCGCCGCAAGGCTACTTTCGTCCGGCACTGTGCAGGGTGACCGCGACCGCTTCAGACACGATGGCATCGCGGACGACTTCATTCGGAAGGAGGTCTTGGGGTCCCGAAATTGAGGTCCCCGCGATAACCCAGACATTCACTTGGTGAAGTGGTGAAGTCGCACGAAACAGCAGAAAAGGATGAAGCGAGCCCCGGGCAAAAGGCGAGCTTCGCTGCCGAGCCATCTATCGGGAACAACGTGTGCTGATGTCGCGACGTGTTGCACGGACGGGGCGGACCATACTCGCGTTCCCACCGGCGCGCAGGGTTGGCAAGAGCCCGCTTCAGGCGCGCGTAAACTCGTCCTCAATGCTCCTCAAAAGCTAAGTCCTCTTGCGTCATCCGCGCATTTGTAGAATGGGGCAACGTTCACGCCGCGCTCGCGTCACAGGTGGCTCATTTCGGCCTACGGATCTTAATCTCCGCTGATGCAGAGAACTCATGTGCTAGGCGAGATTCTCCTGTCCCAGAGGTTGGGCATGCCGCACCTCTCAGACAGCGCCGTCCTTAAGCTAGATCCGTTCATCCGCTCGCCGCAGAAACAAATTTCAACCGGCTTCGAACGGACCCAGTGAGATCGCAAAACGATTTGGGTCACATCCAAATCACCTAGTCCACGACGATCAAGCGGCGATCAACATCTGCCAATCGCTCACCGCCCCTTTCGGTTACAATAAATGATTCAGAGATGGCGGCGCCGAACCCTTCGAGCCTAACCCCCGACTGAAAATGGAAGCACATTCCTGGTTGTAGGATGGTCTTGTCGCCCGCGCGAATACTAACCGTGCGTTCGCCCCATTCCGGCGGGAAGTTGAGTCCGATTGAATAGCCGGAGCGGCCTATCTTGATATACCCGTTCCGCTTGAGGATATCTTGCCACACCGCATTAAGCTCCTCAACGACGGTACCAGGCTTTGCCATCTCGAGCACAGCATCCCCGCCTTCCACTATAACCTCAGCAAGACGCGAGACCTCTGCGGGTGGCTTTCCGATGTGGACGGTGCGGCACAGCGGCGCACAGTAGCGGCGTCGGGTGGCGCCGAACTCCATGAGAACCAGGCCAGAGGTCGGCAAGGGCTCCTCGGTCCAACTGAGGTGCGGAGCGTTCGTTTGTTCGCTAGTCTGGATAAGAGGAGGACCGCTAGAGTCGCCATATTTACCGTCCACCCCTCGTGTCTGGGCCCGGTACACCTCCGCGACGACCTCATGTTGCGGCACTCCAGGCCTTAGGTTAGCGATTGCCGTCTGCATCGTATGCGTTGCAAGGTGGCCCGCTTCTCTCATGTAGACTAGTTCAAGGTCAGATTTTATAAGCCGTGCCCAATTGACTAATTCGCGGCTATCAGAGAATTTTGCATTCGGAAGGCCTTTGACGAGATGTTGATGTGCTCGGGCAGTATAGAAGTGGGCGTTAAGCTCGACACCGATTCGATCAGATCCCCAGCCGCGCGAATTGATAAGCTCGCAAAGATCGTCAAATGGATGTAATTCTGGATGTTGAAGTCTATGATCGGAAAATGAGCTTATATTTTCTCTAGGCAGATCCGTCGTTATATAAGCGGAATTTACATCGACGAAACGTCCGAACCAGAGGGGCATGTCCGACTGGAGATGCACTAAGACCACCTGAGGCACGTAGAACGAATAGCCGTCAAAGCCGGTAAGCCAATACATATTCGCGGGATCCTGGCAGATCAGCAAGTCCAGCCCCGCTCGCTCCATCCGCTGCTTCACGTCATGAACACGACGCCGAAACTCCTCGGGCGGAAATGGCTTCTCATATTTCATCTCGTCGAGTCCTTCAAAACAGGCATTCCTCGAACGGATCAGGCATTCGTCCTGTCCGCATACTTTCTCTTCGTATCACGTCACAAGAGGCTGTTTTCCCCGAGGATTTCTTCTTGTCGCGGAAAATCTGCATTTCCTAGGCACTTGCCGTACGTTATCCGCATATGAGCGCCAAATTTTCGGTGGCTCTGCGTCTCCGGTGGAAGATCATGCCCTCCCTATGGTGAAGACGCACTCTGCCTGTCGCAACAGAATTTCAAGCACGGGCGGCAAGATCTACGTGGGAAGCGCCGACGAGACCAGCGAAGATCGGGACGTTGCGGCCGCCACGCTCATGCAGCATCCGGGGCGTCCGCGGCCCAATGGACGGGGTTTGAGCACCCCCATCAGGCCGGCCACTCCTAATATGTGAGCATGATTCTCTGGTACAAATCAGCAGCCTTGGTCAGTTGATCGATTTCAACGAACTCGTTGTTCGTATGGGCTTGGGCAGTACGCCCGGGTCCGATAATCACACACGGGATCCCAGCCAATGACAGCTGATTTGCATCCGAGCCGCCGGTGGCTCCCTTCTGCTCTCCGGTCCCCGCGACGTGGGCACAAGCCGCTCCTGCGACTGCTGCAATTTTGCTCGACCCGGAACTGATTGGAGGCGGGTCTTCCAATGCGGGAAGCAATGACCGAACATTGATCTTGTCTTCGCCCTGGCGAAGGCCTTCCAGTATGCTTTCTACCTCCGCCAACGCGTCCTGCGGCCGCTCCCCGGGTATGAGACGCCGATCGACCCAGATACGGCATACCGGCGGTACAGTGGTAAGTTCCAAACCTCCTTCGATGAGGCTCACGGTCAGCTGTGATGACCCTACCAATGGGTGCTGCGCCCGAGACACAAGGGATCGATGGTGCTCATCAAGTGCCAATACCACCTTGGCCATGCCCGTGATCGCGTTCACTCCGAGATGAGGCTTCGACGTATGAGCCGGTACACCCTGAACCTCGATTTGCCAGCGGACAGAACCCATGTGAGCTACAACGAGCTCTAATTCGGTGGGTTCACCGACTACCGCACCCTCATAAGCGACACCGGAATCGGCTATAGCGCGGGCGCCAAGTTTGCGGTACTCTTCGTCAATGCTGGCTGCCACAACAACCGTGGCCCGGGGCTGCCGTTCACCAAGTGAGCTAAGCGCAATCAACATAGCTGCAAGTGAGCCTTTTGTGTCGCAGCTACCTCGCCCATATATTCGCCCGTCCCGTTGCTCACCCGAGAATGGATCTGATTCCCACCTATCGATAGGAACGGTATCCATATGAGCAATGAATAGAATACGCCTATCGGGTTCTTTCCCAGGTACCCAGGTCAGGAAATTCGAGCGACCATCGGCCACCTCCTGTATCCCGTAAGCCAGCTTCCGCTCCTTGCAAAAACCCTCGAGGAACTTGGCTACACCTTGCTCTCCACTACCTTTTGGCGACAGCGATGGATTGATGCTCTCGATCTTTATAAGATCTTGGAGAAGTCCGATAGTCTCGGCGCTCTGGGTCGACATGTACTCTCCTGTGTGCATGAACTAGCCGTGTCGCTCTTACTTCGACCAGCTCTTGGCCAGATTGATTACGCGATCGACTTCATCGGCGGTGTTGTAAAGATGCAGGGAAAACCGGAGCATGCCTCTGCGTATTGAGACGATTACCCCGTTCTTCGTGAAATGCTCGTGAAGCGACCGAATGCGGGCGTCGACTGGGCGCCCTTCAACAAGATCGCTGGAATCGCCAACGGCTACGATACTTCCAGTGTGAGCGCCTGGTGGCCCGCCGCAGACCGGAAGCCCGATATCTAAGAGACCAGTGGCCATACGTTTTGCGAGTGAGGTAACGCTCTGGTCGATCGCCTCGGTTCCGATATCAAGTAGCTGGCCCATTGATGCATATGCAGCCAACATGCCAGGGAAGTTGTAATGCCCGATATCAAAGCGGGGCGCGCCAGAGCGCAACTTTACAAAACTAGGTACCGGAGCTGATTCTGGCGCGTTTCCGAAATCTACGCTGAAGCGCGCAAGATAGGCCGGGCTCAGCCGATCGGCCCATTCTTTACGGCAATATAAAAAACCCGATCCATAAAGACCCATCAAACCCTTCACAGTGGACACTGCTACACCGTCTACGCCAAGTCGATTGACGTCGGTGTGGAGTATCCCAACAGATTGCGTCGCGTCCGCCAAAAGAAATGCACCGTAGTGCCTACAGGCTTCGGATATCTGCTCCATGACGGTCCGAAACCCCGGAACCATCGTCACCGTCGCCAAGGCAACAACGCGGGTATGAGAATCAATCGCCTTTACGAATGCATCAGGGGGAATTGAGCCGTTATCCGGCTCTACGACTCGCAACTCGACATTGTAGCGGTCTCTGATCTGAATCCATGGCAAGATATTATTTGCGTGTTCCAATTTTGGGCATAGAACGACGTTGTCTCCATCTCTCCAATCGATCGCATTAGCGATGATGTTGATGCCTTCCGATGCATTCTTGGTAATTGCAATTTCATCGTGATCTGAATTGATAAATTGTGCGAACCTAGCGCGAGTACGCTCGACGTGTTCGAGCATTCTTTCTTCGTCGTTTAGGCCATGCAGCCGATTGTTCAAATGAGGCTCGATTGAAGCCAATGTTGTGCTTGATATGAGGCCCTGGTTCGCGACATCCATGTAGATGGCGTTTGCTGTGGCTGGAAACTCCTTTCGGAGGATGTCCAAGGGAAGCATATGGCTTTCTCTCCTGGGAGTGCGGACGGCGGTTGAGCTACCTTGTTCAGGCGATCGTTCCGGCAAGGGTAAGAATGCCGCCAGACTGGTCTGCGCTGACCTGCCCATTTTACACGGTGCTCGTGCCGACTTTGGTCTAACATTCGGTCTCCCACGCCGCATTCCTGCGCCAAACCGCGATTCACGCAGAGATCGCGAGCCATTCTCGCGGATCACTGAAGCGTCTCGACGGAATGCAGCTGCAACAACTGCCTCACGAGAGATCAATTTGGGTAATTCTCAGACCGCGGATAGGGCTTCTTACCAGTGCTTGGAGCGACGTTAGCCTGACTGAGCCGACGACCTTCTCCTCCAGCCCCACACCCATGCGGATCATAGTTCACTCGCGGCCGACGCGCGAGGGCCGTAAGGCATCCGAAAGCCGGGGCCGGTTCATAGCCTGACTCTCATGGTCTCCGATTTATGCTGCAACGCCGACACCCTTGGTGATGTCGCTCCCTAACACGCTTGCCTCGAACTGATGCGAGCGTGCTGCAACTCATGTTTTCTGCGCCTGAGCAACGAGATCGGTAGGATCTTTTCGACCGGGGATCGCCCCCACCCGATCGAATCTGCCGTTCTTGCGCTGGCCCGCAACTGCTCACCAGCAACGCCCATCGATTCAGCGGCACCCCTCAGATAGTTATACTATGCCGGTATTGTGCGCAGATGGCGAAAGAAACGCCGATTTTCTGCGACTTGGACCGACTTTAGCGCCGAGAGGGCGTTTGGCACTTGCTACATTTTGGACGTACGGACTGGCGGCCTTGGCATTGGCCGATATCATCATGAGCAGAGATTGTGAATGGATCTGGATCGAATTGACCGGAAGATTCTCAACGTCGTGCAGCGCAACAATCGCCTTACGACAGAGGAATTGGGCGAACTTGCCGGACTATCGGCTACCGCTTGTCAGCGGAGATTAAAGCGACTTCGAGACGCTGGCGTCATCGAAGCGGACGTTGCCATAGTTTCACCGGAAGCCGTCGGTCGGCCCCTGCTCCTGCTGGTATCCATCACTCTCGAGCGCGATCGCGCCGATATCATCGATCGTTTCAAGCAGGCAATTCGGCGGACGCCTGAGATCATGAACGCTTACTACGTTACGGGTGAAGCGGATTTTATTATTACGGTCTCTGCTCAGGACATGGCCGAGTACGAGGCGTTTACCCGTCGTTTTTTTTACGAACATCTTGAAGTAAAGGGGTTCAAGACAATCGTTGTAATGGATCGGATCAAGGCGTCGTTTGCTCTGCCAATTGCTGAAGAGTAGCCTTCAAAAGAGCCCGCCCAGGCAACCACCACGCGCCTTCCGCGGGTCGCAGTTGTCCCGCACTTCTGAATGTCGGCTGTCCTATTTTGAATGGTCCCGCATATATACCAGGGCACCTCCTCTCAGCCTGCAGGTGTTATGCGCCAATGACCAAAAAACGATGATATTCTGCGGGACCAAGGCGCCCTTCGCGCAACCAAGCTCTTTGGCACTTGCTACATTCTGGGCGGAGCGGAATTCAGGATTGTCGGTCCCCGGCTAATTGGAGCGGCTTCAGTCGGCGGAATAGCTGGGGTGCCTACGTCGCACAGAGGATGCTGTGCTCCCGGCAGCGCGGAAACGGGTCTCCCGGCTCTCGCAAGGACAAAGCGTGAAATTCGCCTGCAACCGGCAAGAAAGGAAAGTCCCCGTGGCAATTCTCAATAGCGTCGCAGAGTTTCTCCCCGAGATAGTGGCTTGGCGCCGGGACATCCATGCACATCCCGAACTGGGCTTCGACATCCCCCGTACTTCGGCATTTGTCGCCGAGCGCCTGCGCGAATTCGGCTGCGACGCCGTCGCGACCGGCATCGGCAAAACCGGCGTCGTTGGCGTCATCAAGGGCAACGGCGTCGTGAGCGACGGTAACCCAAAGGTTATCGGATTGCGCGCTGACATGGATGCGCTGCCGATCAACGAAGCGACCGATCTGCCCTATGCGTCCAAGAACAAGGGCTTGATGCATGCGTGTGGGCATGACGGCCACACCGCGATGCTGTTGGGTGCCGCGCGCTATCTTGCCGATACTCGGAATTTCGCTGGAACGGCGGTCATGATCTTCCAACCTGCCGAGGAGATCGGTACCGGCGCCGTTGCCATGCTAGATGACGGTTTGATGGAGCGGTTCGGCATCGAGCACATCTACGGAATGCACAATCGTCCGGGCTTGCCGGTAGGTGTCTTCGGAATCCGGCAAGGTCCAGTGATGGCGGCAACTGATAGCATAGAAATTAGCATTGAAGGGCGAGGGGGGCACCCTGGAAGGCCTCATGAATGCATCGATCCGATTCTGGTCGGCGCTCAGCTTGTGACGGCCCTGCAGCATATCCTGGCTCAGAACATTGACCCTGTCGACTCGGCAGGAATTTCGTTCCACCAGTTCCAGTCCGGGCAGAGACTAGTCCCCGTCGTTCCGCAAACAGCGGAGTTGGTGGGCACCATGCGGACGCTAAAGCCGGAGGTGCGCAAGTTCGTGAAGGAGCGGGTGGGCGAAGTGGTCGCCGGCATCGCCCAGATAACCGGCGCGAAGATAGATATTAAATTTCAGAGCTTCGACGCAATTCTCTTCAATGAGGTCCAGCAGACCGACCTTGCGAGAAGCGCGGCCAAGGGCGTGGCCGGTGAAAACAATGTGCTCGAGACGCCACCGGTAATGGGGGGGGAAGATTTCTCCTTCCTGGCGCAGGCGCGGCCGGGTGCTTTCGTCTGGTGCGGGAACGGTGACAGCGCCGGCCTGCATCACCCTGCCTACAATTTCAACGACGAGGCGATTCCTTATGGAACATCGTACTGGATCAAGCTCGTAGAGAACACGTTGGGATCCCGTCCGACGTCTTGATGATCGGTCTGACAAGGGCCGCAGAACGAATGAATAACTGCCGTCTTATGCCAGGCTTGAATGTAGCGGACCTCGTAAAATGAAAACTCGTTCATCCGTGCCAACATCTCTTGAGGGTCTGTCGGCGTGCGAATGCCTGGAACTCTACCGAAGGCGGCAGCTCTCGCCTGTTGAAGTCGTCGATGACTGTCTCAGCCGCATCGACGCCAACAACCCGGCGCTGAACGCATTTTGCCTCGTCGACCACGAAGGGGCCAGGTCTGCTGCCCGGGCCTCGGAGGGTCGATGGATGAAGGGGGAACCAGCCGGAGTACTAGATGGCATTCCGGCCACCATCAAAGACCTCACCTTGACACGAGGCTGGCCGACAAGACGTGGCTCATTGTCCGGCAGCACCGAGGGACCCTGGACTGAAGACGCCCCTGTTCCAGCCCGTATCCGTGAGACCGGTGGCGTTATCCTGGGCAAGACAACCACTCCAGAATTTGGCTGGAAAGGGGTAACAGACAGCCCGGTCTACGGGATCACCCGCAATCCCTGGAATCCTGACCTGACACCAGGCGGGTCGTCGGGAGGGGCGGCAGTTGCGGCTGCGCTCAACCTTGGCTTTCTTCATCAGGGTAGCGACGGCGGGGGATCAATCCGGATACCGGCGAGCTTCACGGGGACCTTCGGCTTCAAGCCAACCTTCGGCATCGTTCCGCAATGGCCAGCTAGCGCCATGACAACGCTGTCTCATTTGGGGCCGGTGACCCGCACCGTTGCGGATGCGATCCTGATGATGAATGTGATTGCACGAAAGGACGCTCGCGATGGCTATGCGGGTCCGGCGTACCTAGGTCTCGACCCCGATCCAGCAAAGACCACCATCAGGGGCCTGCGGATCGGCTACAGTCGGAACCTCGGCTATGTCAAGGTGGCGCGAGATATCCAAAACGTTACCGATAATGCGATCGACCAGCTTCGAGCTCTTGGGGCCGAGGTGGCCGAAGTCAATCCGGGATTTGCGGATCCGGTGGAGGTGTTTTCTACATTCTGGTTCGCTGGCGCCGCCCGTATTGTGTCACGAATGAACAAACAGCAAAGACAATTACTAGATCCTGGCTTTCTGGAAGGTGCCGAACGCGGGCTGAAGATCACCCTTACCGAATTTCAGGAAGCTGAGGCGATGCGGTTCGAGCTCTCCGCTCTGATGGCGAAGTTCCACGAAAATTACGATCTCTTGGTCACACCGACGATGCCTATCGCGCCGTTCCCCGTCGGGCGAAATGTGCCGGATGATAGTTACAAGGGGTGGGTGGACTGGACGCCCTTCACCTACCCTTTCAACTTGACCCAGCAACCAGCAGCATCGATTCCATCGGGCCTGGATGATCAAGGGCTGCCCGTCGGGCTACAACTGGTCGGCGCGCGCTATTCCGACACCTCCGTCCTAGCCGCGGCATATACGATCGAAAGTCGCCTGGGGCTTCCTTCTTTCGCGAGGAGCAGATTCCACGCTGCCACCCCTTAAAACTTGAGACTGCCGCGCTCAAGCACCTGACGGCCTCCAAGCGGTCAAGCCACGGACGCGAATGTCATTCGATAAAGGGGCGCGGCGTCATAGATGGGCAGTCCTGTCCTACGACGGATTGCTGACGTCACCATCGGGGACAATGTACATTCAAATAGGAGTGCGTCAATCTTGGGATGTGCGGCGCGAAGTCGCGACACAGACTGCAACCCGGGGACTCCATTTCGGTAACACTAGCCGGCCGCGTATTACCTTCGATGCCGCCGATGGCTACTCTTGCCCCTGCGGATGAATCCATGCCCAGCAGCTCTTCGCCGCAGTGTCTTGAGTCTGCGGCCAGACGGCGAGCTTTGCGCCGGCCGGAAGCTGCCGGAGGAGCGTGGGCGCCAGTAGCAGGCTCGACATGGCCACGGGAAGTTTGACAGACGTGGCCAGTGCAGCCTGGCACCAGATACTGAAGCCGCAGTCCCTGGTTATCGCGACGGCTCCGCGCTCAACCAACCGCCTGGCAGCTGCAATGTAGGCCGGCTCGAGAGAGGCATCGCCAGGACTGACCCTCTCCGCCAAAGCCCCGGCCGCGGTCTCTATTATAATTGGGAAGTCGAAGTTGCCGGGTTGAAGACCGACCCCGATGCGGTGGCGGAAATTCACCAGGGCGCAAGTCCGATCTCCAGCCTGTGATTTTTGCAACACTGGCCATCCAATGAGGATCCAACTGCCGTCTGATCGTGACAATTCAGCTGCGTCAAATGCCTTTGCCGCCAAGATGGCGCGTATCGTCAGGTTGTGCTGACCAAGCTGGGACGCTCTACGAGCGCAGGAATCCTGCATTCGCCTGACGCTTCCGGCTCGGTTGCAAGGCTCGGGAATAGTAATGACGAAACAGTGGATCAGCACGCCGTAAGCCCAGTGCAAAAAATGCGGGCTTCGTGCCGAACCTTTTTTTGGAACGGCGGGCGCGGATCTCATCATTGAGATTACCGGAAAGCCTGTCCGGACTTTTCCGAAGCCGCACTGTTATCCTGTTCGAGAGCGACGCATCGATGGTTCCTTTCCCCGCCTCATCGACAAGCTCACCCGTGTCCACTTGGCTCATCCACGACGACTTCGGCAACCATGCTCTCTCCGATCAGCAGCGCTTCCACCTCTTCGAAAATCGTCGAGGAGCGCTATCAGAGAAAATCCACCCTGATCACCGCCCAGGTCCCCGTGGCAAGCTGGCACGACCTTATTAACGACAGCACGGTCGCCGACGCTATACACGACCGCTCGTGCACAATGCACACCGCATCGCCCTTCAGGGCGAGAGCATCCGAAGAAAAAAGCCTCGGCCCTCTTGACCGACTCCGAGAACACCGAAATCAATCAGCCCTACAGCAACCAGGCTGCCGAGGACCAACCTCGACGAACTGTCGGACTTTTGTGAAAACGCTGTCCGGGAATTAGCGGAATCGCTGTCCAGCTTTTGAAGCGCGCAATAACACTATGGCCGTCATCGAAATGAGCAAGGCGAAGTGCTGATTGCCGCGTTTGTTCCGGGATTAAGCGCCAGCCTCTCAAGAAGATTTATGCCGACTCGCCATCATTGTTGAAACTGCTGCAGCGCTCGCACGTTGAAGCCGGCCAGGCCGGGCATACGATTATGCGGATCGCCTTCGCCCAACTTCAATTCTGGACGCCAGGGCTCGATGTAAGGGACCGGCGAGCGTCAAAAGACTGCGGATGGGTCGCCGCTCGTCCCCTGGGATACGATCTCTGTCGGATTTTGTCGCGCCTGCGACATAGTGGTTGTGCGGGCCAGTTTAGTACCTGATATGACCGTAAGTTTGATATCAAACTCAAAGCACTGGCCGACGTGCATTTTGCGAGGTTGGCACGGTTTTTGAAGCGATCATTTCGCGTCGGAGCGCTCTCATCCGCCGGTTATCATCTGTTTTGGCATAAACCCTGCATAAGGCTTTATTGATGGTACCGCAACCCAACTCGCCGTCTTTCGAGCTACTTGGGCAAAAAGAGCACCGCCAGCGGAAAGGGTCGGGAACCGGAGAGGGAACCGGGTGGTGGACCTATGTTTGTGGAGGGGGTTGTGAAAAGGGTCAGCCATGGTGCTTCGAGCCTCTTGTACTCGTGCAGGTCGTCAATGTTGATATAGCGGTTGGCCTCCATCCAGTTTTCATTGGTTTCGTGACAGCAGACAAACGTCAAAGGAGATAGCTCATGCGAGTAGCCATCGTAACGAACAGTGATTTCAACGGTGTGATTAACCGGTTCGGTCAGCCTTGTCCGCAGCCGCCGCAGCCTTGGCCGCATAGCGGCACGTTGGAAGATGTGGTGGCGGCACTTCAAGAGGGCGGCCACGAGACGGTAGTGTGTGAAGGCGATAAAGGACTGCTCGCCAGTCTCGAGCGGTTCATGCCACCTGATCCGCAAGGTCGCCCCTCGGGAATGGTCTTCAACTTGGCGGAGGGAATTCAGGGCGAAAAGCGTTACACTCATGTTCCTGCCATGCTTGAGATGGCCGGTGTTCCATACACTGGATGTAGCCCCTTCGGGATTGGGCTGACGGGAGACAAAGTCATTACCAAAATGCTCATCCGCGATCAGGGCGTGCCGACTCCGAACTTTCGCGTGATGCGTCGCGGCACCGAGAACACCGGCGACCTGAGATTCCCAGTGGTAGTGAAGCCGCGGGAGGAGGACTGCAGCTTCGGATTGCAGATCATACATGAACACTCTAAGTTGCGGCAGGCCGTCGAAGTGATCGTCACGCAGCATGCTCAGGATGCGCTAGTGGAGGAATACATCGAGGGGCGGGAAATCTGCGTTGCGTTGCTCGGAAACGGGGAGCCCGAAGTTTTGCCTCTAGTGGAGCAGGACTTCGGTGACCGCGAAACGCGTGTTATGAATTGGGATGCGAAGTACGTGGCGGCCGCAGCGGTGCCCAAGATTTGCCCGGCGAAAATCGAGAGCGGGCTTGAGACGATGTTACGGGATATTTCGGTTGCGACCTTCCGTGCCTGCCACTGCCGGGACTATGCCCGCGTCGATTTCCGGATCGATCGCTCAGGCCAACCGTTTGTCCTAGAGATGAACTCGGTGCCGGCCCTTGGTATACACTCCAGTTATGGCACAGCTGCAACGGCCGGCGGACACAGCTTCGTAAGCTTGATCAATCGCATCCTCAATGTCGCCCACACCCGCTATTTCGGAATCGGCGTCTCATAGTGGATTGATCGGATCAAAAGAGTCCGATTTCGGGATTCCGTTTTGCGGTTTGGCGTGCGAGTTAGATGCATGCGCAATAGCATCCCCCTTCACCGTTTTGGCCAGCGACCGTCAGCGCCTGCAAGCGCTCGTCGCGGCGCCAGGAAGCCCGCAAGCACGTTCGGGGGCCGCATCGTCGCGCTGTGCTTCGAACCACGAAGCCAAAGCATACTTGGACCACCGGCTAGGTCGAGCGAATGAACCGCACCATCAAGGACGCGACGGGCAAGCGTTTCCACTACGACGATCATGACCAACTGCGTCGGCATCTTGCCGACTTTGTTGCGGCCTACAAATTTCGGCCGCAGGCTGAAGGCCCTCAAAGGTCTCACCCTACGAGTTCATCTGCAAGGCATGGGCTTCCCAGCCCGAGCGCTTCACTCTCAATCCGCTCCACCAAATGCCTGGACTTGTCTATTCGGCGTGTTGAAGTCAATCCCATTCAAGCTTCCTAGGCTGACCTGCCGACGCGATTATCCTAGCCTGATTGATGTAACCGCGGCGTCAAACCGAGATACGGCCCCACGTCCTTCGAATTCCTGAAGGGGGCAGGAATATCGACCGTGGCGTTGAAACCCAGTGCAACGATAGGGCCGACGCCCAGCACGGTCATCAACCGCCTGCAAACCGTGTCACCCCTCACGATCGACAACAGTCTTTCGTGTAGCACCGTGAACTGCTCGCAAAGTTTCCGACGGGCGGTGAGCAACGTCTCCATGATGTCTCGAGTTCCGGAATGTCACCGGAAGGGTCCCGGATGCGATCCGCGAATTTGCCGGCCGTCGACAATGCCAACTTTGAGACCGAAGTTACGAAACAGGCCACGGATGTCGTTCTCGATGGCGATGGCCTTTTCCTGAAGCGACTTGAGGGCCGTCAGCAGCGCCCGGCGATTCTGGGTCGTCAGCGTCTTGACAGTAAGACCGTATGTCCGCCTCTGCCGATGAGGTGGCTCGCCCTACACTGCGCGTCCGAGGGTTGCTCGGACGGGCCGAGCCGATCCTCACCACAGGAGGACGAGCCGTGGCGGATTATAGAGAAGCATTTGTCGGAATCGATGTTGCGAAGCTTAAGAACGCTATTGCGATTGCGGAGGCAGGCCGGGAAGGAGAGGTTCGGTTCTTCGGTGAGGTCGACGCGTCGGCGACCAGCATGCGGCGGGTCATAGGCCGGATCGCCAGCCGCTTTGATTACGTGCATTTCTGCTATGAGGCTGGGCCGACCGGGTACGGCCTTTATCGCCTGATCCGGTCGCTCGGGCACGAGTGCACCGTGGTTGCACCATCATTGATACCAAGGAAGCCCGGCGATCGGGTGAAGACGAACCGTCGAGACGCCATTTCCCTTGCCCGACTATTGCGCGCCGGCGAGCTGACCGCGGTGTGGGTTCCCGATGAAGGGCACGAGTCCATACGGGATCTTGTTCGCGCGCGGGCGGGCGCGGTCGAGACGCTGCGGGTCCATCGCCAGCAGGTGAGCGCATTCATGCTCAAGCACGGCCGTAGCTATCCGCGAAAGAAGAGCTGGACGATGCGCTATCTACGCTGGCTTCAGGAACAAGGTTCGATCATCCCGCGCATCAGATCGCACTCCAGGAGATGGTCGAGGCGGTGCGCGTCTCGAAAGAGCGGGTCGAGCGGCTGGAGCGTGTGATCGAAGAGTTCGTCCCGGCCTGGTCGCTGGCACCGATCGTGTGGGCGCTTCAGACATTGCGTGGGGTAGACCTAATTGTCGCCGTGACGTTCGTCACCGAAGTCGGCGACGCCAGCCGGTTCGAAAGCCCACGCCAGCTCATGGGATATCTCGGTCGGGTCCCCGGCGAGCGCTCAACCGGGGAGACAGTCCGGCGCGGCGGCATCACAAAGGCAGGCAACGGTCGGGTTCGCCACATGTTGGTCGAGAGCGCCTGGACCTATCGACATCCGCCCAAGGTCGGGAAGGCGAAGCTATACCGGTTGGAGCAGGCGTCACCGAAGGTGCGTGAGATCGCCTGGAAGGCGCAGTCCCGCCTGACAGCCCGCTACCGCATGCTGAGCGCTCGGGGCAAACGGACAACGGTCGTCTGCACCGCGATCGCCCGTGAACTGGTCGGCTTTATGTGGGCAGTCGCAAGGGAGGCGCGCGTCACCTGATCGCTCGCCGCGATGGCGCACATATCGCGCATGGGCGGAGGCGGGACCACGGCAGGGGAATGCCCGTCAGACGCTTTGTGGCCGGCAAATCGACCGACGCCCGCAGTAAGATAGGAACAGCCCCGGACGCACAATCGGGAATGCGGTAGCCAACCCGCGCATCAGAGCTTGATCACCGACGTCCTTCAGTTCCGCCTCCCCACCCATGCGCGATCATCAGAATGAGCAGCCGTTCCTCGGATCGGGCGACCTCATGCGTTCCAAACCTTGACAGCGGACATCAGAGCGGTGTTTCCGGACCACCTTTCGGGAGTGGTCGCGATCTGTGAGGTTGCCGATCCTGTATTGGGATCGGAGATCGGCTTGTGTCTGGACTTGACCTTACGCTTGACCCGGAGCGGCAGCTTCGGCGTTTCGAGGTGATCAACGGTGCCGGCGGTCGGCGTCACTGGTCGGTGGATGACAAGGCGCGGATCATCGCAGAGACGCTGGAGCCGAATGCGATCATTTCCGAGGTCGCCCGCCGTTATGGTCTCAGGCCGCAGCAGGTCTTCGCCTGGCGCCGCGAAGCGCGCAAACAGGCCGCTTCGGTGCAGCAAGATTCTCCTGCCTTTGTGCCGGCGGTTGTGGCGGCGGCGGAACCTGCAGCCAGCCGTTCACCGAAGCAGCGGAAACGGCAAGCCACCCGAGATGCCGGCATGATCGAGCTTGAGATCGACGGCATCGCGATGCGCGTCGGCCGGGGCGCCGATACCAAGACGGTGGCCGCAGTGATCCGCGCGCTGAAGGCGACGTCGTGATCGGGCCGACGGGTGCGGTCAAGGTCATGGTGGCGACGAAGCCCGTCGACTTCCGCAAGGGTGCGGAGGGATTGGCGGCGCTGGTGCGAGAGACAATGGGGGCCGATCCGTTCAGCGGGGCCGTCTACGTCTTCCGGGCGAAGCGGACTGACCGGATCAAGCTGATCTTCTGGGATGGCACCGGGGTTTGCCTGCTAAGCGTTTGGAGGATGGGGAGTTCCGCTGGCCGAAAGTGCATGACGGCATGATGCGGCTGACGGCCGCGCAGCTCTCGGCGCTACTCGAAGGTCTCGACTGGCGGCGAGTCCATGAGGCGCGCCGGACCCGCGTGCCAGCCCAGGCGGGCTGACCCGCGACGAAGTGAATCAGCCTAGATTCCGCTGTCGCGGGCTGTCGGCGAATATGGTCTGATCCGTTCATGGCGATGACGGCTGACCAGCTTCCCGACGATCCGGACGCGCTGAAGGCGATGGTCCTGGCGCACGACGTCGAGAATGCCCGTCTGATTCAGATCATCAAGGAATTGCAGCGTCACCGCTTCGGCCGGCGTGCCGAGACGCTCCCCGAGGATCAATTGCTGCTGGGGCTCGAAGAGGCGGAGCAGATCGAGGCCGCCGGTGAGGAAGAGAAGGAGCAATCTGCTCCCGCCGAGCGGCAAGCAAAGGCCACGAGGCGCCGGGCCAACCGGGGCGCGCTGCCACCCCATCTGCCGCGCGTGGAGATGGTCGTCGACATCGAGGACCATGCCTGCCCATGCTGCCGCAATGGCTTGCATCGGATCGGCGAGGACGTGAGCGAGCGGCTCGACATCGTTCCGGCGCAGCTGCGTGTAATCGTCGTGCGCCGGCCCAAATATGCCTGCCGCGCCTGCGAGGACGTCGTGGTTCAGGCTTCCGGCGCCGGCCCGGCTGATCGAGGGTGGTCTTCCGACCGAGGCAACGGTCGCCCAGGTGCTGGTCTCAAAATATGCCGATCACCTTCCGCTCTATCGTCAGGCGCAAATCTACGCCCGGCAGGGTATCAATCTCGATCGCTCTACGCTCGCCGACTGGGTCGGCCGCGCCGCCTGGCACCTGCGTCCGGTGCATGAGCGGCTGCTTGGCAAGCTGAAGTCCTCGGCAAAACTCTTCGCCGACGAGACGACCGCGCCGGTGCTCGATCCCGGCCGCGGCAAGACTAAGACAGGTCAACTCTGGGCCTATGCCCGCGATGACCGACGATGGGAGGGGAGCGACCCGCCGGGCGTCGCCTATGTCTATGCGCCGGACCGAAAGGCCGAGCGTCCGATCGCTCATCTCGCAGGCTTCACCGGAATCTTGCAGGTCGACGGCTATGGCGGCTATCGCGTGCTGGCCGACAAAAGCGGCGTCACGCTCGCCTTCTGCTGGGCGCATGTCCGTCGGCGCTTTTATGAACTGGCAGCAGCCGGTCCCGCGCCGATCGCCAGTGACGCGCTGAGACGGATCGCCGAACTCTACAAGATCGAGGATGACATCCGTGGCCGATCGGCCAACGAGCGCCGCGCGATGCGTCAGGACAAAAGCCGCGCCATCGTCGCCGATCTCGAACCCTGGCTGCGTGAGAAGCTCGGCCTGATCAGTCAGAAGACCAAGCTCGCAGAGGCAATCCGCTACACGCTCTCACGCTGGGAAGGCCTCTCGCACTTCCTTGACGACGGCCGCATCGAGATCGACAGCAACACCGTCGAACGCTCGATCCGTCCGATCGCAATCTCGGGGTCATTCTGCCCATGTTGGGCAGGAGGTCGAAGTCCCGTGCGCAGCAATGGATCTGGGCTCCCCGCGCGCGTCGCTTGCTGCACTGCTTGAACTGAACAAGCTCTTGATCCAGCGCCGTTTCCGGCGAGGCTCTCCGGATGGTTTCATCATCGGGGAGACTCAAAATGAGAACCTTGCCGCCACCGACACGATCTCTCGTGATCGTTCGCCAGCTCAGCATGCGCTCGACTCGCACAAGCTAGTCGGGCTGAGCGCAGCGCAACGAACGATCGTGATCGCCCGGCTCGCCAATGTGCTGATGGCCGCCGCCGGTATCGTGACGGAGGAGAGCCGCGATGACGAGCCGTAATCTGATTCCGGCCACCATCCTCAAGCGCAAGGCCGTTGTCTATGTACGTCAGTCCACGCAGGCGCAAGTGCAGCTCAATCTTGAGAGCCAGCGTCGGCAATATGAGCTGGTCGACGTCGCGCGGCGCTGGGGATTCCGCAAGGTTGAGGTGATCGACGAGGACTTGGGACGCACCGCAAGTGGAGCTGTGGAACGTCCCGGTTTCGAACGCCTGGTCGACGATCTGTGCACCGGTCATGTGGGCGCTGTGCTTTGCCTGGAGGCGTCCCGCCTGTCTCGCAACGGACCGGACTGGCATCGGCTGCTCGAGTTGTGCGGCGAAGTCGATGCACGGGTGATCGATCTGGACGGAGTCTACGATCCGGGACTGCCGAACGATCGCCTGCTGCTCGGCATGAAGGGGAGCATAAGCGAGTTCGAACTCGGGGTGCTGCGTGCTCGCATGTACGAAGCTGACCGCGCCAAGGCACAGCGCGGCGAACTGCGCATCTCTGTGCCCTTCGGCTACGTCTGGCACCGGGATTACGGTCTCGGGTTCGATCCCGATATACGCCTGCAGGAGACCATTCGCCTGATATTCGCGCGTTTCCGCGAACTCGGCAGTGCCCGCCAGGTCCTGATCTCGATGATCGACGATGGCGTGCATTTCCCCAGACCCTCCGACGGCAAGAAGATGGTGTCCTTCGCCTGGGTTCCGGTCCGCTACCGCAACGTGATCTCCGTCCTGAAGAACCCGTTCTACGCCGGCGCTTATGTCTATGGTAAGAGCGAGAAGCGCACCGAGATCGTGGATGGCCGCGTCCGCAAGAGCTATGGTCATTACAAGCCGGCCAGCGATTGGGCGGTGGTGCTCAAGGAGCATCACGAAGGCTATATCGGATGGAGCGAGTACGAACGGAACCAGGAACTTCTCGCCGCCAACGCCTATGGCAAAGCCGGCGGCGTCAAGTCGGGCCGCGGCGGTCGCGCGTTGCTCCCGGGTCTTCTCTCCTGTGGTCGATGCGGGCGAAGACTGGTTGTCACGTATGCCGGACGTGGCCAAGGTTACCCGGTCTATCGTTGCGAGAACACCATGATGGCGCAGGCGCGATGCATGTCGTTCAACGGCTTTCGCACCGATGCGGCGGTGGCCCGCGAAGCCTTGGAGGCGGTTGCGCCGATGGCGATCGAGGCGGCGTTGGAGGCTGAACAGATGCAGCTGGAGAGCGAAGCCAGGCGGCGGCAGATGATCGAGATGGACCTGCAGCAGGCACGCTATGAGGCATCGCTCGCCGAGCGCCGCTACGCCGCCTGCGACCCGGAGAACCGGCTTATAGCGGCCCAGCTCGAGAGGAACTGGGAAGCTAGGCTCAGGCGCGTGGAGACCTGCGAGGCCCGGCTCAGTGAAGTCCAGCGTATGGAGCCTGTCGACGCGATCCCTGACTTCACCGGCCTCGCCCAGGATCTCGAAGCCGCCTGGAATGCGCCGGGTGTCGATATGCGGTTCCGTCAGCAACTGCTGCGCGCGCTCATCAAGGACATTGTGGCGGACGTCGATGACGACGCGCGCGATGTGATCCTGACCATCCATTGGCATGGGGGCCAGCATTCCCAGGTAAGGGTTCGCAAGTCCAAATCCGGAGAGCATGGCCAGAGTACGCCTGAGGAGGCTCTGGCGGTCATGCGATCCATGGCAACGCGATGGTCGGATGCCGAAATCGCCGCCACACTCAACCGCATGGGCATGAAGACGGGTCAGGGAAAGACCTGGACGGCGCGACGCGTCCAATCCCTGCGCACGGTGCACAAGATCAGCGGCTATCGGTCTTCCGACAAGAACGGCGAGTGGCTTACCATGTCGGACGCGGCCGCGAAGCTTGGCGTGTCGCACGTCAAAATCCGCCGGTTCGTCAGGGACGGCATATTACCAGCCGAGCAGGTCATGCGCGGCGCGCCCTACCAGATCCGCGCCAGCGACCTTGAAGATGAACGGATCAAGGCCGATTTGGCGCGCAAATCTCCGCGTATCATCAACGACGATAATCAGAAATCGCTGTTTCCCGCCATTTGAAGAGGGGGTGCATAATGAATCAGTCTTCGCGCTCAACCGCAAGAACGCGCTCTTCGCAGGCTCTGACGGCGGCGCCGAACACTGGGCAGTCATCGCCTCGCTGATCGAAACCTGCAAGCTCAATGGTGTCGAACCGCTCGGCTTATCTCGCCGATGTCCTCACCAGGATCGTCAACGGCCACCCCAACAGCCAGATCGACGATCTCCTGCCTTGGGTCTACATCAACAAGCTCGAGCTCAAGGCCGTGGCCCGAGAATACCGCTTACTCTTGACATGCACGGGCCGGAACAGGTTAACCCGCATATCTGCGCGATGCCGCGAGCATGGTTGCGGTCGGTCTTGTTGACCTGTGCCTTGAGAACGCCTTGGAATGACGGGGCTCGATACAGGTCACGTAGTCCGGCTGCCGCCAGACCAACCATTGGGATAAGGGGCCGGCTTCAAGCCTGATCCGGGCGAGATTCCATGCGGGGTTCTTCAATGCGTCAGCAAGATCGTCCGGATGACTAGCAACCTTCATCTCTCGGCAAATTCGGCGCCCTTCTCACGATGCAAACGGTGGTCTCTTTCACGGAGACGTCCAGTCCGGCATAATTTTTCATGCTGCGCTTCCTTTCCTGATGCTTGTGGCTGTTCACACAGACCACGTTTTGTCATCATCTCGAAGCGCAGCACTTCAAAACAACCCGTTCAAGGCGGGGGGCAAAGCCGAATACCACAATCTAAACACCTAGCGATGCTGTTCAAATTCGCCTTGCCGGCATGGGACCCCATCGCTGTCATCACAGGAAGCAGTACGTGGGAGGGGAACTGCTCGCAGTGATGAATCGTGTTCCGAGCCACTACCCATTCAGTTTCGTCCCAGTTGTTACCTCCCGTATTCAGGTTGCGGTCGAACCGCGGGAAGGCCGAACTAGTGATTTCCAGGCGAATTTGATGGCCGGCCGGAAACCAATTACTTGTGGCGTCGAGATCAATCTCGATTTTGCATATAACGCTCGGTTCCATGAAAACAGCCCGATCAAAGCCCTCGCGATAGCGGACGCGCAGTATCCCGTCCACCACGTCAATCGCACGGCCATCGGGATGTACGTCCAACAGTCTGGCCACGAAGTCCGTGTCCGGGGCCGAAGAAGAGACGAAGAGGACCGCCCGGACAAATCCGGTAACCTCCATGCCCTCTGTGAGGGGCGGTGAAGTGAAGCAGAGGACGTCTGGACGAAGCTGGACGTCCTGGTAATCGCGGGGTCCTATAGTAGTTCCACTTGACTTCCCGCCGTCCATCCCCAAGAACGGCGCCGGATCCCCAGGGTCGTAGGTAAACGTGTCAGCCGGCTCGTCGGCACTCGGAGGCTCTACATCAAGAGTCCCGTCGCCTAGACGGGTCGCGGCATTCCCGCCGCTGCGGAGGAACCAGTGCTGCAGTTCCACACCAAGAGGGGGCCATTCTGACGCGGCACGCCACTCGTTGCGACCCATCACGTAGTACTGGACGCGGGGCATTCCCTCGATCCGGTCGGGCTTGTCGTTCAGCCAGCAGTCGAACCAGTCCAGGTAGATCTGCCAGCAATCCAGGCGCGCGTCGCCCAGCTCGCGCTCGCCGATAACCGTCGGGGCTTTGAGACTCTCGGTGCCACAATGCGTGGCTGGCGACAGAATGATATGTTGGTGATCGCGTGCCGCCGGGCTCAATCCGCGAGCACTAAAAACGCGCTGCTGGTGAAGCGCGTCGGCAGCCCCCACGTCGTACCACGAGTTCACGAACAGGGCTGGGACGTCGATGGTCGAGTCCTCGCTAAGCATCCCATTCCGATCCCCCCAGGGATCGCCTGGGTCACGCGAGACCCAGTCCTCCCAGTCAGTCGGCGGTCCCCCAAGGCTCTTAAGCATGTTGACGAGCGGCAGCGACGCGAAAGCCCGCTGATACTCCTCATCGCTTTTCGGTTGCACTCGGGACCGGTCCTTCGCTGCGGTTTGGTGGAACCAGGGGACAAACGCGGCAACCTCCACCGCACCGCCGAGACGGAGATCCCCGTTGCGATATCGCCCTCCGGCAGAGCCGTTCGCGCCGCCCGATCCCTGCGCAATTGCGCATCGGTGGGCTGGATGGCACAACTGCGCCAGCAAAACCTGCGCGATACCAAGCGCCGAGCACCCATATGTGCCCACGCGTCCATTCGACCATGGCTGCTGCGAAATCCAGGACAGCGTGTCATAACCGTCGTCCCCTATATGTTCCCTAGCGTATACGCCGCCGGAATCGAAGACGCCACGACGCTCCTGCACAAGTACAGCGAACCCTTGTCCAGCAAACATTCTTGCCACTTTGTGGCGAGGCTCAACCGGACAGCGATAGGGCGTCTTACCGTATGGAGTTCGGATAAGGATTGACCCGAGTTCCCCAGTGTAACCAATAGGCCGATACAGGTCCGTGGCGAGCTCAACGCCGTCCCGCATTGGAACGCGCAAGCCGGTCTGCAAAACCACTTCGTATCGCGGCGTTGGCGGTTTAATCGGGCCTAGTTCATTACACACTTCAGAGTGCCTCCCAGACATTGAGACTGATTCAAGATGGAGTGGCCAATTTCGACGGGTCTCAGCATTCTATCTGCACGGTGGTGTGTTCGTCGCATTCACAGTACAACGATGAACTCTGTGCCGTTGCTAAGTTGTTTGAAAAGAAACTCAACCGTGCTTCTCTAGCAGGTCCGGCACTCAATGATGGCGCGTTGCCACCCCAATTTCCCTATTGCTTAAATCAATGTGACAGCGCGCCTACGCCGCTGTGCAAAACATCAATTGTGAGTCTCACCGCCATTATGTGCCGATCCATGGACCCCCATTCCATGCTGATTGACGCGGGCCGATGGGGCAAGCTGCTTGATGTGAGAAGCGACGGGCTCCCCGACCGATCGCAGCTTGTTATCACCGTTTGTTTGAAATAGTGGAGGTAGGCTAGCCAGGCGGCAAGCTGTTCAAATTCGCCTTGCCGGCATGGGACCCCATCGCTGTCATCACAGGAAGCAGTACGTGGGAGGGGAACTGCTCGCAGTGATGAATCGTGTTCCGAGCCACTACCCATTCAGTTTCGTCCCAGTTGTTACCTCCCGTATTCAGGTTGCGGTCGAACCGCGGGAAGGCCGAACTAGTGATTTCCAGGCGAATTTGATGGCCGGCCGGAAACCAATTACTTGTGGCGTCGAGATCAATCTCGATTTTGCATATAACGCTCGGTTCCATGAAAACAGCCCGATCAAAGCCCTCGCGATAGCGGACGCGCAGTATCCCGTCCACCACGTCAATCGCACGGCCATCGGGATGTACGTCCAACAGTCTGGCCACGAAGTCCGTGTCCGGGGCCGAAGAAGAGACGAAGAGGACCGCCCGGACAAATCCGGTAACCTCCATGCCCTCTGTGAGGGGCGGTGAAGTGAAGCAGAGGACGTCTGGACGAAGCTGGACGTCCTGGTAATCGCGGGGTCCTATAGTAGTTCCACTTGACTTCCCGCCGTCCATCCCCAAGAACGGCGCCGGATCCCCAGGGTCGTAGGTAAACGTGTCAGCCGGCTCGTCGGCACTCGGAGGCTCTACATCAAGAGTCCCGTCGCCTAGACGGGTCGCGGCATTCCCGCCGCTGCGGAGGAACCAGTGCTGCAGTTCCACACCAAGAGGGGGCCATTCTGACGCGGCACGCCACTCGTTGCGACCCATCACGTAGTACTGGACGCGGGGCATTCCCTCGATCCGGTCGGGCTTGTCGTTCAGCCAGCAGTCGAACCAGTCCAGGTAGATCTGCCAGCAATCCAGGCGCGCGTCGCCCAGCTCGCGCTCGCCGATAACCGTCGGGGCTTTGAGACTCTCGGTGCCACAATGCGTGGCTGGCGACAGAATGATATGTTGGTGATCGCGTGCCGCCGGGCTCAATCCGCGAGCACTAAAAACGCGCTGCTGGTGAAGCGCGTCGGCAGCCCCCACGTCGTACCACGAGTTCACGAACAGGGCTGGGACGTCGATGGTCGAGTCCTCGCTAAGCATCCCATTCCGATCCCCCCAGGGATCGCCTGGGTCACGCGAGACCCAGTCCTCCCAGTCAGTCGGCGGTCCCCCAAGGCTCTTAAGCATGTTGACGAGCGGCAGCGACGCGAAAGCCCGCTGATACTCCTCATCGCTTTTCGGTTGCACTCGGGACCGGTCCTTCGCTGCGGTTTGGTGGAACCAGGGGACAAACGCGGCAACCTCCACCGCACCGCCGAGACGGAGATCCCCGTTGCGATATCGCCCTCCGGCAGAGCCGTTCGCGCCGCCCGATCCCTGCGCAATTGCGCATCGGTGGGCTGGATGGCACAACTGCGCCAGCAAAACCTGCGCGATACCAAGCGCCGAGCACCCATATGTGCCCACGCGTCCATTCGACCATGGCTGCTGCGAAATCCAGGACAGCGTGTCATAACCGTCGTCCCCTATATGTTCCCTAGCGTATACGCCGCCGGAATCGAAGACGCCACGACGCTCCTGCACAAGTACAGCGAACCCTTGTCCAGCAAACATTCTTGCCACTTTGTGGCGAGGCTCAACCGGACAGCGATAGGGCGTCTTACCGTATGGAGTTCGGATAAGGATTGACCCGAGTTCCCCAGTGTAACCAATAGGCCGATACAGGTCCGTGGCGAGCTCAACGCCGTCCCGCATTGGAACGCGCAAGCCGGTCTGCAAAACCACTTCGTATCGCGGCGTTGGCGGTTTAATCGGGCCTAGTTCATTACACACTTCAGAGTGCCTCCCAGACATTGAGACTGATTCAAGATGGAGTGGCCAATTTCGACGGGTCTCAGCATTCTATCTGCATGGTGGTGTTCCAGCCCACCTGCCTGTGCAATACCAGATGGAATACGCTCATTGGGGTGGCGCTGATTGCATGCCTTTCACTTAGCGAGCCAGCAGGCTGACAGGTGCTGTGGTCCAACTTCGATCGCCGGCGGCTCCTCAGCTTTGCAACGGTCGAAGGCAAGCGGGCAACGAGGATGGAAACGGCAGCCCTTCGGCACGCGCGCGGCACTTGGAACCTCGCCCTGCAGGGCCGGCAACTCGGCGCGACCTGCGTTGCCGCCAATCTGCGGTGTGGCGTTGCGCAAGGCGACGGTATACGGATGGCGAGGGTTGAATGTGATCTCGTCGGCGCTACCAATCTCGACCAATTTTCCAAGATACAAGACCGCAATCCGGTCGGCGATCAGCCAGGCAAGGGGCAAATCGTGGGTGATGAACAGCAGCGCCATGTTGTGCCTGTCGCGCAAGTCAACCAGGACCTGAAGAATCTGAGCGCGTATCGAGACATCGAGCATCGATACAGGTTCATCAGCAACGATGAGTTCCGGCCGGACGGCAAGCGCTCCTGCAATCACGACGCGCTGGCGCTGCCCGCCGGATAGCTCGTGCGGGAAGCGGGCGAAGAAATCGCCGGGAGGATTGAGCCCAGCGGCCGCAAGCGCTTCACTCACCCGGTCGGCGAGTTGAGTGGCGTTACCGACCAGCCGCAGGGACTGCAACGGCTCCGCCACGATGTCGAACACGGTGTGTCGCGGATTGAGGGCCTGATAAGCGTCCTGGAAGATCATTTGCACGCGACGCCGGTACGGACGTAGAGCCGAGAAGCCCTCTACCGACCTCATGTCGCGGCCTTCGAACAGCATTCTGCCGCCAGTCGGCTTGGCAAGCTTGGTGATGACGCGGCCCACAGTGGTCTTGCCGCTTCCCGATTCGCCGACCAGGGCGACGATCTCGCCCCGCCCGACGTTGAGGTCGATCCCGTCTACCGCGCGCATGGCGCCGACAGATCGGCCCAGGACACGGTCGAACAGACCGCCCTGGATAGGAAAATGAACTTGCAGGCTCTCGAGACGCAGGATGCCGGCAGTGTCAGGCATGAACAGCGACCTTGTCTTCTTGCGTCAAGGACCGGTGAAGGTGACAGGCGACACGTCCCCGCCCGAACTTATTGAGGCTGGGGACTTCGGTCGCGCACCCCCCCATGACCGACGGGCAACGCGGATGGAAAGCGCAGCCCGAGGGTCGATTCACCAAGTTGGGAGGATCACCCGGTATTGGCCGGATCATCTTTTTGCCGCTCGCTGGGTTCGGGATCGATTCGATCAGCTGTCGGGTGTAGGGATGTTTGGGCTGGGCGAAAATCTCGGCGACAGTGCCATCCTCGACGATGCGGCCCGCGTACATGATCATTACGCGATCACAACACTTAGCCACCACAGAAAGGTCGTGGGTGATCAAAATCAGGGCGAGGCTCAACTGCGATCGCAAGTCGCCTAGCAGGTTAAGGATCTGAGCCTGAGTGATGACGTCGAGCGCTGTGGTGGGCTCGTCACCAATGATAATCGAAGGTCGACACGCGAGCGCCATGGCAATCATCACCCTTTGTCGCATTCCGCCCGACAACTCGTGAGGGTAGGCGGAACCACGATCCGCCGGGATGCCGACCAGTTGAAGCAACTCACTTCCCCGCTTGGTCGCCTCGCCCCGCGACATGCCGAGCTTCAGCATGCATGGCTCGGCGATCTGCTTGATAATGCGGTGAACAGGATTAAGTGCGTTCATCGCGCCCTGGAAGACAACGGACGTTTCGCTCCAGCGATGTGGCCGCATCGCCGCATCATCGTCGATCGGCAGTCGGTTGCCACGATAGCGCACTTGGCCGCCGCTGACCCGCGCGTTGGGTGATAGTAGACCAGCGATCGCCATCGCGGTCGTGGTCTTGCCACTGCCCGATTCTCCGACGAGGCCCACGGCCTCTCCGGCTCGGAGCGCGAAGCTTACGCCGTCGATTGCTCGCAATGAAACGCCCTTGAGCCCATAATCGACAGAGAGCCGGTCTATTTCCAGAAGCGGTGTTTTGTCCTGGGAGGAGCTGGTCATGGGATCACCCTCCGCCGTGGATTGAACGTGTCGTCAAGGGCACTGCCAATCAGGACGAAGCTAAGCGAAACCGTGAGTACGCACAGTCCTGGGGCGCCGAGGTACCACCAGGCTCCAGCACTGGCCGCGCCGGCGCGCTGAGCGAGCGAAAGCAAAGTGCCCCATGAAGGCTGCAACGGGTCCCCGAGTCCAAGGAATGAGAGCGATGTCTCGACATAGATTGCGCTGGCGACCACCAGCGCACCATTGGCTGCGATTTGCGGCACGAGATTGGGGAGGATGTGCCGCACCATGATGCCGAAATTACTGCTACCCGCAACGCGCGCACGATCAATGAATGGTCGCTCCTTAAGCGACAGTGTCTGACTCCGGACGATACGTGCAACAAAGGACCAGCTTGTCATGCCTATAACGACAATGATCACGAAAAGAGAAGGACGGAAGCCCAGGATTTCTCCACCGCGCCCCATCACCTCGAGAACCACGGGTGTAATGACCAGCGCCAGCACGAAGGACGGCATGACAAAAAAGAAGTCTGTCAAGCGCATCAGCCAGACGTCGACCCTGCCACCATAGTAGCCAGCGGTCGTACCGATTGTAGTCCCAACGACGAGGCTGATCACAGTCGCGAGTAGCGCAATCGTAAGCGAGATCCGGGCACCATGGAGGACCAGATTGAGCACGTCCCGCCCGATTTCGTCCGTGCCGAGCAGATGCTCGCCTGATGGGGGTGCGAGGAAATCGCCAGTTGCATTGATCGCAGTCTGGAGCGGTCCCGCCAGAATATTGGGGACCGCTCCCACAACAAGAAAGAATACCAGACATACGAGGCCCACCTGAGCACCGCCATAGCTGAGAAATTGACGCAGAAAGCCTTTTATTGCGCGCGCCCGGCCTCGCGGGCAATATCGAACAATATTGTCGCTCATTGTCGGACCCTCGGATCTAGAAGGCTGTAGGCAAGATCGGCTACGAGGTTTGCGAGAACAATTGAAACGCCAAGCAACAGGAATATGCCTTGAAGGACTGGGTAGTCCCGTGCGTTGAGTGCTTCCACCGTCAGCCCGCCGATACCCGGCCAGGCGAAAACGGCTTCGACAGTGATGGCCCCGGCGACCACATAGCCAATATTGAGGGTGATCAAGGTCACGACCGGTAGCATTGCATTGCGAAATGCATGACGCATCAGCATTTGACCGTTGGTCAGCCCTTTCGCCCGTGCGGTTACCATGTAATCCTCGGTGAGTACGTCACTCATTGCGGCACGAGCGACGACGACGTACTGGCCGATTAGCCCAAGCGCCACCGCAGTGGCGGGAAGCGTGAGATGTTGCAGGTAGTCGAGGAACGAACCAAGAGAGCCCGTGATCAGGCCGGGCGAGTATGCACCATAGCCCGGGAGCCAACCCAATGCCGTGCTGAAGATTACCACCAGGATCATGCCGAGCCAGAAAGCCGGCGTAGAATAGAGCGCCAGAGAGGCTCCGGTTGCGATACGGTCGCCGGCTCCTCCCCGGCGCCAGCCTGCGTAGATCCCAAGCATCACCCCAATAACGATTGCCATTATCTGAGCAACCCCGACTAGGACTATGGTGTCCGGCAGGCGTTCCGCTATCAGGTCTGCGACATGCCTGCCCCTGAACTTGAAGCTGTAGCCGAAATCGCCGCGGAGTGTTGCCGACAGGTAGTCGACCGCCTGGTCCGGGAACAGCGGCCGGTCAAGGCCCCAACGTTGGTTCTGCGCCTCAATCTGCTCGGCGGTGACGCTGACGCGCGCCCCGCCAAGCAAAAGAGATGCAGGGTCACCTGGAATAACTCGGAATAGGATGAAGTTCAGGACTGCCACCATCAGGAGGGTTATAGAGGCCCTGACGATGATGCGCAGGATGTGACGGCTCCCTCCCCCTCCGTTCACGGCGCGGGCACCGGCTTCAAGCGATCGAATGGGAAGTAGCTGTCCATCGACATGATGCCTTGCTTTCCCCAACCCTCGAAGCAATCCCTCCGGTGGGCTTCGAGCAGGGTGGGGTAACATAGTACGATGTAAGGCGCTTCAGTATAAATTAGTCGCGCTGCCTGGTCGACCAGCTTTTGGTTTTTCTTGAGGTCAACGGTGACCTGCACCTCCGCGAACAGTTTGTCGAACTCCGCATTCGTCCAGTACGCCTTGTTCTTGATGCCGATGGAATTGCTGCTGCCGAAGATGAGCAGGTCTTTAGGTGTTGGGCCTTGCCAGGTATCGGAAATGAGCAGATCCCACCCTCCGCCGCCTTTCGCCGGAGCTGCGGCGCGGGCGCTCAGCGCACCGGAGTCGAGCCGAGTCACCGATACAGGGATACCGATTTGCTCCAACCAGCCAGCGATAAACTGCACTGCCGCGACCGGCATCTCTATATTTGCTGAAGGTCCAGACACCAGCTCTAGCTGGAAACTCTTCCCGTCCTTGTCCTCCCGAATGCCATCGCCGTTCGTGTCCCGGTACCCTGCGGCGTCAAGCCGGCGGTTGGCTTCGGCGAGATCGAAGTGGCGCCTGATGTCGTTCAGATCTGAATAGTAATCGGCCGCCACCGGCATTGCGAGTCCGACACCAGGGTCGGCGTGTCCGCGCATGGCTCGATCGACGATGGCCTTCTGATCGATCGCGTAGCCGAGCGCATCGCGAAACGCCGGATCCTGCAGAGCCTTGGTGCTACCTGCGCCATCTCCCGAAGCGGTGTTGAAGGCGAGATAGGTTTTCTGAGCTATGCGGGATTCACCGACTACAATGTCGGGATCCTTCGAGAGATCAGCCCACTGGGCGGACGTCAGGTAGTTGCCATAATCGAGTTCCCCGCTCTTAAGACCTTGCGCAATCGGATCGGCGGCATCGAAGGACCGCAGGATCACCCCCGCGATTTGGGGCTTCCCCGTACGGAAATAGGGGTTCGGCGTCAGGCGTGTAAACTGGCCCTGGTGAAACTCCGAAACGATCATAGGTCCCGTACCCACCAAAGGCGGATCGTTGCGGAAGGTTACGCGTGCGTCAGCATAGCTGATGTCCTTCCAAATGTGCTCGGGAACGATCATTATGATATTGTCTATTGGCCAGGTCGCGGGGAACTTGGTCACGATCTGCAAAGTCTCGTCGTCGAACGCTTTGATGGACTCGACGTTCTCAAGACCGCTGGTGCTGTTCCACCCGACGTTTAGCTCGTCGGGCTTGCCTATGGAATCGTGCAAATAACTATAAGTGAACGCCGCGTCCCTAGCGGTAGCAGGCTGGCCGTCCGACCACTTCATGCCGGGCCAGATCTTGAAGGTCCAAGTGAGGTTGTCGTCGGCGACGGACCAAGATTGGGCAAAGCCCTTTCGATCGTCGTATCGCTGGGCGTCTATGCAGACCAAGAAATCATAGCAAATAGCCAAGGGCCAAAAGGAGCCCCAAGTGGCGAAGGGGTTCATCGAATCAGGGCCTCCACCCAGTCCGCCGATTCGCAGGATGCGATCGTCGCACGACGAGGCGAACGCCCTCGAGTTAATCCCCCAAGGGGTCGCCGAAATCGCCAGCATTGCCTTCATAAGCGCACGACGATTATATGAGTATTGGCTCATTTTATCCTCCCTGTTTGCCGGCTTTATCATCACTTCATGTTCACACGACCACGATGATCTACGGCCTCAACCCGGAACATCTGGCTTCCTTTTGACGGAAGCTCCACAGTCCCCTCATTCCAGATAAGTAGCAGTGCCCAGGGGGGTGGTTCCTGCAAATTGGCCGCTGTGCCTGCATGAATCCGGCGTTTTTCTCGATTCTGGGCACAGCTAGCCAGAATTAAAGTCGATTGGCCGGTTCCAGCTCCTGGCGGCGCCCACGGACAATTCGCATATAGCAAACGAGGCAGTCATTCAGGTTCTGTTCGCGACCTCGGGTTGGAGGGTCCCGTCGAGCCGCAAACGCCTTTATCACGGATGTGTGATGTCGGAATGTCGATGCCGAAATTCCAGAGGATATCCTCTTCCGGCACACGACGGTCTAAGAGGCGTTCGACAAGCTGCGCGCCGCGCAACAACACGGAGCTTGAGCCGCCCGTTGAAAAACGATGTAAACGCTGATGGATCTCCAGCCTGATGCGTGGCCGCCAGCTCGTCGACCGTGAACTATCCGCAAGCCATTGATCTGGCCTTTTGATTGAGGCGGATAGCGTCTTTTGAATTGCAGGATTAGCGGTATTTGGACGCTGTTTTCCTGCAATTCGGTTTTGCGATTCCCTTGTGCTGCGGAGCGTGATTCACTCGGTTCGGCGGCGGCGAATCGAGGGGACGGCGAATGTCCAAGCCACGCGAGACGGGAGAGCAGGACCTGTTCCGCTCCAGGCTCGATCAGATCATCAACATGAAGCAGGCGATCGACCGGCCGGTGCTGGAGGAGCGTTTCGGCGCCGTCTATTCGGACGGCCCCGGCATGCCGCCGCTGCCGACCCGGCTGATGGCGGGGCTGGCGATCCTCAAGCACACCTTCAACCTGTCGGATGAGGTGCTGTGCGAGCGCTGGGTGGAGAACCCTTACTTCCAGTATCTCACCGGCGAGACGTTCTTTTGCCATACGCTGCCGTTCGACCTCTCGTCGATGACGCGCTGGCGCAGCCGCATGGGCGAGGAGCGGATCGTGGCGCTGTTGCAGGAGAGCCTCAGCCTTGCGGTCAAGACCGGGGCGATGAAGCCGGCCGACACGCGCCAGGTGATCGTCGACACAACCGTGCAGCCGAAGAACGTCATGTTCCCGACCGACGCCAAGCTCATCAACCGGGCGCGCGAACGGCTGGTGCGGCTGGCCAAGAGGGAAGGAGCTCCATTTGCGCCAGAGCTATCAGCTGGCGCTGATCAGCCACCAGCGCTATGCCCACGCCAAGCAGTTCAAGCGGGCCAACAAGGCGCTGCGCAGGCTCAAGACCTATCTCGGCCGGACCATTCGCGACATTTCTCGCCAGATCGCCGGCGATGCGGGGCTGGACGCGCTCTTCAAATGGCCGTTCTACCAGGCCGCCACCGTTCTCTAGCAACGCCAGCGCCAGCGCGGCCGCAAGATCTACAGCCTGCACGCGCACGAGGTGGAATGCATTGGCAAGGGCAAGGCGCATATGCCCTACGAGTTCGGTGTGAAGGTGTCGGTGGCCACCACGCTGAAGCGCTCCAAGGGCGGCCAGTTCGCCCTGCATGCAAAAGCGCTGCCCGGCAATCCCTATGACGGCCACACGCTGGCAAGCGTCATATCGGCCACATCAAGAACGAACACCGCATGGGCCGCAACTACCTCGCCGGCCAGCAGGGCGACGCCCTCAACGCCGTCCTGGCCGCCGCCGGATACAACTTCTCCCTCCTGCTCAGGTGGCTGAAGTGATTTTTGTGGCCCTTGATCGCCCTGCTTCAACTCCGGCCGAAGTCGGTCGCCGCTTAGCGTCTGGATCACGGTCGACCAGCACGAGTTCCAAAAATCCAACCTGCATCTCAGGCACCGCGTCCTGACCTCGGAAATCGAGGATCCAGTCTCGACAGAGTATTCGACAAGATGCGGACGTGTGTTACAATAACGAGCCGCAACTCATACCAGACATGAGCTCATATTTTGGGATAGTGGCCTCCAAGCGGTCAAGCCACGGACGCGAATGTCATCCGATAAAGGGTCGCGGCGTCATAGATGGGCAGTCCTGTCCTACGACGGATTGCTGACGTCACCATCGGGAACAATGTACATTCAAATAGGAGGGCGGCAATCCCCGGATGTGCGGCGCCAAGTCGCGCGACACAGGCTGCAACCTCCGACTCCATTTCAACAACACCAGCCGGCCACGCGTCACCTTCAATGCCGCCGATGACTACTCTTGCCTCTGCGGATGAATCTATGCCCAGCAGCTCTTTGCCGCAGTGTCTTGAGTCTGCGGCCACAACGGCGAGCTTTGCGTCAGCTGGAAGCTGCCGGAGTAGCGTGGGCGCCAGTAGCAGGCTCGACATGGCCACCGGGACTTCGACAGACGCGGCCACTGCAGCCTGGTACCGGATACTGAACCCGCAGTCCCCGGTTATCGCGACTGCTCCGCGCTCGACCAACCGCCTGGCAGCTGCAATGTAGGCCGGCTCGAGAGAAGCATCACCGGGAATGACCCTCTCCTCCAAAGCCCCGGCCGCGGTCTCTATTATAATTGGGAAGTCGAAAGTTGCCGGGTTGAAGACCGACTCCGGTTGCGGTGGCGGAAATTCACGAGGCGGAAGTCCGATCTCCAGCCCAATAATTCCGAGGGCCCTTTGTTGAGTTGTCACGGAAGCATCCTTCTTCTGGAAGCAGCTAAGATGGTGATTTCGGCAGCAAATGCCCATCACCTGCGCGATACAGGTTCTCTCTGAATGCACGAATTTAACAGCGTCGAAACGGCTGTTTCAGAGAAACATGCCTTTCCAGGCGCAGTAAGTCGGCATTGTTTTGGTGCATTCGCATGAAAGCCGTAAAAACTGGGAAACCGCAGAACGCTTGTGCGACCCTCCCCGGGCCTGTAGGATACCGGGTTTGCGTCCGCCGTCAGACAATCGTGTTAGGGCACTTTCCAGAGCCCAGATGCCCTGAATGGCAGATTGAACGCACATCAGATCTTCAAGCTCGCAACTGCCGAACGGGCAGCGCTATTTACCTAACTCGACCAATCTGGGGCTTGGACCGGACGATCCTAGTTATGCAGTCCTGAATGAACTGGGGCAGTAACCTCGACATCAACCCGGCCCTGAAAAACCGCGCGTAGGTTCGTCGCAGGGCAGCCTGCTCCGAACGGACCAGTTCCTGCCCGGAAGCCACCCACGGGATAACTCAACTAGCGGCACAACCCGCAACTCACCTCGTCTCCAGCACCGCATTGAGAAACTGCTGCGTTCGCTCGTTTTGCGGATTGCCTAAAAGCTGGCTGGGCGGGCCTTGCTCGACAATCTTACCGCCAGAAAAGAAGCACACGCGATCGGAGAACTCCTTGGCAAAGCCCATCTGGTGCGTGACCATCAGCATTGTGAGGTCATGTTCGGCGCTGAGCTTGCGGATGACGTTGAGCACCTCTCCAACCAGTTCCGGGTCAAGCGCTGATGTCACCTCGTCAAACAGCATCACCTTGGGCCGCATGGCCAACGCCCGAGCGATCGCCACGCGTTGCTTCTGGCCCCCGGAAAGCTGGATCGGGAAATGGTTCTTCTTGTCGCCGAGGCCCACCAAGTCGAGCAGCTCTGCCGCTCGGGCCTCCGCCTCCTTCTTCGAGAGCCCAAGGACGGAGATCGGCGCCTCCATGCAGTTCTGCAGAGCAGTCATATGCGGGAACAGGTTAAAGTGCTGGAACACCATACCGATCTTGGCACGCACGCGACGGAGATGACGCTCGCTCGCCGGCACTATTTGGCCGTTCTTCTGCGTATGCGTCAACGGTTCACCGTCGACCCATATCACCCCCCCGTTGATGTGCTCAAGCGTCATCAGCATGCGCAGAACGGTGGTCTTGCCCGAGCCGGACGGACCAATGATGGACACCTTCTCGTTGCGTGCGATCTCGAGATTGAGTTCGTCCAGCACCGTCAACGCGCCGTAGCGCTTTGTGACGTTCTCGAAGCGAACTATGGGTTCGTTCATGACTTTTTCGCTGCGCCTGATATCGAGGTCAAGCTCGTCCCGCCTGGCTGATGCCCTAGGGCGCTTCGTGAGATCGTCCTCGAAGCGAAGCACAAATTCGCTCATAGTATAAGGCCTCCCTATTGCAGATGGTAGCGGCGGTTGAGCCAGACGCGGACCGACTGCACGATAGCGGAAGCAACCAAGCTGAACACGTAGTAGAAGAAGCCGCACATAGTGATCGCTTCTATGTATCGATAGTTATTGCCCCCGAAATTTTTCGCCTGCTGCAGCATCTCGAAGATCGAGATTGCCGCCAGGACCGGCGTGTCCTTGAACATGCCGATGAAGTAATTGCCCAGAGCTGGCACCATGGGCGGGATCGCCTGCGGCAGAATGATTGTTCGCCAGGTCCGCGTTCGCGAAAGGTTTAGTGCCGTACAGGCCTCCCACTGGCCGCCATCCACATTCTCGATGCCGCCGCGGAAGACTTCGGAACAATAGGCTGCATAGTGGATCCCCAGCACGCCAACTCCCGCCGTCCAGGCAGGAATGAAGATTCCGATCTGCGGACCAACGAAATAGACAAAGAACAACTGCAGCAGCAAGGGCGTTGAACGGATAAACTCCACGATCTCCGCCATGGTGGTCGAGACGTAGCGGTTTGGCGACTGGCGAATCATCGCGAAGACAAGACCCAATATCAGCGCGATCGCAAACCCGAGCAGCGTAGCCTCAATGGTGACGATCGCTCCCTGATAGAGATATGGGAAAGCCTCCCATACGTAAGACCAATCCCAGATCTTCAAGCCACCTGCTCCCGAACGAAACCGCGCGAGACGCGGCGTTCCAGCCAGCGCACGAAAGGAGTGATGAGGGCGCGCGCGATGATGTAATAACCGAATAGTGCAACCGCAAAGAACAGCATATAATCGCCAGTTGCGTCGGCCGCCTGCTTGGCGGCGCTAGTAAATTCGGGAATGGTGATGAAGAAGACGAGCGAGCTACCCTTAAGCACATCGATGAGCATGTTACCCCAGGTCGGCAGCATGGCGCGCATTGCCTGTGGGAGGATAATACGCCGCATCATGGTGAGCCGCGAAAAATTGAGCGCTGTAGATGCCTCATACTGGCCCCTATCAACGGCCTGAATGGCGGCGCGGACATACTCGGCTGCGTAGCCAGAGGCATTCATTCCGATCCCCAAAATTCCGACAGTCCACGGCGACAGGAAAATACCGAAAATCGGCAATACAAAGAACCACCAGTAGAGCTGAACCAGCATGGACGTCCCGCGGAAGAATTCGATGTAGGCGATACTGAACCAGCGCAACTGCCGACGGGGAGAGACTCGGGTCAGGCCCACGAAAAGCCCAAGGACGATCGCTACGACGCAGGCGCCAAGAGTGACGATGACCGTAGTCATGACGCCCTTGGTGAGCACGGCAAAGATAAAGCTGAGATCGACCTTACTCATATGCCCTCCCCACTGACCGCCTACCGGCCAAGGGCCGGGGAGCGGTCAGACGCATAGCTTCAGCCCTTGCAAAGATCAGCGGTCTTGCTGCCATCCGGGAGATCGCGTTTGGTGTAACCATATTTGCCGACCGCGGCCATCATTTCGTCAGAGCCAATATAGTCTTTCAACACAGCATTGAACGCGTCTACCGCAGCCTGTTCGCTGAGCGGGAAGGCTATGGCGGGATGTTCATTCGGTCCCGGCGGGGTATACGGGTCAGCCACCTCAATGCTGGGATCCTGCTCGGCAAGAGTCGTCGCGTTCAGACTATAGAGCGAGCCGGCAGCGGCGCGGCCGGCCTTTACAGCCTGTACGACCTCGGGCGGTCCGGCGACCTGCATAACCTTGTCGTCAGGGAAACCTAATTTCTTCGCCTGCTCGACTGCGGTGGTACCCGTCATGATGGCCAGGGTAAGCCCCTTCTTCTGAGCGTCATGGAGGGAATGCAGCGCTTCCGGATTGCCCTTCGGCACGATCATCGAATCATTGCTCGATGCGATCGGTTCGCTGAACAGGACGTTGCGGCACCGCTCCGGCTTAATCCACATGCCGCCCGTGATGATGTCAAAGCGACCAGCCTGGAGGCCCGGGACAAGGGAACCCCAATCGGTTACGACCGGCTCGATTTTGGTCGTTCCCATCTTTCTCAGAACGTCCAGTGTCATCACATTGACCAGGCCAAGCGGCTCGTTGTTCGCACCAGGATAGGCACTGGGAGGCTCATTGGTGAAGCCAAGACGGATCGTTTCTCCGTTCTTAATCTTATCGAGCAGCGACTCCGCCGAGGCCGAACCGGCAAAGGACGAGATTGTCATCGCCGCCAGGCCGAGCGCGGCAATCCTCTTCAAGATTGCAGCCTTAAAGCATTCGTCGAGTTTCCACTTGACCACTGGTTAGTCCTCCGTTTTCGCATCGCCGATGGTCTCCCGATATGCCTCGGGAAAAGACCATTGCATCATTTGTTGAGCTTGTAGTCCGGCGGTTCCCATCATCGTGTGAGCTGCAGGGTCCCCACTTAGGTATAGATTCCTCCAGTCGATCCTTTGCTACGCCACTTGTGCATGCTTCGTGAGCGTAGCAGCGCAGCTGTGGTGCTTTGTGCGAGAAATGCAAGTTATTCGCAGAAATTCGGTGATTTTTGGGTGCATACGCACATTTCCGTCATCCCCGTGGTTCGTTGGAAGTGAACAATCGCGAGCTGTGGTATGGCCAACTGAGGCACACCACGTCTTGCATGACTCCTGCCCTGCCCGGTTGGATGGGCGCCACCGCCTGGGCTATGCCCTTGTTGCCATGGCAGGGCACAAGTTCGTCGTATGCGACACGCCGCTGAGAGATTCGCCTCGGAGACGCTGGCCCGAGCATTGTTCCCGTCACAGTTGATCATTCGTGCCATTGACGGATGAGTCTGTTCACGGCTTCGCTCCGGATCAACCTGGACGGAATCGCCGGCATTATTGAGCAGATGGAAATCTGAATTCCTGATCAGCTTCGCCAGGTTGATCCCTTGCTCCGGCGTCGCGGTAGGGTCGTTCTTGGACCAGATGATCAACGTCTGGGCCTGAAGCTGATCAAGGTAGGGGAAGATATACTTCTGCTGCAGCAGTGGATAACGATGCAGGTTTGTCTCGTCTTCCGGCAATCTCTGCCAGATCTCCCATTGTCCCCGAGCCGCGGCCCGCCGATAGGCTTCTCGCTCGGCGCATTCCACATCCTGCCCGTGGGCGCGGCAGCTTTTCCGCCGTGCGGTGATGTATTCCTCTTCGCTCGGCATCGGGCCGGAACAGCCGTAAGCCTGCCGGCAGGCCTCCAGCCAAGCTTCGTCACGGTCATCTCCGAACGCCGGCGACACGGAGTTAGCGGTCAGCAGGACAAGCTTAGAAACAAGATCGGGACGCACGATCGCGACCCGCGCGTCGACGAATGATCCTTCTGAATGGCCGACTAGCGTGATCTGCTTCAAACCCAGTTGTTGGAGGAAGCTAATTACATGATTCACACGACCGAGCCGGTTAATGTATTTGCAGTCAGCAGGATAATCCGTTCCCCCAAAATGGAGTTGATCAATCGCTACTACCGTAAATTGATCGGATAGCCCGTTCAGCTGCCGAACAAAGGAACTCTTAGCCTCTGCACGGAAGCCCGCCCCCTGCAGGAAAACAATCGGCCTACCAGCTCCGTTCTCGCAGTACGATGTCTCGACACCATCAACCGATACGCGATGCTTGGTGATCATCGGTTCCTCGGCAAAAGGAGGGGCATCAGGTCGGCATTGCGACATGCGAGATGGACTGCCATTGCTCACTCCTGAGCGTAGCAGCCTCACATGCCACGTTGCCGAACTATCTCGTCTGAATACCGGAAATCGGCACCCCGGAGCCTCGCGTCTTGTCACTTTGCTCTGTCGTCGCCCAGCCACTGCGGCCGGGAGCCTTTTAGGTGCATGGGTGGCATTCCCCGCAAGATTTCAACCCTTGCACAGGTCGCCGGTCTTGGTGCCGTCCGGCAGATTGATTTTGGTGTAGCCGTATTTTGACCGACTGCATCATTTGGTCGGAGCCGATATAAGTATTCAATACCTCGTTGAAGGCATCGACCGCCTGCTGATTGGGCAGGAAGGCGAGACTTGGGTAGCCGGCCTTCCCAGCCGGCGGGGTGAACGGATCTGCCATTTCAACGCTGTCGACCTTGTCAGCGAGCTCCTTACCGTGAAGTAGTTTAGCGACCCCGCCGCCGCGCGGCCGACCTTCACTGCCTGCAAGAATTCGGCCTGGCCGGCGACCTGCATGACACGATCCTCCGGAATGCCCGCGTCTTTGGCGGTCGTGACCGTGTCGGAACCGGCGGTGGTGACCAGCGTTAGGCCCTTATCACGAATATCGTCAAAGGAGTGCTGGTCTTTTGGGATTGCCATTCGGCATGAGCAGGGCTTCGGTGAACTTAGCAAGCGGCTCGGTGAACACCACATTGCGGCAGCGCTCCGGCAGAATGTACATGCCGCCTGGCCTAGCTCCGTCTGCCGTCTCTCAAGGTTGTGTCGGCCAATTTCTCAGCCACCATAATCGTCGGAATGTTTGTGTTCGCCCGAGGGCAAAATGGCATGACGGAAGCGTCGGCGATCCTCAAACCCAAAATACCATGAACGCGTCCCGACGGATCGGTCACAGCGCCAGGATCCGCGGCTGCCCCCATCCTGCAGGTCGACGTCGGATGCCAACTTGGGATGACGTTCTGGCGAATATACCGATCCAGATGTTTCTCGTCGTTGACGAGATCGGAAATGCTATCCCCATCCGTTATGACGCGCCTAATCAGCCCACGGCGCAGCCGCGGCGACGCGTCCATGAGCAGCGCCAGAAATGACGTGAGTGCATAGTTTGTGCTTGTGACCTTGCTCACCAGCTTCGCTCGCGCATTCAACGCTGACGGAAACGGGTCCAGCGCCACAGAGGACAGCGAATCTTGCTGCAGCAGGCGGACTATGAAGCGAAAGCCCTGCTTGAGGCGCTCGGCGTCCCGCTTGTCGCTCAACCAGTTGAAATCGACCTCCGGCTCTATTTTATGCGAACTACCCTTGAGCGCCACAGTTCCCGTCGAGTAGCTGCGATTGACCCACACGGCGAGAGTGCCGAGGCGCCTCCCCAGCGGGTGCCAGGATGATTTGGCAACAGTCGATATTGCCATATCGGTCGACGGGCAGCCTTCGTAACCCGACGAGTAGCGGGCGTGCATCTGAATATATTCGCTCACGCCGGGTGACAAGCGATCGGCCGGCTTCAAATAGGCCGAAACGCAAATCGTGGGGTGTTCCTGAAGATTCTGGCCCACACCTTTCAAATCTGCAACGATAGGGATTCCGAATTGTACTAATTCCTTCGCGGGGCCGATCCCGGAGCGCATCAATATGGCGGGTGAATGGAGTGCTCCTGCGCACAGGATAACGCAAGAAGCGCTATACGATTGCACGCCCGATTTGTTCTCCGTCTCGACCCCCGTTACCGTTGTTCCCAAAAAGGTCAGCCGCGCAACTGTCGTTTCGGATAAAATCGTTAGATTGCGGCGAGAGCGGACGGTTTCGGGTAAGTACGCCATCGCGGAGGAGACCCGATGACCATTGCGGTTGGTCAATGGGACAACTGAATAGCCATCACCGAATGCACCATTGAAGTCTGGCCTGAAATGAAGCCCCAAAGCATCGTAAGCATCGGAGATTGCCCGGATGAAGCCCGACCAGTCTGATTGGCGCACACGTTTGATTGGCAAGGGGCCGTTCGTGCCATGAAATTCCCCGCCGAAATCCAAATCGCATTCTAGACGACGGAAGTAGGGCAGCACGTCTTCCCAACCCCAGCCCGTTGCACCGCTTGAGGCCCACTCATCGTAATCTCCGGGCCCGCCGCGGTTGGCGACTTGGGCATTGATGCTGGAGCCGCCACCCATGACGCGCGCCTGTTCGTAATGGACAGGCTTGCGGCCACCTCGCACCGTTGTCGCGTGGAGTGACTGCCATCGATAACCGGGATTAAGGTAAGCACGCGTTGGGTCGCCATCCTGGATGTCGTCAGGAATGGCATTCGGCGGCGTATCAGGGCCAGCTTCAATGAGCAGCACGCGAGCGCCATAGGCGGAGAGCCTGCTCGCCATCACGCATCCAGAGGAGCCACCACCCACGACGATATAATCGAAAACCACGCAAACTCGCAAATGTCTGAGTCGGGCAAAAATCTAGCAGACGGCGAGCAAGCAAAAACGCGCAATTATCTTGCAGGACGCAGGAAATCAGCGCATTCTTAAGAGATTCGCATTATGGCGGCCTCCCAACGGGGCGGAACGTTTAAACATGACCTTGCCAGCAGTCCATCAGGGCTGAAGGCGATGCCGGAGCGTCGTGACTTAAGTGGACAAAGCGCATCGCGACTGAAGGGGACAAACCTATCGCGAGATACATCAGAATGCAGCCCGGTAGGTCCAGAAGTGCTTTTGCAGCATCGCGCTGACGAGGCCGTTGTAAGGAGCAGAATGATGCTTCGCCTTGCGCTCCATCGCCGCTTTAGCGGTACGAAAACTCCCGTCCCAATCATGGCCGGCGGGCAAGGCGGCTGACCCTTGCGCCAGTCATCGGTGAATCGGATCAACCAGTTGTTGAATGCGCGTAAGATTGCGCGTTCTATACATCGATTGGCACCGCCAAGGTTACCTTCGTGCGATCCATCACAATCATCGTGCTGTAATTTCTAACAGCCGGGCTATCAAAGAAGAAACGCCTCGAGAATGCGTCGTACTCTGCCAAGTCACGCACGGAGAGAAGGAGAACGAAATCGGCGTTACCGGTGACCGCATACGCGCTCATTACTTCAGGCGCCTTCTGTAGAGACTGCTTGAAGCGATCGATGACGTCGGAACGATAGCGCTCAATGTCGACCAAGACCAGCATCATCAGGGACCTGCCCACCGCCTCAGGCGACACGATTGCAACATCAGCCTCAATTACGCCAATTTGTCGCAACTGCTTCAATCGCCGCTGACAGGCCGTGGGCGATATACCGGCCAGTTGGCCCAATTCTTCCGTTGTTTGGCGATTGTTGCGCTGAACAGCGCTTAAGATTTTCAGATCTATCCGATCCAATTCCATGGTCATTCTCCGGAATAGCTGCAATTTGCGCAGAAAAACTGCGATATGCACTCGACTGTAGCCTCAACCCCGCGCAGACGGAAGCCCAAACGATCAGGCCAGGCATGGGACCAAAGTCGGCTATCGTCCTCGACGTCAGTTATAGCCATTGGCCGAAGAGTGCTGTCCACCATCGCCCAACTGACAATGGCAGCCGACGGTCAAAAGCCGAGGCCTTGCGCCCAGTTCGGCCGAGGAAACGTCTCGGAACTTAAACGCTAAGCCGACTGGACGATGATGATAGGGGGGACCTCTATTTCCGCGCTTCGGCTTCCATTCGTTGGCTCACGCTGCCAAGAGTCTCATCTGTGTATAGGGAATCGAGCGCTAGGTTCGCCTGCCCCGGTTGCTGCATCAAATGCAGCCGTCTTGAGGTGGTTGGGAAAAATCGTCACCGCAGCCACACAAACCGCCGGCCTTATGCAACCTGCCGGCAATTTCGCATAATTACTGCATCCCGCCGCTCAGAATTTGCGCAAGGCGCCCAATGTAGCGCGCTATTGTCTCACAACGGCACCTACACGCCACTTCATAAAGCAGAAGAGGCCTGGCTTTGCAGGCTTCAGATTGAGGAGTTCGCCTATGAGCAAGCAATTCGCACCTGAAATGGATGCAGGTCTCGCGGTTTTCAATCGCCTGGAGTCTGAGGTGCGCAGCTACGTCCGCGCCTTCCCCGCCCTATTCGATCGCGGAGTCGGGACCACTCTCATCGCTGCAGACGGTCGGGAATATCTCGACTTTTTCGCCGGTGCAGGCGTTTTGAATTATGGGCACAACAACCCCGTCATCAAGAAGGCGCTGCTGGATTATATCGAGCGCGACGGAATTGTGCATGGGCTGGACCTTGCCACGACGGCCAAGAAAGCCTTCATCGAAGCTTTCGAGCGATACATTCTCAAGCCTCGTGGTCTGACATACAAATTACAGTTTCCCGGCCCCACAGGTACGAACGCGGTCGAAGCGAGTCTAAAACTGGCTCGCCAGGTGACCGGGAGATCGAACATCGTCTCGTTTACCAACTCGTTCCATGGGGAAAGCGCTGGAGCATTGGCAGCGATGGGAAACAAGGAGCACCGGGCCGCTGCCGGGTTTCCCCTCGCCCATGTGACATCGTTGCCATACGAAGGCTACCTGGGGGCGTCAGTTGACACAATCGATTACTTCGAAAAGCTTCTCAATGACCCCAACAGTGGCCTCGACAAACCTGCCGCGGTGATCCTGGAAGGGATCCAAGGTGAAGGCGGCATCAATGCTGCGAGCGTTACTTGGCTGCAACGGCTGCGCGAGCTAACGTCGCGGCACGGAATCTTGATGATCCTCGATGACATCCAGGCCGGGGTCGGTCGCGCGGGCAGTTTCTTCAGTTTCGAAGCGGCTGCAATTGTGCCGGACATCGTTACCCTGTCCAAATCTTTGTCGGCGATCGGAACCCCAATGGCCCTTATTCTCATCAAGCCTGAACTTGATGTCTGGGCCCCGGGCGCACACACCGGGACCTTCAGAGGCAACAACTATGCTTTCGTCACTGCTCGTGCGGCCCTCGAAGCTTACTGGTCCGACTCCAAGTTCGAGGATGAGATCGCTCGCAAGTCTGCGATCTTGGTCCAAGAACTCAACGCGATTACCGAGGAATTCCCCACCCTCGGCCTGAGCGTGCGAGGCCGCGGTCTGATGTACGGACTCGTTTCACCGAAGCACCACTCCTTGCCAGGTCTGGTCTCCCAGGAGGCTTTTCGTCGGGGCTTGGTGATCGAGATCGCCGGCTCATACGGTGAGGTGCTTAAGTTCATGACTGCCCTCACCATCGCCGAGGCTGACCTTCGGCGTGGTCTGTCCATCATTCGCGACAGCATTGGCGCAGTAGCGACTACCCTCGACGGTGGAGGCGCGGCTCGCTAGCCGACAAAGCACCGGGCCACTAGCAGGTCCAAAATCGGGCCGCTCGCAGTCACGGAACGGGAAGGCCGTTCCGTGGCATGTGGCAGTGGGCGAACTCGGAGCGGCTGAACGGCAGACTAGGGCTTTCACTGCCGGACCGATACCACGGTTGCCGTTCTTCCTGCGGCGCCGACCACTGTCGCTGCGCCAATTCGAAGAAAATCGAGCGATAAGAAAGAGGACTGGATGGCCAGCAACGACGTAGTCAAAAATTATATCGATGGCGAGTGGCGGGATTCTGTGTCCGGCACACGCATCGAGGTCGATGACCCGGCGAGCGCCGAAACGATTGCTGTCGTAGCTGAAGCAGGACCCCAAGACATCGAGCTTGCCGTTACTGCTGCTCACCGCGTTTTTCGCGACCGCGTGCTGATAGACATGCATCCGTATGATCGCGGTCGCATGTTGTTTCGCGTTGCCGACGCCCTTGAAGCGCGTTTCGACGAGATCGCAGCCATTAACTGCGCGGAGACGGGGAAGGCATTGGAACTTGCCGATGGCGAGGTTCAGACCGCCATCAGATACCTGCGATACTATGGTGGCTTGGCCGACAAACTTGAAGGGCGCTCGATCCCGCGCGGGGCCAACCTGGTCAACTACACAGTCAGAAGTCCCTTCGGCGTGTCCGCCCAGATCGTTCCGTGGAATGGTCCACTTGAACTGACGGCCCGCTCGCTGGCCTGCGCCATCGCAACCGGCAACTCAGTCGTGGTGAAGTCGCCGGAACTAGCTCCCCTTTCCGGAGTTGAACTTGCGCGTGCCTGTGAGACAGCGGGGCTGCCTGCCGGAGCGGTCAACGTGCTCACTGGATACGGCCAAACGGCAGGCCAGGCGCTGATCGAACATCCCGACGTTCGCCACATCGTCTTCACGGGCTCGATTACTACTGGGCGGACGGTGCTCAAGACGGCAGCGGATCGGATCGTGCCCTGCATAATGGAACTGGGCGGAAAGTCGGCTGCAGTTGTGTATTCCGATGCCGACCTCGACTGCGTTGTGGAAGCGGTACGCGTCGGGACCTTTCTGAATGCAGGCCAGAATTGCAACAACCTTACACGTCTTATTGTGGAACGTTCTATTGCAGACAAACTGGTGGAAAGAGTGAGGGTCTGCGTCGAAGGACTGTCGGTCGGTCCAGGACGCGAAAACTGCGACATCACCCCGTTGATCTCCCGAAACCAACGACAAGGAGTTGAGCGGGCCTGCCAGACGGCCCTCTCGCAGGGCGCGCGACTCGTAACCGGCGGGACTGCGCTTTCGGAGCGGAGCGGTTACTTTATGGCGGCCACGGTGTTTGCCGATGTCGCGCGAGACAGCAATCTCTTCCAGCAAGAAGTATTCGGTCCTGTTCTTGCCGTTACCACGTTCGATAATCCGGGAATGGCCGTCAATCTCGCGAACGACACCGTTCACGGTCTGGCAGCGGGCGTGTTCACGCGGGATATTGACCGGGCCCTCTGGACCGCCGACCGCCTTTGGGCCGGTCAAGTGTACGTGAATGGGTGGTATGTGGGCGGGGTGGAAACACCGTTCGGTGGGATAAACCAGTCCGGCTACGGCAGGGAGAAGGGTCAGGAAGCGCTGGACGGCTACGTTCAGACGAGAAACGTTGGTATCCGCCTCTCGCAGCCACCATCTGGAAATTGAACGCTTGCTGATCCCTACCGACGGCGCGGCTGTCGGGCGATGCAGGATTCAATGACCTCGACCAAATCGAAATAAGCCCGGCGAGAGAATCCGTATCGGAGGTCATCGAGAACAACTCTAATCATAGGATTTTTGGCTGCGGACGGGCTTTACCCACCACGGACATGTAGGAGCGCATTGCCTAGCCCGCTGCGTGGGTCGCATGGGTCAGGAGAGGATCACAGTGCTTCAGAGACAATTGAGATTCGCAGAGCTGCCGCCGAAGATTTCGACAAGTTGGCAATGTTGAACCGCGAGTTGATCGAGGCCGAGAAGCATCGAAACCCCGATGACGGTTTCAGAACTCAAGGAGCGGTTTATTCAGTTGGTGAATCGCGAAATTTGGATGGTCGACCTCTTCAGCCAGAACGGCGAGATTGTGGGCCTCGCCACTCATCGTTTGGAGCCAGACAATGCGGAGCCGAGTGGGCAACGCGTCTTTTTGAGGCAATTCTACGTCAGCTGCCAACACCGACGTTCGGAGATTGGCTGCAGGACCCTTGAGCTGCTTATTCGGTCTCGTTTCCACAACAAATCAAGGATTTTCCTCGACGTGCTGGAGACCAATCCTGGCCGCAAGACCTTCTGGTCTCACACCGGTTTTGTCGCCTACAGCACGCTCATGGAGCGTCTCGTTGAAAAAGCGGACACCAAATAACCTGCGGTGCTGGGAATTAATTTGGGGATCGGATTGTCTGGCATTTGCGTGCGTCGCGCAAAAACACGAGAATAGAATCGAGCCGGTCGTAACCGAATGGGGCTCACTTGTCCCCGGCCTGCAGGCTAGCCGCTTCGACTTCATCACGGCCGGCATGTGGATCAAGCCGGAGCGCTGCCGCAACGTGCTGTTCAGCGAACCGATCGCTACGGAGAGAGGCGCACTGCTGGTGCCTAAGGGCAACCCGGAAGGGCTGCATTCTTATGAGGATGTGCGTGACAAGGGACTCACCTTCGTCAGTGATACAGGCTACACCGCGGTCCAGGACGCGAAAAAGTCAGGCATCGCCGACGACAAAATCATGCAGGTCGCCGGACCGCCGGCGGACAGGCTGTCGCGCCGCCGCCGGTGCCCTCGACTACTTTACAGCGACTGGACTTGTTAAGAAGGACCACAGCCTTGAGCTGGCCGATTCGTTCATCGCGCCAGCCAACTATCCTGCTATCGCCTTCGAGCTCAACGAGCAGGCTGCGGTCGACGCGTTCAATGCCGTATGCAGGACTATGTTGGCTCTGGCGAAATGATGGCAGTATTCGGCAAATACGGCTACGGCAAAGACAACCTGCGGACGGCAGCAAGACCGCTGACCTCTGCAGAGGCTGAAGGCAATGTGCCTTAACACGTCCCCGGTCATGGCGGGGACGTGTTCAGTGGGCAAGCGTCTGTGAGGCGATTTCAGGTCCACCGTGGCGGTGCTCACAAGACGCGCCTCATTGCCTGAAACAAACACATCTACACTTCATCGGGTGCGCACATGTGAGCGTCGCGGCCCACAATACGACGGCCAATATGCGGGCTGGCTCACCTGCCACATCAGGCAACTGCGCAAGCAAATCCCCTGACGTGTGCCGGAACGAGAAGCAGGAGAATACTGTGGAAATCAGAGTTGTACGCCCGGGCGACCTTTCTCAATTGCGCAAGATTTGTGACGAACACATCGACTTGGAAGGGGTGACAATAGCGGACCAGGACCTGAGTCCTTATTGGAACTCGGCGTTTTTTGGAACACCTGCCCAGTTGTTCGGTTGGGTTTGTGATGAAGGAGGGTGTGTGCTGACAGTTCTGCAAATTCGCTGAGAGAGGGCGGTCATGGCAGGCTGGTGATTGTTCACGTCACCGATTCCCGCGAAGGAACGCCACCATGACCAAGATTGAAAGTAAGACCGGCAGCGCTGCCATCAAAGACATTCTGCTTTCGGACCCGGACGGACTTCACGAAGTGATCCGTGCGGTGATGCAGGAGGTACTCGAGGCCGAGATGGACGAGGCGCTGGGGGCTTCGAAGAGCGAGCGCACACCTGAGCGGCTCGGCTACCGCTCGGGTTATTACGGCCGCACCCTTGTCACGCGGGTCGGCAAGCTTGAGCTGCGGGTTCCGCAGGACCGGGCCGGCCGCTTCTCGACCGAGCTTCTCGAGCGTTACCAGCGTTCGGAGCGGGCCTTGGTGGCGACGCTTGCGGAGATGTATGTGCAGGGCGTGTCGACCCGCAAGGTCAAGGCGATCACGGAAGAGCTGTGCGGCCATGCGTTCTCGGCCTCGTCGATCTCGGCCATCAACAAGCGGCTGGACGAGAGCCTCGCTGCCTTTGCCAGGCGCCCCCTTCAAGAGCCGTTTCCTTACCTCATCCTCGATGCGCGCTAAGAGAAGGTGCGTGAGGCCGGCGTCGTCATGAGCCAGGCGGTGCTGATCGCTGTCGGCATCGACTGGGACGGCCGGCGCCAGATCCTGGCCGTCGAGATGGCCAATCGCGAAAGCCGCTCGGCCTGGAGGGATTTCCTCGTCGCGCTGAAGGCGCGCAGCCCCAAGGGCGTCGAGCTGGTTGTCTCCGCCAATCATGCCGGCCTGGTCGCGGCGATCGGCGAGGTGATCCCCGAAGCCGCCTGGCAGCGCTGCTACGTCCACTTCCTCAGGAACGCGCTCGATCACCTGCCGAGAAAGCACGGCGCCGACTGCCTGCAGGACTTGCGCTGGCTCTAATGACCGGCGCGATCTCGCCGAGGCCAAGGCCGATCTCGCCGCATGGCTGTCCAAATGGTCGGGCCGCTATCCGCGACTGACGAGTTGGGTGGAGGAGACCATCGAGCGCACGCTGACCTTCTTTTGCCTGCCGCGCCAGCATCACAAGCATCTCAAGAGCACCAACATGCTTGAACGGCACAATGAGGAAATCCGCCGGCGCACCAATGTCATGCGCATCTTCCCCAATGAAAGCTGCCTGCGCCTCGTCAGGGCGCTGGCTGCGAGACCAACGAGAACTGGATGGAGGCCAACCGCTACATCAACATGGACGATCTGCGCGAGCACAAGAAGCTCGCTCTACGCCAAGCCGCATGACCAGCATCGTGGCCGCCCCATTTTGCAGAACTTGACGCACACAACCTGAAGGAGGTAAGCGTCATGACAACTCTTAGAGGATACATGACCGCGTCGATCCGGCTTTTCCTTGTTGGTCAGGGGCGATCCTCGGGTACGCCTCCGGCGAGGGCCGCCTTGCGCGATCATGGCACGGTAGCGAGGCTGGGCTCTTAAGGTCGTCCTTAGGAGCGTAAGCCCCGCGACCATCCCATCGCTGAAAACAAACCCTTGATCAGCGGGCGCCCGACGGACCGCCTCTGTCGTCGTGGCGCTCCCATGAAGAACCTGGCCCATAGTGCATCCTTTGATTCGGAAGATAAGGATGCCCCATCAAAACCTGAGATCAAACATTTAGGCAGGCCTCGACTGGGACAAGTAAAACGGCCGCATTCGAGGCATGAGGCTGCACGCGTCTAAGATCCGAACAGCCAATACCCGAGCGTCCTCGACATCCCCGCCGCCAGAAGTCAACGATGCCCAGATCGGCCGCACGACCACCAGCAGAAGGGCGCCACCTCAACCCGTCCTACACTCAACATTTTGTCGCGTCCGCGACGTGCCTTCTTGATCCGATCCGTGGTCTGCTCACCTAAATAGCTGAAAGAGATCACGCATTTCTGTTTCCGGCCTGATTAGCCAGTTTGGCACGAGGTTTGCAACTTTGTGTGCGATCCAGTTGAACGGGCCGATTGGCACAGTCACCTGAAATCACAACTAATTAAAGGAACGGAACATGTCGGAACTGTATCGGATGGCATTACCAATGGGGGACAGCCGGCCGGCAATGCCTCCGCCCACCACAACCAGCCTTCGCCTGACTGTCTCGTGCTGGCCACGCCAGAGTAATCAATTTTGTCCTAAGAACCACAATACGACAAATCGCAGAACGTCCATCCATCCATCCTGAAACCAAGACACAGCAATCGCTTGTCGACGCAGTGTCCCACCGCCGAGAGGAAATGTAGATGAGAAAATTTGTTGCCGCCAAGCTTCATGGAATAACTGTGACCGACGCGAATTTGAACTACCGGGGCTCAATAACTTTGGATCCAGATCACTGCGACGAAGCCGGCATCCTTCCAATGGAATTCGTTGAAATCTGGAATAAATCATCGGGCGCTCGAATCAGCACTTACGTGATTTATGGAGAGCGGGGTTCTCGTTGCTGCGTGCTGAACGGAGCCGCTGCTCGCACCTGTCAGGTCGGGGACGAAATAATCGTTTGCTCCTCCGCATACATCGAGGAGCATCAGATGGTGGAGATCAAGCCGCGAGTGCTGACTTTCCACCGGGATAATTCTATCTGCGACCACATGTTCTACGAGGGTGCAATAGACGACGATGGAAGGATAACGTTCTCGATTCGCGAGGGCTCTCCCGGCGATAACGCGCTAAAACTCACTCCCTAGTAGGGCCTTTCGGTGACAGCTCGTGGCGCCGGGTCCCGGTCAAGGGCGTACTCGTCCCCAGTACTCTGGTACGCGATACAGTGCATTATCCCACTCGGCCACTATTCGGTCAGTTGCCATCAAGCCCAATCGGTTCTGCCCAGATCTGGGAAGACGATTTTGCTGCGCCAAAGGCAACTTCAGCTTCAGCCAGCGGCTGCGGGTAGAGGCGACCAATTTCACGGAATGTTTGGCCTTGGATCGTTGTCTTTAAGTCTGAGGTCCACGATGGCAAAACGACCTATCGACAAAAACGCAGAGTGGAGAACAGCCAATGTCAAGGAAAGCTCTCATCCTGGTTGAAGGCCATGCAAGAGGTAATGGAATACGATACATCCACGCGGCCCGGCGTCTTGGCTTTCATCCAATTACACTATCAGTTGATCCAACACAGTACGAGTATCTTGCGGCGGAAAGAAGCGAGGCAATCCGTGTCGATACAACCAATCTTGATACCTTGATTCGCGAATGTTCCAGGCTGCGTGAGACCAATGACATCGCTGGTATCACGGGCTTCTCGGGCATCGACGAGTCGGTCTATGCAACCGTTGGCAAACTATGTCGGCATTTCGACTTACCGGGACCCAACCCCGAATTGATTGAACGATGCTGTGACAAATTCTCTCAGCGCCAGCTACTTGCGGAAGCCGGAGTTCCGATACCCGCTTATCGCATGGCGCTGAATGTGGCAGAAGTAGAAAGCGCTGTCGCGGAGATCGGCTTTCCCGTAATTGTTAAGCCGGCAATCGGCAGCGGTAGCATCGGTGTCCGATTGTGCCGCAACGCCGATGAGTTAGCTGACCACACGACCTATCTGTTGGGTGGGAAGCACATCTGGCCGTCTTCGCCGAGGATATTGGTTGAGGAATTCGCGCGCGGCCCTTTTTATAGCGTGGAGATAATGGGCAATGAGGTTATTGGGATTGTCGCCGTTGATTTCGGCCCCCCACCGCATTTCGTCTTCCGTGAAACGACCTTCCCGGCCCCGCTTGCGGAAGACGATCATGACCGTATCGTTGATGTTTCGCTGAGGTGCTTGCAAGCTCTTGGCCTTAATTGGGGGCCAACGAACATCGAGCTCCGGTTGACTAATCATGGCCCGGTTGTAATCGAAGTGAATCCGCGTCTTGCTGGTGCGCTTGAGCCTGAACTGGTCCAACTGGCGAGCGGTGTCGATCTGGTCACCGAGCACATCAAGCTTGTCGTCGGCGAGGAATGGGATTTGCGCAGAAGGCATTTGCAGACCGCAGCCGCGCGGTTCCTAGTTGCTGATTGCGACGGCACCCTCGATTGGATCGATGGCGGCAGTCAGGCGATCGCGGTACCAGGTGTCGCTGAAATCAAATTGTATGTTGAACCCAACGCGCCGATCTTCAGGAAAGGCGATTTTCGAGACTGGATAGGACATGTCGTCGCCGTTTCACCCAGCCTTGCTCAGACCGAAGCGATACTCCAACGAGCTGTCGACTTAATCGCTTGGTCTATCACACCGCCGTCGGGCGAACAGGAGCGATCTGCAGCCCCACGACTCCCCCCCAACTGAGAGGTGATCCGTCGCCAGCATAAGAACTCTTACCCGCAATAGCTCGCCTTGTTGTCAAAAGCATAGCTGGAGTTCAAACTTATGAATATATCCAAGGGACCCCAGGCATTCCCTAGAAGTGAATACCTTCGCCGGCTCGGCTCGGTGAAGTTCGAAATGGGTCGGTGCGATATCGACGCGCTCGTCGTTTCCGACCAACATAACATTACCTATCTCACGGGGTACACCGCGCTATCAGCCTATGTTCCTCAGGCCGTTGTGGTTTCGATACGAGAAGAGGAACCGACGTTCATTCTGCGCCGCTGTGATGCGCCGGCAGCCATTCATCAATGTTTTATGGAGCGCGACAAAATCGTCGCATACCCCGAAGCGTATATTGGAAATCCTGACAAGGATGGCTATGACGCGGTAGTCGATTACTTGGAGGACGTCGGCCTCGCGAGTCGAGGCATAGGAATCGAGCTATGCTGCCTTCCATCGCAATCGGCGAAAAAGTTTAGGATGCGCCTGCCTGGTGCCACGATCGTCGATGCTACTAAGGCGGTCACTTGGAAAAGGCTCATCAAGTCAGATCTCGAGATAGCTGTAATGCGGGAGGCGGCGGCAATCTCAGACGCCGCGATTCGACGCGCTGCTGAGGTAATACGCCCCGGGGTGCGTGAAGCAGACGCGTGCGCGGAAATTGTGGCAACGTTGGTGCGCGGCGCAAACGGTAAGCCAGGAAGCGGGATCGAGGGAATAAGTTTGTGTTCATCACCGCGAACGGGAACGTGCCACATTCCGTGGAGCGAGGACGTTTTTCGCTATGGATCGCAGGTGAATCTCGAAATCGGCGGTGCGCGATATGGTTACTGTGCTGGGCTTATGCGCACTTACACGATCGGCTCACCCTCCGATCGTCTACGTCGCGTGCATGAGATCCAAGTCGCCGGCCTTGAGGTCGCTCTTGATGCGATACGGCCAGGAGCGACTTGCAGCGATGTTGCCAACGCCTTCAATCGCAGCATCGAGAAGCGGGGCCTCAAAAAGGAGACGCGTTGCGGCTATGCACACGGCATTGGTTGGTTGGAGCCGACCGCAAGCCTTAAGGATGGCGATATGACAGAGTTGCTACCAAACATGACCTTTCACCTGATGTTAGGTAATTGGATCGAGGAGGATTTTGGATACGTCATCAGCGAAACGTTCCGTGTCACAGACTCCGGCGTCGAGGTACTGACCACTGCTCCCCGGAAGATTTTTGAGATCTAAATTAGAATATGGCTTGTCATAACGACAGCGCGGACGTCCGGAATAGATCTTGCCGGTCGACGAGATGTCGCCTACCTTGTTGAAGTGCGGACGGCGAGCGGCGGTCGGCATGCGGGGCCGATCCGTGTCGAGGCGAAGCCGAACGCACGCTGGTCGCTGTACGACCAGTTCTCCTGCGGCCGATCAACTCGTCGACGACGTGACGCGCGAATGCCTTACGCGATTCCGGACACAGATCTCTGGTCGCCGCGTTGCTCGCGAACTGACGACCTGATCGCCCAGCGCGGCAAGCCCGGCATGATCGTCGCAGACCACCGCACGGAGTTTACCTCGAACACGGTCCTTGCCTGATCAATGGATCATCGCGCCGAAAATACATTCCGCTGCAAGCCCATGTGCGCAACATAAATGGCTGCACCTCTAGTCTACTCGCCACTGTTTAAAAGACTGGGGCAGGTCAATGCGCTTTCGTTACGACCTCAGAGCAAGTCTACAGGTCATAGTAGTAGGTAAGGTATGGACTCAATTTACCGATCTTGTCATAGAGCGCCCGCGCATGATAATTTGATCTGTCCGTATTCCAATAGATTCTCAGCCAGCCTTGGTCGCGACCGTAGGAGGCCAGATTCGTGAGCATGGCTTGGCCAATCCCCTGGCGCCGCGAAGACTCGTCGACATAGAGATCTGCGAGAAAACAGACCGGACGATCGCTAAGAGTATACGGGTGAATGACAAAGGTAGCAAAACCTATGGTAACGCCAGTTGCTGAGACCGCGATCAGCGCGTTAATCGGTTCGTCTGGGCGCTCGATGCGCCGCCAGATCCTATCTGTCGCCTGTTCTGATGAATTGAGACCTTGGTCGGCGCAATATGCGTACCAAAGGGACCGCCATGCATCGCGGTCGGCAGTGCCTGCGAGACGAATCTCCATGAGGGGCGGGCTCCGGCTGAGAATGGGCTCCAGGGCGCGAGGTGTTCGGCCTGAAAGGTTGACGGCTTGCGATAACTGCCACCGGCCCGCAAGACGTGCAGCACGCGACCGCCGGGTGTTATAAGATCTTTCCGCCTGTGACGGCGTCGTGGTCGCGCTGGAACTGGTTCCCGGGAGCTCGGTTCGCGATACGTCAAGCGCGAGTTGGGCGAGCGTTATCATGGGATCAAGTTCCCTCAGGTTTTCCCGCAGCACGTTTGCGACAGCGGTGCAGATCTAGTGCGATCTTTCCCTGCGACCACACGATGCAAACAATCTGACACCATAGGTGCATTCATCCCGAAGCGGGCTTCCGACCGCCGCGCTACACGCGCGACGGCGGGACAATCTAGCGGATGCGAGAGTTCTTCCAGCTTACCACGGAGATCTGCACCGCGTCGGCGCCATAATTGCGCATGCTTTAGAAAAGCAGACAATCATTGCAGTTCGCGCGCGCGTCCGGCGCCATTCCCAGTCACCCATATTGACTCAACGTTGCGCAGCATCATTTCTACAACACTAACTTGCTGCCCTTGTCGCGAAGTCAGGCGAGCGTCGATCTCGGGATAAATAAAGAAGGGCAGCGAAATTCGATCAGTCGGACCACTATGCACGACCTGGTGGGGCGTACTCTTGAAGCGGCCGTCGCTCAAGACCTGAAGGAGGTCGCCCAGATTGACTACGAGACTATCGGGCAGGCTCGGCACCGGCATCCATCGACCGCGGAACCACACCTGCAAGGAACGCAGGGGGAGTTCCTCTTGCAGCAGCAGCGTGAAGAAGCCATGATCCGTGTGCTTTGCGCAAGTGCCGCCGCGAGCTGGATACCGTATCACGCGTTGCCCAAGCGTCGGCGTGCTGAAATGGCGTTGGAACCATGCCTCTTCCATACCTATCAGGTCCGCCAGCGCATCCCCGATCTGGGGGACAATCCCGGCGAGCACGGTAGCCTGCAAAGCAAGCAGGTTTCTTGCGAAGCCAGGAGCCAAGGCTTCATCCGGAAGGCGCGTGCGGCCGGAGAACGGACGCCGGTCGCCTTCGTTCTCAATTCCGAGGTCGAATACCTCCTTTGGATCGAAGCCGGCCTCAGGATGTAGCATTTCGCCGTGTAAAGGACTGTATCCACGGGCGGCAGTGGGGTACACGTCCTGAAAGGCGTGCCCGTAGCGTTCCTTAACCGACTGTGGCAATGCGAAGAATCGCCGGGAAGCCTCAATGGCTTGCGCGATCTGTTCCCCGGGGATGCCGTGCTCGACAAGGTAGAAGAACCCGTATTCCTGGCATGCCATTTGCAGGCGCTGGCGCTCGTCACGTCGCGTTGCATCGTCTCTCAATTTCGAAAGTGAAATTTTCGGCAGCGTGGTCATAGTCAATCCCCTTTTTGGGCGCTTAAGTTGATTAGTGTTTGCCGCGGCTCTCAAAGTCGACAGTTCCTTGGATGTGGGCAACGCGCCGTCTCTTCCAATAATAACGAAAGTCGACATGATGTCCCATTCTAAGGCTAAGCCGATGGCTGGGCGGTGATTCCGTCTTAGCAATTGATCTCTAGCGCTTCCTGGTGAAGATAACAACGATTTGTATGTTAATATAGTTGTATATATTGTTACATCCGTCGCGGTTAGTTTAACATTATCACGGCCAAGATACTAAGAGCGATTTACAATTCTGAATTGCTTTATGACTTCCAGGCTCAATCCAGACCAGCGCCGACCTCCGGGTTTCATGGCAGGATCGGCCATCTCGAAGAGCTCTATGACGCGAGGTATCGCCAGCTACCTGAGCTCGTCCATCACACACGCCGTCCCGGACGATGGCCGAATGGCAGAAACCGACCGCTCGAAATTTTCCTATCCCATAGTCTTTTTCGACGCTATCCGGGTCGAGCGGTCAAGCTCAGGGACGAAGACTTCGTTCGCAAAAAAGCCATCTACATCGGGTTCGGCGTTCTGCCTGGCGGCACCAAGGAGCACATGAGCTGAGGAAGCGCTTGTCGACGTTATCCGCCGTCTCGACGAGACGACTAGCCGAGCAGCAAAGCAGGCAGCGATTTAGCTCCGTCTGCCGTCTCTCAAGGTTGTGTCGGCCAATTTCTCAGCCACCATAATCGTCGGAATGTTTGTGTTCGCCCGAGGGCAAAATGGCATGACGGAAGCGTCGGCGATCCTCAAACCCAAAATACCATGAACGCGTCCCGACGGATCGGTCACAGCGCCAGGATCCGCGGCTGCCCCCATCCTGCAGGTCGACGTCGGATGCCAACTTGGGATGACGTTCTGGCGAATATACCGATCCAGATGTTTCTCGTCGTTGACGAGATCGGAAATGCTATCCCCATCCGTTATGACGCGCCTAATCAGCCCACGGCGCAGCCGCGGCGACGCGTCCATGAGCAGCGCCAGAAATGACGTGAGTGCATAGTTTGTGCTTGTGACCTTGCTCACCAGCTTCGCTCGCGCATTCAACGCTGACGGAAACGGGTCCAGCGCCACAGAGGACAGCGAATCTTGCTGCAGCAGGCGGACTATGAAGCGAAAGCCCTGCTTGAGGCGCTCGGCGTCCCGCTTGTCGCTCAACCAGTTGAAATCGACCTCCGGCTCTATTTTATGCGAACTACCCTTGAGCGCCACAGTTCCCGTCGAGTAGCTGCGATTGACCCACACGGCGAGAGTGCCGAGGCGCCTCCCCAGCGGGTGCCAGGATGATTTGGCAACAGTCGATATTGCCATATCGGTCGACGGGCAGCCTTCGTAACCCGACGAGTAGCGGGCGTGCATCTGAATATATTCGCTCACGCCGGGTGACAAGCGATCGGCCGGCTTCAAATAGGCCGAAACGCAAATCGTGGGGTGTTCCTGAAGATTCTGGCCCACACCTTTCAAATCTGCAACGATAGGGATTCCGAATTGTACTAATTCCTTCGCGGGGCCGATCCCGGAGCGCATCAATATGGCGGGTGAATGGAGTGCTCCTGCGCACAGGATAACGCAAGAAGCGCTATACGATTGCACGCCCGATTTGTTCTCCGTCTCGACCCCCGTTACCGTTGTTCCCAAAAAGGTCAGCCGCGCAACTGTCGTTTCGGATAAAATCGTTAGATTGCGGCGAGAGCGGACGGTTTCGGGTAAGTACGCCATCGCGGAGGAGACCCGATGACCATTGCGGTTGGTCAATGGGACAACTGAATAGCCATCACCGAATGCACCATTGAAGTCTGGCCTGAAATGAAGCCCCAAAGCATCGTAAGCATCGGAGATTGCCCGGATGAAGCCCGACCAGTCTGATTGGCGCACACGTTTGATTGGCAAGGGGCCGTTCGTGCCATGAAATTCCCCGCCGAAATCCAAATCGCATTCTAGACGACGGAAGTAGGGCAGCACGTCTTCCCAACCCCAGCCCGTTGCACCGCTTGAGGCCCACTCATCGTAATCTCCGGGCCCGCCGCGGTTGGCGACTTGGGCATTGATGCTGGAGCCGCCACCCATGACGCGCGCCTGTTCGTAATGGACAGGCTTGCGGCCACCTCGCACCGTTGTCGCGTGGAGTGACTGCCATCGATAACCGGGATTAAGGTAAGCACGCGTTGGGTCGCCATCCTGGATGTCGTCAGGAATGGCATTCGGCGGCGTATCAGGGCCAGCTTCAATGAGCAGCACGCGAGCGCCATAGGCGGAGAGCCTGCTCGCCATCACGCATCCAGAGGAGCCACCACCCACGACGATATAATCGAAAACCACGCAACTCCCCATCAAGGTACCAAGTGTGATGGGCTTCTTCAGCAAAGCGCTCCTCCTACCGCCTGAGATATGGTCACTTACGGCGCGGCAGCTCCACATCATGCCGTCTGTAACGGAGCGATTTGATCGCCAAATCGGTCGAGGGCATGCCCGAAGCGAGACCGAGCGACCCATCTGAACTATCTCTGAACCGACAAGCTCTCAATTCCAGGGCACATGCATCTCCGGACACGCCGGTGCGTCGGTGTGAATGATTGCAAGTTCGTAGGGCGAGAGCAGCGCTCGCCTACGGTTTCTTGCATCACCGTCTTCCGAGAAACAATGATACTAACAAGAGATAACGACGACTTTTTCGATTTTTACAGCAGTCAAGACTGTCACTTCAAAATATCGCATAACTACGTTATTGTAGACCCGGTCTCTTACATAGCGAAGGCCTACTTTCGGTGCTTTCCGAAGCGAACGCGTGTTCGTTGGGCGAATGAATGAAGTGACCTTCTCGAGCGTTAGGTTCTCGAAAGCAAACTGGATCGCTGCCCTGCCGGCCTCTGCGGCGATCCCCTTACCGGAAGACGCAAGGTGGAGGCACGATACGGTTTCCACATTAGTGGGATCTTCGGGCAGATACGGGCCACTGTACATCAATCCACAGTAGCCTGCGAATTTTCCGACTTGGCCTTCGCCTTTTACGAACACCATCCATAAGCCGAAACCATTGCTCTGCCAATGATGGATGAACTGTTGTAGTTTAGCTTTCGATTGCTCTCGGGTCGGATAGACTCCATCCCACATGGCATTTACCACAAATGGATCGCTATGAAGCTCATGTAGAAGAAGCTCGTCGCTATGCGACGGTGGCCTTAGGATTAGGCGCGGCGTTTCTAGAATGTACATGAGAAGCTCCCTTCTAGCCATAAGTTAGAGCCGCACTTACCTCCAACGCGGCCATGATCTCCTAGCATGAGCGTCAAGGCCGCAGTGCTTGATTGAAGGCGTTCGACGAGGTTTATGCTTAAGGTAGCGAGGTCTACACAAATCAAGCTTTGGGCGCCTAACCGTGTCAGTGTTGACGGCACCTGGAAAGCCGGCCCGAAGGCGATAAAAAAATTAGGCGCCTCCTTTCAGAATGGAAGCAGGCGACGCGCTGGTGAGCGGGCGCCTGATACGCGCAACATGCTGCGGCGGCGTTTACGCAAGGGGTTGCTTACCCCAAGGGGGGGGTATGGTATTGGCCCAAAACCGGCTAACTACATTGTTCATTTAAAATACGCGCCTCCTTCAAGCTTAACCTGCACTGGTCACTTTGCGAATGCCCGCCAGTGGGTTCTTCAGCGTGCCGACGGTGTGCAGGTATTCTCCCGGATCACCGAAGTCCACCATTTGCTGGTTTTTTTGTATCTGCAGTCGATTCATACATCGTCGCAGAAATTCTGGAGCGAATAGGTCATGCTGCCTGTATTTTTCGTCATATTCCGGATGTTTCGTCTGGTAGCCAAGGATGGACTCGCTTACGAGCTGCCAGAAGTGTGTCGACGGAAAATCAAGATGTTCTTCGAGTGTTACAGCCAAGTAACGAAAGAAGCAGTCGAAAACGTCGGTGAAAATGAAGTCGTGCTTCATGTCGCGATTTACTTGAATGCAGATCCTCTTAATCTCCTCCGGCACGTTGAGATCTCCGCCTAGAATACGAAGCTCCTCGCCAATGTCTTTCATGATAACTCGCGTCGGAGCGTGATCTTTCATAACTAGAATTATATTTTCTCCATGTGCCATAAACGCTAGATCGTAAGCATAAAAGCAGTGGAGAAGCGGCGCCAGATAAGATTCAAAATAGCGGCGTAGCCAAGCGGCGGCGTCTAACCCCGAGGCATTGATGAGGGCTGTCACGAGTGCTTCACCATTGTAATCGACATGAAGCAGCGACGCCATTGTCATCAGACGTTCCCCTTCTTTCAACTGCCGAAGGGGGCTTTCCCTCCACAGCGCAGAAAGCATCTGCTTGTAAGGGGAGTCCTTCTTGAGGGCGGTGTTGAAACAACGATTGCGATAGCCAATCGTCGCGACCTCGCGAAGGATGCTGAAGCCGTTGGCGGCTAAATAGGAGTCACTGTCGAGCAAATTCTTCAACCATTCGTTGATGGCGGGCGTCGCCAGCATGTGTGTCGGTGACAAGCCGCGCATAAACCCCATGTTAAGTATCGACAGCGCCGTTTTCACGTACCGTTTATGCGGATCGCTTATATTGAAAAGTGTGCGGATCGATTGCTGGGCATGATATATGTCCTTCCCCTGGCCTAGGCAGACAATGTGCCGGTTGGCGATATCCGCCGCGAAGATAGTTGAGAGCCGATTGAACCATTGCCAAGGATGCGCTGGCATATAGATGTAATCGGTCGAGTTTAGTCCCTTTTGACGCAACGCTGCGTCGAACTGTTCCAGCGCCTGTCGACCGAGTTCCTCGTGCATGAGAAGGTCGTAGTCGAGCGTTGAAATGGACTTAAACGTTGCCATTTCTTTATGGACGGCCAGCCATATGAGTCTTATCGAACTGCCCACCTCCGGCGCATAGCGACTATAGTCGAGCGCGTCAAAGCCAATGCGACCGTTATTCGCGATAAAGGTCGGGTGGCCCTCCGTCATGCCAGCCTCAACGATCTGGTAATCGGCAAAAGCCAGTTCTGCGGCGGATATCTCTGTTTTGGCCTGCTTGTACGCGCTGCCATACAGCGTGCTGCTGATCTCCTGCAGGTAAACCGGCATCATCTCTTCCTTTATGCCAAGATGGCGGCTGAACTCAATAACAAAATCAAGCGCATCCAGGGGGGCCGGCCTGCCCTCAATCCTTTTCTCCAGAGAGCCGGCGTCCACTTGCCAGTGATCTAGCAGGAGGCGCCGAGCCTGGAACCAATACTCCAACCCAGGGGTCTCGCTTTCCAGCACATACTTCCCCCAGTCGCCTTCCATTCGCTGGAGTCGAGGAGCAATTAGCAACTCGTGTGCAAATTCGCTGATTGCTTTACGGATAAGGAGCCGGTTGGCCTTTGCCCATAAATGCGGTTTCAAATGCTGCGTTACGCGTTCGGCTAGGCTTATCTCATCGTCTCGGGCTGTCATATCACTCACGATCTCAACTCCTTCAGAACGTAACGGTGTAAGGTTCGCGAACGCGCCTTACACTCGTCTCGCCAAACTTCGACGTCGCACAAAATCCGTTCTATTTTTCATCAGAAAGGATAAGAAATACCGGACCTCTTATACAAGTTAATTTCTAATGTGTTGTGTACCGTTCGTCTTCGCTCGTGATAAACCAGCAATATTACCATCTTACTTATATAATATATTAGAATACCGGTTTCACCGGCCCTGGACGTCGTCCTTCATCTTGCAACGAGCAAGAAGTGTGTATTGATTTGCACATGCCGTACTGTCGTTCGATCACGTCAAGCGGTCGGTGTCCATTGTTTGAGCTCTCCGAGTGTCCATTTTTGCTGTCCGTCTCCATACAATCGCATACGTCTAAAGCGGAATTTCCTTTGCTTGATAAGCCCAGACTGGGTAGGGGGGACTGAGTGAATGCCTACTCCGCTGAAATGCTGTCCTGCACCGCGCCAATGCTGTCGCGTACGATCGACAGACCACGGCGCAGTTCAGCCTCGGTTATGGTAAGGGCTGTCATGAACTTGAGCACCTCACCATACGAGCCAGCGATCTCGATCACCAAGCCGCGACGAAAAGCTTCCCGGGAAATGAGCCCCGGCAATGAGTGGTGCTTTGGTGATACGAGTCCATACATCAAGCCGCGGCCTCGGACATTCAGAGCAAGGCTGGGGAAGTCGTCTGCGATCGACTTGAGTTCTTGAGCCAAGATGGCTGATTTGCGAGCAATCTCATCTTCAAACTTGGAGTCGGACCAGTAAGTCTCAAGGGCCGCACGAGCAGTGACGAAAGCATAGTTGTTGCCCCTGAACGTGCCGGTGTGCGCACCCGGCGTCCAGACATCAAGTTCAGGCTTCATGAGGACAAGGGCCATAGGCGTTCCAATTGCAGACAACGACTTTGACAGGGTAACGATGTCCGGCACGATCTCAGCCGCCTCGAAACTGAAGAATTTCCCTGTGCGACCGACACCAGCCTGAATATCATCGAGGATCATCAGGATCTCGTGCCGAGAGGTCAGATCACGCAGCCGTTGCAGCCATTCAACGGTAGCAGCATTGACACCGCCTTCGCCCTGCACTGCTTCTAGGATCACCGCAGCGGGTTTGCCGAGACCACTGCTAGGATCATCGAGAAGCTTCTCGAAATACTCGATCGTGTCTGAAGCGCCGAGATAGCCCTCGTACGGCAACGATGTCACGTGCGCGAGGGGAAAGCCGACAGCATCTCGGAACTTCGTGTTTCCGGTTGCCGCCAACGCCCCAGCGCTGACTCCGTGAAACGAGTTCGTAAACGAAACGATGTTTGACCTGCCGGTCACTTGGCGAGCTAGCTTCAGAGCCGCCTCGACCGCGTTCGTACCTGTGGGGCCAGTAAATTGCAATTTATAAGACAGACCGCGGGGCTTCAAAATAAACTGCTCAAAAGCTTCGATGAAGGCCTTCTTGGCGGTCGTAGCAAGGTCGAGCCCGTGCACAATTCCGTCGCGCGCAATGTAGTCCAACAACGCCCGCGTGAAGGCTGGGTTGTTGTGCCCGTAATTCAAGGCTCCCGCGCCTCCCAAGAAGTCGATGTATTCCCGACCGTCTGTAGCTATGAGGGCAGTGCCGACGCCTCGATCGAACAGAACTGGGAACGCACGGACGTAGCTCCGCACCTCAGACTCAAGACGATCAAAGATCGCGAGGCTTACATCGTTTGTAGGAGTAAACTGCTTCTTCATAGGGCGAGTCCTGAATTGTAGCCTGCAAAGGCATCAGCCCAAACTGTCTGGCGAAGGCCATTTCAATCGGTTCGAGGTTCGGCTTGTATGACGGCAGCATGAGCAGTCACACGCCTGGCCACGCCAACTCACGGCCCAAGCCAGTCGATCGCTGCGAGGTCCAACGTCACGTCCACCAGAGAACAAGATCAGGCCGCGCAAATCCGAAAAAGCAATTCAGCACTAGGCGACGCTTTCCGTCGCCTAATTGACCGGTAACCCCGTGAACGAAGCCGCCATCGATTAGGGCGATATCCCCGGTTTTGAGCTCGAACTCGCGGCAAGGGACGGCTTCCAGATAGGCTGCCGAATAGGGATATCCAGTGGTCTCCACACCTTGCGATATCCGGTCCGCAACCGTCGGCTTGTGGCTCCAGAGCTTCAGATTGCCGCCTTCCTCAGGCATGCTGGGATAGAGGTTGAGCGCTGCGACCGTATTGTGCGCCACCGCAGAAAGCTCGTAATCATCGCCAGCACGTAAGACTTGAGCGACGTCGTCGTGGGGATCCAAGGAAAATGTGCCTGTGCCCGACCAACTGAGGCCGCGACAAACATTGGCCTGGCCGTGTTCGGAACGGGCTAGCCGCAATTCGATTCCCTGGTTGTGAAGCTCTCGCTTCAACGCCCTGAATACTGCTCGAACCGGGTCAACCAAATTCTTAAAAAGGGCATCGACGTACGGCCGCGCGTTTTCGGCGTCTGCGAAATAGGTGGCTGCATCCTTCCTGTAGTGAGATGCGCCGACATATTGTCCGGGCACACCATCTTTACGCTCTCTGAGACCAGAGCTTCCAATAAAGTTCGTAGTGATCTCCTCGGCTACTTCGGTGCTGAAAGCTTGCTTGATGTGCAGAGCGGTGAGCTCACCTTTCAGGACCGAGATGATCTCCGCCGTGTTGATCGACCCGGTCCGTTCTTTGATCGAAACCGGCGAGATGGCTGGCACTTGAGATATCTGACTAGGCATTGTCTTGCTCCTGTAGTGCGTGTTCAAGGATGGTGATGCCACGATCGAGTTCGGCATCGGTGATGGTTATCGGTGGGAGGACTTTGATAACGTCGCGATTTGGCCCCGAGGATTCGATAAGAAGGCCATTTTCGAATGCGACATCGTGCACGCGGCCGACAACTGCCGGTGAACGGCATTTCAGGCCGGCCATCAGACCGCGGCCGCGCTTCTGTTCGATGTATCTTGGAAATTTCGCAACCAGGCGATCGAGGTGCGTTTGCAGCCTGACGGCTGTCCGCTCGACACCTGCAGTAAATTTCCTATCCGACCACATCTTGCACATGGCTCCTGCCGTCACGAAGGCGAAATTGTTGCCTCTGAAGGTCCCGCTATGTTCTCCGGGCTTCCATATGTCCAAGTCGGGTCGAATCAGAACGATGGACAACGGACTACCTGAACCGCTTAGGGACTTGGAAAGACACACAATATCCGGTTCGATTTTCGCGGACTCGAATGAGAAGAAATCGCCAGTTCGGCCCGCACCCGCCTGAATATCGTCGACGATAAAAACAATGCCGTGCGTACGGCAAATGCGCTGAATTTCCGTGAGCCAAGCTGCGGATGCGGCGTTCATGCCGCCTTCGGCCTGGATGGTCTCCAGAATGATTGCGGCAGGCTTTTCTATGCCGCTCCCCGGGTCGCTCAAAACGCTGTCGATGTAACTGGCGGAATCGAAAGCTTGGCTCGGATAGCCGTCATAGGGAACACGGATCACATCGTGGCGAGCGACGCCTCCCAGTTCCCTGGTTGAGGCCGAGCCCGACACCGCTAGAGAGCCGAGCGACATGCCGTGGAACGCATTCGTAAAGGCCATGACGCTCGAGCGGCCGGTGTATTTTCGCGCCAGCGCCAGCGCCGCTTCGTTGGCGTTCGTGCCGGTCGGCCCGGGAAACTGAATCTTGTACGAAAGGCCTCTGGGTTTCAGGATCCAATCGACGAACCCTTCAATGAAGTCACGCTTTGCCGCCGTATGCATATCAAGCGACAGAAGAATGTTCTCACCGACGAGATATTCAATCGCTGGCGCCATAATATCCGGATTGTTGTGCCCGTAGTTGAGTGCGCCGGAACCCACCAGGAAATCGATAAAGGGCTTACCCGTCTCGTCCCAGATCGTCGCCCCAAGGGCCTTCGTAAAGACGGTGGGGAACGCCCGGCAATAACGACGAACGTTAGATTCATGAGCCGTGAAAGCGTCGGTGTCCATATCAAGTCCTCTGCACATAGTCTTTCAAAGAAGAGAGCTGTTTAATGGCTAGTGGTTTGCGGCAGATGTTCGTCGCTTAACGTTGAAGCAGAATGCCGGAGGCAGCTTTGTTTGGTCTGGGTTTGGTCTGGTGATGCCGGCATCCTCATCAAATATTGTTGGGTTGCGTTGCCCTCCATTCGGATGCTTTCGAATGTGCTGCAACAGGATGGCTTCTAAAGCTTCCGCGAAAGCATCGCTACTATGGCATCAGGTAGTTGACGTACCCACCCTTCGCTGCCCATAGCGCTCCGGACAAATGAATGAGTCCAAGGAGATCAGCAGGGTCGCGTCGCCAGAGGTTGTGTCGCTCGGCGGTAGCGAAGCCGCTCGCGAGCGCGCTCCTCAATAGCGCCGTAGCGAGCGAGCGGCTTCGCGGCGGTCATCAATATTCGCCGTTCAACCTCGGGCTGCGGACACCAACCTGATTCAAGAAACTATTTGATGACCGATGACACAGCGAAAGCCACGCTCTCTTTGAGAAGAATGCGGATTCCGATCTCTTGCGCGATGACTGGCCCGAGCCGCCGGATCAAGAGGGCGGGGCCGCCGTGGACCCCCTTGACGGAAAGCCCGTTCGTAGGCCAGGCGGAAGCAACCGGGAGACGCGCTGGCGAAGGGCCGCATCGGTTTCGAGAACGTCCACTACCGCGACGGCAACCATCCCCGGCCGCAGCTGGGCTGCTGCCTTCAGGCGAGTCGAAAAGGAGATCGTCCGGGAGGGTGAAGGCGTTGACGAGGTGAGCCGTGAGTAAGCAATCAAGCTCTGATCGGGATCGACTAACACTGTTTCCATCCGACCGATGGTTGACCTGTGATCGGCGTTACCTCAAGCTAGGCAGGCCGACAAGCTCGGTTGGAAGGCGAAGACCTTTCGATGAGCTCGTCTCCGAAATGCTCGAGGCCCACTGCCGCGCCTACAGGAACATACTGGCGTAACGTGAAAACACGATGGCGTCGCGGGCAGGTGCATCTGTCGTGGGGCCATCCGCACTGCCAGGCACGCCCTCTCGGCCGGCATGCACTCAGGTCCGGTCGTTTGGGTCGGCGAATTCACACATCCTGCAAAGCAGAAAACCATCTGCTCCATTCATGCGGTCGACGATTTCGCGAAAAACTGGCTTTTCAAACAGAGCGGAGTAACCCTCATATAGAAGGTTGCCCAATACGTGACGCCGTTCAAAATCCATAGAGCACAGGGTAACGTCGCCGTTTGGAAGAAGAACATTCCGATACTGTCGTGCGTCCACGCAGGTTAGGGCTCCGACCACTGGCTGACGTGGTGCAACGATCTTAGGGTCGACGCTTCCACCCCTACTGCTCACCGGCCGCGCTTTTATCAGGGCTTCGGTAGGAATAATGTCGGCTATATCTGGGTGGGGCTCGCCCAAGGCCACGAATCGGATCAAGGGGATGTCCGCGTCGACGAGTTGACGAACCAGATCGCGATACTTGTCTCCGACCAGGCGGCTGTTCATGTAGGTGCCGTCATCGAAAACATGGACCACGAATACGCCCAAGCGCAAGGCTTGCAATCGCTGCAGGTCCTGCCCGTTCATTCCCACCAGCGTCGTAAAAATCCTGATGCCATGGCCTTTGGCGAAGGCGTGCTCCACCATTTCGGTACAGTCCGGATTGAGCCAAGGTTCGGAGTATCCCGCAAAACCAATGTCGACGGAAGTCGGTACGCGGGCCAGACACCGCTTGAAATCTTCAAGATCCAGATGACTCGCATGAGACACTTTTCTTTGCCGGACCGCGAACTTGTCCTGGGGACAATATGAACATCCTACGACGCATCCCGTGGTCGTCGTTATCTCCAAAACCCTGCCGGCTGTGTTTGCTGAGCGAAGTTCCGGTAAAATCACTGGTGATTACTCCCATCTACTTCCTGCGAAGCGCCACGATGGTGTGCGTGTGCCTTTGGCTTTCTGATACCGCCTGCTGATCTACCGAGGCAACGCAGACATCTACCCTTTTTGGCAGCCTAAGCCGCCCGGTTCACCGATTTGCCGGGCCGACCCTTCACAAACTTCCAGCGCGTCGGACCAGAGACAGCATTGCATCTTTCGAGGCATCACTCGCTCCGGAGATGTAGCCTCAACCGTTGGTCGCTGGCCCGTCGCCGAGATGCGCGCGCAGCACCCTCGAACCCGCCGGAGAGAAGCTTTCTGGATGCCGTCGATCATCCTTCATCGAGCGAGTTCCGTGTTCTCATGCGGGTCAGCCCTCACACTATATTGCCGCACATCGACCAGCAAAGGCCGAGCTAGTGCGCCTGGCGCGCAGTTACTGCGAGATAGGCTTCGAAAAGCCCGACAGGGCTAAGACGCTCCGCTGTATTGAACCCGAAATGTTTTCTGACAGCTGTCAGATTTTGGACACACATCACTCATCGTCAGTCGCTTAATACGGATGGTAATTTCTTCCAGGAATCGGTGACATTGAACACCACCCTGTCATGACCGCCCAATCTCAGCGAAGCGAACTCAGCATCGCCACCAGGACCAAGCCTGAAGATAAATCCGCCGTAGCAGCGTCAACGACATTTTGCTTTCGAAGCCGGATGGATTGCACGAGGTGATTCGCGCCGTGATGCAGGAGGTGCTCGAGGCCGAGATGGACGAGGCGCTGGGTGCTTCGAAGAGCGAGCGCACGCCGGAGCGTCTCGGCTATCACGCGCGCTACTACGGGCGGAGAACTAGCTGCGCACCTACGGCGGTTGGATAATCCCAAGGTTCAAAGCTTTTACAACAGCTACCGTTCTGCTGGTCGCATCCAACTTCCGCATTACATTTTTTAAATGGAAATCTATCGTATTTCGTGATCTGCCTAAAATAGTTCCTATTTCCCAAGATGATTTTCCTTGTGACACCAAATCAATGCACTCTATTTCTCTCGGAGACAGGTTATGAGCTCGTTCCGACGCAGTCGTAGTGTCGAACTTCGTAACCATCCGATGAAACCGCAGCGCGGCCATTTGCAGGTAGGTGATCGCTCTATTCTGCAATTCGCAGTCCGAGGATTGAGCAAAACTCACAAACCTAAAGCTGCCACCAGGGCCATGTAATGGGACGGTAACGCCTGACCTCAAGCCGAATGTTGCTGCTTCGTCCAAGACGCGGCGTCCATCTTCAGTTATGTTTTCATCAGTATACACCTCGCTCCATCGAAAGGGTCCCGCCTCCTTTCGACCTTTCTTGATGAGGGGGTCTATTTTGGCATAGCCCATTCTCGAGTAGCGCTCCTGCCATTCAGCAGGATAATTCCACATCACCACAGAACCCTCCCGGTTCGGCTTGAAAGCCCTCTCTGATGCGAGCGGCCCATAGGCAATCCACGGGCAATCGAAATTCAGCGCAAACGCAGACAACAGTTCGAACAACTGTTCGGATTGAGCGACATCATCAGTCATCTTGAGGAATAGGTCTAACTCCACCGCAATCCGCCGGAGTTCCATGATGTCTCCTTCATTGCGTTCTCATTGGTGCACAGTTTGCTCCAACCCAGCCTCGCAACATCCGAAGTCAACGGGACTCGAGCCGGAGTTCCTTCCGCCACCTGGAGTACCCTCAAGAGTCGTGCCAGCTTGCGAGCGAAGCTTCTCCTTCAGGTCGTCAATCGACGGGGGAGGTACCCAGGAGGCGAACCGACAGCACTGTGTCGGGGAGCGCACAATCCGACAGTCGAGCATTCGATTGACGGAATATGGGCAGGAAAGTATTCGCGGCGCGCTTTTGAAATCAGCACCTAAGTGCCGGGCCTGAGAAAGCTGCATTGCAACTGTACTTATTTGATCGAGGCAAGAACAAGCTCAAAATTCAATCGATACATCGACCTTCTTTTCCAATCTCCCGAGTTGAGCAGCCGTAGCAATCGTATCGACTGGATGGCGGCTGACTTTCTCCAGGCTCGGTAACCTGCTGAATTTGTCCTTCGGATGTTCCCGCTCAGTTGGCACGACTTTTGAACTCACCGTCGTGAGGCGGCAAGAGCTGCCCGCCAAAATTGATGCTGTTATGGGGGAGGTCGAAATTCCAGTTTTGTCTTTTATCGTCTTTGGGACCGAGCGTGTTGATGCGCCCGCTTGGAAACTATGAGACGTTTCCCCGTCCATGGGCGCGGCGCCACTTGTCGCGACGTTTTCGCCTTCACTGTTCGCCTCTGGAACAGGCAGCCGGCCCGGCTCGCGATCATCATGACCGCGATGCTCGCCTCCACGCTGGCTGACGTGTTGATGCCGCTCTATTCTGGCCGACTCATCGACGCTGTTTCTCGTGCTGCTAATGCGGCAGCACCAGCTTCGGATTCAGCTGTTGCAGCATTCTCTGTACCGATTGCATTGGCACTCGGTGGCATTGCCATGCGCCACGTCGCCTTCATTGGCCTGAGCGACCTGGTGTTGAAAATGATTTCCGACGTCGCGACCGAAGCGTTCCATCATGTGCAGCGCTTTTCGACAGACTGGCATGCAAACAGCTTCGCCGGCTCGACAGTGCGCAAGATAACGCGCGGCATGTGGGCGCTCGACCTCCTCAACAGCACGATACTCGTCACGCTGCTCCCGTCGTTTGTCATCTTGATCGGCTCGACGGTGCTGCTCGGCTGGCACTGGCCGGTCATGGGCGTGATCTTTGCTTGCGGCTCTCTCGTCTACCTTGCGTTTTCGATTTCGCTGTCGCTCGGCTATGTCGCGCCAGCGGCGAGCCTTGCCAACCGATGGGACACAAGGCTCAGCGGCGCGCTTGCGGACGCGGTCAGTTGCAACGCTGTGGTCAAGGGCTTCGGCGCAGAGGTTCGCGAAGACGAGCGGCTTGCAAATATCATGACGAAATGGCGGCACCGCGCGCGCCGGAGCTGGGTGCGCGGAACGATCATCGGCTCAACCCAAGGCGTAACTTTGGTTGCGCTCAGGGTGGCGGTGGTCGGATATGCCCTGCTTCTGTGGTCGCATGGACAGGCAACGCCGGGCGAGATAGCATATGTTCTCACGTCCTTCATCGTCCTGCAGGGCTATCTGCGTGATGCCGGCATGCATGTCCGCAACGTGCAGCACTCGGTTAATGATATGGAAGAACTGGTGGCCATCCACAATCAGCAGGTGGATGTTGCCGATCGTCCAGAGGCCAAGCCGATCCGGATCACGAACGGCCGTATCGATTTCGAGAACGTCCACTTCCGCTACGCCAACCATCCCCTGCCGCTCTATAGCGAATGTTCGCTGTCGATTGAAGCTGGCGAAAGGGTTGGGTTGGTTGGACCCTCCGGTTCCGGCAAGACAACATTCGTGAAGCTGATCCAGAGACTCTACGACCTGAGCGGCGGCCGGATCCTGATAGACGGTCAGGACGTCTCGGAGGTGACCCAAGAGTCCCTTCGTTCGCAGATCGCGATCGTGCAGCAGGAGCCGATCCTGTTTCACAGGTCGCTTGCCGAGAACATCGCCTATGGCCGGCCTGGCGCGAGCCAGGCCGAGATCGAGCAAGCGGCACGACTGGCAAGTGCCCACGAATTCATCGCGCCCCTGCCGAAGGGCTATGGGACATTGGTCGGCGAAAGGGGTTTGAAGCTCTCCGGCGGCGAGCGCCAGCGCGTGGCGATCGCGCGCGCCTTCCTCGCGAACGCGCCGATCCTTATTCTGGACGAGGCCACATCGAGCCTCGATTCGGAATCCGAGGTGCTCATTCAACAAGCGGTGGATCGGTTGATGGTGGGCCGAACCACACTCGTCATCGCACACCGGCTGTCGACGGTCCGCTCGCTCGATCGGCTGCTCGTCTTCGACCGTGGCCGCATCATGGAGGACGGCGATCATGCCGCCCTGATCAATCTCGATGGTGGCATTTACCGCCGCCTCTTCGAACGGCAGGCGTTGGAACTCGCGAAGGGCCTGGCCTGATCGCTAAACCGGCTTGCGCGATGCGCCGAGCCGTTGCCGGAGAGGGGTGTGGCAGTGACGAGCGGCGGGCGTTAGGCGGCAAAACCAGCACGGCCGGAACTGTCCGCCAAACGGGCGAGCGGGAATGCACCACGTCTAAGCTTCGGCGAATGCGCGCAGTTACACGCGGGCACCGAATTGTCGCGCCTAACGGCGCACGCACCAAAAGGGCGGGAATGTCGACGGCCCGGGAAGAGTGCGGCCCTCGCCGTTACCCACATTTCGCCAAAGGAAGCGAAGTCAACGCACATTGAGAGGGCGGTGCTTCCCGGCCGGCCGGGATCCCTGTCGCTGGCCCAACCTACCGCACGCTGGCCACGTCAACGGTTCAAAGTCCCTTCGGTTCGCAAAGTCGTCCCCTTGGAGACCCGGAAGCGCAGGAGCTCCGACCGCAGTCTTCGCTCAACTCTGGCCATCTGCTCCGGGATTGGATTCCGTTCCCTTGCTAGCACAGTGGCAGCTGAGCACGAACTCGCCGGCCCCGTGTCTTTCGATTACGGCCAACGGGCTTAGGAAGAGATTGGATTCGCCGGCCCTCTGCGGAGCGAATGAACAGTTCTACAGATCATCGACGTCCGCGAAAAAGAGCACGCAGCCGAAATAGCAGGCCTGAAGCAGCAGCGAACAGGCCAGCGTCGTGACGACTGCCACACGGATCGAATCCAAAGCGAAGTAAACCATCGACGCATTGCTGCACAGGACCAGCCCCACGAGCCGACAAAAAGATGAAGTGC
>NZ_JARTVQ010000061.1:0-226 GCF_029625845.1 Mesorhizobium sp. WSM4898 | reverse complement strand
CCGCGCGTCAATGCATGGGCATAGGCACCGTGAAAGCAGTCACCGGCGCCGGTCGAGTCGACGACGGCAACCCGGTGCGGAGGCAGGTGCCAGAGCCCTGCCTCGTCGCGTCCGCGATAATAGACGCCCCTGCCGCCGTCAGTCAGAACCACGGTGGACCGCGACGGCATCCACAATGCGTCGAGCATCTCGGCGGGCGATCGGCCGCCCGTGGCAGTCCGCGCGA
>NZ_JARTVQ010000060.1:0-229 GCF_029625845.1 Mesorhizobium sp. WSM4898 | reverse complement strand
CCGTCGACAGTGAAGCTCTGACGCGGAAGGTCGCGCACCGAGCCGAGCAGCCATGCAGATCTGAACGTCGCCATGAGTCCTCCTACACCAGGGCGGGCCGACCTTTGTCGCCGCCGCCTCGCTTGTACTCGTCGAGCACGGACTGCAGGTAGGCACCGACCTGCCGCACGCCGCCGGCGCCGATGACATTGCCGTTGATCTGCAGGTGAAGGTGGACCTCCTTGGCCAG
>NZ_JARTVQ010000059.1:0-231 GCF_029625845.1 Mesorhizobium sp. WSM4898 | reverse complement strand
CCGGCATGGACAACTACTGCATCAATCCGCGCGCAAAGACCCGACTGGTTCCCGGAATCAGCCGTGATGGCGGACTCGCACAACAGGTAGCGGCGCCCGAGCGACTGGTGCTCAGCGTCGGTGGGCTAAGCCCACAAGAGGCTGCACCGGCAAGCGATTTTGGGCTGGCTGCCTATCACGCCATTCGTGTTGCCAGGACGATGCTTGCGCCCGGAAACCACGCCGTCGTTA
>NZ_JARTVQ010000058.1:0-232 GCF_029625845.1 Mesorhizobium sp. WSM4898 | reverse complement strand
ACATAGGTGTCGGCGACGTCGGCGTCAGTGACGGTCCCGGCGCCGCTTTCCCAGTCGCCGGCGGCGGCGATCCGGGCGAGATCGCGGATATCCTCCCCGAAAAAGCTGTCGTGTCGAAGTACCAGCTTGAAGCCATTGTCCTCGGCGGGATTATGGCTGCCCGTTACCTGTATGCCGCCATCCACTTCTAGCGTGGCTTCCGCGAAATAGAGCATCGGCGACGGCCCCAGGC
>NZ_JARTVQ010000057.1:0-236 GCF_029625845.1 Mesorhizobium sp. WSM4898 | reverse complement strand
ACGTGACACTCAAGCCGAAAGTGACAATAAAAACGTTCACTTGTCGCACGTTGGACAGGCTAAACTTTGGTTTAAGAAATAAGTGCAGGTACTCAAATTTTAAAACGTGGCTGGATTAACTACTCCAATAACTGCAATACAAAACTATGTTATCAAAAATCAAACTTTACAGCTATACAACGAAACTGAAGCTGGAAGTTGGACAAGTAGTAACACGGCATTTGCAACTGTTAACT
>NZ_JARTVQ010000056.1:0-236 GCF_029625845.1 Mesorhizobium sp. WSM4898 | reverse complement strand
GATCGGCTGGGTCGGCGACGAGACGGTCGGCGCGCGCAAGATGCACGCCTATTTCGAATATCACATCGAGCAGGGGCCGATCCTCGAAGCCGAGAACAAGCAGATCGGCGTGGTGACCCATTGCCAGGGCCTGTGGTGGCTGGAGTTCACGCTGACCGGCCGAGAGGCGCACACCGGATCGACGCCAATGAACATGCGCGTCAATGCAGGGCTCGCCATGGCGCGCATCCTGGAGA
>NZ_JARTVQ010000055.1:0-239 GCF_029625845.1 Mesorhizobium sp. WSM4898 | reverse complement strand
CCCTTAACTTCATCAAGACCATTTGTGATGAGTCAGGATTTGCAGTGGATCAAAAATACAAAACACCCCAACTATGCCGCACCACCGTCCTCGTGACCTCCAACTTTACCATCGGTGATGTCATGCCAGATCAACCAGGAATTGAAGAAAACAAAGCGGCTCTCCTCCGTCGTTTTTGGCACATCAATGTGTACGCATTGCTCCGTCTACTGGGATTGAAGCTTCTTCCAAAGAATGAC
>NZ_JARTVQ010000054.1:0-245 GCF_029625845.1 Mesorhizobium sp. WSM4898 | reverse complement strand
CCAGCCGTCTAAATCAGGAATTTCTAAAGTCATTTATTCCTCAATCAACTCGACTTGTTTAGCGTTTACGACTAGAGTGCCGTGAACATTAAATTCACTATGTTCTTGGTCTTTACCGATGCCCAGTGTTACATTACAGAAAGTTTCGGTAGCCGATGTATTTTCAATTACCGCTTCAACTCTCACTTTATCTCCAACTTTTATTGGATTTCCGTTCTTATCGTGCATATTATCCTCCTTTTAGG
>NZ_JARTVQ010000053.1:0-245 GCF_029625845.1 Mesorhizobium sp. WSM4898 | reverse complement strand
CATCAAATACCTACATCCGGAGCTATGATGCCTCACCCTGTAGGATTTGCTCCAGTTGGAGCTGGGCTGGCTATTGGGCCGAACATAAACATTGCGTCTCTATATGTCGGTGAGCTTAAACTGGACGTTTCAGAGCAACTTCTCTGGAATATTTTTAGCGCATATGGTCAGGTTCTTTCCGTCAAAGTTTGTCGCGATTCTCACACTGGAGTCTCACTTGGTTATGGCTATGTGAATTTTCGTAC
>NZ_JARTVQ010000006.1:55000-204221 GCF_029625845.1 Mesorhizobium sp. WSM4898 | reverse complement strand
TCGCCAGCAAGATGCGCAGGGCCAATTGGAGCAAAGACTTCTTCTATGAACTCTTTACTCATATGCGATAGCCCTGCGTGTAACAGGGAGAAGGGAAGACGCTCACCCCTTCGACCGCAGCGCGTCGTTCAATCCCCACATGTCCTTTTCCTCCGGTGCGGTCTCCAAGTTCAGCACCGGCACCTGCCTGCGCAGATGGTCGTGGTGGGTGCGCACGCCATATTCGAGGTCGGAGAGGTAGAAGCCCCCGAACGCCTCGGAGAGCATGGATTCGTTCGACCAGACGGAGAGCTGGACATCCTCGTTCATGGTGTCGCGGTCGATGCGGTAGGCAAGGTAGCGCGCCGCCGCCTGCTCCCGCGTCTCGTCCTTGTAGCGATAGATCGCGCCGCGCAGCAGCGTCTCGCCGGTGGACAGCGGGAACTCCTGATAGAACTGCACCGATTCCGGCATGATCGACAGCGCGTTGTTGGGGAAGATGCCGTAATAGATCCAGGCTTTGCGCAGATGCTCCGGCAGGTGCGTCGGCTCGGGCGCTATTTTGATGTACTGGCTGACGCTCCAGCGCCGCCCGGCATGCGGGTTGTAGGTGGCGAAGGACCGCGACACGCCGTTGACGAAGGGTTCGTCGAAATAGGTCGCGCCGTAGAGGTCCTGCAGCGCCGGATGCGCCATGGCGACGTGATAGCCCTCATTGTCGACGTCGCGCACCGATTTCCAGTTGACCGGTGATTTCTGGGTCCAAATGCCCAGGCACGGCACCATGTCGGCAACATTGTAATGGGCGATCTCCGCCTCGATCGGCTTCAAGAGTTCAGCCACGGAAGGCTGCGGGCCACCGTTACGGAAGCGGATGAAGATGAAGCCCATCCAGACTTCGAGATCGAGCGGCATCAGCCCGAACTCGGTCTTGTCGAGTTCCGGGAAGGAGCGCGGACGGGCAGCCCCCCGCAGCGTGCCGTCGAGATTGTAGACCCAGCCGTGGAACGGGCAGATCAGCGCGTTCTTGCAGGTGCCCTGGCTGTGGGCGACGACGCGGCTGCCCCGATGACGGCACATGTTGTTGAAGGCACGCACGACGCCGTCCTTGCCGCGCACGATCAGCGCCCGCTCGCCGATGACGTCCATCGTCAGATAGTCGCCCGGATTTGGCACGTCGGAGACATGGCCGGCGATCTGCCAGTGATTGCGGAAGACGTATTCCTTCTCAAGCTCGAGAAGGGCGTTGGAGTGGTAACTCCACCCCGGCAAACCCCGCCGGTCCCAATCGTTGGGGATCGCCACGTCACGCAGGTGCGGGTTCATGAAAATGCTCTCGTTTTGTTGAATGCTCGTTCAATAAAAACACATTTTCCGTTAAAATGCAATGGCTTGTGAAAGTATGGAAATTTCATGCCGACCGGCTTGCAGTCATCCGAGCCGAGAAAATCCCGGAAAATCCGAGCCTTAACCAGGAGTGCAAAACGGCGGTTCCAGCTTCGGATCCGCAGTTTGTGAGGGCACCGTTTCGACGCGCTTCGCGCATCGGACGATCGCGACAGCCATGCCAATTCTGCGCCTGTGTGAGGTCGCTTACAGTCCGTCGCATCCGACAGGAGCAAAAGGAACAGAAGCGATCCCCGTTTCAGTCCTGTTACATGGGCCATCCCGCCCTATCATCCGGCTGTTACGTGGTGCGGTTAAGTTCGTTTCAAGGAAAAAAGAAAGATAACGAAGGGAACAGCCGATGTTTGCCAAAGTCCGGATCGCCGATGCCAGCCGCCGCTCTTACGGTCCCGAGCGCAATGATCGCCGTCCGAAGCTGGCGTTGCGCCAGCGCGCCAGCGACCATCCGATGACGATGTTCATGCTGCTGAGCGTTGCCGCCTTCGCCAGCATGGTGCTTGCGCCAGCCGCGGGTCCCGCTTTCGCCTCGATCAATCCTCCGGCCAATGTCGTGGAGGGCGCGCCGACGACGCTCAAAACCGCGCGCCTGCCGCAGTCGCAAGTCGAATTCGCCTGCAAAGGGCAGAGCTGGGGCGCCGAGAACGCCGAATGCCTGCGTGCCATTGCCGAGCAGTCCGGTCAGCACCGGGCCCGAGCTGTGCGTATGATCGCCAATGCCGCGCCGCTGACCGACACCCCGAACGTGTTTTAGGCTCCCCTGAGCGCACCCTCCGCGCTCCAGTCAGGCTCCCGCCGCAAAGTCGGTCGGGAGCCTCTTTTTTCGAATCCGACGATATCCAGGTGAAGCCGCAGAGGGAGCAATTTCAGATGTCGGCGCCGTTGTCGGCCGCCGCGACATCGGCAACGGTCGCAAGGATGCCGCGGACGTCGAGCGTCGAGAAGGGCTTCTCCAGGATCTGCGGCCGCTGCTGCGGCGGCAGTGCCTCAATCTCGGCCTTGGCGCCGATGAGGTCGCCGGTGACCAGCACGAAACGCTGCGCCAGCCCCGGCCGTTCGGCCAGCAATTCACGGTAGATCGAGATGCCGCTGGTGCCCGGCATGCGCAGGTCGGAAAACACGATGTCCGGCGGCATGTGCCCGCTCAGCACCTCGCCGGCGGACGTCCAGCTTGGCACGAGACGCGACTTGAGCCCCATGAGCTCCAATATGTCGGACAGCGAACCGGCGACGTCGGGCTCGTCGTCGATGATCAGCGCATGGCGCAACCCGCTCGACCGCGCCGGACCCTCGCCGGCCTTTGCCGCATTGCCGGCAATCGCCGGCAACTGGACGACGAAGCGCGCGCCGTGCGGCTGCACCTCTTCGAACCAGATGTTGCCGTTGTGGCGCTCGACGATCGATTTCGAGATCGACAGGCCGATGCCGGTACCGACGCCGACCGGCTTGGTGGTGAAGTAGGATTCGAAGATGCGTGAGCGGATCGCATCGGGAATGCCGGGTCCGTTGTCCTCGACCGAGAAGCCCGGATTGCCGCGCTCGCTGCGAAAGGTCCGCACCTTGATGCGCCGCTCGCCGGTGAAGCCGGCAAGCGCATGCTGGCTGTTGATGAGGAAGTTGGCCGCGACCTGCGTGACATGGTCGGCGTCGGCCATGGCGAGCAGCGGGCCGTTGGCGAAGTCGGTGTCGATGATGATGCCGCTGGAGCGCGCACCATAGGCGGTCACTTCGAGCGCCGAGCGCATCACCTGGTTGAGGTCGGTTTCGGCCTGCTCGGTCGGATGCAGGCGCACCATCGACAGGAAGCTCTTGACGATGCGCCCGCAGCGTTCGGCGGCCGCGCGCACCTTTTCGGCGCGCACCTTGGTCTGCGGGTCGGCCGCGAATTCATGCAGCAGCGTCGATTGTGCGACCACAACCGCCAGCGGGTTGTTGAGCTCATGCGAGACGCCGGCGAGCAGCGAGCCCATTGCCGCCATCTTCTCATTCTGGTGCAGCTTCTCGCGCTGGCGGTTGATCTCTTCTTCGGCGTGCAGCTTCTCGCGCAGGTCGCGGATCGAGCCGAAGATGAGCCGGCGGTCGGCAACCCTCATCTCCGTCGCGGTCAGCTCGATCGGAAAGATCTCGCCGGCCGCGTTCTGGGTCACTGTCTCCAGCCGCTGGCCAACCATCGGCGCGCCCCGTCCGGCCATGTACTCGGCGCCCGACGAATAACCCTTGCGGTAATAGTGCGGCACGATCGTGTCGATCAGATCCTTGCCGAGGATGTCGCTGCGCTTGAAGCCGAACATCTTCTCGGCGGCCGGATTGAATTCGATGATGGAGCCGGCCTCGTCGATGACGATGATGGCGTCGAGCGAAGCCTGCAGCATGGTGCGGCGGATAACCTCGCTGGCATGCGCCTCTGAGGGCGAGCGCTCGATGGCGTCGCCGATGGCGAGCGCGATGATGTGAAGCGTCGCCTCCTCTTCATCCGTCCATTCGCGTTCGGCCGCGCAGTCATTGACCGCCAGAGTGCCCCAGAGATGGCCGTGGGCGAAGACCGACACCGAAATGAAGGATTTTATGTTCTGCTTCTCGAAGTCGGCCCGCAGGAAACCATCGAGGTCGCGCGTGTGGCCAGCGAAGACCTTGCCCTGGCGCTCATCCTCCTGCAACTGCTCCAGCAGCGGATCGGAGTTGATGATCGACTGCATGATCACGGTAGGCGATGCGAGCTCGCCGCCAAAAGCAGGGTCGATCCAATAGGAGGCCACGGACTGGGCAAAGCCCTCGCCCGGCAACTCGCGCAAACGGAAGAGAATGCCGCGCTGACAGTCCAACGAACGGCACAGTGCCTCCAGTATGCTGTCCATCTCGCGCTGCCAGTCGCCCGCTTCGCGCAAGCGGCGAACGACATGGACGGCCGCCATCGCGGCGCCCTGGCGGGAGCCGTGCATCTCTGTCCGTGCGGCCTCAGCTGTCATCGTCGAACGTCATCTCCGGGCCATACCGGTAAACCATGAAATCCAGCACACAAGCCCGAAAATCGACAACGGTTTTCTGGGGGCATGCCGCCGGACCGGAATGCTACAGCGTCGATTGCGTATCCGGAAGGTGCGCGGCGCCGGAGTCAGTTGCCGTCGCCAGCCGGCAGCGAGAAGATGTAGCCTTCCCCGCGAACCGTGCGCAGGAATTTCGGATTGGCGGGGTCCGCCTCGATCTTCTTCCTCAGACGCATGATGCGGATGTCGACAGCGCGCGACGATTCCGGGTCTTCCACGAAGCCGATCGCCTCCGAGATCGCCGCCCGCGTCAGAAGCCGGTTGGCGCGGGTGAGGAAAACTTCCAGCACGTCGAACTCGCTCTTGGCCATCTCGATGACCGCGCCATTGGCGCCGGTCACCAGCCTGCCGTCGAAATCGGCCTGGAAGCTGCCGAAATTCATGAAGCGGCGCGTGCCGGCCTCGGTCTTCGCGGCCTGGGGGGCAACCGGCTGCGGCACGCGGCGCAGCACACTGCGGACCCTCGCCAGCACTTCGCGCAACTCATAGGGCTTGACGATGTAGTCGTCGGCGCCGAGCTCCAGGCCGACGATGCGGTCGAGCGCGGTGCCGGCGGCGGTGGCGTAGATGATGCCGATCTGCGTCTTGGAACGCAGCCAGCGGCCGAGCGACAGGCCGTCCTCGCCGGGCATGGCGATGTCGAGGATGGCGAGGTGGAAGGGTTGCGCCTCGAGCAGGCTGCGCGCCGCCGCGGCATTCTCGGCCGTGGCAACGTCATAGCCGCTGGCGCCGAGATACTCGGCCACCGCTTCCCTCAGATCCGGCTCGTCCTCGACGACAATGATGCGCGCCTTCACAATGGTCTCGCTCCCGCTTTCAGCGGAAAGTAGATTGGGTATAAACATGATGTCCAGCGCTCATCTCGAGTTGTCTGTGGCGGAGTGGAGAAAATGGCAGCACGATCCGTCGTCGCGCTTGTGTCCGTTGCCGAAGTGGTGGCCGGCGACCTGGCCGACCATCTCGAGCGTCGGGGGCACGACGTGCGTCAGGCGCGCCAGCCCTGGGAGGCGGAGTCGCTGCTTTCGGCAGGCGGCATCGACGTCGTGGTCGTCGGTGACGACGTGACCCAGGCGGAGGGGCGCGAACTGCTCAAGCGCTATAGTAGCCAAGGCGGGGGCGGCGAGGGTGGCTGCGACTTCATCCTGATCTGCCGGCCCGCCGATCTCGTCGACAAGGTGCTGGCGCTGGAGCTCGGCGCTGCCGACGTGATCGAAAGCCCGCTCAATGTGCGCGAGCTGGCGGCGCGCATCGGCCGCCTGCTGACGCGGCGCGGCCGCAACCCCCAGGAACTGATCGTGCTGGAGAATGCGACCGTCGACTTGAGGTCGGCCATGGTCATGCATCGTTCCGGCGCCGAGGATCAGCTGTCGCCGGGGCAGGTGGCGCTGTTGAGATTGTTTCTGGCGAGCCCGCGAAAGGTGCTGACGCGCGACGACATCATTGCTGCTGCGCCCGCCGAGAATGCCGACGCTTTCGACCGCTCGATCGATTCGCGCATCGTGAGGCTGCGCCGTAAGCTCGATACGGAGACCATCACCACGATCAGGGGTGCCGGTTACCGGTTCGATCCGCCGACGCCGCGCACCGACTGAGGCGAGGGCCGCCAGGTCTTTTGCTCGATCTTGCATCGGATTTCCAAAACCGCTTCGCACTTTTGGATCCGACGCCGGCGCCTAGCGCACCACGAGGACCGAGGGGCCGGACGGCATTTCGGCGCTGGCAGCGATCTCGGCGTGGGCGCGCTCCTTGAGCAGCACCGTTGCAAGCGCGGCAAAGCCAAGCAGCCCTTGGGCATAAAGCAGTGCGGATAGCACCGAAGCGGCAAATTTCGTCTTCATAACTCAATCCCCAATTCGATAGTCGTCGATGCTTCAGGAAACTCCCGAAGCGCCCGCGCCGCTTACGGAGCCCCCCGCTGCGGCGCGGGCCTTCGGTCCTCTCGGCAGCAAGTAGCCGGAGGGGCCGCGCATCCCTATCAGCCGAGGACCGACCCGCCAGAGGGCCCTCAGCCGGTTGACGCGCAGGCTGGAGATGATCCAGACCGTGGCGATGAACAGTGCAGTGTGCAGTGTCGAAACCTCGCCGGAATTCATGGCGCCAAGCGCCGTCACAGGGTTCCCGGCGACAGAGCCGACAGCACCGAGGATGACTGCCGAGACGCCGATCCTGAGAAACCAGGTGCGAACTTTCGGTTTCCTGCCCATTTTCGTTTGCTGATGTCTGTTCCCGTGACCTCGACATTGCTGCGGGCCTGTATCCGCATCATGCCGCGCAAGTCGCGTTTTGTTGCAATTCGGTTTCGAGATTAGGAGAAAGGCTTTCATATCAAAGCCATATACGCTTTGTCCGCCGGTTTCGGCCTGCTTGGTATTGCCGGCAGCCGGTCTAAGGGAGCGTGTTCTCTGGAATTAGGCCGTTAACTTAGAGAAACGAATTCGAAACATTAACGCATATTAAGCGAAATAGGCCTGAAACAGGTGATCCCGATAAGACGATCCATCGAAATTGGAGCCGGCCCGACCGGCATAAGAGAGAGAGAGAGGGAGAGGGATCGTCATGCATACCGCCATTTCAGCCAAGCTCATCCACGTCACCGCCGCCGCGCTCACCGGCGCGGCTCTGCTCTTCGGCAGCAACGCCGCTCATGCCAACCAGCTCGTCGCCCGGGTTTCGCTGTCGCAGCAGATCATGGAAGTCACGGTCGACGGCCGGCCGACGTTCACCTGGAAAGTGTCGACGGGCGACAGGGGGCACATAACGCCGACAGGGTCATTCAAGCCGACCCGCATGCATGAGATGTGGTATTCGAAGAAATACGACAATGCGCCGATGCCGCATTCGGTCTTCTTCAGCGGCGGCTATGCGGTGCATGCGACCTATGCCATCAAGCATCTTGGCCGGCCAGCCTCGCATGGCTGCGTGCGCCTGCATCCCGATGCCGCGGCCGACTTCTATCAGCTCGTCGAGGCCTTCGGCCCGGGCAACACCAGCATCCTCATCGTAAAGTAACGGGTCAAGTAGCGGGCGGATTGCCGCCTTCAAGCCAGGTTCGACGCAATTCCGGACGGAAGGCCACGGCGAAGTCGCCGAGCAACCGTTCCACACTTTGTCCTGGAATTGCTCTGGCGCCGAAGCCGTGGGGCGACCGCCTAAAAAAGAGGCCGGGGTTTTCCGGCCTCTTTTTTGTTTTTGGAGCAGTCCTGGATTGCTTCAGGTGGGCAGCGCCGGCATCAGCTTCGGATCGGGCTTCTCGGCGAGATGCGGCAGATCCTTGCTGGCGATGAAGGTGTAGAACATCGGCACGACGAACAGCGTGAACATCGTGCCGACTAGAATGCCGGTGAAGATGACGAGGCCCATCGAGTAGCGCGCCGCGGCGCCGGCGCCGCTGGAGATGATCAGCGGCACGACGCCGAGCGCCATCGCGGCCGTCGTCATCAGGATCGGCCGCAGGCGCACCTTGGCCGAGGCGATGATGGCATCGCGGCGCCGCATGCCATGGATTTCGCGCTGCTGGTTGGCGAATTCCACCAAAAGGATGCCGTGCTTGGTGATGAGGCCGATCAGGGTGATCAGTCCGACCTGCGTGTAGATGTTGAGCGTTCCGAGGCCGATATTGAGCGGAACGATGGCACCGAAGATCGAAAGCGGCACCGCCATCATGATGATCAGCGGATCGCGGAAGCTCTCGAACTGAGCGGCCAGAACCAAGTAGATCACGATCACGGCGGCCGCGAAGGCGATCAGGATGGTGTTGCCCTGCTCCTTTTCCTGCCGCGATTGGCCGGAATAGTCGATGAAGAAGGTGTCGGGCAGCGTTTCCCTGGCGAGATCCTCCAGCACTTTCAATCCGTCGCCGGTGGTCACGCCGGGCAAGGGCAGGGCGGAGATCGTGGCCGAGTTCAGCTGGTTGAACTGCTCGATCGCTGCCGGCGAGGCGTTGGTGGAGATATGCACCACCGCCGACAGCGGCACCATCTTGCCGTCGACGCTGCGCACGAAATACTCGCCGAGCTTCGCCGGATTGTCGCGGAACTCCTGCGGCACCTGTGGGATGATGTCATAGCTGTTGGAGTCGCGATCGAACTGCGCCACTTCGGCGCCGCCGACCAGCAGCGTCAGCGTGTTGCCGATGTCGGCGATGGGCAGGTTCAGCGCCGCTGCGCGCTCGCGGTCGATGGTGACGGTGACCTGCGGCGCGTCATAGGACATCGAGTTCTGCACGACGATGAAGCGGCCTGAAGCCTGCGCCTTGTTCTTGATCTTCTCGGCCTGGTCGAAGACTTCCGAGGGATCGCCGGTCGAGCGAACCACCATCGAGATCGGCAGGCCGCCGCCCGAGCCGGGCAGCGTCGGCGGCGCGAAGACGAAAGCCTCGACGCCGGCGACCTTGGCCAAGCGACCGGTGATGTCGGCCTGGATCTCCTTCGAGCTGCGCTGCCGTTCGGCCCAGTCCTTGAAGGCAAAGCCGACAAAGGCGCCGTTGGTGGCGCCGCCGAAGGCGACCGCCGAGAACTGCGCCCGCGTTTCCGGAATGTCCTTAACAAGACCGAGGATCTGGTTGACGTAGGTCTCGGTGTAATCCGAGGTCGCGTAGCGCGGGGCGGTTACGATGGAAAGCAGGAAGCCCTGGTCTTCCTCCGGCGCCAGTTCGGTCGAGGTCTTGGTGAACATGAAGCCGGTGAGCGCGACCAGCGCGACGACGATAATAAAGGTAACCGGCCTGTTTCTGAGCGAAGCGGTCACGGCCCGCTCGTAGACGCGCTCGACACGGCTGAAGGTGCCGTCGACGATGCGCTGGAAGCGGCCGTGCGCGCCGGCCTTCAAGAGGCGAGCCGACATCATCGGCGTGATGGTCACCGCAATCAGGCCGGACAGGACCACGGAGCCGGCCAACGTGACCGCGAACTCGCGGAACAGCGCGCCGGTCAGACCGCCGGTGAAGGCAAGCGGCGCAAACACGGCGGCCAGCGTAATGGTCATGGCGACGATTGCCGAGAAGATCTCGCGCATGCCGTTGAAGGCCGCCTGCATCGGCGACATGCCGTCTTCCTCCATATGGCGGTGGATGTTCTCCACCACGACAATGGCGTCGTCGACGACAAGGCCGATCGCCAGCACCATGGCAAGCAGCGACAGAAGGTTGATCGAATAGCCTACCGCAAACAGAATGAAACAGACGCCGATCAGCGACAGAGGGATGGTCACGATCGGCATCATCACCGAGCGGAAGGATCCGAGGAAGAGCAGGATGACGAGAATGACGATGGCGACAGCCTCACCGATGGTCTTGAACACCTCCTCGATCGAGGCGCTGATCTGCTCGGTGGAATCGTAGACGATCTCGATCGTCATGCCCTTCGGCAACGTATCCTGGATCACCGGCACGATCTTGTGGATCGCCTCGGCAGTCGTCAGCGGATTGGCGGCAGGCGTCGGGAAGATGGCCAGGAAGGTGCCCGGCTTGCCGTTGAAGCTCACCCTCGTGTCGGTGCTGGCGGCGCCAAGCTCGACCCGAGCCACATCGCGCAGCCGCACCACCTGGCCGTCGGTCGAGCGGATGGGGAGCTGCGCGAAGGCTTCCGGCGTCTGCAGGGTCGAGTGAACCGCGATCGAGGAAACCACATACTCGTTCTGTGTGTTGCCGGGCGCGGACAGGAAATTGGAATTGTTGATCGCAGTCAGCACGTCGGCGGCCGTGGCGCCGCGGGCGGCGAGCCTGACCGGGTCGATCCAGACCCGCATCGAATATTCCTCGGCGCCGAAGATCTGGACGTCGGCGACGCCTTCCACCGTCGAGATGCGCGGCCGCACGACGCGCTCGATGTACTCGGTCAACTGCTCCTTCGTCATGTTCGGATTCTGCATCGAGATATACATCATCGCGAACTGCTGGCCGGTGCCCTTGACGATCACCGGATCCTTGGCGGCATCCGGCAAGGTGCCGCGCACGCCTTGAACCTTGGACAGCACCTCGGTCAACGCAACATCGGGGTTGGAGCCGAGCTTCATCTGCACGGTCACCGTGCTCGAAGACGGGCGGCTCGACGAGGTGACGTAGTCGATGTTTTCCGTCGAGGCGACGGCGCGCGCGATCGGCGCAGAGATGAAGCCCTGAATCAGGTCGGCGCTGGCTCCGGGATAGGCCGTGGTGATGGTGATCGCCGTCTCGTCAACCTTCGGATACTGGCGGATCGACAGGTTGAAGATGGCCTGGAAACCCAGGAGCAGGATCATGCAGGCCAGCACTGTCGAGAGGACGGGGCGGCGAATGAAGATATCGGAAAAGCTCATTGCTGAACCTGCTTGTTTGCCGATTTGCTGGGATCAACGGTGTTGTCGACCGCAACGGACATGCCGTTGAAGAGCCGGTTCTGACCGGCGGTCACGACCTGGTCGCCGGCCTTCAGGCCTTCGACGATCTCGACCATGCCGTTGTTGCGGCGGCCGAGCTTGACGAAGACCTGCGATAGAACGAGCGCCGGTTGCTGCCCGGTTTCGGCCGACTTTTGAGCGTTCTCAGCCGGCTTCGCGGCGCTGTCGGCGGCGTTTGCCGTATCGGAGGCCGGCTTCGAGGCATCGGCTTGCGGCTTGGCTGCATCGCCGGCAGGCTTCTCCGCCCCGGCCTTCTGGTCTTCCGGTTTTGCTGGCGCGGCAGCGCCGGCCTCAGCGGGCTTGGGCGGCACCACCACGAAGACATAGTCGCCGTAGAGGCTCGAGGTCACCGCCGTCTGCGGCACCGAGATGACGTTGCTTTCCTCCGGCAACTCGACGCGGATCTGCACGAACTGGCCCGGGGTCAGCTTGCCCTCCGGGTTGGCGACCTCGCCGCGGATCGACACCAGCCGGCTTGCCGGGTCGATCTTGGGATCGATGCCGCGGATCGAGCCGGCAAAGGACATGTCGGCAGCATTGCTGCCGATCCGCACCGTCTGGCCGATCTTCAGCAGCGGCAGCTGCTGTTCGGGCACGGTGAAGTCGACCCGCATCGTGTCCAGATCCTGGATCGTGACGACTGAGTTGCCGGGCGCCAGATACTGGCCAATGTCGATCTTCGGAATGCCGACCGTGCCGGTAAAGGGAGCTGCGAGTTGCTTTTGGTCGAGCACGGCTTGCAGCTTGTTCACTTGCGCGGCCGATGCGGTCGCCGCCGCGCGCGCGGCATCAAGCGTAGCGTCGGTGCCGACGCCACGCCGCTGCAATTCCAGCGCGCGGGTCAGCGCCGCCTGGTCGGATGCTGCCTGAGCCTTCTGTGCCACCAGATCGGCCTTCTCGACGGCATCGTCGAGCTGCAGAAGCACAGCGTCGGCCGCGACCTTCTGGTTGGCGTGGAAGAGGATGTCCTTGACGATGCCGGCCGTCTCGACGGTCAGGTCGACGCCGCGCACGGCGTTGACGGTGCCGATCGCCTCGACGCCGGGCGTCCAGTTCGAAGGCTTCGCCACGATGGTCGACACTGTCGCCGCCGGCGGTTTCATGGTGGCGAAAAACTGCTTGATCGCATTGTCGCGAAACAGGTTGAAGCCGACGATTCCGGCGCACACCACGGCGAGCAGCAGTAGAATTCCGGTGATGATGAAGAAGCGCTTCACGGATAGTTCCCCTCGAGCCGGCAACCGGCAACGTCAATTGCCGGGACACATATCGACGATAAATCCCGATTTCAAATTGCGGGCGCCTTACTGTACCGTCTGGACGGTCTTGTCAATTCCACAAGGCCTAATGTAAGGGAAGGCGTGATGAAAGCTCGCAGGGCAAACTCGCGCGACAGGATACTTGCAGCGGCAGCCGACGTGGCGCGCGAGGCGGGCCCGGGAAGCCTGTCACTCGACGCCATCGCCAATCGCGCCGGCGTGTCGAAGGGCGGTCTGCTCTACAATTTCCCGACCAAGGCCAAGCTGATGCAGGGGCTGGTCGAGAATTACCTCAATGCTTTCGAGCAGGCGCTCGAAGAACGCACGGCCGAGGCAAGCGATGAAAGCGCGCTCGCGGCCTACATACGGCTCTCGGCCGATGATTGCGAGAAGCCGAAACCTTCGGCCTCCTGGATGTTCTCCGCGATCGCCGAGGATCCGGAATTCCTGACGCCGATCAAAGCCTTCAAGCGGCAGCTGTTCGAACGGCTGAAGGGGGAAACGGACGACCTCGGCTCGCTGCTGGTTTGTTTCCTCGCCATCGAGGGGCTGCGCAGTATGAATCTTTTCGATTCAGACGTGCTGTCGCAGCAGGAGCACAAGCTCCTGGTTTCCTCGCTGCTCAAGATAGCCGGATAGGTCGCAGGCTCACATCAGCGGCGGCAAAGACCGCCCTAGGACCGCCAGCTTCCTGTCGCTCGAACTGCATCACAACATTGTATCGCACCGAAATACGGGCATGGCATTGTTATGTTGCGACGCACAAACTATGTGCTTCAACAGTCCCTCCCTCCACGTGCGAGATCTGCCATGGGTTCCCTGTCTTCCAAGAATGCGCTCGTCACTGGCTCGACCAGCGGCATCGGCCTTGCAATCGCCCGCGCCTTTGCCGGCGAGGGCGCCAACGTAACCATCAACGGCCTGGGCGATGCCGCGGCGATCGAAAAGGAGCGCGCCGGCATCGAGAGGGATTTCGGCGTCAAGTGCCGCTATTCCGGCGCCAACATGATGGACGGCGGGGCGGTCACCGCCATGATCCGCGAGGCCGAGGAGGCGTTCGGCAGCCTCGACATCCTGGTCAACAATGCCGGCATCCAGCATGTCGCGCCGATCGACGAATTCCCCGACGACAAGTGGGAAGCAATCATCCGCATCAACCTGCTTGCCGCCTTCTATGCCATCAAGGCGGCGCTGCCGGGCATGAAGAGCCGCAAATGGGGCCGCATCATCAACACGGCTTCGGCCCATGCGTTGGTCGCCTCGCCGTTCAAGTCGGCCTATGTCTCTGCCAAGCACGGCATCGCAGGTCTGACCAAGACGGTGGCGCTGGAAGTCGCGCAGGATGGCATCACCGTCAATGCGATCGCGCCCGGTTATGTCTGGACGCCGCTGGTCGAGAAGCAGATCCCCGACACGATGAAGGCGCGCGGCATGACCGAGGAACAGGTCAAGCACGATGTGCTGCTTGCCGCGCAGCCGACCAAAGAGTTCGTCAGCGTTGAGGAATTGGCGGCACTGGCGCTGTTCCTGTGCTCGGATGCGGCCAAGCAGATGACCGGCACGACCCTGCCGATGGATGGCGGTTGGACGGCGCAGTAAGTGCAGCTTCCAAAGAAGGTGCGGGCCGCGCCTTCCTCGACAAGAATTCTTGACAATCGTAGGGGAGCGTTCCAGCATCCTGGCTAAGGGGTTCCCCGCGACGACCCCGTGAGGCGTCAGCCCAACGATCGCGTCCAAACTCTCTTCGTTCAGGAGGTGGACGCCATGCCGTCAACAACTCAGATCACAGTGCCGCAGCTTGCCCGACTGGTCGGCCTGCCGGATGCACCTCGTCTCGTCGACGTACGCATCGACGACGACTTTCAAGCCGATCCGCGGCTGCTGCCGGCTTCTTACCGACGCGACTTCAGAACCGTCTCGACCTGGGCGGCCGACTTCTCCGGATCCAAGGTCGTGGTCATCTGCCAGCGCGGAGAGAAGCTCTCGCAAGGCGTTGCCGCGTGGCTGCGCCACGAGGGCATTCCGGCGGAATCGTTGGAAGGCGGTTTCGCGGCCTGGGCCGCCGTCAAGGCGCCGTTAGTCGCGGCCGACGCAATTCCGCCTCGCGATGGGAAGGGTCGCACCGTATGGGTCACGCGTTCCCGGCCGAAGGTCGATCGCATCGCCTGCCCCTGGCTGATCCGACGATTTGTCGATCCTGGCGCCGTGTTCCTGTTCGTCGACCCGGCCGAGGTGCCCCTGGTGGCGGATCGCTTCGCCGCGGTGCCCTTCGACATCGAAGGCGTGTTCTGGAGCCATCGCGGCGATCATTGCACCTTCGACACGATGATTGAGGAGTTCGGCCTGCGCACCGAGGCGCTCGATCGTCTGGCGCTGATCGTGCGCGGCGCGGATACAGCGCGTCTCGACCTGGTGCCGCAGGCTGCCGGGTTCCTCGCCGCGTCGCTCGGCCTGTCGCGCATGTTCCGCGACGACCTGGAACAGCTCGAAGCCGGCATGCTGCTCTATGACGCTTTCTTCCGCTGGTGCCGCGACGCCACGGACGAGACGCATAACTGGCCGGCCGGGGGTAAGCAACAATGACCGTGCTTGCCAAGGACAGCGCCGAGCAGCCGGCCGATGTCCCGGCTGTGCCGACCTTCAGTGATGCGACGCGGCTGTGGGCCAAGATCGGCCTGCTCTCTTTCGGCGGGCCGGCCGGGCAGATCGCCCTGATGCACAAGGAACTGGTCGAGGAGCGCCGCTGGATCGGCGAGGAGCGGTTCCTGCATGCTCTGAACTACTGCATGCTTCTTCCGGGTCCCGAGGCGCAGCAGCTTGCCGTCTATATCGGCTGGCTGCTGCACCGGACGGCCGGCGGCCTCGTCGCCGGGACATTGTTCGTGCTCCCGGGCGCACTGGTCATGCTTGCCCTGAGCAGTTTCTACATGCTCTACAACGACGCGCCGGTCATCGAGGCGCTGTTCTTCGGCATCAAGGCGGCGGTGCTGGCGGTCGTCGTCGAAGCGGTGATCCGCATCGGCAAGAGGGCGCTGAAGAACCGGGTCATGGTGGCCATCGCGGTGGCGGCCTTTCTTGCCATCTATGTCCTCAAGCTGCCGTTTCCACTGATCGTGCTTGCGGCGGGACTCATTGGCTGGGTCGGCAATCACTTTGCACCCGGGCTGTTTTCGGGTTCGGCGCATGGCAAGGGCAACGCCGCCGCCGACAGAGGCGGCGTGGTCGACCTGATGTTCGAGCGCGGCGAGCTCGGCCACACCGTGCCGACCAAATGGCACGCAGCCCGGACCATCGCCATCTGGCTGCCGATCTGGCTCGGACCGGTGGCGCTGATCGCCGTGCTGGCAGGGCCGGGGAGCGTATGGGCGCAGATCGGCGGCTTCTTCAGCCTGATGGCGGTCGTCACCTTCGGCGGCGCCTATGCGGTTCTTGCCTATGTCGCGCAAGCCGCGGTGACCTCGTTCGGCTGGCTTTCGCCCGGAGAAATGGTCGACGGGCTCGGACTTGCCGAGACGACGCCCGGACCGCTGATCCTGGTGCTGCAATTCGTCGGCTTCGCCGCCGCCTATCGCCATGCGGGTACGCTCAGCCCTCTGCTTGCAGGGTCGCTGGGGGCGGCGCTGACGCTCTGGGCTACCTTTGCGCCCTGCTTCTTCTGGATATTCCTCGGCGCGCCCTACATCGAGCAGCTGCGGCAGAACAAGGCGTTGTCGGCGGCGCTCGGTGCGATAACGGCAGCGGTCGTCGGCGTGGTGATGAACCTTGCGCTGTGGTTCGCGCTGCATGTCGTCTTCGGCAAAGTCGAGAGCGTCGGCTGGGGCGTCGAGGTTCCGGTCGTTTCCTCGCTCGACTGGCGCGCGGCGCTGATGTCGGCGGCGGCGATGGTCGCCATGCTCAGGCTGAAGGCCGGCATGCTGCCGACGCTCGCGGCATCCGCGCTGGCGGGACTGGCTCTACAGGCATTGTGAATTGTTTCCAGCCGCAGCCAAGCGTGACCGAGAGCTATGTTTACAACTAACATGTCAGTATGCTACGCCTGCTCGCGGATTGATGAATGGAGAATTGCAGGTGGGTTCGCGCTTTGGTCTGTCGGTTGCGCTCACAACGCCCTTTGATGCAGCCGGGCGGATCGCCGTTCCGCTGATGACCGAGCATGCTAAGGCCTGTCTCGATGCTGGCTGCAGCAGCGTGACGCTGTTCGGCACCACCGGCGAAGGCGCTTCCGTCGGTACGGCGGAGCGGCAGGCGGTCATCGATGCCATGCTTGCGGCGGGAATACCCGCGGACCAACTCGTTGCAGGCGTGCTGGTCGATGCGGCGGAGGACGCTGCCGAGCAGTGCCGCCAGGCGTTGCAGCGCGGCGCCCGCAACATCCTTCTGGCGCCGCCGAGCTATTTCAAGAATGTCGGTGACGATGGGCTGTTCGGCTGGTTCGGCGCCGTGTTCGCCGCGCTCGGTCCGCTGGCCCGCGGCATGCTGCTCTACAACATCCCCTCGGTCACGACGGTGCAGCTGTCGCTCGACCTGATCGGCCGGCTTCGCAAGGCGTATCCGGGCGTGGTCGCCGGGGTCAAGGATTCCGGTGGAGACTGGGGCTACAGCGAAGCGCTGCTCAAGGCGCATGGCGACCTGATCATCCTCATCGGCGACGAACGGCATCTGGCTCCGGCGGTGCGGATCGGCGGCCAGGGCGCGATTTCCGGCATGGCCAATTTCGCCGCCGGCGAACTGCGCGCCATGATCGAGAGCGGACGCGACGACTCCCGCGTGGAAAGCTTCGTCCTCGAACTGCTCCGGCATCCGGTCATCCCGGCGGTGAAGGCCATGGTGGCGCGCCAGACCGGCGACGAACGCTGGCTGACGGTTCGGCCGCCGCTCGAGCCGGTAGCCTTGCAGGAACGGCAGCAGCTTGGCGCCGCTTACGACAGGCTGTTTGCGACACAGGCAGCCTGAACCGGCGAGGGCGCTGATCGGCATGGACGACACGAGCGAACCGGCAACCCTCAGGGAGAAGGCCTATGCCAGCTTCACGCGGCATCTGCTGGCCCGCGACCTCAGGCCCGGCCAGTTCGTTTCGCAGCGCGAGCTGGTCGCCTTCACCGGCCTGCCGCTCGGAGCCATCCGCGAGATCGTGCCGCGGCTCGAGGCCGAGGGACTGCTGACCACCATACCGCAACGCGGCATGCAGATCGCGCATATCGACATCAGCCTGATCCGCGAGGCTTTCCAGTTCCGCCTGTTCATGGAGCGCGAGGCGGTCGCGCTGTTTGCCGTCAACGCGTCCGACGCCGAGATTGCGGGTCTCAGGCGCGAGCACGAGGACATGCTCGCCCAAGCGCTGGCGCAGACCCCGACCCCCGAAATGGAAGCCAAGGCCCAGAACATTGACTGGGCTATGCATGACACCTTCATCAGCGCGCTGGGCAACGAGATCATCGCCAAGGCCTATCTGGTAAATTCGGTGAAGATCCGGCTCATCCATCAGGAGCGGTTCCGCATCGACGGTCGCGTCGTGCCGGTCATGCGCGAGCATCTTGCGGTGATCGAGGCCCTGGAGAAACGCGATCCGCAGATGGCGGTCGAGGCGATCAGCCAGCACATCGACAATGCGCGCCGGCTGGCGCTGCAGATTTGAGGAAGCAAAACCGCGCCGCAATCGTCGTGGCGTAATCGACAACGACAACCGGGAGGAAGAAATGTCGTCCAATCCATTCAGTCCAACCAGAAGGCAGCTGCTCCAGGGAACCGCGGCTCTCGCCGCCACCGGCCTCGTCGGTCTTCGTCCGAGCTTCGCCGCGGGCGTCGACTGGAAGCGCTTTGCCGGCACGACGCTCGACGTCAACCTGGTCAAGAGCCCGCGCAGCGACACCATCCTGAAGAATCTCGCGGAGTTCGAGGAGCTGACCGGCATCAAGGTCAATGCCGAGGCGACACCCGAACAGCAGCAGCGCCAGAAGACGGTGATCGAGCTCAGCTCCGGCAACCCGAGCTTCGACGTCGTGCATCTGAGCTACCATGTGCAGAAGCGCCAGTTCGAGAAGGGCGGCTGGCTGGCCGACATTTCCGGCTTCGTTGCCGATCCGGGCCTCACCGATCCAGGCCTGACCGAAAGCGACTTCGCCGAGGCGGGCATCCAGTTCGCCAAGGACGGCCAGGGCGTGCTGCGCTCGCTGCCGTTCTCGGTCGACTACTGGATCCTCTACTGGAACAAGGAGCTGTTCGACGCCAAAGGTATAAAATATCCCGAGAGCTTCGAGCAGCTGGTGGCCGCCGCTGAAGCGCTGACGGATCCCTCAAGCAACACCTTCGGTTTCGTCGCACGCGGTCTCAAGAACGCCAACACGCCGGTGTGGACGTCTCTGATGCTCGGCTACGACATGACGCCGCTCGGCAGCGACGGCAAGCTGCGCACCACCTCGCCGGAGGCGATCGAGGCTGCCGCCCTCTACCAGCGGCTGATGACCAAGGCCGCGCCTACCGGCGTCACCGGCTTCAACTGGGCCGAGGCGCAATCCGCCTTCCTGCAGGGCAAGATCGGCATGTGGTTCGATGGCGTGGGCTTCGCACCGCCGATGGAAAATCCGGAGAAGTCGCGGGTGGTCGGCAAGGTCGGCTATGGCGTCATGCCGAAGGGACCCAAGGCGCATGCCGCAGGCACGTTCGGCGACGGCATCGGTGTCACGTCCGCCAGCGCGAAGAAGGAAGCGGCCTATCTGTTCTGCCAGTGGGCGGTCTCTCCGGCCATGGGCGCGCGCCTGCTGCAGGCCGGCGCCGGCGTGCCGTTCCGCAAGTCGGTGCTGGAAGACCCCAAGGTGCGCGAAGGCGTCACCATGCCGGCGAGCTGGCTGGATGCCGTGGTCGGCTCAGGCAATATCAGCCGGCTGGCGCTGCCGGTCATCATCCCGGTGACCGAGTTCCGCGACATCTATGGCGTGGCGCTGACCAACATGATTGCCGGCGCCGATCCCGCCGACGAACTGAAGAAGGCCACCGAGCAGTTCCAGCCGGTTCTCGACAGGAGCGAGCAAGGCTGATGTCCGCCATCGCCCCGGAACGCGCAGGGGTGACGACGCAAGCCGTCGAAGAGAGCCAGCCGATCCGGCTGGCTCCAAACTACTGGCCTTTCGTCATTCCTGCGCTCGTCGTCGTCGGCGCCGTGATCGTCTTCCCCTGGGCCTTCACGCTGTGGATGAGCGTCAACAGCTGGACGCTCGGCCAGTCGCGAAGCTTTGCCGGGATGGAGAATTATCTGCGCTTGGCGAGCGATCCGCGGTTTTGGGAATCGCTCTGGCATACCTTGATCTATACTTTCCTGTCGGTGGTCGCGCCGATGTTTTTCGGTACCGTCGCCGCGCTCATCTTCGACGCCAGGTTTGCCTTGCGCGGCCTGCTGCGCGGCGTCTTCGTGATGCCGATGATGGCCACACCCGTCGCCGTCGCATTGGTCTGGACCATGATGTTCCATCCGCAGCTCGGCGTGCTCAACTATCTCTTGTCGCTGGTCGGCATTCCGGCGCAGGAGTGGATCTTCAACGCCAACACCGTAATTCCTTCGCTGGTCGCGGTGGAGACCTGGCAGTGGACGCCGCTGGTGATGCTGATCGTGCTGGGTGGGCTGGCGTCAGTGCCGCGCGAGCCGTTCGAAAGCGCCGAGATCGACGGCGCCAATGCCTGGCAGCAGTTCCGCTACCTCACCTTGCCGATGATCGCGCCGTTTCTGATGATCGCGGTCATCATCCGCACGATCGATGCGCTCAAGAGCTTCGATATCATCTACGCGATGACACAAGGTGGGCCGGGCACGGCATCGGAAACAATCAACATCTATCTCTACAACACCGCCTTCTCTTATTACGACATGGGCTACGGCTCGGCCATGGCGGTGGTGTTCTTCATCGTCATCGTGGCCCTGTCCTTCATCCTCCTGATGCTGCGCCAGCGCTCGCAATGGGTCGACGCGGAGGGCAAATAGGTGAGCTCGCGGCTGCTCAACAAGATAGGCCTGTTCTTCGCGGCGCTGGTGCTGGTCTCGCCGGCGATCCTGTTCTTCCTCTGGATGATCTCGCTGTCGCTGAAGTTCGAGATCGACAACGGCGCCTATCCGCCGATCCTGATCCCGGAGCGCTTCGCCTGGTCGAACTACGCAAAGGTGTTCGAGGAGAACAATTTCCTGCTCTATCTGTGGAACTCGGTGCTGGTGACCGGCACGGCGACGCTGCTGGCGCTGCTGATCGGTGTGCCGGCCGGCTATGGCATCGCCAGGCTCAAGGCGGAACGCTCGGCGATCGTCATCATGATCGCCCGCATGACGCCCGGGCTTTCCTATCTCATCCCGCTGTTCCTCCTGTTTCAGTGGCTGGGCATCCTCGGCACGCTCTGGCCGCAGATCATCATCCATCTGGTGGTGACGGTGCCGATCGTGGTCTGGGTGATGATCGGCTATTTCGAGACGACGCCGATCGAATTGGAGGAGGCCGCCAACATCGACGGCGCCAGTTCGTGGCAGGTGTTTCGCCTGGTCGCGCTGCCGATCGCCAAGCCCGGCATCGTCGTCGCCTTCATCCTGTCGATCATCTTCTCGTGGAACAACTTCGTCTTCGGCGTGGTGCTCGCCAGCCGCGAGACGCGGACATTGCCGGTCGCGGTCTACAACATGCTGTCCTACGAGCAGGTGAGCTGGGGGCCGCTCGCCGCCGCCGCGCTGGTGGTGACGCTGCCGGTGCTGGTGCTGACCATGTTCGCGCAACGGCAGATCGTCGCCGGGCTGACCGCCGGCGCGGTCAAGGGTGGCTGAGCGCCTGATCCGCCCTCATTCTTTCGGAGATACGCAATGGCATCGGTAAGCATCAACAACGTGCAGAAGGCTTTCGGAGCCACTCGGATCATCCACGATGTCAGCGTCGATATCGCCGATGGCGAGTTCGTCATCCTGGTCGGACCGTCGGGCTGCGGAAAGTCGACGCTGCTGCGCATGATCGCGGGGCTGGAAACGATCTCGGCCGGAAAGATCGCAATCGGCGAGCGCACCGTGAACAACCTCAGGGCACGGGACCGCAACATCGCGATGGTGTTCCAGAACTACGCGCTCTACCCGCACATGACGGTGGCGGACAATATGGGCTTCGCGCTCAAGATCAAGAAAGCCGATCCGGCCGATACCGCGAGCCGGGTGAAGCGGGCAGCCGGTATTCTCGGCCTCGAGAAGCTGCTCGACCGCTATCCGCGCCAGCTTTCCGGCGGCCAGCGCCAGCGCGTCGCCATGGGCCGCGCCATCGTGCGCGACCCGCAGGTGTTTCTGTTCGACGAGCCGCTCTCCAATCTCGACGCCAAATTGCGCGTGCAGATGCGCGGCGAGATCAAGGCGCTGCATCAGCGGCTCGGCACCACCACCATCTATGTCACGCACGACCAGATCGAGGCGATGACCATGGCCGATAAGATCGTCGTGCTGCACGACGGTCTGGTCGAGCAGATCGGCGCGCCGCTCGATCTCTACGACCGGCCGGCCAATCTGTTCGTTGCCGGCTTCATCGGCTCGCCGGCTATGAACTTCATCCACGGCCACATCGAGGAGGGTATCTTCCGCAGCGCCGGTGGTCTGACGTTGCCGCTGCCGCAAGGCATCCGGCCGAGCGAGGCCGCGGGAAGGGAACTGGTCTACGGCATTCGTCCCGAGCATATCCGGGCGACCGGCCAGGGTCTCTCCGGCACAGTCACGCTCATGGAGGCGACCGGCTCGGAAATCTTCGCCACGGTCGACTGCGGCGGAGAGGTGATCTCCTGCCTTTTCCGCGAGCGGCTGGCGCTGAAGCAAGGCGAGAGCGTGCGAATCGAGATCGACCGCGCCTCGGCGCATCTGTTCGACGCCAAGACCGGCCGGCGCATCTGATTGCCCTGCCCGGGCTCTCACCGCGGCGGCCAGGGAGTGCTTGAGATTCGAGCGAACGGAAAGCAACGGGAGCCCAGTTGCAAGAAATGCAACATGGGAGCATTGCAAAAGTCAGCCAACCCTTTGATTTAGTTGGTGATCCCGACAGGAATCGAACCTGTGACCTACAGATTAGGAATCTGCCGCTCTATCCTACTGAGCTACGGGACCACGCGGCCCGACACATAAACGCTTCGGGCCGGTTCGCCAAGAGGCGTTACCGGCCGATCGGCGCCAATCGGCCGGGAAGGTCGCCTCGGTGCAAATCGGTCAGGCGGCGAGCGCCGTCTCCGCCAGCCTCACCCAATAGCTCATGCCGTGCGGAATGACCTCGTCGTTGAAGTCATAGGCCGGATGGTGAAGGCCGGCGGTGTCGCCGTTGCCGATGAAGATGAAGGCGCCGGGGCGCGCTTCCAGCATGTAGGAAAAATCCTCACCGCCCATCACCGGCTGGATGGCGCGGTGGACATTCGCGTCGCCGGCGACGCCGGCGGCAATATCGCTGGCGAAGGCCGTCTCTTCCGGATGGTTGAAAGTGACGGGATAGTTGGGGTCGTAGTCGACCTCGATCGTCGCGCCGAAGGCTGATGCCAGGCCAGCGCAAATGGCGCGGATTTTCTTCTCCGCTTTCCTGGCCACTTCCTTTTTCAGCGTGCGCACCGTGCCCGCGATCTCGGCTTTTTCCGGTATGACGTTGTAGGCATCGCCGGCATGGAATTTGGTCACCGACACCACGACGGCCTCGACCGGATCGGTGCTGCGTGAAGCAATGGTTTGCAAAGCGCTCACCAAGTGGCTGGTAATGACGATCGGGTCGATCGTGGCATGCGGCATCGCCGCATGGCCGCCATGCCCCTTGACGGTGATGGTGAATTCGGCGGTCGCCGCCATGATCGGGCCGGGCTTGATGGCGAACTCGCCGACGGGCAGGCCGGGCATGTTATGCATGCCGAACACCTTCGAGATGCCGAAGCGTTCCATCATGCCGTCCTTGACCATTTCGTTGCCGCCGCCGCCGCCTTCCTCGGCGGGCTGGAAGATCACCGCCACGGAGCCGACGAAATTGCGCGTTTCTGCGAGGTATTTGGCTGCGCCGAGCAGCATGGCGGTGTGGCCGTCATGGCCGCAGGCATGCATTTTGCCGGGAACGCTCGACGCGTAAGGCTTGCCGGTGATCTCGTTGATCGGCAAAGCGTCCATGTCGGCGCGCAGGCCGATGGCCGGACCCTCGCCCTTACGGCCGCGGATGATGCCGACGACGCCGGTTTTGCCGAGGCCGGTCACAACCTCGTCGCAACCGAAAGCCTGCAGCTTGTCGGTGACGAAGGCGGCGGTCTGGAAAACGTCGAAGTTCAGTTCCGGCGTCTGGTGCAGATGGCGCCGCCAGCCCGCGACTTCTTCCTGCATTTCCGCGGCACGGTTGAGAATTGGCATAATCGTTCCATTTCTTTGTTGGGGCAAGCAATTCAGGGCCGCTGCCCGGCAAGTGTGATCGTCTGGCACTTTGCCATTTTGACGTCACATAGGGTAAATAGCACCGCATAATGCGGCCCGGAGTCGAGGGTCGGTCCGCACTATGCTGGCCATCGCGCAGCGAAATCTTACGGAGCCAGCGGCAACTACGGCAAGAGGCGATTTCGGAATTGATCATGCGGCAAAGGCATTTCCTCAACCTATTGCTTGCGGGGGCCCTGGCGCTGCCGATGCTTTCCGGCACTGCGCGCGCCAATCCGGTGGTGCTGTTCGACCTGAAGAGCGGCAAGGTGCTGGAGCATCAGGACGCCTTCAAGCGCTGGTACCCGGCCTCGCTGAGCAAGCTGATGACGGCCTATGTGACGTTCCGGGCGATCGCCGCCGGAGAGGTGGCGCTCGATTCGCCGATCAAGGTGACGAAACATTCGGCCGGCGAGCCGCCGAGCAAGATGGGCTTCAAGCCCGGATCGGTCATGCGGCTCGACAATGCGCTGAAGATGATGCTGGTCAAGTCGGCCAACGACATCGCCATGGCCGTCGGCGAGAACATCGGCGGATCGCAGGCCGCCTTCGCCGACCGCATGAATGCCGAGGCCGCCAGGCTCGGCATGGTCGGAACGCATTTCGTCAACCCGAATGGGCTGTTCTCGCCGGACCAGTACACGACCGCGCGCGACCTTGCCGTCCTGGTGACGGCGCTTCGCAACGACTTCCCGCAATATGCGCCGTGGTTCTCCATCGAGGGCCTTGCCGTCGGTAAGAAGGCGATCCCGAACTACAATCTGCTGATCGGGCGCTATCCCGGCGCCGACGGGATGAAAACCGGCTTCGTCTGCTCCTCGGGCTTCAACATGATCGGCTCGGCGACGCGCGATGGCCGCACACTGGTTGCCGTGGTGCTCGGCGAAAAATCCGCCATCAGCCGCGCCGAAGCGGCGGCGAAGCTGCTCGACCAGGGTTTTGACGTTCCGGCGGCCGGGTCGACGACGCTCGCGGCGCTCAAACCCTATGGCGACACGCTGTCGCCCAACGACCTGCAGGACGAGATCTGCAAGAAGAAGCCGAAGGAACAGCAGTCGGAGGCAGCGCCTGCCGTCGCCGCCAAGGACAAGGCCAAATCGCCCTATCAGGTGAAACTCGATCACCCGACGCTGATCGCGGTCGGCCTTGGCGGCGCCACCGGGCCGGCGCCCAAGGCTTTCGTCGACCAGACCGATCAGAACTATGCCGATGTGCCGCTGCCCAGTTGGCGGCCCGACAAGCCTCTGCCGGCCGGCGCCACACCCGCCGCAACCGCTGCCGCTGCAGCGCAGGGGGATCAGCCGGCCAAGGCGGCAAACTCGCCATGACCGGGCGCAGCGGCTTTCCCATACCCGTCTCGGTGCTCACCGGCTTTCTCGGGGCCGGCAAGACGACGCTGCTCAACCGGTTGCTCAAGGATCCGGCGCTTGCCGACACAGCCGTCATCATCAACGAGTTCGGCGAGGTGGCGATCGACCATCTGCTCGTCGAGCAAGCCTCAGACGGCATCATCCAGCTTTCCGACGGCTGCCTTTGCTGCACGGTGCGCGGCGAACTCGTCGATACGCTGGCCGACCTCGTCGACCGGCTGCAGACCGGACGCATCGCCAGGCTGGCGCGCGTCGTGGTCGAAACCACCGGCCTTGCCGATCCTGCACCGGTGCTGCAGTCGATCATGGCGCATCCGGCGCTGGTGCAGGCTTTCCGGCTCGACGGCGTCATCACGCTGGTCGACGGCGTCAACGGGGCGGCCACGCTCGATAACCATGTCGAAGCGGTGAAGCAGGCGGCCGTCGCCGACCGCATCGTGCTGACCAAGACCGATCTCGCCGAGGCAAGCGACGTCGAGGCCCTGCGGGCGCGACTTCATCAGATAAATCCGAGCGCGGTCCTGCTCGACCTCAATGGCCCCGCTGCCGGGGCAGCGTCGCTTTTCGATTGCGGCCTCTACAATCCCGAAACCAAGAGCGCCGACGTGCGGCGCTGGCTCGGAGAGGAGGCGGCGCATGATCATCATCACCACGACGATGGTCATGATCACGCCTCCCATCATCACGACCACCGCCACGACGGCCGCGTGCGCTCCCACTCGCTCGTCCATGACGGGCCGGTGCCGTTCTCGGCGATCGAGATGTTCCTCGATTTGTTGCGCTCGACGCATGGAGAGAAACTGCTGCGCATGAAGGGCGTCATCGAACTTCAGGAGGATCCGTCACGGCCGCTGGTGATCCACGGCGTGCAGAAGGTCCTGCATCCGCCGGCCAGGCTGCCGTCATGGCCGGACGGACGGCGCGGCACGCGGCTGGTGCTGATCACGCTCGACATGCCGGAAGATTATGTCCAGCGGCTGTTTTCCGCCTTCACCAACAAGCCGTCGATCGACACGCCCGACCGGGCGGCGCTCGAGGCCAATCCGCTGGCGATCGCCGGGCTGTAGCTGCAGAGGTCCGATTGGCCTATGCCGCGCCGCCGCGCTCGACCAGGAAGCGATGGCCGCCGTCGACCGCCGCCGTCTCGATCAGCTGATGGCCGGCATCGGCGCAGAAGGCCGGAATGTCGATCACGGCCAGCGGGTCGGTGGTTTCCAGCCACAGACGGCTGCCAGGCCGCATCGCGGCCAGACGCTTGCGCGCCTTCAGCACCGGCAGCGGGCAGTTCAGCCCCTTCAGATCGTAGGTAGCGGCGGACCAGGCCAAGATCGAGAAATCTCAGCCGCCGAACATGCCGAGCAGTTTCTTCTTCAGCTTCGAGACCGTGCCTTCGTCGGCACTTGCCGCCTGCTGCGTTTCCGGCGCCGGTTGCGCGGAAGCCGCCTCGACGCCCGCGGTGACCACCGGCTGCTGGGCCGCCTGCTTGGCGGCTTCCTTTTCGGCCAGGGCCTGCGCCTTGGCGGCCGCCTTTTCAGCCTGCGCTTGCGCCTTGGCGGCCTTGGCCGCCTCGATCGCCGCAAGCCGCTGCTCCTCGGCCTTGCGCTTGGCCTCCTTCTCCGCGTCGAGCGCGGCCATCTTGCGGCCGAGCGGGGAATCGATGCGGCCCATCCGCGTCGTCTCGGTTACCGAGCCGTCGGCATTCATCGACGGCGGGTCGATCGGCACGCGCTCGCCGCGGGCGCGGCGCTTGGACCAGTCGGAAACGATGCTGGCTTCCTTGATGCCGGCGATGGCCGGCTTAGGCGGCAGTATGGTTCCCTTGACCGCGGAGTTGAAGGCGGCGTCGTAGCGCTTTTCGTAGTCGGCGTAGGCCGTTTTCAACGAATCAGGCTGTGTCATTGCCGGGCAGGCGCCTGTCGGGTCGAAGGTGGTGCCTTCGGGCGCTGCCTGATTGAAAACGTAGCGCTTCTCGCAGACGTCGACTTTCGGTGGCACCTTGGTGATCTCGAAATTGTCGTAGCCGACCTTCAGCATCTTCCAGAACTCGTAGTTCGGGTCGTTGCGGTAGCGCGCCATGTTGGCGGCGGTCATGCGGAACGGGAAGGCCTGGATCTGGAACTCGGTCTGGCCGCCCTGGAAGGCATCGCGGCCGAAAGCATAGATCTGCTCGATCTGGGCATCGGTCATCGAATAGCAGCCGGACGAGGAGCAGGCGCCGTGCACCATCAAATTGGAGCCGGTGCGGCCGTTGGCCCTGTCATAGGCGTTGGGATAGCCGATGTTGAAGGACAGATGGTAGTTCGAGCGCGGATTCATCTGCGACGGACGCACCGTGTAGAAGCCTTCCGGCGCCTGGCGGTCGCCCTCGGTGTATTTGGGGCCGAGCTTGCCCGACCATTTGCAGATGTCGTAGCTGGCGACGAGATCGTAGCGGCCGTTGGTCTTGGCCTTCCAGATCTCCAGCTTGCCTTCTTCCTTGAAGATGCGCGCCATCACCGAGGAGGTGCGCACCATGCCCTTGGCCTTCATGTCGGCGAGGATCTTATCCGGCAGGGGCTTGTTGGCCTCCGGCGCAAAATCCTTCATCGACGAATCATTGCAGCCGGCGATGCCTATCGCGGCGACAAGGACTCCGGTGCGGGCAAGCTTGGCAAACATCGATACGGCTTTGTCTTTTCTCTCAGGCCAACGGCCTCGGCATGGCCGGCCCGCAGGCTCAACACCAATGGACCGTAAGCCCGTTAACCTTGAAAATTCCTTACCGCAAGCAATAGCCAACCCCTCGCGGATATTTTCATTGAGCCGAATGCGGCGGCATTTTTGTGGCGAAATTGTTAATCGCCGCCATAGTTGCGGCGAACGGCCGAATTAAACGGGTGGCGCTGGGGCAGACTCACGTGCTTTGTTTTCATCCATGTCGTTTTCGCAAAACCACTGCACAGTTTTGCGCGACATGCATTAAAGGCTGCGGCCCATCGCTAAATATTTCTCGCGGCGCTGCTCGCGGAAATCGGTGTTGGCGCCGGCAAAGTCCTTCATCGTCTTGGCGATCAGATCGCCGGTGGCGGCAATCACCGTTTCCGGCGCACGCTGGGCGCCGCCCATCGGCTCGGGAACGATGGCATCGATGATCTTCATTTCGAGAAGATCCTGGGCGGTGATCTTCATGTTGGTCGCCGCGTCCTTGGAACGGGTGGTGTCGCGCCAAAGAATAGAGGCCGCGCCCTCGGGCGAGATCACCGAATAGATGGCATGCTCAAGCATGTAGACGCGGTTGGCGGTGGCGATCGCGATGGCGCCGCCGGAGCCGCCTTCGCCGATGACCACCGAGATCGACGGCACTTTGAGCGCTAGGCAGGCTGAGGTCGAGCGCGCAATGGCCTCGGCCTGACCGCGTTCCTCGGCGCCGACGCCGGGATAGGCGCCGGCGGTGTCGACCAGCGTCAAAAGCGGGATCTTGAAGCGGTCGGCAAGCTCCATCAGCCGAACCGCCTTGCGGTACCCCTCGGGCCGTACCGAACCGAAATTGTGCTTGATGCGGCTTGCCGTGTCGGAGCCCTTCTCCTGGCCGATCACCGCCACCGGCTCGCCGCGGAAACGGGCAAAACCGCCGACGATCGCCTGGTCGTCGCCGAAATTGCGGTCACCGGCCAACGGCGTGAAATCGCTGAACAAGCCCTTGATGTAGTCTAGGCAGTGCGGCCGGTCCGGATGGCGGGCCACCTGGACCTTCTGCCAAGGGGTGAGCGCCTTGTAGAGATCGCGCAGCGCATCGCGCGAACGCTTCTCCAGCCTGCCGATCTCGTCGGCGACATCGACCGCCTCGCCGTTCTCCGCGAGCTTCTTCAGCTCAAGGATCTTGAGCTCCAGATCCTGCACCGGCTTTTCGAAGTCGAGGTAATTATACATGCTGGGGCGGACCGATCCGTCGGAAGGCAATGGCTGGCGGAACCCTGGAAATGCTGGCTCCGGGCGGTGGAACGTCGCCCTCACATAGCGATATGAAGCCTAGTCGGCAAGCGGATGATGATCGTTGACCAGCCGCACCAGCCGCTCCTCCAGCACATGAGTGTAGATCTGCGTGGTGGAGATATCGGCGTGGCCAAGCAGTTGCTGCACGGCCCTGAGATCCGCACCGTTCTGCAGGAGATGGCTGGCGAAGGCGTGGCGCAGGACATGCGGCGAGATCTTGGTCGCGGCGATGCCGGCTCGCGCCGCCAAGCCTTTGAGATCGCGTGCGAAAACCTGCCGGGAGAGATGACCGCTGTCGGAAGAGGCTGGGAACAGGAACGGGCTGTCGGCGTAGGCCGGCACCTCCGCCCTGGCGGCAAGCCACGCCCGCATCGCGGCGCGCGCCTTGGCCGACAGCGGCACCATGCGCTCCTTGTCGCCCTTGCCGCGCACCATGAAGAAACGGTCGTCGCGCAGCGCCACCGTCACCGGCAGACCGACAAGCTCGGAAACGCGCAGGCCCGTGGCATAGAGCACCTCGACCAGCGCGTGCAGGCGCAGCGTCGCCAACCGGTCGCCGTCGGGCGCGGCCCCGCCCGCCTCCTCGGCCGCGCGGTCGACCAGGCGGCCCGTCTCAGCCTCGGTCATGGTCTTCGGCAGCGGCCGGCCCTTCTTCGGGCTGTCCAGCGTGCCGGTCGGGTCGTCGCCGCGGAGGCCTTCGGCATAGAGGAATTTGAAGAATTGGCGGATCGCCGACAATTTGCGCGCCTGCGAGGTCGGCGCGAAGCCACGCGCCGCGAGGTCGTCCAGATAGGCGCGGATGTCGGCGGCTGCCGCTCCGGCCAGGCCGCCACCGATAGCTTCGGAGGCGTCTTCGAGGTCGCGTCGGTAGGAGGAAAGCGTGTTCTCGGCCGCACCCCGCTCGGCGCTCATCATCTCCAGAAAGGCTTCGATGCGGGCCGCGCTGTTCATTTGGCCGGGTCAGTTCTTCTTCGGATTGAGCTTTTCCGCGGGAATGCGCACGCTCATTTCGGCCTTTTTCGGCTCCACGAACATCGCCAGCGCGAACATCGCGCCATAAGCGACGCCTGCAAGAACCGCCAGCGTCACGACAAAGCGAAACAATGTCGGCATTCAGTCTTCGCCCGTCTTCTTGTTCTGCGATTCCAAACCCTGTGCCCTTATGGGACGCCATTCCGGCCAATTCAAGGACGAAGGGCTGGGGCAGAGGATTTGTCGAGGAAGCTTCTCGACGGAAGAGGGGCGATCTGGCCCGCCTGCGGCGGCCTGCTTGACGCAAACGGGCTTTTGATGTCGATACGGCGCAAAGAGGGTTCCGCATGAACGCGCTGCCAGCAAATCCGCCGGACGAAGGCCGTGTCGCGCTGCTCGAGCGGCTCGGCAGCCGCTCGATCGTCTTCGTCGGCCTGATGGGCGCCGGCAAGACCGCAATCGGCCGCAAGGTGGCGACAATGCTTTCCCTGCCCTTCATCGACAGCGACCAGGAGATCGAGAGCGTATCGCGCATGACCGTGCCGGAGCTGTTCGAGCGTTACGGCGAACCTGAGTTCCGGGCGCTGGAGCAGCGGGTCATCTTGCGTCTGCTCGAAAACGGCCCGCAGGTGCTTTCGACCGGCGGCGGCGCCTTCATGAACGCGCAGACGCGCGAGGCGATCGATGCGCATGGCGTCTCGGTCTGGCTGAAGGCCGATCTCGATCTCCTGATGGAGCGGGTTTCGAAGAAGCAGAACCGGCCGCTGTTGAAGAATCCGGATCCGCGCGGCGTGCTGGAGAAGCTGATGGGCGAGCGCTACCCGGTCTATGCCACCGCCGACCTCACGGTTTCGACCCGCGACGACCGCAAGGAAGTCATCGCCAGCGAGGTGGTATGCGCGCTTTGCGCTTACCTTGGGATCGCGCCAATCGCCACCAGTGACGACGAGGTGGAGCCTTGAGCCATAGCGAACCGGTGAAGGTCGAGGTCGGACTCGGCGACCGTGCCTATGACATACTTATCGGGCCCGGCCTGCTTTCCGGCTCAGGAACCGAAATCGCAGGCCGCCTTCCCGGCACGCGTGCGGCCATCGTCACCGACGAGAACGTCGCCGCAGCGCATCTCGAAACGCTGCAGGCCGGCCTGGAAAAAGGCGGCATCGAGGCCGCCGTCATCACCCTGCCGGCCGGTGAAAAGACCAAGAGCTTCACCCACCTCGAAGAGGTCGTCGACGGCGTGCTCGCCGCCAAGCTCGAACGGCGCGATGTCGTCGTGGCACTTGGCGGCGGCGTCATCGGCGACCTTGCCGGCTTCGCCGCCGGCATCGTGCGGCGCGGGATGAACTTCGTACAGGTGCCGACATCGCTGCTGGCGCAGGTCGATTCTTCCGTCGGCGGCAAGACGGGCATCAACAGCGCGCGCGGCAAGAACCTGGTCGGGGTCTTCAACCAGCCAAAACTGGTGCTTGCCGACACCGGTGTGCTCGACACTTTGCCGATCCGCGAATTCCGCGCCGGCTATGCCGAACTCGCCAAATACGGGCTAATCGACCGTCCCGGCTTCTTCGCCTGGCTGGAGGAGAACTGGCAAAAGGTGTTCGCCGGCGGCCCGGAGCGGACCGAAGCCATCGCCGAGGCTTGCCGCGCCAAGGCCGATGTGGTCGCCCGCGACGAGTTCGAGACCGGCGACCGCGCGCTGCTCAATCTCGGCCACACATTCGGCCATGCGCTCGAAGCCGCCACGAATTATGACGGTGCCCGTCTCGTCCATGGGGAGGGGGTCGCCATCGGCATGGCGCTGGCGCACCGCTTCTCGGCGCGTCTCAATCTAGCGAGCCCGGACGACGCGGAGCGCGTCGAGGCGCACCTTCGCGCCGTCGGCCTGCCCTGGCGGATGGCCGACATAGCGGGCCAACTGCCGGATGCCGAGACGCTGCTTGGCTTCATCACCCAGGACAAGAAGGTGTCGCGCGGCGCGCTTACCTTCATCCTGACGCGCGGCGTCGGCCAGGCCTTTATCGCCAAGGACGTGCCGCCCTCCGAAGTGCTGTCCTTCCTCAAGGCGAGCCATCCCGGATGATCGACTTCGGCTGGATCGCCGCAGCCGTCCTTGCCGCCGTGATCGTGCTGGCGTTTCTCTTGCGCACGCGGCTCTTCGCGGCGCTCGGCTACAGTCTGCGGCCGATCGAACCGACGGAGCCCGAGCAGGATGAGCCGGACGAGAACGGCGACGAGACCCGCCGCAGCGGGCAGGCGCGCGAGGATCGCAACCGGCTGGGCGCGCTTTTCGAACTCGAGGAGCTCGAGGTTTCGGACGTGATGGTCCACCGCACCAACATGCGCTCGGTCAACGCCGACGATCCGCCGGAAATGGTGGTGCGCGAGATTCTGCAGAGCCCGCATACCCGCATGCCGCTCTGGAAAGGCTCGCTCGACAACATCGTCGGCGTGCTGCATGCCAAGGATCTGCTGCGGGCGCTCAACGAGGTCGGCAACGACTTTTCCAAGATCGACGTAACAAAGATCGCGTCGAAGCCATGGTTCGTGCCCGACACCACCACCTTGCAGGATCAGCTCAACGCCTTCCTGCGGCGCAAGGCGCATTTCGCCATCGTCGTCGACGAGTATGGCGAGATGGAAGGGCTGGTGACGCTGGAAGACATCATCGAGGAGATCGTCGGCGAGATCGCGGACGAGCACGATGTCGACATGCAAGGCGTCAAGCAGGAGGCCGACGGCTCGGTCGTCGTCGACGGCACGGTGGCGATTCGCGACCTCAATCGGGCGCTCGACTGGGATCTGCCGGACGAGGAGGCGACGACGATCGCCGGCCTAGTCATCCACGAGACGCAGACGATCCCAGATGAGAAGCAGGCCTTCACCTTCCACGGCAAGCGTTTCGTGGTGATGAAGCGCGACAAGAACCGCATAGCAAGGTTGAGGATCCGGCCCGCCGGCGAAGGTTAGGGTGTGCCGATCTTCAGGTGAGACCGGCCTGCAAAGGGCGGCTTCCTGCGTCTCCGGTGCTCAAAGTTCCTTGGTCGAGCGCTCGCTGAGCACGGCGCCGGTTTCGGCATCCATTGCCGCCAGGCTGACGTCATAACCCCAAAGGCTCCGGATGTGGCGCAAGGTCGCGTCGCGGCTTTCGTCCTCTAGCTGGATGCCGTCCTTGACCTTGTGCTGCAGTCGCAAATGCCGGTCTCCCAGAAGATCCACGTCGACCACCTGGATGTCGGGCCGGCTCGCCCCCACATCGTAGCTTCGGGCCAGCGCGGACCGTATCTTGCTGTAGCCGCGCTCATTATGGATCGAGGCGACCTCGTAATGCGGCTCGTCGGCGCCGTCGGCCAGCACGAAGAGCCGCCATTTCCGGATCAAAGCGGGGCTCAGATACTGGCGGATGAAGGATTCGTCACGGTGATTGGCCCAGGCATCGAGCAAGGTGTCGCGCCAGTCGCCACGGCCGGCGATGTCCGGAAACCAGTCGCGGTCCTCCGCGGTCGGCTCGGTCGAGATGCGCTGGATGTCCTGCATCATGCCGAGGCCCAGCGCATAGGGATTGATCCCGGAATAACGCGGATCGTCATAGGCCGGCTGGAAAACCACGTTCGAATGGTTTCGCAATATCTCGAGCATGGCGCCTTCGCTAATGCGGCCGCGATCGAAAAGCATGTTCATCAGGGTGTAGTGGACGAAGGTGGCACAGCCTTCGTTCATCACCTGGGTTTGCCGCTGCGGGTAAAAATATTGCGCAATCACCCGCACGATCCTGATGATCTCGCGCTGCCAGGGCTCAAGCACCAGGCTGTTCTTCTCGAGGAAGTAGAGCAGGTTTTCCTCGGGCAGATTGAGCGACTTCTTCCGCTCGGCCAAGCTTTCGTCCCCTGCTTCCGGCTTGTTCTTGTCCTGCGCGGTCGGCAGCGTGCGCCACAGATCATTGTAGGAACGCTCCTCATATTCGAGGCGCTCGCGAAGGCCTTCGCGCTGCTGTTCCGACGACAGCTTCGGCGGCCGATGGTAGCGGAACACGCCTTGCTCCATCAGCGCGTGGGCGGCATCGAGCACCGCCTCGACGGCCTGCAGTCCGTGCCGTTCCTCGCATCGGGCGATGTAGCCCTTGGCGAAGTCCAGATAGCTCAGGATGCCTCCGGCGTCCGTCCATTGCCGGAAGAGATGATTGTTTTTGAAGAAATGGTTGTGGCCAAGCGCGGCGTGGGCGGTCACCAGGGCCTGCAAGGCCATGGTGTTTTCTTCCATGAGGTAGACGATGCAAGGGTTGGAGTTGATGACCAGTTCATAGGCCAGACCGCGCGCGCCCTTGCGGTAGAGAAGCTCGTTGTAAAGGAAATGCTTGCCGAACGACCAATGCCGATACATCAGCGGCATGCCGACCGAGGAATAAGCGTCGAGCATCTGCTCGGAGGAAATGACCTCCATCTGCACCGGATAGATGTCCAGGTGAAGCTCTTCGATCCCGATCGCCTCGATCTCGTCGTAGACCCGAGACAGTTTCGCAAAATCCCAGTCCGACCCGGAAAATAACAGTTCGGATTTGCGCGCCTGATTGACCATCGGCCTATGTTCCATCCGCTCGCGTTCTCACGCACTCTTGCGCAGACTAGGCTGCCTTGCGAAGAGCTCGCGAAAGACCGGATAGATATCGGCGGGAGCCGCGATGCGCCTCATCTGGAAATTCGGCCACTTTCCGTCGACCGCGTTGTAGGCGCGCCAGAGCGACGTTCCGTTCTCGGTGGAGCCGAAAATGTGGCTTTCGCGTTCGTCGATGATTTCCACATAGGCGAAATACTGGCACAGGCGCATGAGCTTGCGGTCGAGGAGTTCTATGCAGCGCTCGGAATCGGTGGCGAAGTTGTCACCGTCGGAAGCCTGAGCGGCATAGATATTCCATTCCGCGACCGGATAGCGCTGCTCTATGATGCGATGCATTTCCTCGAGCGCCGTGGAGACGACGGTACCGCCGCTCTCGGTGTGGTAGAAGAAGGTGTGCTCATCCACCTCCTTGGCCTCATGGGTGTGGCGGATGAAAACGATGTCCGTCCTTTCGTAGCGCCGCGTCAGGAACAGATGCAGCAGCACGAAAAACCGTTTGGCCAGATCCTTCTCGCGCTCTCCCATCGATCCCGACACGTCCATCAGGCAAAACATGACGGCGCTGGCATTCGGCACCGGCTGGGGGTCGAAGCGGTTGAACCGAATGTCGACCGGATCGACATAGGCGATCCGCCTGCGCCGGCGTTCAAGCCGATCAACTTCCTCGCGCAGAGCAGCGATGCGTTCGCGCGTTGCCTCGGTTGGCGGCTTCGCTTCCAACTCGGCGATCTGCGTTGAGATGGCGTCCAGCTCCGCCTGCTTGGGACGCCTGAGCGCGATGCGGCGGCCGTGGCTGTTTCGCATGGTGCGTCCGACATTGACGTTGGTCGGCGCCCCGCTTGCCGTGAAGCCCGCCCGTCTTGGCTTGAAGCTCAGTATCTGCTTGAGATTGAGCTTGACCAGATCGGGCAGTTCGAGATCTTCGAAGAAGAGGTCGAGCACTTCCTCGCGCGACAGCACGAAGCGAAAGTCATCCTCGGATTGCTTGGTTCCCGGCGCCGAAGAGCCAGTGCCGCCGCCGCCAGGCTTGGGTATCAGATCACCGGGGCTGAACGATTTGTTGCCGGGCAGTATGTGCTGGCGCTGCCCACTGTCCCTGGCGTCGCTGAAGGTCGGTTCGCTGGTGCCTTTGCGGGGCATCGGCACGGCATGCTCGCGGTCGACCTCGGCGATACGGCCTGTCCGGACATGGTCGCGGATGCTGCGCTTGAGCTCTTCCCGAGCGCGCTTGAGGAAGCGCTGGCGATTGCTCAGGCTCTTGTCCTTCGGATTCAGGCGGCGGTCGATGAAGATCGGCATGCGAACCCTTCGGGCTTTGGTCAGCCAGCCTTGTTCACGCGCATGTACCAGTCGACCAGCCGGCGCACCTGCCGCTGAGTGTAGCCGCGCTCCACCATCCGCTGCACGAATTCGTTGTGCCGCTTCTCGGTGACGCTGTCCTGCTTGGAGCCGAAGCTGATCACCGGCAACAAATCCTCGACCTGACCGAACATGCGCTTCTCGATCACTTCGCGAAGCTTTTCATAGCTCGTCCAGGACGGATTGCGGCCATGGTTGCGCGCCCGGGCGCGCAAGGTGAACTTGACCACCTCGTTGCGGAAGTCCTTGGGATTGGCGATGCCGGCCGGCTTTTCAACCTGCGACAATTCCTTGTCCAGGACCTCGCGATTGAGGATCTGGCCGGTATCGGGATCCTTGTAGTCCTGATCCTCGATCCAGGCATCGGCATAGGCGATGTAGCGGTCGAAAAGGTTCTGGCCGTACTCGCTATACGATTCCAGGTAAGCCTTCTGGATCTCGTGGCCGATGAACTCGGCGTAGCGCGCTGCAAGTTCCGATTTGATGAACTCGAGGTACGCGGCTTCGGTTTCCTTCGGAAATTGCTCGCGTTTGATCGCCTCCTCGAGGATGTACATCAAGTGCACGGGATCGGCTGCGACCTCCTTGGTGTCGTAGTTGAAAGTCTGCGACAGAATCTTGAAGGCGAAGCGCGTGCTGACCCCGGTCATGCCTTCGTCGACGCCGGCGGCATCGCGATATTCCTGGACCGACTTCGCCTTCGGGTCGATCTCCTTGAGGTTCTCGCCGTCATAGGCGCGCATCTTGGTGTAGAGCGGCGAGTTCTCGTGCTCGGCAAGCCGGGTCGAGACGGTGAAACGGCTGAGGATGTCCAGCACTTCGGGCGCGCAGGGACTGTTCGCCAGATCGCTCTCGCGCAGAAGTTTCTCGTAAATCTGCCTCTCTTCGGTGATACGAAGGCAATACGGAACCTTGACCACAAGGATGCGGTCGAGGAAGGCCTCATTGTTCTTGTTGTTCTTGAATTGCTGCCATTCCGATTCGTTGGAATGGGCAACGACGATGCCCTGATAGGGGAAGGAGCCGAAATTCTCGGTGCCATTGTAGCTGCCTTCCTGGGTTGCCGTCAGCAACGGGTGCAGGACCTTGATGGGCGCCTTGAACATCTCGACGAACTCGAGCAGGCCCTGCGTCGTCCGGTTCAAGCCGCCGCTGTAGGAGTAGGCATCCGGATCGGATTGGCTGAAATGTTCCAACTGCCTGATGTCGACCTTGCCGACCAGAGCCGAGACATCCTGGTTGTTCTCGTCGCCGGGCTCAGTCTTGGCGATGGCGATCTGACGCAGACGCGATGGCGACAGCTTGACCACGCTGAATTTGGAAATGTCGCCGGACAGTTCGTCAAGCCGTTTGGCCGCCCAAGGCGAGATGAGCCCATTCAGGCGGCGGCGGGCTATCCCGTATTTGTCTTCCAGCAGATCGCCCATCCGATCGGGATGGAAAAGGCCAAGCGGCGATTCGAATATAGGGCTGATCTGGTTGCCGACCTTCAGCGTGTAGATCGGGCGCTGTTCCATAAGCTTCTTCAGCCGTTCGGCAAGCGAGGACTTGCCGCCGCCGACCGGCCCGAGCAGGTAAAGGATCTGCTTGCGCTCCTCGAGACCCTGCGAGGCATAACGGAAATATCCGGCGATGCGCTCGATCGTATCCTCCATTCCGTAGAAATCGGAGAAGGAGGGGTACACCTTGATGGTCCGGTTCGAGAAGATGCGCCCGAGCCGCTCATCCTTGCTGGTGTCGACCAGATTGGGCTCGCCGATGGCCTCGACCATTCGTTCGGGCGCCGAGGCATACATGGATTTGTCTTCGCGGCACCCAAGCAGATACTGCTGGAGGCTCATCTCTTCCTGGGCCGCGTTGGAATATATCTCCGAAAACAGATCGAAGACGTCGGATTGGTTCTCTCGCATGATATTCTGCCCTCAGAGCCGCTCTGGTTGCCAGTCGGCCAGTCGGCTCGTCTCGTATTCAACTGCCGGAAAGCATTGTGGTTCCCTCATATGAGAGAGAGCGCCTGCAATCGGGCATTGACGACTCACAGCACCCGATGCGGACGGAATGCTCACCCATGATGATTAGGTGGTGATGGCCGGGAGAGCTTCAAGGAAAATCTTAGGTTTTCCACTCACATGTCGTGGTCGGGAACGTAGAGGCAGAAGGAATGCTGAGAATTCGCGTCGCCTCCGGGCTTACACTCGTGAAAGAACTCGTCACGCGAACGCCTGATCCGACGATCGGAGTAGGGAATGAGCTCTCCGGTGGAGAGCTGGTACCCATATTTCGTTTCCTTCACGTCGGCCGCGGGTGCTTGGTAGCAGTCCATTCCCGAGCAGCATGAGCTGTCATACTGCCAGCCCGTGGGCGCCTGATGGGCAGCCGCCGGAGCCGAAAGGAATAGCGCCAGCGCAATTGCCGGAAACAGGCGCAGAGGTTCCGAACGGCTTGTGCGCCGATTGGGCGGCGCGGATGGAGGTCGATACGTCTTCCTCATTGGTGGTCACCGTTCGGAAGCGTCGGCCGAGGGCATCGGTCCTTCGGTCCGACTAGCAATCCGCCCAGCATGGACGAGGCCAGGGCCGGGCCTGCATCAAACCGCCAGATCAGGCAAATGTTCCATGGTGCTTCCCCGGGCGGCGGAGCGCGCCGGCCCATGCAACCGCGGCCCACGATCGCGCGGCCCGGCTACGGGCAGGGGAACCAAAGTCGCCCTATTCGACGGCGGCGCCTATTGGCATATGGCGATTCAACCACCGCTTCGGGGAGGACGGCGATGCGCTGACTGCCGCCGTCATGGCTTTCCTGAAGGCGACGGTCGCCTGAACGCGCCAGCACTCCTGAAACTGGATCACCTCAAAGTCGTTGACCGGACATTGCGGCATGAAGACTTGTCGGCTCAATTATCCGGAGGCAATCGGACGAGAGGGAACGCGATGAATGGCGCCGATGTGCTTTGCGATGTGCTGCTGGCGAACGGCGTGAATGTCTGCTTTGCCAATCCCGGTACCTCGGAAATGCACTTCGTCGCCGCGCTCGACCGCAAGCCGGAGATGCGCTGCGTGCTCGGTCTTGCCGAGGGCGTGGTGACGGGTGCCGCCGACGGCTACGCCAGGATGACCGACCGGCCGGCCGCGACGCTGCTCCACACCGGCCCCGGATTGGCCAATGGCCTGGCCAACATCCACAATGCCCGGCGCGCCCGCGTGCCGATGATCAACATCGTCGGCGACCATGCCTCCTATCACCTGCCGCTCGACGCGCCGCTCACCAGCGACATTGAAGGTCTCGCCGCGCCGATGTCGAACTGGGTCCGCCGCATCGCCGGTCCGGCCGACGTCGCGCCGGCCGCGCAGGCGGCTTTTCGCGCTTCGCTGACGCCTCCCGGCATCGCTACGCTGATCCTGCCGGCGGACGCGGCGTGGGGAGAGGCCAGTCCGCTCCTGTCGGCCAAGGTGGAGCTTGCGGCGCCGCCTTCGGTCGACGCAGCTATCGTGCGCAAGATTGCCGGAGCCATTCGCGTCGCGCCCGGTCGCGTCGGCATGATCCTGCGTGGGCCGGCCGCGCGTGAGGATGCCTTGGAAATCGCCGGACAGATATCGGCGGTTTCGGATGTCCGGCTGTTCAGCGACGTTCTGATCGCCCGGATGCAGCGCGGCCGGGGCCGCGTTGCGCCTACCCGCGTTCCATATCCGATCGACTCCGCGCGCACCCTCCTTGCCGACATCGATCTCCTGATCCTCGTCGGAGCCAGTGAACCGGTGGCGTTCTTTGCCTATCCCGGAAAGCCGGGCCGGCTTGTGAGCGAAGACTGTGAAGTGATGTCGTTGGCCGAGCATGGCGAGAATTTGAAGGCGGCACTCGCTGCGCTTCGCGACGAACTGGGCATCAAACCGTCGCAGCCGGTGCCCGTCGCCACGGCCTTTCCCAATGAGCCGGCCCCGCGCGGCAAGCTGACGGACGACGCGGTTGCACTTTCGGTAGCCCGGAAGCTGCCGGAGAATGCGATCGTCTGCGACGAGGCCGTCACCTCGGCGCGGCGCTATTCTGCGCTCTCGGCCTTTGCCGCCCCGCACGATTACATGATGGGCACAGGCGGATCGATCGGCGGCGGCATTCCAATGGCGACTGGCGCGGCCATCGCCTGTCCTGGCCGCAAGGTGCTGAATCTGGAGGCGGACGGCAGCGGCATGTACACGGTGCAGGGATTATGGACCCAGTCGCGGGAAAAGCTCGACGTGGTGACGATCGTCTTTTCCAACCGGACCTACGCCATCCTGCACGGCGAGATGCGCAATGTCGGGGTGAACGCGATCGGCGAGAATGCCAGGCGAATGCTCGACCTTGATCAGCCGGCTCTGGACTGGGTTTCGCTGGCAGCCGGCATGGGGGTGGAAGCAGCCCGCGCTGACACATGCGAGCGCTTCGACGCGCTGCTCGACAGCGCGCTGTCGCGTCCGGGGCCGTTCCTCATCGAAGCGGTGATCTGAGCGGCCCCCGGCCCGCCGAGCTTACCAGCGTGTCTTCTCACCAGGTGCTGCAGGCTCAATCGCCAGCGCGTGCACGCCGGCCTTCAATTCGTCGGCAAGGAGGCGATTGATGGCGCGGTGGCGCTCGACGCGGTTCATCCCGGCAAAATTCTGCGAGACGATACGGACGCGGAAATGGGTCTCGCCGGTGCCGTCGAAGACGGCCTCGTGGCCGTGCTCGACGTGGTGATGGCCGGCGTGAAGATGGCTTTCGTTGATGACGGTGAGCCTTTCCGGCGAAAATGCCGCCTTCAGCTTGTTTTCCATCGTCGACTGTATGGACATCGGGGCTTCCCTTCACCACATCTGCGGTACCGCCGCAAAATCTGTGCTTTCGACCGCTTTAGGCCGCGATTCAGCGGTTAGGGCGATCATCGGCGAAATGTCAATTCTTGTTTCGCGGTAGCGAACAGCCCATAAATGGGTAAGGATGAAACCGTATCCCAAATATTTCGAGAAAATTCGCATCCGGCCGGAAAAGGACGCGGAGCTGAAGTCGCGCGCGCCGATCTGCCAGTGGGACGGTTGCAGCGAGGCCGGTACGCATCGCGCGCCGGTCGGGCGCCTGAAGGAGGGCGAGTATTTCCGCTTCTGCTTTGAGCATGTGCGCGAATACAACAAGAGCTTCAACTACTTCTCGGGCGTGTCGGACAGCGAGATCGCCCGCTTCCAGAAAGAGGCGCTGACCGGACACCGGCCAACCTGGCGCATGGGCGCCAATGGCGGCGGCATGCGTTCGGCGCCAGACTTCGCGCAGCAGCGCTCCGGGCGTGCAGGCTACTACAACCGCATGCGCGATCCCTTCAATCTGTTCGGCGGCGGAACGCGCGAAGTGCGCGAGCGCAAGGCAAAGCCGCTTGAGGCCAAGGCGCTGGAAACGCTTGGCCTTGATACAAAGGCGACTGGCAAGGATATCAAGGCACGCTATAAGGAACTCGTAAAGCGCCACCATCCGGATGCGAATGGCGGCGACAGAGGTTCGGAAGACCGGTTCCGCGATGTGCTGCAGGCCTATCGCGTGCTCAAGCAAGCAGGATTGTGCTGAGCGACCCTACGGTCCATGTCGTTTTCCAACTTTCATAAGGTTGGAAAAGGCTCTAAGACCGCCCCCGAACAAAACGATTGCCGGCGAAACGCGGCGTTTCGCCCGTGGAGACGTTGATAGAGATGAACAAGGTCGATCGCGACATCGCCAACCTGCCCGATACGACGGTGCCGGTGAAGGAGAAATTCGGCTTCGACTCCAAGATGGTGGTTCCGGCCTATTCGGCGGCGACCGAGCACGTGCCCGACATCGACCCAGACTATCTGTTCGACAAGGCAACGACCTTGGCGATCCTCGCCGGCTTCGCCTACAACCGCCGCGTCATGGTGTCTGGCTATCACGGCACCGGCAAGTCCACCCATATCGAGCAGGTCGCCGCGCGCCTGAACTGGCCCTGCGTGCGCGTCAATCTCGACAGCCATGTCAGCCGCATCGATCTCGTCGGCAAGGACGCCATCGTCGTCAAGGAAGGCCTGCAGGTCACGGAATTTCGCGACGGCATCCTGCCCTGGGCCTATCAGCACAACGTCGCGCTCTGCTTCGACGAGTACGATGCCGGACGCCCGGACGTGATGTTCGTCATCCAGCGCGTGCTGGAATCGTCGGGCCGGCTGACGCTGCTCGACCAGAGCCGCGTCATACGCCCGCATCCGGCCTTCCGGCTGTTCGCCACCGCCAACACGGTGGGTCTCGGCGACACCACCGGCCTCTATCACGGCACGCAGCAGATCAACCAGGCGCAGATGGACCGCTGGTCGATCGTCACAACGCTCAACTACCTGCCGCACGACAACGAGGTGTCGATCGTGCTGGCCAAGGCCAAGCACTATCGCGACAGCAAGGGCAAAGAGATTGTCAACAAGATGGTGCGCGTAGCCGACATGACGCGCTCGGCCTTCATCAATGGCGACCTGTCGACGGTGATGAGCCCGCGCACGGTCATCACCTGGGCCGAGAACGCCGAGATCTTCGGCGACATCGGCATGGCGTTCCGGCTCACCTTCCTCAACAAATGCGACGAGCTGGAGCGTTCGGTGGTCGCCGAATTCTACCAGCGCGCCTTCGGCGAGGATCTGCCGGAGAGCGCCGCCAACGTGGTGCTGGGGTAAGGCGCGTGCCGGAAGGCTTGGCCTTTCGGACCACAACGCGCAGGGAATGATCGATGGCGGGTCCGGGCGACAACACGCGCAACAAGGCGAAGAACGGGTCTGAAGCGGACAGCTTCAAGCGCGCCGTCACCGTCTGCATGCGCGCCGTCGCCGGCGACAAGGATCTCGAGGTCGGCTTCGCCAAGGACCGGCCGGCGCTGGCCGGCAACCGCGCCAGGCTGCCCGAGCTGCCGAAGAAGGCCTCCCGCACCGACATCGCGATCACCCGCGGCATCGGCGATTCCATGGCGCTGAAGCGCGCCTGCCACGATCAGCGTATCCACAGCAAGCTGGCGCCGGAAGGCAAGCTCGCGCGGGCTATTTTCGATGCCGTCGAGCAGGCCCGCGTCGAGGCGATCGGCAGCCGCGCCATGCAGGGCGTGGCCGACAATATCGGCTCGATGCTCGAGGACAAATACGCCAGGGCAAACCTCGTCGACGTCAAGGACAAGGCCGACGCCCCGCTCGAGGAGGCGGTGGCGCTGATGGTGCGCGAAAAGCTTACCGGCCGCACCGTGCCGAAGAGCGGCGAGCGACTGGTCGATTTGTGGCGGCCCTGGGTCGAGGAAAAGGCCAGCAGCGACCTCGACGGCCTGTCGTCCAGGCTCGATGACCAGCAAGCCTTCGCCCGCATCGTGCGCGACATGCTCGTCTCCATGGAGATGGCCGAGGAACTCGGCGACAACCAGGAGACGGAAGACTCGGAGGACAACGAGGAAAACGAGCAGCAGGGCGAGGAGCAGAGCGAGGAAGGCGGCGAGGACGATTCCGGCTCCGAACAGTCGCAGTCCGAGGACGCGGAGGCTTCGGCCGACGAGGAAGAGTCGGCCGAAACGGAGGCGACCGACGCCACATCGGACGATCTTTCCGACGAGGATGATTCCGACGCCGAGACGCCAGGCGAGGCGCGCCGCAACGAAAATCCCTTCCTCAACCTGCCTAAGGAAATCGACTACAAGGTCTTCACCACCGCCTTCGACGAGACGGTCGGGGCCGAGGACCTTTGCGAGGAAGAGGAGCTCGACCGGCTGCGCGCCTTCCTCGACAAGCAGCTCGCCAATCTCTCCGGCGTCGTCGGCCGCCTGGCAAACCGGCTGCAGCGGCGGCTGATGGCGCAGCAGAACCGCTCCTGGGATTTCGATCTGGAGGAGGGTTATCTCGATCCATCCAGGCTGGTGCGCGTCGTTATCGATCCGATGCAGCCGTTGTCCTTCAAGCAGGAGCGCGACACCAAGTTCCGCGACACGGTGGTGTCGCTGGTGCTCGACAATTCGGGCTCGATGCGCGGGCGGCCGATTACGGTTGCCGCGACTTGCGCCGACATCCTGGCGCGCACTCTGGAGCGCTGCGGGGTTTCGGTGGAAATCCTCGGCTTCACCACACGTGCGTGGAAAGGCGGGCAGGCGCGCGAGAAGTGGCTGAAGGACGGCAAGCCGTCGAATCCGGGCCGGCTCAACGATCTGCGCCACATCATCTACAAGTCCGCCGACCATCCGTGGCGGCGCGCGCGCCGCAATCTCGGCCTGATGATGCGCGAGGGCCTGCTCAAGGAAAACATCGACGGTGAGGCGCTGCTTTGGGCGCACAACCGGCTGATCGGCCGGCCGGAACAGCGCAAGATCCTGATGATGATCTCGGACGGCGCGCCGGTCGACGATTCCACGCTCTCGGTCAACCCCGGCAACTATCTGGAGCGCCATTTGCGCGCGGTGATCGATCTCATCGAGACGCGCTCGCCGGTGGAGCTTTTAGCCATCGGCATCGGCCACGACGTCACGCGCTACTATCGCCGCGCCGTCACCATCGTCGATGCCGAAGAGCTGGCCGGCGCCATGACGGAGCAATTGGCCTCGCTGTTCGGCGAGGAGAGCGCGCGCGACACGCGGCGCGGTGGTTTGAGGCGCGCCGGATGATCCTTTCGCGGGGCGGATTCCGGCGGACGGCTTTTGTTTGCGCGCTGGTCTGTTCGGCCGCCTCTCCGGTCTTCGCCGAGGGAGGCGCTGCGGTCGAGACGATCGAAGTTTCAGCGCGGCCGATCACCGAGTTCCATATCGGCCGCGACCGGAAACAGTTCGGGTCGCTCGAGTTCGTCGGCGGGCTGGAGATGACCTCGCCGTCGCGCGATTTCGGCGCACTTTCGGCTTTCCGCTTCCTCAAATCAGGCAGCGATTTCATCAGCGTCACCGATACCGGCTTGTGGTTCTTCGGCACCATCACCCACGATGCCGACAAGCGCCCGTCGGGCGTGTCGAATTTCCGCATGCAGCAGATGGTCGACGCCTCGGGCCAGCCGATCGAGAAGAAATGGGAGGTCGACGCCGAAGGCCTCGCGGTCAAGGACGGTATCGCCACCGTCGGTTTCGAGCGCGACCAGCGCGTCGTCCAGTTCAAGGTCGAGCCGGACAATATGAAGGCGCCGTTCAAGACGCTCGACTATCTGGTCCCGGCGCGGGAGCTGCGCCAGAACCGCGGCTTCGAGACGGTCACACACGCCAACCCTTACGGCCAGCACGAGGGCGGCCTGGTCGTGGTGTCGGAAAAGAGCCTCGACAAGGCCGGCAACATCTATGCCGCCATCATCGAAGGACCGAGGAAGGGCGTCTTCACCGTCAAGCGCAACGGCAATTTCGACATCACCGACGGCGCCTTCCTGCCCGATGGCGACCTGCTGCTACTCGAACGCAGCTTCTCGATGGCGCGCGGGGTGAAGATGCGGCTGAGGCGTATCTATGGCGAGAGCATCGAGAAGGGCGCGGTCGCCGACGGCCCGGTGCTGATCGACGCCGATATGGGTTATCAGATCGACAATATGGAAGGGCTCGACGTCTGGACCCGCGACGACGGCGCGCTGATGGTGTCGCTGGTGTCGGACGACAATCAATCGATCCTGCAGCGGAACCTCTACCTGGAATTCATCCTGCACCAGGACTGAGCGGCGCTTGGTTTCGTTCAATTCGCAACGGAAATCCGCTGCGCATTTGTCCCGAAGTTGCCCACCTCAGCGGACTTTATAGATCTCGACCGGCTTGCTCGCCGTCGCGTCGTCCAGTTCCAGCCAATCGGGAACGTCCCGCTTCAGCAGCCTCGCGGCCAGGCCCTTGGGAGCTTGGGCGGCGAGCGAAAGCTCTTCCGAATTGCCGCGGCATATGGCGACCAGCCCGACATGCTCGCGCTCAATGATGGCGCGGGCGGCATCCGGCGTTCCCATGAAGGCGTCGAGCATGGCGAGATTGCCGCCGACATTGCGATGATAGGGGCCGGCCAACGCCCTATGGCCGGTAAACATCAGGATGGGGGAGCCGAGATTGGAGGACGCAAGCACCGCCGTTGCCGGCATGCCGGCCAGGTCGCTGAAGTCCGAGGCCTTGCCGCAGGTCAGCGCATGATCGGCATCGGAATTGATCTTTGCGGGTGCCTTTTGGACCACGGACTGCGCGGCGACGGCGACGCCGGCCCAGGTCGCATTGAGCGACACCAGCCATGCCGCCGCGATGCGGGTGGAGACGCGCCACGACTGCGCGGCGGTTGCCTGCAGGCGAACCCCGGCGATCCAGGTCGAGAGCGGCAGCACCGCGAAGGCAACCGAGAAGGTCGAGCCGCGCACCTGCCATAGGCTGACGGCGAAAGCGACGATCAGCAGCACGGCGGTAAGGGCTTCCTCGCGGCGCAGGCGGCGGCTGCGCAGCTGAAGGCCAATCAACAGGACTGCGATGAAGGGCGTCACATAACGCGCCGCCATCAGCTTCGGCTCGTTGACGGCCACGCTGAGGAAGGGCTGCGCCTCAACGACGTCGTTCAGCCAATAGGTGCGAATGCGCTCATCCATGCCGGCATAGGGCGATGCCAGGCATTGCGGGAAGAACAGGAACGCAACGGCCGCAATTGCAACGGCCAACGCGGACATTGAGAGGAACCGCCTCTTAGCCGTCGACTGTCCGGGTAGACCCGCAATCGCCGCCAGTCCAAAGCCCGACAGCGCCGCGATGACGAACTGGAAAGCCGAGAAGGCGTCGCACTCGGCCACGCCCCAGGCCGACGGCGGTATGGTGGCAACGAGAACCACCAAAGCTATCGCGGCAAATCCGATGCCGAAGCCGCGCGCGGTCTGGCGCTCCCTTTCATCAACGATGAAGAGCACGGCGGCGCAGGCGCCAAGTGTGGCCACATAAGGCGCCGTCTCCATCCCGACGGCAAGGGTGAGGCCTGCACACAGGCCGGACAGAAGAGCGGCTGACCGCCGGAAGGGAGCCTCCGTCATAAGCCAGAGACTGGCTGCCGTGAGCAGGAGCTGGACGTTGTGGTGGTCAAGGGTGCCAGGGTGGAAAATGCCGATAAAGAACAGCGCCGCAGTGGACAGCACCAGCGCAGGCATCGCCACGTCCGTACCGGCGAAACGCCGGGAAGCGCGCAGGATGACGAATATGGTGAGCCCATATAGGGAAAGCGGCCAGATGATCTGCGCTGCCTTTTCAGCGGCAGCCGTGCTGGCGCCTAGGGCCCGGAAGGTGAAGATGATCAGCGCGATCGGGGTGTCGACCAGCCGCGACCAGTGCATGACGAAGCCGCCGGTCAGGCCCATCCTGTATTGATGAAGATCGAACCAGCCCTGTCCACCCAAGAGGTCGCGAACTTCGACCAGCCTCAGCATGCTGTCATTGTCGGCGCCAAGGTCCGCGATCGTTGGGAAGCCGGAGATCGCATTGATCCCCAGCACGAGCAGCGTCGCGCAGAGCGCAAGCAGAAGGTCATGTTTCCAACCGGTGCCCTGGATGGTCATGCTGATGGCAATGTCCTGGATCGTTTTGGCGATCCTGCACCAATGGCCGTAACAAAGCGTAAAGCCGCGAAGGGCCGCTTCAAGGGTCAGGCGATGGCCGGCTGGCTCCAGCGGGCGGCAAGCAGCCGGTAGGGGATCAGCGCCACCACCGCGATGATCAGTTTGACCGAGAGATCGCCAAGCGCCCAGGACACCCAGCGCATGGTTTCGACAGGCATCACGCCCATCAGCGGTGCCGTCTCCAGCGCGAAGCCGTCGTTCGGCCCGACAAAGGCGAAGGCGGCGGAGAAGCCGACGCCGAAGAACACCACCGTGTCGAAGACAGAGCCGACCAGCGTGCCGACGATCGGCGCGCGCCACCAGCTTTGCCGGCGCAGACGATTGAACACGGTCACGTCGAGCAGTTGTGCGGCGAGGAAGGCGGCGCCGGACGCGGCCGCGATTCGCACCAGCCGGTCAGCGGCGGTCTCGAACGCGATCAGACCGTGGCGGAACAGGAAGGGCGGAACGAGGATCGAGCAGACGACCGCCGTCATGAAGCCGACGAAGACCACTTTGCGCGCCACAGCGGGGCCGTAGCGACGATTGGCAAGATCGGTGACCAGGAAGGAGAAAGGATAGGTGAAGGCGCCCCAGGTGAGCAGGTCGGCCAGCGACAGGCCGCCGATCTGGCCCTGCATCGGGAACTGGACAAGGATGTTGGACGCCACGACGACAAGCGCCATGGCGGCCACGAAAGGCAGGTATCGTGAAAGGAAGTTCATTTTTTTATCCTGGGTAATGGAACCAGCCGAGCGTCATGACGGCGCTCACTGTCCGAGCACCAGTTTGGAGCCGGTGCTCGAGGCGGTCGTCCCCCGCATGAAAAGAGAGCTTTAGGCGGCCGACTGCTCGGCGAGCTTTTTCGCGATCTGCTTCTTCAGCAGGCGAGCGCGCTGCGACAGCTCCTTGGCGTCGGCCTTGGCCAGGAACGCGTCGAGGCCGCCGCGATGCTCGACCGAACGCAGCGCGTTGGCCGAAATGCGCAGGCGAACGTTCTGGTTCAGCACTTCGGAAATCAGCGTCACATTGACCAGGTTGGGCAGGAAGCGACGCTTGGTCTTGTTGTTGGCATGGCTCACATTGTGGCCGGTCTGGACTGCCTTGGCAGTGAGCTCGCAGGTGCGGGACATCTTGTCTAACCTTCAGTTCTAAACCTGCCAAACCATTCTGCCCGCGCCAGGCGGCGCGCGGTCTCGGTCAGGCGGCCTTTGGAAAAGTTGGCGTTCCATAGTTGCATTTCGCCACCACGTCAAGCTCCGGCACCTACGCGGCGGCCAAGCTCGCTCCATATAAAGGCCGGAATTCGTCGTATAAGCCCTGCGCGAAGGGATTGCCAGGCTGGAACCGTTGCGTTTCCGCCAGTATCAAGGACCTGCCGCCGCCATGCTTCGCCCCTCCCAAGCCCTTGCCGCGCTGCTCGCCGTCGCTGTGCCTACAACCGCCTTCGCTGCTGCCTCGCCGCAGTCCTTCAAGGGCGAATACACCGTGTCGTTCCTGGGCCTTTCGGTCGCCAGGGCAACGTTTTCCAGCCGTTACGACGGCGACACCTATGCCATCAATGGCACCGTCTCGGCCGCCGGCATCGCCAAGCTGTTCGACGATACGAAAGGCACGATCTCGTCGAAGGGTACGATTTCGGGCCAGCAGATGCGGCCGCGGGCCTTCCGGGCCGACTATACTTCCGGCAAGAAGGCATCGGTGGTCGACATACGCTTCGCCGATGGCGACGTCTCCTCGACGAAGGTCGTTCCGGAGCCCGGCAAGCGCGATCCCAAGAATTGGGTGCCGGTCGGCTCCGGCGACCTGAAATCGGTGGTCGATCCGATGGCCGCGACCGTCGTCCATGCCGACAGCCTGGACAAGGTCTGCGGGCGGACCGTCAAATTCTACGATGGCGAGATGCGCGCCAACCTGTCGCTGACCTATGCCTCGAAAGGCTCGATCTCGGTGCCGGGCTACAAGGGCGACACCGTGACCTGCAAGATGGGCTTCGAGCCGGTGGCGGGCTATCGCAAGGGCCGCAAGGCGCTGGACTTCCTGAAGAACAAAAGCCGCATGATGGTGACATTTGCACCCGTCGGCCAATCCGGCGTATATGCGCCGATCCGCGCCACGGTCGGGACCCAGATCGGCCCGCTGACCATCAGCGCAAGACGGTTCGAAGCAGCCGAATAGTTAGGCGCCACGGCGCGCCGCCGGGGATGGGGCATGGGGCGCGCAACACTGATCGGTTTCTCGGCGGACGCCCTGTGGGCGCTGTTTGCACTGCTCACCAAAGCCTCGGGGCTGCGCAAGCCGGCGACCGGCGGAGCGCGCGCATGATGCCGTTTCCGGGCGGCATCGACGCCAATCCCAATGCGACGCTTTTGTTCTCGATCGCCGCCGCCGCGATTTACGTCCTTGCGCTCGAGCTGCCGCCACGCCTCGCCCGTTCCGCCGCCAAGACGCTGGCCGTGGCCTTGTTGGCGGCGCTCGCCGTCATGCAGGGCAGTCCGCCGCTGCTCGTCGCAGCGCTGGCGCTCAGCGCCGCCGGCGACGCGTTCCTCTCCCAAGACGGTGAAAAAGCCTTTCTTGCAGGGCTGGCGAGCTTTCTTGCCGCACATGTCGCCTATGTCGCCTTGTTCCTGAACGCCGGTGGCGGAATCGGCCTGCTCACCGCCGAGTCCTGGCGCGGCGCCATTGCGCTGGCGCTGGCGGTTTTCGTTATCACGATGCTCGCCGCGCTTTGGCGGCGCGTCGGAGCTGCCCTGCGCGTTCCGGTCGCCGTCTATGCCGGGGCGATCCTCGCCATGGGTGTTTCGGCGCTCACGACCTTTCATCCCTGGGTCATCGCCGGAGCCGTGCTGTTCATCATATCGGACGGGCTGCTGGCGGCAGAGCGCTTCCTGCTGGCCGCGAGCTCGCCGCATCGCGTCTGGATGCGCTACGCGGTCTGGGTGCTCTATTATGCGGCCCAGTTGGCGATCACGCTTGGTTTCCTGCTGGCCTAGGCTGTTTTCGGCTGCCAGTCCGGCTCGGCCAGCTCGAAGGCTGCGAAATCGAAGCCCGGTGCCACCGTGCAGCCGACCAGCGTCCATCCGCCGAGGCTGCGCGCCGACTGCCAACAGCCGGCCGGGACCACGATCTGCGGCCGCTCGCCGGCGGAAAGTGCCGCGCCCAATAGATGTTCGACGACGGTGCCGGAGCCTTCTTCGTGCGTGGCGAGAGCCAGCGGCGCGCCGGCATAGAAATGCCAGACCTCGGCCGCGTCCTTGACCCGGTGCCAGGCCGAACGCTGGCCTTGCTCCAAAAGGAAATAGATCGCGGTCGAATGGCCGCGCGTGCCACCCTCCGCGTCGCGAAACGTCTCGGCATACCAGCCGCCCTCGGGGTGCGGCTCGAGGCCGAGCGCGGCGATGATTTCGGCGGCGCTGGTCATAAAGGAGCGCTCAGAAGTTATCCTTGCGCTTGCGGATCTCGGCGAACACGTCCGTATCGCTCGCCCTCTCCATGCCGAGATGTCTGCGGATCGCCGGGTCGTGCCAGCGCAGGAACGGATTGGTCGACAGTTCCTCGCCGATCGTCGTCGGCAGGGTCGGCTTATTGTCGGCGCGCAGCTTCTCGATCCTGGCGGCGCGCTCTTTCAATGCTGAATTGCTGGGGTCGACGGTCAGGGCGAAGCGCGCGTTGGCCAATGTGTATTCGTGGCCGCAATAGATGACGGTCTCGGCCGGAAGGGCGGCAAGTTTCTTCAGCGAATCGTGCATAACCGGCGGCTTGCATTCGAAGAGCCGACCGCAGCCCAGCGCAAACAGCGTGTCGGCGGTGAAGGCCACTTTCGAGGCCGGCAAATGGTAAGAGACATGGCCGGCGGTATGGCCGGGCGTCTCGATGACCTCGATCTTTTCCTCGCCGAGGCGGATGACGGAACCCTGGCTGACCGTCTCGTCGATGCCGGGGATCTTCGCCTGTTCCGCTTCCGGTCCGACGATGGTGAGCTTGAAGCGCTCCTTCAGGGCCAGGTTGGCCTCGACATGGTCGCCATGATGATGCGTGGTCAGGATCATCGTCGGGGTCCAGCCGGTGCGCTTGATCGCAGCCAGGATCGGCGCTTCTTCCGGGGCGTCGATGATCGCCGTCTGCCCGCTTCTGGCGTCATGCACCAGAACGCCGAAATTGTCGGTACGGCACATGAACTGTTCGATTTCGACCGGCATCTCGTCGCTCTCCGTTATGGCCGCAGACATAGGGCGCCCGGCCGCGGATGTCATCCGCCTTTGTTGAACTCGCCGGATATCGCGGCTACCGTCCGGCGCATGCATTCCGATATCGTCGATCTCCGGTCCTTCTATTCGACCACGCTCGGGCGCCTCGCCGAGCGCGCGATCACCATGTCGCTGTCGTCGATATGGGCGCCCGTTCCGAACGAGCGCCTGGTCGGTCTCGGCTACACGCTGCCGTGGCTGGAGCGGTTCGGCGCCGATGCCGAGCGCGTCTTTGCCTTCATGCCGGCGACGCAAGGGGCGGTGGTCTGGCCGGCGACGGGGCCGACGGCGACGGCGCTGGTCTTCGACGAGGAGCTGCCGCTGGTCGATTCCTGCATCGACCGCATGCTGCTCGTCCACTCGCTCGAACATGTCGAAAATCCGCGCGAGACGCTGAACGAGATCTGGCGCGTGCTGTCGCCGGCGGGCAGGGTCGTCATCGTCGTGCCCAACCGGCGCGGCGTCTGGGCGCGTTTCGAGCACACGCCCTTCGGCAACGGCCGGCCGTTCTCGCGCGGCCAGCTCACCGAATTGCTACGCGAGGCCAATTTCACGCCGGCCGCATGGTCAGACGCGCTGTTCTTCCCGCCATCGCCGCGGCGCTCCATGATGCAGTTCCACAACGTGCTGGAGCGAGCCGGCCGGCGGCTCTGGCCGATCTTTTCCGGGGTCATCGTCGTCGAGGCGCAGAAGCGGCTCTACCAGGGCGTGCCTGTCGCGCAGCGCGCGTCGCGCCGCGTCTTCGTGCCGGTGTTCTCGCCGCAGGGCGCAACGACGCTCGGACGTCGGGCCGACGACCCGGTGCCGCGGGCGGGCGGATGACGCGTTCGTGATCGGGGCCAAGCCTTGCGTCATACGGCAATCGTCACCCTATCTCAGAGGCGGGTTCGGGGTGCGGCATCGCCGCCAATGACCGTTCCTGGCAGCAGGGATCTCGCATATGGACCACACGCCCAGTATCGAACAGGCCGCGTTCTCAGTCGAGACGAGCCGCCTCTCAGACCAGCTGGCGGCGATCAGGCTGGCGCTGAAGACATCGCCGGTCCGCAGGCGGCTCCTGTGGGCCTCGATCGGCATTGTCGGCGTCATCGTCGCGACCTCGATCGGGCAAGTGCTGCTCAATCGCTGGAACCAGCCTTTCTATGATGCCCTGGCGCGGCGCGACCTGCCGGGCTTCCTGCATCAGCTGATGGTATTTGCCGCAATTGCCGGCAGCCTCCTGGTGCTCAATGTCGGCCAGACCTGGCTCAACCAGACGATCCGGCTGAAGTTGCGCGAGGCGCTGACGCTCGACCTGATCGATGAATGGATGCGGCCGGCGCGTGCGTTCCGGCTCACCCATGCGGGTGCGATCGGCGTCAATCCCGATCAGCGCATGCAGCAGGACGCGGGGCATCTCTCCGACCTGTCGACCGATCTCGGCGTCGGCCTGCTGCAATCCTTCATCCTGCTTGTATCCTTCATCGGCGTGCTGTGGGAGCTCTCTTCCGGCTTCGTCTTCCATGTCGGCGGCCATTCGCTGGAAATACCGGGCTACATGGTCTGGGCGGCGATCCTTTATGCCGGCATCGCATCCTGGCTGAGCTGGCTGGTAGGCCGGCCGCTGATCCGCTTCAACAGCGATCGCTACACGCGCGAGGCCGTGCTGCGCTCCTCCGTGGTCCGCGTCAACGAGAATGTCGACGCCATCGCGCTCGCCCATGGCGAGGCGGACGCCAGGCGGCAGCTCGAGCTCGACCTCGGCGGCGTGCTCGACGCCATGCGGCGCATCTACAGCGCCCAGATCAACCTGTCCTGGGTTACCGACGCCTATGGCTGGATCACCGTGGTGGCGCCGATTCTGGTCGCCGCACCGGTCTATTTCGCGGGCGACATCAGCTTCGGTGGTTTGATGATGGCCGTCGGCGCTTTCAACCAGGTGAATTCCTCGCTGCGCTGGTTCATCAACAACATCGGCGCCATCGCCGATTGGCGGGCAACGCTGATGCGCGTTGCCGACTTTCGCATCGCGCTCGGCGAAACGGACATCCTGCATGCCAAGGAAAAGCGCATCGCGTTCGGCGAAAACGCAAATGGCACACTGACATTCGACAAGCTCGAAGTCGCCTCGCCCGACGGCTGCACCAGGCTTGCGGAGACGGAGGTCGAGATAAAGGCCGGCGAGCGCGTCATGATCACCGGCGATCCGCGCGCCGGCAAGACGCTGTTCTTCCGCGCGATCGCCGGCCTCTGGCCATGGGGCGGCGGCCGCATTGGCATGCCGGCCGGAGAGACACCGTTCTTCGTGCCGCGCACCCCCTATTTCCCGCTCGGCACGCTGCGCGACGTGCTCAACCATGCCGAAGGCACCAAGATCGACGACGACGAGATTTCCGCCGTGCTCGGTGAAGTCGGCCTCGAGCGCCTCTCGTTCCAGCTCGACCGCTCGGCGCGCTGGGAGCATGAGCTGGCCGACGATGAGCAGCGGCTACTCGCCTTCGCCCGGCTGGCGCTGAGGAAGCCGAAATGGGTGATCATCGACGAAGCGCTGGATACGTTCGACGGCGCCACGCTTCGGCGCGTGCTGGCAATGCTGCAGGCCAGACTGCCGCACGCCGCTATCCTCAATATCGGGCGCGGTCTGCACAACAACCAGTTCTTCCCGCGCGCGCTCACCATCGTCAAGGACAGCAGCGGATCGGCGCTGAAGCCGGCCCGTCTCCGCGCCGGGGCGATCGAACCCCCGCCTGTTGCCGCGCGCGCCAAGAAATAGCTTTATTTCGCCGCGATCGCCGGGAAGAATCCCGGCGTGGTGGAGCCTGCCATGCTCAAGCTGTTCAGCCTGCTTGCATGCCTTGCCTGCGCCGAGGCAGCGCCAATGCCTGCCATCGGAGGCACTGCCGTCGATGTGGAACTCGTGCTGGCCGTCGACATCTCGCAATCGATGGACGAAGAAGAGTTCGCCCTGCAGCGCGCCGGCTATGTCGAGGCGCTGCGCCATCCCGACTTCATCAGCGCCGCGCGCTCGGGCCCGAGGGGCCGCATCGCGCTCGCCTATTTCGAATGGGCGGGCGTCGTGCGCGACGACGGCGTGATCGGCTGGCAAGTGATCGACGGCGCGGACAGCGCCAACGCCTTCGCCGACACCATCGCGGGTCGTCCGTTCCGGAGCTTTCGCGGCACGTCGATTTCAGGCGCTCTCGGATTCGGCGCCGGACTTCTGGAGAAAAACAGCTACTCGGCGCCGCGCCGGGTCATCGACATATCGGGGGACGGGCCCAACAATGCCGGGCTGCCCGTCGCGATGATCCGTGATGCGGCTTTGGCCAAAGGCATCGTGGTCAACGGCCTGCCGATCCTGATCAGTCCGTCGCCGAGCGTCATTCGTCTCGACCGCTACTATGCCGATTGCGTCACCGGCGGCCCCGGTTCGTTCGTGTTGCCGATCTATGCGGCGTCGGAATTCTCGACGGCTATCCGCCGCAAGCTGATCCAGGAGGTGAGCGGGATCGGCGACGCCGGAAGCATCCGCGTCGACGCGGAGGCGCCGACCGACTGCCTGCTTGGCGAACGGCTGCGGCAGCGGTTTTCCGATCCGTATTTTCCGGAGCTGGATCGGTGAGGTCCCAATTTGCACTGTTTCGGCCAGAGCGCCGCGCTGTGCCTCAGGCCGCTCTGGCGCCGTATTTGGCGCGGAACTCGTCATAGCAATCGCGGCGCCAGCGCCGGCTGACGACATAGCCGCGCAGCAGTTCGGTCGGCGAGTAGCCGAGCGCCTTTGACGACCGATTGGCGAGATAGCCCGAAAAGGCCTGTGGCAGCCTCCCCTTCAATATGTCGGCGATGATCTGCCGCGCGATCATATAGGGCGGCACGTCGGGATAGCGGTCGGCAAGATAAGGATGTTTGCCGATCAGGTTGGCGTAGGCCTCGACATAGCCGTCGCGCCGGCCGGAGATCGAATTTTCCGAATTGTATTTCTTCCAGTCGATATCATCCGACAGCAAGGCGCCGCTGCGGTTGGCAAAACGCAGCAGCAATTCGCGGTCCTGCATGCGCGTGATATCGCTGTCAAAGCCGCCGATCGCAAGCAGCGATTCGTGCCGGGCGGTGATCGCCGAGCCAGCGATGAAGATCGTCTGCGAGACCAGGGCGCGCTGCAGCCTGCTCTTGTCGAGCAAGGCCTGACGATTGATGCACTTGGTGCTGCGGCCGCCCTTGACCGAGATGAAGGAACTGATCAGCACTTCGAGCGAGGGGTTCCTGTCGAAGTGCGACAGCGTCCGGTCGAGGCGGTCCGGCAGATAGACATCGTCCGAATCAAGAAAGGTCACGATCGGCGCCCGCGCGCGCTCGATGCCCGCGTTGCGCGCGGCATTGGCGCCGCGCCATTTCGCGCCGACATAGATCAGTCTGGGATCGCGAATCTCGGCCAGCGCCAAGGCCGTTCCGTCGGTCGAACCGTCGTCGACAACAATGTGCTCGAAGCGGGTAAGTGTCTGGGCAAGAACACTTTCCACCGCGCGCACGACCTGGCTTCGCCGGTTGTGCGTCGGCGTGATCACGGTGATCAGCGGAGCTGGGTCGGAGGCAGTCGGCATCTAACTTTCGTTATGGGCAGATAAACGATGACCGTAAGATACTGGCACAACCTGCCTCCATGTCCGCCACCGGATGGATTCGGCAAACGCTACAGAAAAGAGCCGCCTATGTCACCTGAGGTGTCGCATCGGGGTCAAGTTCAGAGCATGTTTCCTCAAAGTCATGCGGTTTGAAAGCAACACTTCGCGGCGGTTTATCCTTCAACTATGCCCGACATAGTCAGGCACGGTTTCGATTTCGTCGCTTACGAGACCGGCAGCGAGGCTGAAATGACCAAGAAATGCCAGGGTATAAAAAGCCAGGCCTACCACCAGTGAAAACGGGATCTGCCAAAGAGGCATACCCGTTTGCGGCGCGTGGCTGAGCACGCGTCGCGTCGTGCGCCACGACATGGTCCACCAGCGACTGAACGACTTGACGATCCGCTGGCTGCGACTGGGGGCATGAAGCGCGACGAACTTGCGGTCGGCGTCCCTGCCGGTCACCAACGCGCGCCAATAGAAGAACCGCCAGCCACGCGGAGAGTAGTGGTAAACGCGCGCATCGACGTTGACGATCTTGTGGCCCTCGCGCCGAAGCTGGTGCATCAGCAGCGTGCAGGACACCTTGAAGCCGTTATGTGCCGGGAAAGGGTGGTTGACGATCCAATGGCGCCGGAAGGCGACATTGTTGGCATTGATCGCCCGCTTCGAGGCGAATCTTTCATCTCCGCGGGCCATCGGGAAGAACCAGATCAAGGCGAAGGTTCTCGAGAAGAAGTCGTCATAGGACAGATAGGTATGGCCGTTCACGCAGACGGTTTGCGGCTGTTGAAACGGCTGCAGCAGATTTGAAAGCCAACCTGGCTGAGGGACCGTGTCCGAATCCAGGAAAACAACGATGTCTCCTTCGGTCAAAAGCACGCCGTTGTTCTTGAGTTCGTAATACCGACCGTCGGGGCAAGCTGTGATTGTCAGGTCGGCAACCTGCATCAATTCAGGCGCTTCAGCTTCAATGCTCGCTTGCAGCAAGCTGCCGTCCGAATCGGGCCCGCCATGCGACACGACAACTTTTGGCCTTGCAAAACCCGTAGCGGAAACAGCCGCGATTTCGCGCGCCAGTGACTTCAGCCCCAGGCCGATCTCGTTCCAGTCGATGGATTTGGCGTTCTCCATCTCCATGACGATCGAATAGATCGGGTGTTCAGCCATAGATAATCACCACCAGTTTTGCCGGTACAGTCGCTATAGCCCTGCGGGGTATGCCGTCAAACGATTCTCGGTGCCATTCTATTTGCAAGTTTGCGCTTCAATCGCATGATTCTTTCTAGATCTTCAGGAACCCGCGCTTTTTTCTGTGCGGGAAGCTCGACGGGTCGGCATATTCAGACAGGAAACGTTTTCTCCATTCGTCATTGGTCGCGTCGCGCTGGATTTCGAGACCTGATCCGAGATTCGTTCCCCAGACAGGCTCGACCCCGGCCAACTGGGCAATTTTCTCGAGGCTTCCTCTCGGGTTTTGCTGGACCTGCTCGTAAGTTAGCGCAAGAAAGGACAGCCCGTTTTTCGCGAACCACCCGTCCCAGGCCAGATTTTCCATCAGAATCTTTTCGAGCGATTCGGCGATAGCCTCGCCGTCATAGCGTGGGGATGCGCGATTGACCTCGCTAGAGCGGAATCTGCGGGTTTGGCGCGCACGCGCCCATGAGATCGCCTGACCCAGCAAATCGCTGCGCGTCAGGCGCACATAGTGAAGGTTGGGAAGACTGGCGGGGAGGTTCACCTTCTTGGCAACTTGAGCGAATTGATTCGCAAAAAGCTTGATCGCGTAGATTCCGGAAGAGGACCGTCCTTCCGTCAGCGCCCTCAGAAGCTGCCCTCTGGCATCGCGCGGATAGCCTGGCTGTTCGAGCAGCCGGCGCCCGCCAAACCACTCCAGTGGATTGCCCAGCCCGGCGGAAGCCATCAGTCCTGCAAGATGATTGCTGCCGGTACGCGGCGAAGTGCACACAAGAATCCCTGTGCTTATCTCCGACAGAATTTCCGACGGGATTTGAACCACGGCCGGCCGACGTCGAAAGAGATCGAGCGAGATCATCGTTTCAGCAAGAACACCGCCTGCTGGCCGAAGAAGTTCCAGAACCACCAGGGCATCGACAGGCCGATCTTCTGGCCGTTGGCGTCGAGCGCGGTCGCCTTCTCGACCGTCGCGCCCAGCTCTTCGCACAGATTGACGAAGTCGCGAATGGTGCAGAAGTGGATGTTCGGCGTGTCGTACCAGGAATAGGGCAGGTCCTTGGTGACCGGCATCCTGCCCTTGATCAGCAGCGAGAAGCGCACGCGCCAATGGCCGAAATTGGGGAAGGAGACGATCGCGCGGTTGCCGATCCGAAGCAGCTCGTCGAGCACAAGTTTCGGGTTGCGGGTCGCCTGCAGCGTTTGCGACAGGACGACGAAATCAAAACCTTTGTCGGGGTAGAATTCGAGGTCCTTGTCGGCATCGCCCTGGACGACGGAAAGGCCGCGCGCCACGCATTCGTTGACGCCGCGCTGCGACAGCTCCAGGCCGCGGCCATCGACCTGCTTGGTCGCCTGCAGAACCTCCAGAAGCACGCCGTCGCCGGAGCCGACATCGAGCACGCGCGAATGCGGCGGGATGAGATCGGTGACGACTTCGAGGTCGACACGCTGGGCGCGATTGACGCTCATGGGCACACCTCCGGCCTTTGAGCATTTCCAGCCAGTCGGAATCTCGGCGCCTCAGAAATGCGGCCAGGACACAGAGATCGCGCGCCACTCATAGGCTGAGCCCCCTTGCGCGCGCCGCCGAGGCTATGAAGCCGTTGATGGCCGCGAACAATTCCGGTTCGTCGAGCAGGAAAGCGTCGTGGCCGCGGTCGGTCTCGATCTCGACGAAGGAGACGGACGCGCCGGCGGCGTTCAATGCATGCACGATCGAGCGGCTTTCCTCGGTCGGAAACAGCCAGTCGCTTGTGAACGACACGAGACAGAAGCGTGTCTTAGTGCCCGCGAAGGCATCGGCCAGCCGTCCGCCGTGGTCGGCGGCGAGGTCGAAATAGTCCATAGCGCGGGTCAGATAGAGGTAGGAGTTGGCGTCGAAACGGTCGACGAAGGTCATGCCCTGATGGCGCAGATAGCTTTCGATCTGGAAATCGGCGTCGAAGCCGAAGGTCAGCGCCTCGCGATCCTGCAGGTTGCGGCCGAACTTGCGGTGCAGCGCTGCTTCCGAGAGGTAAGTGATGTGCGCGGCCATGCGCGCCACGGCGAGCCCCTTTTCCGGCCGCCTGCCGAAATCGAGATATTTGCCGCCGTGCCAGTCCGGATCGGCCATGACAGCCTGCCGCCCGACCTCGTGGAAGGCGATGTTCTGCGAGGAATGGCGGGCGCCGGTGGCGATTGGCAACGCGGAGAAGACGCGTTCCGGGTAGCTTGCGGCCCATTGCAGCACCTGCATGCCGCCCATCGAGCCGCCGAGCACGCAGAACAGCTTCTCGATGCCGAAATGATCGACCAGCATCAGCTGCGCCCGCACCATGTCGCGGATGGTGATGATCGGCAGGTCGAGCCCATAGGGCCTGCCTGTCGCCGGATCGGTCGAGGCCGGGCCGGTGGAGCCGAGGCAGCCGCCGATGACGTTGGCGCAAATGACAAAAAAGCGGCTGGTGTCGATGATCCTGCCGGGGCCGATCAGCACCTCCCACCAGCCCGGCTTGCCGGTCACGGGATTGGTGCTGGCGACATGCTGGTCGCCGGTCAGCGCGTGGCAGACGAGGATGGCGTTGGAGCGGGCGTCGTTGAGGGCGCCGTAGGTCTGGTAAGCGACCTGGAACGGCGACAGCACGGTGCCCGCATCGAGTTTTAGCGGCTTGTCGGGACCGAACTGCATCACCGGGCTCGACGGTTGGTCGGCCTCGTGGTTGGTCCTTGGAGCGCGCTGAGCGGCCATTGCATTCCCCATCCAGTCGCATCGATCTCGCGATACGGCGTCCGGCCGGCAACGGACAACAAAAAACCGGCCTGCCTTCGCAAAGCCGGTTACAGGTTGCAAACGGCCCTTTAGCGAATTGTTTAACGTGGCTGCAAGCCGACCGGCCAAATCACCACGGGAGATCCGGCTGTTCTTCTAGGGCCAGCGCCGCGCTTCGTCAACGGTCTGCCTACGCGCGAGCGCGCCGGCCCCTCGACATTCGGGGCCACCGCCTGTATTTCCGCTGCGGCCTCGAACCAGGGCCTCTCGACGGATTTGTGACATGAAGCAGGATCAGCCACGTCCGACGCCCCGCGCGGGCATCATGGACATCGAGGCCTATGTGCCGGGAAAAAGTACCGCGCCGGCCGGCGTGACGAAGGTCTACAAGCTGTCGTCCAATGAGAATCCGCTCGGGCCCTCGCCGAAGGCGATCGAGGCCGCCCGGGAGGTGGCTGCCAAACTGGACGTTTATCCCGACGGCTCCGCCCGCCGGCTGCGCGAGGCGATCGCCGATGTGCACGGCCTCAATCCGGCAAACATCGTCTGCTCCAATGGCTCCGACGAGATCCTGGGGCTGCTGGCGCAGACCTATCTCGCGCCGGGAGACGAGGCCGTGTTCACCGAGCACGCCTTCATGGTTTACAAGATCTATATTCAAGCCGCCGGCGCCAAGCCGGTGGCGGTCAAGGAGACGGACGAGCGCGCCGACATCGACGCGATCCTCGCTGCGGTGACGCCGGCGACCCGGATCGTGTTCCTCGCCAACCCCAACAATCCGACCGGCACTTACGTGCCGTTCCAGGAGGTGCGCCGGCTGCATGCCGGACTGCCCAAGAGCGTGCTCCTGGTGCTCGACGCGGCCTATGCCGAATATGTGCGGCGCAACGACTATGAAGCCGGCATCGAGCTGGCCGGGAGCTCGGAGAACGTGGTCATGACCCGCACCTTCTCCAAGCTCGGCCTCGGCGGCGCACGCATCGGCTGGATGTACGGACCGGCGCATATCGTCGATGCCATCAACCGGGTGCGCGGGCCCTTCAACGTCAATGCGACCGCGATCGAGGCCGGCATCGCGGCCATCCGCGACCGCGCCCATGTCGAGCGCAGCGTGGCGCATAACGAGAAGTGGCTTGCCTGGGTCAGCGAGGAGCTGACCGGGCTCGGGCTGCGCGTGACGCCCAGCGTCGGCAATTTCGTGCTGATCCACTTCCCCGACAACAAAAAGCATTCGGCAGCGGCCGCGGACGACTATCTCAGCGCGCGCGGCTACATCCTGCGGCGCGTCACCGGCTACGGCTTTCCCAACGCGCTGCGCATGAGCATCGGCATCGAGGAGGCCAATCGCGGCGTCGTCGAGGCGCTCAAGACATTTCTGAAAAGCTGAAGCACCATGACAGCAACGATGTTCGGAAGAATAGCGCTGGTCGGCATCGGCCTGATTGGTTCGTCGCTCGCCCGCGTCATCCGCCGTGAAGGCCTGGCGCGCCATATCGCTATCGCGACGCGCAGCCAATCGACGCTCAAGCGCGCCGAGGAACTGGGTCTCGGCGATTCCTACACGGCCGAGGCCGAAGACGCGGTGCGCGACGCGGATCTCGTCATCGTCTCGGTTCCGGTCGGCTCGTCCGGCGAGGTCGCGGCCGAGATCGCGCCGGCGCTGAAGAAAGGCGCGATCCTCACCGATGTCGGCTCGACCAAAGCTTCGGTGATCGCGCAAATGCAGCCGCATGTGCCGGAGGGTGTGCATTTCATCCCCGGTCACCCGCTGGCGGGCACGGAAAAGTCCGGGCCGGATGCCGGCTTCGCCGATCTCTTCGACAACCGCTGGTGCATCTTCACGCCGCTGCCGGGCACGGATCCGGAGGCGCTGGAAAAGCTCTCCGAATTCTGGCGGCGCTGCGGCTCCAACATCGACACGATGGACCCGCAGCATCACGACATGACCTTGGCCATCGTCTCGCATCTGCCGCATATCATCGCCTACAACATCGTCGGCACCGCCGACGACCTGGAATCGGTGACCAAGACGGAAGTCATCAAATACTCCGCTTCCGGTTTTCGCGACTTTACCCGACTGGCCGCTTCCGACCCGACCATGTGGCGGGACGTGTGCCTGCACAACAAGGACGCGATCCTGGAAATGCTGGCGCGCTTCTCGGAGGATCTGGCCTCGTTGCAGCGAGCGATCCGCTGGGGCGACGGCGAAAAGCTGTTCGACCTGTTCACCCGCACGCGCGCCATCCGCCGCTCGATCATTGAGGCCGGCCAGGATATCGATGTGCCGGATTTCGGCCGTCAGGCCGTGGAGCACCCGGGGGCCAAGCCCTAGGCCTTCTGCTCGATCTGTCCCGATGCGGGCCAGTGCGCCGCCATCATGGCCATTGTCTCGGCTCTGTCCGGAGCGCCGAGCCGGCCGCCGAAGCGCAGGCATTTAAGCGCGGCGGCGGCGCTGGCAAAGCGCAGCGCCTGCTCGGGCGGCATGGCTTCGGCAAGGCCGACGGCGAAGGCGCCGTGGAAGACGTCGCCGGCGGCGAGCGTGTCGACCGCCTTGACCTTCGGCGCCTCGACATGCCGGACGCGACCGGTTCCCCGATCATGCCACCAGGTTCCGGCAGCGCCGCCCGTCACCGCGACGAAGGCGTCGGTGCGCGAGGCGAGATCGGCGCATGCGCTTTCCGGATCGAGCGCATGGCCGCAGATGATCCGCGCCGCCGGCTCCGAGGCGACGATGTGCGAGGCCAACGGCAAAAGCCGCTCGAGCACGTCGACCGGCGCGGTGTCGGCGTCGAGGATCGCCGGACGGCCGGCGTCCCGCGTGGCCGCCAAGGCAAGTGCAGCGGCGCCCGGCCAGCGGACGTCCACCAGCACGGCGTCGAAGGCGGAAAGTTCGGCAAGCGGCAGCGTGTCGGGATCGGCTTGCGCCCTGCTGTCACAGAAGGGCACGATGATGCGCTCGCCATGGGCATCCACTAGGATCGCGGCCAGCGCCGAGCGCGCGCCGGCGACGCGGCGGACCAGGCTGCAATCGACGCCTTCCGCCTCGATCTCGGCGATCAGCCGGTCGCCGACCGCATCGTCTCCCGCGCTCGCCCAAAGCGACACATCGGCGCCGAGGCGATGCGCGGCGCACGCCGCACTCGTCGCCATGCCGGAGGCGATCTGGACACCGTCGCTGGCGATGAACTTGCCCTGATGCGCGGGCAGCGTCTCGAGACGCAGGATCGTGTCGAGGGTGAACGCGCCGACACTGAGCAGTTTGATCGGTCCGGCCATCGCAGTCTCAATCGACCGGCTTGATCTTGCCGAGCGGGATGAAGCCAAGCGAAGCCTTGCCCTTCACGATCTTGAGCGGCATGGACGGTTGGTTGCCGAGCATGGCAATGCCGGCAAAACCCTGCTCGATCTCGCTCTTGTGCTCGGGAATGGCGCCGGCGAGGATCGCCGCTACGGCCTTTGGGTCCTTTAGCTTGATCGACAGATTTGCATCGATCAGGCCGTCGGCGTCGATCGAGATCGGCCCGGATACGGTTACGCGCGCCGTGCCCGATGACACGTCGAGGCTTGCGATGTCGACCGACTGGCCGCGCAGGCTTTTCGGCGGCGCCTTAATCAGCGCGACGCCGTTCTTCACTGTCGCTTCGCCGGCGCCGTCGAGTTCCGGCAGCACGCGTCCGCCGACAGCTTCCGCGTCGATCTTCAGGTCGCCAAAGCTGCCGGTATAGACGAGGTCCTGGCCGTTCGGCTGCAGCTGGCCGGCCGCCTGGCCGGCGCTGAACAGCTGCACGGGATCGGTGTCGTCGGCCGGATCGGTCTGTCCAGACAAGCCTTCCGCCTGAAGCGAAATGCGGCGCGGAAGCGGCCATGACAGCTTGACCGTGGCGTGCAGCTTGTCCCAGTCGAGCCAAAGCGGCGGCATGCCCGGCGCCACAGTCCGCAACGGTCCGCGCAGGTTCGCCACGGGCGACAGAGGCTGGGTGATGCGAGCGACGACGTTCATATCGCCGGTCGAGGCCGCTACATTCCTGGCATCGTCCTGATAGGCCAGGCTGTCGCAGGCGACCGTGAAGTCCAGTGGATAACCGCTGACCGTGAGATTGGCGCAGTCGGCCTTGATGCCCTTGCCTCCAAGCTCGGCCACGGCCCGCTCGGCCTCGGTCTTGACCTTGCCGGCGAGATAGAACCATCCGCCGCTGTAGAGCGCGAACAGCACCAAGATGAACGCCGCAAGCCAGAACAGCCGGCGGCGAGGTTTGCGCGATCGCTCGTCACTTGACGTCATGCTGCGGCTCTCGTTAACCCCTCATGCGGCGAGCGGGTGGTTGTTCTTACGCACGACAAGCGGGGACAGAAGAAGCACCTTACCGGTGTGGTGTCGTCACTCGAATGCAATCAGGCTTGGCGATATGGGCGATTTTTGGGTTTTTGGCTACGGGTCGCTGATCTGGCGGCCCGGTTTCGCACATGTCGAGACGCGGCGCGCCCGTCTTTACGGCTTCCGCCGGTCGCTCTGCGTCTATTCCTTCGTCCATCGCGGTACGCGTGAGCGGCCGGGCCTGGTGCTCGGCCTCGACCGCGGCGGCTCCTGCGTCGGGCTCGCCTTCCGCGTGCCCGGCGATTTGCGTGACGAAGTGCTTTCCTATCTGCGCGAGCGCGAGCTGGTGACCAGCGTCTATCTCGAACGCACTCTCGATGTCCGGCTGGATGGGGCGGGACAAGGCGGAACGGTCGAAGCGGTCGCCTACATCGTCGACCGCGCGCATGAGCAATATGCCGGCGGGCTCGACGCCGGCCATGCGGCAAAAGTCGTGCGCGGCGCCGTGGGCCAATCGGGCAGGAACGAAGACTATGTCCTGAGCACAGTGGAGCATCTGAGGGCGCTCGGCATCCGCGACCACTGGCTGGAAGAGGTGGGGCGGCAGGTCGCGCCTTCGTGAAGATCTGGCCCGATCAAAAAGCAAAACCATGCCTTTGACCTGGGCAAGGCACGACCTAGCTTAGCCGCAATCCATCCTCTGGGCACCCAGGCCCTTCCCAGCATCACGGAGATCAGTCTTGCAGAAACGCCGTCTCGGTCGCACCGACCTTTTCATCGCGCCGCTGGTCCTTGGAGGCAACGTCTTCGGCTGGACCGCCGACGAGAAGACCTCGTTCGACCTGCTCGACCGCTTTGCCGAGGCCGGCTTCAACGCAGTCGACACGGCGGACGCCTATTCGCGCTGGGCGCCGGGCAACAAAGGCGGCGAATCCGAAACCATCATCGGCAACTGGATGAAGAGCCGCGGCAACCGGGACAGCATCGTCGTCATCACCAAGGTCGGCTCCGACATGGGACAGGGCAGGCGGGACCTCTCCGCAGCCTATATCGAAAAGGCGGTGGACCAATCGCTCAAGCGGCTGCAGACCGACGTCATCGACCTCTATCTGTCGCACTGGCCGGACCCGGCCACGCCTTACGAGGAAACGCTCGGCGCCTATCAGCGCCTGCTCGAGAAGGGCAAGATCCGCTATCCGGGCTGCTCCAATCTCGATGCGGGGCAATTGCGCGCGGCCCTGGATGTCGCCAGCCTGCGGGGCCTGCCGCGTTACGAGGTTCTGCAGCCCGAATACAATCTGTACGATCGCTCTTCGCTGGACGGCCCGCTGCTCGACCTGTGCAAGGCGGAAAGCCTCGGCGTCATCACCTATTTCGGCCTGGCCAAGGGGTTCCTCAGCGGGAAATACCGCAGCAAGGCCGACCTTGGCCGGAGCGAGCGTGGCGAAGACGTGGCCAAGTATCTCAACGAACGCGGCATGCGCATTCTCTCCGCGCTCGATGCCGCGGCCGGGCGCCATTCGGCCAAGCAGGCCGAAGTGGCGCTCGCCTGGATCATGGCGCGGCCGGGCATCACCGCGCCGATTGCCAGCGCCACGACGCCCGCACAGATGGAAAGCCTGATCCGCGCCGCATCGCTCAAGCTTTCCGCCGACGACATCGCAGCGCTCGATCGGGCCAGCGCTTAAGGCGTGTCGATATTCAGGCCGATGCCGGCCTGACCTGGATCCAACATGCGTTAGTGCAGCAGGTCCCCCGCACGATCGTCCAAGACCTTGCAGATAGCCTCGCGATAATTCCTACCCGATCGCGGCAGGAATTGAGGTTCGGCATGGTCGGAGACGTTTTGTCCGAAGCGCAGCCCTGGCAGCAGGTGCTGGCGCTGGTCATGGCGGCGACCGTTGTCATGGGTAGCCCAGGTCCGGCGACGATCAGCGTCACCGCCGTCGGCGCCGCTTTCGGGCTGCGGCCTTCGCTGGGTTATACGTCCGGCATCGTGCTTGGAACGACGGCCGTGCTCCTGGTTGTGGCCGCCGGGATATTCGGCATGCTCGCCTCGGTGCCGGGGCTGGCACCGTTGCTGACGGTCGCTTCGGCCCTCTATATCCTCTACCTTGCCTTCAGGATTGCGACAGCGCCGCCGCTTGCCCAAGGCGGCAATGCGGCGGCGCGTCCCACCTTCTCCGGCGGCTTCATGCTCGCCGTCGCCAACCCGAAAGCCTATGTGGCGATCGGCGCGGTCTTCGCGGGAGCTTCATCGACGGTCGACGGGCTCGGGATTTCGGCCAAACTTTTGGTGCTGGCAGCGATGATCGTCGCCATTCATGTGCTCTGGCTTCTCGCTGGGACGATTTTCGCGGGGCTGCTGCGCGATCCATTGGCGTCGCGGATCATCAATCTCGTCTTCGCGGCGACGCTGGTGCTGACGACTGCACTGGCGGGGCTGCCGTAAGGGGAGCTCAGGCCTTCGCCGCAGCGCCGAGCTCCGCCAGCCGCTTCACCGCCGTCGGCGGCATCGGCGGCGGGTTCGGCGCGCGCGAGGCCTCGACCAGCAGCTCGTCGCAGGCGGTCTCGGTCTCGCCGATCAGCCGCTGCATGAACTCCTCCTTGTCGAGCCCCGGAGGAATCGGCGGCAGGAAACGGGCCTTTATGGTGCCCGGATAACGCATGAACTTGCGGCGCGGCCAGTAGAGGCCGGCGACATGGGCGACCGGCACCACGGGAACGCCAAGCTGGGTATAGAGCTCGACGATGCCGTATTTGTAGGACGGCTCGGCGCCCGGTGGGCGACGAGTGCCTTCCGGGTAGATGATAAGCTGACGCGGGTTGCGCGCCATCTCCTGCCTTGTCGCGGCAACGACCGCTTTCAGCGCCTTGGAGCGGCTGCCGCGGTCGACCGGGATCATGCGCATCTTCATGATGTACCAGCCGAAGAAGGGGATCCAGGTCAGTTCCCGCTTCAGGATATACAAGGCGTCGTCGAGATAAGGAAAAAAGGCGATCGCGTCCCAGAAGGACTGATGCTTCGGCGCCAGGATGAAGGACCCCTCAGGCAGGTTCTCGGCGCCCGTGATTTCGCTCCTGGTGCCGGCGATCTTGTCGTAAAGCCACATCGAGGTGCGCGACCAGAATTTCGGCACGAACCAGGCGCGGTGGCGGGGCGACAGGAAATAGAAGGGCGTCCAGAAGATCATCTGAACGACCAGGCTGAGATAGAAGGCTAGGTTGAACGCCAGCGAGCGGATAATGAGCATGCGGGAAAGGGCCCGGTGTGGAAGTGAGCGTTGGTTACACCAAGCGCGGGCAAAAAGGAAACGGCGCGACGGTGGGGCGCATCACAGCGAGCGCGCCAGCCGCTCCTTCAGGCGGGGCGCCGCGAAATCGAGGAAGGCGCGCAGCTTCACCGGCAGCAGGCCCTGACCGGCATGCACGAGATTGACCGGCCATGGCGGCGGCTCGAACGGCTCGAGCACGACATGAAGCGCGCCGGCGCGCACCGCGGCGTCCGCCTGATAGGAGAGCACCCTCGTCAGGCCGAGGCCGGCGATCGCCGCATCGATTGCTGCCTCGGCGGTGTTGAGCTGCAGCCGCGAGCGGACCGGAACCACGGTTTCGCTCTTGCCGGTGCCGAAGCTCCACGTCGCGGGAGAGGCAAGCCCTTCGAAGGTGATGCAGTTGTGGCCTGAAAGGTCGCGCGGTTCGAACGGCGTGCCATGCTTCGCAAGATATGCCGGGCTGGCGCAGACGATGCGGCGGATCTGGCCGACGGGCGCTGCGACCATGGCCGAATCCGGCAGCTCGCCGATGCGCACGGCAAGATCGATATGCTCCTCGATCAGTTGCGTGATCCGATCGGACAGCGTCAGGCGGATGTCGACGTCGGGATAGGCGGCCAGAAAATCTGTGACGACCGGCAGCACATGCAGGCGGCCGAAGACGACCGGCGCAGTGATCACCAGCTCGCCGGTCGGGCTCAAATATTCGCCAGCGGCGGCTCGTTCGGCTTCGCCCACCTCATCGAGGATACGGCGGCAGGCGGCGAGATAGGAACGACCAGCGTCCGTCAAGGTGAGGCGCCGCGTCGACCGGTTGAGCAGACGCGTCTTGAGGTGCCTCTCCAGTTCGGAGAGCTTGCGGCTGACGGTGGCGAGCGGTACGCCGGCGTGTCGCGCGACGGCGGAAAGGCTGCCGGCCTCCACCGTGGCTACGAACAAGGACATGGCGTCGAGGCGGTCCATTTATTCTTCCGAAATGTGGAAGGATGGATTGCAACTATGCCTTCTACCTCCGGATTTCGGAAGGGGCTACATGTCGTTCCACTTTGGCAGAGGACAGCCGCCATGGACGCCTTCACCAGCGACGTCGCCTTTACCCCTACGGTCAAGGCCATCCAGTCCCGCAAGGGCTCGCGCGCATCTTATGCGCGGGTCGAGGAGCGCGGCGGCTGGCGGGCGACGATCACGCCCGACCTCGCCGCCTTCGTCGAGGCGCAGACCAGTGTGTTCCTGGCGACAGCCAATGGCGGAGGTCAACCCTATGTTCAGCATCGCGGCGGGCCAGCCGGCTTCCTGAAGGTGCTGGACGGGCACACGATCGGCTTTGCCGATTTCTCGGGGAACCGGCAATTCATCACCCAGGGCAATCTTGCGGACAATGCCCAGGCCTTCCTGTTCCTGATCGACTACATGCTTCGGCAGCGCATCAAGATCTGGGGCACAGCGCGCGTCGTCGAGGACGATGCGGAGCTGACGGCGAGGCTGATGCCGGCCAACTACAAGGCGCGGCCGGAGCAGGCGATCCTGTTCAGCGTCACGGCCTGGGATGCAAATTGCCCGCAGCATATTCCGCAGCGCTTCGAGGCGGCGGATGTGGCCGCGGCGCTTGCCGAGCGGGATAGACGCATTGCCGGTCTGGAGCAGGAGATCGCACGCCTGCGCAACAGCGCGTCTGGCGAAGCTTAGTTCTTGCTCACCGTAGAGGCTTCGGCGAGCGTGACGCCCTCGGTGGTCGGCCGAAGCGGGACGATGCCGCGCGCCAGCGCCAACACATATTTGCTGTATTCGGTGAGCAGCACGCGCAGCGCTTCCGGCTTGGTCAGCCAGCTGCCATTGCCCAGCTTGTTGTTGACCACCGGATAGGGCTCAAGCCGCGCGCCATGCAGCAGCCGGCCCATCTCGAGCAGGCTGCGCGGCATGTGGTAGTTGTTGGTGACGACGATGATGCTGCCATAGGCGTGGCTTTCCACCCATTTGGCGCTCTCCTCGGCATTGCCGATCGTGTCGAGCGCGGCGCGGTCGATGTCGACGCAGCATGAGAACAACTGCTTGTCGCCGCCCATTGCCGCTTGCAATTGGCGGCGGCTCGCCGTGGGGTGAACACCGCTTATCAAGAGCCGCTCGCCCTTGCCTGATGCCAGCAGATCCATGGCGGCGTCGAGCCTCGACTGACCACCGGTGAGCACGATGATTGCGTCGGCCCTGGCCGGATTGACCGGCGTCGTCATGTTGCTGACCTTGTCGGCAAACCATCCGAAGCCGCCGGCGAAAAGCGCCAGCAGGGCAAGCACGAAGAAACCGCAGAGACGAAGCGCAAATCTGAGACGACCGGTTCTTTCAGACGCAGCGCCGCGCGTAAGCGCCGCTGGCATCCGTCCAGCCGTTCCGATCGAGTCCCGCGCGTCCATCATCCCCAGGTTAATCCTGAAAACATCCAATGGTTAACTCTGAAACGTCGCCTTTCATAGATAGCACGGCGCACATTGCGTTACGGCAGTTTCCCTTGCGTGATCATGCACTTGTGGAGTCCGGATCGCATTGGAAACCCAACTTGCCAACTCTTGCATTCGCGCCACCCTTGGTTTCGCGTCATGATCAGCTTGCCTCCGGCTGCCGGATGTCGATCTCGCTGAGATAGGCGACGACCGTGGCATGCGAGGTCGCCGCGGTCAGCGCGCCGATCACCAGCACCATCAGGGCGACGCCGAGATAGCCGGTCGAGCCGATCGCGAAATTGCCGAACAGCGCGGTCGCCTGGTCGGCCTCAGGCGTCGCCATGTTGCGCGACGACCACCAGGAAAAGACGATGAAGACCATGATAGCGGCGGCACCTCCGGCGGCGGCGCCTTTCATGCCGGTGACCAGGAAATGCCAACGGAATTCGCGCGCGATAAAGCTGGCCTCGGCGCCGACAAAATGCAGGACCTCGATGATGTGGCCGTTGCCGGCCATGGCGCCGCGCGTGGCGAACACCACCGTCAGCACCGTCGCCGATAATATCAGCGCCAAAACGGCAAAGCCGATCGTCACTGTCGTATGCGCCATGGCGACCAGCCGGTCGACCCAGGTGCGATGGTCGTCGAGCGCGGCGCTCGGCAGCTTGGGCGTGATCGCGGCGCGCATGGCCGCGAAGTCGGGCGGATTGGCCTCGTCGATGGTGACGACGATGAGGCGCGGCACCGGCAGTTCATCAATGTTGAGGCCGGTGCCCAGCCACGGCTCCAAAAGGCGCGCCGTCGCATCGCGGTCGACGATCCTCGTACCCTTCACACCCCGGAACTCGCTGGCGATCTCAGAGGCCTGCGCGAGGGCTGCTTCCATGTCGAGGCCCTCGACGGGCTTGATCTGGATCGTCGCCTCGCGCGAGATCTGGTTCTCCCACACCGAGGCGGTGTCGCGCACCAGCGTCACGGCGCCGAAGGTCAGGCAGGACAGGAAGGTCATGATGGCGATGACCAGCACCAGCGCCCGGCCGGCGATGTTGTGCGCCGGCACGATCGGCGCCATCTTGCGCTGGATACGGCGAACGGCAGCCGGCGTCTCGGCGGCTTCCTCGTGCAGGTGATCGGCCGGAAGTTCAGTCATAGACGTCCAGCCTTCCGCCGGCCAGAATCATGCGCCGCGCATCGACCTGCTCCATCAGGCCGAGGTCGTGGGTTGCGATCACCACGGCGGTGCCGAGCCGGTTGAGCTCGATAAAGAGCCTCAGCAGCCGGCGCGCCAGCGGCGGATCGACGTTGCCGGTCGGCTCGTCGGCAAGCAGGATCTCCGGCTGCTCGATCAGCGCGCGAGCGATCGCAGCACGCTGCTTCTCGCCGCCCGACAGCACCGGCGGCAGCACATGCATGCGCTCCCCGAGGCCAACCCATTTCAGGAGCTCGGTGACGTCGGTGCGATAGCTCGCCTCCTCGCGCCCGCGCACGCGCAACGGCAGCGCCACGTTCTCGTAAGTGGTCATGTGGTCAAGCAGGCGGAAATCCTGGAACACCACGCCGATGCGGCGCCTGAGCAGCGGCAACTCGCCGCGCGAGATGCGCGAACGATCCTTGCCGAAAATGGTGATCAGGCCGCGCGTCGGCTTCAGCGACATGAAAAGCAGGCGCAGCAAGGTGGTCTTGCCGGCGCCCGAGGGGCCGCTCAGGAACTGAAAGGAGCGCTCCGGAATGTGCAGGGAAATGTCGCGGAGGATCTCCGGACCCATGCCATAGCGGAGGCCGACATTTTCGAAGCGGATCACGTTCGGCGACCTGAAACCTTAGGCGGCATCCCGCCAGCCTGTTCTCTGCCAAGACCATCGGCCGGCATGGTTAATCGTTGGTTAATTTCTGCGCGCTTTCGACGTTTCACAGCAGTTCCGGTGGGGAAGCGTTAACCATTTGCGTTTACCCAAAAGCAACGAAGATTGCACTGGGGCCGTAATGGCTGAGGATAGAACCGCGCGCTCTGTTTCCGGCGAAATCATGACCGGCACGGCGACAAAGGCCGCGCCGGAGCGCGTCATCCTCGACACCGATGTCGTCGATGCCGACTATGTGGTGCTGCCGCGATTCGCCGCCCGTTCGGAACCGATTGCGGCGCCGTTGCCGCCGCAAGCGCCCTCGACGCCATCCATCGCTGGCATGGGCATGCTGCGCAAACCGGAGGCTGCGCCGGCGCGGCCGGCCTCGCGTGGCGGTCCAATCTTCTGGGCCGCCGGAGTGGGCGCCGCACTCGTGGCTTTCTGGGTGTCGGGCGGACATGCCCTGGTGCGTCAGAGCCCCTTCTGGGCGGCTGCGCAGCCGGCAAGCGCGCTCAGCATTTCCGGTGTGACGTCGCGAATCGATGCCTCGGGGCTGAAGCCCATCCTGTTCATCGACGGCGAGGCCGCCAATGACGGCGTACGGGCGGAGTCGCTGCCGCCGCTCGAGATCCGCGTCACCGACAATGCCAGCAATGTCATCCGCTACAGGTTGGGGACATCCAACCGCTCGCTGGCGCCCGGCGAAAGATTCGGCTTTTCCAGCCGGCTCGATGTCCCTAGAAACGGCGTGAAGGCCGTATCGGTCACCTTCGCCGGGTAGGTGCATCGATATTCAGGTGATGCCGGCCTGCAATTAGTGGTTTCCTGCGCTTAGGTGCTCACGTGCTTGAGTACGCTCTGCACCGGTTCTCGGAACCCGCTATTTTGGGTTCGGCCTGACCTGAATATTGATGAACCTAGCCCTTCCGGCGTTGCAGGCGATTCTGAAGGAAAAAGCTATGCCAGTTGTACGCGGCAAGGACATCGAGGTCCTGTTTTCGGCGTCGGCGATCGCCCGGCGCAATCTCGAGCTCGCCAAGGAAATCGCCGGGCGCGACTATCACGACCTGCTTGTGATATCGATCCTGAAAGGCTCGTTCGTCTTTGCCGCCGATCTTATCCGCGCCATGCACGATGTCGGCCTGTCGCCCGAGGTCGAATTCATCTTCATCTCCAGCTACGGCGCCGGCACCACAAGCGGCGAGGTCAAGGTGCTGCGCGACATCGACAACGAGGTCGCCGGCCGCGACGTTCTTTTGATCGACGACATCCTCGAATCCGGCAAGACGCTTTCCTTCACCCGCGACCTGATGCTGTCGCGCGGCGCCAGGAGCTGCGCCATCGCGGTGCTGCTCGACAAGCGCATGCGCCGCCAGACCACGCTCAACGCCGATTATGTCGGCTTCGACTGCCCCGATTATTTCGTCGTCGGCTACGGCATGGACGTCGCGCATGCTTTCCGGGAATTGCCGTTTGTCGGGGTCGTGAAAGAGGACAAGTAAGGTCGCGCCGAAAAGGCCGCATGGACGTTTCAAATTTTCAGAAAACGTCAACGTTTCGGCGGCATCTATCTCGGCATGGCAAAGCTTTTGATCGTCGAGGACGATGAATCCGTCCGCACCCTCGCTGCCCGCGCGCTGGAGCGTGATGGGCACAGTGTCACCATCGCCGCCGATGGCGCGCAGGGGCTCACCCTGATCCGCCAGCAGCGCGGCAGCTACGATCTCGTGGTATCCGATATCCGCATGCCGGAGATGGACGGCATCGAGATGGCGACCGCGGCGGCAAAACAGTTTCCGGCCATGAAGATCATGCTGATGACCGGCTATGCCGACCAGCGCGAGCGCGCCGAGGAATTGAACGGCATCATCCTCGACGTCGTGCAGAAGCCGTTCACGCTTGCCGAAATACGCGCCCGCGTCGGACGGGCATTAAGCTGCTTCGCTTGATCGTTCAGACGGCATCGCCGGTCGCTGCGATTGCAGGTGCTGCGCCGCGTCGGCGCTCACCGTTCAGTGCAACCAGACCGGCGCCGATGATCAGCGCCGCGCCCAGCACCGTCGTTGACCGCGGGACCTCGGCGAAGAACAGGAAGCCCCACAGCGGCGACCAGAGGATGCCCGTGTATTCGAAGGTTGCGACCCGGTTGGCGGGCGCCATCCGGTAGGCCTGCGACAGCAAGATCATGCCGGCGGAGGCAACGAAGCCGCAGGCCGCCATCTTCAGGAAGTCCGGCAGCGCCGGCCAGACCCAGGGCCGCACCAGGAAGTCGAGGCTCGGGTGGCCCGCATGGGTGATGCCGGCAAGATGAAACACCGCGGCGACCGCCACAGCGCCGGTGAGATAGGCGCCGTTCTGGTAGAAGGCCATCACCGTCGAGGATTCGGTCTCGCCGATCCGGCGCGCCATCAGCTGCGAGAACCCGTAGAGGAATGCCGAGCCGAGCGACAGCAGTGCCGCCCAGTCGAATAATCCGGCGCCCGGACGCAACATCACGACCACGCCCACGAGGCCGATCAGCACCGTCGTCAGCGTCCGCCCGGAGACGTGCTCGCCGAGATAAGGCCCGGCAAGCAACATGATAAAGAGCGGCGCCATGAAATAGAGCGCTATCGCGTCGGCCAGCGAGAGGGCGGCAATCGCCAGATAGTAGACGGTGTAGGAGCTGAATTGGATGAAGCCGCGCAGCGTCAGCATGCCCGCTCGTTTCGACAGCACGGCTGTCAGGCCGACATCGGCCTGGACGATAACGACCAGGATCGGCAGCGCCACGAGGGCGCGGATCGCCATCACTTCCGTCACCGGATAGCTGCCCGAAACCGCCTTCACCAGCGGGTCCTGCAACGAAAAGACAAGAACGCCGAGGCAGAGGCTCAAAATGCCAAGCACCATCCGGTTCTGCATGTTCGTTCCAGTGAAAAAGAGCCCGCCACCGTTTCGGGCAGCGGGCACGAGTGAGGACTCTTCGAATTGGTCCGCTGCCGAATCTCACGGCCGCATATCCAATGGGTAGAGCAACTATCCTGCGACGTTTGACATGTTGCAAACGAATTGGAATGATACCAGCAATCAAAATTTCTTATGGCGGCATCGATGAAACCCACCCTCGACAGCGACCTCCTGCGCACCTTCGTGGCGGTGGCCGAGACCGGCAATTTCACCAAGGCGGCGGAAAAGGCCGGACGCACCCAGTCGGCGGTGTCCATGCAGATGAAAAAGCTGGAGGACATGGTGGGCGACAGCCTGTTCGAGCGCGGCTCTCGCGGGGTGGCGCTGACACGCCGCGGCGGCGAGCTCATCACCAACGCCCGCCGCATCGTCTCGCTGCTCGACGAGACGGCGGCATCGCTGGTCGCGCCGCCGCTCGGCGGGCTGGTGCGCATCGGCATTCCTGCCGAATACGGGCGGTCGATCTTGTCGCGGGCACTTGGCGAATTCGCCAAACGCCACCCGCGCGTGGAGGTCACGGTGCGTTACGCGCATTCCGACTCGCAGGTGAGGGCGCTTGCGGCCGGCGAACTCGACCTTGCGGTGGTGTTCGAGTGGGAAGGTTTTTCCGGCGGCGATGTGCTGATGCACGATCCCACGGTATGGGTGACGTCAACGCTGCATCACATGCATGAGGAACGGCCGGTGCCGATCGCGCTTTACAGCCGCAATGGCTGGTGTCGGGACTTCGCGATCAAGTCGCTGCAGCAGCGCGGCCTCGACTACCGCGTCGCCTACACCAGCGACACCAACGGCGGCCTGACGCTGGCGGTCACTTCTGGCCTGGCGATCGCACCGATCTCGCGCAGCAACATCCCGCCCGATTGCCGCGAGCTGACCGCCGCCGACGGCTTCGGCGACATCGATTCCTCGAATGTGGTGCTGCACCGCAATCCACTGGCGACGGGCGAAGCGATCGACGGGATGGAAAACGCGATCCGTGAGGCTTTCATGCTGACCAGGCAAGCACAGGCAACAGCCAGTCTTTGACGTACGAAACGGTCCGCTCAATCCGGCGGTCCGCTCTCCATCTGCTTGAGCCATCGCATGGCATCCTCAAGGCGATCGTCGCCCCAGAACAATTCGCCGTCGACGACGAAGCTCGGCGAGCCGAAGATGCCGAGCGCCTTGGCCTGCTCCGTCGCGGCCGCGAGCTCGGCCTTGGCGTCATCGCTGTCGGCCCGCCGAAGAACCGGCTCCGCTTTCTGTCCGGCCTTCTCGATGCTAGCCGAAATGTTTGGCTCGCTACCCGCCGGCTCACCCATTTCGAACCAGCGCCGGTAGCTTTCCCGGGCATAGGCTTCGCACCAGCCCTCGCGCGCCGCGATGAGAGCCACGCGATTGGCGCGTTCGAGCTCGGCCAGCGGGTAGGTGGCCGGCAGTTTCGGCACCATCCTGTACATCGCCGCTCTGCGCTCGATGTCGCGCCACATATAAGCCGCCTTCGCCGGCTTCTTGGCAAAGGGAATGTTGTCCATCTCAATCATGATGGCGCGCACATTGAAGGGTCGCCAGCGGAACTCGATGCCGGCCTCAGCCGCAACCTCGGCGAGACGCATCACCGAAAGATAGGTGTAGGTGCTGCCGATGGAGAACCAGAAATCGATCATCGCCATTCTCCCTTGACGATGACGATACCGGCAGGCAGCGCGCCCTGCAATGCGTGTGGCGAGAGCGACCTGCGGCTGCCCGCTGGCTCAGTCTCTTTCGAAAAAGGTCAGGCGATTGCCGAACGGATCGATCACCGTGACCTCCTTCGTCTGCCAAGGCGTCGTCTCAAGGCCCGGCCTGTTGAAGCGGTAGTTCTTGGCCTTGAACTCGCGATGCAGGTCAGCGATGCCGGTCGCTTCGATGCGTATATTGGCACCGGGCGAGCCGTCGCCATGATGCTCGCTCAAATGCAGCTCGCAGCCGTCGCGGGCGACGCCCATATAGAGCGGCGCGTTGTCGTCGAAGCGATGCTCGAAGCGGACCTCGAAACCGAGGAAGTTGAGATAGAACTCTCGCGCCTTGACGGTATCGAACATGCGCAGGATCGGCGTGACGGTTCCAAGCTTCGGCATGTCGGCGGTGACCGGTGTGGGCGCTATTTCAGTTCGAGCAGGCGTTCGAGGTAGCTGCGCTCGATGTCCGGGCTGAGCGCGTTGCCGAGGCGCTTGCGGATCGCTTCGAGGATCTGGCGGGCGCGCTGCACGTCGATCTCGTCGGGCACCTTGACGGAGTTGCCGTCGTCGGGGCCCTTCGTGGCGCGCGGCCGGCCAAGCGGGTCGCGGTCGGCGTCATGCTGACGTCCGCCCTGTTCGCTGCCGCCCTGGTCGCCCTGCATGGCCTGCATCTGCTTCATCATCTCCTTGGCGCCGCGGCGCAGCGCCTCCAGCGCGCGGCCCTGGTGGCCGACCGCCTGGTCGCCTTCGCCTTCGCCCAGCGCCTGCTCGGCATCGCCCATGGATTTGCCGGCCTCGCCAAAGCCCTCATTGGGCTGCATGCCCATGCCTTCGAGGCCCTTCTTCAGCTTGTCGAGCTCGCTCTGCAGTTGGCCCTGACCCTCCTGCAGCTGCTTCAGCGCATCCGCGAATTCCTGCGGCGTCATCTGCTTCGGCCGGCCGAGCGGGTCGCGGTCATCGCCGGGCTTCTGCCCGTCCTGCGACTGCTCGCCATCCTCGCCCAGCTGCTCGTCGCGATTTGCACCGCGCTGGCGATCGCCGCGCTGCATCTGATCGAGGCGGAAGGTATCGTTCATCATCTCCTGCTGGCGCCGCATGATCTCGCCCAGCTTGTCCATCTGCTGGCGCATCTCGCTGTCCTGCTCGCCGGCCTGCTGCTGGCGCCCGGCCTGCAGGTTGTTCATCATGTCCTGCAGTTCCGACAACAACTGCTGGGCCCGGTCTCGGTCGCCGGATTTGGCGAGATTCTCGATCTCGTCCATCATCCGGTTGATGTCGCTCTGGCGCAGTTCCCGACCGTTCTGCTGCATCTGCGGCGCGTTCGGGTTCTGCTGGGCGCGCTGGGCGAATTCCTGCAGGAACTGGTTCATCGCCTCGCGAAGTTCCTTCATCGCCTTTTCGAGCTCTTCGTCGCTGGCGCCGTTTTTGATGGCGTCCTGTAGCGCCTGCTGCGCCTGGCGCAGCCGACGCTCGGCGGCCGACAGATTGCCTTCCTCGATGCCGAGCGCGATCTCCCACAGATAAGCCACCTCGTTGCGCAGCTGGTCGTCGTTCTCGGCAAGCTTCAGCCGGCTCCTGGCGCTCATGATCGCGAGGTAATGCGACATGTTGTCGAAAGTATCCTCCGGGCGCAGGGTGATCGCGTCCATCAGGTCGAGCACGCGCGGCTTGGCGTTGGCGTCGAGCGCCAGCAGGCGGCGCTGCTCGATCACCGCGCGGGCCAGGGGATTGGAGAAGGGCCGCTCCGGCATCGCCAGCGTCTTGGTCTCACTGGTGGCGGTATGGCCGGCATCGTCGGTGGCGGTGAGCGTCAGCTTGATGGTGCTGCCGGCCCAGACATGCTCGGTCAGATCCTTGGTCGTCTTGGCGGCGTTCGCCTTGCCGCCGCGGCGCGGCAGCGTCAGCGGCATGTCGGGCGGGCCATAGAGCGGATGCGCATTGGCGGGCGGCGGCTCAGACAGCTCCAAGACGGCCTTGGCGGAGGCCGCTCCATAGTCGTCGTCGATCTGGTAGTTGAGCTCGACGGCGCCATTGACGGCACGCTTGGGCTCGCCGACGAAACGGATCGTCGGCGGTTTGTCCGGGATGATGGCGAAGGCCCAGTGGCCGAGATCGTCCTCGCCGGACTTGAGCCGCAGCGTGCCGTTGGTGTTCAGCTTGCCGGAGAACTGGCGCACTTTGAGCCCGGCTGGCGACCCCGGCTGTGCCGCGGCTGGCGTGGCGCCCTTCGGCGCAACCGGTTCGATGGCGCGATCATTGCCGTTCGCGTCGGCATAGCTCAGCGTTTCTTCGCCGGTTCCGCCAGTGACGCGCAGCGAGACGTCGCTGCCCTCAGGGACGCTGAAGACCTGCGCGGCCTGGTTGACGTCGGCGGTCAAGAACAGCGGCGGCTTGCCGGTATAGGAAGGCGGCGTCACCCAGGCATCGATGCGGGGCGGCACGCTATCGCGCGCGGCGCTGGCGACGAAGCCGTCACTGATCCTGCCGCCGAAAGGTCCGAACGAGAAGGCAAAAGCGGTGACGAACAGCAGCCCCACCACAGCCCGCAGGCCCCAGCGGTCGTAATCCGGCACGCTTGTGCGCGGCCTGTCGCCGCCCAGGTCGGAGAGCCGCTCGGCCATGCGCTTCTGGTGCTCGCGCCACAGCGCCTGCGAGAAGAGGCTCTCCGCGCCGCTCGGCCGGTCGGTCTGCACCTGCACGGGGCTGTGCAGCAGCTCGTTCGCTGCCTCGATGCGCCGGTCGACCTCGGCGGCGGACGGAATGCGGAAGAAGCGCAGCGCAAAGAGCGCGGCGAGCGCCGAGATGGAGAAGAGGATCAGGAGGCCGATCCGCACCAGATCCGGCAGGCGCTGGAACAAGCCCAGCCACGAGACACTGAGGAACAGGCCGGCGACCACCGCCAGCGGCAACAGCAACGGCCAGCCGCGCTCGAACATCATCGAGGCCCGCGTCGCCAGCCGGCTCAAGGCAAGGCGCCCGGCCAGACCGCGTTCGCCGCTGGAAATGGGTCGTTCCGTCATCGGCCCTTCCTGCCCGGGCAGGATCGCCCGGACCTCATGAGCAGAGGATAACACCAAACACGGCGAAGGCGAGGCGGGTTCCAAAATCTGTGACGGGTTCGCCGCCTTTACGATCAGAAATTCGCGGGATTCGTGTTGGATCCGCAGACCAGGACAGCCACGCGCTCGCCGGGAGCCGGCACGTAGCGGCCGGAAAGCATCGCGGCAAAGGCAGCGGCTCCGCCCGGCTCGGCGATGATTCGCGCCCGGTCCCAGAGCGCTTTCTGCGCCGCCACGATGTCGTCGTCGCTGACCAGGATCGAGCGCTCGACGAAAGCTTTCGCGATCGGGAACATCACTTCGCCGACGCGCTTCGGCGCCAGCGAATCGGCGGCGATGCCCTCCGCCGGTGCATCGACCGGCTTGCCGGCTTCGAAGGCGCGGTGAAGCGTCGGCGCGCCCTCGGGCTCGATGGCGATGATGCGGATGCGGCCAGCGAACCAGGCGGCGATGCCGCCGATCAGGCCGCCGCCGCCGACCGCGACAAGCAGTGTGTCGATCTCCGGCAGATCGGCTTCGATCTCAAGCCCGAGAGTGCCTTGGCCGATGAGCGTCTCTTCCTGGTTGAACGCGTGGATCTGCAGGGCGCCGGTTCGTTCGGCAAAATCCTCGCTGGCGGCCAGCGCCTCGGCATAGCGCGCACCGCCGACCACCAGCTCGGCGCCGTAGCCGCGGATGCGCTCGAGCTTTGCCGGCGGGCTGACCTCGGGCACGAAGATGGTGGCCCTGTGCCCGAGCTTCATGGCGGCATAGGCGACGGCGGCGCCATGATTGCCGCCGGAGGCGGCGACCACACCCGCTGCGGGCACCTGCCGCTCGAGCAGGTTGGTGAAGGCGCCGCGCGCCTTAAACGAGCCGGAATGCTGCAGACATTCGAGCTTCAGATCGACCGGAAAGGCCGGCCGGCCGAAGTCAGCCATGTCGACGCGCAGCACCGGCGTGTGGCGGACGAAAGGGCGGATGTGCGGTTCCACCGCGGCGATGCGTCCGCGCGTGATAGCTCCAGTCTCCAGCATGGCTTGCTCCTTTGAGCGCGGGACCCTCGTGCTTCTATTTCAGCCACTCGGGCAATGAATCCAGCCCGATCAACTCCTCATGGGTCGGGCGCGGCCGCACGACGTGAAAACGGTCGCCGTCGACCAGCACTTCCGGCACCAGCAGCCTTGTGTTGTAGGTGCCGGCCTGCACGGCGCCGTAAGCTCCAGCGGTGGCGACGGCGATGAGGTCGCCAGGATTCAGCCTGGGGAGGTCGCGGTCGAGGCCGAGGAAATCGCCTGTCTCGCAGACCGGCCCGACGATATCGACCGTCATGCGCGGCGTGGCGGCCGGCGGCTGCACCACCGGCTTGATATCATGGAAGGCGTCGTAGAGCGTCGGCCGGATCAGGTCGTTCATGGCGGCGTCGACGACGAGGAAGTTCTTGGCGTCGCCTTCCTTCACATAGATCACTTCCGAGACCAGGATGCCGGCATTGCCGACGATCAGCCGGCCAGGCTCGAACATCACCTTCAGGCCGAGCCGGGTGACATGCTTCCTGACGATCTCGGCATAGGCGTCGGGCAAGGGCGGCGGGCTGTTGTCGACGCGGTACGGAATGCCGAGGCCGCCGCCGAGATCGACATGCTCGATTGAATGCCCGTCGGCGCGCAGCACGCCGACCAGTTCCACCAGCAGCGCGAAAGCGTCGTCGAAAGGCTGCAGCTCGGTGATCTGGCTGCCGATATGGGTGTCGATGCCGGTGACCTTGATGCCCGGCAGCTCCGCCGCGCGGGCATAGACCTGGCGCGCCCGCTGCCACGGGATGCCGAACTTGTTCTCGGCCTTGCCGGTGGAGATCTTCTTGTGGGTCCTGGCGTCGACGTCCGGGTTGATGCGCAGCGAGACGGGTGCCACCTTGCCGAGCGCTGTGGCGCGCGCCGACAGCAGTTCGAGTTCGGGTTCGGACTCGACGTTGAAGCAGAGGATGCCGGCATTGAGAGCGAAGTCCATTTCCCGCGCGGTCTTGCCGACGCCGGAAAACAGGATCTTGCTCGCGGGGATGCCGGCGGCCAAGGCGCGCCGCAGTTCACCTTCCGACACCACGTCGGCGCCGGCGCCTTGTCTTGCCAAGGTCTTCAGCACGGCCTGGTTGGAATTCGCCTTCATGGCGTAGCAGACCAGCGCGTCGAGACCGGCAAAAGCTTCCTTGAAGACGCGGAAATGCCTGGTCAGGGTCGCGGTCGAATAGCAGTAAAACGGCGTGCCGACGCTGGCGGCGATATCGGGGATTGCCACATCCTCGGCGTAGAGAACGCCGTCGCGGTAGTCGAAATGGTTCACGGGGAGAGGTCCGAAAATTGGAGCGCGATGAGATCGGATGATCTCCTCGGCTTTAGAGCAAGGGGTCGAGAATGAACTTCTTGTCCTTGACCGGTTTCTCAGGCTCGGGCGGCAGCGGCTGTTTGGCTCGCTCCGCATCCTTGCGCGCCTGCACTGCAGCCTCGTAAGGCGTATCGAGGCCGCCTCTCCTGCCGCAGGCCGTGACGGTGACAACCGCCGCCAGCAGCGCGAGCGTCACCAAAATCCTGCCTCGGGTCATCGATCCATCCGTTCGAAACTGTTTTGTCCAGCCGCGCTTTTAGCCGAGTTTTCGGCGCATTGCATCCCGGCAAAATCAAGCCCCAAGAATTCGTTATTCGTCCAGCCGACGGACATAAACGCCAAACTCGGACGTGGCGGAAAAATGGAAACTTCCGGCGCTTCTTGGTCCCATCCCGAAGCCGTCGTTGGCTTTCTCATCAGCGACTGCAAGGAGAAGTTCTGCGAGAAGGTGCAGCGCTCGCTTTGAACCTTGTATGAGGATCGTTGGATCCCCACCGTCCTCGTCGGAAAGAAGAGCCAGGCTCAGGTTGGATTTCTGGTGGCTGTAGCGTTCTAAAATCTTGTCAGTTTGCATCAATCAGCCTTTCACGCCTTGGCCAAGCGCTTTTTCCAGTAGCGGATTTGCTTCCTCACTTCCGACGGAGCGGTGCCGCCGAAGCTTACGCGGCTCTTCACCGAATTCTGCACGGCGAGCACCGAGAAGATGTCGTCGGTGATGCCGGGATGGATCGAGCGCAGGTCCTCCAACGAGAGCTTTTCCAGCCCGACCTTCTTCTCCTCGGCAAGGGCGACGGCGCGGCCGGTGACGTGATGGGCCTCGCGGAAGGGCAGGCCGAGATTGCGCACCAGCCAGTCGGCGAGGTCGGTGGCGGTGGCGTGACCGGCGCCGGCGGCCTTCTTCATGGCGGCCGTGTTCACGGTCATGTCGCGCACCATGCCGGTGGTCGCCGCCAGCATCAGGTCGAGCGTCTCGGCGGCGTCAAAGACCGATTCCTTGTCCTCCTGCATGTCCTTGCCGTAGGTCAGCGGCATGCCCTTCATGACCGTCAGCAGGCCGACCAGATGGCCGTTGATGCGGCCGGTCTTGCCGCGTACCAGCTCCGCGGCGTCGGGGTTCTTCTTCTGTGGCATGATCGAGGAGCCGGTGGAGAAGGAATCCGACAGCCGGATGAACCCGAATTGCGGCGTCGACCAGATGATGATCTCCTCGGCGAGCCGCGACAAATGCGTGCCGCAGATCGCGGCGATCGACAGAAATTCGAGCGCGAAGTCGCGGTCCGACACGCTGTCCAACGAATTGCGCATCGGCTCGCGGAAGCCGAGCGCCTTCGCCGACATATGGCGGTCGATGGAAAAGCTCGTGCCGGCCAGCGCGGCGGCGCCCAGCGGGCTTTCGTCCATGCGCTCGATGGCGTCGCGGACACGTGACAGATCGCGGCCGAACATCTCGACATAAGCCATGCAATGATGACCGAAGGTCACCGGCTGCGCGGCCTGCATATGGGTGAAGCCGGGCATTACCGTCGCGGCGTGCTCCTCGGCGCGCTCGAGAAAGGCGCCGATGAGGTCCTTCAGCGCCTGGGCGACGCGCTGGCATTCCTCCTTGACCCAGAGTTTCAGATCGACCGCCACCTGATCGTTGCGCGAGCGGGCGGTATGCAGGCGGCCGGCAGCCGACCCGATCAGATCGGCCAGACGCGCCTCGACATTCATATGGATGTCTTCGAGCTTGGTCGAGAATTCGAATTTCCCGGCCTCGATCTCTTTCAGGATCGTGTTCAGGCCGTGAGCGATTTTTTCTTGATCGGCGGCCGAAATAATGCCCGTTTCAGCCAACATCTCGCTGTGGGCGATCGAGCCGCGGATGTCCTGCGCGTAGAGTTTGCGGTCGAAGGCGATCGATGCGTTGATCGCTTCCATGATCGCGGCCGGACCCGAGGCAAAACGTCCGCCCCACATCTGGTTGCTGGCCTTCTTGTCGCTCATCGCTATAACCCGTGCTCCGGAGCAGTTTTTAAGAAAATGGCAGACGGCAATAAATTCTTCCCGGCCCCGCGCCTCATCCTCGCCGCGCTTGTAGCGGGCGTGCTGGCCGGCGCGGTCGCGGTATATGTCAGCGAGAGCGGTTCTGGCAACAACGCGCCGGATCAGGTTGCCGCCGCCGGCAGCAGCAAGGACGACGTCGCTTGCAAGGCGAAGGCCGAACGGGCCAAGCAGGTTGCGGCAAAGGCCGTCGGTCAGGTCGCGGCACTGCAGCCGGCGGATCCGCCGCAATCGCTGAAGGGACTCGCCTTCAACGGACCCGACGGCAAGCCGACGACGATCGCCGGCCATGCCGGCAAGACGGTGCTGCTCAATCTGTGGGCGACATGGTGCGCGCCCTGCCGCGCCGAAATGCCGGCGCTCGACGCGCTGCAGAAGGAAAAGGGCGGCAACGCCTTCGAGGTCGTCGCGGTCAATGTCGACACCGGCGATGACGCCAAGCCGAAAAAGTTCCTGAAGGAGATCGGCATCGAGACGCTCGGCTACTACCGGGATGCGACAATGGGCCTGTTCAACGAGGCCAAGACGCGCGGGCTGGCGCTTGGCCTGCCGGTGACGATGCTGATCGACGGCGAAGGCTGCCTGATCGCACATATGAACGGACCGGCGGAATGGTCGAGTCCCGACGCCAAGCGACTGGTGGAAGCCGCGCTCGGTCCGTCAAGCTGAGCGCGCGGCGGCGGGCTCGAGCATGAGGATGCGGCCGCCGCGGGCCTCGACAGCATCCATCGCCGCCGGCACGCCGGTCAGCTCGCTGAAGGTTTCGATCGGGCCTGGCCTGCCGAGATAGTATCCTTGGCCGATCTCGCAGTCCTCGGCATCGAGGAAGCGCAATTCGTCCAGCGTTTCGACGCCTTCGGCCAGAACAGGCAGGCCCAGGCCGCGCCCCAGCCCCAGCACGGCGCGCACGATGGCCGCGACCTGACCATTCCTGTCGACCGACTTGATGAAGGAGCCGTCGATCTTGATCTTGTCGAAAGGGAAAGCGCGGAGATTGGAAAGCGATGAATAGCCGGTTCCAAAATCGTCCATCGCGACGCGAATACCAAGCGCCTTGACCTGCCGCAGGGTCGCCAGCGCCCGGGGCATATCCTTGATAAGGGCCGTCTCGGTCACTTCAAGCTCCAGCCGTCCGGCTGGAAGTCCCGAACGCAGCAGGATCTCGTGCACTTTGCGGCTGAAATTCGGGTTGTGGAGTTGCACCGCGGAGACATTGACGGCGATGGTCAGCGGAGTTTTCCAGCGCACGGCTTCCTCGCAGGCCGTCGCCAGCACCCATTCGCCGATCTGGGCGATGGCGCCGCTGTCTTCGGCGACCGGGATGAAGACCGACGGCGGGATGTTGCCGCGCTCCGGATGATGCCAGCGGATCAAGGCTTCGAAGCCGATCATCTTGCCGCTGCTGATCTCCTTTTGCGGCTGATAGACCAGCCGGAACTCGCCGCGCGCAACCGCCTGGCGCAGATCGTGCTCCATGGCGCGCCTGTCGCGCGTCTCGGCACCCATCGAAGCCTCGAAATAGCGATAAGTGTCCTTGCCCTCGGCCTTGGCGCGGTAGAGCGCAGTGTCGGCATGGCTGACGAGCGCCGCCTGGTCGTCGGCATCCAGCGGGTAAAGAGCAATGCCGATGCTTGCCGACACCAGCTCGCCGCCGGGCGACAGTTGGCTTTCCTGGCGTAGCTTGGAAAGCACCGCCTCGGCGATACGGCCGGCGGCCTGCGGGTCGGGAAGGTTCGGCGCGATGATGGCGAATTCGTCGCCGCCGAGGCGGGCGAGCATCTGCCCATGGCGGAGCACGCCCGAAGCGCATTGCGCCACCCTCTGCAGCACTGCATCGCCGGCCGCATGACCGAAGAGGTCGTTGACCTCCTTGAAGCGGTCGAGATCGAGAAGCATCAGCGCGAGCTGCCCGTCCTTGCCGCTCGCCGTGGCGATCTCGGCCTCGAGCCGGCTGGTGAAGCTGCGGCGATTGGCAAGCCCGGTCAGCGGATCGAAATGCGCCAGGCGAAGGATCTCCTGCTCGGCCTTCTTGCGCTCGCGCATGTCGCGGACGGCGACGACGTCGTGAGGCTTGCCGCAATAGTCGATGCTGCGGGCGATCAGCTCGACCGGAATGCGGGTGCCGTCCTGGCTGCGCAGCTCGGCTTCCTGCGCCTGACCGCTGCCGCCGGCGATGGCTGAGGCAACGCGTTCGCCGAAGAGGTCGCTGAGCGTCATCACGTTCAGCGTGCCGGGCGCGATGCCGCTCAGCGCCGCGATGCTGTCGTTGGTGCTGACGATGCGGCTGCCGTCGCAAACGATCAGCCCCTCGACCGCCGCGTTGGCCAGGCCGTGCATGCGCTGCGCTTCCGCCTGATGCCGGCGGAACCGCAGGTCGATGCGGAGCGCCGCGGCCGAGAGCACCAGAATGACCAGGCTTGCCGCCGCAGCGGCAAAGGCTTGCGACATCGGCGCGATGGTGAATTTTGAGATCTCTATCGAGGAGTCCGGATAGATCGAGACCGCCGCCATGGCGATAAAATGCAGTGTGCAGATGGCCAGTGTGAGCAAGACGGCGGCAGCGATCGTCGTAAGCGTCGACGGGCGGCAAAGCACGACGAGCAGCGAAAGCGCGGCAAGCGTGACGCCCGCCGCCAGCGAAAGAGCGACGAGCAGCTCGTTCCAGACGATCCTGCCCTGGACCTCGAACGCCGCCATGCCGGTATAGTGCATCACGGCGATGCCGACGCCGAGCACGGCGCCGCCGACAAGATAGTGATCAATGCCGCCGCGGATGGTGGCGATCCACATTCCGGCCGCTGTCAGAACTACGGAGGCGGCCAGCGAAAGCGCGGAAAGCTCCGCGTTATAGGCGTTGGGTATTCCCGGCGTGAAGGCGATCATGGCGACGAAATGCGTCGCCCAGATACCGAATCCGGTCGCCGTGGCTGCAATCAACAGCCATGCGTAGCGATTTCGACTGGTCGATTGCTCGACATGGCGAAGAAGATTGACCGCCGAGAAAGAGGAAATTCCGCAGATGAGCGCCGCAAGTGCGACCAACCTCAGATCGTGCTCGTGCACGATGCAATTATAGACGGTCAACATTTGGCCCCACCTGATCTTCCCGCATCAATCAAGTTAAGATTGCTTAAGGCCCGACGGCTGAAGAATCGATTAGTGGACCTGCAACCGACGCGTGTGCCTCAGGTTGTAAAGGACGGATAAGGTTGGGCCGGCTGTCGCAATACGATGGTTGGAGTCGCTCAAATCCTAAGCCGGCAAGCAATCTGCCCGGCCGTGACCGATGCACGTTAATTTAGGATCAGATGATGTTCATCGACGCATAACAAAACCGTTGTCCGATTGTCATGCGCAACACATACTGGTTCTGCGGAAGCCCCCCTTTCGCCAATCACAACGGGAGATGAAAACATGAAGCTCTTCGGCTTCGCGGCAGGTGTTGCCGCTACCTTGACCCTGCTTTCCACCACGTCCGCTTTCGCTGTCACGCAGATCAGCTGGTGGCATGCGATGACGGGCGCCAATGCGGAAGTCGTCGACAAGATCTCGAAGGACTTCAACGCCAGCCAAAGCGACTACCAGATCGTTCCGGTCTTCAAGGGCACCTATCCCGAGACGCTGAATGCAGGCATCGCCGCGTTCCGCGCCGGCCAGGCGCCGGACATCATCCAGGTGTTCGATGTCGGCACCGGCGTCATGATGGCGGCCGAGAGCGCGATCAAACCCGTGGCCGAAGTTTTGACGGGCGCGGGGATGACGTTCGATAAGAGCCAGTATCTGCCCGGCATTGTCGGCTACTATTCGAAGCCGGACGGCACCATGTTGTCTTTCCCTTACAATTCCTCCTCGCCGATCCTCTACTACAACAAGGACATCTTTCAGAAGGCCGGCCTCGACGTGAACAACCCGCCTAAGACCTGGAACGAGGTCTGGGAAGCGGCGAAGAAGATCAAGGCGAGCGGCGCGGCCCCTTGCGGCTACACCTCGACCTGGCTGACCTGGATCCATCTGGAAAATTTTGCCGCCTGGAATAATGTTTCCTGGGCGACCCAGCAGAACGGACTGGCCGGCGGCGACGTCGAGCTCAAGATCAATGCGCCGATTTTCGTCAACCACTTTCAGGCGCTGGCTGACCTCGCCAAGGATGGCACTTTCAAATATGGCGGGCGAACCTCCGAAGCCAAGCAGATCTTCCTCGCCGGAGAATGCGGCATCTTTACCGAGTCGTCGGGCGGGCTCGGCGATATCGTCAAGTCGGGTATGAACTACGGCATCGGCCAACTGCCGTATGACAGCGATGCCAAGGGTGCGCCGCAGAACACGACCCCCGGCGGCGCAAGCCTCTGGGTTTTCAGCGGCAAATCCGATGCGGAGTACAAGGGCGTCGCGGCCTTCTTCGCCTATCTCTCCAAGACCGAGGTGCAGGAATATCTGCACCAGAAGTCGGGCTACTTGCCGGTGACGCTGGCAGCCTATGAGGCGACCAAGAAGTCCGGCTTCTACGACAAGAACCCGGGCCGCGAGACACCGATCCTGCAGATGACCGGCAAGGCGCCGACCGAAAATTCGAAGGGTGTGCGCCTGCCCAACCTGCCGCAGGTGCGCGATATCCAGAACGAGGAGTTCGAGAAGATGCTGGCCGGCCAGGAAACGGCCCAGCAGGCGCTCGACAATGCCGTCTCGCGCGGCAACGCGGCGATCAAGGACGCGTTGGGCAACTAGACCTGGCCGAGATGAAACGTCGCCCGCGCGGATCGGCGCGGGCGATCCTTGCTTGACGAGGAAACCAAGCTGACCCCGCGCGTCGTTTTCCCCCACAAAGTTCTGCCTTACCTGCTTGTGGCGCCGCAACTCGCCATAACACTGGTTTTCTTCTACTGGCCGGCCGGGCAGGCGCTCTACCAGTCCATGCTCAGGCAGGATCCATTCGGGCTGAAGAGCAAGTTCGTCTGGTTTGCCAATTTCCGCAAAGTGCTTGCCGACCCGGCCTATCTCAACTCGATCAAGGTAACGGTGGTATTTTCGCTTGCCACCGCAATCGTGGCCATGGCCGCGGCGTTGCTGCTTGCCGTAATGGCGGAAAAAGTGGTGCGCGGGAAAGCGCTCTACCGCACGCTGATGATCTGGCCCTATGCGGTGGCGCCGGCGATCGCCGGCATGTTGTGGCTGTTCCTGTTCAACCCTTCGATCGGCTCGCTATCCTACGTGCTGAGAAGTCTCGGCATAGCCTGGGACCCGTTGCTCAACGGCAGTCACGCCATGATCCTTTTGGTTTCCGCCGCAGCATGGAAGCAGATCAGCTACAATTTCCTGTTCTTCGTCGCCGGGCTGCAGGCGGTGCCGAAGACGCTGATCGAGGCGGCGGCGATCGACGGCGCTCGCGAGACCAAGCGTTTCTGGACCATCATCTTCCCGCTGCTCGCGCCGACGACCTTCTTCCTGCTGGTCGTCAACACCGTCTATGCCCTGTTCGACACGTTCGGCATCGTCCATGCCGTCACCGGCGGCGGACCGGGCAAGACCACCGAGACGTTGGTCTACAAGGTCTACAATGACGGCTTCGTCAACCTGATCCTCGGCGACTCGGCGGCGCAGTCGGTGATCCTGATGGTCATCGTCATCGCGCTCACCGCCATCCAGTTCCGCTATGTGGAACGCAAGGTCCACTACGGCTGAGGCAAGCGATGATCGGCCAGTCCCCGTTGCGTGTCCTGATCGCCCATGCCGCTCTCATTCTCGGCATTTTGATCGTTGCATTTCCCATCTACTACACATTCGTGGCCTCGACACAGACGCTGCAGACGATCCTCAAGCCGCCCCTGCCGCTGCTGCCCGGTGACCAGCTCTGGAACAATTACAGCGAGGCCCTGTTCGGCGGTGTCGGGCGCATCGGCGGCGTCAGCGTCGGCAGGCTGCTTCTCAACACGACGGTCATGGCGCTCGGCGTCGCGGTGGGGAAGATCTTCATCTCGATCCTGTCGGCCTATGCCATCGTGTTCTTTCGTTTCCCGCTGCGCATGACCTTCTTCTGGCTGATCTTCATCACTCTGATGCTGCCCGTCGAGGTCCGCATCCTGCCAACCTACAAGGTGATGGTCGATCTCGGCATGATCGACACCTATGCCGGTCTGATCATTCCGCTGATCGCCTCGGCCACGGCCACGCTATTGTTCAGACAGTTCTTCATGACCATCCCGGGCGAGCTCGTCGAGGCGGCGCGCGTCGATGGCGCCGGGCCGTGGCGCTTCTTCTTCGATATCCTCCTGCCGCTGTCGCGCACCAACATCGCGGCGCTGTTCGTCATCCTCTTCATCCATGGCTGGACGCAATATCTGTGGCCGCTGCTGGTCACCAACAGCAACGACATGAACACCATCGTCATTGCGCTGAAAAAGATGGTTTCCTTCGCCGATGCCGATACCCAGTGGCACCTTGTGATGGTCACCGCGATGCTGGCCATCGTGCCGCCGATCCTTGTCGTGGTGCTGATGCAGCGCTGGTTCGTGCGCGGCCTGGTCGAATCCGAGAAGTGAGGGGCGATGGCGACGGTTGATCTCAATGATGTGAGGAAGCTCTATGCCGGCGGCGTCGAGGCCGTGAAAGGCGTTTCCATCGCCATTCCGGACAAGCAGCTTTGCGTGCTGGTCGGTCCCTCCGGCTGCGGCAAATCGACGTTGCTCAGGATGATCGCCGGACTCGAGACCATCTCGTCCGGAACGGTTGCGATCGACGGCAAGATCGTCAATGCCGTCGGTCCGACCGAACGCGACATTGCCATGGTCTTCCAGAATTACGCGCTCTACCCGCATATGAAGGTCTACGACAACATGGCCTATGGCCTGCGCAATCGCGGCACGCCGAAAGCCGAGATCGACAGCAGAGTGCGTTCAACTGCCAAGGTGCTGGAATTGTCGGGACTGCTCGACCGGCGCCCTCGCGAGCTTTCCGGCGGCCAGCGACAGCGCGTCGCCATGGGCCGGGCGATCGTGCGCAATCCGAAAGTCTTCCTGTTCGACGAACCGCTCTCCAACCTCGACGCCAAGCTGCGCGGCCAGATGCGGGTCGAGATCAAGAGCCTGCAGCGCAGGCTCGGCGTCACTTCGGTCTATGTCACCCACGACCAGCTCGAGGCGATGACGCTAGCCGACATGCTTGTCGTCATGAATGCGGGGCTGGTCGAGCAGATCGGCGCTCCTCTCGACATTTACGAGAAGCCGGCCTCGACATTCGTCGCGTCCTTCATTGGCGCGCCGCCGATGAACCTGCTCTCACTGAGCACAGAAAGTTCTGCAACTGAGCTGGAAGGAAAGTTGCTTGTTCTTGCCCCGCCCGGCGGGCAGGCGGCAATGCTAGGCTTCAGGCCCGAGGACGCCGAACTCGTCGCCGATGCCGAGGACCGATCCGGGGCGCTGATGCTGCCCGCAACGGTCGAGGCCGTGGAGCCGGTCGGCGCGGAAACCTTCCTGCACTGCTCGGCTGCCGGCAATAATATCGTGGTACGGGTCGGCGGCCGCACGGCGGCAAAGCCCGGCGACAAGTTGCGCATCACCGCCACAGCCGAGAAGTTGCACTGGTTCGATCGGGGCGGCAGGCGCCTCGGCAGCGTAAGCCCCTCCTCTTGACTCAGCTTCAGGCAAACACATGCGCCTTGCCGGTCACCGTGAGGCGCACGATCTCGCCGACCTCCGGCACGTCCATGCCGGTCTTGCGCAGGACGAGCGGTGTGTTGCCGATCGCGGCCGCATCCGGCGGATCCGGGCTATTGAGCAGCCGCACGGCGATGGTGCAGACCGAGCCGGCGAATTCGGAGTCCGTCACCTCGCCGAACAGCATGTCCGGCGTCCCCGACATGCCTTCGCGGGAGGTTCGTTTAAGCACCACCTGCTCGGGCCTGAGCATGATACGGGCGACGTCGCGCCGCTCGGTGATGTCGACCGCGATGCGGCCGAGCGGCGATATGGCAAAGCCGTCGGCGATCTTGGCCGGCACGATGATGGCGTCGCCGAGGAACTCGGCAACCATCCTGTCCCTGGGCTGGAAGTAGAGCTCGCGCGGCGTGCCGACTTGCGAGAACAAGCCGTCGCGCATGACGGCCACCTGGCTGGCGAAGGACAGCGCCTCGGCCTGATCGTGGGTGACCAGGATGGTGGTGATGCCCGCATCCTCCAGAAGCTCGGCCACAGCCTTGCGCATCGAGGCCCGGAGGCCGGTGTCGAGCGCCGAGAACGGCTCGTCGAGCAGCATCAGCCGGGGTTTCATCGCCATGGCACGGGCAAGCGCGACACGCTGCTGCTGGCCGCCGGAAAGCTCGTGCGGACGGCGCTTCAGGATCGCCTTGTCAAGCCCGACGATATAGGCGAGCTCGACAATGTGCTCGGCGCGCTTCCCGGCGCTTCGGGGCATGCCGAAGCCGATATTGTCGGCGATGGTGAGATGCGGGAAGAGGGCGCCGTCCTGCGCCACCACGCCGATGCCGCGGCGATGCGCCGGCACCGCCGCCCCGCCATTGGCGAGCAGCTTGCCGTCGAGCGCGATGCGGCCGCGGTCTGGCGCCTCGAAGCCGGCGATCAGCCTCAGCAAAGTGGTCTTGCCGCAGCCGGAGGGTCCGACGATCGCGGTGCGGCTGCCGCTTTCGACGGTGAGGTCGACGCCGGCAAGTGCTGCCACCGGGCCATAATGTTTTGCTACGTTGCGGAGCTCGAGGAAGCTCATCGGCCGGCCATCCGCTTTGACTGGATGTAGAGCACCCAGGTCATGGGGAGCGACATCGCCACCATGATCAAGGCGTAAGGGGCGGCCGAGGCGTAGTCGATCTCGCCGCTGTAGGACCAGAACGCCATCGCAAGGGTGCGGGTGCCGTTCGGCGCCAGCATCTGCGTGGCGGTCAATTCATTGGTGATGCCGAGTGCCACCATCGCCATCCCGGCCGCCGCGCCCGGCGCCGACAGCCGGATCGTGGTCGACCATAGCGCCCTGAGCGGCGGGCGGCCGAGGCTCGAAGCCGCGCGTTCGAGTTCCACCGGCGCCTGGGCGATCGAGGCGCGCAGGCTGACCAGCGCGCGCGGCAGGAACATCAGCGCATAGCCGAAAAGGATGGTGAAGAGCGTCTGATAGAGCGGCAAGGCGACGCGTACGGTGATGGTCACCAGCGCCAGCGCGACGACCACACCCGGCAGCGAGCCGACGATGTAGTTGCAGCTCTCGAGCAGGCGCTGCAAGCGGCCGGGCGCACGGATCGAGATCCAGGCCATGGGCATCGCGGCGACCGTGGCAAGCAGCGCGCCGGCGACGGCGAGGACCAGCGTCTGGCCGAGCGCCAGGCTGATCTCGTCCCAACGCCAGACGTCGGCGCCACCGGCAAGCAGCCAGCGGCCGACGGTCACAAAGGGCACGCCGAGCGTGAGCAGCGCAGTGCTGGCGGGCAGCAGGAAGCAAGGCAGCGTGGCGCGGCCGAGGGCGACACGCTGCTGCTGGCGCGCCGCCCCGGAGCCGACGCGGGCATAACGCTCCTCACCACGCACGATCACCTCCACGCCAAGCAGCACGAAGCAGCAGGCGACCAGCACGGCGGCGAGCATGTTCGCCGCCGCGCCGTTGAAGGTCGACTGGAACTGGTCGACGATCGCGGTGGTGAAGGTATCGAAGCGGATGAAGACATAAAGCCCGTATTCGGCAAGCAGGTGCAGGCCAACCAGCAGCGAACCGCCACAGATGGCCAGCCTCAACTGCGGCAGCACGACACGCGCGAAGACGCGCCAGGGTCCGAGGCCCAGCGCTGCGGCGGCATCTTCCAGCGCCGGGTCAAGCCGGCGCAGCGCCGCTGCGATCGGCAGATAGAGAAACGGGAAATAGGCGATGACCGAGACGAGCACGCCGGCCCAGAGCCCGTGCAGGCCGGGGATCAGGCTGATCCAGGCGTAACTGTGGACGAAGGCGGGAATTGCCAAGGGCGCCACCGACAGCCACGACCACCAACGGTTGCCGGGAAGGTCGCTGCGCTCGGTCAGCCAGGCAAGCGCCACCGACAGCGCGATGGCGATCGGGACGGCCAGGACGACAAGCAGGATGGTGTTGACCAGGAGCGCGCCGACGCGAGGCCGAAAGATCAGCGCCACCACCGTGTCCCATCCCGTCTGGATGCCCACCCAGACAATGAAGGCAAGCGGCAGGAGAGCGATCAGCGAGACGATGGCGGCCGCAAGCGTAATCCACGACGTGGACCGCCGGCTCTGCCTTGCGGCAGCCGGCGGCCCCGAATGCGTGAGGTCGATCGCGGACATCAGCCGGAATGCACCGCCTGGAGACGATCTGATGAACCGCGAACGCGGTCGGAAACGCAGATGATCGTCATCGACGAGGCCATCTCCAAAACAAAAGCGCTCCCGCGGAAAGCGAATTCCGGCGGGAGCACGGTCGGTTGTCCTTTTAGGACGAACGCGGACTAAAGCAAGCCGGCTTGCGTCATCAGGTCGATGACCTTCTTCGAGTTCAGGTGCGTCGGATCGATCTTGGGCGCCTGCAGATCGGCCAGCGGCACGAGCTTCGGGTTCGACATGGCATCCTTGCCGACCGCGTATTCATAAGAGGTCCCGGTTTTCAAAACCTCCTGGCCGGCCTTGCCGGTGACCCACTTCAAGAAAGCCTGGGCTTCCTTCGGATGCTTGCTCGAGGCCAGCACGCCGCCGCCAGAGATCGACACGAACGCGCCCGGGTCCTGGTTCTTGAAATAATGCAGGCCGACATTCTTGCTGTTCTCGCCGGTCTTCGCCTGGTCGCCGAAATAGTAGTAGTGGTAGATCACGCCGCCATCGATCTCCCCGGCATTGACCGCCTTCATCACCGTATTGTTGCCCTTGTAGACGGTGAAGTTCTCCTTCATGGCCTTCAGCCAGTCGGAAGTCGCGGCTTCACCTTTGAGCTCGAGCATCGCGCTGACGATGGCCTGGAAATCGGCGCCGGACGGCGAGGCGGCCCACCGGCCCTTCCAGCTCGGATCGGCAAGGTCGAGCAGCGACTTGGGCAGCTGGCCTTCCTTGAGCTTGTCCTTGTTGTAGGCAAAGACGGTGCTGCGCGCGGCGACGCCCACCCATTTGCCGCTCGAAGGCTGGTATTCCTGCGGAACCTGAGCGAGGGTGTCGGCATCCACCGGCGCGAACAGGCCGGCCGCCTCGACCAGCGCCATTGCAGGCGAATTCTCTGTCAGGAACACGTCGGCCGGCGAGGCAGCACCCTCGGCGACGATCTGGTTGGAGAAATCGCTGTCGCCGCCGTTGCGCAGCGTGACCTTGATGCCGGTTTCCTTGGTGAAGCCTTTCGCCCATTCCTTGGCCAGGCTCTCATGCTGGGCATTGTAGACGACGATGCCCGCATCCTCCGCCATGGCCGGTCCGGCGATCAGGCCGAGCGCCAGCGCGGCGGCGCCGGCAAGAGTGGAAAAGGCAGTTTTCATGGGCATCGTCCTCAAATCTGGAGACAGGGGTTCGGGCTCAGACGCACCTATCAATACCTGATTAGGATAGTCAACATTCCGACCCTGCTTCAATCGGTCGCCGTGCCGCAAACTTTCGTGATTTTCCGGTACTTTGGCTTGGACATTATTTCGCCGGACACGTAACAAACCAGGGCCGAGACGCGAACATCGGGGGTAAACTCTTGTGACCGGCAAGGACGAGGCCGAGCTTTCCCGGCTGCTCAGGGCCGCGATCGCGGGAGACGAAAGGGCTTACGCCGACTTTCTTCACCGGATAGCCGCTCTCGTTCGTGGCTTCGTCCGGCGCAAGATCGTCCAGGGCGGGGTCGACCCCGAGGATGTCGTGCAGGAAACCTTGCTGGCCATTCACGTCAAAAGGCACACGTGGCGAGAAGGCGCGCCGGTGCTGCCATGGGTCTATGCGATCGCCCGCTTCAAGCTGATCGATGCATTCCGCAGGCGCGGCCGTCGCATCGAGGTCGAGATCGACGAGATCGCAGAGACGTTCGCCGAGCCGGAAGCGGAGACGGTGAGCGAGCGCGACATAAACCGGGCCCTGGACGGCTTGCCGCCCTCGCAGCGTTCCGTGGTTTCCTCGATCTCGGTCGACGGCCATTCGATCGGCGAAACGGCGGTCAAGCTCGGCATCAGCGAGACGGCGGTGCGCGTGTCGCTGCATCGCGGCCTTGCCGCGATCGCCAAAAGGTTCGGACGACGGTGACATGAGAACCGAGGACCTCATAAAGGCGCTCGACGCCGATGCCCGCAACAAGGCGATGCCGCTTGGCCTCGCCTGGTGGCTGGCCGTCGGCGTGGCGGTTGTGGTCGCGGCGGTGGTCTTTTTCATGACCATCGGTCCGCGCCCGGACATCATGCCGGCCATGCATACGATGCGCTTCATGTCGAAGTTCGTCTTCACCTTGGCGCTCACGACCAGCGCATTCGCTCTGATCCGAGCCCTGTCGACGCCCGGTGCGGCGAGCAGGCGAGCGAAACTATGGACGCTCGCCGCGCCTGCGCTCGTCGTGATCGCGGTCATCCTGGAGCTTTTCGTCGTGCCGGAGGCGGACTGGGGCAGGCGGCTCGTGGGTTCCAACATGATGATCTGCATGAGCTTTATCCCGTTGATCGGCATCGGTCCCCTGGCTATCTTCCTCGGCATGCTGCGCTATGGCGCGCCGACGCGGCCGGTGCTGGCCGGCGCGGTCGCGGGCCTGCTCGCGGGCGGCTTGGCGGCGACCTTCTATGCCGCGCATTGCTTCGACGATTCGCCGCTGTTCGTCGCCACCTGGTACACGATCGCGATCGCGTTCCTCACCGCGCTCGGCGCGCTTGGCGGACGGTTTTTCGTCCGCTGGTAGGATTACACACTGATCCTTAATCATGCCGGCATTGCTTTGCCGGTTAGCGGCGTGGCCGCCGCAGCTTACAACCATTCCTTAAAATCGATCCGCCAGGGTTGTGGCAGTTGCGCATGGGGTGGGATCGCATTGTGGCGTGGTTGAGTTGGAAAGGTCCGCGGGCCGGCAAGCGCGCTGTGCTCGCCTTGATGGCGGCAGGGCTTATCACCCTGATGGCATCGGTCCTGTTGCCGGCGCTGGAGCTCGGTGCGGACGCGCTGAAGTTCTGCCTACAGATATCGGTCGCCGTCACCGCCGTGACGCTCTTTGTCTCGGCGCTGTTCATCCGCAGGATCATCGACGACCGCCGGCAGATTGCCGAGAGCGAGCAGCGCTTTCGCCGCGCGATGGAAGATTCGGCGATCGGCGTCGCCATCGTCGGCCTCGACGGCCGCATCCTTCAGACCAATCCCGCCTTCGCGGCGATGCTCGGCTACAGCCGGGCGGAAATCGAGGCGCTGACCTTCTTCCAGATCACGCATCCCGACGATCTGCAGATCGGCCGTGAGACGATGATCGCGCTGAAAGAGGGAAAGATCGATTCCTTTCATTTCGAGAAGCGCTACCTCAAGAAGGACGGCACTCCGGTCTGGGCGCAGCTCGCGGGCTCGGTCATTCGCGAAGACGAGACCGGCAAGCCGCTCTATCTTGTGTCGCAGATCGAGGACATCGATGCGCGCAAGCAGGCCGAAGCGCGCATCGCCGAAGCCGAGACGCGTTGGAATTTCGCGCTGACCAGCGCCGGACAAGGCGTCTGGAGCCTCGACATGCGCAAGGGCGGCACGACTTACTCCGAAACCTGGGTCAGAATGCTGGGCTATGACGATGGCGAGCTGGACGGCGACCCCGACCGCTGGCTGACGATGATCCACCCGGACGACCGCCAAATCGTCGCCGAGGCGGACCGGGCGCATCTTGACGGCGAGACGGCCTTCTTCGAGGCCGAGTTCCGGATGCGCCACAAGGACGGCCATTGGGTCTGGATCCTCGACCGCGGCAAGGCGATCGAACGCGACGGCGAGGGCCGGCTGATCCGGGCGATCGGCAGCTTGACCGATATCACGGAGCGCAAGGAGGCCGAAGAACGGCGCAAGGTCTCGGCGGCGATGCTCGCCGACGAAAAGGAGCGGCTCAGGGTGACGCTGCAGTCGATCGGCGACGCGGTGATCTGCACCGATGCCGCGAACCGCGTCACCTTCATGAATCCGGTCGCCGAAAAGCTGACCGGCATTGCCAGCGGCGAGGCGCTTGGCAAGGTGCTCGGCGATGTCTACTGGGCGGTCGACGAGGAAACCGGGCAGAGGATCGGCCTGACGCGACCTTCGGCCGCCGGCCGCCATCATTGCGATCAGAACGCCCGCGCCGTGCTCATCAGGCGCGACGACACGCGCTGCAGCATCCGCCAAATGGTGTCGCCGATCATGAACGACCACGACGAGTTCTGCGGGTTGGTCATCGTCTTCCAGGATTTCACCGACGCGCGCGCCCTGCAGCGCCAGCTCGCTTATGCCGCGGCCCATGACGCGCTGACCGGGCTCGCCAACCGCCCAAGCTTCATCCGCACGATGGAGGAGCTGGTCGATCGGTGCCGGTTGAATGGCGGCGAGCATCAGTTCATGTTCGTCGACCTCGACCACTTCAAGGCGGTCAACGACACTGGCGGCCACGCGGCGGGCGATGCGCTGCTGAAGCGCGTCGCCGACGCCATCCGCAACGTGCTCGGTCCGGAAGATATCGTCGCCCGTCTCGGCGGCGACGAGTTCGCGGTCATACTGAAATCGGGCGCGCCGGCGCGAGCGACGGTCGCGGCGCGTTGCATCATCGAAGCCATCCGCAACCTGGGCTTCAGCTGGGACGGCCGTCCGCATTCGATCGCCGCCAGCATCGGGCTTGCGCCGATCCGCGCCGGCTGCGGCGAGGTGGATGAGATCATCGCCCGCGCCGATGCCGCCTGCTATGCCGCCAAGGCGGCCGGCCGCGGCTGCGTTTCGGCAGCACCCGATGAAGTTTCGAAGGACGAGGCAGAGCCCCTGCCGCTTGCCGCGGCATCCTGAACGCCGCGCAGTGAGCGTTCAGTCGCGGGGCTCAGCGCGTCGGCACCGGATGGTCGCCGCGATAGTCGTAGAAGCCGCGGCCGGTCTTGCGGCCGAGCCAGCCGGCCTCGACATATTTCACCAGCAGCGGGCAGGGGCGATACTTGGAGTCCGACAGGCCCTCATGCAGCACCTGCATGATCGACAGGCAGGTGTCGAGACCGATGAAGTCGGCCAGTTGTAGCGGCCCCATCGGATGGTTGGCGCCGAGCCGCATGGCGGTGTCGATGGCGTCCACCGTGCCGACGCCCTCATAGAGCGTGTAGATCGCCTCGTTGATCATGGGCAACAGGATGCGGTTGACGATGAAGGCCGGGAAATCCTCCGAAACGGTGATCGTCTTGTCGAGCCTGTTCACGAAGGTCTTGGCGGCCTCGAACGTCTGGTCCTCGGTGGCGATGCCGCGCACCAGCTCGACCAGCTTCATCACCGGCACCGGGTTCATGAAATGTATGCCGATGAAGCGCTCAGGCCGGTCGGTCTGCGCGGCAAGCCGGGTGATCGAGATCGAGGAGGTGTTGGTCGCGAGAATCGCCTCCGGATTGAGCTGCGGGCAGAGTTGGGCGTAGATCTTGCGCTTGACCGTCTCATCCTCGGTCGCCGCCTCGATGACGAGGTCGGCGGCGGCAAGATCGGCCATGGCGGACGCCGATGAGATGCGGGCCATCGCCTCGTTGCGCGCCTTCTCCTCGAGCTTTCCCGAACCGACCTGACGGGCCATGTTGCCGCTGATCGTGGCGATGCCCTTCTCGACCCGGTCGGGCGAGATGTCGTGGATCAGGACCTTGTAGCCGGCCAGCGCCGAGACGTGGGCGATACCGCCCCCCATTTGACCTGCGCCGACAATGCCGATCGTCTCGATCTTGCTCATTACCCCAATCCCGTCTGGAGCATTTCCGCTTCTGCGAGGCACGGAAGCGCTCCCTTCTCTTTGTTTCCCGCAATTCCGGACGCAAAGTGGCTCGGCACTTTCCTGGAATTGCCTTTTTTGTTTATCGCAATTCCGGAGGGAAAACCGTACGGACTTTTCCTGGAATTGCGCAAGCCTTTACCGGCCTGCTTTTTGTGCAGTGCAAACTAAAAGGGCGGGGCGACTTCGTCTACCCCACCCTTCCGATTTTAATATGCCAGAGCAGAAAGCGTCAAAGCGCCTTTTGCAGCTCCGGCAGGATGACGAAGAGATCGCCGACGAGACCGTAGTCGGCAACCTGGAAGATCGGCGCTTCCTCGTCCTTGTTGATGGCGACGATGACCTTGGAATCCTTCATGCCGGCAAGATGCTGGATGGCGCCCGAGATGCCGACGGCAATGTAGAGATCGGGGGCGACCACCTTGCCGGTCTGGCCGACCTGCCAGTCATTGGGGGCATAGCCCGCATCGACCGCTGCGCGAGAGGCACCGACAGCGGCGCCGAGCTTGTCGGCGACCGGCAGGATGACTTCCTGGAACTTCTCCGACGAGCCGAGAGCACGGCCACCCGAAATGATGATCTTGGCCGAGGTCAACTCGGGACGGTCGTTTTCGGAGAGCTTGTTCTCGACGAAGGAGGAGAGGCCGGGATTGGCGGCGGCGTTCACCGTCTCGACCGGGGCCGAGCCGCCCTCGGGCGCCCCTTGGAAGGAGGCGGTGCGCACCGTGATCACCTTCTTGGCGTCGGTCGACTGCACGGTCTGGATGGCGTTGCCGGCATAGATCGGCCGCTTGAAGGTGTCGGGCGTGACCACCTCGATGATCTCGGAGACCTGCGCGACGTCGAGCAGGGCCGCCACGCGCGGCGCGACGTTCTTGCCCGCTGAGGTCGCGGGGGCGACGATCGCGTCATAGGAGCCGGCGAGCGAGACGACGAGTGCGGCCAGCGGCTCCGCCAGGCGTTCGGAGAGCTCGTCGGCCTCGGCCAGCAGGACTTTGCGAACACCCTTCAGCTTGGCGGCCGCGTCGCTTGCCGCCTTGGCGCCTTTGCCGGCGACCAGCACATCGACATCCGAGCCGATCTGCAGGGCCGCCGCGAGCGCCTTGGCGGTCTGGTCGGAAAGGCTTGCGTTGTCGTGTTCGGCGATGAGGAGAATTGCCATTTTCCTGTTCCTTTCCTGACCGCTTTAGAGCACGCCGGCTTCGTTCTTGAGCTTCTCGACCAGCTCGGCGACGCTGTTGACCTTGACGCCCGCCTTGCGGCCGCCGGGCTCCTCGGTCTTGATCACCTTCAGGCGCGGCTTGACGTCGGCGCCGTAGTCGGCCGGGCTCTTCTCGTCGAGCGGCTTCTTCTTGGCCTTCATGATGTTGGGCAGCGATGCATAGCGCGGCTGGTTCAAGCGAAGGTCGGCGGTCACGATCGCCGGCATTTTCAGCTCAACCGTCTGCAGGCCGCCGTCGACCTCGCGCGTCACCTTGGCATGATCGCCGGCGAGCTCGATCCTGGAGGCGAAGGTGCCTTGCGCCCAGCCGAGCAGCGCCGCCAGCATCTGGCCGGTCTGATTGCTGTCGTCGTCGATCGCCTGCTTGCCGAGGATGACGAGGCCGGGCTTCTCGGCCTCGACGACGCCCTTCAACACCTTGGCGACACCCAGCGGCTCGGTCTGCTCGTCGGTCTTGACCAGGATGGCGCGATCGGCGCCCATGGCGAGCGCGGTGCGCAGCGTCTCCTGCGCCTGCTGCGGGCCGATCGAGACGACGATGATCTCCTCGGCCTTGCCGGCTTCCTTGATCCGGATCGCTTCCTCGACCGCGATCTCGTCGAACGGGTTCATCGCCATCTTGACGTTGGCAAGCTCGACGCCCAGTCCGTCGGCCTTAACGCGGACCTTGACGTTCGCGTCCACAACCCGCTTCACGGGCACAAGGATCTTCATTTTCCTGTCACCTCTCCTGAGATAGTCGGGCGCGCTATAGCAGTGTGCGCCTTGTCAGAGTTGTCGAAAGCCGACATTCCGGGCGGAATTCTGGTCTCCAACGGCCAAGAAGCAGTTCCACCCCGATGTTTCGGTTGAGCATGATCGTTCCGAAAAGCGGTTCCCACTTTTCGGGATCATGCTCTGTGGTGGCGTTCCGTAGTGGCGGCAATCCGGCGCGTCAATATGCACGTCGCACTCAAATCGGTTCAGTCTGGCGGCGACGCCGCGCCGCGGCCCCATCGAGGCGCCGGCTGTGCCGGCGCCTCGGGCGCTGGTCCGGGCTCGATCGGGAGAGGGACGTTCTGGACCTTCGGCGTCGGGTCCGGCTCGCCGTCTGCGCCGGCAAGCAGCGGCACGCCGCGGCTGCGCAGCACCAGGACGAGAACGGCGCCGGCAATGATGCCGCCGATGTGGCAGGCCCAGGAAATCTGATCCTCTCCGCCGGCGGCAAACATCACGATCTGGAACAGGATCCAAAGGACGAGCGGGATGAAGGCGGGGATGCGCAGAGGAATGCGCGCAAAGACCAATACCCACACCTTAACCTTCGGATAGAGGATCAGATAGGCCGCAACCACGCCGGCGATGGCGCCGGAAGCGCCGATCAGCGGCACCTGGGAATCCCAGCCGACCAAGCCTTGAAAGAAAGCGCCCGCCGCCGCGCAGGCGAGGTAGAAGATCAGGTAGCGGATATGGCCGAGCGCGTCCTCGACATTGTCGCCGAACACCCACAGGAACAGCATGTTGCCGCCGAGATGGAAGATGTCGGCATGCAGGAAGGAATAGGTGAGATAGCTGAGGCTTTCGGGAATGACGACGAATTCGGGCGACAGCTCCACCTTGTCATGGACGACAGAGGGGATGAAGCCGAGGCCAAGCACTGCGGCATTGGTGAAGCTCTCGCCGCCAAGCGTGGTCGCGAGATAGACCAAGGCATTCGCGGCGATCAGGCCGATCGTCACATATTGTAGGCGGATGTGGCGGAGCCTGTTGGTATCGTAGAGCGGGATGAACATCGGACCCTCCCGCCATACCCGGTTGTCAGCGGTTCTTGCCGGGAACCCATAGCACGTCGGCATTTCCGTTGTCATTGACCGCCCGGGCGGCGACGAACAGGAAGTCGGAGACGCGGTTGATGTATTTCAGCGCTTCGCGGTTGACGTGCTCGGCCGGGTCCTGCGCCAGCGCCACCATGAGGCGTTCGGCGCGCCGTGTTACGGTGCGCGCAAGATGCAGGGCTGCCGCGGCAGGCGTGCCGCCGTTCAGCACGAAGGATTTCAGCGGCTGCAGGTCCTTGTTGAGAGCATCGATGTCCTTTTCGACGCGCCCGGTCTGCGCGGCGACGATGCGCAGCGGCTCGTAGCCGAGCGGTTTGCCGTCGTCCGGGACCGCAAGGTCGGCGCCGAGGTCGAAAAGATCGTTCTGGATGCGGGAGAGCATGGCGTCGAGCGCCGGATGATCGGTTGCGGTGTGGACGCGCGCCATGCCGACGCAGGCATTTGCTTCGTCCACCGTGCCGTAGGCTTCGACGCGCAGATCTGACTTCAGGCGCCGCTCGCCGCTGCCCAGACCGGTAGTGCCGTCGTCGCCGGTACGGGTATAGATCTTGTTGAGCTTGACCACGTTCTCCTCCCCGGCCCGTTACTTGCGGGTGAAGTAGACGGTCAGCATGATCAGCACCAGAGCTATGAACTGCAGCAGTACGCGGGCCTGCATCAGCTTGTTGGAGGTGAAGCCTGAGCCGCCGCGCATCATGTTGACGAGGCCGCGGATCAGCACGACCACGACGGCAGCCATGACGACAATGGCGAGGATGTTGAAGACGGTTGCCATGGTGCTGGCTCCAGTTGGGTTTCGGTCAGGCCCGCCTGGCGAGCACGCGGTAGAGCATCGAGGCCGGCAGGATGCGCTTGAGCGCCACGCCGATTCTGGCCGGCACCGTTACCACATAATGCGGGTGCGGGCGCTGTGACAGAAGCGCGTGGCGCAAGGCGGCATGGACCACCTCAGGTCCGGGCTTCAGACGCGAGACGCTGCCGCCGGCCTTGAGCCGCGCGAGCTGCGCCTGGTAGTCGGCGCGGTGAACGGAGTTCTCGACGTCGATGTTCTTCAAGAACCATACCAGGCCGTTGCTGGCGATCTTCGAGGTCACCGGCCCCGGCTCGATCAACGAGACATGAATGCCGCTGCCTTCGAGCTCCTGGCGCAGGCAAAGCATCAGGCCTTCGACGGCATGTTTCGACGCCGAATAGGCGCCGCGAAAACGGACCGGGGCGAGCCCCAGGATCGAGGAGCAGTGGACGAGGCGACCGTGCCCCTGGCGGCGCATGACCGGCACGACGCGGCGGGTCAGGTCGTGCCAGCCGAAGAAATTGGCTTCGAACTGCTCGCGCAGCGCTTCGACCGGCAGGTCCTCGACGGCACCGGGTTGCGCGTAGGCGCCATTGTTGAACAGCGCGTCGAGCGTGCCGCCCGTGCGCTCCAGCACGGCCTCGGCCAGGGCGGCGATGGACTCGGGCTCGCGATAGTCGAGATAGAAGGCTTCGATGCCCTCCGCCTCGAGCGCGGCGATGTCGGCCGGTGCGCGAGCCGTGGCGAACACGCGCCAGCCTTCCGCCTTCAATGCCCGCGCGCAATAGGCGCCTATGCCGGAGGAGGTGCCGGTGACGATGATGCTGCGCAACTGTTCAGCGGTGGGCAACGTTGTGGGACCTGGGGTTGCCATTTGCCGCAATCCCTTCCCATATTCGCGGCGTCGACACAATCGAGCGGAGCGCGGGTCCTTGCTCAGGAATATCGTCGCGGTCAAGCGCGTGCTCTACGATGCGATCGGCCATTTCACCACCGACGACGGATGGGCAATGGCCAGCCATCTGGCGATCACCTCTCTGATGGCGCTGTTTCCGTTCCTGATCTTCGCAACGACGCTGGCCAGCTTTCTCGGCGCGCGCGCCTTCGCCGACACGGCCGTGCATCTGGTCTTCGACACCTGGCCGGAGCAGATTGCCAAGCCGATCGCGCGCGAGGTGCAAAATGTGCTTACCGTGCGGCGCAGCGACCTCCTGACCTACGGCGTGCTCTTAGCCGCCTACTTCGCCTCGAACGGCATCGAGGCGCTAAGGACCTCGCTCAACCGCGCCTATCGCGTTACCGAGACGCGCGGCATCATCCACCGCCGGGTGCAGAGCATCGTCTTCGTGCTGATCGCGACGGCCTGCTTTCTCGCCGTCAGCGTGCTTCTGGTGCTCGCGCCCCTGCTCGCGCGGCTGGCCGAGGCGCATCTGGAATGGATCAAGCCCTATATGGGCACGATCACCATATGGCGTTACGTGATCGCCTCGACGGTCATCGTCATCGGCCTGTTCGCGGTGCATATCTGGCTGCCGGCCGGCAAGCGCCGCTTCGTTTCCATCGTTCCGGGCATCGTCTTCACGCTGGTCGCGTGGCTGGCCGGCTCGACCATCTTCGCCACCTATCTCGACCATTTCTCGTCCTATGTGACGACCTATGCGGGGTTGGCCTCGATCATGATCGCGGTGGTGTTCCTCTACATCATCTCGGCCATTTTCATCCTTGGCGGCGAGCTCAATGCCGCGATCAGCCGCTATCTCGAGGCCCGCGCCCGCGTGGGTTGAGCTCTGTCCTGACGGGCGGTCGCGAGCCCGACGCCCAAAGTGGCGATCGCCATGCCGGCGATCTGCAGCAGAGTGAGCGCTTCGCCGAACAGAGCCCACGCGATGACGGCGGTTACGGCGGGCACAAGATAGAACAGCGATGCGACCTTCGACATCTCGCCGTCCCTGATCATCACCATCAACAGGAAGATGGCGCCGAGAGACAGCACCAGGACCAGCCATGCCATGGCAAAGATGAGCTCGCCGTTGACGGTGATGGTGCGCGTCTCGAAGGCGAGCGACCCCAGGATCGTGACGACCGAGCCTCCGACATACTGCCACATGGTCGCCGAGACGAGGTCGCCGCCGGAGGCGAAGCGCTTTTGCCAGATCGTACCAGCGGCCATGCCGAGCACCGAGACCAGCGAGGCCGTCAGCGTTGCCGCGGTAACACCGCCGCCAATCATGCCGAGCTTTGGCCAGAGCACGATGACGACGCCCAGAAGCCCGACGGCAAGGCCCGCCCAATGGCGCGGCAGGATCGCCTCGCCGAGAAATTTGCCGGCGAGCACCGCCGTGATCAGCGGCTGCAGGCCGACGATCAGCGCCGAAAGCCCGGCCGGCATGCCTCTGTGGATCGCCCAGAAGACGCCGCCCAGATAGACGCCGTGCATTAGGACGCCGGCCACCGTCGCATGAAGCGCCTCCTCGCGGGTGGCCCGTCGCGAGCCGATAAGGACGGTCAGTCCCGCAAACAGGATCGCCGCCAGCACGAAGCGGATGGCAAGGAAGGTGAACGGCTCCGCCCATGGCATTGCATAGCGCGCGCCGATGAAGCCGGTCGCCCACAGAACGACGAAAGAGGCGGGGATGAACCGCTTGATGCTGTGCATTGGAAGGAGGGCTCTGGCTGCGCGTGAAAAGTTGACGTCGGCAATTGCTCTAATGCCGATCAATTCGGCAAGCAAAACGAAACGGTTGATCCATAAGCTCATCCGAATTCAACAAACGGTGCCAAGAGGGGCATGGCGTTAAGGCACGCCATGAGCAGGCATGCTTTTGCATCTCGGGACGACATGGCTGCTGTTCGCGGTCGCCACCGTCGCGGTCTTCGGATTCTTCTTCGGCACCGCGCTCGATGCCATCATGAAGGACGACGGCTTCGGCTCGACCGGCAACACGCTGCTCTTCACGCTGGGCTTCTTCGTCGCGGTGATGATCGCCAATGAGCACGGCATCACCTTCCGGGATATCAAGCTAGCTGTGGCATGGGGATTGAGCGGCGCCTTCGTCTTCATCAGCGTGATGGCGCTGATCAAGGCCGGACTGGCTCGCTTGTAGTCAAAGCCCAACGAGCTGCATGACATCCTGCGGCGACACGCCTGCCTGCCTGAGTGCGGCAAGACCGGTGTCCTTGAAACTCTTGGACAGCTTCCGCCCGTCCGAGCCGAGGATCAGCCGATGGTGGAAGTAGCGCGGCGCGGGGAGGCCAAGCAGGTCCTGCAACAAGCGCTGCACGCTGGTCGCCGCGTAAAGGTCCTGACCACGCACGACATGGCTGACGCCCTGCAGCGCGTCGTCGACGACGACCGCGAGATGGTAGCTGGTCGGGATATCGCGGCGCGCCACGACGACGTCGCCCCAGGCCTGCGGCGATGCGTCGACCGTTTGCGTCGCGGCCATGGCCTCGTCGGTGAACTCGACCCATGACAAGGCGCCCGGCATGCGCGCCATGGCTGCCTCGATGTCGAGCCGCCAGGCAAAAGGCGTGTTCTCGGCAATGCGCCGCCTGCGCTCCTTAGACGGAAGTGCCTTGTCGAGCGGCGGATAAAGCGGCACGCCGTCGGGGTCGCGCGGCCAATCGCGGCCGCGTTTCTCGGTCTCGGCAATGAAGGCGCGGATCTCGCCGCGGCTCATGAAGGCGGGATAGACGAGTTCCTCGGCGATCAGCCGGTCGAGCACGGCCCTGTATTCGGAAAAATGTTCGGACTGGCGCCGCACGGGCTCTTCCCATTCGAACGCCAGCCATTCCAGGTCGCGCAATATGCCGGCCTCGAATTCCGGCGTGCAGCGGATGACATCGATGTCCTCGATGCGCAGCAACAGCCGTCCTCCCGCCCGCGCCGCCATTTGCCGGTTCAGCAGGGCCGAATAGGCGTGGCCGAGATGCAGCTCGCCATTGGGGCTCGGCGCGAAGCGGAATGTCAGGAGCGTCATGTCTCGGACGGCATTCGGGTTGAAAGGCGCTTCCGCCGGTTGATAGTTAGCATCAATTGCCACTTCATGAGCGCCCTGGGAACAAGCAAACGTGCAACGCATCGCCTCGCTCGACGACATTGCGGCAGGACTCGACGCGCTCTGCCTGCTCGATCCACGGCTGGAGAAGGTACGCGGCATGGCCGGCGAGGTGCCGCTGAGGCTCTCCGAGCCCGGATTCGGCAGCCTCGCGTCGATCATCGTCTCGCAGCAGGTGTCCCGCGCTAGCGCCGATGCCATCTTCGGCCGGCTGATCAGGCTGGTCGATCCGCTGACGCCGGAAGGCATCCTTTGCGCTGGCGAGGATATTTTCCGCGAGGCCGGCCTGTCGCGGCCGAAGCAGCGCGGGCTGATCGCCATCGCGCAAGCCGTGGCCGGCGGGCTTGACCTCCACCATCTCTGCTCGCTTGACGCCGACGAGGCGATCGCGGCGATGACGGCGGTGCCGGGCATCGGACCGTGGACGGCGGAGTGCTACCTGCTGTTCGCCGCCGGCCACCCCGATGTGTTTCCCGCGCGCGACGTCGCGCTGCAGACGGCGGTCGGCCATGCCCTGGGCATCGACCCTCGCCCGCCGGAGAAAACTCTGATTCGACTGGCCGAATCATGGAGCCCGTGGCGAGGGGTCGCGTCGCGGCTTTTCTGGGCCTACTATCGGGAATTGAAGGGCAGGGACGCGGCGCCACCTGTCGAGATGGCCGAAAAAGCATGAAAATCATGCGTTTTTGAACGTTTCGCCGAACGACAATCCGCTTCACATCCCTGTCATGTCGGGCTTACAGTATCCGTGGCGTTCGGTTTGGAACGAAGGAGGCCAACTACGTGACGGTTGCCGTATCTCCGGATGGGCTTCCCGCGCTGGTGCTGAATGCGGATTACCGTCCGCTCAGCTATTACCCCCTGTCGCTCTGGTCGTGGCAGGACGCCATCAAGGCTGTCTTCCTCGACCGGGTCAATATCGTCGCCGAATACGAACACGCCGTCTCCTCGCCGACCTTCTCGATGAAGCTGCCGAGCGTGGTCAGTCTGAAGGCCTATGTGAGGCCGTCGCGGCATCCCGCCTTCACCCGCTTCAACGTCTTTCTGCGCGACCGCTTCCAGTGCCAGTATTGCGGCACGACCGACGATCTCACCTTCGACCATGTCATCCCGCGCCATCGCGGCGGGGCGACGACCTGGGAGAACGTCGTGGCCGCCTGCTCGCCCTGCAATCTCAGGAAAGGCGGCATGATGCCGGCGCAGGCCAAGATGTGGCCGCTGCAAAAACCCTATCAGCCGACCGTGCACGATCTGCACAATAACGGCCGCCTGTTCCCGCCCAACCATCTGCATGAAAGCTGGATGGATTATCTCTACTGGGACGTCGAATTGGAGCCGTAGAGTTCGGCACAATCGACCGGCCATGCAACGACAAACTGCCGATCTTCGGCGTTGCCCTCATCCGGCTGGCGCCACCTTCTCTCCGTTTAGTTTGGGGAGAAGGAACTGTCCGCCGCGACGTCACCCATTCTGCACGTCGATCATTGGCGAAGCCATTGATGACGGCCTCTTTTCTCCCCGTCACTACGGCTGTGTAGCTCAGTCGCGCGCGAGCGCGCAGCGTAAGGCGACGGCGGCCAGGATGAGGCTGGCGATGGCGTTCCAGCCGGCGAGCGACAGGCCGAGAATGCGAAGCGCGGCCTTGTCGCAGGAGGGCGGCACGAACTTGTCCAGCGCATCGAGCACGCCCTTGCCGCCGGTGTCGACCGGACCGGCGCTGGCCGTGCAGTCGGCGGGGCCAGGCCACCACGCCCACTCGACGCCCGCGTGGTAGACGCCGAGATAGAGGCCATAGAGCATCAACAGGCCACCGATCGCCAGCAGGCTGCGCGTCAACCAGGCCGGCGCGCGCAGCATTGAGGCAGCGGCCGCCACCAGCATCAGCGGCGCGCCGATGTAGTAGGGCGTGCGCTGCTCCAGGCAGAGATGGCAGGGGATGTAGCCGCCGATATACTGGAAGGCGAGTGCCGAGCCGACGGTCGCTGCCATGGCGACGGCCAGGAACAGCGCGGCACGCGCCCGCTGGCGTCCAGTGTCGGCGGTCATGGTCGCTGTCATCGGTCGTGATCCGTTCGCTTGGCGCCTAAAGCGCCGCGCAGAAATGAATTCAGGCGCCGCGCTTGAGTCTTGTTTCGATGCATGTCGTTCTCCAAAACCGCTGCGCACTTTTGGGCGACATGCATTATCCGTGGGCGTATCTGACCGCGATATAGAGCAAAATAAGGGCAGCGGCGCCGGCGCTGACGATCATGCCCAGCCGTTTCTCGATGAACTCTCTGATCGACTCGCCGTAGCGGCGCAGCAGCCAGGCAAGCAGCAGAAAACGGGCGCCGCGCGCAACGATCGCCAGCACGATGAACAGCAGGAGGTTGACGCCGATGACGCCCGACAGGATCGTCACGACCTTGATCGGCGGCAAATGCGCCGCGCCCGAGGTGATCAGCATCAGGACGATGAAGCCGACGCCGGATGAGGTGCGCAGCTGCTCGAACTCGTCATACTTGCCGTAGAATTCCAGAATCGGCTTGGCGACTGCCTCGTAGGCGTAGTGGCCGATGAACCAGCCGGCGACGCCGCCGAGCACCGAGGCCACCGTTGCCACCAGCGCGTAGCGATAGGCGCGCTCCGGCTTGGACAGCGCCATGGGCAGATAGAGCACGTCGGCCGGCACCAGAAAGACGGAGCTTTCGACGAAGGCGATGAAGGCCAGCCACCATTCGGCCGATTTCCTTGCCGCCAGGGACATGGTCCAGTCGTAAAGTCCGCGAAGCATCGGCTCTCCTGAAAAGCGCGCAGTGGTTTTGGACACCGGGTGGCAGGAAGACAAGGTCCCAAAGCGCCGCATCCACCCTTTGGGATCCGAGGCGCTTCAACGCATCCCCTGTCTAGAAAGATTTTCCGCGCCGCACAATGGCGGCACCTTCACGAGACTGAAAGGCATGGCCGGGTGCAGAGCGCCTGCAAATCGGCAACAGGCCAGTTGACGAAAGCCTGTCCGCCCGTATAGTCCGCGCCCATCCAGGCTGCCCGGCCTGAGCCCCTATGGCGGAATTGGTAGACGCGCTCGACTCAAAATCGAGTTCCGCAAGGAGTGCTGGTTCGATCCCGGCTAGGGGCACCAATTGGTCTCTTTGATCTTCAACCAGGCAGTTGCCGAAGTGACGGAGCTTCATAGGCTGGCCAACCACTTCACAGGGCTACCGGCCGGTTACAAAGCATCACTGCGCCTGTACCTCTAAGGTTCGACGACGGAAGATCAGCCAGCCAAGGCTACACGCCAGTCCGACGTTCAGCAGCGCCAAGCCAGCGAGAGCTGCTAGAGTGCCGTGAGCGCCCACATGCTCCAACAATAGCGCTCCGACAGACGGCGCTGCTGCTTGAGCGATCAAGCTGGGCATGGCAAGTCGCCCCATCAGTCTCGCGTATCCCGACGGACCGAACAGAGCGAGCGGCAGCGTGCCTCGCGCTATCGTTTCGAGGCCGATGCCTGCACCGTAGAACGCCAGCGCCACAGGCACCACCGGAACCCCGGCACAGAGCGCACCAATGCCGATGGCGACGAAGCTCACCGACGCGAACTTGGTCCAGATGGGATGATGGTAGCGGGCGATGATCATCTCGACGGCACGCGCCGACACCTGAGCGGGGCCGACCAGTGCCCCGAGCCCAACGGCAGCGGCGAGGGCCATGCCGCTGGCCTGCAAGATGGTGAGGAGATGAACCGACACAGTCGACGAAATGACCGCCGCCAAGGTCAGCGTGGCAGCCAGGACGACCATGATCGGAACTGAGGCCGGCTGAACTGGGGTGCCAACCTGCTCCTTTCCCGGCCGATCTGTGACGCTCGGCAGCGGTATCCCACGCGGCAACATTCCGAGATACAGAGGCAGGGCGAAGAACAACTGGACCGAAGCATAGACGAGGCATGTGCCGCGCCAGCCCGTCTCGCCCATCAGGAAGGCCGAGATCGGCCAACAGAACGTGCTGGCGAAGCCGCCGAACAGCGAAAGGGTTGTGATGGCCGAGCGCGCGCTATGCCCGTAGAGCCGGCCGAGGGTCGCGAAAGCGGCATCGTACAAGCCCGCCCCCATTCCAAGCCCAACAACGAGCCACGCTGCGATGTAGGCGGCAAGGTTCGGCGAGGCAGCGAGCCCGATCTGGCCGATGCCGATGCAGCCGGCGCTGAACGCAAGAACGTTCCGGCCGCCGTGGCGCTCAATGGACGAGCCGACGCGAGGTGAGATCAGTCCGGCGACGAGCAGGCCAAGCGACAATCCACCCACGACCCAAGGCAGCGGCCAGCCGGTGTCGGCGGCGACCTTTGGTGCAATCACCGCCGGCAGGTAATAGGTGGACCCCCAGGCCATGATTTGGGTCAGGCCGAGGACGGTGATGATCGTTCGGCGACTGCGTTCCATCGGGCGTGGTGCGATTAGGCTGCCACCCCGCACCCGCAGCCACCCTTGCCAGCGGCCTTCGCTTCAGCATCGGCGACACAACAGGCGGCAGCCTCTGAAGAAGCGGGACCACCACAGCATCCGCCAGCGGTCGCGCGTATGGTCGACTGGGGAACCGTGCAGACGCCGGTTTCGGGTAGCACCAGTTGCACCGCATCCGCAGCCGCCATGTCGCCAGCGAGGGCTGCCGCGACCGATCGCACCTGTTCATACCCGGTCAGCAGCAAGAAGGTCGGGGCGCGGCCGTAGCTCTTAACGCCGACAGTGTAGAAGTCGGGCTCGGGGTGGCTCAGTTCGCGATAACCGTGCGGGGGAACATCGCCGCAGGAGTGCTCGTTGGGGTCGATCAGAGGCCCCAGCGCCTTTACGCCCTCAAGCCATGGGTCAAGATCAAGCCTAAGCTCGCGCGTAAGGGACAGATCGGGCCGCTGGCCGGTCGCCGCGATGATGCAGTCGAAAGGCCCGAGAGTTTGTAGGCCATCCTTCGTTTGACCTTCGACTGCCAGGCGGCCGTTTGAGCTGCGGATGGCCAGCGTTGCGAACCCAGTGACGAGCTTTGTGCGCCCGCTCTCCGCAAGTTCGCGAACGTCAGAACCAAGCTCGCCACGGGCAGGCAGTTGATCCAAGTCTCCGCCGCTGTAAATGCGAACCAGATCGGTCCCGCGTGTCGCCCAGACAAAAGTGGTTCCCGGCTCAACCGCAGCCAGCCTATCGAGATCGAGCAGGGCATTGGCGGCCGAATGGCCCGAACCGACAACAAGCGTGGCGCGGCCGGCATAAAGGGTGCGGTCGCGGCCGAGAATGTCGGGAATGCCATAGGCGATCTTGTCTGCGAACTCCGCTTCGCCCTCCGCCGGGACACCACCGGCCCCAAGTGGATTTGGCGTCTGCCACGTGCCTGAGGCGTCAATGACGGCCCGTGCACTGTCGCGCCTGATGCCTTCCCCGGTTTCGACCACCAGCATGAACGGTCGCGCCTTTCGATCTTTGCTCAAGACCTTGTCTGCGCCCCAGCGGGAAACAGCAGTCACGCGCGCACTGGTTTCGATGGACGAGGAGAGTTCAGGGAGCCTTGCTAGCGGCTCAAGGTAGCGGGCAATCAGTTCATTAGCGGTGGGGAACGCCTCGGGCTTGGGCATCGTCCAGCCGCTGTCCTCAAGACGGTTTCGGGCGGCCCGATCAACACAGTAGCGCCAAGGCGTGAACACCCGGACATGGCCCCAGTCTTTGAGATTGGTGGCGATGCCAGCGCCGGCCTCATAGACCTTCACCGGGAGCCCCCTTTGGATGAGCTGGACGGCAGCCGCCAAGCCGACCGGGCCGGCTCCGATGACGGCGACAGGGGGGGCGTCAGGGTCATTCATTGACATTTTTTCCATCCTTCCGGGATCATCGAAATACGATGCAAAAAAAGAGGCTATGCCGCCGCGTCGCTCTCCGTCGCGCCGCAAGCTGCGTCAGCACAGCACTCGTCAGCCAGGAAGCCGATCAAGTCGCGCATGATAGGATAGTTGGCCCGGCAGATGAGGGTCGTCGCCTGACGCTCCTGCGTCACGAGGCCGGTCAGAATGAGGCGATGCAGGTGATGGGACAGCGTCGAGGCCGCGATGCCAAGGGTGTCCTGCAAGTACCCCACCGGCCGGCCAGCTTCGCCGGCTCTGACCAGTGTGCGATAGAGCTTGAGCCGTGTCGGGTTGCCGATGGCTTCGAGCTGTTTTGCGGCTTGTTCGAGTTTCATGGAAATAGACTGCACCCTCCGCCGCCGCCGGTCAACTCTATTTCGACAATGATCGAAATATGGTCAGACGAATTCATCGGCAGGGAGTCGTCGCGGAAGGGCAGCGGACATGGTGCCAAGGCTCCATGGGATTGAGGTCGTCAGCATGTGCAGGTCACCGACACCCTACCGCATATTCCCCGTATGCCCCTGCGAGTAGCGCCCCGGCTGCGGCCACACCGTCAGGCCGTGCGGCTCGACGCCGACGCGGATCTTCGTCACGGCGCCCGACGTCGTGTCGATCATATAGACCTCGCTGTCGAACCGGCCGGAGAGCCAGAGCTGCTTGCCGTCGGCGCCGACATTGCCCATGTCGGGGCTGCCGCCGCCGGGGATCGGCCATTGGGCGACGACCGAGCGGGTCGCGAAGTCGATCACCGTCACGCTGCCAGGCCCGTCGGCACGGCCCTGTTCCATTTTGTGCGAGCCGCGGTTCGAGACATAGAGCCGCTTGCCGTCGCGGCTGACGACGAAGCCGTGCGCGCCAATGCCCGTTGGAATGAAGCCAATCTCCTTGAAGCTGTCGCCGTCGATCAGGAAGACGCCGTCATTCATCATGTCGGCGACGTAGAAGACCTTGCCGTCGGGCGAGAGCCTTATGTCCTGCGGCATGCCCATCTTCGACAGGTCGAGATGGCCGAGCACCTTGCGGTTCTTCAGGTCGATCTTGGCCAGTCCGCCGTCGCCATACTCGCAAGTGAAGATCGCATAGGAATTGTCGGCCGCGAAATCGGCATGGTTGATGCCGGGGCAGGCCGGCGTCGGGATGACGGCTTGCAGCGCCATGGTCCGCGGATCGCGCAGATCGAGCCGCCTCAGGGCCTCGTCCACGATGATGGCGGCGCTGCCGTCCGGCATGAAATACATGTTGTAAGGATCGTCGACCGGCACCTGCTTGCCGGGCTTTCCTGTCGTCGGGTCGATCGGCGTCAGGCTGCCGTTCTTGCCGGTGCCGTTATTGGCCACCCAAAGCGTCTTCAGGTCCCAGGAAGGAACGACGTGCTGCGGCTTGCTGCCGACCGCAAACCTGTCGACCTCCTTCAGCGTCGCCGGGTCGATGACGGAAACGCTGTTCGAGGAACGGTTGGGCACATAGACGCGCGGCAACGCAGCTGCCGCGGCTGGAGCCATATGGCCGGCGGTGGTGTGGCTGTAGATGTCGACGGGCGCAGGCTCGGCACAATCCTCGGGGCAGGACTCGGCGAAGGCTCGCGCCGGGAGCATGGCAAGCAGAACAAGCGGCGCACAGAGGCGGGCGAAGCGCAGGAAGGTTTCGAACATCTGGATTGCTTTGTGAAGAAGGCATGGCGGCTCGGCCGCCGGATGCCATAGCCGGTATGCGGCCTTTCATCTAGCGCCTTTCAAGAGGCTCCGCATGCGATTGCGCAGGAGCCGCGCCATGTTGCGGGTCTCGCGGTAGAGATGGAGCTGCGAGGCCGCCTGGCGGGCCGGCCGGTCGGCGTCGGGCGTCAGGCCGACCACCAGCGTGCCCATCGGCTTGCGCTCCGTCCACAGGCGACTCATCACCGGATGGTCGGGCACCGCGCAGGAATCGGTCATGGCGACATTGGGATCATCGAGATGCTGCTTGGTCACCTCGATCATCAGCAGCGTGCCCGGCGAATAGGCCGAGAGCGTCTCGTCATAGGCCGTCTTCCAGGTGTAGGCGACGCCCGCTTCGACGAAGACGACGACAGAAGCGATCGTGCGGCCGTCGAGCGTCAGTGTGTGGATGCGGCACATGTCGTGCTCGGCGAGCCTGTGCACCGCCTCGCGGGCGAAGGCGGCGCGGTAGCGGTCGATCGCCATGGCCGTGCGCTCGCGGCCCTTCCAGCCGGCCGCCTCCAGTGTCAGGAAGCTTTCAATGGCGTGGCGGATCTCGTCCGGTCCGCGCGCCACCACATGGTCCAGCTTGCCAAGGCCGGCGAGGCGCCGCTTGAGCCGGCGGAATTCACGATAGTGATGCGCGCGCAGCGAGGCCTTGAGGTAGTCGTCGCCGTCGGCATCGCTTTCCAGCACCGGGCGCTCGGCCTTGCCGGTGACGACCAGGGTCAGGCCGCGGCTGTCGGCAAAGGAGGTGAGGAGGCTCGCCACCGGGCCGTCCAGCTTGATGTCGGGCAGCACGAAGACCTTCGGCAATTTGAGATGCGGCCTGGACAGCATCGAGAAGAAATCCTCGATGACGCTGACCGGATCGTCACGATCGACCAGCGGCGTGCCGAGCGGGCCGAACGGGCTCGACCATGTGCGCATGACCGGGACGCCGAGCGGAATTGCGGGGCGCTCGACCGAGAACGGCACAAGGAGCCGCAGCCGGTTGCGGAACTCGTCGCCGTCGCGGATCACCGCCAGCCGCACTTCGCGGTCCTCGAGCCTCGGCATGGCCGGCGCCAGGAAGCGCGGGTTGAAGAAGACGTTGGGCTCGATCGTGCGGGCGCTAAGATAGTCGAGCTCCTCGACCAGGTCGAAGCCGGCCGAGGCGGGATAGATCGCGAGCTTGCGCTCCGGCCGGTTGTTGGCGAACAGCTCGATATGGGCGGGATCGGCCTCCCTGACGAGGCCGGCAAGGCCCGACACCATGGCGCCGGCGGGCCCGCCGCTGGTCTCTTCAAGCAGCGGAATGGCGGCCATCAGGCGACTTCCTTGTTTGCGGGCACGAAAATCGCCATGACGATGCCGAGCTTGCGCCAGACGGTGAAGGACAGCGCGCCGGCCTCGAAGACCATGGCGAGGCTGGTGGCGATCGCCGCGCCCCAAAGGCCGAAGAGCGGGATCAGAACCACATTGAGAGCGATATTCAGCGCAAGCGTCATGGCATAGACGGCGGCGCAGATGTTCTGGTTGCCGCTCATGGTGAGCAGGCTTTCGCAGGGGCCGACGGCGCCGCGCGCGACGACGCCGAACACCAGCAGGAAAAGCAGCGGATAGCCGGCGCTGAATTCGGGGCCGAACAGCACCAGCATCGGCTCGCCGAGCGCCAGCACCAGCAGCGCCATCGCAAGCGAGGGCCAGAAGGTCCAGGAGACGGTCTCGCGGGCGAAGGCGGCGAGCCTTTCCGGCTCGCCATGGGTGAATTGCGCATAGCGCTGGGCAACGCCCGCCTTGACGGCGAAGTAGACGAAATGCACCAGAGCCAGCGTTTTCACGGTGGCGAAATAGACGGCGACGTCATTGGGCTCGAGATAGGCGCCGACCATCAGCACGTCGGCATTGGTGAGCAGGAAGAAAAAACTCTCGACCAGGAAGATCGGCAGCGAGACCAGGAACCACCGGCCGAAATGCACGGTCATCGGCCCGGCCGGGATCTGCTTGTCCATGCGCGAGGTGACGCCCATCAGCTGGCCGAGCGTCGTGGCATAGGTGGCGGCGATCGAGGCGAAGATCGCGGTCTTGGCGTCCGGCACGTAGTGCATGGCGAGCATAAGCGCCATGAACACCAGGATCAGCACCGGCCGCACCAGATAGGTCGGCGACAGCGCGAACAGCGCCCATGAGTTCGCCCGCGCCAGTCCCTGCAGGAGGTCGCCCATCGCGATCATCGGCAGGCAGATGACGCCGAGGATGAAGGGAATGACGTAGTAGTTCTCGATCCAGGGCGAGGCGAGCCAGACGCCGAGCGCGCCCAGCCCCGCGATCACCGTCGAGGCGACCAGCACGAACAGCCGGCTCGCCAGCACGATGCCGCGCAGCTCGGCGAGCATGCCGCGCTCGCGATATTCGGGAATGAAACGGATGACCGAGGTGTGGAAGCCGAGGCAGGCGAGGTTGCCGACGATGACCATCGTCACCCAGACCAGCACGAAGATGCCGTATTCGAACGAGCCCATCCAGCGTGCCATCAGCACCTGGCTGACGAAGGCGATGACCGCGCTGACGATGCGGATGGTGAATGCGATCAGCGACATGCGGCCGGCTTCGCCGCGTTCGTCGGCGCTGAACAGCACGGCGTCGATGCGGCCAAGCAGCGGCCCCATGCGCAGCGCCCAGCGCTGCGGCAAGAACCGCCCGGCAGTCGTCGCCGCGGAAAAGCGCACCCCGAATACTCTCCGTTTTCCGCCTGTTTCCAAGGTTTCGGTGTATGCGAAACACATTAAGAAACGGTTGGGTGGAGGGCTTCCTTCTCCCCGTCATATCCGGGAAGAAGAAGTGAAGGGGATCAGGCGAAGGCGCCGTGGCAGTGCTTGTATTTCTTGCCGGAGCCGCACGGGCAGGCCTCGTTGCGGCCGACCTTGCCCCAAGTCGCGGGATTCTTCGGATCGCGATTTTCGGGTGCCACCATGGCATGGGATTCCTGGCGGACCAACAACGCCGTCTCGCCGCCCTGGAAGTCGTCCTCGCCGGTGGTGCCGTCGATATGGCTGCCGAACATATCCGGCGCCGACGGTGGCGGCGCTTCAGCCGCCTGGCGGACCAGCTCGACGCGCATCAGCTGCGCGGTCACGGCCTGGCGCAGATTGCCGAGCATGCCCTGGAACAGCTCGAAGGCCTCGCCCTTGTATTCCTGCAGCGGATCGCGCTGGGCATATCCGCGGAAGCCCACGACCGAACGCAGATGGTCGAGGTTGACGATGTGCTCGCGCCACAGATGGTCGAGCGTCTGCAGCACGACCGAACGCTCGACATAGCTCATGACGTCGGGGCCGAAGCGCTCGGCGCGTTCCTTGGCGGCTGCCTCGGCGGCGGCCGAGATGCGCTCGCGGATGTCGTCCTCGGCGATGCCCTCCTCCTTGACCCAGTCCTCAATCGGCAGGTCGAGATTGAGGTACTGCGCCACTTCCTCCTTCAGGCCGGCGACGTTCCACTGCTCGGCATAGGCGTTTTCCGGGATGTTCTTGGCGACGATTTCCTCGATGACGCCCTCGCGCATCTCGGCGACCGTCTCCGACAGGCCTTCGCCATCCATCAACTCGATGCGCTGCTCGAAAACCACCTTGCGCTGGTCGTTGGAGACGTCATCGTATTTCAGCAGATTCTTGCGGATGTCGAAGTTGCGCGCCTCGACCTTCTTCTGCGCCTTCTCCAGCGCCTTGTTGATCCACGGGTGGATGATGGCCTCGTCTTCCTTGAGGCCGAGCTTCTGCAGCATGCCGTCCATGCGCTCGGAGCCGAAGATGCGCATCAGATCGTCCTGCAGCGACAGGAAGAATTTCGAACGGCCAGGATCGCCCTGGCGGCCGGAACGTCCGCGCAGCTGGTTGTCGATGCGGCGCGATTCATGGCGCTCGGTGGCCAAGACGTAGAGTCCGCCGGCGGCCAGCGCCTTTTCCTTCAGCTGCGCGACGTCGTCGCGGATCTGCTGTTCGCGCGCCTCGCGCTCCGGGCCGGCGGGCATATCCGCCAGTTCTTCGGCGATGCGCATGTCGGCATTGCCGCCGAGCTGGATGTCGGTACCGCGTCCAGCCATGTTCGTGGCGATGGTGATGGCGCCGGGCTTGCCGGCCTGGGCGACGATAGCCGCCTCGCGCTCGTGGTGGCGGGCGTTGAGCACCTCGAAATTCTTGACGCCTTCCTTGCGCAGGCGCTCGGCCAGCTGCTCGGATTTCTCGATCGAGGTGGTGCCGACCAGGATCGGCTGACCGCGCTCTCGGGCGTCGCGGATCTCCTTGACGATGGCCTTGTACTTCTCTTCCACCGTCCGGTAGACCTCGTCGTCCTCGTCCCTGCGGGCGACCGGCAGGTTGGTCGGGATCTCGGTGACTTCGAGATTGTAGATGTTGGCGAATTCCTCCGCCTCGGTCAGCGCCGTGCCGGTCATGCCGGCGAGCTTCTTGTAAAGGCGGAAATAGTTCTGGAAGGTGACGGAGGCCAGCGTCTGGTTCTCCGGCTGAATCTGCACATGCTCCTTGGCCTCGAGGGCCTGGTGCAGGCCTTCCGAATAGCGGCGGCCGGGCATCATGCGGCCGGTGAACTCGTCGATGATGACGATCTCGCCGTTGCGCACGATGTAGTCCCTGTCCTTCTGGAACAGCAGGTGCGCCTTCAGCGCATTGTTGACGTGGTGGACGATCGCGACGTTCTCGACGTCGTAGAGCGACTCGCCCTTCAACAGGCCGGCATCGCGCAGCATGTTTTCCAGCTTCTCGGTGCCGTCCTCGGTGAAGATCGTGGTTTTCTGTTTTTCATCGACCTCGTAGTCGGCCGGGCTGAGCTTCAGCATGAAGGCGTCGATGGTGTTGTACATTTCCGAGCGGTCCTCGAGCGGACCGGAAATGATCAGCGGCGTGCGCGCCTCGTCGACAAGGATCGAGTCGACTTCGTCGACGATGGCGTAGGCATGGCCGCGCTGGACCATCTGCGAGCGCTCATACTTCATGTTGTCGCGCAGATAGTCGAAGCCGAGCTCGTTGTTGGTGGCGTAGGTAACGTCGGCGGCGTAGGCCTCGCGGCGCTCGTCGTCGGAGAGGCCGTGTACGATGATGCCGACGGTGAGGCCGAGGAACTTGTAGACGCGGCCCATCCATTCGGCGTCGCGCTTGGCAAGATAGTCGTTGACCGTGACGACATGGACGCCCTTGCCGGCGAGCGCGTTGAGATAGACCGGCAAGGTGGCGACCAGCGTCTTGCCCTCACCGGTGCGCATCTCGGCGATGCCGCCATTGTGCAGCACCATGCCGCCGATCAATTGGACATCGAAGGGACGCATGCCGAGAACGCGGCGGGCCGCCTCTCGCACTGTTGCGAAGGCCGGTATCAGCAGGTCGTCGAGCGAGGCGCCATTGGCGAAGTCCTGGCGGAATTTCTCGGTGCGGCCGGCAAGCTCGGCATCGGAGAGCGCCCGCATCTCGTTTTCCAACCCATTGATGGCCTCGACCCGGGGCCTTGTCGCCTTGACTCGGCGGTCGTTGGAAGAGCCGAAAACCTTACGCGCGAGAGCGCCGAGACTGACCATCCAATGGTCCTTTCGATAGCAATTTTAGCCGTTTGCGACAGGCGCCTGGCGGGCCCATCAAATCCGCGTGAATGCGGACAAACGCAAAAAGCGCCCGGAAAACGGTTCTGGACGCCAAGTCGTTGGACAGATAAGAGGGGGCTCAACTGATGTCAACGCCGCGTTAGCCCTATGGGCAGCGCCAAATTCCGCCACAATCGGACTGATCTGGAACCTTCCCGTTCAAGCGATCCTTATCGGCAATCCCCATTGGAGTTATCTTGATGTCCCTGTCGTTCCGCCGCGCGTCGCTCGCCAGCCTTGGCTTGGCCTTCGGGCTCTCGGCTCTTTCGCTGTCGCCGCTGATGGCGCAGGAAACCAAGCCCGCCCAGCCGGGCGCGGCGGCTCCCGCAGCCGCTCCCGTGGATCCCAACGCCGTGGTCGCCACCATCAACGGCGAGAAGCTGACCGAGGCCGATCTCGCGCTGGCCGAAGGCGAGCTGTCGCAGCAGTTCGCGCAGCTGCCGCCGGAACAGCGCCGCGCCGCTGCTCTTTCGGCGGCCATTGAAATCCGCGTCATGGCCAAGAAAGCGGTCGACAGCGGCCTCGACAAGGATGCCGATTTCCTGCGTCGGATGGCCTTCCTGCAGCAGCGCGCCCTGCACGGCGAGGTCGTCGAGAAGGAAGTCGTCGACAAGGTGACGGATGCAGATATCCGCGCCCGCTACGACCAGGAAATCGCCAACACGCCGCCGGTCAATGAGATCCACGCCCGTCACATCCTCGTGAAGACGAAGGAAGAAGCCGAGGCGATCATCAAGCAGCTCGACGGCGGCGCCGATTTCCAGAAGCTCGCCAACGAGCACACCAGCGACCCGAGCGGCAAGTCGAATGGCGGCGACCTCGGCTGGTTCGGTCCCGGACAGATGGTGCCGGAGTTCGACAAGGCCGCGTTTGCGCTTGATGTCGGCAAGTACAGCAAGGAGCCGGTGCAGTCGCAGTTCGGCTGGCATGTCATCAAGGTCGAGGACAAGCGCGCCAAGCAGCCGCCGGCCTTCGACGACGTCAAGGACCAGGCCAAGCAGGCCGTCATCCGCGACAAGTATTTCGCCATGGTCAAGGAATTGCGCGGCGCCGCCAAGATCGAGATCCCGGACGCGAAGCTGAAGTCGGCGGTCGACACACTGGAGAGCGGCAAGTAAGCCGGCCAGCCTGAAAGATGCTGCTAAGGGCGCCTTCGGGCGCCCTTTCGCATTTCAGGCGCGCGCTATGCCGCGCACCCCGAGAGAGCCCATGAAGCGCGGCCAGAACGCTCTTGCGCCAGCGCGCGCTATCGGGCAAACCGGCCTCCTATTTGCGTTCTGCCGCTCCGGGGTCCCATGTCCGCAACGATTTCGCCGCTCGCACCGAAGAAATATCCCAAGATGCCGGTCATCGAGGGCGTGCGCATCGCTACCGCCGAGGCCGGGATCAAATATCGCAATCGCACCGATCTGCTTGCCATGGTCTTCGATCCCGGAACGGCGGTCGCCGGTGTCTTCACCAAGTCGAAATGCCCCTCGGCGCCGGTCGACTACTGCCGCCAGAACCTATCCGCCGGCAAGGCGCGTGTGCTGGTGGTGAACTCCGGCAATGCCAACGCCTTCACCGGCAAGAAGGGCCGCGCTTCGACGGCTTTGACCGGCGAGGCGGCGGCGAAGGCCGCCGGATGCTCCGAGAGCGAAGTGTTCCTGGCCTCGACCGGCGTTATCGGCGAGCCGCTCGACACCAACAAATTCAGCCATCTGCTCGCCGGCCTGGTGAAGAACGGCAAACCGGACCTGTGGACCGAGGCGGCAAAGGCCATCATGACCACGGACACCTATCCGAAGGTGGCGTCCCAGACGGTGAAGCTCGGCGACGCCGATGTCACCATCAACGGCATCGCAAAGGGCGCCGGCATGATCGCGCCCGATATGGCCACGATGCTCTCCTTCATCGCCACCGACGCGCCGATCGCAGCCCCGGTGCTGCAGGATCTGTTGTCGCGCGGCACGGCAAAGACCTTCAACGCGGTCACTGTCGACAGCGATACCTCGACCAGCGACACGCTGCTCTTCTTCGCCACCGGCAAGGCTGGTTCGCGCGGCGCGCCCCAGATCAGTGACCCGAAAGATGCGCGGCTCGGCGCCTTCCGCCGCGCACTCGGCAAGGTGCTGAAGTCGCTGGCGCTGCAGGTGGTGCGCGACGGCGAAGGCGCGCGCAAGCAGGTCGAGGTGACCGTCACCGGCGCCAAATCCGCGCGCTCGGCCAAGCGCGTCGCGCTTTCGATCGCCAACTCGCCGCTGGTTAAGACTGCGGTCGCCGGCGAGGACGCCAATTGGGGCCGCGTCGTCATGGCCGTCGGCAAGGCCGGCGAGCCGGCCGACCGCGACCGGCTGTCGATCTGGTTCGGCGACAACCGGCTGGCGCATGAGGGCGAGCGCGATCCGGCTTACTCGGAAGAAGCGACCTCGGCCTATATGAAGCGCGACGACATCCGCATCCGCGCCGACCTCGGCATCGGCCGCGGCAAGGCGACGGTGTGGACCTGCGACCTCACCAAGGAATATGTCGCCATCAATGGCGACTACCGGAGCTGATGGCACCGGTGTCGACGCATCCGGCAAGCGTGCTCGCGATCGTGCGCCGCTACGAGGCGGCGGGCTTTCGCGCCTGGCCGGCGGCGGCCGTTCACTATGACGGGACATGGTTGGTGCGGCTGACGGCGGGCCATCCGGCGAAGCGCCTGAATTCGGTCAATCCGCTCGATCCCGGCGACACGCATGCCATTGCCGAACGCATCGTGCGCGCCAGCCGTCGCTTCGAGGCTTACGGCCGGCCGCTGACCTTTCGTATGTCGCCGCTTTCGGGGCAGGTGCTGTCGACGCATCTCGACGATGCAGGCTGGAGCCGGTTCGACGAATCGGTGGTGATGCGTCTGCCGCTCAAGGAGGCGCAACTCGACGCCGCGATGGACCAGATTCCGCTGAAAGACATCAGCCGCTTCATCGGCGCGGCGATCAGGACGAACGGCTCGGACGCCTCGCTGCGAGCCGGCCTCTCGGAAGTCATCGGCGCAATCCAGCCTGAGGCGGGGCTGTTTGCGCTCGAGGACGGCAATGAGCCGCTGGCAACGCTGATCTGCGTCCACGACGGCGATCTCGCCGGCGTGTTCGAGGTCGCCACCGAAAAATCGGCGCGCAAAAAGGGCCACGGCCGCAACCTCATCCTGTCGGCGCTGAAATGGGCCAGGCTGCGCGGCGCGCGCGAAGCATGGCTGCAGGTAGAAGCCGGCAATGTTGCGGCGCTGTCGCTCTACCGGTCGCTCGGCTTCGAGGAAGTCTATCGCTACCATTATCGCCGGCGGCCGGACGCATGAACGAGATCACGCCAGCTGGAAAGCGCCTGCTTCTTGTCGCGGCCTGCGCGCTGGTGGACGCCGACCGACGCGTGCTTCTGGCGCAGCGTCCCGAGGGCAAGCAGCTCGCCGGCCTTTGGGAGTTTCCGGGCGGCAAGGTCGAGCCAGGCGAGACGCCCGAGGAATGCCTGGTGCGCGAGCTGCATGAGGAGCTCGGTATCGAGACCGAGATCCCCTGCCTGGCGCCGCTCACCTTCGCCAGCCACAGCTATGACCATTTCCACCTGCTGATGCCGCTCTACATCTGCCGGCGCTTCCGCGGCATTGCGCAGCCGAGGGAAGGGCAGGGGCTGAAATGGGTCAGGCCGCGCCAGATGCGCGACTACCCGATGCCGCCGGCGGACGCGCCGCTGATCCAGTTCCTCATCGATCTCTTGTGATCGTCACAGCCGCTTCAGCGTTTCCACCAAAATGCTGATTTGGCGACCTGCGGCCGGAATTGCTCCAAGCTGCCGTTTGCTCCGTCTGCTTTAGGCAGCGTTAATGGAAGATTTATCTCGACATGGAAAATTGAGGCAAATCGTCCGCGCGGCGGCATGCCGATTTTGATTGGAGCCAATCCATGAGCCTCGACAGAGAATGGGACTCGATCCGGCCCGACCGCGCTTTCCGCGCCGCCGATGCCGGCATGGGTATCTTGCGGATCACCCTGCTTTTCGGGTCGGCCGCGGTGGCGCTGGCTCTGATCGCGACGCCTTTCCTGGACAGCCAGCTGCGTCCGCAGGGCGCGCGCGAGAGCTTGACCGGCGGACTCGACCTAAGCAGCACCGGTTCGATCGGTCGCCGCGATACCTACACCCTGCGGCGAAGCGTGCTGCAGCCGCTGCCAAATTCCGTTTGCGTAATCCGCAACGATGGCAGCCGCTACGGCGAGTGCTAATTGGTTAATAAATTCAGCAAGAAACCGCTATTTCACCGCCCGTTAAGCTTTTGCCGTTAACCTTTCTTAACGGGTAGGCGCTATGGTTCCCGCCAAGAGGGATCGATGACCATGAAAAACCTGCTGCAGCAATTCATAGAAGATGAATCAGGCGCCACGGCCATCGAATATGGCCTGATCGTTGCCGTGCTGTCGCTTGTAATCGTCGGCGGCGTCGGCAAGGCCGCCGACGCGATCCAGTGGCTGTTCTCCGACAACAACAGCAGGCTTGCCAACGCCTTTGCCCAGCACTGATCGCATCGGTCAGACCGCGGCGCGCATGGTCAGTGCCCCGTCGGCTTCTCGAGGATCGTCTTCAGCGAGACCTTGGCCGAGCCAGGCTTCAGCGGTTTCTGCTGTGAGGCATCGGGCGCCCAGCCGGACATCCACACAATCGAAAAGCTTGCCCGGATGCGGCCGTCCGGGTCGGAAAACCGATCAGCATAAATTTCGGCGGCGCGGGCGAACAGCCGCCGGGTGGCGGGACGCCGGCTGCGGTCCAAAAGCGGGCTGGTCTCGCCCATGGCGCGCAGGTCGGCGGCAAGTCCGAACAGCGAATCGTAGCGCACCGTGACCGTCTCCACGTCGGCGACCGGCAGCGCCAGGCCGGCACGTTGCAGCAGCGCGCCGGCGTCGCGCACATCGGTGAACGGCAGGACGCGAGGGCTCGCGCCACCGTAAAGCTCGGTCTCGGCGGCAAGCAGGCTCTCGCGCAACTCGGAAAGCGTGCCGGCACCGGCTAAAGCGCCGAGGAACAGCCCGTCGGGCTTCAGCGCGCGGCGGATCTGCGCCAGCACGCCGGGGATGTCGTTCATCGTCTGCAGCGACAGCAGCGAGACGACGAGATCGAGGCTCTCGGCCTCGAACGGCACGGTCTCCGCCGGGGCGACGATGCCGGCTTCTCCGGCAAGGAAGGCACCGTCTGTTTCCACGCGCACTGTGTCGGCCACCTTGCCGCTGCCGGCGAGCAGCCTGGTCGCGGCCGATGTCTGGCAAAACAGCGCCGCCGCCTTGCCGAATTTGCGCTCGACGGCGCCCAGCCGGTCGGCAAGGTCTTCCGCTGCCCGCCGCATCAGGAAATCGGCTCCGTCGACGGGGTGCATCAGCGCCCGGCGTTTGTGCGCAAGCCAGAGCTCCGTGTCGATCAAAGGCTGCAATGGGTTATTCCTGTTGTCGGTGCGTGCCTGACCGATGCTATGGTGGCGCGGGGTTTCGCTTCACGTGGCCGATCCGGTGCGCAAGATCAAGACCATTGCGATGAAGGACATGACGCGGCAGGCTCTGGGCTGGCCGGCGCGCCTGCTGTTTCCGCCGGTCTGTGCCGGCTGCCGCCGCCACGTCTCGCAGCCTGGCGTGCTGTGCGGCGCCTGCTGGCCGAAGCTTCGACTGCTGGAGAAGCCTTGGTGTCCAGTGATGGGCACGCCGTTTACGCATGACATGGGCGACGGTTTTCTTTCCGCCGAAGCGATCGCCGATCCGCCGCCTTTCGAGCGGGCGCGGGCGGCGGTCGTCTATTCAGGGGTCGCGCGCCAGATGGTGCAAGGGCTGAAATACCAGGATCGCACCGATCTCGCGCCCTGGATGGCGCGCTGGATGATGCGCGCCGGCGCCGAACTGATCGCTGAAGCCGATGTCGTGGTCCCGGTGCCGCTGCATTGGCGACGCTTCTTCCGGCGGCAGTTCAACCAGTCGGCGGAGCTGGCACGGGCGGTTTCGAAGCTGAGCGGCCTGCCTTTCGCGCCGGCTGCGGTGAGGCGCGTAAAACTCACCCGCCAGCAGGTCGGGCTGGAGCGGCACGAACGCGAGGAGAATGTGCGCGCCGCCTTCCGCGTCCCGCCCGAGGCGGAAATCGAGATCGCCGGCCGAAGGGTGCTCGTCATCGACGACGTCTTCACCACCGGCGCCACCGTGCGGTCGGTGGCCAAGGCGCTGAAGAAAGGCGGCGCCGGAGCGGTCGACGTGCTGACCTTTGCCCGCGTCCTGCCGGGGGACTTCCGGGCCGATGAGTCTGCAACTATATAGGGCTTAAGTTGTTGTTTTGGTGCATGTCGCTTTCGCATAACCGCTGGGCGATGGGCGCAGGCAGGATTGCTGATCGATGGTTGATGTGACGATCTATACCCGGATGATGTGCGGCTATTGCACCGCAGCCAAGCGGTTGCTCGAGCGCAAGGGTGTAGCCTATACCGAGCATGACGCGTCGTTCTCGCCGGAATTGCGCCAGGAAATGATTTCGCGGGCGCATGGGCGCACCACTTTTCCGCAGATTTTCATCGGCGACACGCATGTCGGCGGCTGCGACGACCTCCATGAATTGGAGTCCGAGGGCCGGCTGGACGTGTTGCTTGCCAACGGGGCGAGGGTTTGATCATGAGCGTTTTCAAGGCGGCGGCGGTGCAGATGCGTTCGGGCACCAGCCCGGAGCGCAACGCGGCCGCCATGGAAAAGCTGGTCCGCGAGGCCGCACAGCAGGGCGCCACCTACGTGCAGACGCCGGAAATGACCGGCGCGCTCATCCGCGACAAACAGGCTGGTGCCGCCGCTTTCACCAGCGAAGACAAGGACGTCGTCGTTTCGACGGCGCGGAAACTTGCGCAGGAACTCGGCATTTTCCTGCATGTCGGCTCGACGGCCATCCTGCGCGCCGACGGCAAGCTCGCCAACCGGGCGTTCCTGTTCGCGCCCGACGGCGCCATGATCGCCAATTACGACAAGATCCACATGTTCGATGTCGACCTCGACAACGGCGAGAGCTGGCGCGAATCCGCCTCTTACGAGCCGGGGACGGAGGGCGTCGTCACCGATGTCAACGGCGTGAAGCTGGGCTTCGCCGTCTGCTACGACCTGCGCTTCCCGCAGCTATTCCGTGCCGAAGCGCTGGCGGGGGCTCAGGTGCTTTCGGTGCCTGCAGCCTTCACCCGCCAGACCGGCGAGGCGCACTGGCACGTGCTGCTCAGGGCACGCGCGATCGAGAACGGCGCCTATCTCATCGCGGCCGCGCAGGGCGGCCTGCACGAGGACGGCCGCGAGACTTACGGCCATTCGCTGATCGTCGATCCGTGGGGACGCATCATCGCCGAGGCCGCGCATGACGAGCCCGGCGTGATCGTCGCCGAGATCGACCCGGCGCAGTCGGCTGCGGCGCGTCGCAAGATTCCCAATCTCAAGAACGCGCGGGATTTCACCGTCAATGCCGGCGAGGCGCCGCGTCTCAGGGGTGCAGCCTCTTGATCCGCTTTTCGCTCATCTGCGAACACGAGCACGAATTCGAAGCCTGGTTCCGCAGCAATGACGACTTCGGCACGCAGAAGAAACGCGGCTTCATCGATTGCCCGATCTGCGGCTCGCACAAGGTCGAGAAGGCGCTGATGGCGCCGGCGGTCTCCACCTCACGCAAGCAGGAGAAGATGGCGCTGGCCATGGGCGACGCGCAGAAACAGGCGCTGGCACAGCTCAAGGCGCTCGCCGACAAGGTGCGCGAGAATGCCGACTATGTCGGCGACAAGTTCGCCGAGGAAGCGCGCAAGATCCATTTCGGCGAGACCGATCCGCGCGGCATTTATGGCGAGGCTACGCCGGACGAGGCGAAAAGCCTCGCCGAGGACGGCGTCGAATTCATGCCGATCCCGAGCTTTCCGGAGGACCGGAACTAAGAGTTCCGATCAGCTTTTTCAGCAGTGTGGCGAGCATTTTCCGGTCCTCTGGCGCCAACCCGGCGAGGATTTCATGCTCATTCGCGACGTGGGCGGTAAGGGCCTCATCGATGAGTTCGAGGCCTTTCGAGGTGAGTTGCACCACAACGCCGCGGCGATCGCTGGGATGCGGCGCGCGCTGGATCAGGCCCGCCTTTTCCAGCCGGTCGAGCCGGGCGGTCATTGCTCCGGAGGTCACCATCGTCGCCTCGTAGAGCTCGGTCGGCGTCAGCGCGTGAGGCGCGCCGGAGCGGCGAAGCGTGGCCAACACGTCGAATTCGCCCTGCTGCAGGCCGAAACGGGCAAAGAGCGGCGCGAGCCGGTCGCGCGCGATCAGCGAGGACGCTTCGTTCAGTCGCCCGATCACTCCCATCGGCGAGACGTCGAGGTCCGGCCGTTCCTTGCGCCATTGCTCCATCGCTCTTGCCGCACGGTCCATGTGCCTCACCGTAAAGTATCTTGATATTGAGAATCTTTACGCTATATTATCCCAAGTTGGAGCGGCCGCCAAGCTTGGCCGCGTAGCCACAGGATCACGCAGATGAAATTGCTCTGGGACTCCGCACTGGGTCTTCTGATCGTCACCGGCGGATTGCTCGGCATGACGCTCCCCTTCGGCAAGCTGGCAACGGCGGCCGGTGTCCCGGCAATGGCCTGGGCTTTCGTGATCTCGTTCGGTGCCGGCGGCGTGTTGCTGATAACGCTTCTGCTGCTCGGTCAGCGCATCCGGCTCACGGCGCACAAGTTGCGCTATTTCTTCATCACCGCAGCCATCTGCTACGCCTTTCCCAACTTGCTGATGTTCTCGGCCATCCCGCATCTCGGCGCGGGTTACACGGGCATCATGTTCACGCTGTCGCCGGTCATCACGCTGGTGTTCTCGATCCTGCTTGGGGTGCGGCGACCGAACCTGCTCGGCGTCATCGGCATTATCGTTGGTTTTATCGGCGCGGTGATGGTCGCGTTGACGCGTGGGGAGGCCGGCCAGCCGGCCGAATATTTCTGGGTGGCGGTCGGCCTTCTCATCCCCGTCAGCCTCGCCGCCGGCAACATCTACCGCACCATCGACTGGCCCGAGGACACCGGTCCGATCGAGCTCGCCGTTGGCAGCCATCTGGCGTCGGCAACCTTGCTTCTCATCGGCATCCTGACTCTGCTCGGCTGGCAGGCATTTGCTCCGCTCGGCGGCGTGCCGCTGGTGGTCGTCGCACAGGTGGCGTCGGCTTCGGCGATGTTTGCCTTCTTCTTCCGGTTGCAGGCGGTCGGCGGGCCGGTCTATCTCAGCCAGATCGGCTATGTGGCGGCGGCGGTCGGGCTCTTTGCCGGCACGATCTTCCTCGGCGAGCATTATCAGCTTCTGACCTGGCTGGGCGCGGCCATCATCACCGCCGGCGTGCTCATCACCACCAAGGCGCAGAGCCAGCCAAGCCCGAAGCTGCAAAGCCAGGCGGCGTAAACGCTTCAGTTGGCCGCTTAGACCGAGGCTTTTTCGGCCAGCACCATGTAGTTGACGTCCATGTCCCTGGATTTCTGCCAGCGGTCGGCCAACGGATGATAGATCACGCCGGTCCGGTCGACGATGGTCAGCCCCGCCGCGCCAAGCGCCTTTGCCAACTCCTCCGGCCGCACTAGCTTGCCGAACTGATGCGTGCCGCGCGGCAGCCAGCGCAGCACATACTCGGCGCCGATGATGGCAAGGCCAAGCGCCTTCAGCGTGCGGTTGATGGTGGCGACGAACATGATGCCGCCGGGCCGGACCATCTCACTGCATTTGGCGACGAAGAGATCGACATCGGCGACATGCTCGACCACCTCCATGTTGAGGATAACGTCGAATGTCTCGCCGGCGTCGGCCAGCGCCTCGGCCGTGGTGGCGCGATAGTCGACATTTACGCCGGCTTCGGCCGCGTGCAGCTTAGCGACCTCGATGTTGGTGGCCGAGGCGTCGGCACCGACCACTTCCGCGCCAAGCCGCGCCATCGGTTCGCATAAAAGCCCGCCGCCGCAGCCGATGTCGAGGAAGCGCAGACCCTCGAATGGCCTGGCCGCGCGCGGATCGCGGCCGAAGCGCGCCGCCACCTGGTCCCGGATATAGGCAAGGCGCACAGGGTTGAACTTGTGTAGCGGCCGGAACTTGCCGTTCGGGTTCCACCATTCGGCGGCAAGGGCGGAGAAGCGTTCGACTTCTCCGGCATCTATGGTCGATCGGCGGGGCTCAGGCATGGGGCGGGTCTCCTCGAACGCCAGCAAGTCGGGGAACGCTAGGAAGTCGGGTCCCCGGCAGCGAAAGTCAAGGCAGGTTTTTTCCGTTGCCGCCAACCAGCCGCAGCGGCACGAGGGACGGTCGAGCCTAGGCCGACAGCGCGACCGCGGCATGACCCATGGCCACGCTGGCTGGCTCGATCGCCCGCATGGCCTCGCAACCGCCGATCTCGGCCATGATGCGCTGTGCCGCCGCCTGGGCCTGCTCGAGGCTCTGCCAGCGCACGACGTCGACTCAGCTCCCGTCGTCTCGCTCGCCAAGATGGCGGCTGAGAAAACCGGGCTGGCGCACCAGCCAGTCGGTGACGAAGCCATTTTGGGCAACAAAACCAGCCGCAGTATCCGGCTTGAGGCGGAAGGTCACGATCTCCAGCGTCTCGGTCATGAATTCCTCCATCCGATTTTCCAAGTTTATCGCATTGCGCGACAGGAATCCGCCAGGAGGCTTCAAAAATCGGGCCAAGGCCGCTTCTCCTGCGCCCTCGCTTGCGAAGCCTTGCTGTTTTAGCTAAGGAGGCCGCGCATTTCCGCGGCTCGGCTGGTCCGGGCGCATTTTCCATTTTCCGGCCCCAAGCCGGCTTCAGTCAAAGGCATCTCGCTTCCATGGCGCGCATCGTGATGAAATTCGGCGGAACTTCGGTCGCCGACATCGCCCGCATCCGCAACGTGGCGCGCCATGTCAAACGCGAGGTCGATGCCGGCCATGAGGTCGCCGTGGTGGTTTCGGCCATGGCCGGCAAGACCAACGAGCTGGTCGGCTGGACGCGCGAGGCCTCGCCCATGCACGACGCGCGCGAATATGACGCCGTTGTCGCCTCCGGTGAGCAGGTCACGGCCGGCCTGTTGGCGATAACCCTGCAGAACACGGGTGTCCATGCCCGTTCCTGGCAGGGCTGGCAGATCCCGATCAAGACCGACAACGCCCATGGCGCCGCGCGCATCCTCGACATCGACGGCGCGTTCCTGATCAAGCGCTTCGGCGAGAGCCAGGTGGCGGTCATCGCCGGTTTCCAGGGCATCGGCCCGGACAACCGCATCTCGACCCTCGGCCGCGGCGGCTCCGACACCAGCGCCGTGGCGATCGCGGCCGCGGTCAAGGCCGACCGTTGCGACATCTACACCGATGTCGACGGCGTCTACACGACTGATCCGCGCATCGAGCCGAAAGCCCGGCGGTTGGCCAAGATTTCGTTCGAGGAAATGCTCGAAATGGCCTCGCTCGGCGCCAAGGTGCTGCAGGTACGGTCGGTGGAGCTTGCCATGGTGCACAGGGTGCGTACCTTTGTGCGGTCGTCCTTCGACGATCCCGACGCGCCCGGAATGGGGGATTTGCTCAATCCGCCCGGAACGCTTATTTGCGACGAGGAAGAGATCGTGGAACAGCAGGTCGTCACCGGAATTGCCTATGCCAAGGACGAAGCGCAGATCTCGCTGCGCCGCGTCGGCGACCGCCCAGGCGTCGCCGCCGGCATCTTCGGCCCGCTGGCCGAGGCCAACATCAATGTCGATATGATCGTCCAGAACATCTCCGAGGACGGCAAATTCACCGACATGACCTTCACGGTACCGTCGGGCGACATCGACAAGGCGCTGGCAGTGCTCGAGCGGCTGAAGGCCGATGTCGGCTACGACGTCGTGCAGTCGGAAGCCGGCATGTCGAAGGTCTCGGTCATCGGTATCGGCATGCGAAGCCATGCCGGCGTCGCGGCCACCGCCTTCAAGGCGCTGGCCGATAAAGCGATCAATATCCGGGCGATCACCACCTCCGAGATCAAAATCTCGATACTGATCGACGGTCCCTATACGGAACTTGCAGTTCGTACTTTGCATTCCGTCTACGGGCTCGATAAGCAATAGCAAGAACTGAGTCCGTTATTGCGTGAGCGCCGGCCGTGGCGGAAGCTACGGCGGGCAACGTGCCCATTGGAGAAGAAGCCGCGATGCGTGACATGGCCGGTGGCCCGCGCGTTCTGCTGAGACGGCTCCGCGAGCTCATGCAGGAGCCGCTGGAGCCGCAGGAGCGGCTCGACCGTATCGTGCGCGACATCGCCTCCAACATGGTCGCCGAGGTGTGCTCGCTCTATGTGCTGCGCGCCGATTCGGTGCTGGAGCTCTACGCCACCGAAGGTCTGAACCCCACCGCCGTCCATTTGGCGCAGTTGAGGCTCGGGCAAGGCCTGGTCGGCACCATCGCCGCCAGCGCGCGGCCGCTCAATCTCTCCAACGCGCAGGAGCATCCGGCCTTCGCCTACCTGCCGGAGACGGGCGAAGAGATCTACAATTCCTTCCTCGGCGTGCCGGTGCTGCGGGCAGGGCGCACACTGGGCGTCCTGGTGGTGCAGAACAAGACCATGCGCCACTATCGCGACGACGAGGTCGAGGCGCTGGAAACGACGGCGATGGTGATCGCCGAGATGGTCGCCACCGGCGATCTTGCCCGTCTCACCCGGCCGGGCCTCGAACTTGACCTGCGCCGTCCGGCAAGCTTCACCGGTCTTGCCTTCAACGAAGGCGTCGGGCTTGGCCATGTCGTGCTGCACGAGCCGCGCATCGTCGTCACCAATCTGTTCAACGAGGACAGCGAGGAGGAGGTGCGTCGCCTCGACCGCTCGCTCGGCTCGCTGAGGCTGTCGATCGACGACATGCTCGAGCGCCGGGACGTCGCTTTCGAGGGTGAGCATCGAGAGGTGCTCGAGGCGTATCGCATGTTCGCCAACGACCGCGGCTGGGTACGCCGGCTGGAAGAGGCGATCCGCAACGGCCTGACTGCGGAAGCGGCCGTCGAGAAGGTGCAGAGCGACATGCGCGCACGCATGCTGCACATGACGGACCCCTATCTGCGCGAGCGCATGAGCGATTTCGACGATCTCGCCAACCGGCTCTTGCGCCAGCTGATGGGGCGCGGTCCGGAGGATGTCGCGGCCTCGCTGCCAAAGGATGCCATCATCGTCGCCCGCTCGATGGGTGCGGCCGAACTGCTCGACTATCCCAGGGACAAGCTGCGCGGCCTGGTGCTGGAGGACGGCGCGGCCACCAGCCATGTCGTCATTGTCGCGCGCGCGATGGGCATTCCGGTCGCAGGCCAGGTCAAGGGCGCCGTCTCCATGGCGGAAAACGGCGATGCCATCATCGTCGACGGCGAGGAAGGCACCATTCACCTGCGGCCGCAGTCCGACCTCGAGGCCGCCTATGCCGAAAAGGTCCGCTTCCGAGCTCGGCGGCAGGAAATCTATCGCGAACTGCGCAAGAAGCCGTCGCTGACCAAGGACGGCGTCCCGGTCGATCTCCTGATGAATGCCGGCCTTGCGGTCGACCTGCCGCAGCTTTCAGAATCGGGAGCGGCCGGCATCGGCCTGTTCCGCACCGAATTGCAGTTCATGGTCGCCTCGACTTTTCCGCGCGCCGAGGCGCAGGAGCGGCTCTATCGCGATGTGCTGGAGGCGGCTCGCGGCAAGCCGGTCACCTTCCGTACCATCGACATCGGCGGCGACAAGGTGCTGCCCTATTTCAAGGGCTCGGTGCAGGAGGAAAACCCGGCACTCGGCTGGCGGGCGATCCGCCTCACTCTCGACCGCCCCGGCCTCCTCAGGACACAGATCCGCGCGCTGCTCAAGGCTTGCGGCGGGCGTGAGCTGAAGCTGATGCTGCCAATGGTGACGGAACTGTCGGAAATCGCGCAGGCGCGCGAGATCATCGACCGCGAAGTCCGGCACCTGTCGCGTTTTGCGCATCATTTGCCGACGAGCCTCAAGCTCGGCGCGATGCTGGAGGTGCCGTCGCTGCTGTTCCAGCTCGACGAGTTGATGAAGGCGGTCGACTTCGTCTCGGTCGGTTCCAACGACCTCTTCCAGTTCGTCATGGCAGTGGACCGCGGCAACACGCAGCTTGCCGACCGTTTCGACACGCTGTCGGCGCCGTTCCTGCGCGTGCTGAAGCAGATCGCCGACGCCGGCGCGCGCAACCATACGCCGGTGACGCTGTGCGGCGAGTTGGCGGGCAAGCCGATCTCGGCGATGGCGCTGATCGGCGTCGGCTTCCGCTCCATCTCGATGTCGCCTGCCTCGATCGGCCCGGTCAAGGCGATGCTGACCGAACTGCCGCTGCAGGAGCTGGAAGCCTTCTTCAGCGACAATCTGATGGCCCCCGTCCAAGGGACGCCAATGCGGGCGCTGCTGCAAGCCTTTGCCGACGACCGCTCCATTCCGCTCTAGATTCACGTGAGGGCGGTCTGCAAATGTCGATTTTCTGCGCTTCCGGTGCTCATGGACCTAAATGTACATTCCGCTCCGGTTCTCGAAATTCGCCAGTTTCGACTCGTCCTGACGTGAATTCCATCGAAGTCCCGAGCCCATGATCAACCTGCCCCGCGACCGCATGGACCAAGTCGTCAAGCGTTTCGACATGCTCGAAGCGCAGATGTCGGCAGGGCCGACGGCCGATGCCTACGTCAAAATGGCTTCCGAATATGCCGATATCCAGGAGATGGTGGGCAAGATCCGGGCGCTGCGCGCCGCCGAGCAGGAACAGGCCGACCTCGAAGCGATGCTCGCCGACAAGAACATCGACGCCGAGATGCGGGCGCTGGCCGAGGCCGACCTGCCGGAGGTTAAGGAGCGCATCGAGGTGCTGCAGAAGGATATCCAGATTCTGCTCCTGCCCAAGGATGCCGCCGACGACAGGAACGCCATCCTCGAAATCCGTGCCGGCACCGGCGGCGACGAGGCGGCCCTGTTCGCCGGCGATCTGTTTCGCATGTATGAGCGCTACGCCGCCTCGCGCGGCTGGCGTTTCGAGGTCGTTTCGGCGAGCGAAGGCGAAGTCGGCGGCTACAAGGAAATCATCGCCTCGGTGTCGGGCAAGGGCGTGTTCGCGCAGCTGAAATTCGAATCCGGCGTGCATCGCGTGCAGCGCGTGCCGGAAACCGAGGCCGGCGGGCGGATCCATACCTCGGCGGCGACGGTCGCCGTACTGCCCGAGGCCGAGGAGGTCGATATCGATATCCGGGCAGAGGACATCCGCATCGACACGATGCGCGCGTCCGGCTCCGGCGGGCAGCACGTCAACACCACCGATTCGGCGGTGCGCATCACGCATCTGCCGACGGGCATCATGGTGGTGCAGGCGGAAAAGTCGCAGCACCAGAACCGGGCGCGGGCCATGCAGATTTTACGGGCGCGGCTCTATGACCTGGAACGCAGCCGCGCGGACGAGGAGCGCTCGTCGTCGCGAAAATCGCAGGTCGGCTCGGGCGATCGCTCGGAGCGCATCCGCACCTACAATTTCCCGCAGGGACGCGTCACCGACCACCGCATCAACCTCACCCTTTACAAGCTCGACCGGGTGATGATGGGCGAGCTCGACGAGGTGATCGACGCGCTGATCGCCGACCATCAGTCGAAGCTGCTCGCCGACATGGGTATTGATGGCTGATCCTTTGCCCTCGGCACTTCGACCGCTGCTGCACGCGGCGAGGGAGCGGCTCGCTGCCGCCGGCATTGCCGATCCGGCGCTCGATTCCAGGCTGATCGTCGAGCATTTTTCCGAAACCACGCGCACCCAGACTATCGCGGAGCCGGGCCGAACGGTGGATTCTGCGGCTCTTGCGGCAATCGAGGCGGCCCTGAGGCGTCGCGTCGCAGGTGAGCCGGTGCATCGCATTCTCGGCTATCGCGAGTTCTATGGGCTGCGGCTGTCGCTGTCGCCGGACACGCTGGAGCCGCGCCCCGATACCGAGACGCTGGTCGACGCGATCCTGCCCTTCGCCAAGTCGACGGCCGAAAGGCTTGGCCAGTGCCGTATCCTCGATCTCGGCACCGGAACCGGCGCAATCGCGCTGGCGCTGCTTAGCGCGATTCCGGCGGCGACCGCGACCGGCGTCGATATTTCACCCGGCGCGCTGGCGACAGCTACGCGAAACGCCGCGGATCTGGGGCTCGGCGGGCGCTTCAAGGCCTTGCATTCCAACTGGTTCGAAAAAGTTTCGGGCCGATACCATTTAATTGCCGCGAATCCACCCTATATACCCAGTCGAGACATTGGAAATCTGCAGGACGAGGTCCGCGATTTCGATCCACGCCAGGCCCTCGATGGCGGTGTGGACGGGCTGATCCCCTATAGGATCATCGCCGGAGAGGCGGAAGGATTTCTGGAAGCGCAGGGCAAGGTAGCGGTCGAGATCGGCCATACGCAGCAAAGCGAGGTGACCGCAATCTTCGCGGCAGCCGGCTACAGGCTGTCGGAGGCGCGACGCGATCTTGGCGGAAACGACAGGGTTCTGGTGTTTGAGCGTTGAAAGCCCTGATGCAGTGCGAAAAAACGCTTGGCAATATTAGGGAATGCAGCTAGGTTCCGGCTTAACCGGATGAGACGAAGCAGGCAGTGCTCTTAGCGATTCGGTTTTCCTTGGAAATAGCTGCCTCCTTGCGCAAACGACGCCCATGCTTCGTGCGGGAATCGTCCGGCAAGTGATGTAACCGGAACAGGATGGCACGTGGCGCCAACGCAATCGATGCGGGCGAACGCCGGTGAAAAAACGAAACGGTCGGCTGCATGAGCGCCACCGTTCGCGACGAGTTTTAGAAAATTCACATGAAGAGAGTCGAATGAGGCCACAACAGCAGAACAGGCGCATGCGCGGTCGCAACAACAATGGCGGCGGTGGCAACAACAACCGCAAGGGGCCCAATCCCCTGACGCGCAACTATGAGAGCAACGGTCCGGACGTGAAGATCCGCGGATCGGCTCAGCAGATCGCCGAAAAATATGCCGCACTCGCCCGTGACGCGCAAAGCTCCGGCGACCGGGTGATGGCGGAGAACTATCTCCAGCACGCCGAGCACTACAATCGCATCATCGCGGCCGCGCAGGCGCAGATGCCCATCCAGAACGCCCAGCAGAACCGCGACGACTTCGATGACGACGTCGATGAGGATCGCGACGAGTTCGACACGGTCGGCAACGCAAATGCCGGCGAGTCGCAGGCCGCCGCGAACGGTTCCGGGCCGCAGCCGGTGATCGAAGGCACGCCGGCGGAACTCGCCTACAACCAGGAAAACGGCCGCGACAACAACCGGCGCGACAATAATGGTCGCGACAGGCACCGCGACCGCCGCAATGGCGGCTATGGCCAGTACGGTCAGAATGGTCAGCGCGGCGACAATGGTCAGCGAGAGCGCGGCGAACATGGCGGCCAGCAGATCGATCAGAGCCGCCGCAATGAGGCGCAGGCCAAGCCGGAGGGCTCCGCCGAAGACGGCGTTGCGGCCGAGCAGGCTCCGCTGTTCGACAGCTTCTCGCCTGCGGGCCTTGCTGCCCAGGCCGAGCGCAACGAAGCCGGCACGGACAATGGCGGTGGGCGTCGGCAGAGACGTCCACGTCGCGGTCGCGGCAATGCCGAGCAGGGCCATAGCGCCGAGCAGGGCAATGGCGATGAAAGCAATGCCGGCCGGGCGGACAGCGCCGCCGATGGCGGCAACGTCGCGGACAGCGGCAGCGCGACTGCCGCCAAAGAGGCAAATGCAGCGCCGAGCGAGAACGGCGCCGGTGAGCCGGCAGGCGGTGCCGGCGAGCCGGCAGTCGCCGACGCAGATAGCTGACCGCAGGTCTATTTCCAGGCAATTCGAACGGCGGAGAGGTTTCTCCGCCGTTTCTCGTTGTGCGTGCCTAAAGCACGTCGCCTGAATCCGTTTCAGCGCGACGCGCTTTCGTTTCCTTGCATGGCGGTAATTTGTGCGCTAATACTGAACCATATGGTTCAGTATATCAAGACCCGCCTCGATGCTTCATTCGCCGCGCTCTCGGATGCGACCCGACGCGGCGTGCTGGAGCAGCTCGGCCGTGCGGACGCTTCGATCACGGAACTGGCCGAGCAGTTCCACATGACCCTTACGGGCATGAAGAAGCACGTCGGTGTCTTGGAGCAAGCGGGGCTCGTCAGCACGGAAAAGGTCGGGCGTGTGCGGACCTGCAAGCTCGGCCTGCGCGGGCTGGAGCAAGAGGCGGCATGGATCGAGAGGTACAGCCAGCTCTGGGACGCACGCTTCGACGGGTTGGACAAGGTGGTCGAGGAACTGAAACGAAAGGAGAAGGTCGATGGACGCAAGCAAAGCGAGTGAGGCCACACCGATGCAGAACCGCACGACTGTGGAACGGACGTCGGACCGCGAGCTCGTCGTCACGCGAACCTTCAACGCTCCGGCGCGCATCGTGTTCGAGGCGTGGACCAAGCCTGAGCTGTTCAAGCAGTGGTGGGCGCCGAAGTCGATGGGAATGGTGCTGCGTTCCTGCGAGATGGATGTCCGTGTCGGGGGCAGGTACCGTTTGGCGTTCGGCCACGATGGCTCAAACCTTGACGAGTTCTTCGGCAGGTACATCGAAGTGACACCGCAGTCGCGCCTCGTCTGGACCAATGAGGAAGGCGGTGAGGGTGGACCCGTCACGACGGTGACCTTCGAGGAAAAAGGTGGCAAGACGCTGCTGGTCCTGCACGAGCTCTATCCCTCGAAGGAGGCTCTCGACGCTGCCGGCACCGGTGCGGCGGAGGCGATGGGCGAGACGTTCGGGCAACTGGACGAGCTTCTCGTCACCCTGGGCGCGAGCGGTGGACGATCATGAAGCCGTCGATGTCGCGCGTCACGCAGCCGCAGCATTTAAGCCCTTGTTTTAATGCCTAATATTCGCCCAAAACCGCTGCGCGCTTCGGGCGACCAGGCCCTAGAATATTCTGCGCTGACCGAGATCAGGGCGTCTTGAGAGACCTGAGCTGATACACCATATCTCGGCTGAACAGGACTCGGCTCGAATGAGCGGGTCCGTCACCGCAATCTGATCCGGTGCCGCAAAGCGGGCCGGTGATGGAAGGAGACATACATGAATACGGAGAAATATTCCGAGCGCGTGCGCGGTTTCATCCAGTCCGCGCAGACCATGGCGCTCTCGCGCAACCACCAGCAATTCACTCCCGAACATATGCTCAAGGTGCTCGTCGATGATGACGAGGGCCTTGCCGCGTCTCTGATCGAGCGCGCCGGCGGCAGCATTCGCGACGTGAAGCTCGGCGTCGAGGCGGCGTTGGAGGCTATGCCCAAGGTCGAAGGCGGCAACGGCCAGCTCTATCTCGCCCAGCCGCTTGCCAAGGTGTTTTCGACCGCAGAGGAACTGGCCAAGAAGGCCGGCGACAGCTTCGTTACCGTGGAGCGGCTGCTGCAGGCGCTCGCCATGGAGAAGTCGGCGAAGACCGCCGACATCCTGGCCAAGGCCGGTGTCACCGCGCAGGCGCTGAACCAGGTTATCAACGATGTCCGCAAGGGCCGCACCGCCGATTCGGCCAGTGCCGAGCAGGGCTACGACGCGCTGAAGAAATACGCCCGCGACCTGACCGCGGATGCGCGGGCGGGCAAGCTCGACCCGGTCATCGGCCGCGACGACGAGATCCGCCGCACCATCCAGGTGCTGTCGCGCCGCACCAAGAACAATCCCGTGCTGATCGGCGAGCCCGGCGTCGGCAAGACGGCGATCGCCGAAGGCCTGGCGCTGCGCATCGTCAATGGCGACGTGCCGGAATCGCTGAAGGACAAGCGGCTGATGGCGCTCGACATGGGCGCGCTGATTGCCGGCGCCAAGTATCGCGGCGAGTTCGAGGAGCGGCTGAAGGCCGTGCTGTCGGAAGTCACTTCCGCCGCAGGCGGCATCATTCTGTTCATCGACGAGATGCACACACTGGTCGGTGCCGGCAAGGCCGATGGCGCGATGGACGCCTCGAACCTTTTGAAGCCTGCGCTGGCGCGCGGCGAGCTGCACTGCGTCGGTGCGACTACGCTCGACGAATACCGCAAGCATGTCGAGAAGGACGCGGCGCTCGCCCGCCGCTTCCAGCCCGTTTTCGTCGACGAGCCGACGGTCGAGGACACTGTCTCGATCCTGCGCGGCTTGAAGGAGAAATACGAGCAGCACCACAAGGTGCGCATCTCCGATTCGGCGCTGGTTTCGGCCGCGACGCTTTCCAACCGCTACATCGCTGACCGTTTCCTGCCGGACAAGGCGATCGACCTGGTGGACGAAGCCGCATCGCGGTTGAGGATGCAGGTCGATTCCAAGCCCGAGGCGCTGGATGAGATCGACCGCCGCATCATGCAGCTCAAGATCGAACGCGAGGCGCTGAAGGTCGAGAAGGATGACGCCTCTAAGGACCGGCTGACCAAGCTGGAGAAGGATCTGGCCGACCTCGAGGAGCAGTCGACCGAGCTGACCGCCAAGTGGCAGGCCGAAAAGCACAAGCTCGGCCTTGCCGCCGACCTGAAGAAGCAGCTCGACGAGATGCGCAACGAGCTGGCGATTGCCCAGCGCAAGGGCGAGTTCCAGCGCGCCGGCGAGCTTGCCTACGGCAAGATCCCGGAGCTGGAGAAGAAGCTCAAGGAAGCCGAAGCCCAGGACGGTAAGGCCGGCATGGTGGAAGAGGTGGTCACGCCTGACCACGTCGCCCATGTCGTGTCACGCTGGACCGGCATTCCGGTCGACAAGATGCTTGAGGGACAGCGCGAGAAGCTGTTGCGTATGGAGGACGAGATCGGCAAGCGCGTCGTCGGCCAGGGCGAGGCGGTGCAGGCGGTCTCCAAGGCCGTGCGGCGCGCCCGTGCGGGTCTGCAGGATCCGAACCGGCCGATCGGCTCGTTCATGTTCCTGGGTCCGACCGGCGTCGGCAAGACGGAGCTCACCAAGGCGCTCGCCGCCTTCCTGTTTGACGACGAGAGCGCCATGGTGCGCATCGACATGTCGGAGTTCATGGAGAAGCACTCGGTCGCCCGGCTGATCGGCGCGCCTCCCGGCTATGTCGGCTATGAGGAGGGCGGCGCGCTCACCGAAGCGGTGCGGCGCCGGCCCTACCAGGTCGTGCTGTTCGACGAGATCGAGAAGGCGCATCCGGACGTGTTCAACGTGCTGCTCCAGGTGCTCGACGACGGCCGGTTGACCGACGGTCAGGGCCGCACGGTCGACTTCCGCAACACGCTGATCATCATGACGTCGAATCTCGGCGCCGAATATCTGGTCAATCTCCGCGACGACCAGGACGTCGATGCCGTGCGCGACGAGGTGATGGGCGTGGTGAGAGCCTCGTTCCGTCCGGAGTTCCTCAACCGCGTCGACGAGGTGATCCTGTTCCACCGGCTGCGCCGCCAGGATATGGACCGCATCGTCGAGATTCAGCTCAAGCGGCTGGAGAACCTGCTTGTCGATCGCAAGATCACGCTGTCGCTCGATCACGATGCGATCGAGTGGCTGGCCGGCAAGGGCTACGATCCGGCCTATGGCGCCAGGCCGCTGAAGCGGGTGATGCAGAAGGAACTGCAGGATCCGCTGGCGGAGAAGATCCTGCTCGGCGAAATCCTCGACGGCTCGACCGTCAAGGTCACCGCCGGTTCCGATCGCCTGAACTTCCGTTCGAAGCCGACGGTGGTGGCGGCTGAAGCCGCCGCCTGAGTCGAGCCGGGGCATGTGACCGGAGCCATTCCAGGAAAAGCGCTTGGCGGTTTTCCGTCCGAATTGCGCAACAAGGATACGAGGAGCGCGTCGCATCCGGCAGGGGCGGCGCGCTCTTGCTTTTCCACAGCGCCCTGCTGCAGAACCGGGCTTGATTGCGGTTCCCGGAGGCCGATTCCAATGAAGCTCGAGGACTATAACGGCTTCTGCGCCACGCTGCCCGCCACGACCCATGTCGTGCAATGGGGCGGGGCTCACGTCTGGAAGGTCGGCGGCAAGGTGTTCGCGATCGGCGGCCATGACCGGGAAGGCGAGGTCTTCGTTACCTTCAAATGCTCCGACATGGCCTTTGACGTGCTGAAGGAACAGCCGGGCTGTCGGCCCGCGCCCTATCTCGCGTCGCGCGGCATGAAATGGATCCAGCGCCAGACAAGCCAAAGCGTGGATGATGCCGCGCTGAAGGACTACCTGCGCGAAAGCCACCGCCTGGTCGTGCTGAAGCTGACGAAACTGGCGCGCAGCGAATTGGGGCTGCACTGACATTCGGTTGGGGACCATGGTGAAACGCCGGAAATCCGCCATCTTCATGCCCGGTTCATATTGGAACCTTAGTTTTGGTAACTGGTTTGCTGGCGAAGGGTTCGCCCAGCAAGACCGAGCCGACCGGAGAGCCTGACCCACATGCTGCGCACGATCTTTTCCCTTTCGGCACTCGCGGCCGGGCTGGCGGCTTCCGGCGCGCTCGCAGCGCCGAGTCTGGAAGGCGCGCAGAAGACGGTTCGGTCCGCTCAGCACGGCGCGCTCCTGCTCGCCCAGGACGGCAATATCGACATCTACTACGATGCCAGGGGCAACCGGGTGCTTGTCGATGCCGATACCGGAAAGGTGATCGCCATCCAGCCGCCGCAGACCCGGCTCGATCGCCGGGCGCTGCGCCGTCAGCTGCGGATGCAGGAGCTCGGGCGTGCGCCCGTCGAGGACGACGACCGTTATTATCTCGACGATCCCGACGACATGGCCCGCTTCCGCCGCAGGCAGCTGGACGAGAACGGCCGGTATATCCCGCCGCCGGTCGACGACTACGATTCCAACAGCGGCAATTCCGTCGAGGCCTATCCGCCGGCGCCGAGCGACGAAGGGTATGCCACAACCTATCCGGAGGCGCCAAGGTCGGACACCATCAAGCGCGAGCCGCTGAACGAAGCATCGATCGAACCGCACCCTGGGCAGGGGGACGTGCTGCAACTCAATCCGGAGACCCAGGCCGCGCTGCCGCCGGACACGGGCGGCAAGGCGACCGTCGATCCGTCGCTTTCGCTCGGCGTGCGCCAGGACGTGGCCGAACTCCAAGTGCTGCTCGACCGCGCCGGCGCCTCGCCGGGAGTCATCGACGGCCGCTTCGGCTCGAATGTCGACAAGGCCCTGGCCGCCTACAACCAGATCACCGGCAGCAATCTGAAATCGACCGACTCGGCCGCCATTAAGGCGGCGCTCGCCCAGTCGGGGGGCGACGCCTTCGCCTCCTACACGATCACGCCCGAGGACGTGGCCGGACCCTATGTCGCCTCGATCCCGGAAGATTACAGCCAGAAGGCCAAGCTCGACCGCATGGGTTACACCTCGGTCACCGAGGCGCTCGCCGAGCGCTTCCACATGGACGAAGGCTATCTGAAGTCGATCAACAAAGGCCTCGACTTCAACCGTCCCGGGACCATCATCAAGGTCGCCAATTTCGGCCAGTTGGTGTCGACGCCGGTTGCCCGCATCGTCGCCGATAAGGACAAGAAGGAAGTTTTCGCTTATGACGCGGGCGGCAAGCTGGTCGCGGCCTATCCGGCCACCATCGGTTCGGCCGACACACCGTCGCCCACCGGCATCCACACCGTGTCGCGCATCGCGCTCGATCCCAATTACACCTATAATCCCAGCATCAATTTCAAGCAGGGCCAGAACGACAAGATCCTGACCATCCCGCCGGGGCCGAACGGTCCGGTCGGCTCGGTCTGGATCGCGCTGGACAAGCCGACCTACGGCATCCACGGCACGCCCGATCCTTCCAAGATCGGCAAGACCGAAAGCCACGGCTGCGTGCGCCTGACCAACTGGGATGCGCGAGAGCTCGCCAAGCTGGTGTCGCCGGGCGTGACGGTCGAGTTCGTCGGCGGGTCTTCAGTCGATGATTTTGCGCAGCAATGAGCCGCGCAGGGCGGTTGCATATCCGCTGCATCGCCAGTGAACCCACGCTGAGCAGCGGGTGATGAGGCATAGGCTGGCTCTTCCCCTTCTGGAATGACGGGCCGGAACCTACCACGCGACGGCTCGTTTGCATTTACGATGGCTACCTTCCTGGCCATGCCGTCAGACCAAACTGGTTTCAGAACTGCAATCTTCTGGCTCGTTGTTACCGATAGGCCGGAGAGCTAAGCAGGTTTTCATGCCTTCCTCGAGTGAAGCCACAGCCGATTCGCTTTCGACCGCGACGCGCGCGAACGGCACCTTTTGCCCGCAGACGCAGCGCAAGTTCGTGCTGGTCGCGGCAATCCTGGCCTCGGCGCTCGGCTTCATCGACGGTTCGATCCTGGCGATCGCCATGCCGGCCTTGCGCGTCGATCTCGGCGCCAGCCTGGCGGAAGCGCAATGGATCTCCAACGCCTATGCGCTGACGCTTTCGGCGCTTATTCTGGCCGGTGGTGCCGCCGGCGACCGATTCGGCCTCAGGCGCGCATTCGTGACCGGCATCGCGCTCTTCATCGCAGCATCGCTCGCCTGCGCGCTGGCGCCCAATCCGGCAATTCTGATCGCGTTCCGCGCCATCCAGGGCATTGGCGCCGCCATCATGGTGCCGGGCAGCCTCGCCATCATCGCCAAGGCCTACCCCAAAAAGGAGCGTGGCCGGGCGATCGGCATCTGGGCCGCGGCCTCGGCGCTGACCACGGCGCTCGGGCCGGTGCTCGGCGGCTTCGTGCTGTCGACTTTCGGCAACGGCGTCTGGCGCACGATCTTTGCCGTCAACCTGCCGCTCGGACTGGTTTCGATCTATCTGCTGCTCGCCAAGATACCGGCGGACCAGCCGACCGAAAAGCGCAGCCTCGACCTCGGGGGCGCCGCGCTCGCCACGCTCGCCTTCGGGGCGCTGGCCTATGGGCTGACGGCGATGAACGCCGAGGGCGGCGGGATAATGGCCGGGCCGGCGATCGTCGGCGGCGTCGTCCTGCTTTTCATTTTCATTCTCTATGAGCGCTGGCAGCGCGAGCCGATGATCGATCTCGGCCTGTTTCGCATCGGGGCCTTCGCCGGCGCCAATCTCGCGACCTTCTTCCTCTATTTCGCGCTGTCGGCGAACCTGTTCTACCTGCCCATGGTTCTGATCGCGGGCTGGGGACTGAGTTCGGCCGAGGTCGGCTTCATCTTCCTGCCGCTGTCGGCATTGATCGCGCTGCTGTCGGGGCCGGTCGGCCAGTGGTCCGACAAGATCGGCCCGCGCCTGCCGATCGCCGCCGGCAGCTTGGTCGTCGCCATCGCCTTTGCCGGCATGGCCCTGCTCGCCCATGCCGGGATCCACAATTTCTGGACCGGGACCTTTCCGCTGATGGCGGTGATGGGGCTCGGCATGGCGCTCGTCGTGTCGCCGCTGTCGACGGCGATCATGACCTCCGTCGAGGACAAGGACACGGGCGCGGCATCCGGCATCAACAATGCCGTCTCGCGCGTCGGCGGCCTGATCGCGGTGGCGGCGATGGGCTCGCTCGCGGCTTTCGTCTATGCGCGAACGACCGGCAGCCCTGCCGGCATGCCCGGTTTCGGCGAACCGCCGGCGTCCGGGCTCGCGGCCAATCTCGACGCGTTGAGGATTGCGGCAAGCGATTCCGCCTTTGCCGCGGTCGCCGCCGTCACGACGCTGCTTTGCCTGCTATCGTCGATCCTCGCCTGGCTCACCGTGCCCGGACAGGCGCTGCCCTGGCCACGGCAGACGGGCGATTCGCCGGATTAGTTGGGAAGCTGCGAATCGGTCTTGGCGCTGGCGACCTTCAGCGAATTTCCGTCTTCCTGCTTGAGCAGGTCGTCGATACGCTCGCGCTCGCGCTTGAAGGCAACGAGATCGTCGCCCTTCAGCACCTTGCCGACCGGCAGGCGGACGCGCATCGGGTCGACCTTGGTGCCGTTGACGATCAGCTCGTAGTGGAGGTGCGGGCCGGTGGCGAGGCCGGTCTGGCCGAGATAGCCGATGACCTGGCCCTGACGCACGCGCACGCCCGGCTCGATCCCTTTGGCGAAAGCGCTCTGGTGATTGTAGGAGGTCTCGTAGCCATTGGCGTGGCGGATGATGATCTGCTTGCCGTAGCCGCCGGCCCAGCCGACCTTTTCGACAACACCGTTGCCGGCGGCGATGATAGGCGTGCCGATGGGCGCGGCCCAATCGACGCCGGTGTGCATGCGCACATATCCCAGAATCGGGTGCCGGCGCGCGCCGAAACCGGAGCGGAACTTGCCGGCGGGCAGCGGATTGCGCAGCAGGAATTGCTCGGCGCTCGACCCGTTCTCGTCGAAATAGTCGGTGCCGCCGTCCTGCATCTGGAAGCGGTAGAAATTGCGCGTCTGGCCGCCGAAGGTGGCTGAGACGTAGAGAAGCTCCGAATTGTCGGAGGTCTGGTCATCATCGTCGGGCTGAGAGAACAGGACCTCGAGACGGTCCGACGGCGAAAGCCGCGACTGGAAATCGACGTCCGAGGCAAGAAGCTTGATCAGCTTCTGGGTCATCGATTTCGACATGCCATAGGAATAGGCGGCTCGATAGATGCCGTCATAGACGTTGGGCAGGTTGCCGCGCACCACCACCGGCTGCGAATCGTCGAACGCCGTCAGCAATTCGGGATTAGGCTCCGGCTCCTGCGCCGGCACGAACTGTCCGCGATCGTCGAGCGCGATGGTCACGATATGCGTGGTGCGGTCGTAAACGCTGGTGCGGACCACCTTGGCGACGTCGCCGCGCACCTCCAGACCGACGCGCAGCACCGTTCCGGCCTTGAGCGCCGTCGCGTTCAAGAGCTTGCCGATCGCTTCCGACATGCCGGTGGCGTCATCGCCGGTGTAGCCCGAATCAGCGAAGGCCTCGGCGATGTCGGTGTCCTCGGTGAAAGGGATGATTTCCTCGGCGAAGGCCGGCGTCTGGTCGTCCGGCGTGGCGCGCGGCGCCACCGAGACGTTCTCCGGCGTGATCTTGACGTCGTAGGAACCCGCCATGCTCTCGGCGAAGGCGTCGCCGAAGCGCTGCGGGTCGACATAATGAAGCGCCGCAACCTGGACGGCGCCGTCGCTCAGGCCGTTGCCGGCTTCGCGCACCACCTTTTCCACCTCGTCGGCGGAGAGGTCGCTCCTTTCGTCGAAAGATGCCGTCTCGATCGGAAAGTCGACCGTCTTCAGGCTCATCTCGCTTTCGACCTTGGCGCCATAGATCTGGCCGGCGACCGCCGTGGCGGAAGCCGGCTGAGCGTTGTCGTCGCCGTCGTCGCCAAAGACCTGCATCGGGTCGAATGGCGGGTAAGGACGGCTGGTGGTGTGGCCGGCCGCGAGCGCCATCTTGATCTGCACGAACGGCATGGTGTGGATGACGTCGCGGTCGCCGACCTTGGTGACCATCGATACTTCCATGCGCCGGCGGTCCTTGGCCCTGGCGATCTGGCGCGGCGCGACCAGCCTTGTCGTCTTGGCCTGCTCGCCGGAATCGTCGCCGCCGCTGGCGAGGTTGATGAGCTCGGCGATTTCAGGCGGCGTCGCCAGCTGCTGGCGACCGTCAAGGGCCACGAACAAGGCCACGCCCATCAGCACGCTCGAGGTCACCCCGGTCAGGAATGTGCCCGAAAGCCAACGTGCCGAAACCTCGCGGCGGTCAGGCGGACCGCTGCGGCCGTCCGCGATCAGCGGCGGCTCGTTGCCGAGTTCGGCTATGACATCTTCCGTGTCTGGCATCCAGAAAGGCTGCTTCTTCCCCGGGCGAAACGGCTTGTCGTTGTTCGTTGCGGCCATGACATTTGCCTGTCGCAGCCAGTGAAGTCAAACGAAGCGGCAAGCCGGGGCCGATATCCCCAATCACACGTCTCTTAGAAACGCGGCTCTTGTCGTCTGCGGTCGAGGCGCTCACGCGTACGCGGGCGCCTTGCTTGTATGTCCGGTGTCCGACCTCAATGCGGCGGCAATAGGGCTTGGTGCGGACGGCTGCGGACGTGGCGCAGAGGCGGTTGGCTGGCGAAACATAGCCGTCGAAAAATTTGTCGCAAAAAATTCAAAAAAGTTCGAAATCGGTGTTGACGGTTCGAGTAACCCCCGACTATATACGCCTCACCAACGAGGGCGGCGCGCCGCTGGCGGCCGAGAAGTTCGCTTCTCAATCTGCCCTCTGTGAAATTCAAGAGAGCCGCGTGAGCGACACTCGAAGGGCCCCGAAGCGGCAAGCGAAAGGGGCCGGGACATCGCGTCTGCGGTGTCGGTTCTTTG
>NZ_JARTVQ010000006.1:50000-52500 GCF_029625845.1 Mesorhizobium sp. WSM4898 | reverse complement strand
CTTATGCGACGATCCCTTCGGGATCGCGCATGATGGGTATTGGCAATGAGAACGATCAAGTGTCTTAAGGGCAATTGGTGGATGCCTTGGCATGCACAGGCGATGAAGGACGTGATACGCTGCGATAAGCTACGGGGAGGTGCGAATACCCTTTGATCCGTAGATCTCCGAATGGGGAAACCCACCTAAGGTACTTGGAAAATCAGAGCAGCAGGGCAACTGACGCGGCAATCCCAAAAGGATTGAGCGTGGGGCGACGATCTCTTTGGGATCGCGCTGTTTTTGCTGCTGTGGTTTCCAAGTATCGATAATAGGTAACTTATCCTGAATACATAGGGATAAAGTGGCGAACGCGGGGAACTGAAACATCTAAGTACCCGTAGGAAAGGACATCAACCGAGACTCCGGAAGTAGTGGCGAGCGAACCCGGACCAGGCCAGCGGCGATTGAGAGACAAGCGGAACCTTCTGGAAAGTTGGGCCATAGCGGGTGACAGCCCCGTACGCGTAATGCGATCAATCGTCCTTGAGTAAGGCGGGACACGTGAAATCCTGTCTGAAATTGGGAGGACCACCTTCCAAGCCTAAGTACTCGTGCATGACCGATAGCGAACTAGTACCGTGAGGGAAAGGTGAAAAGCACCCCGACAAGGGGAGTGAAAGAGTACCTGAAACCGATTGCCTACAAACAGTGGGAGCCCGTCCTTCAAATCGCTTGACGATTTGAAGAACTTTTGATTTTGCCATCAAGAGCGCAAGCGCTTTGATGGGCGGGTGACCACGTACCTTTTGTATAATGGGTCAGCGACTTAGTGTGACGAGCAAGCTTAAACCGATAGGTGTAGGCGCAGCGAAAGCGAGTCTGAACAGGGCGTTCAGTTCGTCGCATTAGACCCGAAACCGAGTGATCTAGCCATGAGCAGGCTGAAGGTAAGGTAACACTTACTGGAGGGCCGAACCCATAACTGTTGCAATAGTTCGGGATGACTTGTGGCTAGGGGTGAAAGGCCAATCAAACTCGGAAATAGCTGGTTCTCCGCGAAATCTATTTAGGTAGAGCGTCGACCGAATACCCCAGGGGGTAGAGCACTGGATGGGCTAGGGGTCCTCACCGGATTACCAAACCTAACCAAACTCCGAATACCTGGGAGTACTAGTCGGCAGACACACGGCGGGTGCTAACGTCCGTCGTGAAAAGGGAAACAACCCTGACCTACAGCTAAGGTCCCCAAGTTATGGCTAAGTGGGAAAGGATGTGAGGATCCCAAAACAACCAGGATGTTGGCTTAGAAGCAGCCATCATTTAAAGAAAGCGTAACAGCTCACTGGTCTAAATAAGGGTCTTTGCGCCGAAAATGTAACGGGGCTAAAGCCATACACCGAAGCTTAGGGTTCGTGAGCAATCACGAGCGGTAGCGGAGCGTTCTGTAAGCCAGTGAAGCCGTACCCGTGAGGGGCGGTGGAGGTATCAGAAGTGCGAATGCTGACATGAGTAACGTAAGGGGAGTGAGAGACTCCCCCGCCGAAAGACCAAGGGTTCCTGCTTAAAGTTAATCTGAGCAGGGTTAGCCGGCCCCTAAGACGAGGCGGAAACGCGTAGTCGATGGGAATCACGTTAATATTCGTGAGCCTGGAGGTAGTGACGGATCACACAAGTTGTCCAATCTTATCGGATTGAAAGGGCAGCGGAGTGGTTCCAGGAAATAGCTCCTCCTTATAGACCGTACCCGAAACCGACACTGGTGGTCTGGTAGAGTATACCAAGGCGCTTGAGAGAACTATGCTGAAGGAACTCGGCAAATTGCACGCGTAACTTCGGAAGAAGCGTGACCCTTTTTTGCGCAAGCAGAGGAGGGTGGCACAGACCAGGGGGTAGCGACTGTTTATCAAAAACACAGGGCTCTGCGAAGTCGCAAGACGACGTATAGGGTCTGACGCCTGCCCGGTGCTGGAAGGTTAAGAGGAGGGGTGCAAGCTCTGAATCGAAGCCCCAGTAAACGGCGGCCGTAACTATAACGGTCCTAAGGTAGCGAAATTCCTTGTCGGGTAAGTTCCGACCTGCACGAATGGCGTAACGACTTCCCCGCTGTCTCCAGCATAGACTCAGTGAAATTGAATTCCCCGTGAAGATGCGGGGTTCCTGCGGTTAGACGGAAAGACCCCGTGCACCTTTACTATAGCTTTACATTGGCATTCGTAGTGGCATGTGTAGGATAGGTGGTAGGCTTTGAAGCCTGGGCGCCAGCTCAGGTGGAGCCACCCTTGAAATACCACCCTTATCACTATGGATGTCTAACCGCGGCCCGTTATCCGGGTCCGGGACAATGTATGGTGGGTAGTTTGACTGGGGCGGTCGCCTCCTAAAGAGTAACGGAGGCGCGCGATGGTGGGCTCAGAACGGTCGGAAATCGTTCGCTGAGTGCAATGGCATAAGCCTGCCTGACTGCGAGACTGACAAGTCGAGCAGAGACGAAAGTCGGTCATAGTGATCCGGTGGTCCC
>NZ_JARTVQ010000006.1:0-45000 GCF_029625845.1 Mesorhizobium sp. WSM4898 | reverse complement strand
GCATGCACAGGCGATGAAGGACGTGATACGCTGCGATAAGCTACGGGGAGGTGCGAATACCCTTTGATCCGTAGATCTCCGAATGGGGAAACCCACCTAAGGTACTTGGAAAATCAGAGCAGCAGGGCAACTGACGCGGCAATCCCAAAAGGATTGAGCGTGGGGCGACGATCTCTTTGGGATCGCGCTGTTTTTGCTGCTGTGGTTTCCAAGTATCGATAATAGGTAACTTATCCTGAATACATAGGGATAAAGTGGCGAACGCGGGGAACTGAAACATCTAAGTACCCGTAGGAAAGGACATCAACCGAGACTCCGGAAGTAGTGGCGAGCGAACCCGGACCAGGCCAGCGGCGATTGAGAGACAAGCGGAACCTTCTGGAAAGTTGGGCCATAGCGGGTGACAGCCCCGTACGCGTAATGCGATCAATCGTCCTTGAGTAAGGCGGGACACGTGAAATCCTGTCTGAAATTGGGAGGACCACCTTCCAAGCCTAAGTACTCGTGCATGACCGATAGCGAACTAGTACCGTGAGGGAAAGGTGAAAAGCACCCCGACAAGGGGAGTGAAAGAGTACCTGAAACCGATTGCCTACAAACAGTGGGAGCCCGTCCTTCAAATCGCTTGACGATTTGAAGAACTTTTGATTTTGCCATCAAGAGCGCAAGCGCTTTGATGGGCGGGTGACCACGTACCTTTTGTATAATGGGTCAGCGACTTAGTGTGACGAGCAAGCTTAAACCGATAGGTGTAGGCGCAGCGAAAGCGAGTCTGAACAGGGCGTTCAGTTCGTCGCATTAGACCCGAAACCGAGTGATCTAGCCATGAGCAGGCTGAAGGTAAGGTAACACTTACTGGAGGGCCGAACCCATAACTGTTGCAATAGTTCGGGATGACTTGTGGCTAGGGGTGAAAGGCCAATCAAACTCGGAAATAGCTGGTTCTCCGCGAAATCTATTTAGGTAGAGCGTCGACCGAATACCCCAGGGGGTAGAGCACTGGATGGGCTAGGGGTCCTCACCGGATTACCAAACCTAACCAAACTCCGAATACCTGGGAGTACTAGTCGGCAGACACACGGCGGGTGCTAACGTCCGTCGTGAAAAGGGAAACAACCCTGACCTACAGCTAAGGTCCCCAAGTTATGGCTAAGTGGGAAAGGATGTGAGGATCCCAAAACAACCAGGATGTTGGCTTAGAAGCAGCCATCATTTAAAGAAAGCGTAACAGCTCACTGGTCTAAATAAGGGTCTTTGCGCCGAAAATGTAACGGGGCTAAAGCCATACACCGAAGCTTAGGGTTCGTGAGCAATCACGAGCGGTAGCGGAGCGTTCTGTAAGCCAGTGAAGCCGTACCCGTGAGGGGCGGTGGAGGTATCAGAAGTGCGAATGCTGACATGAGTAACGTAAGGGGAGTGAGAGACTCCCCCGCCGAAAGACCAAGGGTTCCTGCTTAAAGTTAATCTGAGCAGGGTTAGCCGGCCCCTAAGACGAGGCGGAAACGCGTAGTCGATGGGAATCACGTTAATATTCGTGAGCCTGGAGGTAGTGACGGATCACACAAGTTGTCCAATCTTATCGGATTGAAAGGGCAGCGGAGTGGTTCCAGGAAATAGCTCCTCCTTATAGACCGTACCCGAAACCGACACTGGTGGTCTGGTAGAGTATACCAAGGCGCTTGAGAGAACTATGCTGAAGGAACTCGGCAAATTGCACGCGTAACTTCGGAAGAAGCGTGACCCTTTTTTGCGCAAGCAGAGGAGGGTGGCACAGACCAGGGGGTAGCGACTGTTTATCAAAAACACAGGGCTCTGCGAAGTCGCAAGACGACGTATAGGGTCTGACGCCTGCCCGGTGCTGGAAGGTTAAGAGGAGGGGTGCAAGCTCTGAATCGAAGCCCCAGTAAACGGCGGCCGTAACTATAACGGTCCTAAGGTAGCGAAATTCCTTGTCGGGTAAGTTCCGACCTGCACGAATGGCGTAACGACTTCCCCGCTGTCTCCAGCATAGACTCAGTGAAATTGAATTCCCCGTGAAGATGCGGGGTTCCTGCGGTTAGACGGAAAGACCCCGTGCACCTTTACTATAGCTTTACATTGGCATTCGTAGTGGCATGTGTAGGATAGGTGGTAGGCTTTGAAGCCTGGGCGCCAGCTCAGGTGGAGCCACCCTTGAAATACCACCCTTATCACTATGGATGTCTAACCGCGGCCCGTTATCCGGGTCCGGGACAATGTATGGTGGGTAGTTTGACTGGGGCGGTCGCCTCCTAAAGAGTAACGGAGGCGCGCGATGGTGGGCTCAGAACGGTCGGAAATCGTTCGCTGAGTGCAATGGCATAAGCCTGCCTGACTGCGAGACTGACAAGTCGAGCAGAGACGAAAGTCGGTCATAGTGATCCGGTGGTCCCGTGTGGAAGGGCCATCGCTCAACGGATAAAAGGTACGCCGGGGATAACAGGCTGATGACCCCCAAGAGTCCATATCGACGGGGTTGTTTGGCACCTCGATGTCGACTCATCGCATCCTGGGGCTGGAGCAGGTCCCAAGGGTATGGCTGTTCGCCATTTAAAGCGGTACGTGAGTTGGGTTCAGAACGTCGTGAGACAGTTCGGTCCCTATCTGCCGTGGGTGTAGGAATATTGAAAGGATCTGTCCCTAGTACGAGAGGACCGGGATGGACGGATCTCTGGTGGACCTGTTGTGGCGCCAGCCGCATTGCAGGGTAGCTATATCCGGACGGGATAACCGCTGAAGGCATCTAAGCGGGAAACCCACCTTGAAACGAGTATTCCCTGAGAACCGTGGAAGACGACCACGTTGATAGGCCGGGTGTGGAAGAGCGGCAACGCTTGAAGCTTACCGGTACTAATAGTTCGATCGGCTTGATCGTTCTCATTCCTAATATCCATCCGACAAAGTCGGAGGTCTGCCAGCGCTCACGCATGAGCGGCCCTTACGGGCCTATGCTCCGCGAGGGCGCCGGACGACCGGCGACGCGCAGTCGCGCTTGCGGGCTTCGCCCGTAGGCAAAACGCAGACGTCGCCTTGGCACAAAACGACGATCCTTTGGATCGCGCTTGAACAGCTTCTCGATTTGAACGTGCGTTTCGCCGACCTGGTGGTTATGGCGGAGCGGCTGCACCCGATCCCATTCCGAACTCGGCCGTGAAACGCTCCAGCGCTGATGGTACTTCGTCTCAAGACGCGGGAGAGTAGGTCGCTGCCAGGTCCGCCAAGCGCACGTTCATCTCACATCCGGATCCGGATGCAGACAAATCTTCTCCTTGCGATTGTTGTGATGCATGTCGTTGCCTCAAAACCGCTAACACTTTTGAGCGACATGCATGAGGCCCGCCAAACGGGATCCCGGGCCGCGCAAGCGGCCCTTTCATTGGGCGGTCCCTTGAATACGGTAAGCGCAAACTTACCTCTATGGTGACGCGGGGTGGAGCAGCCCGGTAGCTCGTCAGGCTCATAACCTGAAGGTCACAGGTTCAAATCCTGTCCCCGCAACCAATCCAAAAACGCCCGCCTCGTGCGGGCGTTTTTGTATCTGGCCATACTGGCCGGCTGATGTGAGCGGTCATCAGGCCCGCAAGCAGCGAACCGACGCAGCGCCGGCAGACAAGCCAAATCCTGTCCCCCACACCAATCCGCGGCCCGCCAACGCAGGCCGTTTGCGTTTGCGGCCCTACATTGCCCTCAAGCTCGACTCGACTTTTTGCTGCGATGGTCGCCCGGGCGTGCGTCGTCGGAACGATGCTCGAGGAGGAGAGCTTCGCCGTGCGCGTGGAAAGCACCACCGGGGCCTTCGTGGAGCCGGCGGGTGCCGAAGTCGGCCTGATGGTGCAAAGCTTGCAAAGCTGAAGAGGCCAACCTCACCAAAGCGGCCGAAACGGCGCTGGCCTTGGCGGCTATAACGCGGCATGTCGCAATGGGGCCCGCTCGCGGCGCCGACCGGTCATGAACCGGCGGCGACGTCCATGCGTTGTGTCTCAGCCGGGTGAGTTTGGAACAGCGAAGGAGTCGGAAATGACCACGCATCCCAGCACCAATCGCTTGTCCGCACAGGAGCTGCACGACATCGATGCCTACTGGCGTGCCGCCAACTACCTGACCGTCGGGCAGATTTATCTGCTCGACAATCCGCTGCTTCGCGAGCCGCTTCGGCTGGCGCACGTCAAGCCCAGGCTGCTTGGGCATTGGGGAACCTCGCCGGGCCTCAGCTTCATATACGCGCATCTCAACCGCGCGATCAGACTTCGCGATGTCAACGTCATTTACATCTGCGGCCCCGGCCATGGCGGACCGGCCATGGTTGCAAACAGCTATCTCGAAGGCACTTATAGCGAGATCAATCCGGATATTTCCCTCGAAGAGGCCGGAATGAGGACGCTCTTCCGGCAGTTTTCCTTTCCGGGAGGCATCCCGAGCCATGCCGCTCCCGATGTGCCCGGGTCGATCCATGAAGGCGGCGAGCTCGGCTACGCGCTTTCGCATGCCTTTGGCGCGGCCTTCGACAACCCGGATCTTATCGTCGCCTGCGTCGTCGGCGACGGCGAGGCGGAAACCGGCCCGCTCGCCACATCCTGGCACTGCAACAAGTTCCTCAACCCGGCGCAGGACGGCGCGGTGCTGCCGATCCTCCATCTCAACGGCTATAAGATCGCCAGTCCCACCATTCTCGCCCGCATCTCTGACGAACAATTGCGGGCGCTATTCGTCGGCTATGGCTACGAACCGCTGTTCGTCGAGGGTGACGATCCGCCCCTGATGCATGAGCGGATGGCCGTCGTACTCGACGATGCGCTGGACCGCATCCAGGCAATTCAGCAGGCGGCGCGCAGCGGCGGAGAGACTGCCGACGGCCGGCCGAAATGGCCGATGATCATCCTTAGAAGCCCGAAGGGCTGGACAGGCCCCAAGGAGGTCGACGGGCTGAAGACCGAAGGATTCTGGCGCGCGCATCAGGTTCCGCTCTCCGGTCTCGCCGAAAACCCTGCGCATCTGAAGATGCTCGAGGAGTGGCTGAGAAGTTATCGGCCCGAAGAGCTTTTCGATGCCGAGGGCGCGCCAGTGGCCATGATCCGCGCCACTGCCCCGCAAGGCGGCAGACGCATGAGCGCCAATCCGCATGCCAATGGCGGCCTGCTGCGCCGCTCCCTCCAACTGCCAAGCCTACAAGAGCATGCCGTATCTGTCCAGCAGCCCGGCGGCGTGAAAGCAGAGTCGACCCGTGTAATGGGCGGTTTCCTGCGCGACGTCATGGCATTGAACCAAAGCGCCAAAAACTTCCGCATTGTCGGTCCCGACGAGACGGCTTCGAACCGGCTGCAGGACGTCTTCGAGGTGACCGAGCGCGCCTGGATGGAAAAGATTCTGCCCGAAGATGTGCATCTCGGCCGCGAAGGCAGGGTTCTGGAAATCCTGTCCGAGCATACCTGTCAGGGCTGGCTGGAAGGCTATCTGCTTACCGGCCGGCACGGCCTGTTCTCCTGCTACGAGGCCTTCACGCACATTGTCGATTCCATGTTCAACCAGCATGCGAAATGGCTGGATGCCTGCGGCAAGCTGCCGTGGCGGCGGCCGATTGCGTCCTTGAACTATTTGTTGTCGAGCCATGTCTGGCAGCAGGAGCACAATGGCTTCAGCCATCAGGATCCGGGCTTCATCGATGTCGCCTTGAACAAGAAGGCGGACATCGTGCGCGTCTATCTGCCGGCGGATGCCAACAGCCTGCTTTGCGTGACGGATCATGTGCTTCGGACATGGAACCGCATCAATGTGATCGTCGCCGGCAAAGCCAATTCCTGGCAGTGGCTGTCGATCACCGAGGCGAAAGTCCACTGCAAGGCCGGTATCGGCATATGGGAGTGGGCGTCGATCGACAGCGGGGCAGAGCCGGATGTGGTGATGGCCTGCGCCGGCGACGTGCCGACGCTTGAGACGCTGGCCGCGGTCCAAATTCTGAAACGCCACGTTCCCGGCCTCAAGGTGCGGGTGGTCAACATAGTCGACCTGATGACTTTGCAGCCCAAGGAACACCACCCGCACGGCCTGTCGGATCGTGGATTCGACGCGTTTTTCACGGCCGATAAGCCAGTCATCTTCGCGTATCACGGCTATCCATGGACCATCCATCGCCTGACTTACCGGCGGACCAACCACGACAACATCCACGTGCGCGGCTACAATGAGGAAGGGACGACGACGACGCCCTTCGACATGACCGTGCTCAATGGCCTCGACCGCTATCATCTCGTCTTGGGCGTGCTCGACCGCATTCCCGAGCCGGCCGGCGCGCATATCCGGCTGAAGCAGGCGATGGAAGGCAAGCTGATCGAGCACCGGGCCTATATCCGCGAGCATGGGCAGGACATGCCCGAGGTCCTCGGCTGGAAATGGGAGCAGTAGTCGATGCCGAAGCGCCAGGCCAAATGGACGAGCGCACGATTGGCCGGGACCGGCCGACCATGACCGATGCCATTCTCGTCCTCAACGGCGGCTCCTCAAGCCTGAAGTTCGCCGTGTTTCAGCAGCAAGACGAGCTTCACCTGCTGGTGCGCGGCAGCGTGTCGTCGATCGGACATCATCCACGATTGCATGTCGCGCCCTCAGAATTGTCACGCGAAATCGACAGGAGCCTGGGGGACGAACCGATCGGGATAGCAAAGGCGTTCGAGGCCATAGTTTCCTATCTCGAGGATCACGCTCTTTTGCGCCGGATCGGCACGGTCGGGCACCGCATCGTCCATGGCGGGCAAGAACTTACCCAAGCGACCTTGCTCGACGAGCGCACGCTCGACGCGCTGCATAGGCTTGAGCCGCTCGCACCCATCCATCAGGCGATCAACCTGGAGATCGTCCAACTGGCCGGTCGGCTTTTGCCCGAAGCCAAGCAGGTCGGCTGCTTCGATACGGCCTTTCACACGGCGCGGCCGGAGCTTGCCAGGCTCTATGGCTTGCCGCGAGAGATGTCGGAACAGGGCCTCGTCTCCTACGGCTTCCACGGGCTCTCCTACAGGCACATCGCAGCGAAGCTCCGCGAGCGCTACGGCGACGCTGCCGGTGGCCGAACGATTGCCGCCCATCTCGGCAGCGGCGCGAGCCTGTGTGCGATGAAGGCAGGAGTAAGCCTCGCCGCGACCATGGGTTTTTCGACGCTTGACGGCCTCGTCATGAGCACCCGTTGCGGCGCCATCGATCCTGGCGTGATCCTGCACCTTCTGCAGGAGCGCAAGCTGTCGGCCGACCGAGTGACCGAATTGCTCTACGAGCAGTCCGGCCTGCTGGGCGTATCCGGCATTTCCGGAGACATGCAGGCGCTGCTTGGGTCGAAAGACCCGGCGGCGGCGCGTGCCGTCGCGCTCTTCGTCTATCGCGCCGGACGTGAGATCGGATCGCTCGCGGCCGCGCTTGGAGGCCTCGACACGCTCGTGTTCACCGCCGGCATCGGCGAAAATGCATGGCAGATCCGGCAAGAGATCTGCGAGGCTGCTGCCTGGCTTGGTGTCGTGGTCGACCATGGTTTAAATCGCAGCGGCGAAGCGCTGGTCAGCGCGCGAGAGTCCAGCGTCGATGTTCTTGTCATTCCGGCCGACGAGGAACGTGCCGTGGCCACGCAGCTCCTCGCCCTCGAAACGGTCTGATCTGCCCGCGGCAGGATCGCAGGGATTAGCTCGGTAACTTGGCGCAGAGCTTCCGCTGAACCAGGACGAGCGTCGGGCGATCGGGCGTCGCGCGGCCGTTTTCGTTCGCGTCACTTTCCCTTCAAGCTCGACTCGGCGATGGTCAGCCCGGCGCCTCGCTGCCCTATATCCGGCCGCGCGGCCAAATGCATAAGGAGCGGAAGATGCGGCAGGCACTGATCGTATGGGGCGGCTGGGAAGGGCATGAACCCGAAGCCGGGGCGCGCCTCCTCAAAGCGATGCTTGAGGAGGAACGCTTTGCCGTGCGCTTGGAAAATACGACCGCGGTGTTCGCCGACCCGGCGATCGCCGACCTCAGCCTGATCGTGCCGATCTACACCATGTCCAAGCTCGCCAAGGCCGAAGAGGCGAACCTCACCAAAGCGGTCGAAAACGGCGTCGGCCTCGGCGGCTATCACGGCGGCATGGGCGACGCGTTTCGCGAATCGACGGACTACCAGTTCATGTGCGGCGGCCAGTGGGTCGCCCATCCCGGCAACATCATCAACTATCGTGTGAATATCGTGCGGCGCGACGACCCGATCGTGGCAGGCATCGACGATTTCCAATACCGCTCCGAGCAATATTACATGCATGTCGATCCATCGAACGACGTGCTGGCGACCACCACCTTCTCGGGCGAGCACGCGCCGTGGATCGCCGGCGTTGTCATGCCCGTGGTTTGGAGGCGCCGGCACGGCAAAGGGCGGGTGTTCTATTCGTCGCTCGGCCACGTGGCCAAGGAATTCGAGGTGCCGCAGATGCGCACCATCCTGCGCCGCGGACTTGTGTGGGCGGCGCGCTGAGCGCGCCCGTCGGTGCGGGCTGACGCCAGTGGCGGCCGGATTTCCCGAACCGAAAGCATCACCGACCCGCTCCTATGATCATGACAGATCATATGCATGAGTGATTTACATAAGACGTAAGCTTTCATACAACTGCCGGCAGCAACTTGCTCTATCGGGAGAGGATTGCGTGGAAAATATCGTTCCTTCGGACGCAACCGGGTGGATGCCTTCGGTCGACCAGGGCGGCGCAAGCGTGCACAACGCCGTCGTCAGCGTGCTGGGCAGCCGCATCCTGGGCGGCGACTATGCTCCCGGTGCAGCCTTGCCGCGCGAGGAGGAGCTCTGCGCCATGCTGGGCGTCAGCCGCACCTCGGTTCGGGAAGCGGTCAAGGTGCTGTCGGCGAAAGGTCTTGTCGAGGCCAGGCGGCGGGCGGGCGTGCGCGTGCTGCCGCGCGACAGCTGGCGCCTGCTCGACCCGGTGGTGCTCGGCTGGCACCCTTCCATCCAGGATGACGAGGAGCTGGTTTCCGGCCTGCTCGAGGCGCGCCGCATCTTCGAGCCGGCGGCGGCCGAGCTTGCGGCAAGGCGCGCCAGCGCCGCCGATCTCGCCGAAATCGAACGCGCGGTCGTCGGCATGCGCGACAATATCCCGGGCGACCTCAACGCAGTCTGCCAGGCGGACCTTGCCTTCCACAAGGGCGTCATCGCCGCCAGCCATAATGTCGTGCTCAAGGGGCTGGTCGGCATGCTGGAAGCTGCCCTGCGCGCCACCTTCCTGGTCACCAATCCGTTGATGGAGGCGCAATCGCGCGCGCTGTCGGCGCATGTCGCGGTGCTGGAGGCGATCCGCGTCCGCGATACCGCCGGCGCCCGCGGCGCCATGAACAGGCTGCTTGACATCGCCGCCGACGATCTTCACGCCAGAGGGTGACGTTTCCGGCTTGACGCCATTTTTTATCATATGATATTTCAATTTCATATGATCTAATTAGCGTCATGGGAGGAGTTGCGCTTGAGGATCGTGGCCATCACCACGCGCGTCGTGAACGCGGATATGCGCAACTGGGTGTTCGTGCGTGTCGAGACCGACCAGCCGGGCCTCTACGGTTGGGGCGAGGCGACGCTGGAATGGAAGACCCAAGCCGTCGTCGGCGCCGTCAATGACCTCGCGCCGCTTCTGGTCGGCCGCGACCCGCGCGACATCGAGCAGGCGGTGCGCATCCTCAAAAAGCACTCGTTCTGGCGGCTCGGCGTCATCGGCATGTCGGCGGTTTCCGGCATCGAGCTGGCGCTCTGGGACATTTTTGGCAAATGGCTCGATCAGCCGGTCTGGCGCTTGCTCGGCGGCAAGGTGCGCGACCGGGTCAAGGTCTACACGCATCTCGGCCTCGGCGACATGCGCGCCGTCTACGAAACGTTGGAGACCGAGCCGTTGGTGCGGCGCGCCTCCGAAGTGGTTGCCACGGGCTATCGCGCGCTGAAGGCCGTCTTCATCCCCTACAGCCACTATCATGCGCCGCTCGTCGAGGTCGACAAGGTCGGCCGCCTAATGGAAGCGCTGCGCAAGATAGTCGGTCCCGAAGTCGAGATCATGGTCGATTTCCACGGCCGTCCCGCCTCAGCCTCCACCGCGCTCGCCTACATCGACGCGCTTGCGCCCTACCGACCGATGTTCGTCGAAGAGCCGCTGCCGCCGGGCGAGACCGGCGCGCTGGCGCAGCTCGTCGCCAAATCGCGCGTGCCGATCGCCACCGGCGAGCGGCTGATCGATCGTCCCGAATTCGACGACCTTTTCCGGGCAAGGGCGGTCGACATCGTGCAGCCGGACATCTGCCACTGCGGCGGCCTGCTCGAGGCGAAGAAAATCGCCGCCATGGCCGAGGCGGTCTCGGTCGGTGTGGCGCCGCACAATCCGCTCGGTCCGATCGCCGGCGCTGCGGCGCTGCATTTCGCGGTCTCCACGCCCAACCACCTGATCCAGGAAGAGATGGTCGGTGCCGTGCCCTGGTATTTCGAGGTGGTGAAGGGGCCGATCCGCATGATCGACGGCTGCTGGCAGGTGCCGGATGCGCCCGGGCTCGGCGTCGAGGTCGACGAAGCGGTCGCCGACCGGCATCCCTACAGGCCGGAGGTCATGCACACCACCAATGCCGTCCTTGCCGACGGCACCATCGTGGACTGGTGACCATGGCCGGGCGACTGAAGGACAAGGTGGTGATTGTCACCGGCGCCGGGCGCGGCATCGGCGAGGCGACGGCGCGCGCGATGGCCGCCGAGGGTGCGGCCATCGTGGTGGCCGAAAAGGATGCGCTCAGCGGAAAGAGCGTTGCCGCGTCGCTGGTCGAAGCCGGCGCTCGGGCGCTGTTCGTGGAGACCGACGTCGCCGATATCGCATCCTGCAAAGCGATGGCCGAGCAAGCGCTTGCCACCTTCGGCCGCATCGACGTGCTGGTCGCCAATGCCGGCATCAACGTTTTCCACGAGCCGCTGGAAACCACGGAAGAGGAATGGCGGCGCTGCTTTGCCGTCGATCTCGACGGGGTGTGGTATTCGGCGCGCGCCGTGCTGCCGGCGATGCGGGCTCAGACGCAGGGTTCGATCGTGGCGATCGCTTCGTGCCATTCTTTCGCGATCATCCCCTCGACCTTTCCCTATCCGGTTGCCAAGCACGGACTGCTCGGCCTGGTACGATCGCTCGGCGTTCAATACGCGGCCGAGGGTGTTCGCGTGAACGCGATCGCACCCGGCTACATCGAGACGCAGATCGCGGTCGACTACTGGAACACCTTTCCTGATCCGCAGGCGGAGCGCCAGCGCACCTACGACCTGCACCCGCCGCGCCGCATCGGGCGGCCGGAGGAGGTGGCGATGACTGCCGTCTTCCTCGGCTCCGACGAGGCCCCGTTCATCAACGCGGCCTGCATCGTCATCGATGGCGGGCGCTCGGTTCTCTACCACGAATGAGGTTTCGCACCGGCGGCCGGTCGCCGGAAACGTCTTCAAGCAAAAAAGACTCCCGCCGGCCGGGATCGATATGGAGGAGGAAACCATGAAACGCATGATCAGGATGTGGCTTGCTGTGGCCGCGACCGCAGCCGTCGCGCTGACGGTCCATGGCGCCGGCGCGCAGGACAAGATGAAGTTCGGCTATATCAACAAGATGGGCGACCATCCCTGGTTCGTCCGCGAGGTGAAGGGTGCCAAGGACAAGGCCGCCGAGCTCGGCGTCGACCTGCTTGTCCAGGACGTTCAGTTCGACGCCAACCTCGCCGTCACCACCTTCGACACCTATGTCGGCGACGGCGTCAAGGGCATCGCCGTGGTGGTGCCGGACCGCTCGCTCGGCCCGGTCGTCGCCGACAAAGCAAAGGCCGCCAAGATCGGCCTGATTGCTGTCGACGACGACATCGCCTTCGCCGACGGCACGCCGGTCGCCTATGTCGGCATGAACGCGCTCAACATCGGCAAGCAGGTCGGCGGCGAGATTGCCCGCATCGTCAAGGCCGAAGGCTGGGACAAGGACCTCTCCAAGGTGCGCGTGGGCTCGATCGAGGACCAGAAGGCCGACACCTGCATGCGCCGCAACAAGGGCGCGGAGGAAGCGCTGGTCGCGGCAATCCCGGAGATCAAGTCGCGCATCGTCTCGATTCCCTATGACAACACGATGGTTAACTCGATCGATGTCGTGTCGACGACGCTGACGGCCAATCCGGACGCCGAGAAGTGGATCTTCTACTCCTGCAATGACGACGGCGTGCTCGGCGGCGTGCGCGCCACGGAGAATGCCGGCATGAGGCCGGAGAACGTCATCGGCATCGGCATCGACGGTTCCCGCTCCTGCGAGGCCTTCGGTTCCGGCAAGCCGACGGGCTTCCGCGGCACGATGTGGCTGGACAGCGCCAAGCACGGCGCCGCCGCTATCCAGGCGCTCTACGACCAAGCTACCGGTAAGGAGATGCAGAAGGACTATTTCCAGGACGCCACGCTGATCAGCGGCGAGAACTTCGCCAAGTTCAAGGACACTCTCGGTTGCAAGTCCTAGGCTCCCTTTCGGGCTCGGGGCGGATGGCCTTTGGGCGGGCGGCTTCAAAGGGAGTCTCCCGCCCATGACCGTGCCCGTCGTTGCCGTCGAAGGCGTCAGCAAGCGCTTCGGCGCCGTGCAGGCGCTGCGCGACGTGTCGGTCGCTTTCAACGTCGGCGAGATCACCGCGCTGATCGGCGAGAACGGCGCCGGCAAGTCGACGCTGATGCGCGTGCTGGAGGGCGAGCATCGGCCGGATAGTGGCCGGGTCCTGGTCGACGGGGAGCCGGTGCAGCTCAGCTCGCCGCGCGCCGCACACGGCTCGGGCATCCGCGTCATCCACCAGGAGCCGGAGATCATCCCGGAGCTTACGGTGGCGGAAAACATCTTCATCGGCGACATCAAGGCGCGGGGCGCAATTTTTCTCGACCGCGCTGATCTCGAAAGGCGCAGTCTCGACCTATTGCGCACCTTTGGCGTGGTCGACGTGCTTTCGCCCGGGCAGCGCTGCCATGGCCTGAGCCCGGCGCTGAGGCAGCTGATCGAAATCATGCGCGCGCTGCGGCCGGGCGCGCGGCTGCTTGCCTTCGACGAGCCGACCTCGTCTTTGACGGAGGACGAGGCGCAACGGCTGTTCCGCGTCATCCGGCGCCTGAAGGCCGATGGTGTCGCGGTGATCTACATCTCGCACCGGCTGCGCGAGATCATCGAGCTTGCCGATCGGTGCGTGGTGATGCGCGACGGCAGCCGCGTCGCCGACGAACCAATCGCGGCGCTCGACGAGCAGCGCATGGTGCGGCTGATGGTCGGCAGGCCGGTAAGCGACCTGTTCAACCGAAAAGTGCGTGCGCTCGGGCCGGTCCGGCTGGCGCTCGAAGACGTCACGACACGCCGCGTCGACGGGATCAGCTTCGAGGTCAGGGCAGGCGAGATCGTCGGCCTGGGCGGATTGGTCGGCGCGGGACGGACGGAAGTCGCGCGCGCCGTCGTCGGCCTCGATCCACTGCTCTCCGGGCGGATGGCCGTCGGCGGCCGGCCTTACAGGCCGCGCGAGCCGGCGGATGCGGTTGCCGCCGGAATCGGACTGGTGCCGGAGGACCGCAAGCAGGAGGCCCTGCTTTTGATGCAGGCGGTGCGCGACAATGTCAGCCTCGTGGTACCCGACAAGGTGTCGCGCTACGGCTTCTTCAGCCGCAGGCGCGAGCGCGCGCTGGTCGCCCGCCATGTCGCCGAGCTCCGGGTCAAGACGCCGTCGATCGAGCAGGCCGTCGGGAAATTGTCCGGCGGCAACCAGCAGAAAGTTGTCTTCGCGCGCTGGCAGGCACGGGGGCCGGCGGTCCTGATCCTCGACGAGCCGACGCGCGGCATCGATGTCGGCGCCAAGGCGGAGATCTACAGGCTCATCGAAAGCCTGGCCGACCAGGGCCTCGCCATCCTGCTCATCTCCTCGGAGATGCCAGAGCTGCTCGGCCTTGCCGACCGCGTCCTGGTCATGCAGAGCGGCCGCATTAGTGGCGAGCTGCCGTGGCAAGAGGCGAGCGAGGAGGCGGTGCTGGCACTGGCCATGCGCTCGGACAAGAAAGCAATCGAAAGGAGGGTGTCGTGACCGATACCGCGACCGCCGGACGCGAGCGCGCGCCGGCCAGCCTGTTTGGCCGCATCGGCGCGCAAAACATCAGCCTGCTGATCGCTCTGGTCGTGCTGCTGGCGATCTTTGGCGTGTTGAGGCCGGACGTCTTCTTCACGCCGCGCAACCTGATCAACATAGGCCTCGCGGTCACCATTCTCGGCATCCTGGCAATGGCGCAGACCGTCGTCATCGTATCGGGCGGGCTCGACATCTCGGTCGGGTCGATCGTCGGCCTGAGCACGATGGTGCTGGCCGTCGCCGCCCAGGAAACCGGCTCGATCCCCGCCGGCATCCTCGCCGGCCTGCTCGCCGGATTGCTGGCAGGCGCAGTCAACGGGCTGATCATCGTCTACGGGCCGGTCAATGCGGTGATCGCGACGCTTGGCACGATGTCGGCCTTCCGCGGCCTCGCCTATCTGATGAACAACGGCAATTCCATACCGATCACCGGCGACAGCCTGCGCGCGCTGGGCATCGGCACGCTGTTCGGGCTGCCCTTCGCCATCTGGCTGCTGATCGCGGCGATGGCGGCTTTCATCGTTTTCACCCGTGAGACGGTCGTCGGCCGCAACATCTACGCGCTCGGCGGCAATCCGACGGTGGCGCGGCTCGCCGGCATCCCGATCCGCCGCTACCAGATCTCGATTTATGCGATGAGCGGCTTCGCCGCGGCGGTGGCGGGTCTGGTGCTCGCCAGCCGCACCATGTCCGGACAGCCCGCCTCCGGCAGCCAGGGGCTGGAGCTCGAGGCTATCACCGCCGCGATCCTCGGCGGCTGCGCGCTGCAGGGCGGCAAGGGCACGATCATCGGCGCCATGTTAGGGGTGCTGATCATCGGCGTCCTCAACAACGGCATGATCCTGACCTCCGTGCCGACCTTCTACCAGCTGCTCGCCAAGGGCGCGCTGCTGATCCTGGCCGTCATCGTGCAAGAGCGCCAGCGGGCCCGGTCGGGAGAATAGCCCCGCGCGGGGTTAGACGCTTTCGAGATAGGTCTCGATCTCGAAGTCGCTGACATTGAGCGCGAAGGTGTTCAACTCCTGGCGTTTGCAGGCGATGAAAGCGTCGCGCAGCACGGCCGGGAAGATTTCGGCGACGCGCTTGCCGGTCTCGAAGGCGGCGATCGCCGAGGCCCAGTCAGGCGGCAGCTTGGCAAGCGTGAGGCCCTGTCCCTCGCCGCCGGTCGGCTCGCCAGGCGACAGCTGCCGCTCGATGCCCATCAGCGCGGCACCCAGGATCGCCGCCAGCACCAGATAGGGATTGGCGTCGGCCCCGGAAACGCGATGCTCGATGCGGCGCGCGGCAGACGGGCCGCCTGGAATGCGGATCGCCACCATGCGGTTTTCGTAGCCCCAGGCGACAGCCGTCGGCGCATAGGACCGTGGCCGCAGCCGGCGATAAGAATTGAAATGCGGCGCGAACACCAGCGTGCTTTCGGCCATGGCCGCGAGCAGGCCGCCGACGGCGTGGCGCATGGTGTCGGAGCCCTGGTCGCTGCCGTCGTCGAAGATGTTGCGGCCGTCCTTGTCGAGCACGCTGAAATGAACATGGAAACCGTTGCCGGCGCGCTCGCCATAGGGCTTGGCCATGAAGCAGGCGGCAAAGCCGTGCTTGCGCGCGATGCCCTTGACCGTGCGCTTGAAAAGCACGGCGTCGTCCGCGGCGCGCAAGGCATCCGGAACGTGGTTGAGGTTGATCTCGAACTGGCCGACGCCGTTCTCGGCGATCGCCGTATCGACCGGAATGCCCTGCATGCGGCAGGCTTCGTAGATGTCGTGGATGAAGCCTTCGAAATCGTCGATTTCGTCGATCGAAAGCGCCGCATCGGAATCGAGACGCCGGCCGGTGACCGGCGAGACAGGACCGACCGGACGCTGCGATGTCGGATCGACGAGATAGAATTCAAGCTCGGTCGCGGTAACCGGCGTCAGACCAAGCGCTGCGTAGCGGTCGAGGATGCGGGCGAGCGCGCGGCGCGGATCGCCGAGATAGGGTGCGCCGGCCTCGTCGGCGAGCCACAGGGGCAAAAGCGCCGTCGGATACGCCGTCCAGTTGACGGGCAGGATGCCGCGTCCGGTCCAATGGCAAAGCCCGTCGGCGTCACCGGTCGAGAAAACCTGGGCGTTGCCTTCGATGTCCTCTCCCCAGATGTCGAGCCCGATCAGCGAATAAGGCATGCGCAGCTTGCCTTCGAGCGCCTTGCGCGCCTGCTCGACCGGGATGCGCTTGCCGCGCATGATGCCGTTCAGGTCGCACACCGCGGCCCGCAGGCTCTGGATGTCGCTTCTGCTTTGAAGCCAGTTCAAAACGTCCGCAATTGCATCGCCCAATTTCCAGCCCCTGTTCTTTCGGAGGTGCTGCAGCCGTTCCGGCTACGATATCCATTCTACAGCTTGTGAGTTTATGAAGGTCGCCACGGATGGTTCCAGGCGATGTTCCTTCATTTTTTCAATTCACTAGCTGGGATATCGGGCGGCATTTTGGGTCCATAGCTGCGATCTGCGATCGCAACATAGCTGGCCGCTAGGGGAAAGCCAAGGGGGCATTTGCGCGGTCAACGGTGAGCTGGCTGCCGGTATCGTGATGGCCGAGGGCAATCCCTCGATCTACGTTGAGGCATTAGTGCCGCAATTCAGGAAACTTGATCTGTTTGAGAATGTGCGTCGCGCCCTCGTCGATGTCGCGCACGATGGCCGCGCGGGCTCGTTCGCCGTCCTGGACCTCGATCGCCGCCACGACCTCTTCATGATAGTCGATGCCGAGAATGCCGGCGAGGTCGTCCTCGAAGCCGATGCGCAGGTTGCGGAGAAAGGGGCCCACCTGCATCCACACGGTCTCGATCAGGAAGATCATCTGCTCGTTGCCGCAGTGGCGGTAGATCGAGAACTTGAAGTCGTGATTCTTGCGCAGGTAATCGTCGATGTCGCCGCTGCGGGCGGCCTGGGTGAGCTCTGTGCAATGTCGGCGGATGGCGCGCAGATTGTTGCCGTTGATGAGGCTGGTGGCGAGCTCGGTGGCCGTGCCTTCCAAGACCATGCGCACGTCGGTGAGCTGCTGGAAACGGTCGGCCGAAATCATCGGCACCTCGACGCTGCCGTTCGGCATCGGGCTCAGCGCCCTGAGCGCCTGCAGCCGCATGAAGGCGCTGCGCACCGGCATGTCGCTGGTGCCGAGCTCCTTGGCGAGCTTGCGCGAGGTCAGCTTCTGGCCGGGCTGGAGCTGACCCGACATCAGCGCCCGCACCAGTTCCAGATAGACTTTCTCATGCAGCGGTACTGTGTCGAGGGCAGTCAGTCCGAATTGTGTTTTGTCGGCCATTGGCTATGCGCTACTTCGTCCGTCCCTGAAATCTGGTTTAGCCGCTCTGTCTGCCAACCACGACACTTGGCCGGCGGCCCTCGATCGCACGATAGACGGTTAACGCGCGGCGCCGCAAGTGAGGCAGGGGCGGCCTTCCCTGCCTGACCCGAACGGCGCCCCTGGGCATGCGCGCCGTGGAGCGGTTCCAGTTAGCTGGAGACGCACTATCCGATGCGCGCGTCGATGATCTCGACGAAGCGCGCGAAGAGGCCGGCCTGCGACCTGATCTTGAGCTTGCGATAGATGTTGCGGCGATGGACCTTCACGGTCCCTGGGACGATCCTGAGTGCCCTGGCGATCGATTCCGTCGAGTGACCCTGGAGCACCAGGTCGACGACCTGTTTCTCGCGCGAGGTCAGCGACAGGCTCTTCCAGATGTGGGCGCGATCCAGCTCATTGGTCACCGCCGCAGCTTCGCCCGGCGGCGCAACCGTGGTCTCTTCGGCAGGCAAGGCTGGCCAGCGCTGTCGGCAGAAGCCGACCACCGCGGGAGCCATGTCGCGCAACAGCCTGGCGTCGGCTGTTCCGAACGGCCCCGAGGCGCGCAGCCGCATCAGCGACAGCACTAGCGCATCCTTGCCGGCCAGCGGAACGAAGAAGCCGACCTCCTCGGCGAGCCGGGTCTGGCTGTAGTACGAGCGGTAGTACTCGCTGGCATAGAAGCGGTCCGGCGCCAACTCGCGCATGCGCCAGAAGCCTTCCCTGCGCTCGACCGCGGCGTGATGGAAGGGGTCGAGCAGATAGGGCCCTTCCTGATAGAGCGCGACGAAGATGTGGCTTTCGGCCGGCGAGAAGGTCTCGAACAGAAGCGGCGGCCGCGCAGCACCCCGATAGCCGAAGACGACGCAGTGATCGAAGCGGACATGCCCGCGCAGCCAGCCGACGATCGCCTTGCCGAAATGATCGCCGGTCTCGCGCGCCGCGGCAATCACGGCGCCGAGCGCGTTGTAGTCGTCGCTGCGGGAGGCGCTCAATTCATACCCCTCGAAATGCTAAAATCAATTAAATATACCACCCGCGAGGTATATACTAGGCGCCATTGGCTCTGCTAGCTTTGCAAAGATTGCCTCACGCTGTCGCTGGAGCCGTGGCTTGACTGCAGTGCCCGATATCGAGTTTCGCGCGGTCACCAAGCGCTACGGCGCCGTCACGGCGGTCAGCGGCATCGACCTTGCCATCCCGCCCGCGGCCTTCGTCGCCCTGCTCGGACCATCCGGCTGCGGCAAGACGACATGCCTGCGTATGATCGGCGGCTTCGAGCAGCCGAGCGACGGGCAGGTGCTGATCCGCGGCCGCGACATGGCCGGAACGCCGCCTTACCGGCGTCCGGTCAACATGGTGTTCCAGCAGTACGCGCTGTTTCCGCATCTCGATGTCGAGGAGAACATCTCCTACGGACTGCGCCAGGCAAGGCCGCGTCTGTCATCGCGCGAGATCAGCCTGAAGGCAGGCGAGGCGTTGGCCATGGTGCAGCTTGCGGGCTACGGACGCCGCAAGATTCACGAGCTTTCCGGCGGCCAGCAGCAGCGCGTCGCGCTCGCCCGGGCGCTGGTCAACAAGCCTGCGGTGCTGCTGCTCGACGAGCCGCTGGCGGCGCTCGACAAGAAGTTGCGCACAGACATGCAGATCGAGCTGCAGAACCTGCAGCGCGAAATCGGCATCACCTTCGTTCTGGTCACCCACGACCAGGAGGAGGCGCTGTCGATGAGCGACTTCGTGTGCGTCATGAATGGCGGCCGCGTGGTGCAAATCGGCCAGCCGAGCGAGATCTATGACGAGCCGGCCGATCTGTTCGTCGCCGATTTCGTCGGCAAGACGAATCTGCTCAGCGGCAAGGTGGCCGGGCTCTCCGGCGACCTCGTCGACGTGGCGCTCGCCGACGGCACGGTGATTTCGGCGCGCAAGCGGGTACCGCTCAGCCGGGGCGAGGCCGTATCCGTCAGCCTTCGGCCGGAATCGCTCAGCCTCTCGGCGCCGGGAGGCGGCGGCCTCAAGGGCATTGTCCGTAACCGCATCTTTCTTGGCTCGACCGCGGAATACGCGATCGAAGTGCAGGGCATTGGATCATTGCTTACCAAGGCCGATCACGTGACTGGCCGGGGCAACCTTTTCAAGCCGGGCGAACCCGTCGCCATCGGCTTCGCCGCCGGAGCGCCGCTGGCGTTTCCGCAACCTAAGAACAACGGGACCAACCAGAGGGAAGACCAACATGTCAAAATCCTATCGTGACGGACTGCCGATAAGCCCCGAAAAATTCGTCGACCAATTGATGCGCCTGAAGCGCGGCTCGATCAGCCGGCGCGACTTCCTCGGCCTCACCGGCCTCGGTGTCGCGACCGCGGTGATGGCGCGCGAGCTCGGCATCAGGCCGACACCGGCCTTTGCTGCCGAGAACCTCGGCGACCGCATGTCTATCGCCACCTGGCCGAACTATCACGACCCGCAGACCTTCGAGAACTTCAAGGCCGAGACGGGCGTGGCCGTCGAGGTCAACGTCTTCGGTTCGAACGAAGAGATGCTGGCCAAGCTGCAGGCCGGCGGCTCGGGCTGGAGCCTGTTCGTGCCGACCAACTACACCATCTCGACCTATAAGAAGCTCGGCATCATCGAGCCGCTGGACATGGCCAAGCTCGGCAATTTCGACGGCAGCAAGGAAGATGCCCGCTTCACCGCGGAAGGCACGATCGACGGCACGATCTACGCCGTGCCGAAGAACTGGGGCACGACCGGCTTTGCCGTCAACACCAAGAAGCTCGCCAAGCCGATGTCGAGCTGGAAGGAATTCTGGGACACGGCCATGGCGGAAGGCGACGGCCGCACCATGGTGCATGACTACCAGCTGACCACGATCGGCAATGCGCTGAAATATCACGGCTACTCGTTCAACTCGCTGAAGCAGGACGAGCTCGCCAAGGCCGAGGAACTGCTGCTCAAAGTCAAGCCGCATCTCTTCGCGGTGTCGAGCGACTATCAGCCGTCGATGCGCTCGGGCGACGCCTGGATGACGATGTGCTGGACCAATGACGGCGCGCAGCTTCATCGCGATATTCCTGAGATCGCCTATGTGCTCGGCAAGGAGGGCGGCGAGATCTGGACCGACTTCTACGCCATCCCGAAGGACGCGCCGAACAAGCCGGCCGGCTATGCGCTGCTCAACTACCTGATGAACCCGAAGGTCGCCGTCAAGGAGCATCTGGCCAATGGCGCGCCTTCGACCGACGCGCGGGTCAATGCGCTGCTGCCGAAGGAGGTGCTCGAGAACCCGATCCTCTATCCGGCCGCCGAACTTCTGAAGCCGCTCGAGTTCGGCGCCGCCGCGACGCTCACCGATCCGGGCCGCGCCGAGCTGATGGCGCGCTTCAAGGCCGCGTGAATCAGGGCACCAACTCCGGTCAAGTTCTTACCGCCGGCGGGCAGAGGCCCGTCGGCGCCGAAGCGGCTTTTTCAATGCGCGGCAGTCTCCTTCGCAAAAATCTCCTGACCGCCCTACTGCTCGCTCCGGCGACACTGTGGCTCGTCGTGTTCCTGGTCTTGCCGTTCGTCGCCATCGCCATCTTCAGCGTCGGTGAGCGGGCGCCCGAGGGCGGCTACCAGGCAGCGTTCACCGGCGCTCAATATGCCAACCTGCCGGCACGGGCGACCGCCTTCTGGAACACGATGGTGCTGGCGCCGGTCGGCGCGCTGGCCTGCCTCCTCGTCGCCTATCCCGTCGCCTACTACCTGGCGCTGCGCGCGCCGCAGCGCTGGCGGCTGATCCTGCTCGCGCTGATCGTCATCCCGTTCTGGACCAGCCTTCTGATGCGCACCTATGCCTGGATGTACATCCTTGGCGGGCGCGGCATTCCCGCCCTGCTCGCCTATATAGGCATCGAGGATCTCAGGCTGATCAACACGCCTGGCGCGGTGCTGCTCGGCATCGTCTATGGCTATCTGCCGCTGATGATCCTGCCGATTTATGTCAGCCTCGAGCGGCTCGACCGGCGGCTGCTCGAGGCGTCCGCCGATCTGGGTGCCACGCCGCTATCGACCTTCCTCGGCGTCACGCTCCGGCTGTCGCTGCCGGGCGTGATGACCGGCTTCTCGCTGGTGATGATCCTGCTGCTCGGCGAGTATCTGATCCCGACGCTGCTTGGCGGCGGCAAGGTGTTCTTCATCGGCAACGCCTTGGTCGACCTCTTCCTGCAGTCACGCAACTGGCCGTTCGGATCGGCGATTGCCATCACGCTGGTGCTGGTCTCGGTCGTGGTGCTGATCATCGCCAACCGCCTCTCGACCCGGCTTTCGGGCGCCCGCCGCGTGGACCTGATCTGATGCGCGCCTTCGTCGTTGCCGTCTTTGCCTTCCTCTATCTGCCGATCGCGTTGGTCGTGCTGTTCTCCTTCAATGCCGGCCACCACGCCAGCGAGTTCACCGGCTTCTCCGAGCAATGGTACGGCAAGGCGCTGTCGAACCCGTTCCTGGTCGAGGCGCTGAAGAACAGCCTGTTCATCGCCACCACCAGCGCGCTGCTCGCGGCCTTCTGCGGCACGGCCGCGGCGCTCGGGCTGCAGCGTGTCGGCGCGCGGACAAGGGGCGTGTTCGACGCATTGCTGGGTGCCGCGATCGTCGTGCCGGGCGTGGTCATCGGCATTTCGACGCTGGTAGCGCTGGTGCAGCTCTTCGCCGTCGTCAATCCGTTCCTCGCTTCGGTTTGGCCGACCGACCAGCCGCCGCGCCTGGCGCTCGGCTACGGCTCGATTATCGCCGCGCACGGCCTGTTCTCGATGGCGCTGGTGACGATGATCGTCGGCACGCGGCTCAGCAGCCTTGACCGTAACCTGGTCGAGGCCTCGAGCGATCTCTATGCAACACCGCTGACGACGTTCCGCTCGATCGTGCTGCCGCAGATCATGCCGGCTGTGATTGCCGGCTTCCTGCTCGCCTTCACCTTCTCCTTCGACGACTTCATCATCGCCTTCTTCGTCGCCGGCGCGCAGACGACCTTGCCGATCTATGTCTTTGCCTCGATCCGACGCGGGGTGACGCCGGAGATCAACGCCATCGCGACGATCGTGCTCGCCGCCTCGGTGCTGCTCGTCCTGCTCGCGCAATGGCAGCTCGGCCGACGAAAACCATCGCCTTGAAAGACAGATCCATGATTTTGAAAGATCGCATCGCCGTGGTGACGGGCGCCGGGTCGGGCATCGGGCGCGCCGGCGCCATGATCATGGCGCGGGAAGGGGCTGTCGTGGTGATCGCCGACCGGGATCCGGCGGCAGGCGAGGCCACGGCGGCCGCTATCCGCGCAGCCCGCGGCCGCGCCGAAGCGGTCGCGACCGATGTCGCCAACGACACGGCGGTCGAGGACCTCATAGCGGGAACGCTCGGCAAGCACGGCCGGATCGATATCCTGCACAGCCATGCCGGCATCCAGGTCGGCGGCACGCTGACGGAAGTCAGCACCGACGGCATGGACGCGTCGTGGCGGATCAATGTGCGGGCGCAGTTCCTCGCGGCGAAGACCGTCATGCCGGCGATGATCGCGCAGGGCGGCGGCGTCATCCTCAACACTGCGTCCAATTCCGGCGTCTTCTACGATCGCGAGATGATCGCCTATGCCACGTCCAAACATGCGGTGGTGGCGATGACCAGGCAGATGTCGCTCGACTACGCCAAGCACAATGTGCGCATCAACGCGCTCTGTCCGGGCTGGGTCGACACGCCGTTCAACGAGCCGTTCATCACCCAGATGGGCGGACGCAACGCGATCGAAAACTATGTCCGGACCAAGATCCCGATGGGGCGCTGGGCGAGCGCGGAGGAAATCGCCGAAGCAATCCTGTTCCTGGTCTCCGACCGCTCGTCCTTCATGACCGGCCAGGCGCTGGTCGTCGACGGCGGCGAAAGCATCGGCTGAGGCGCGCTTGGCGAGCGATCTACCGGTCGACGGGATTTCCGAATGCCGGATCGCGGCGTCGCGAGTAGGTGTCGATACGCGGCAGATCGTCGGAAAATTCCAGGCAGGGCAGACGCAGCCGCCAATAGGCGTGGGCTTGTGGCCGAAACCGCTCCGGATGGTCGAAGAAGCCGATGGTGACATAAAGCTCGTCGTTCAGTCCCTCGTCGCGATAGGCGATCGAGGTGCCGCATTTCTCGCAGAAGCTGCGGACGATGCCTCGGGTCTTCGAGAATTCCCTGGGCTGGCCGCGGGTCAAGCGGAACTGGTCCAGCCGGTAACCGATCCAGATGGTCAGCGGGCTTCCGATCGCCCGGCGGCAGTCGTCATCATGGTCGAAGCAGATCCAGAACGGATCGCCCTGCATCTCGGCCGCGATCGCCCCGCAAAAACATGCCCCCGTTTCGATCCTGCTTTCCATCCCATCGCTCCTGATCGTGCTGAATTCCGTCGGGCGCGCTGTGCGCCGGTGGCGTGCTCAGTGGGAACATCAAAACCGGCAGCGAGTTCCTTTGGTCGTGCAACGCGCGGAGCGGTCCCAGCGGGTGGGCTTGCGCCGGAAGCAACGATCGGTCAAACCATAGGCCAGGTTCCTTGAAGAGGTTTGCCGTGCAAATGGCAAAAAGACGCTCCGGCTCTCGGCTGTTTTCAATTTCGGTTGCAATAAACCGTCTTTCGGCGGGGCATCACTAGTCATGCGCTGTTGCCGACACGAGAATCTGCAACGCGCGGAGGAGACCAAGGTCGGTTCCCACGTGGTTCGCGACGGCTGGACCGAGGGGGTATGCGGAGCGCTCGATCCGGCCTGTTGGCCGGCCATCAGGCGGGCGTCCGTCGTTCAGATCACGTAGCTTACTCAGCGCTCAAACCGAAACGGACGTGCCCGCCGAAGCGATTTCTCCTTCGTACGGACATGATCGATGCCTGACAAACTGAATTCCTCATTTCCCAGCACCGATCCGCAAAGCTGGCTGACTAAGCATGGAATAAGCGAGGTCGAGTGCCTCGTGCCCGATGTCAACGGTGTGCTGCGCGGCAAGGCCTTGCCGGCGGCCAAGTTCCTGAAGTCACTCGAGGACCTTGCGCTTTACCTGCCGAGCAGCGCTTTCCTGGTCGCGATCGACGGCCGCTATTCCGGCTCCATCGATGAAGGGTTCGCCTATCAGGACCCCGACATGCGCATGGTGCCCGACCTGTCGACGCTGAGCCCCGCGCCCGGGGCCGGCAAGGCCTATGTCTTTGCCGATACGTTTCACATGGACGGACGGCCGTGGATGGCTTCGCCGCGCCATGTGCTGAGGGCCGTACTCGATCTTTACCGCCGGCGCGGCTGGCACGCCGTGATGGCGCCGGAGCTCGAATTCTACCTCACGGCGCCAAATCCCGATCCGGATCGGCCGCTGACCGCGCCAGTCGGGCGCAACGGACGGCCCGAAAGCGTGCAGCATCCCTACGACATGCAGGCGCTGGAGGAGTTCGAAGCGGTGACGCGTCACCTTTATGACAACGCCGCGGCCGCCGGCCTGCCCCTCGACACGCTGATCCACGAATCCGGCACGGCGCAGATCGAGATCAACTTCCTCCATGGCGACCCGCTGGCGTTGGCCGACAAGGTGCTGTTGTTCAAGCGCATGGCCAGGCAGGCGGCGCAGGCGAGCGGTATGCACGCCACCTTCATGGCGAAGCCGATCGCGACGCAGGCCGGCAGCTCGATGCATCTTCACATGTCCATCGTCGACGAGCGCGGCGAGCCCCTGTTTGCCGGCAAAGACGGCGAGGACACAGAAATGTTCGCGCACTTCATCGGGGGCCTGCAGAAATACGTGCCTGAAATCATGCCGCTGTTTGCACCGAACGTGAACTCGTATCGCCGCATCCGGCCGGGCCACAGCGCGCCCGCCAATATTGAATGGTCGCATGATAACCGCTCCTGCGGCTTGCGTGTGCCAATGGGCGGGCGCGCCGCGCGGCGGGTGGAGAACCGGCTGCCCGGCGCCGACGCCAATCCCTACCTCGCCATGGCCGGCTCGCTCATCGCCGGATATCTCGGCGTCGAGGAGAAGCTGGCCCGCTCGCCGGAGGCCTTCGGCAACGCCTATCGCAGCCAGAGCACGCTGCCCAAGACCATGGAGGAAGCGCTCGACCGTTTCGCCGCCTGCGAGCCGGTGCGGGTGCTGCTCGGGGAGGATTTCTTCCAAACCTATCTGCGCGTGAAAAGCGTAGAGCTCGACCTGTTCCAGACCGTGGTGACGTCGTGGGAACGCGACCATCTGCTGCTCAAGGTGTGACCATGGCTTCGACGGGTTTCAATTCCGGTCTTGATATCGGCAAATCCTATTATGTGGCGACTGCCAATCCGGCGCCGGACCATCCGGCGCTTACCGGCGATGCAGAAGCCGACCTGGTGGTCGTCGGTGGCGGCTGCACCGGGCTTTCGGCGGCGCTCCATGCGGCCGAACGCGGCCTTAAAGTGGTGCTGCTCGAAGGCGGCAAGATCGGCTGGGGTGCCTCTGGGCGCAATGGCGGCCAGATAATCCCCGGTCTGCGCAAGGGCGCCAAGGAGCTGGTCAGAGCGTTCGGGCCGGAGCGGGCGAAGGCGCTGTTCGACCTCGCCTTCGAGGCGCGAGGCTTGGTGCTCGACATTATCGAGCGCCACGGCATCGAATGCGACTTGCGGCTGACCGGCCATCTGGTCGGCGCGGTCAACGGCTCCGACATGCGCGAATTCGAGGAAGAGGCCGAGTGCCTCGCCAAGGTGATGGACTTCCCGCATGTCGAGATCCTGTCGGCGGCGGAGGCGCGGCGCATGGTCGATACGCCTTATCTCGGTGCATCCTTCGAGACGCTCGGCGGACACATGCATCCGCTGAACTACACGCTGGGGCTCGCTGGGGCCGCTTCTGCCGCTGGCGTCACCATCCACGAGAACTCGGTCGCCGTCCGGCTGGAGCGCGAACCCTTTATCCGGGTGTTCACCGACAAGGGCTCGGTCCGTGCCAGGCATGTGGTGCTGGCCGGCGATGCGCTGCTCAACGGGCTCGAGCCGCGCGTCAACAGCCGCATCATGCCGATCGGCAACTACATCGTCGCCACCGAGCCGTTGGGCGCGCGCAACGTCATCCCGTCCAACGCCGCGGTTTCGGACACGCTTTTCGTGGTCAATTACTACCGCATGTCCGCGGATGGCCGCCTGCTGTTCGGCGGCGGCGAGCGCTATACGCCCTCGCCGCCCGCCGACATTGGCGGCTTCGTGCGGCCCCATATGGAAAAGACCTTCCCACAGCTTAGGGGGTGCCGGATCGACCATGCCTGGGGCGGGCTCGTGTCTGTGACGACGTCGCGCCTGCCGCATGTCGGGCATTATGGCGAGGTCTATTTCGCGCATGGCTATTCCGGCAAGGGCGTCATCCTGTCGACGCTGTCGGGCAAGCTGCTCGCGGAAGCGATCACCGGCGACGCCTCGCGGCTCGACCTGTTCTCGACGCTGACGCCGCTGCCGTTCCCCGGCGGCACGGCGCTGCGCGGGCCGCTCTATGTGCTCGGCATGCTGTGGTATGCGATGCGCGATCGACTCAGGCGTTGAGCGCCGACTTTCCCGTCGGTGCCAGCGACGAATCCGGCGCGGAACTGCACGTCTTCGGCCGAAAGTCAAATCGTCGGCTCGCTAGGTGTCGCGGTTGGTCAGCGCGATGTGGCAGCAGCCGGAGCCGTGGCCCGGCGTCCAGGTCACGTTGGCGAAGCGCACGCCGGTTGCTTCGAACAGTCCGCGGTCGAAGGCGCCGGCGATGCGGCAGAGCGTGGCAAGCTTTTCCTCGCCGACGCCCGCCTCGATCCAGGCATCCTTCAGCGGGCAGCGCTTCACCTTGAAAGCGATGCGGTCCGGCCTGCGCTCGACGTCGGTCGGATACATGCGCCCGCCATCCGGGCTGACGGAAAGGAACGCCTCGCCGATCGCGAGCGCATCATTGGGGCCGAAACCGGCGAAAGCGGCCGCTGCAACTTCCCGGCCGCGCTTTTCGATGGTGCGGATCATTAATGCTTCGGCCTTCTCGGCGCCAAGCTCGGCGGTCAGCTCATCGAGGAAGAGGCGATAGAGATCGCCCCTGTTGCGAAAGGCGGAGTCGAGCTCGCGCGACAGTTTTTCGGCAATGGCTGCGTCGGAGTCGGTCATGGTGTTTTGATCCTATTCAGCCTCGGGGTTGCCGCCACCAGCGCCTTGCCGACCGCCGATTGCGGGCTGGCGATGACGGTGCGGGCGTCGCCGCTCTCGGCGACCCGGCCGGCATCGAGGAGAACGATGCGATGCGCGACGGCGCGGATTACGCCGAGATCATGCGAAATGAAGAGATAGGCGATCTGTTCCTGTCTTTGCAGGTCGAGCAGCAAGTCCAGGATCTGTCCGCGCACCGAAACGTCGAGCGCCGAGACCGCCTCGTCGAGGACGATCAGCGACGGTCGGGTGGCGATGGCGCGGGCGATCGCTACCCGCTGGCGCTGGCCGCCGGAAATCTCGTGGATCGCGCGCGCGGCAAGGCCGGCATCGAGGCCGACACGCTCCAAGAGAGCTGCGATGCGGCGCGGGCGCTCCGAGCGCGAGGCGATGCCGTGGATGCGCAACGGATCGTCCAGCGCACGCGCCACGGTGGAGCGCGGGTTAAAGGCGGCGAGCGGATCCTGGAAGACCATCTGGAGGCGGGCACGGCGGGCGCGCAACGCGGCGCCCGACAAGTTAAGGAAGTCTGTGCCCTCGAATTGGATGCGCCCGGCGTCGGGCTCGAGCAGGCGCAGCACCAGCCGCGCAACGGTCGACTTGCCACTGCCGGACGGACCGGCGAGGGCCAGCGTTTCAGCCGGGCCGATCTCAAACGAGACATCGTCGACGGCCGCAAAGGGTTTGCCGCCGCGGCGATAGCGCTTGGAGAGATTGGAGACGGCGAGCACGGTCATGCCGGGGCGCCTTGCCGGTCAAGAAGCGGCCTGGCGTCGAGGCCGAGATGGGCATCGAGCAGCGTGCGCGTATAGGCATGGCGCGGCGCGTTGAGGATCTGGTCCGTGTCGCCCAATTCGACCAACTCGCCATGACGCAGCACCGCGATGCGTTCGGCGAGCGTGGCGGCGAGCGCGATGTCGTGGCTGATAAAGGCGAGCGTCAGGCCGTCCTCGTTGACCAACCCGCGGATCAGGGAAACGATCTCGGCCTGGACGATGGTGTCGAGCGCGCTGGTCGCCTCGTCGGCAATCAGCAGTTTCGGGGCGGCGGCGATGGCCGCTGCGATTGCAACGCGCTGCTTCTGGCCGCCGGACAGCTGGTGCGGATAGGCGCGCAAGACGGCTTCGGAGTCGGGCAGGCGGACGCGCTCGAGCAGGGTTTTGGCTTTGGCATAGGCCTCGCGCCAGTTGAGGTTGAGATGCGTGCGTGCGACCTCGGCGATTTGCTTGCCGACCGGCATCACCGGGTCGAGGCTGAAGGAGGGGTCCTGGAAGACGAAGCCGATGTCGCGGCCACCAATGGGCTGAAAATGCGGAGGCTGGCGATCCTGCGCACCCCCCTCTATCCCGCCGGACGACTGGACGGAGGGGGGTGTGAGGGAATGAGACGATCGAGGTTTCTGCCACTCGATCGAACCTCCAACCTCGGCCGCTTCCGCCAACAATCCCGCAACCGCCAGCGCCAGCGTGCTCTTGCCCGAGCCGCTCTCACCGATGATCGCAAGGCGTTCCCCGGCTTCCACATCAAGGCTGATGCCCTTCAGCGCCGTTACCTCGACGCCGTCGCGCCGATACCGCACGGTCAGATCGCGGATCGAAAGCAGCGCAGTCACGACAGGCTCCTGCGTACCGCGGTGCTTTCCACCACGCCCTCGCCGGCGAGGTAAACGCCGAGAACGGTCAGCACCAGCGCGATACCGGGAACGATCGACAGGAAAGGCGCGGTGCGCAAGACAGTGCGGCCTTCGGCGATCATGCCGCCCCAGGTGACGCGGTTGGGATCACCGAGGCCGAGGAAGGAAAGCGCTGCTTCGGTGAGGATGGCGGCCGCGACGATCACCGAGGAAAGCGCCAGCACCGGCGGCAGCGCATTGGGCAGCACCTCGCGAAAGGCAATCTCCAGCGGATGCATGCCGATGACACGAGCGCCGGCGACATAGTCGCGCTCGCGGATCGACAGGACTTCCGCGCGCGCCACCCGCGCCGGCCCGGTCCAGGCGCCGAGCGCGATGGCCGCGATCACCACTCCAAGCGAGGGGCCGACGATGCTGACGAAGGCCAGCGCCAGCAAAAAACTAGGCACGGTCTGGAAGGCGTCGGTGATGCGCATCAGCACCTCGTCGATCAAGCCGCCGGCGAAACCGGCCAGCGTGCCCACCACCGCGCCGACCAGAAGCGCAGCTGCGGCCGCCGCTAGTCCAACCGCCAGCGAGGTGCGCGCGCCGTGGAAAAGTTCGGCCAGCACGTCGCGGCCGAGCCGGTCGGTGCCGAGCGGCAGCGACCAATTTTGCAACGGCGGCAGCAAGGCCGGGCCGGCGATCGCTTGCGGGTCGCCCCGAAAGAGCAGCGGCGCTGCCAGCGCGATCGCGACGAGCAAGGCGAGGATGAGTGCGCCGGCGATCGCTTCCGGCGTCTGGAAAAAGCGATGCAGCCTCTTCATGCGACCGCCTCGCCGGCACCGACGCGCGGATCGAGGAAGGCGTAGGCGAGATCGACCAGGAGGTTGATGACGATAACGAGCACGGCGCTCACCAAAATGATGCCGAGCAGCAGCGGCGTGTCGCGTCCGGCGACGGCTTCCTGCGCCAGCCGGCCGAGGCCGGGGACGGCAAAGACGCTTTCGATGACAACGCTGCCGCCCAGCATCTGCGCCGATTGCAAGCCGAGCATGGTGACCAGCGGCAGCAGCGCGTTGCGGGCGACATGCGCAAGCACGATGCGCCGGCGCGGCAAGCCCCTGACGCGGGCGGCAAGCACGAAATCCTGCCGCCACGCTTCCGCCATGCCGGCGCGCATCATGCGCAGATAGAGCGCGAGATAGATGAATCCGAGCGCCGAGACCGGCAGCACAAGATGGGTGGCGATGTCGCCGGCCCGCGCCACCCCGGTCTTGGCCGATGCGATGGTCTCGATGCCGCCGATCGGCAGCCAGCGCAGGTCGACGGCAAAGACGACGATCAGCACAAGGCCGAGCCAGAACCCCGGCACGGCGTAGAGCGCCAGCGAGCCGATCGACAGGAAGCGGTCGCGAAAACTGCCGGGACGCGCACCGGCATAGATGCCGAGCGCCGAGCCGAGGCCGAAGGAGAGCGCGGTGGCGCTGCCCATCAGGATGAGTGTGGTCGGCAGGCGTTCGAGGATGACGTCGAGGATCGGCCGCGAGAAGGTGACGGACTGGCCAAGGTCGAGGTGCAAGAGCGCCCAGAGATAGTTGGCGAGCCGGGTCAGTTCCGACTGGTCGAGGCCCCAGCGGTGGCGCAGCAATTCGATCATGCCGGCGTCGCCGCCGGTCGAGACGATATAGGCGTCGACCGCGTCGCCAGGGGCAGCTTCGAGCAGCAGGAAGCTGCCGATGACGACGATCAGCAGCACGAAGACGCTGCCGACGAGACGGCGGCGCAGGAGGGTGAGGGCTCGGGTCATGGCGACGCCATATCAGGGCCAACCCTTGGATGCCGCGTCCGGCAGGACAGAGGGGGGCGCGACGGAACTCTCATTCTCAAAGCTCAGCACCCAGGCAGGCAATCCGCAAGTGCGGATCAACCCGCCAAAAAGGTGTCCGCCCAGTTCGATACCGCCCAGCGCGGGTTGTTGGCGATGTTGCCGACAGTGTCGCGGGCGACGGAAATGAAGCTCCACTCGGCGACGTTGATCAGCGGCAGGTCGGCCGCCACCATTTTCTGGAATTCCTTGTAGAGCTCGGTGCGGGCGGATGTGTCGAGCGTCTCTGACGCTTTGGCGATCAGCGCATCCAGGTCGGCGTTCTTGTAGCCGCCCTGGTTGGAGAAGGGCACGCCGTCGGGGATGCCGCTCTGCACCAGGATGGTGGTCGAGATCGCCGGGTCGCCGCGGAACACCGGCGGGCCGACGGCGAGGTCGAAGGCGTGGTCGGTATAGACCGCCTTCATATGGGCGGCCGAGTCGTTGTTGACGATTTGGGCGTCGATGCCGATTACGGCCAGCGCCTGGCGCAGGTAATCGCCGAACTGCTTGGTCTCATTGAAGTACGGCGCCGGCAGCAGCTTCAGTGCAAAGCGCTTGCCGTCGTCGGCCCGTTTGTAGCCGGCCTCGTCGAGCAGCTCGTTGGCCTTGGCGACGTCGAAGGGGTAGATCGGGACGTCGGCAGTGTAGAATTGCGGATCGTTCTTCGGCACCGGACCGGTTGCGGTCGCGGCGTAGCCGAGGAAAATTGTCTTGACGACGAAATCCTTGTCGATGGCATGCGCGATCGCCTGCCGCACTGTCAGGTCCGCCAGTTCCTTGCGGCGATGGTTGATCTCGACGACGAGCTGGTAGGTCAGCCCCTCATAGCCCTTGGTGATGACCTTCAGGCCCGGCACCTTTGAGATGCGGTCGAGGTCGGCGAGCGGCACGGCGGAGAAGGCGGCGAGCTGGATTTCTTCCGCCTCGAGCGCCGCAGCCGCAGAGGTTCGGTCGGGCAGCACCTGGTAGACGATCTCGTCGAGATAGGGCTCGTCCTTGTCCCAATAGGCATCGTTCCGCGCAAGCCGATAGTACTGGCCGGCCTTGTATTCGGCGAATTTGAACGGGCCGGTGCCGACCGGAGCGTTGTTGGCCGGGTTGTCCTCGATCTTGCCCACCTCATAGACGTGCTTCGGCACGACGCTGCTCAATGCCGGCAGCGCGTTGCGGATCAGCTGGAACGGCGTCGGCTTGGCGAATTTGAACACGGCCGTAAGCTTGTCGGGCGTGTCGACGGCTTCAAGGTCCTTGAACACCGTGCGGCCGAGATTCTGCAGAGGCTTCCAGACCTGCAGCGCGGAGAAGGCGACGTCGGCGGAGGTGAAGGGCTTGCCGTCATGCCATTTGACGCCGTCGCGCAACTTGAAGGTCACCGACCGGCCGTCGGCCGAGCCTTCCCAGGAAAGCGCAAGGCGCGGCTGAAGCCCGTCCTTGCCGTCGAAGGAGGCCTCGGCCAGCGTCTCGACCACCTTGCTGGAGATGAAGAAGACGCCGTTGGAAGCGACAATAGCCGGATTGAGGTTGCGCGGCTCGGAGTCGGCGGCCACGATCAACCTGCCGCCCTTCTTCGGCGTCTGCGCCCGGCCGATGGCCGGCAACGCGGTCGAGGCCAGAAGCAGTGCCGAGCCAGCCAGCAGGCCGCGGCGTGAAATCGGCAATCCGGACATCCTCAAGCTCCCCTCTTCACCCGCGACCGGCGCGGGCAACCTCAAAATCAGCGGGATTATGGCCCTTGGCAAAGGTTTCGCCAGAGACGGATTTGGCGCATGCTGGCTTGGCTCTGAAATTTTCGTCCGCTGGACCAGTTATATTCGGTCTGCGGTCGCGACTATCTGGTAGGACCAGAATAAGCCGTACGCGGCCTCAAGCCAAGTAGGAGAGGGCGGGATCAGCCGGATGCTGTCAATTCTGGCTGGACCAAAACGGTCAAGATGGTGCAGATTTGGTCGCAAACGGCAGTTTCATCATGTTTGACTGCTTGAGCGGCCGAGGAAATCAGGGAGGGAAAGATGAACATCGCTCCGGGCAAAACCGAGGCCAGCGGCATCCCGTTCGACCAGGCTCGGGTGGACCGGCTGATGGAGGAGGCCGGCATCGATGTGCTTTTCGCCACCTCCAAGCACAACACGCAATATCTGCTCGGCGGCTACAAGTTCATCTTTTTCGCGGCGATGGACGCCATCGGCCATAGCCGCTACCTGCCGATCGTCCTCTATGAAAAAGGCGGGCCGGAGCATGCGGCCTATATCGGCAACAAGATGGAAGGCGGCGAGCACGAGAACCATCCGTTCTGGACACCGACATTGCATGCGGCCTGCTGGGGCACGCTCGACGCCGCCAACCTTGCCGTCGAGCATCTGCAGAAGATCGGCAAGGGTGCTGCCCGCATCGGCATCGAGCCTGCTTTCCTGCCCTCGGACGCTTACTCGCTGATCCGCAAGGCCTTGCCGGATGCAAAGCTGATCGATGCCACCGGCATGCTGGAGCGCATGCGCGCCGTCAAGACCGAGGCCGAACTGGAGAAGCTGCGCATCGCCTCCGAACTGATCACCGATTCGATGCTGGCGACGATCGCCTGGGCGCGCGAGGGCACGACCAAGACCGACATCATCGAGCAGTTACGGCGCGAGGAGACCAATCGCGGCGCGCATTTCGAATATTGTCTGCTGACACTGGGTGCCAGCCACAACCGTGCCGCCTCGAGCCAGACGTGGAAGCAGGGCGAGGTGCTGTCGATCGATTCCGGCGGCAACTATCACGGCTATATCGGCGACCTCTGCCGCATGGGTATTCTTGGCGAACCGGATGCCGAGCTCGAGGATCTGCTGTCCGAAGTCGAGTCGGTGCAGCAGGCCGCGTTCTCCAAGGTCAAAGCCGGCACGCTCGGCGGCGACATGATCGCGCACGCCGAGAGCGTGCTGAAGGCTTCCAAGGTCGCGGCCTATACGGATTTCTTCTCCCACGGCATGGGGCTGATCACGCATGAAGCGCCGTTTTTGATGACCAACCATCCGGTCACCTATGAAGGCACCTATGCGGCCAAGCCGCTGGAAAAGAACATGGTGCTTTCGGTCGAGACTACCATGCTCCACCCGACGCGCGGCTTCATCAAGCTCGAGGATACCGTGGCGGTGACCGATACAGGCTATGCGATGTTCGGCGATCGCGGGCGTGGGTGGAACAGGGGCGGGGTCTCCTAGAGCGCGCTCGGGAAACCAATCACTCCGAATGACCGAGTTCAAACCTCGGGGCGGCTTCTGCGGATTGATGGGAAACAAGCTTCGTCGTGCGCGCCCGCCGTCCTGGGTGTATCTTGCTGACTTGAGTTGTGGCCCGGCGCCTCCTACCAGACCGATTACGTCGGGCCGGTAGCAGGAGGAAGTTATGGCAGACGTAACATCAAGAAATCAGAACTCCGAGCTCGTTCGGCGGGGTTACGCCGCCTTCAACTCCGGAGACATGGACACGCTTGCGCAAATCATCGACGAGAAATGCACGTGGCATAGCCCGGGAAGGAATCCGATCGCCGGGGACTACAAAGGCCGTGAGGCGACTTTTGCCCAGTTCGGCCGTTATGGCGGGCAAACCCTTGGCACCTTCAGGGCGAATCTTCTGCATGTCATGGAAAGTGAGGACGGACGTGTGGTCGGCGTCCATCGCAATACCGGGGAACGCAACGGCAAACAGCTTGATGTGCTCTGTTGCATCGTCTTCGACATCAGGGCCGGCAAGGTAGTCGATGGCCGGGAACACTTCTACGACCTCTACGCCTGGGATGCATTCTGGGCTTAGCCTGGAGGTGCTATTCGCGTCGCCTCGCACGAGACTGTTCGCGATGTCTCCGCACACCTGTTTGCTGTAGCCCCCGTACATACCTGGAGAGGTGATTGCGAAGCAAACCGGTGGGCGAATAACGCCCGCAAGCGATTTGCCATCAATTGCTTGCCTCTCGCGGCAGCAGCTTGAAATCCGGCAGGTCACGCAGCGCTAGCTCGGGGCCGGCCGGCGAATAGACGACGAAAAGCTGCATCGGCTGATCGCCCGTGTTGAGCGTCGAGTGGAAGCGGCTTTCCGGCACATAGACGGTGCAGCCGGGACCGACCTTGGCGACCACCGGATTGCCCTTCTCGTCCTCGACCATCTGTTCGCCATGGCCGGAAATCACGAAGATGATCTCCTCCGCGCCTGGGTGGTTGTGGCGGGTGTGCCCCTTGCCGGGCGGCAGGTCGACGACGCCGCCGGAGAAGCGCTCCGCGCCGTTCACTTCCGGCGCGACCGTGAGGGCCAGCTTGCCCCAGTCGAAGCCGAAGGCGCTGACCTCCTTCGGATAAACGAACACCTTGCTCTTGTCGGCCATTGCCTCATCCCTTGCTAGTTGCTGGCATTTTCGCTTTGCCGATTGCCGCTGCCTTGAAATCCGCCGTCTGCCTGGCGATCGCCGCCTCGGCCGGCAGCCGTTCCATCGAGCTTGCGCCGTAGAAGCCGTGCAGTCCTTCGCAGCGCTCGAGGATGTAGCGCGCATCATGGGGCATGGAGATCGGCCCGCCATGGCAAAGCAGGATGACGTCCTTGCGCACCGAGCGCGCGGCGTCGGCAATCGCATCGATCTCCTCGACGCAGGCATCCAGCGACTTCGCCGAGGTCGCGCCGATCGAGCCGCCTGTGGTCACGCCCATATGGGCTACGACCACGTCGGCGCCCGCCTTGGTCATGGCGCGCGCCTCGTCGGGGTTGAAGACGTAAGGCGTGGTGAGCAGGTCGAGCTTGTGCGCCTCGGCGATCATGTCGACCTCGAGGCTAAAACCCATGCCGGTCTCCTCGAAACTCTGCCGCATGGTGCCGTCGAAGAGGCCGATGGTCGGAAAATTCTGCACGCCGGAAAAGCCCATCGTCTTCAGTTCGGCGAGAAACAGCGGCATGATGACGAAGGGGTCGGTTCCGTTGACGCCGGCCAGCACCGGCGTCTTCTTTACCACCGGCAGCACCTCATAGGCCATTTCCTTGACGATCTCGTTGGCATTGCCATAGGCGAGCAGGCCGGCGGCCGAGCCGCGCCCGGCCATGCGGTAACGGCCGGAATTGTAGATGATGATGAGATCGATGCCGCCGGCTTCCTCGGCCTTGGCCGACAGGCCGGTACCGGCACCGCCGCCGACGATCGGAACGCCATCGGCGATCATCTTGCGGAACCTTTCCAGTATGGTTTTGCGCGGGATGGCGGCCATGTTTGTCGGATCTCACTTCTTGGCGATGTCGAGGAAAGCCTCGGCCGCGGCCTTGGCGAATGCAGGATCGTTGATGTGCAGCGGCAGGCGCGTCACGATACGGTTCCCGGTCGGCTTGATGGTGTGCTCGATGGCTTCGAACAGCGCCGCATCGGCTTGCGGATCGAAGAAGGCGCCGCCTTCGACATCGAGCGCCGACACGCCTTTTTCCGGGATCAGGAAGCGCACCGGGCCGTCGCAACGGGCGAGGCGGCCGCCGATCCATTCGCCGATCCGGCGGCTCTCCTCGGCGGTAGTGCGCATCAGCGTGACATTCGGATTATGCTCATAGAACAGCCGCCCGCGATATTTGTCGGGGATAGTCGGCGGCGCCCAGAAGTTCACCATGTCGAGCGCGCCGACCGAGCCGACATAGGGCAGTTTCGTGCGAGCAATGGCGCCGAAGCGATCCTCCGTCGCCGACAGCACGCCGTCGAACAGCAAATCGCAGACCTCGGTTGTGGTGATATCAAGGACGCCGGCGAGCAGGCCGCTATCGGCAAGCTTCTCCATCGAGCGGCCACCTGTGCCGGTCGCATGGAAGACCATGCAGTCATAGTCGGCGCGCAAGCGCTCGACGATTGCCGTGACACAGGGCGTGGTGACGCCAAACATGGTCAAGCCGAGCGCCGGCTTGCCGGCAGTTGACGGGGCCGGCCTCGCCGCCATGCCGGCGATCGCCTGGGCGGCGTTGTGCAGAACGACGCGCGACAGACGATTGAGGCCGGCCATGTCGGTTACCGACGGCATCATGACGATGTCGGAGACATCGACGTAAGGCGCGGTATCGCCGGAGGCCAGCGTCGAGACCATGATCTTCGGTAGGCCGAGCGGTAGGGCGCGCATGCCGGCGGTGACAATCGATGTGCCGCCGCCGCCGCCAATGCCGATCACGCCGGCGACGTCGTCGCGCGATTGGATGAAGCGGATAAAGGCGACACCCATGCCGGCAACGGCGAGTCCGCGGTCGTCAGTGCCGAGCACGGCGCCGGCTCCATCGGGATGATGCGCGGCGACCTCGCTTGCCGCGACATCCACCGGGACGGTCGCGCCGCGTGTGCCGATATCGACGCGGACGACCGAGCCGCCGCCGGCGGCGACGGCGTCGGCCAGGAAGGCAAGCTCCTCACCCTTGGTGTCGGCGGTGCCGACCACATAGATATGCTTCATTCGCCTTTCCCCGTCGTCTCCTCGGTTAGCCGGCCTACTCGGCGGTGCGGCCTGCCGCTTCGGGCCTGGCGCTCGGTCCGGCCATTGCAATTTTTTGAGACGCGCGTATCGTATTGATATGGATGTCTCACGTCAACAAGCCGCTTCCGATGACGCCGAGCAGCTGAGAGCCGGGAAGGGGGCCCGCGCCCGTACCAGGCGGCTGATGCTGGAAACGGCGACGCGGCTGATGCAGTCCGGCGTGACGCCTTCGGTCAGCGAGGTTGCAGAGGCTGCGGAAGTGTCGCGCGCGACCGCCTACCGCTACTTTCCGAGCCAGGCCGCGCTGGTGCAGGCGGTCGTCGACGAGGGGCTCGGACCGATCCTGACCTGGAAATCGAATTCGAAAGATCCGGAACAGCGGGTTGCCGAACTCTTCGCCTCCGCCATGCCGCGCATCGAGGCTTTCGAGGCGACGTTCAAGGCGGCGCTCAAGCTTTCGCTCGACCAGTGGGCGAGACGGCAGGCTGGCACGCTAGGCGCCGAACCGGCTTTCAAGCGCGGCCATCGGATCGACCTCCTGAAGGACGCGATCGCTCCGCTCAAGGGTCAGCTCAAGCCGCGCCAGTTCAAGCGTCTTGCCCAGGCGCTGTCGATGATGTTCGGTGTCGAGGTGCTGATCGTGCTGAAGGATATTTGGGGGCTGGACAGCCGTGACATGATGGCGGTCGCCGAGTGGGCGGCGGGCGCGCTGGTGCGCGCGGCGGTGGCGGAATCAGGAGCGAAGGCGACTGGAGGTTCGGCATCAGCCGAAATAGACATGTCCTGAATCTGGTTCGACCAGATTGGAGAGGATGTCAACAACAATGACTGCAATACATCGCAGGAGACAAGGTCTCCGCATATCGAAGAGTAGGAAAAATTATAGAAAACAGAGGGATATCGCTTTGAGCGGCTTGTGGAACCGTTTTGGACTGCACAAGAAAGAACTTGACGTCCCTCTTGAATTGGTAATACCAGATCAGGACGCGTAAAGCGGAGCGAAGGTGAAGGTTGCGATCGATTTTTCCGGCCGGGCGAGGAGGCCCGAACCGGAAAATGCCGTCACAGGAGGAACTGCCAGGGCCGACCGCTATGCCGGCCCGCATGACAAGGTAGAAGGCGCACAAGGGAGGAAAACTATGCGCAAGATAGTGACCAGCGTGATCGCTGGTATCGGGCTGGCGCTTGCCTGCGGGACATCCGTCCGCGCGCAAGACAAGGAACTCACCATCTTCTGGGCGGAATGGGATCCGGCGAACTATCTGCAGGAACTCGTCAACGACTACACGGCCGAGACGGGCGTGAAAGTCACGGTGCAGACCACGCCGTGGCCTGATTTCCAGACGAAGGCCTTCACCGAGTTCAACGCGCATGGCGACGCCTACGACATGGTGGTCGGCGACTCGCAATGGCTGGGCGCCGGCTCGACGCAGGGCCACTATGTGGATCTGACGGACTTCTTCAACAAGCATAAGCTTGGCGATGTGATGGCGCCCGCGACCATCAAATATTATGCCGAGTACCCGGGCGGTTCCGGCAAGTACTGGGCGATCCCGCTGGAAGGCGATGCGATCGGCTGGTCTTACCGCAAGGACTGGTTCGAGGACCCGAAGGAGAAGGAAGCCTTCAAGGCGAAGTACGGCTACGACCTCGATGTTCCGAAGACTTATGCGCAGCTGCGCGACATCGCCGAGTTCTTCCATCGTCCGGACCAGAAGCGCTACGGCGTCGCGATCTACACCGACAACTCGTATGACGCGATGGCGATGGGCGTCGAAAGCGCGATCTTCAGCTATGGCGGCGATCTCGGCGACTACGCGACCTACAAGGTCGACGGCATCACCAATTCCAAGGAGGCCGTCGCCGGCCTCGAAATGTACAAGGAACTCTACAAGTTCACGCCTCCCGGCTGGGGCAAGACGTTCTTCGTGGAGGACAACCAAGCCATCACCGGCGGGCTCGCCGCGATGAGCATGAACTTCTTCGCCTTCTTCCCGCCGCTGGTGAACAAAGCCACCAACCCCTATGCCGACGTGACCGGCTTCTTCGCCAACCCGGCCGGTCCGGACGGCAAGCGCTTCGCCGCTCTCGGCGGCCAGGGCATCTCCGTCGTCTCATACTCGAAGAACAAGGACGAGGCGATGAAATTCCTTGAGTGGTTCATCAAGGACGAGACCCAGAAGAAGTGGGCCGAGCTCGGCGGCTATACCTGCAGCCAGGCCGTGCTGAAGTCGGAGGCCTTCCAGAACGCTACGCCGTATAACAAGGCCTTCTACGACACGATGTTCATGGTCAAGGACTTCTGGGCAACGCCTGAATATGCCGAAGTGCTCGATCAGCTGAACCAGAATATCTATCCGTTCGTGGTCGGCGGCAAGGGCACCGCCCAGGAAGCGCTCGACAAGACCGCCGCCGACTGGAAGGCGACGTTCACCAAATACAACCGCTACAAGTAGGCGTCACAGTCAGAATGCCGGAGGAGGGTTTCCCCTCCGGCATTCCTGTTTTCAGGGAGAACGACCGTTGGCTTCGGTAGCCCTTACCAATCTTGATCCAGCATCCAGGGCCGCCGCGCGAGGCTGGTCGGATCTGACCATCCGCAACATGTTCATCATCCCGACGCTGGTTTTCCTGATCGTCTTCAACATTTTTCCGCTGATCTATTCGCTCGGCTATTCCTTCACCAACTTCGCCGCGAACCGCAGCGAGCCCTGGCAGTTCGTCGGCCTGCAGAATTACCGCGAGCTGCTCAGCGACGATCACATCTGGTCGAACTTCGTCATCACCGCGAAATATGTGATCGTGTCGGTGGCCGGGCAGATGATCGTAGGCTTCGGCCTCGCGCTTCTGCTCAACCGCAGCTTTCCGATGAAGGGCCTGATCACGACCTTGCTGTTGCTGCCGATGATGATGTCGGCGGCGGTCGTCGGCCTGTTCTGGCAGCTGCTCTACAGCCCGTCCTGGGGACCGATCAACTACGTCTTCGGCCTCGGCGACTTCGCCTGGCTCTCCAATCCCGACAGCGCGCTCTACGCCGTCGCGATCACCGACATCTGGATGTGGTCGCCCTTCGTCATGCTGCTGTCGCTCGCCGGCCTGTCGGCGGTGCCGCAGCACCTCTACGAAGCCGCCGCGATCGACCGCGCCAGCTGGTGGTACACCTTCACCCGCATCACGTTGCCGCTGGTCTCGCCGATCCTTTTGATCGCGCTGATCTTCCGCACCATGGAAGCCTTCAAGACCTTCGACATCGCCTACACGATGACGACTCAGCCGACCGCCGAGCTGATCGCGATCCGGCTCTACAAGCAGGCCTTCCAGCAGTGGGACACCGGCAAATCCTGCGCGCTCGCCTACATCGTGCTGATCATGGTGCTGGCCATCACCAACCTCTACGTAAAGTATCTCAACAAGGTGAAGGAGCGCTGAGATGGCCGCCGTCCGCACTTCTTCCGAGGTCGCGCTCAACCGTGTCGCCATCGCCGCGGTGCTGATCGCCACGCTGGTCTTCCTCGCACCGATCTATTGGATCGCCTCGACGGCATTCAAGCCGAAGGAGCTCGCCGTCAGCGTGCCGCCAACCGTGCTGTTCGAGCCCGAGGTGACGCCGTTCGTGCGGCTCTTCACCAAGCGCGTGCAGATGCAGAAGACCGTCGACCCGCAAGTCTACGAAGCCGCGCCCTGGTGGGAAAAGCGCATCTACGACGGCGGCGAGCGAGTGCTGAAGGTCGGCAAGGACGTGCAGCTTTCGCAATATCCCGACCGGTTCATGAACAGCCTGATCGTGGCGGTGGTCAGCACCGTTCTCGCCGTCGGCATGGGAACCTTCACCGCCTACGGCTTCTCGCGCTTCAAGATCGCCGGCGAGGCGGACCTTCTGTTCTTCATCCTCTCGACGCGCATGCTGCCGCCGGTGGTCGTCGCCATCCCGATGTTCCTGATGTACCGGGCAGTTGGCCTCAACGACTCCCATATCGGCCTGATCATCCTCTACGTCGCCTTCAACCTGTCCTTCTCGGTCTGGCTGATGAAGGGCTTCATGGATGAGATCCCGAAAGAGTATGAGGAGGCAGCACTTGTCGACGGCTATACGCGCATGCAGGCCTTCTTCAAGATCGTGCTGCCCGAGGCCGCAACCGGCATCGCCGCCACCGCCGTGTTCTGCTTCATCACCGCCTGGAACGAGTACGCTTTCGCGCTGATCATGACCAACCGGCGCGCCCAGACGGCGCCGCCCTTCATCCCGTCGCAGATCGGCTCCGGCCTGCCGGACTGGACCACGATCGCGGCGGGCACGTTCCTGTTCCTGCTGCCGGTTGCGATCTTCACCTTCCTGCTGCGCAACCACCTGCTTCGCGGCGTGACTTTCGGAGCGATCCGCAAATGAGTTTTCGCGCCGTCAACGAGAAGTACCTTTTGCCGGCATCGCAGATCCTCATGGTGCTCGGCATCGTCGCGCTCTGCCAGCCATGGAGCCTCAGCCTGCATTCCTATGGGGTGACGATCATCCTGATCGGGCTGATCGGCTTCAACATCACGTCGAAAATCGCACCGGAGCAGAGAGAGGAAACCGGCGCCGTGACGCATGAGGGGGCCGGGCAGTGACGCAGATCGAACTTCGCGGCATCGAGAAATTCTTCGGTGCGGTCCAGGTCATCCATAATCTGAACCTCGCCATCGCCGACAACGAGTTCATCGTGCTGCTTGGACAGTCGGGCTGCGGCAAGACGACGACGCTGCGCGCGATTGCCGGGCTCGAGACGATCGATAAGGGCGACATCCTGATCGACGGCAAGGCGGTGCAGCATCTGAAAGCCGCCGACCGCGACATCGCCATGGTGTTCCAGTCCTTCTCGCTCTATCCGCATATGACGGTGTTCGAGAACATCGCCTTTCCGTTGCGGGCCACGCGCATGAGCAGCGGTGAGGTCGACACCTCGGTGCGCGAGATCGCACGGGTGTTGCGGATCACCGACCTGCTCGACAAGAGGCCGTCTGCGCTTTCGGGCGGCGACATGCAACGCGTGGCGATCGGCCGCGCGCTGGTGCGGCGGCCGAAGGCGATGCTGATGGATGAGCCGATCGGCGCGCTGGACGCCAAGCTGCGCGAGGAAATGCGGGCCGAGATCAAGCGGCTGCACATCAAGCAGGGATCGACCACGATCTATGTCACCCATGATCAGATCGAGGCGATGAGTCTGGCCGACCGCATCGTCATCATGCATGAGGGCTTCATCCAGCAGGTCGGCACGCCGGACGAGGTCTACTCGCATCCGGCAAACCTGTTCGTGGCGCAATTCGTCGGCAGCCCGGTGATGAACATCGCCGAGGCGAGCGTCGCCAATCAGGCTGGCGCCGCCTCCGTCACCGTCGGCGGTGCGCCGACGGGTTTCGAGTTCCCGCGCGAGCTCCTGTCCAGGCTGAACGGGCATTCCAATGGTGGCTTGACGCTCGGCATCCGTCCGGAAGGCGTGCTCGTCCGGCATGATGCCGCTCCCGGCTACGTGCCGGTCGAAGCGCAGATCATCGAGCCGCTCGGCTCCTTCGACATTGTCGACCTCAAGGTCGGCTCCAAGATGCTGCGCGCCCGCACCAAGGCAGGCTACGTGTCGGGTCCGGGCGAGAAGGTTCATGCCCGCATCGACCCGGAACAGGCGCATTTCTTCGACACGGCAAGCGGCAAGTCGCTGGGAGTAAGGCTGTAATGGCCCATATCGAACTGAAGAACATCACCAAGAAGTTCGGCGGCCATACCGCGCTGACGGGTCTCAACCTCAATATCGCCGATGGCGAGTTCTTCGTGCTTTTGGGCGAAACCGGCGCCGGCAAGACGACGACGCTCCGGATGATCGCCGGCCTCGAGAAACCGACCGAGGGCCAGGTCTTCATCGACGGCGTCGACGTCGCCGACTGGAGCGCGGCCGAGCGCGACGTGGCCTTGGTGCTGCAGCAATATTCGCTCTATCCGCGCTACACGGTGCGGCAGAATCTTGAGTTTCCGCTGAGGCCAAAGATCCGCCGGCTGCCGGATGCCGAGATCAAGGACCGCGTCGCGCGCGCCGCCCGCACGCTGCGCATCGAGCATCTGCTCGACCGCAAGACCGACCGGCTCTCCGGTGGCGAGATGCAGCGCGTCTCGATCGGCCGCGCGATCGTGCGCAAACCACGCGTGTTCCTGATGGACGAGCCGCTGTCGGCGCTCGACGCCAAGCTACGCGAGGCGCTGCGCACGGAGTTGAAGAACCTGCAGATGCAGCTCGGTGCCACCTTCCTGTTCGTCACCCACGACCAGATCGAAGCGATGTCGATGGGCGACAAGGTCGGCGTGCTGAACCATGGCCGCATCGTGCAGACCGGCACGCCGCAGGAGATCTACAACAATCCCCGCGATACCTATGTCGCAAGCTTCGTCGGCTCGCCGCCGATGAACCTCATCGACGGCACGCTGGTCGACGACCGCGCGGTGATGGCGCCGATGAGTTTCGAATTGCCGGTTGGCGGGGGGGCCAGGGCTTCTTGGGGGCTAAAGACGGGGGGCGCGACCGACGGTCGCCCGCTCGTCTTCGGCATCCGTCCGGAGGACGTCTATCTGGAAGGCGGCGCGCCGGTCGAGGCTAAGGTCCACGATGTCGAGAACCACGGCGTCGAGAAGATCGTGACGCTGAGGGTCGGCGACACGATGCTGAGAGCCACCGTGCCGGCGAGAACCGCCGTCGAGATCGAGCAGCCGGTCCGCTTTGCCTGGAACGCGGACAAGGTGGTGCTGTTCGATAAGGGCAGCGGGGTGAGCCTGCGGCACGCCGGATAGCGGGCGGATCGGCCGATTGCTGTCGGCCTGCACTTACTTCGGCAGATAGGTCTCGTAGGGCGTGTCGTTGATCAGCAGGATCACGCATTCGGTGTCGGACAGGCAGGCATCGTCATGCATCTCGTTGGCTTTCTGGGTCCAGTAGGAGCCCGGCGGCAACTCGACCCTGGTCGCCTCGCCGCCCTGGATCTGCCAATGCGCCCAGAGCCCCTTGATGACCACGGCGCGATAGTCGGCGGTGTGCGCGTGGACCGGTGCGCGCCAGTTCCCGGGAACTTTGAGCAGCGTGCCGGCCGCGCCCTCGGTCCGCGAGCCCCATAGCGGGCCGAGGCGCTGCGGCTGGTCCGGCGCTTCGACGACATAAGGGATCTTGTCGGCCGTCAGATAGCTGTCTTCAAGGCCGAATGCCTGCCCCGGAGAGATGGTGAGCGCGGCGAGCGCAAGCGCTGCGAGTTGATTAGAGCGTCGGACCATCAGATTGAATCGCGAAGGATTCCGCTGATGTAAGGTTTGTGATTCACTTCCTTGTGGAGGTGATTTGCTATGCCCAAGCCCTATTCGCTCGATTTGCGTGAACGTGTTGTGCGGTTTGTCGAGGCGGGCCATTCTCGGCGTGCGGC
>NZ_JARTVQ010000052.1:0-245 GCF_029625845.1 Mesorhizobium sp. WSM4898 | reverse complement strand
GCCCCGGAGAGCGTGCTGCTGGCCGTGAAGGACTCTGCCTTGACGACCATCCCAAGGGGATATCCCGGTGCTCCCAAGGGTTATCTGCTGCCCATGACGCAGAACCAGAATCTGCTATGGCCGGGATGGGAGACCTTTGACGTCAAACGCAATGGTTTTAGCGACGTCAAGATCAACGTCCGTAACGTCAAAGGACCCGGCAAGGTACACCTGTTCTCGCAGAGCTCCTTCGGCAACGTTCAGAC
>NZ_JARTVQ010000051.1:0-247 GCF_029625845.1 Mesorhizobium sp. WSM4898 | reverse complement strand
GATCTATTGGGCGTCCGGCGTCGATCTGCCGGATGAGGATTTCGTGAAAAAGATGGAAGCGTTCTCGCTGGAGGATATCGAGCTTGCGCCAGGTGAAAAGGCGGTTCTGCCCATACAGCTTCCGTCCGAATTCATCATCGTCTTTGAGCCGGTCACCCATTCAGCGCAGTTCATCGACGTGAAGGGCGAACCAACAAAGGAGCGCCGAAGCCTGTCTTTGGTCTTCGACCGCGACCATGTCCAGAAC
>NZ_JARTVQ010000050.1:0-253 GCF_029625845.1 Mesorhizobium sp. WSM4898 | reverse complement strand
AAGTCATGCAGTAAAGTTGGGTCTTCTTTGAGTTTTTCGGCCACGCCATTGATCAATGCGTCTTTATCGCCACCGATGACAAGCGGAATCGCCCACGCATAGCGGGGGTCTTTTGCTATCGCCTCAAGCCCGTCCGCACCGAACCCGCTTTTTTCTTCTGCGTCGTCAAATGTGCCGTCTTCGTCTTCTGTCATCATTGATTCGATGTCTGCGCGAATGCTTGAGATGCTGTCGCTCATTGTCTGCATTTCGT
>NZ_JARTVQ010000049.1:0-254 GCF_029625845.1 Mesorhizobium sp. WSM4898 | reverse complement strand
ACCGCGCCGGCCGCCATCTCGAACATGGGCGCGAGTTTCAGCAACACTGCGCGCTGGACGCGCGGCGATTGAAGGATGTTGCCGATCGCCTTTTTGACGAACGGAGACGTGAAGACGTTGAGGCCGAGTCCGCCGCCGAGCACCTTGCCCCAGCTGCTCCCGGTCGCCTCGTCGAATGCCTGTCCGGCCGCCGCGCCGAGGAGTGCTTTCCCGAAGCGCGGCGCCATCTTCTCGATGGCGGGGCGGATGTCGGA
>NZ_JARTVQ010000048.1:0-255 GCF_029625845.1 Mesorhizobium sp. WSM4898 | reverse complement strand
GACCCACGTGCCCATCACCCTGACCATCACCGCGAACACGTTGCCGGAGGCCCTGGCGGCGCTCGGCGATCTGCACGCGCGCACCGAGATGCGCGCCGCCATCGCGACCGAATTCCCGTTCCAGGAGGTGGCGCACCCGTCGGTGACGCTCCCGCCCATCGAGCAGCAGACCTTCGGGCCGCTGCCGGTGAACCCCGAAGGGCCGCTTGCCGAGGCCGCGGCGGCCGCGCGCCTTGGGCTGCAGCGCCTCGACGC
>NZ_JARTVQ010000047.1:0-256 GCF_029625845.1 Mesorhizobium sp. WSM4898 | reverse complement strand
CATCATACCTATTGACTTATCCAAGTGCAGAACGACCGTATTGGCGTCACCGTCGCGACGGCGATGATTTTGACAAGGGCCTTGTCGATTTGGAAAATTTTCGCAAAAAAAAAAAATGAATTTTAACTCAAATAAAGCTTGCTGCTTACCAAATAATTGTTTGAAATGGTAAGAGATATGTTAAAGTTCCTAATGAGTACCAGTTTATGTCGGTGAGTGAGGTACTGGCGGAGAAATCTTCACATATGTGTTGAGG
>NZ_JARTVQ010000046.1:0-259 GCF_029625845.1 Mesorhizobium sp. WSM4898 | reverse complement strand
AGCAATATCTATGCGACAACCTCTGTGTCGTCTACCCACTGGAAGGGGCAGGGCGGCATCTGCACATTGCCTGGGAATATTCCTGACCCTTACGAAGCAGACAATGACCGCGTTGGGCTTGTGGATGGCTCCAGGCAGTACGGATACCCTGATTCAAAGACGGTTGTGAACAGGTGCCAGATCGGTCGCACAGGCTCAATCTCTCCCAATGTGACTTTCGGTGTTGCGCCGCAGAATAACGACGCAGACGGCACCAAGG
>NZ_JARTVQ010000045.1:0-259 GCF_029625845.1 Mesorhizobium sp. WSM4898 | reverse complement strand
ATCGACGTAACCGACGGCGAATAAACTTCGGATTCGGTAATGGTTCCGCTCATAGGTTAGCCCTTGATCCAAATGTTTGCGGTCTTGCCGCCGAACTTCGTGCTGTCGCCGTAGTGCCAGCCGCCGCCGTAGACGACGCCCGTGAACGTGACCTTGAACAACAGTCGACAATGTGAGGGACAGAACGGGCGAAACAGCCTTCGCAGCGCGTCGGCCTGGCGCGCCGTCATGCCAGTGATTCCGACCGTGGTCCCGTCTC
>NZ_JARTVQ010000044.1:0-259 GCF_029625845.1 Mesorhizobium sp. WSM4898 | reverse complement strand
ACGCTGGCTACACCAACAAAGAGGGTTATGGATTGATATTTGCAAACGGTAACCACCGAGCGCATAGGGTTATGTATGAGAACATAAAAGGCTCAATACCTGGTGGCTTAGTACTTGACCATTTATGCCGAGTGCCAAGCTGTATCAACCCCGACCACCTAGAAGCTGTTCCCAATAAAGAGAATATCTTAAGAGGTATGAGCAAACAGGCTATAAACAAGCGTAAAACACGTTGTGCCAACGGACACGAATACAGCAA
>NZ_JARTVQ010000005.1:264167-279008 GCF_029625845.1 Mesorhizobium sp. WSM4898 | reverse complement strand
CTCGACCGCACCGGCGACGAGATCCACACCTCGATGGAAGCCGGCCCGATGATCCGCAAGGGCGACATGAAGCAGGCCGCCTGGATTTCCGCCTACGAGGCCTGGAATGTCGATACGGGCCTCGAATGCGGGCTCGCCGGCCATGCCCAGATCGGCAAGGGCATGTGGGCGATGCCGGACCTTATGGCGGCGATGCTGGAGCAGAAGATCGCGCATCCCAAGGCCGGCGCCAACACCGCCTGGGTGCCGTCGCCGACGGCGGCGACGCTGCACGCCACCCATTACCACAAGGTCGACGTGCATGCGGTGCAGGCGGCACTGAAGAGCCGGCCGAAGGCCAAGCTCGACGACATCCTGTCGGTGCCTGTGGCGGTGCGGCCGAACTGGACGCCGGACGAGATCCAGCGCGAGCTCGACAACAACGCGCAAGGCATTCTGGGTTACGTGGTGCGCTGGATCGACCAGGGCGTCGGCTGCTCGAAAGTGCCCGATATCAACGATGTCGGCCTGATGGAGGATCGCGCCACGCTGCGCATTTCCTCGCAGCACATCGCCAACTGGCTGCGCCACAAGGTTTGCTCGGAAATCCAGGTCAGGGATTCGCTGCAGCGCATGGCGGCGATCGTCGACCGCCAGAATGTCGGCGACCCGCTCTACCGGCCGATGGCGCCGGACTTCGACAGTTCAATCGCCTTCCAGGCCGCCTGCGACCTGGTGTTCAAGGGGACGGTTCAGCCCAACGGCTATACGGAGCCGGTTCTGCATAAGCGCAGGCTGGAGCTGAAAGCCAAGCCCACCGCCTGAACCAGTCCGTCATCATGATCAATGGAACATTTGGAGGCCCATCGTGTCGGAACTAAGCTTGGATGTCGCAAATGCCATCATCACCGCGTCGCTGGCCAAGGCGAAGGAAGCGCAGATGAAACCTCTCGCGATCACCGTGCTCGATGCTGGCGGGCACCTGAAAGCGTTTCAGCGGCAAGACGGCGCCTCGATGCTGAGACATCAGATTTCCGCGGGCAAGGCGTACGGGGCTCTCGGGGTTGGCAAGGGATCGCGTTGGCTACACGCTGCCGCTCTCGAGCGCCCTCATTTCATCGAGGGTTTGAATGCGGTGTCCGGCGGGCGCATCGTCCCCGTGCCTGGCGGAGTGCTGATAATTGACGGCGAAAGCAAATTGCTGGGAGCAGTTGGAGTTAGCGGAGACACCTCCGACAACGATGAAATTGCCGCGGTCGCCGGGATAGAGGCTTCGGGCCTAAAGGCTCAGGTTGACTGATCCGGCTTCAGGCGCCGGCTAGGTTCGCCGAAGGATCAGAACGTCAGTTACGACTGTCAAAGTCGGCATGTTGCGGCGGGATGCCATCCGTTCGTGAAAAGCACGCAGTACAACGAGCAGAATGGCTTGCCAAATACCCAGCGGCGAGTGCCGTTCTTTTCACACACAGCATCGAGCGGCGGCTTTTCTGCTCCGTGCGCCGATTGCCTTGGCCTAACTGCTCAAGATATCGCGATATCAGCGGCAGAGGTTCAGGAAGGCTGTTCCTCGCGGTCCTGCGCGGCAACGCTGACGAAGCCCTTCCGGTGCCAAAGAAGGCATCGGTTCGCATTCTCGTTCGGCAGAAGGATGTCGTGGATGACCCCGATAAGGATCGAATGGCTGAAGCCTTCATGAACCTTCGCGATGCGGCAGTCGAAGGCAACGGTCGCTCCGGCCAGCAACGGAGCGCCGGTCGTTTGCATTATCCACAGCGCGCCCTCGAAGCGGTCCGCGCCTCTTGCCCGGGCGAAGTGATCTGCGAAAGCCTTTAGCGCATCAGGCAGGACCGACACCCCGAAGAAGCCCTGTCGCAGAATGGCGTCGTGCGCAGTGGCGGTCTTGTTTACGCAAGCGATCAACGACGGTGGGTCGGCCGACAGGCTGCAAACAGCTGTAGCCATGAGCCCCGCGGGAATACCGTCCTCGATTGTCGTGATAGCAGTTACCGGGCCGGGGAACCGCTGCATCGCCTCCCTGAAGTCATCTGAATTGATCATGCTCGTCCTCCTCCACGCGGCCCGTTGGGGCGTCCCGTCACTTCAGTTCATGTCGTGGCTCACGAAGCGCGTGTTCAAATAGCCTTCGAGCGCTTCGATGCCGCCTTCGTAGCCGTAGCCAGAGTCCCTCACGCCGCCATACGGCGTTTCCGGCAGGCCCAGTCCGATGTGGTTGATGGAGACCATTCCCGCCTGGATGCCTTGACCGAAACGACGTGCCGTTTGGGCGTTCCGCGTCCAGGCATACGAACCGAGGCCAAATGGCAGGCGATTAGCCTCTTCGAGCGCCTCGTCGATGTCAGAGAAGCGCCGCACCAAAGCGAGGGGACCGAAAGGCTCCTCGTTCATGGCCCTCATGTCGGCTGTCACGCCCGTAAGAACCGTCGGAGCGAAGAAGAAGCCGCGATTGTTGACGCGAGAACCGCCCAAAGCAATCTTCGCGCCTTTAGCAGTCGCATCCTCAATCAGTCCTTCAACGGCCGTGCGCCGCCTTTCGCTGATAAGCGGGCCCATCTGCGTGCCCTCCGCAAGGCCGTCGCCGACCTTCAGCGCCGCCGCCTTGCGGACGAACACGTCCACGAACTCATCATGGACGTTCTCCTGGATAAGAAAACGGGTTGGCGAAATGCAAACCTGGCCAGCATTCCGGAACTTCGAGGCGACAAGCGCTGTGGTGGCGGTATCGATATCGGCGTCGTCTGCGATGATGACGGGCGCGTGTCCCCCAAGCTCCATGGTAACGCGCTTCATGTGGGATCCTGCGAGCGAGGCGAGGTGCTTGCCCACTCCCACTGACCCTGTAAACGATATCTTGCGTATCGCAGGATGCGGAACCAGGAACTCACTGACCGCGGCCGGAACGCCGAACACCAGATTGACGACTCCGGCCGGGAAGCCAGCCTCGTCAAAGCAGCGAAACAGCGCCGCGGCTGCTCCCGGGGCCTCTTCCGGGCCCTTGATGATGATCGAACAGCCAGCGGCGACGGCTGGTCCCAGCTTTCGAATGATCTGGCTTGCGGGAAAATTCCAGGGCGTGAATCCGACAGCCGGACCGACAGGGTCCTTGTGGGCAATTTGCTGGACACTGAGGGATCTGGCGGGGATGACACGACCGTAGGTTCGGCGCCCCTCTTCGGCGAACCAATCGAGCAGATCGGCGCAGGAATTGATTTCCAGCCGCGCTTCCGCCAGGGGCTTGCCAGCGTCGGAAGTCAGGGTCGTGGCGATAGCCTCCAGGCGTTCACGCAACAAGGACGCGGCCTTGCGAATGATCTTGCTGCGTTCATACGGCGAAGTACGGCTCCAGACCTTGAACCCTTGCACGGCAGCCTCGACCACGCGTTCAAGGTCATGGCGTGAAGCCAGTTCAACCGAGCCGATACTCTCGCCCGTCGCAGGGTTGGAGACGTCCCAGACCTTCTTGTCCGAAGATTCCGCCCACGTGCCTCCGATGTAGAGCTTAACACTCTCGTAGGTCATTCAATGCCTCCAAGGCGCAACGCGCCTGCTCCTGCAGATTTGTGAACAAGCCATGTCACGCAAGACATGTGCCAATTCGTGCGATCCCGTGGAATGGCGCAGGTTGCCTCCGACTGCGTAGAAAGCATTGGTCTCAAAATCGTCTCAAAATCGAGAATGATGAGACTCCTGCCTTTGCATTGACATTGATCGACAATCGCGCGCAGAGTTCACGCTCCGTTTCGGGAACAAAGGCCGAATGCAGGACGCAGGCGACCATTTCAAGGTGATCGAGCGAGCCGTCCTTGCGGGAGGCGACAAGGGCGATGCGGCTTGGCGGACCGAGTCATGGGCTCGATGCCTGCACGAGTATAAACTCGACCCGTCACGGCCAAATTTTATCGATCTGTCGCCGCAGGAACTGAAGGTCGAGAACGACATCTTCGACAACGACATCGCGCTCGCCGGCAAAGAGTTGGAAGCCACCCTGTCGATGATTGAAGGTGGCGGCTACAGCGCCCATATCGCCAATAGCAACGGTGTCATAATCAGCGAAAGACGGAGTCGGGATTCCACCTTTTATTGCAGTTCCGATCGCGTCGGAGCGGTTTGGTCGGAGAGGGTAGGGGGGACCAACGGCATCGGAACCGCCTTGGCGATGCTGGCACCTGCTGCAGTTTATCTGGCCGACCATCTGTATGCGGACCTCACGGGTCAGGCTTGCGCTGCAGCACCCTTTTTTGGACCCGATGGTCAAGTCTTGGGGATAATCAACCTCTCCACCCAGAACCCGGGACTGCCTCAATTGGCCCACCGTGTAGTTGCGGGTGTGGCCCAAATCACCGCTCACCGCCTGGAGAACAGGTATTTTCGCGACACTTTCCGCAAGAACTTTATACTCACCATCGCGGGCGATCAGGCTACACCGGCGATGGTCGCCTTCGATGCAGACTATCGGATAGTTGGTGCTACACGGGCTGCGCGAGCGCTGTTGCGTCTCGACGACTCGACCGTCGGTTCCAGAAGCCTATGGGGCGTGTTTGAGAAATCGCGGGGCAATCCTACACTGGATGCCCTTTGCGAGACTGTACGGGAACTCAGGCCGCTGGGCAGTGGGGAAGCGCTCGGTATAACTTTTCAGCGTCCCACTTCAATGGCAACCGTTTCCGGAAAGAACCTTTCCGTGCAACGGGTGCCATTGAAGCAGGCTAGGCGGATCGCAACGCTGGCCGAATGTGCGGGAAACGACCCGCAGATGAAGCGTAACCTGGAGATACTCCGTAAGGTATTCGGCTGCGGGCTTCACTTACTGCTTCTCGGCGAGACAGGGGTTGGCAAAGATACCCTTTCGCGCGCCTTGCATCAGGAAAGTGAGCGGGGGGCGGGACCGTTCGTCGCGTTCAACTGCAGCGCGGTGCCGGAATCCCTGATCGACAGCGAGCTTTTCGGGTACAGTAGCGGCGCGTTCACCGGGGCAAACAAAGACGGAAACGCTGGCCGGATCGTGGAAGCCGACAAAGGAACGCTTTTCCTTGATGAGATCGGCGACATGCCGCTGGCGCTACAGACGAGGCTACTGCGTTTCCTTGAAACCCAGGAAGTGATGCCGTTGGGTTCCGGCAAGGCCAGAATGGTCGACGTCCAGATCATTGCAGCCACGCACCAGAATCTGGCGGAAAAGGTCTCCAAGGGAACGTTCCGACAAGATTTGTTCTACCGTCTGGCGGGCACGATCATTACCGTTCCCCCTCTGAGAGAAAGGACAGATCTCGATTTCATCATCGAGACCATTCTGGAGCAGGTTTCAGAGGGAAAGCCGCTGCTGATGAGTGTCACTGCTCGCGCCGCGCTCCTCGAACACGATTGGCCAGGAAATATCAGGGAGCTTCGGAATGTGCTTACCCGGGCCGCCCGCCTAGCCGAGGGCGGCAGAATCGAACTGGGCGACTTGATGATTTCAGCCGCCAGCACTCCGATGGCTCCCCCTCCGATCGAGGCCGACCCGCAAAATGGCCAAGGAGCCCTGCGATACGGCGATGACCGGCAATGGGGCGTGACAGGCCCTTGCGAACCCGCCTCGAACAAACGGACGCTGGCGCGCGATCCTGCAAAGCCATTGACTGCTCATAAGCTCGCCGCCTTGCGAGCCGAGCGCGAGGAAATGGCCCGGGTCATCGAGCGCGAGGGCGATGTCATGTCGTGGGCGAACGCGCTGGGTATGAGTCGGGCGACCTTCTACCGGAAGGTCAAGCAGCATCAATTGTCGTTGAACGCGCCGAACTAAAGCGCGTGTCGAGCCGATCTCGCGTGCTGATGAAGGGCCTCATACCTTCCAGCACCGAAGACACTGCGTGAAATGCCAATGACAGCTTTGCGGCGTCCAAGAAGGTCGGTATTGCCGAGTTACGCTCAATACCCGGCAATGGGATCGACAACGTTCAGAAGGTCCTCGCCCGCTTCCAACCGACGGACGTTCTCGGCAAATATGCTCAAGCAGCGATCGATGTATCCGTCGTGGTCGTCGCAGGAAATGTGAGGGAAGATCATAAGGTTCGGCGCCTCCCAAAGCTCGTCGTCGGGTGAAAGCGGCTCCTGATCGAACACATCCAGGATCGCGCAACCGATGCGGCCCTCCTTCAGGGCTGCAATGAGCGCCTTGTAGTCCATCACCCCGGAACGGGCGATATTGAAGACGCTGGCACCGGCCTTCATGAGCGCCAGCCTTTCCTCTGAGATCAGCCCGCGGGTTTCGCGGGTCAGTGGACATGACATCACCAGACAGTCAGCTTTCGGGAGGAGGTCATCGAGTCTGTCCGAGGTCCAAACCTCGTCGAAATCAGCGTTTGCTGCACCCGATCTGCTGATGCCCAGAGCGGTCACGCCGAATGGTTTCACTTTGCGGGCGATCGCGGACCCCAATGCGCCGGTTCCCACGAACAGTGCGGTTTTATCCTTCACACCGGTGGTTAATCGCGGATCCCAAATGCTGCGGCGTTGATTGAACGCATGCCGCGGTACCTCCTCAATTGCCATCAATACGGCCATGGCGCCAAAGGTACCACCCTTGTCCGCATGGACACCGCTACTGTTGGTGAGATTGGCCCCCTGTGGGAGCCAATCCAGCGGCATGTACTTTTCTACTCCCGCGCTCGTGCAATGAATGAAGCGCAGCCTTTTTCCATAATTTCTGATCCGATCTGGATCGAAACCGGAGCCGATGAAGTAATCCGCCGCCGACAGCCGTTCATAGTCGGGATCACACTCGGGCCTGACCGAAATGTCGGCCCTCATGCCCTTCGCAGCCAGCGCCTTTCGCACGGAGGCCTCCCCGACGTAGTATGGAGAAGCTTCCGGGAGCTTGTTTTCGACGTAGACAAATTTTGTGCCTGCCATTCAACTCTCCCAGGTTTGCAGTCACGGTCCGGCAAGTTTCGTGCCACTGGCCGGAGGAGCAGACGGCACTCGATGACTGTCGACCACGCCGCCGTTGGTCGCAAGTCTGGAGCGTCTGGGGCATTGGCGTCTTGTTTAGCCATGCCTGTAACAGACAAGGACCTGGGGCCGCTAACCACTGCTTTGCGGGGCACATACGTTGGCGGGCTTGATTTGGTGGCTTTGCGCGAGACTGTTGCGCGAGTCTTACTAACATAGTCCTTCTTTCTCATGCCTGAGACGGCGACTTATCGTCTGAGACTCATCATATGCGGGGTGGACGCCATCCCTAAGCCAATGTGATCGAACAGTTTTTTCGAATTGGCACGCGCCTTGCAGAATACATCACGCAGGTCGGGCAGGCCGATCTCAGCGTGTAGGGAGAAATTCGATGGATCTCGGTCTATTCATGATGCCGCTCCACGATCAGCGGCGCAATTTCACTGAGCTGCTGAAGCAAGACCGAGAAGCAGTCATTCTGGCAGACAGGCTCGGGTTCTCGGAAGTCTGGGTCGGCGAACACATCACGTGCTCATGCGAGCCTATCGCAGATCCGCTTCAGTTCTTTGGCTCCCTTATCCATTCGACCAAGCAGATCAAGTTCGCGACGGGGGTGCTCAACCTTCCTCAACACCATCCGGCCCGTCTGGCGGGCCAGATCGCACAGTTCGACCATATGTCCGAAGGACGGTACATCATGGGCGTCGGACCTGGCGGGCTGATCACCGACATGGAACTGTTCGGCACGAGCGAGAAGAATCGAGCCGAGATGACGACTGAATCCATCTCCATCATCCACAAGATCTGGGCTTCCGAGCCTCCCTACAACATCAAGGGCAAGTACTGGGATGTGGTGGTGGAGAAGACGCTGATCCCAAGTCTGGGGTTCGGGCCGATGCTGAAGCCGTATCAGAAGCCGTATCCGGAGCTGGCCATTTCGGTCATGAGCCCGTCCTCGTCCAGCGCCCGTCAAGCTGGTGAACAGGGCTGGAGCATCGTATCAGCCAATTTTACGCCTGTTGCGAATGTGAAGACCCATTGGGAGCAGTATGCAATTGGCTGCGAGAAGGCTGGACGGCGCCCTGACCGCAATAAATGGCGCATCGCCCGCTCAATCCTGGTCACCGACTCCGACCAAGCCGCGGCTGACTACATCGCAACCGACACCTCATCCTATCGCTGGTACTACGAGTACATCGTGGAGGACATGGCAGCTTTCAAGCTGCTCGGCGTCCTCAAGCCATCCATGAATACGCTCGATAGCGATGTCACGGTGCAAAATTGCCTGGACTGGATGGTGATTTCCGGCTCGCCAAAAACCGTTCTCGATAAGCTCGTAGCCTTCGTCGACGAAGTTGGTGGCCCATTTGGCGAACTCTTGATGACGCAGAAGGATTGGGACCAGCCGGCAATCCACAAGCGTTCCATGGAACTGCTCTCGACCGAAGTGATGCCGCGTTTGCGTCAGCACTGCCAGACGTTGCAGGCAGCTGAATGAAAAATGCGAGGCGCGCGGTGATCCGCGCCCACTCGCAATGACGGGAGCCAAGCAAGGCGACGATTGGGAGAAAGGCGATAGCGGACCCCATTTCCAAGGGTCTACATTGTAGTGCCACGCCCGGTACGGCTGGGCCTCTGGAAGCTATTGCGGTGGACCGCCTCAATGTCTTCGGCATGGTGGGGAGGCGATGAGGATCCCGGTTTGAGTTGTGGTGGCTTCAGCAGACAGTTGATGCAGACCCACATCTAACGGCATCGAAGAGGCTGGTCCGTCGGTCGCACATGAACTTTTGAACAACGCAGGCGGCCCACGGCCGCAAAACAAAAAACCGCCGTCATTGACTGGCGAAGCGGACGGGAACCACGGCCTATGGCTACTGCATCTGACTACCTCGAGGCCACGACGAAGATGAAACGGCGTACGAGCTGGACTTTTGCCATGCCAAAAGGCTTCGGTCTTGCAGCTGTGCCGCTGTCTTATCTTCTTTTTTTCTTCGTGCTGCCGGTGGTCATCCTATTCATCACCAGCTTCTTCATGGCGCGCTCGTTCGTGATCGAGCCCGTTTGGAACGTCCAGAACTATGCGAGGATTTTCGAAGCACGAGGATTCTGGCAGGCGACATGGGTGGGTTTGAAGAACGGATTTTTCACCGCGTTCTTTTCGGTCATTCTGAGTTTTCCCGTCGCGTATTACCTCGTGTATCGGGCCCGAACCAACATCATCTTGTACCTGGTCCTTCTGTCCTGGTTCTCCAGCTATCTGGTCCGCGTTTACGCGTGGCGGACAATTCTCGGCACGAACGGCGTTATCAATTCTTTCCTGATGGGCACCGGGATAGTCAGCAAGCCGGTTGAAATTATCCTCTTCAGCCCGTTCGCGACTGTCATCACGCTGATCCACATCATGCTTCCCTTCGCGCTGCTGATCCTGGTCTCATCAATGCGAGACGTTAGAAAGGAATATCTCGAGGCAGCCCGCGACCTCGGCGCGAGTGGTTTGACGGTTCTCTATAAGGTCATCCTCCCGATGACCTACAAAGGCATCGTCGGATCCTTCATGTTCAGCTTCATCCTCGCCGCCGGCGACTATTTCACTCCCCAACTGCTTGGCGGCCGCGAAGGTGTGACCAGCGGTTTGCTGATAGCGGACCAATTCCGCAGTTCGGGAAACTGGCCCCTCGGTTCCGCGATGGCGTTCGTCATGATGGCGACCTTCTTCGTGGTCTACATCCTGGTCGTTGCCATCCTCCGCTTTGCCCGCCTGGCGCCAGGCCGGCGGTATCACGGGTGATCGACATGCTGCGAACTTACCTCTCTGCCTATCTATTGTTCCTCTTCGCTCCCATCGCGATCATCGTCCTGTTTAGCTTCCACAGCACTCCGGGCTTGGTCTTTCCCATGGAAGGCCTCAGCCTGAGGTGGTACGCGCAGCTGTTTGTCAACGAAGGCTTCCTCACGTCCCTCTGGAACAGCGTTCGGGTTGGAATTCTTACATCTATCGGGACGACCATACTGGGAACGCTTACCGCGCTCGCCCTGATCCGGATGAGCGGCAAGTTCCGCACAGCGTTCGAATTCCTGAACTTCATGCCCATCGGGCTGCCGGGACTCTTTTTGGGCATCGCGCTCGTCACTTTGTTCGCTCAAATCAGCCTGCCTCGCTCGCTCGTTACCGTGACGATCGCGCATATCCTGTTCACGCTGCCCTTCTTCGTCGAGACGATGCGCTCACGCATCACCTATTTCGACCAATCATTGGAAGAGGCGGCCCGCGATCTGGGCGCCACCCAATTCCAGACGTTCAGGCTGGTCACCATTCCGATCCTGTTGCCTACGATCATCGGCGCAGCGATTCTCACGTTCGCGCTTTCGTTCGACGAATTCATCATCACGGTCTTCGTCAGCGGCAATGACACGACCCTTCCCATTTTCATCTGGTCGATGCTCAGAAAGACAGTCGATCCCTCGATCAACGCGGCAAGTGTTCTAGCGCTCGCGCTTTCGATCCTGGTGCTGTCGGCTGGCGGCCTCTCCATGTGGATGCAGCGCAAACGCGCTGTCGCATCGCGAATGACAGAAGAATAAGGGGATCCAAGAATGCCTAACAACATCGTCGAATTGATCAACATCACCAAGCGGTGGGGCGCATTCACGGGTCTGGAGAATGTCAGCCTCAGCGTACGCAAGGGCGAGATCCTGACGCTTCTTGGCCCGAGCGGCTGCGGCAAGTCTACCCTGATGAGAATTGCTGCTGGGTTTGAAACTCCTACCTCGGGAAAGGTCTTGATCGGTGGCAGTGACGTCACAGCTGTCCCCCCAGAACGCCGCCCGGTGAATATGGTGTTCCAACGCTATGCCCTGTTCCCGCATCTTGACGTCTTCGACAACGTCGCATTCGGCCTTCGGATCAAGGGCCACCCCAAGGAGAGGATCAACGCCGAAGTCAACGCGATGCTTGAACTCGTCCAGCTTCAGGAGTTCAGGAACCGTTGGATCGGTGAAATCAGCGGCGGCCAGGCACAGCGTGTCGCGCTCGCGCGCGCGCTGGTGAACAAGCCACAAGTCCTCCTCCTCGACGAGCCACTTGCGGCCCTCGATCTCAAGATCAGGCATCACATGCTCGACGAGCTCAAGCGCATCCACGTCGAAACAGGGACCACCTTCATCTACGTCACCCACGATCAGGATGAGGCGATGATCCTGTCCGATCGCGTGGTCCTGCTCAACAAAGGCGCCATCGAGCAAATAGGTACACCCAACGAAATGTATGGCGCTCCCAAGACGCTGTTCTGCGCAAAGTTCTTCGGCGAGACAAACTTGGTGACGGGCCAAGTGCGCGCAAACGATGGGGCGCTGGTCGTGGACACGCCTGTGGGACCGTCATTTGTCGGCGAACAGCCTCCTCTGGAAAACGGTTCGAAGGTGCATGTGTCAATTCGTCCGGAATCAATCGAAATCGCGTCGGCGGGATCGGGAACCGGTGCAAAGAACTCTTTCTCGGGCAAGGTGGAGGACGTGACCTTCATTGGCAGTCGAGTGGTCTACAAGGTGCGTCACTCGAACGGGACACTCTTCAAATGCCAAGAGTCCCGCTCGGCAAGCGGCATCCGTTTCTCCGTGGGCTCCGACGTAGGCCTTAGCTGGAAGCCGGAATCAGTCGTCGTTCTAGCAGATTGAAAACCGCGGCAGCTCTGCTGTCGCCGAAGGGTAGAATTTTCATGTACGATTACATCGTTGTGGGCGGTGGATCCGCCGGGTGCACGATTGCGTCCCGTTTGAGCGAAGACAGCGCTAGCCAGGTACTGCTTCTGGAGCAGGGGGATAGCGACTGGAACCCCTACATCCATATGCCCGTGACCTACTACAAGACGTCCAAGGGCAATATGCTTACCCGGTACCGTATCGAGCCTCAGGTCCACCAAGGCGGCGTCACGCCTGAGTTCGTGCAGGCGCGTGTGCTTGGTGGCGGCAGCTCTGTCAACGCCATGGTCTATATGCGTGGCTGTCCGCAAGATTACGACACTTGGGCCGCGGACGGGTGCGAAGGGTGGAGCTACAAGGATGTCCTTCCGTATTTCAAGAAAGCCGAGGACAACGAGCGTTTCAGCGGAGAGGTCCACGGTGTAGGCGGGCCGCTTGGCGTTTCCGACCAGCAACACACCCACTACCTGACAAAAGCTTGGGCAAGAGCGGCCCAGGAGCTCGGTATTAACTTCAACCCCGATTTCAACTCGGGCTCGCAGGCCGGTGTAGGTTTTTATCAATTGACGATGAGGAACGGGCTCCGTTGTAGCGCAGCCACGGCCTATCTGAAACCAGCGCGTCATCGTAAGAACCTGACGGTCCAAACCCGATCCAAAGCACTGAAAATCATTGTCGAGAATGGCCGGGCCGTCGGCGTGCAATACCTTCGCAAGGGTCAGGTGATTAGCGCGCGAGCAAACAGCGAGGTCGTTGTGTGCTCTGGTGCGATCGGTTCGCCCCACCTTCTCTTGGTTTCAGGTATCGGCCCAGCCGCCCACCTCAAGGAATCCGGTGTCCGGGTGGTTCACGACCTGCCAGGCGTGGGACAAAATCTCCAGGACCATTTCGACATGTTCCTGATCTACGAGCTGACAGGCGCTCACTCATACGACAAGTACAAGAAACTGCGATGGCAGATCGCGGCAGGCCTGCAATACGCTTTGTTCCGCAATGGGCCTGTTACATCCAACATCTGCGAAGGTGGCCTGCTGTGGTATGGAGACGCAAACGATCCGTTGCCGAGCCTGCAGTATCATTTCCTACCTGGAGCCGGTGTCGAAGAGGGATCTGAATCGGTACCCAGCGGCAATGGCTGCACGACCAATGTCTATCAGTCCCGTCCGAGGTCCAGAGGATGGGTCAGGCTCAAGAGCTCGGACCCGACGGTCTTTCCGGCGGTCGACCCAAATTACCTTTCCGAGCAATACGATGTCGAATGCCTCGCCGAAGGCGTGCGGATCGGCCAAGAAATTCTGATGCAGCGCTCAATGGAGAAGTATGTCTCCCGACCCTACCGCCCAGGGGAAGTGCTCAAGACCAAGGCCGAACGAATGCAGTTCGTTCGCGACACCGGGCAAGGCGCGCTTCATCCCTGTGGCGCCTGTCGGATGGGAAATGACGACATGGCGGTCGTTGACACGCAGTTGCGGGTGCGGGGGATCGATGGTTTGCGGGTTGCTGACACATCAGTGATGCCCCGCGTCGTCTCAGGTAACCTGAACGCGCCAACCATCATGATCGGCGAGCGAACCGCAGACTTCATTCGCGGCAACCGCAAGGGCATGGTTGGATGAGACAGCTGGAGCTGCTCTCTGCAATCGACGCAACTATCGAAGATGAATACTCGTGGTGGCAGCATGACCTTCGCAAAGGGTCCATGGTGCCGAACCAGCCGTCGATGACGGGCGAGCATCATTTCGACATCGTCGTTGTGGGGGGCGGGTTCACTGGTCTGTGGACAGCGCTGACTCTGTTGGAAAGGGCCCCGCGAACGCGAATCGCGATCGTTGAAGCTCATCGGTGCGGAGATGGGGCAAGCAGCCGCAACGGCGGGAATGTTCACGGCTACTGGGGGGCTTTGACCACCCTCGTGCCGCTATTTGGTCCGGACAAAGCTGTGGAAGCAGCCCGGCTTGGAACTTTGGCTCAGCGCAAGTTGAGCAAGTTCGCAAACAAGCCCGGACGAGATGTGTGGTGGGAGGAGAAGGGATACCTGCGTGTTGCAACGACGGCCGGCCAGCAGGGAAAACTCGAAAGCTTCCTTGCGATATCGCGGGCGCTCGGCGTTGCCGAAACCGTTCGAAGGCTTCCGATCGGCAAGCTTGCACAATATTGCTGCTCTCCGCGCTTCGTCGAAGGTTTGTTCTTCGAGGAAGGAGCGACCGTCAATCCAGCCCGCCTTGCCAATGCGCTAAGATCAGCGGTGATTAAAGCAGGCGTTGAAGTCTTCGAGGATACGCCGGTCACAGCGATCCAGGGCAAGGGCGCGCATCGCGTGCTGACAAGGCGCGGTTCAGCTGTAGCGCGCGATGTCGTTTTGGCGACTTACACAGGCGTAATGTCGGTACCTCAAGTTGCGAGGTCAACCACGCTCTTCTCGAGTTTTCCAGTCATGTCAGCCCCCAATGAGACCGAGCTGGAGCGGGCAAACTACACCGAGGCGCGGGGCCTTGCCGACCTTCGCATGTTTACCCATTACTTCCGTAGGACGCGGGACGGGCGCATGCTCATGGGCTCGGGGTCGGGGCCTATCGCATTCGGCAAGCGCCATGACGATGTTTCCCTGCGTCAAGACCCAAAGAGCGCAAAACGCGCGGCGCTCGGGCTTCAGCGATTTTTTCCTGGCGTCGCGCAAGGAGGAATAGAAGCATCTTGGGGATGGCCCATCGAGGTGTCGTCGGACCGTTTACCCTACTTCGGCACCTTGCCAGGCACTCGAATACACTATGGTTCCGGATATTCGGGGCACGGGATTAATGCGACTTGCATTGCCGGCGAATGCCTCACGTCTCGCGTCCTCGACGCGAAAGACCACTGGTTCATGTCTCCGTTCAGCCAGCGCGATCCGCTCAACTTCCCCCCAGAGCCTTTCCGCTTTGTCGGAGGTCGCCTCATCCGCAACGCAATCGTGACCTGCGAAGACTTCGAGGACGTCCAAAAGACACCTCCAGTCATTGCCCGGTCAATTGCACAGATTCCGGAAATCATGGGCCTGCGTATCGGCATGCGATGAATGTGGTAGCCACGGTTGGGGTCCGTCGAATATTCCCTCCGGGTAGGACCTCTCGGTATCCTTACCTCGCGGTCGGGTTTGCGCTGGAGGTGAAGTGCGATACGGCTGGCTATGGGACCGCGCGGCTAATGCGCCGCGGGGGGGGGGGGGGGGGGGGG
>NZ_JARTVQ010000005.1:0-264157 GCF_029625845.1 Mesorhizobium sp. WSM4898 | reverse complement strand
GCGCGGCGCGGCGGCAGTGATGATAGCCGCCGCTTCTTCGACGTCGATATCTTTGGAAAAATACGGTGAAAACGACAGGCTAATTGCCGTCAGAGGCGCGTGCTCGGATTGCTTGATCAAGGCACCCACCGACGTCATGCCTTCGATGTTTTCGTCTTGAACGATCGCGTATCCGCGTTCCCGGGTCAGTTGCAGATCCCGCAGCAGCACTGATGGGTCGGTGATCGTTTTCTTCGTTATGGCGGGCAGGGGACCGGTACCAAGGATTTCAAGGGCTTCGGACTCGGGCAAAGATGAAAGAAGACACTTTCCGATTGCCGTCGAGTGCAGGGGGATCATGTCGCCGGGCTCGACCGGTACGGTGATAGGTGCCAATCCTGTCAGGCACATCAGGTAAATGGCGCGGCGCCCCTGCAAGGAGGCCATAAACGAATCGACACGAAGTTTGCGCGAAACCTCGTTGAGCTCTTTACGTGCCTCTATCAGCAGTTGATCGCGTCTGCTCAACGACGCGCCGAAAGCAAGCGTTTGATAGCCGATCGTATAACGTCTGGTTTCGGGGTCCCGCCTCAAATAGTGCCGTTCCGCGAGCGTGTTCACGAGCCGCTGGACGATTGCAGGGCTCAAATCCAGTAACCGGGCAAGTTCCCTTGTGCCGATCGGGCGTTCTGCCTGATTAACGGCTTCCAGGAGTTCCAAACCACGTTCAAGCGACTGGCTTTTAGACATTCGATGGTGCCACTGGTTTTATCGACGTATTTTGCGCTGGCGACTTGGCTCGGGGGTAAGACAAAGGGTGCGAGGCGAGTTTGTAAGCAGTTCGCTGCCGGTAGCAGTAACGATCACCGTGTCCTCGACCATCATCCCTCCCCATCCGATCTCGTAATAAGGTGTCTCCAGACAGAGAACCATGCCCTCCTCGAGAATGGTTTCGCTGGCCGGTCCAATGAGCGGGAATTCATGTGGACGAAGCCCTAGCCCGTGACCGCAGTGGTTGCGTTGATAGTTGGGCAAGGCACCGGCCCTAACCTCTCGCATTGCTACCTCGAAGACCGTCTTGGCAGGGATGCCGGCGCGCACAATGTCCAATTCCGCCAGTTCACCACGCAACAACGCTTCATATCTTTCGACGGCTAGGAAGCCGGGATCTCCCACAGCGTATGTGCGAGCCATGTCCGAGTAATAGCCATTGACTGACACACCAATGTCCAACCGAACAATGTCGCCCAGCTGCAGGACGCGATCGCTGGCGTAGGCATCGACTCGCGACCCGCGTTCGCCCGACGTGACAACAAGGAACCTGGGCACGCCGGCGCCGAGCGTGACATGCCTCGATATCTCAGCGGCGATTTCGACCTCGGTTGTTCCTGGTCGCACCAAATCGATGATGGACGTTATCGCCGTGTCCGTCAGTTTGGACACATAGCGCATGACCTCAAGCTCGCCCGGCAGCTTGACGGCCCTGCAACGCCGCAGGCGCTCGGCTATCGGGCATTGGCCCGCATCCGGCAGTGCCGTCTCGACAACCGCGTTCAGCTCCAATCTGCCGAGGTCATGTCCGATACGCTTCACACTGTTTAGATTTGACAGCACAGTCGCCAATGCAAGGGCCGGGGACGCGCTAGGTGGCGGCAAGCTTGCGAAGGTCGCATCGCCTTCCGACTCGAAGACGAAGAAGGCTCCATACCTCCATATTGAGTTGGGGTCGGACAACACCTCCAATGCCGCTGGTGCGTCACTCGCCCCGGTGACGAGAAAGATGCTGTCGCGGGTAGCAACGAGCATCTGCGTGTATGGCGGCATGTCCTGCAAGACGGACCGGTATCCTGAAAGATAGCCGATGTGGACCGGGTCATCAGTGACGACGGCATCGAGGTCCGGATTCAACGTGAAAAATCTATCCCGGCATTGCCGTCCCAATACGCTTTGTTCGCGCAGCAAGGGGGTCATTAGTGAAAATGTTCCTATATTTGCAACAATACCATGTATTTTTGATGCAGTGCGCCCTCTGTGTCAAATGCGAAAAACGCCGATTCGTTTGGGTGAAAGAGGCTTGACATGCCAAATCGTTCCGTTTTTAATATCACCGTTCCGATAAAAGGAACAGTAGCTGCCACCTAAGGCGCCTTTTCAAAACGGGCTCAGTGGTTCCAATCGGGGTTACGAGCCAGCTGCGGAGCGCAACATGTCGCCAAGTCAGGCTCACCGTGAGACGCTGTGCGTGATCTCGCCCGCAGCCCATCTCGATGGCTTCGCCAGCCTGTCAACACCTGTCTATCGCGCCTCGACGATCCTTTTCCCAACCGCCTCCGACTATCGTCACCGTGCAGACCGTGCCCCCGACGGGTACACGTACGGCCTGTCCGGAACGCCGACCACCAGGGCCCTGGAAGAACAAATCGCCTCGCTCCACGGCGCTCGCCGGTCTATCGTTGTTCCCTCTGGTCAGGCGGCAATCACGTTTGCGATGCTGGCCATCCTTTCGACGGGTGACCACCTTCTTGTTGCTGACAACGTCTATCCGCCAGTCAAGCAGTTTTGCCGTGAGATCTTGTCGACACTCGGCATCGAAGCCGAGCTGTTTGATCCGGCAGATCCGCAGGATATGCAGGCACGCATCCAACCTGGCCGCACGAAGCTTGTCTGGCTGGAGTCTCCTGGCTCGACCACGATGGAAGTCGCCGACATTCCCGAGCTCTCCCGGCTTGCGAAGGCTTCGGGCGCGTTCGTTGGTTGCGACAACACCTGGGCGACAGGCCTTCTGTGCAGGCCGCTCGAGCTTGGCGCCGACTTGGTGTCTGAAGCCCTGACAAAGTATTGCGGCGGTCATTCCGACCTTTTGCTGGGCGCAATTGTAACCAACGAGCCCGGCCTCCACGAGCGCATACGGCGCTCGTTGAGCATCTTGGGTGTCGGGGTTTCACCCGATGAATGCTCCCTCGCAATCAGAGGCATACAGACCATGGCCGTCCGCCTGCAGCATGCTGGTGACAAGGCACTCCAGTTCGCTGCGCGCATAGCCAACCGCTATCCCTTCAAAGTCTTGCATCCAGCTCTTCCCGAATGCGCGGGACATTACGTCTGGAAGCGCGATTTCAGAGGAAGTGCCGGTGTTTTCAGCATCCAGCTGCCCGATGTGGCCGCCGATCGAATCGATGAAGCAATCGACCGTGTGAAAACCTTTGCCATTGGAGCCTCATGGGGTGGCACCAGAAGCATCATTGCTCCGATGGAGATCGGCGCTGATCGGCACCTGAAGCAGCGCGAAGGTGCCGCGACCTATCTGCGGGTAAGCGTCGGCCTGGAAGCGGCAAGCGATCTTTGGGCCGACCTGGAGCAGATGCTGGATCATGTCCTTAAACATCATGCGTCCTCAAGAACATTGATCGCGTCAAATCGGGAGTAGGTCATGCGGTTGGCAGGAAAAGTTGCGATCATCTCCGGCGCCGCCCAAGGCATCGGCGAGGCTTGCGCGCGTGTCTTTGCAAAAGAGGGCGCGCATGTGGTCCTGGGCGACATCCAAGGTGATTTGATCGAACGCATCGCGGCATCGATAAATCAGGGTGACGGCAGTGCCGTTGGAGCTCATCTCGACGTAAGCGATCCAGTCTCGGTTCAGCGCTTCGTTGGCTTGGCGAACGAACACTTCGGCGGCATCGACATCTGTGTATGCAATGCTGGAGTCAGTCGGCCGAAACCATTTCTCGAACTCACCCCGGAGGAATGGGACCTTACCCTCAAAATCAACTTGGGCGGAGCCTTCCTGCTAGGTCAGGCAGCCGCCAGAACGATGGTGGCGGCCAACCGTGCTGGCTCAATCATCAATATGTCTTCGATTAACGCGGTCGTGGCCATCGAGGGGATCGCTCCTTACTGCGCCAGCAAGGGCGGCGTGAACCAACTGACCAAGGCCATGTCTCTCGCCCTCGCCAGCCAGGGTATCCGGGTCAACGCCATCGGCCCTGGCACCATCAGCACCGAAATGGTCACGGCAAGGGCGACGCCGGAAAGCAAGCGCATGCAACTCTCTCGCACGCCTCTGGGCCGGATGGGAGAGGCCGAGGAGATCGCGCGTGTCGCGCTCTTTCTTGCCTCGGATGACTCTTCCTACGTGACGGGCGAGGTCATCTATGCCGATGGCGGCCGGTTGGCGCTCAACTACACGGTTCCGGTCAAGGAATAAGAGGGAGGAAAGGCCAGGTCGATCTTGTTTGATCACCTGGGCCGAATAAGCACGATGAGGATTGGCCTGATCATCAATCCGGTTGCAGGGATGGGCGGCTCCGTCGGCCTTAAGGGCACTGACGGAGACGCGATGCTCAAGCGTGCACAAGAACTGGGCGCGGCGCGCATCGCCGCCAAACGTGCTCTTCGTGCTCTTCGGATACTGGCCGATGCAAACCTGCCTGTCCGTTTCCTCGCACCAGGCGGTGAAATGGGAGGAGACACCCTGGCGGCGAGCGGATTGATCTCGGACCTCTTCGAGTTGGGGTCGGGTTTCTCTCCTGGTTCCACCAAGGCAGCGGCGCAGAAGCTTCTCGAAGCACATGTGGACTTGTTGGTCTTCGCCGGCGGCGACGGCACGGCCCGCGACATCCTGGAAGTAATCGGCAGGGAACTGCCCGTCATAGGTATTCCGGCCGGCGTCAAGATGCATTCCGGCGTTTTTGCCCTGACCCCCGAAGCGGCTGGCAGACTGCTTGTCGACTTGGCGATCCAGGACAGTGCTCGACGGGACTTCGACGAAGCTGAGGTCATGGATATCGACGAGGATCTGCTTCGCGCTGGACACCTGAACGCGCGATTGTTCGGGTACATGAACGTGCCCCGTGTACGCGGGCTCGTCCAAACGGCGAAGTCATCAGGATTCTCAACCGACGACCTACAGCTGAGATTGCTGGGGCGCGAAATCGCTGGCGAAATGGAACCAGCGGTTACCTATCTCATCGGGCCAGGCACGACCGCCAAACGTCCGCTTGATGCGATGGGTCTCGGTGGAACCCTGCTTGGAGTGGATGCTGTAAGGGACCGGCAGCTCGTTGGCACCGATCTCACCTCAGATCAAGCGATCAGTCTCGCAAGGCAAGGGCCCGTCGGCGTCATCGTCGGTATCACCGGCGGTCAGGGTTTCGTTTGCGGACGCGGCAACCAGCAGATTGGACCGGACCTTATCAGGAAGGTTTGGCCGCATCGCTTCACCATGCTCGCAGGTGCAGAGAAACTCCAAAAACTGCGTAGACCTGAGCTCATCCTGGATACCGGCTGCGCGGAATTGGACGCCGGGATGCGCGGCTACGCCCGCGTTCGCACCGGTCCGAAGCGATCGATGATCATGCAACTCGTCTAACCGAAACTGCAAAACGGCTGAACATGGAAATGATCCAGGAAGATAACAAAGGCCAAAACGATCGCACGAGCGAAATGCGCTCCGACGCGCTCCCGTATCCGAACAGATTTGCGGGCACGTCCTCCAGAACGTCGCATCCTTGGATGGCAAGCTCTGCGCCGGGTCAGTTGGAAGCGATGCTGCGCGAGATCGGGGCGGCCAGCCCACGCGAGCTTTTTGAACAGATTCCGGCAGACCACTTCCGCAAAGCACCCCTTGAGCTGCCGGCGCCTATCACTTCGGAAGTGGAGCTGCGTCGCGTGCTTCGGTCCAAACTTTCCAAGAACCGGGACTGCGAGCAGAACCTTAGCTTTCTGGGCGCCGGCGTGTGGCAACATTTCGTCCCGGGCGTCGTCGACGAAATCGTCTCTCGCACTGAGTTCTCCACCAACATCTGGGGTTCGGCACAGTCGGATGTCGGCCGCAACCAGGCCTGGTTCGAATTCAGCAGCCAACTTGGCGCGCTCCTGAACATGGATGTGGTTCAGTTGCCTGTCTATTCGTGGGGGTGCGCCGCCGGCCACGCTATACGCATGGCCGCCAGGATGACGGGACGCAACAAAATCCTGGTGAGCGCCCTGTCCGATCCTGAGCGGCTGGCCGTGATCCGCACATATTGCGGCCCGCGCGACATGGAACGCAACATCGAACTGGTAACGGTGGCGTGCGATCCGAAAGACGGTCGTCTGGACATCAAGGATCTCAACGCGAAGCTCGACCGGTCGGTCGCGGCGGTCTATTTCGAGAACCCCGCTTATCTTGGCACTCTCGAGACGCGGGCGGCCGCGATTGCAGCCGCCGCCCGCAAGGTTGAGGCAGAGACCATCGTCGGCGTTGATCCGCTCTCATTGGGGATCTTCGCGCCACCTGCCGACTACGGCGCCGACATCGTGGTCGGCCCTACTCAACCGCTCGGCGTCCACATGAACGGCGGCGGTGGCACAGGCGGCTTCATCGCAACGCACGACAATGAACGCTATGTACGCCAGTACAACGGCTTCCTCGTGTCGATCGACGAGACCATTACTGCCGGAGAATATGCATTCGGCCTCTCTCATTTTCATCAAACGTCCTATGGCTCACGAGAGTCGGGAAATGATTGGACCGGTACCTCGGTCTATTTGTGGGCGGTAGCGAACGCCGCCTATATGAGCCTGCTCGGTCCCAAAGGGTTCGAGGAACTCGGCGCCCTGATCCTGGCTCGCGCACGCTTTGCTGCCAGGCGGCTTGGCGCGGTTCGCGGTGTGCGAATCCTTTGGCCCGAAAACCATTTCAAGGAATTCGTCGTCAACTTCGACGGCACGGGCAAATCGGTGCGAGAGATCAACGACGCGCTGAGAGCCGATGGCATTTTCGGCGGCAAGGACATCTCAAACGAATTGCCCCAATTCGGCCAGTCCTCGCTTTTCTGCGTGACGGAAATTCACGGCGCGGCCGACATCGAGCGTCTCGTGACCAGCCTGGAAAGAATCCTTTGATGCGCAAACAGAACGAACTTCGGCAGTTTCATGCGGCCAGGTGGAACGAACCCATCGTCATGGAGCTTGGGCGGCCGGGTGCGCGAGGTCAGGTCTATGGGCAGCCGGAGGCGGTTGTCAGCAAGACGGTGGGTGACACACGCGATCTGATCCCCCCGGAATTGGTGCGCAAGCGTTCCCCCGACATGCCCGAGCTCACCGAGTTCGAGGTGCAGCGGCATTTCCTCCACTTAAGCCAGCAGACGCTCGGCATGATGGGCATCAGCCTGTTCGGCACCTGCACGATGAAGTACTCCAGCAAGATGGCTGAGGCCGAGACAGTGCGTGCTCAGGTCTCCGAAACCCATCCCTACCAGCATGGGGATACACTTCAGGGAACCCTGGAAGTCATTCACGACCTCGACAGGACCCTGCGCGTCCTGTCCGGCATGGACCAGTTCGTCTTCCAGGCCGGCGGTGGAGCGGACGCTGCTTATACGATGTGCGCCGTGGCGCGCGCCTATTTCCAGGCGAAGGGAGAGCTGGATGTACGTGATGAGGTCATAACATCGGTGCAGGCCCATCCGTGCAATCCCGCAACGGCCGCCGCCGCAGGGTTCAAGGTCATCAATCTTCCTCTCACCGAGACCGGCTACCCGTCCCTTGAGGCGCTCAAGGCTGCAGTCAGCGAGCGCACCGCCATGTTGATGATCGGCAATCCCGACGACATGGGCATCTACAATCCGCAGATCAAAGAGTGGGTGCGCATCGTCAAAGAGGCCGGAGGTTTGAGCTTCTATGACCACGCCAACTTCAACGGCGTCATGGGCAAACTCGCTGCGCGGGAGCTTGGCTTCGACGCATGCATGTTCATGCTGCACAAGACCTTCGGCGGCGCAAAGGGCGGCGGCGGACCGGCCGTGGGGGCCTTCGGATGCTCCCCGGAGCTTGCGCCGTTCCTTCCGGCTCCGGTCGTCGTCAAGGTAGGCGACAAGTATCATGCCGATATGGATCGTCCGCAATCATGCGGGAAGATCCGGGAATTTTGGGGCAACGTGCCGCTGATGGTGCGAGCATATGCCTGGACAAGGTCCCTGGGTGCCGAAGGCATTGACCTTGCGTCCGATATCTCGGTCGTCGCCAACAACTACATCGATCACAAGCTTTCCTCCATTCGCGGTCTCCAGAAGTCCCATCCCGAGATCAAGAAATGGCGCATGGAAATGACGCGCTGGGGACTTGGCCCGATGAAGCTGGACACTGGTGTCGGTACCGCCGCGGCGGCAAACAGACTGGCTGATTTCGGAATCGATCCCTGGTGGATGAGCCACGAGCCTTGGATTCTCGACGAACCGTTTACGCCAGAGGCGGGAGAACTCTGGTCGAAGGACGACATTGATCAGTGGATCGCGGCGGTACAGCGAATATCGGACGAAGCCTATTCCGACCCGGCAATCATTCTGAATGCTCCCTACAACCAGCCGATTTCGAAGGCGAAGGGAACCTGGCCGGGCGATCCGGACAGATGGGCGATGACTTGGCGCGCTTATGTGCGGAAGCACCGGGGCGCTGAGCTCGAAGGAAACACGGCGGCCTGAGGACGCTGGCTGCCCCCGACTAAGGAAGAGGACACGAAATTGGACGCTCGAATTTCAAACGATCAGCTTGCCGAATGGGATCGGCAAAACTTCATGCACCCGATTACGGCCTACGGCGCGTTCGAACGGCAAGAAGTTACTAGCACTGTCATGTCGAGAGGCGAGGGTGTGTTCGTCGAGGACCGCGACGGCCGCAAGAAGTTGGATGCCTTTGCCGGGCTTTACTGCGTCAACGTCGGTTACGGCCGGACAGAGATCGCGGATGCCATCGCCGAACAGGCCCGCAAACTGGCATACTTTCATGCCTATGGCGGCCACGGCACCGAAGCATCCATCACACTGGCCAAGATGATACTGGACCGTGCTCCCAAACACATGTCCAAAGTGTATTTCGGCCTCAGCGGATCGGATGCCAACGAAACCAACATCAAACTCGTTTGGTACTACAACGAGGTGAAGGGACGCCCTGAGAAGAAGAAGATCATCAGCCGCTGGCGGGCATATCACGGCTCTGGGCTGATCAGTGGTTCGCTGACTGGACTACCGCTCTTCCACAAGCAGTTCGGCCTGCCGTTGGAATATGTCAAACACACCGAGGCGCCTTACGGTCTGCGTCGGCCCGACCCAGAGATGAGCGACGAGGCCTTCGTGGACTACCTCGCGCAACGGCTCGAGGAACTGATCGCTAAGGAAGGCGCCGACACCATCGCGGCTTTCATCGGCGAACCAGTGCTTGGAACCGGAGGGATCGTGCCGCCACCGGCAGGCTATTGGGATCGTATTCAGCCCATTCTGAAGAAGTACGACATCCTTCTCATTGCCGACGAAGTGGTGACAGGTTTCGGTCGACTGGGTTCGATGTTCGGAAGCGAGCACTATAACATCCGGCCCGATATCATAACCATCGCCAAGGGGTTGACGTCGGCCTACGCGCCCCTGTCCGGGTCTATCGTATCTGAAGATGTCTGGAGCGTTATCCGCGACGGCACCAACACACATGGGCCCTTTGGGCACGGATGGACATACTCCGCCCACCCGCTTTGCGCGGCCGCGGGCGTCGCGAACCTCAAGCTTATCGATGAAATGGGGCTGGTAGCCAATGCCCGCGAGGTCGGTGGCTACCTGAAGGCCGAACTCACCTCCGCTCTCGTCAACCACCCCGCGGTGGTGGAGGTACGGGGTGAAGGGTTGATGTGCGCTGTCGAACTCGCTTCCCTTAAAGATGGCAAGTCGGCATTCAACCCAAGCGACACTGTCGTTCCGCGCATCGTCGCCGAGATCGGCCGAAAGGGTGTGATTGCCAGGCCGATGCCGCAAGCGGACGTGATCGGCTACGCACCGCCACTATGCCTGACCAAATCCGAGGCGGACATCATCGTGGGTGCGACCCGCGACGCGATTGAAGAGTTCAGTTTTCCGGCGTGAGCCGGGCAAAGGAACGCCAAGCCCAATCGTTCGCTTCAGAAAGCGCAGAGCGACGCGGGCTTGGCTAGGAGGCCGTAGACAATCCAACTCAAAATGAAAGGGGAATGAAATGTCTGACAAGAACAAACTATTCGATAACAGCGACAATATCGCTGAGGAGCGCAGGGACTACATTTTTCGGTCGGCCGGGCTCGACCGAAGACAGTTCCTTTTCGCGTCCGGCGCTCTCGCAGCCGGAGCTACTCTGGCGTCCTGGGCGCCACCCGCACATGCCGAAGTCGGGGGCCAGCTCGAAATCATGGCCTATGAAGGCTATGCAATGGAAAAGGAGACTGAAGCCTGGCGCAAGGCGCACAATGTCAACATGCGCTCGACTGTTATCGCGAGCCAGGATGATGTCACCGCTAAGTTCGTGGGCGACCCGGTCAGGCTGGATCTGGCCGAGTATTCCAACGGCTATAACGACCTCTTCAGTGGCATGGGTATCCTGAAGGAAATCGATCTGTCCAAGATCCCGAACTTCAACGCCAACGACGTGTATCCCCCGTTCTTCAACGGCGAAATGTGGAAATGGGACAACAAGCAGTGGGGTATCCCGTGGACCTGGGGCGTCGATACGATCGTCCTCAATCCGAGCGCCGTCGGGTTCGAGGTGACCAGCTACAAGGACCTTTTGCGGCCGGAATTGAAGGGCAAGATCGCGTTCATGGACAGCCCGCTCACCGCGTGGCCCCAGATGGCCAAGATCGCCGGATACCGCGACAAGTTCCCGAACCTCACCAAGGAAGAGGTCGCGGATGTCTTCGCGAAGTTGCAGCCATACCGTGAGCAATCGAAGGTGTTCGCGACATCAGCCGGCGACATGGTCTCTCTTTTCGCCAATGGCGAGATCGCCGCATGCTTCAACGTGTGGACCGCGCTTCCGATCGAGCTGGCAAAGCAGAACGTGAACACGGTCGCGATCTTCCCGGTAGAGGGTCCGGCGGTGTGGGTGGACGCATGGTTCATCACCAAGACCGCGGAAAACGTCGACACCGCCCACGCCTACATCAACCAGTTGCTTACTCCCGAGGTGCAGGCCGCTTGTGCCAAGAACAACGCGGTTTGCTCGGTATCAAAAAAGGCGCCGCCGCTGATGGACGCAAACACGCGCAAGCTCTTCGACTACGATAACTTCGATGCGAAGTTCGGCTCCGCCAAGATCTACGGCCAGCCACCCCGCAAATCTGACAAGTTCGCCACTTATGACGACTGGCTGCAGGCCTGGTCGAGCTTCAAGTCGGGTTTCTAACCATCATAAGGGGTGCGGCTGCAGACTGGCCGCACCCCACACCCTGGTTCCGGTCATGGACGGCGAGACAAAGACCAGCATGCTCACAGGCTATACAAACCGTTTGACTGCGAGGCCGGGCGAGGCCCTGTCCTTCATGGTGAGTTCCCCTTCGGGCGCATATCATGCCCAACTCTATCGCATTTTCCAGGGCGACAGGGATCCGGCAGGGCCGGGCGAAAAACTCCTGCCAATCGATGTTTCGCTAAACGGTTCCTACGAGGGCGGCGAGCAGCAAATCAGGCCAGGCTCATACATCGAAATCGCGGCCAGCAACCATCTGGCGCTCCACGGCGATTTCACGGTGTTCCTCTGGGTGTTTCCGACCCTCCAGAACGGCAGGGAACAGGTGCTGCTATCGCGGGAGGATGACGCTGGTCGGGGCTATCGCCTGGGACTGGACAGCAGTGGCCGAACCTTCTTTCAGTCGGGTGAGCGGCGCGTCACTGCATGCCATCAGTTGGAGACCGGCCGATGGCAGTGGATCGGCGTTTCCTACTTGGCAAGCACGTATGGTTTGACCATCCACTCTGGACGCCATTTTAAAGATCCGACCCTGGAAACGGTCGCGCCGACGACCTTGCAACTGGTCGTTCAATCGCCGTCCATGGACGTGGCGCTGTTCCTTGCAGGTAGGGGACAGGCAGGCTATGCGCAAGATAGCTTCAACGGCAGGATCGCCAGTCCGGTTGTCTACGGTCGCTGCCTTCCGAACCATGAAATCGACGCTCTCGCGCTGATTGGCGATCACTCCGAGTTTGTGTCCATCGCCGATTGCCTCGCGGCTTGGGATTTCAACATCGGCCATGAAGGCACCCTGATTCACGACGCCTCCGCGAACGCGCTTCACGGGACAACCAGGCAAAGGCCGATGCGCGCGATCACGGGGCCGCACTGGACCGGCGCGATCGACGATTTCCGGTTTGACCGAAACGGATACTCGGCGATCCATTTTCATCGGGATGGCCTCACCGATGCGAATTGGAACGAAAGCTTTTCCTTCACCGTGCCTGAAAACCTGACGAGCGGTATCTACATCGTGCGCATTACCGCGGGCGACGAATACGATGATATTCCGTTCGTTGTTTCGCCGCCTCTAGGGCAAAGGCAAGCGGACGTCGCATTGTTGGTGCCGACCTTCACTTACCTCGCCTATGGAAACTATCCCAGCCGCGGCATCGATGGCATCAAGTGCCTTTATGATCTCTACGAGGATAGCACCGGGGTTCCTCACGCATCCGGTTTGCACCCGATTCCGACGATCCGGCCCCATAGAGGATTCGTCCTTACGACGGAGGGCATCCCCTTTGCGCGCCATCTAAGCGCCGATCTCTATTTCCTCGATTGGGCGAACGAACGCGATCTGGCGATCGACGTCATTACCGATCACGATCTGCATGAGTTCGGGCTAGACCTGCTGAAGCCGTACAAAGGCGTGTTCACCGGATCGCACCCCGAATACGTGTCAGAACAGATGCTCAATGCATTGGAGCGTTATCGCGACACAGGTGGCAGCCTGGCCTACATGGGCGGCAATGGCTTTTACTGGGTCACCTCCGTCGCCCCGGGCGGCTCCTTCATCGAAGTGCGCCGGCCGAACGGTTCGCGTAACTGGACGTCACGGCCGGGCGAGGGCCACAACGCACTTACTGGAGAAATCGCGGGGCTTTGGCGTTTGAGAGGCAGGCCGCCGCAACAACTGGTCGGCGTCGGCTTCACGGCACAAGGATATGATGCGAACGATCATGCCGGACCTCCCCGGCCCCACAATCAAGTCGCGGATCGTGCGGTTCCCATCGCACGCGAGCTTTTCGAAGGCGTGCCCGAAGGCATTCGAATTGGCGACTTCCGAACGCTCGGCATTGGCATTGGCGCGGCAGGGGATGAGATAGACCGTCTCGACTACGCCCTTGGTAGCCCATCACACGCAACCTTGTTGGCCCGCGCCGAGGGGTTTGCGCCCATGTACCAGCCGGTGATCGAGGACCTGCGCGAATCCAATCAACTCGCGCTACCGCCACCCTATCGGAGCGTTCGGTCGGACATCGTGGCGTTCGAGACGCGCACAGGTGGTTTCGTCTTTTCGGTCGGAACCATGCAGTGGTTCAGCGCGCTCTATCACGATGACTATAAAAACTCAGTTTCGCAGATCACCGAGAACGTGTTCAGGAAGATGCTGGGGGGCGCACCGCCGACCCGCGGCTAGGACGCGCGCTGTGGTGGTTTTGGGTTTTGGTGGTTGGTCCGGCGCTTTCGCCGTGATTCGCCATGAGGGATGCCGATAAGATAGCAAATGTATCAAACTGCGTTGCGCGTGGCTGATGGGCAAGACGGCGCTAAGTCAGCCGAAGTCGTTAGAGATTTTCCTGCCAGCTGATCCCATCTTGGGGTTGCGTGGACCTGTCTTCAGGCGGGCTAGTCTCGCAAGTGAGACGACGGCCTAATCTCGAAAGCCGTCTCACCGAGCGTCTCAGATGCTGAGACGTTGTCGATAAAATTTATATATTTCAATTGCTTAATGGTTCTCCAAAAATCTGGCATGCATAATGCATGGCTTGGGTAACTGCTCCCTGAGAGCGAAAGGGGAACTGCGAAGCCGATGACGAAAGTTCGCTTTGAGCGTGTCTCCAAGATGTTTGGAGACTACACCGCGGTACAAGAACTCAATTTCGAGATCAACGACGGCGAGTTTCTTGTGCTCGTTGGCCCTTCGGGTTGCGGCAAGACAACCACCTTGAGAATGCTCGCGGGGCTGGAGACGCCGTCCTATGGGCGTATCTGGATAGACGACAAGGACGTGACACTGCTTCCTCCTGGCGAGCGGGGCATCTCAATGGTCTTCCAGAGTTATGCCCTCTATCCGCATATGACGGTCGCGAAGAACCTGTCATTCGGCATGGAAGTCAGGCATGAGCCGAAGGCTGAACGCGCCGTGCGAGTGCGGCGCGTTGCCGAGATGCTTGGCCTCACTTCCATGCTGGATCGAAAGCCTGCCGCGCTCTCCGGCGGACAGAGGCAGCGTGTGGCTCTCGGCCGCGCCATGATCCATGAGCCGAAGCTCTTTCTCTTGGATGAGCCGCTCTCCAACCTGGATGCCGCGCTTCGCACCCAGATGCGGTTTGAAATCTCCGACCTACAGAAGAGGTTAGGGGTCCCGACCGTCTATGTGACGCACGATCAGGTCGAGGCAATGACCATGGGTCATCGCATTGCCGTGTTTGCTCGCGGTCACCTCATGCAGATCGGCACGCCGCAAGAGCTATTCCGCAACCCGATGAACCGCGAAGTCGCCAGTTTCATCGGTTCTCCGAAGATGAATATCGTGGATGGCGATCTCTTCGGGATCGAATCGCGCGCTTCCGTTCGGCTGCTCGGCGGTTCTTTCAAGCTGTCGGACGTCCAGGTCGCGGCCCTCTCGTCGAAGGCGAAACCCAAAGTGCAGGGCGGCATCAGACCCCAAGACCTGCATTGGATGCAGGACGCCCCGTCGCGCTGCGATCAGCGCATTTCGGGCCGGGTCGTCAGCATCGAGACCACGGGCGCCGAATCCTTCGTCATGGTCAAGATCGACGAGGATCTGGTGAATGCAAAGTTCCCAAGCTTTGCTCCCGTGAAAGTGGACGACACCGTCGATTTGGCGTTCGACGTCCACGACCTGCACCTATTCGACCCAGAAACTGGCGACGCGCTGCTGACGACCGACGTCAGTGCCACCAAATCGCGCAACCTGTCGCCCTCCGATCCATCTCTAACCGTGCAGCACAAATAAGGGGAAAAGCATGCGCAATCGAAATAAAATGTCGAAGTCGGTTATTCTTGGGTCTCTTGCGATCACGGCAACAATGATTGCTTTTCTGGCGCCGGCCACCGCACAGGAAAAGATCACCCTCAGGGTCGCCTATTCCCAGGACTTCGTTCCGCTTACTCCCGAGCTGGGGAAAGCCTATTGGGCAAGCATAATTGACCAGTTCCAGAAGGCAAATCCTAACGTCACCATCGAAGCCATCCCGGTCCCCGGCAGCTACAAGGACTTCGAAAACAAGATGGGTTTGCTCTATCGCTCGCCCGATACGGCTCCTGACTTGGCGGAACTGTCGAACCAGAACATCGTCCAGTGGATCGAAAGCGGCTATCTGGCTGACCTGAGCGAATATGCGGCCAAGGCCGACTGGTACAAGACGATCCCGGATTCCGTGAAGGCCGAGTACACGCTCGACGGCAAAACATATGGGATCAGTCACGGCGAGAACGAGATGGGTCTGCTTTATGACAAGACCCTCTTCAAGAAGGCCGGCATTGCAATGCCCTGGGAGCCGAAGACCTGGAAGGATGTTCTCGACGCCGCCCGCAAGATCAAGTCGTCGAGCCCTGACGCCTGGCCTCTCTGGCTGTCTACTGGCACTGCGCAGGGTGCAAGTGCGGCATCCTACGGTCCGAACAGCCTGTTGCTTGGGTCATCCGATCCGACCATCTACGATGCCTCCAGCCAGAAGTGGGTGGTAGACAGCAAGGGAATCCGTGAGGTGATCGATGCGTACCGGACCGCGTCGGCCGAAGGACTGCTGGCGCCGGCGTCCCAACTCCTGAACGCCACCGCCATCGCGACACCGCCCACAGAGATTCCCAACCATCATATCGGCATCACGCTGGCCGGTAACTGGTTCAGCCTGCAATGGGTCAAAAAGGTTTCTGCGCCCTACTCTCCGAACGCCAAGGACGAGGTGGGGTATGCTCCCTTGCCCACCGTCAATGGCCAGGCACCCGGCGTTGGATCCGCGCTCAGCGGCTGGGGCAGCTCAATCTACGCCAATTCCAAGAACAAGGACATCGCCTGGAAGTTCATCGAGCTCCAGATGACCAAGGACAATCTTCTGATGGCGGCCTTCAACGGATGGACTCCGCCCACGCCTGAAGCCTCCAACGACAAGGACTGGCTGGCCACCGATCCTTTCCAGGAAGGCTTCCAGAAGATCCTGCCGCTGTCGGTCGGCATACCCCTCAAAGCGGGCTATCCGGTCTGGGCCATGGGCTTCATCACCGCTACCGAGGCTGTGGTCCTGGACCCGACCGTAACGGTCGACGACGCCGTGCAGAAAATGAGCGACTACGTCGCCAACCAGTTGGGGCCGGACCAGGTAATGGTCAAGAAGTAACCCACCTGCCGGTCGGGTGACAGTTGCAAGGATCAAGCCGTGGGAACAAGTCCCAAACCCAAGAAGGTAGTTGTTATGGTGACGCCTCGGTTTGATCGGCAACGTTATGAATGGAGCAGCGCCCTCCTGCTTTCGCCGGCGGCGCTGCTTCTGGCGGGTCTGTTTTTGGTTCCAATAGCCTATGCGTTCTATTTGGGGCTAACCAATCTGCAGCTCATCGGAGCCAATGCTCTCCACTATCGGTTCACAGGCGCGTACAACATTCAGTACATGCTGCGCGACAAGGAGTTCTATCACTCCGTCCTCCTGACTATCTACTTTGTGGTCGGGGCTGGCGCGATAGCCTCGACCGTTGTGGGCTTGATCCTCGCATTGTTGATGGAAAAGGCTCTCCCGGCTTTCGGAACAATAGTCGGCGCTCTAGCGATGCTCGCCTGCATTCTCCCGCCGGCGACAGTTGCCGTTGTCTGGTTTGCGGTATCAACCGCGGGCGGTGTCCTTCCTACGGTTCTGGGCGTGCCCGGCTCCGACCTACTGTTCAAGTTTCCGATGACAATCGTGTCCGCTGCCAACGCTTGGTCCCTGTGCGGCCTATCCATGCTCATGTTCGCCGCGGCACTAAAGAACATACCCCGGGACATGATCGAGGCCGCCATGCTCGAGAATGCCTCGGGCGCACAGCGATTGTGGCGTATCACCCTGCCCATGTTGCGCCCGACGATCATGACTTCGGTGCTGATGATGACGCTGCTGTCCTTCGGGAACTTTACGCTCGTCTTCATGATGACAGGCGGCGGCCCAGGCGGGAAAACCAACATCTTGCCCGTCTACTCCTACCTGCAAGGCTTCAGCTTCAGCAATCTGGCCTATGGCGCCCTGCTCGGGAACGTCATTGTCCTCATGGCCGCGTTGCTCGGGCTTGCTTTCGTCGGCATCGACCGCTGGTTGAACCGGGCTCAAAAAGCCGCCTAGACATTTGAGGAAACCATCAAATGAGCATCACTGCTGATGAACGTCGCTTCAGGCCCGGCGGTGCGGTTTTGGACGGCGCGCCCAAGGTAAAGGAACGCCGTTTCACGGCAGATCGCGCGGCCGTCAACGTGGCTCTGCTTTTCTGCGGCATGCTTTTCGTCCTGCCGCTCACCTGGCTGGTCGTTGCGTCGGTGGATGCCACGGCGAGCCGCCAGGTCCATCTCCCGACGCTGACGATGGACAATTTCTATTCTGTCGCCGAGCCCGGGCGGCTGCAGGGAATCTTGAATAGCATCATTATCTCGCTGATTGCCACGATCGTCGCGACGGTTCCGTCCATTTTTGCGGGCTATGCCTTCTCGCGACGCTACATTCCGTTCAAAAGCGCGACGCTCTTGATTGTTCTGTTCCTATCAGGCGTGCCGATCAATATCGTTATCGTGCCGGTCTACCAGATATTTGCATCGCTCAACTGGCTGTCGATGATACCGACCGCGGTGTTCCTGGGCGTGACATCGCTTCCGTTTGTTCTCTTCATCGTCAAGAACGCCATCGATGCCATTCCGCTCGACCTGGAAGAGTCCGCCCGCATCGAGGGCGCGAACACCGCGCAGATCTTGTGGCGTGTCGTCGTGCCGCTGGCTATGCCCGGCATCGCCGCCGGTGCGATCTTCGCGTTCGTGAATACCTGGGGGAACTTCCTGGCTCCACTGGTTCTCATCACATCGTCAGACATGCAGCCGAGTCCAGTCAAGATCTTCTCGTTCCTGGCTGCCAACGTCACGCGGTATGGGGGGATAGCGGCCTACTCAATCGTCTACTCGGCGCCAGTTGTGATCCTCTATTTGCTGCTGAACCGCGTGTTCCGTAAGGGCTTTGTCTTAGGCGGCGCAGTTCGAGGCTAAGCAAATTACCGTTCACCTCCCAGCAACTGGAGCCGTCCAACTACCTCGTTGGGCGGCTCATTTTTCTTCGCTGGCGAAATCTTCCTGACGCTCACGATGTGGGAACGATCACTATCTACGGGGTTCTTGAGCGCACAATATGCGGCGGGCGTTGCGATTAATCCGCATTAAAGCAACTGGTGGGCAAGCGAAGGTTGGAGTTTCACGCCGACAAGCCCACCGCGCGGCGCCGGATTTCGTTAGTGTCAGCGAGGCGGTCATTACGCCTTGTTGGAACTATACGCCCTCATCCCAGAGAGGTCGTTCTCAGGGGAGGCCCATGGTGTCTTTGATATTCTCGCCTCGCCCTCTTAAGCCGAGAGAGTCGCTCTGGGCGCCTCGTACCCGGAATGGCGTCCGGATTTCGCACATTGACATTTAGTCTTACGTCCTTAATGTAAGACAATCTTATCCGCTGCAAGAGGCCCATGGGTCTGCTGCGGAATCGACTTTTTGGTGGAGGAGGACCGGCAGTTGGCGGGATATTTCATCCAGCAGCTTATCAATGGGCTGACACTGGGATCGATCTATGGGCTGATCGCAATCGGCTACACGATGGTCTATGGCATCATCGGCATGATCAATTTCGCCCATGGCGACATATTCATGGTCGGCGCGTTTGCGGCTTTGATCGTATTCCTCATCCTTGGCGCGCTGTTCTCTTCGGTGCCAATCGTGCTCGCGCTGCTGATCATGATGATCCTCGCGATGCTGCTGACGAGCCTCTACAATTGGACGATCGAAAAGGTGGCCTATCGGCCGCTGCGGGGCTCGTTCCGCCTGGCGCCACTGATCACGGCTATCGGTATGTCAATCTCCCTCTCCAATTTCGTGCAGGTCGCACAGGGTCCGCGCAACAAGCCAATTCCTCGGTTGTTTACCGAAGTATACGACCTAGGCGGCATTGCGATATCGCTTAAACAGATCATCGTTGTCGTCGTAACTGCCGTGCTGCTGGTTATCTTCTGGTACCTGGTTAACCACACATCCCTGGGGCGTGCGCAAAGGTCATGCGAACAGGACCGCAAGATGGCGGCATTGCTCGGGGTCGATGTCGATCGGACAATCTCCATTACCTTCGTTATGGGTGCCGCGCTCGCAGCCGTCGCCGGCACCCTGTTCCTAATGTACTACGGCGTTGTTTCCTTTTCTGATGGCTTCGTGCCGGGTGTGAAGGCGTTCACCGCCGCCGTTCTGGGCGGCATCGGCTCGCTGCCGGGCGCGGTCCTTGGCGGCTTAGCGATTGGTCTTATCGAGAGCATGTGGTCGGCGTATTTTTCAATCGACTACAAGGACGTCGCCGCCTTCTCGATCCTGGCGATCGTGCTGATCTTCTTGCCAACCGGGATGCTTGGCCATCCTGAAGTCGAGAAGGTCTGAATTGATGACAATGGCTGCTACCACCGCAGGCGGCGTCATCGTCGTCCATCCACTAAAGCGCGCTTTTCGAGAGGCGCTTTATGCCGGCGTGATTTCGTTCGGCTTGTTCGTACTGCTGATTGGACTAAAAACTGACCAGAACATCCGCAACGAGCTCGTTCTTATCCAGCGATGGGGCGCGCTTGCGGCAATCGTATTGCTGGTGATGACTGGCCGTTTTGTCTATGTCGGTTTCATTCATCCAGCCCTCGAGCGCCGAAAGGCCGTCGCAAGCAGTGCGCAGCACGGAGCCGTCGTACCAGGATTCATCGCTCGGAATTCTAGTTCGATCGGTATCACCATGCTGTTTCTGTTTCCGATCGTCTCAGTAATGGCCTTCGGCTTCCAAGGCTCTTTGAAGTGGGTCGACAATTTCGGCATTCAGATATTGATCTATGTGATGCTGGGTTGGGGTTTAAACATTGTCATCGGACTCGCGGGCTTGCTTGACCTCGGTTACGTCGCTTTCTACGCTGTCGGAGCCTATGCCTACGCCTTGCTTGGCACACATTATGGCCTGTCATTCTGGATCCTGCTCCCGTGTGCTGGAATCATGGCGGCTACATGGGGCGTGATGCTAGGCTTTCCGGTGCTGCGTCTGCGTGGCGACTATCTTGCCATCGTTACGCTGGCGTTTGGAGAGATCATCCGGCTGGTGCTAATCAATTGGCGGGAGGTCACCAACGGAGCCGCCGGACTCTCCGGCATCCCGAAAGTATCCTTCTTCGGTTTGGCCACGTTCAACGTTGGTGACGCGAACTACATCGGTAAGCTGCTGCACCTGGCTCCATCGGGGGCGTACTATAAAATCTTTCTTTATTATCTGATCCTGCTTCTGTGCTTGCTCACGGCCTTTGTCACCATCCGCCTGCGTCGCTTGCCGGTCGGCCGCGCGTGGGAGGCACTGCGCGAGGACGAGATCGCCTGCCGTTCTCTTGGCATCAACACCACGACTACGAAACTAACGGCCTTTGCCACCGGCGCCATGTTCGCAGGTTTTGCGGGTTCGTTCTTCGCAGCTCGCCAGGGCTTCGTGTCTCCCGAATCCTTCGTATATCTGGAGTCGGCAATCGTGCTCGCGATCGTCGTCCTTGGGGGCATGGGATCGCTTGGGGGTATCGCAGTTGCTGCATTCGTAATGATTGGCGGCACCGAAATCTTACGTGAACTCAGCTTCCTGAAAGTGATCTTTGGTTCAGACTTTACGCCAGAGCTTTACCGAATGCTGCTGTTCGGCATCGCCATGGTCGTCGTCATGCTTTGGAAGCCGCGCGGTTTCGTCGGCAGCCGGGAGCCCACCGCGTTCCTGAAAGAGCGCAAATCAGTGTCGGGTTCTTTCACTAAGGAAGGTCACGGCTAACGAGCATGAACACGAGTGCACACACTTCCATGAGCGACATCATACTCAACGTCGAGCACCTGTCGATGAGGTTCGGCGGGCTGCTCGCCATCAGCGATCTGTCCTTCCAGGCAAGGCGCCGCGAGATTACAGCGCTGATCGGCCCCAACGGCGCAGGCAAGACCACCGTGTTCAACTGCATCACCGGCTTTTACAAACCGTCGGTGGGCATGATCACGCTCAGCCGGGCCGACGGTTCGAGCCTCATGCTTGAGCGTCTGCCCAACCATGAGATACCGGGACGCGCCAAGGTGGCGCGCACCTTCCAGAACATCCGCCTGTTCTCGGGCATGACGTTGCTCGAGAACCTTCTGGTCGCGCAGCACAACAAGCTTATGAAGGCGTCGGGCTATACGATGCTTGGGCTGTTTGGCTTCTCCGGCTATCGCCAGGCTTCAGCGGAATCAATCGAGCTCGCCAGGCATTGGCTGGAGAAGGCGGACCTCGTCCATCGCGCCGACGATCCGGCCGGGGACCTGCCCTATGGCGCGCAACGCCGTCTTGAGATCGCGCGCGCCATGTGCACCGGGCCGGAACTCCTGTGCCTGGACGAGCCTGCCGCCGGCCTCAATCCGAAGGAATCGTCGGCGCTCAACGAACTCTTGATCGACATCAAGAACAACACCGGCACGTCGATCCTGCTCATCGAACACGACATGTCGGTGGTGATGCAGATCTCCGACCATGTCGTCGTGCTCGAATACGGCCGCAAGATTTCCGACGGCAATCCGCAATCGGTGCGCACCGATCCGCGCGTCATCGCCGCCTATCTCGGCGTCGACGACGAAGAGGTGCAGGAGGTGCTGACCGAAGTCGGCGACGAGGATGTCATCGAGCAACTCGATACCGGGCCGGACGCAGCGCACGGGCCCGGCAATTCCGCTTCGATGATGGCGGGACCGGTTTCCGACAGCGTCGAACACGCCGACGAGGGCGAGCGGGTCACCGTGTCGAAGGGGGCGTCGAAGGCGGCGCAGATCGATGCGCGCACGAGTTCGACGAAGAGCAAGCCGGCCCCAGCGTCCTCGACGGCCAAGCTACGCGGAGGGCGCAAATAATGGCCGGCACAACGCTGCTCGATATCAAGGGCGTCGAGACCTATTACGGCAACATCCGGGCGCTCAACGGCGTCAACGTCCAGGTCAACCAGGGTGAGATCGTGGCGCTGATCGGCGCCAATGGCGCCGGCAAGTCGACGCTGATGATGACCATCTTCGGCGCGCCGCGCGCCCGCGCCGGCACCATCACCTTCGCCGGAACCGACATCACCCAGTTGCCGACGCATGAGATCGCCCGCCTGCGCATCGCCCAGTCGCCGGAGGGACGCCGCATCTTCCCGCGCATGACGGTGATGGAAAACCTGCAGATGGGCGCCAGCCTCGACAACCTGAAGCACTATGACGAGGACGTCGAGAAGGTGTTCACGCTGTTCCCGCGGCTAAAGGAACGCATCGGCCAGCGCGGCGGCACGCTGTCGGGCGGCGAGCAGCAGATGCTGTCGATCGGACGCGCGCTGATGGCGCGGCCCAAGCTGCTCCTGCTCGACGAGCCGTCACTTGGTCTTGCGCCGCTGATCGTCAAGCAGATCTTCGACGCCATCCGTGAGCTCAACAAGACGCAAGGGCTGACCGTGTTCCTGGTCGAGCAGAATGCCTTCGGCGCGCTCAAGCTCGCCACGCGCGGCTATGTCATGGTCAATGGCAATGTGACGATGAGCGGCACCGGCAAGGAACTGCTCGCCAATCCGGAAGTGCGCGCCGCCTATCTCGAAGGCGGACATCACTAAGAGGGGTCTTCACCAATGGGCATCATCTACGAAGAAGCCTCGGTCTGGCAGTTCCTGTTCGTCACCTGCCTGCTCGGCGGCTGGGCGGCATGGATGACCGGCAAGGCGGCGGCACAGACCTGGAGCACGTATGTGCAGCTGTTCTTCTACATGCTGGGCCTCGGCATCGGCATCAGGTTCATCCATCATGCCCTGTTCGACGGCACGATGTTCTCGCTGCATTACTATATCGTCGACACCATCGTGCTGATGATCCTGGGCTTCCTCGGCTATCAATACACGCGCACCAACCAGATGGTCACACAGTATAACTGGCTCTATGAAAGAGCTTCCTTATTGAGCTGGAAGCCAAAGACCTGACGTTCATGATTAACGCCGGCTCGGGGACGAATCGGCGTGACAAGTGACTCACGCTTCGAAGTCTGAAACCTCTAGAGAGCGGGTTCTGACCCATAGAGATTTCTGGCCTGGGAACAGAAGAACGAACGACGCGTAGGGTCGATGTGTTCGGATGTTTGAGTGAAGGCCGGCAATCTCGTTTAGCGTTTACCGTGATGACTCGCTCAACTCAATTTGGCCTCCGGAATTATTGACACCAAATCCACACCGCGCACGCCCTGGCGTGTCGATCCTTCAGCTCGGCTGCGCCCGATTCATTTAGTCACCGCGGTATCCGCCAAATGTGAGTTCCAGCCTTCGCAAGTTCCATAGGTTCAGCAAGGCGTCTGTGCGTCGCAACGCCGACTCGCTTGAGTGAGCTCGTTGAGAGCGGGCAGTCGATTTCACTGATTGACAAAGTGTCAGACATTATTAATGTAACTCAATCTGTCAACGGTATGCCCGCTGAGGGCAACGGTCGGATGGTCCGTTGCAGGTGCAACGACCTGCAGGTAGGCTTAAATAGAGGGAACTATGCAATGAGGAAAATGCTACTTTCCGCGGTCGCAGCCGGTGCGCTTGTCGCACTAACTGGCCAAGCGTTCGCAGACGTTTTGATGGGTGTTGCAGGTCCCATTACTGGGGCAGGTGCTGCCTTCGGAGCGCAGCTCAAGCGTGGAGCCGAAAGGGCCGTTGCCGACATCAATGCGGCGGGCGGCATAAATGGCGAAAAGATCTCGCTCGAGATCGGCGATGACGCCTCCGATCCAAAACAAGGCATCTCAGTTGCCAACAAGTTTGTCGCCGACAACATCAAGTTTGTCGTGGGACACTATAACTCTGGAGTTTCGATGCCAGCCTCTGAGGTTTACTCGGAGAACGGCATTCTGGAGATCAGCCCGTCATCCACGATCCCTGAATTTACCGAGCGGGGACTCTGGAATGTGTTCCGCACCTGCGGGCGTGACGATCAGCAGGGCAAGGTAGCCGGCGACTATCTCGCCTCCCATTTCAAAGATGGGAAAATCGCGATCATCAATGACAAGTCGGCTTTTGGCCAAGGCATGGCTGCTCAGGTCAAGAAGGCAATCAATGCTGGTGGCGTCACAGAGGTGATGTACGATGCCGTCAACGTCGGTGAAAAGGACTTTTCGGCACTGATTTCCAAGATGAAAGCGCGCGGTGTCACAGTGATTTACTACGCCGGCTATTATGCTGAAGCTGGCCTTATCTCGCGCCAGTTGGCTGACCAGGGCCTCAAGGCAACCTTGATGGGTAGCGACGATCTCGCCACAGCTGAGTTCGCGGCGGTTGCGAGCGATGCGGCGGAAGGAGCCTTGTTCACGTTTGCGCCGGATCCTCGCAAGAACCCCAAGGCCGCGGACATCGTGAAAAAGTTCCGGGACGACGGCTTTGAACCTGAGGCATACACGCTCTACACTTATGCAGCTGTCCAAATCATTGCCCAGGCTGCAAAGGCGGCAAATAGCTTGGATCCCCAAGCTGTCGCCGAAGCCATCCATTCGAAAGGGCCATTCCAAACCGTAATCGGTGACATTGGTTATGACTCCAAGGGTGACATCACGCGCGCCGACTATGTCGTCTACCGCTGGGGAAAAGGTAGCGACGGGAACTACAGCTACGTAGAAGTCAACTGATCCCTTCCGGCCCTAACCTTCGAAACCTCCCATCGGACAGGGCCCGCGCCGAGCAACATATACGTTGCTCGGCGCTTGCGCTTGACAGGCCGCCTGCGTCGCAATCCCGAGCTGTCGAACGACAAACTCGAAACGCGGACTTGAACACATGCTAAAGAGGGCGGGCTTGAGGCATCGGACCGGCGTCAGCTTGGGCTTTCAATCGACATCGCAGATACCTCAGTCGTGCCGTTCGCATCAGCGCGGCTAGGCATTCCTGCATGCCGGCGGCCACGATACTCGTGCCTTGATGGGCTTTGCCGCCGCAGTTCCCCTGAATTGGTGGGAGCAGGTCTTCTTCGGCACTTCGTCTTAGTCTTTCAGCCCGCCGAGGAGGCAGGCCCACTTGGCGGCCGGCGCGACTTCGCGGGAAGGCCTTCTCGACGATATCGACGCAATCGGCATTTTACCTGCGAAGTATCCGATGCTGTCGGACAAGCAACTCGGTCCCATGCGGCAAAGCCCCCGGGCAGGATAGGCGCGCGGTTGCAGTCGCCTGCTCGATGGCAAGGAAACACAGCATAGACCTGGCGACGCTGCCCTCGAGGGCGCCGTTACATCGATGGCGCTACGTCAAGGTGGACCTCCAACATGGAAGGCGCCGGCGTTGAACGCGCCGAAGATGGTTGAGCTCATTCAGCGAGTGGGCAAAGACGTGGACGGACGAGATAGCTCAAGACGTCCGGCTGGACGGCGGCCTAGGATTTTGCGCTCGACAACGAATCTGTCCATCCATTGCGTTCGCCTTGGCTTTCGCGACGCCGTCACCGAATTCGTGAAACTGGGCTGGCGAGGGGCCTTCGCCCTCGCTGAGGCAATGAAAGCCTATCTGAACCAAACTGGAGCAGGTGAGTTTGAACACTGGCAAGGTGCAAGGTCTTTTTGCACCCTCCCGGCACGGTAGCGCCTTTTGGCCTGGCGATCCCGACGAGCATTCTGTCCTCTGGCTGATCCGATCAGTTCTGCGGAGATTGCGGGCGCTGGGATTGAGGCGGTACGCAAAAATCCAAATGCCTTCACCGGCACATACCGACCTATTGGCATTCAGTGAGCTGTGCCGGAAAAATCCTGCATAACATTGCTCTTAGCCACACGAACGCGCCGCATCGTTTCGGGAGTGTTCCGGCTGCGACCCACAAAGCGTGGAATTCCACCGGTAACCACTGCACCGACAGCAGGGATGTCCCCGTTCCTCAGCGCAGACAGAGCGTCGGACTTGGAGCCTCCCATGCAAGAATCGATCAGTACGATATCGGCGTCACGGCGGTGTGCGATCGTACCGCTGTTGAGACGGTACACCCTGGCGTTGTTGCCACATGCCGCGGCGATGGCAATTTCCGGAGCCATCTTTCCTAAGGAAGCGAGATGGCTGATCGTGTAGAGCATTCCGAGCGGCATGATGCCGCTGCCGGTGGGCGTATCAGTTGCAATCAGCAATCGTTCGAGCCGATTTGCGCGAGTGAGAAGCTCGGAGACCAGCAGCGTCGTGCGAAGATTGCCGGCGGTGCAGATCTGCAGCGCCATGTCGGACTCGTTGACCAGCCTGGGAAAATCTTCATCAGGCATTGCGATTGGCCCGCCATTTACATGGTAGGAGACATCCGGCTGCATGCGAAGCAGATGGTCGGCCCAAATCCCAGATGAGCCGGGGATCGACGCTCCCCCCGTATGAACCATCGAAATCATACCGTGACGTCGTGCCAATGCAACGAGCGGGGCATACTCATATGGCGTTGCGAATGCTCCAAACCCCGCTTTCACCATCCAGATTCCGGCCGCTTTGAGCTCGGCAAAGTCCGCGTCGGTGAGCCCGGGCTCGAGGATAAGCGACCCTGCATGAACTCTCATACCGCCCGGCCGGTATTGCTGAAAGCACTTGGCCGCGGCGATCGCGAGCGCTTTCACACCGGTCACATCCTTCGGGCGCCCGGGAACATGAACTTCGGACGCGCTGATGGACGTCGTTACCCCGCCGTGAACGTAGCTTTCAAGAAAACCGACGGTCTTTTGGCGGGGTGTGTAGTCACCGAACGTAATGTGGACGTGCGAGTCGATCAGTCCGGGTATTGCCATGGTCCCATTGGCATCGATTATGACATCGCACTGTTCGACATTGGCGGCACCAATGTTGCCTACTGCTTCTATCAGGCCGTCTGCCGTGATAATCGTGTCTCCGTCGACAAAAGGGGTCGACAGGTCCCCGGTCAAAATCGACCCGATGTTAACGATCGCGACTTTCATCACTCACCTACGCTCCGGCGACCTCGCTGCCGGCGGGTTGCCGCCTTGCTGAAACTTCCTCGTGCGTAAGACCGCCGACGCGTGCGTTGATACGCCCATGACTCACCAGACAGAATATGATCGCGATCTCATCAGGCATCGGGGTTCCTTGCAGCGTAATCGTCATCCCGTCATAATGTGACCTAACGTAAACATCGTCCTTGTGATTCATCGGAATGTCGATCGTGGTTCCTGGTGGCACCACCTTTTGCATTGAGGAAATCCACGCAACTCCCCCGCCGATCGCATCTCGGATCGGGTTCGCAAAGACTGTAGTGAGCAACGCGTTGGCATGCTCCTGTTCGCCATTAAGACCTACCAGCCCGCCTTTGCCATATCCCTGAGCGGTGTAGTCGCCGAGTGCATCCAAGGCCATTTCCCCCATGCGTCGCCCAAGCGCAACGCTCTCTTCAGTCAAGGGCGAAAGATCTTTCACATATCCCGCCGAAGCGTATGGGTTCTGCAGCACCGTGACTACAGCGACTTTGCGGACGGGCGCCGGAGCCGGCTGACCTGCTTCCTCGAACTTGTCTTCAATAACCGTATAGGTCCGGCGGATACGCAAATTGTGCACGGTATATGCCTCCAAAAAAACTTCATTCGTCATTTCCCTAGTATCAAATCGTCAGACATTCTGTCAATCTTAGTTGATGCAAGGCTGACACAAATCAGCTAAGGCTCAGCGTGCAACGGAGGCTGTTTAGGATGACTCTCATCGATTTTCGCGTCTCGCCCAAAACGGTGCAGCAGGTGACGGTCGAAAAGCTGCGTCAGGCAATCATAACCGGAGTGTTCAAGCCTGGTGACCGTCTTCTCGAGGCGGAGCTTTGCGAGCTTCTTGGAGTGAGTCGACCTTCCGTCCGCGAAGCATTGAGGAGCCTGGAGGCCGAGCGTCTTGTAGCGATCGTCCCCAACAAAGGCCCGCACATTCCGCGTCTGACCTGGGATCAGGCTACGGAAATCTACAAGGTGCGTGCGTTGCTGGAAGGCGAAGCTGCATCCTTGGCAGCGCAGAATGCAACGGACGAGTCGATCAAAAAAATGCGCGTTGCGCTGAGCGTGTTCGAGAAGGCGGCACGTGGGGCAGACGCGGCAGCCGAGGTGAATTCGACGGCCGATTTCTATGCGGAGATCCTCCGGTCCTGCAACAACAGCATTATAGAGGAAGTACTGGGCGGCTTGCTGGCCCGCGTCAATTTCCTGCGCGCCCGGTCGATGTCCATGCCGGGAAGGGCAAAAGTAAGCCTCAAGGAAATGAAATCCATCCTTGACAGCATTGAAGCCCGCGACAGCGAGGCTGCTCGGCGTGCAGCTATCCATCACGTTGAACAGGCCTATGCCTCCGCACATGAGGCCTACAAGCGCGAACAATTGGAGTGATTCAACAAAGACCACTCGGAACCGAGGCCATCTGGCGGCTCAATGGATCGTGAGCAGCCGTCGAATAGAGGCAATCACTGCACTGTTGCTGGTCACCACAGGCACTTTGAATTCGCGTTCCAACAGTGGTTTGGCCTCCAGGGCGCGAAAATTCGTGCACGATACCAACAACAAATCGAAGTCAACTCCCGTCAAATTCTTACGGGTGAATTCGACGATCTCTTTTGGTGTCGGCTCACAAAGCTTGACATTGTCGCTGATCCCCATGCCCGCGGCGGCTACTACGCGGCGATTGGCCGACTCTGCGGCGCGAGCCACCGAAGTTGTAAGGTCCTCCACATAGGGCGTGATGACGGCTAGGCGTTGTCCCGGTGTTGCATCCAGCTCTTGGCCGACCGCCGTGAGAACGCCAAGCGCCGGCGCATTGGCGATCCCGCCAAGCTTGTCGCAGACTTCTGCGTCATAGGCTGCTCCGAACAGCGACCCGGCCGATGTGCATCCAAACACCACGAGATCCGGGTTGAGGGTGCCAAGGTCTCGAGCTGCCTCCGGAGCGTATGTCTCCACCATGGCAATTTCGGCGGACCTTGTGGTCTCGACCATATACATGCGAGCCGTGTGCACGCTGCATCGGCCGCCCAATTCGCGGTTGAAGTCGACCTCCATCACAGTATTCGATGAGGGCACCATTAACCCGACACGAGGCATGCGGTCTTTCATTCTTCAGTCCGATCCAGGCAAAGGCCTCTTCTAGGTTTCCAAACAGAGATATTTCAATTCGAGGTACTCGTTGATGCCGTATCTGGAACCCTCGCGGCCAACTCCTGATTGCTTTACGCCCCCGAATGGGGCTTGGGCGGTCGAAATGGCAGCGGTATTGATTCCGACCATTCCGAATTCGAGAGCCTCGGCAAACTTCCAGGCGCGGCTTAGGTCGCGCGTATAGAAGTAGGCAGCGAGCCCATATTCAGAATCGTTGGCCCGGTCGATGACCTCCTCGACGGTGTCAAACGCGAAAAGCGGTGCGACAGGGCCAAACGTTTCCTCTCGGGCGACCTTCATATCGTGTGAAACGTCCGTCAGCACGGTCGGCTCGAAGAACTGACCTCCACGTGCATGGCGGCGGCCTCCCAACCGGACCTTCGCACCGTGCTGCATGGCGTCTTGGATATGCTCCTCAACCTTCGCCAGGGCCTGCGGGCTGATCAAGGGGCCGATTTGAGTGTCTCCGGACAAGCCATTGCCGACATTCAATTCGGCAACCGCCTGGCACAACTTGTCCGCAAAGGCGTCGAGCACATTTTTCTGTACGTAAATTCTATTCGCGCACACGCACGTTTGGCCGGCATTGCGAAACTTGGCGATAATTGCGCCTGCCACCGCCTTATCGAGATCGGCGTCGTCAAAGACGACGAATGGCGCATTCCCGCCCAATTCGAGACTCAGCCTTTTGATATCGCCCGCCGCTTGCCGCATCAGCAGGGAGCCAACGCGGGTCGAGCCGGTAAAGGACAGCTTCCGCACTTTCGTATTGCTGCACAACTCCAGGCCTATGCCTGCCGCATCGGTGCTTGGGAGGATATGAAAGATCTCCGAGGGGATACCGGCTCGCTCCGCCAGCACGCCCATTGCAAGCGCTGACAATGGCGTTAGCTCTGACGGCCGCGCGACAATGCTGCAACCCGCGGCCAGCGCAGGCGCCGCCTTGCGAGCGATCATGGCGGAGGGAAAATTCCAAGGCGTAATCAGCGCGGCTACGCCGACAGGTTGCTTGAGAACGAAAATCCGCTTGCTTTGCCCATGCGCGGGGATGACGTCTCCATAAACGCGCCGTCCCTCTTCGGCAAACCACTCGATATAGCTTGCGGCGTAGGTGATTTCCGCGCGCGCCTCTGTCAATGGCTTGCCCATCTCCGACGTCAAGATGACGCTGAGATCTTCGATGTTCTCGAGCATCAGCCGCGACCAGCGAAGCATGATCGAACATCGTTCGTCAGCGGTTCTCGCAGCCCATTCCGAGCGAGCGGCATACGCAATATCGATGGCTTCGCGAGAACGGGCGACATTGAAATCGGAGACACACATTATGGCCGTTCCGGTCGCGGGATCTCTGACGGCGAAACATGCTCCGAGCGTGTCCTGTCGACCGGGCTCGGCAGCGTGCGGACCCAACAGGGAAGGATCTTTTAGAGAAATCATGGGCGGAAATGTCTCGAATGCTGTCGGTGTCGTCAGCTGGTAAGCCAGACGATGAACTGAAGAAACACGACAAGCACAGCCAGGGTTGCGATGATTTTCGCCAGGCCTTCGGCGAAATCAACGCGGCGAATTTTCAGGGCTTCCAGTTGCCGGGCTTGCGTGCGCAGCATTGACGCGTCGTCGAATTCATATTCGACGATCTCGTCATCATAGACGAGTACGAGAGAGGTTCCCTCTACGCCCCAATAGAAACAGTTGAGACCGTCGGTACCCCGTTGCCGCACTGGAATATTCTTGAAGCGACGCACCGGTCGATGCTCGAACGGAACCCGTTGACAATCGATCGGAGTCTGCGCGGCGCGTCGCGCCAAGGTAGCGGCTATCGCAAAAAAATCCTTCAATTCGGCTCCCACTGCGTCGAAATCGCGAGCACCATTTGTCATGCCATTCAGAGGAGTAAGGTCGAAAAATATTGTCTGACACTCTTAATGTATGTCAGATGGCTTGTCAATTTTGGTGGTGTCGCCTAATATCGAGACGATTTGCGGACGCTGCGCCTGGGAAAAAAGGCTACCGCGCTTGATGAGCTAACGGAAGGAGATGAAGGTGCGATTGTCTGATCTCAGAAAGGGCAATACCAAGTGGCATATCGTCGTACTCGGCGGCCCTGGCGTCCGAGCCACCCTGGGCGATATGGGTGAATTCGAGAAAGCGCTTGAAGAGTGGGCGTCGCAGCTTGGAATTGAGATTGAGCATTTCCAGTCAAATCACGAAGGCAGATTGCTGGAGTTTGTCCATTCCAGTCGAGATCGGGCAAGCGCCTATCTGGTGAATCCGGGCGGGCTCGTCAGAGTCGGCGAATCGCTTCGCCATACGTTGAAGGATGCGAAGAAGCCCTGCGTCGAAGTCCATCTCGACAATGGGGAGCTACGCCAGCAGTCGATTTTCGCTCCGAGCGTGTTGACGATCTTTTCTGGGCTTGGGCGTTCCAGCTATGTCGGCGCTATGACGGCACTGGTGCTCGCGCTCGACGATGTCGACTTCCTGCATCCGGAAGGGACTGGTCCTCTCAATCGCTCCCACGGCGCGCCGCGGTCGCTTTATACTTGATTGCCGATTGGAGGGCCAAAGTCATGACTGCACAAGAAATTTCGCATTCGCCGCAATTGACGCACCCAATCCGGGTTGGCTTGCTGAACGGGCTCAACATGACGAGCCTGGGCCGACGCGACAAAAACATCTACGGAACGATCGGCTCGCTGCAAGAACTTGAAGATGTCGTGCGTGATCTCGGTCTGAAACTCGGTGTCGAGGTTGTCCCCTATCACTCGAATCACGAGGGCGACCTCGTGGACTTCATCGAGGCGCAGACCGACATTGATGCCTTCCTGATCAACCCGGGCGGGTTGTGGGCGTTTGGCGAGCCCACGAAGCTGGCGCTACATCAGTCCCGCAAACCCTTTGTGGAAGTTCACTTCGCCAATATCTACGCAACCGGTCACGACTCGGTCTTTACATCGGTAGCCACTGGCACGGTGATGGGGTTCAGGCATTTTGGCTACCTTGGCGCACTGGTCGCTCTGGTCGAGGAGTTGAAGGCCGGTCGGCTGGCGAAAGACGAGGCGTCATGATGCCCAAGCCTGACGTCCTCGTTGTCGGTTGCGGCGCAGTTGGATTGAGCGTCGCGTACAATCTCGCGATAAGAGGAATGCGGGTGCTTGCCGTCGATCGCGTGGGACCTGGTGCCCAGACGTCGGCGAGAGCGGCGGGTCAGTCGGTCATCGCTCAGACCGACCCGGCGATGGGCGAGCTCATGCACCGTAGCATCGACATCATTACAGGTTTTGAAAAGAGCGCTGGAGTTGCTTTCAAATACCATCAGGTTGGCAGCATTCGGTATGCGCTTGCCGATTGGTCGGCGGCGCAACTGAAGCGTGAAGTCGAGCGGGCAAGCCTGCTTGGCGCTGATGTTTCGATGATTGCGCTCGACGATGCGCAACGGATCGCTCCGCATACCAATGCCGATGCCGCCTTGGCTGCCTGGCACGCCCCGAATGACCTCTATTTCCGCCCACCCGATATGCTGGCGGCGTTCTATTTGGCGGCCAAAAAGGCAGGCGTGGAATTCCAGTTCGGCGAGGACGTCGCTGACATCGTAATCGACGCTGGCAAGGTCGTTGGCGTTGTGACGCGAACTGGCAAGGTCGACGCCGGCGCCGTGGTGATAACAGCAGGGCCTTGGACGAAGGAGCTTCTGGCGCGAACCGGCGCGATCTTGCCGGCACTGTACGTACGCCACCAGTATTCAATTCGCTCCGGCGTTCCCGGCATTCATCCCGGTTTGCCGTCTGTTCGCATAGTGGACCACGCGGTTTATGCGCGACCCGAAGGCGTCAATTTGATGTTTGGGACGTATGAGCCGCATCCGCTCGAATTCAAAGCCGTTCCCAAAAGCGCGGAAGATGTCCCGCTCGATGGTGCGGCGATAGAGACCGCACTGCAAAAGGTCAGCGCAGTGTTTCGCGGGCTCGCAGACGCCAGCGTCGTCGAACTGCGCGGAGGTGTCACGACCATGACGCCAGATGGTAGTTACCTGATCGACGAGGTCGCAGACGCGAGCGGTCTCTATTTCGCTACCGGCTGCAACGTGATGGGTCTGTCCTGCGCTCCAGCTCTGGGCGAGGAACTGGCCTCATGGCTGGCTACCGGGCAGAGACCAGAGGTCTTGGAAGGCTTCTCGATCAGACGATTCGCGGATCAGGACTTGTCGTCGGATGAAATCCGGCAGAAGGCCCTGGCGGAATACGAGAGCATATATCGCGACGCTGAAACTGCGGGGTATGTCAGGGGCTACGGTGCCCCAGCGAGCGGCACGCACGCTGGATAATCGGATTCACGTCGAATTTAACGGCTGTCGGGGGTTTGAGACCAACAAGCTAGGTCTGCGGAAACACCAGTAGTCTCGTGCAATCCTGGTTTTGTCCGGAAGGCTGATCTGCGGGGTGCGAGGGGCGCAAATGCATGTCGCAGGCAGCGCTCATTTTGCCAGTAGTTCAAAACAGAACAAATGCGCGCATGCAGTCCGGCATGCGGATTTCTTAGAGGGTAAGACATGAACGTAAAGCGTCTCGAGGCCAATCACAGACTTTCCCAGGCGGCCGTGTTCGGCAACACCGTCTATCTGACGGGTCAAGTGGGCTCGGAGGCGGACACCCTTGGGGAACAGACGCGCTCCGTGCTGGCCTCGATCGACCGGTTGCTTGCGCTTGCCGGGACCGACAAATCAAACGTGATCCAAGCCACGATCTGGTTGGCGGATCGCAATGATTTCCCCGGCATGAACACCGTGTGGGACGAATGGGTCGATAAATCCAATCCGCCCGTACGTTCGACCGCGCAGGTCGATTTGCTCGTTCCCGGACAGAAGGTCGAGATCACCGTCGTTGCTGCGCTGCCCCAGTAGTTACGGTGCTCGAAACGCGTCGCTATCGTGGAGTGCCGCCGGGAAGTGGCTCTTTAAGGTTTGCGTTGCCACGTGAGAGCATTTCTCCCGGGGATCGAGCAGGTAGCTACCAAAGTGACGCGCGTACTGGATGAGTTTGCTCAATGTCGAATTTGACGTCAGTGCCATATGCGAAACCGAAACTCGTTTCTGAGGCGCTAGCCTTGATCGCCAACGAGAAAGCATGCGTCCTCGCAGGAGGTACAGACCTCGTCGTGATGCGCGCTCAGTCTGTCGTCAGTGCCGATAGCCTGGTTGATATCAAGGGGATTGAAGCCCTTACCGATGTCAACGTCGGGGGGCGTGGGATCAGCATCGGCGCGTGCACAAGCCTTGATACGCTTTCCTACCACAAGGGCCTTGGCCTGAACGCAATCAGTGACGGCGCGAGTGTTGTTGGTGGTTGGCAAACCCGTTGTCGCGCGACGATAGGCGGCAATATTTGTCGAGCCTCTCCGGCAGCGGATACGCTGTGCGGCTTGTTGGTCCTCGGGTGCGAACTTGAGGTTGCCTCCTTGGGTGGCGAGCGGTCGATTTCAGCAGACGCCTTCTTCAAGGGGCCGGGCAGAACCGCAATGCGTCCAGGCGAACTGCTTACCCGCATTGTGATTCCATTCGACGGCGGTGGGTCGGCCTACCGTCGCTTCACCTATCGCAATTCGATGGACCTGTCAGTTGCAGGGGTGGCGATCTTCCTGCAATTGAACGGAGACCGATGCACGCATGCACGGGTTGCCGTCGGGGCATGTGGTCCGACGCCCTTGCTCGTGCCGGAGGCGGCCAGCGAACTGATAGGCTCGACAGTAGACAGTGGCGCCGTCGCGGCCGCGGCCGCTGCTGTCGTTGCCGCCGCCAGACCTATCGATGATGTGCGTGGCAGCCGCAAGCACCGGCTGCACGTTTTGCGTCCCCTGGTCGTTTCCGTCGCGGCAGAAGCTCTAAGCAGGGCTCGCCAATGGAACAAGGACAGCTCCTCATGACAGCGGCAATAAATGTCGACATCAACGGCGAACAGCGGTGCTTGCAAGCCGACGCGGATACCCTCTTGATCGACGTGATCCGTTACGCCTTTGGATTAACCGGAACCAAGCTTGGCTGCGGCACCGGCGACTGCGGTGCCTGCACCGTTCTTCTGGATGGACGGCCGGTGAATTCTTGTCTGGTCTACGCCCTTGAATGCGAGGGCGCCCGCATCGAAACGATTGAGGGCGTGGTCGCTACACCTGCCGGTCGACTTATCGTCGAGGAAATGATCGATACCGATGCAGCGCAGTGCGGTTTCTGTACGCCAGGCATTGTCGTCACGGCTTGCGCTCTTGCGAAGCAATCATGTGGTCGGGACGTGACTGAATCTCAGATCGCAACTGCGCTGGCCGGCAATCTGTGCCGTTGCACGGGCTATCTGCCCATACGACAGGCGCTGCAAGCCGCCCTGGCGAAACTGGCGAACGGAGGGGAACAGCTGTGAACCTTCTCGGGACCAAATTCCTTCGCCGGGACGCCAGGGAACGGATCACTGGTGCCATAAAGTACACTGAAGATATTTCCGTGCCGGACATGCTCTACGCTGTTCTGGTGCGGTCGCCAGTGGCGGCCGGAACCATAAGGCAAATCAGCGTCGATGCCGCGCGAGGAATGGATGGCGTGGTTTGCGTCCTGACCGCTGAAGATCTGCCCGATCGGACGTACGGTAACTACTTGCACGATCAGCCGGTGCTTGCCAGGCATGTCGTACGTTTTGTGGGCGAACCACTAGCAATGATCGCCGCCACGAGTTTGAGCGCAGCTCGCCGGGCATCAAGGCTTGTCGAGGTACAGATTGATCCGCTGCCGTTCGTTGTGGATCTTGCCGCGGCTGTGGAGCCACAAGCACCTCTCGTCCATGGAATTGCTAAGAACGTACTCGACACCGCCCGCATCGTAAGGGGCGATGTGGACGCCACATTTCAACTGGCGCACAAAATTGTCACGACGCGGGTCGAAACCCATCGCGTGCATCAGGGCTATCTCGAGCCGCGGGGAGTGACTGCCATGCCCTGCGCAGACGGACTGTCACTCATCATGAGCACCCAGCAGCCGTTTGGCGTGCGTATGGTGCTTAGCGAGTTGTTTGATATACCGATCGGCAAAATCGAAATCCGGGTTCCCGCAGTAGGCGGAGGATTTGGAGGTAAGCTGCATGTCGGCTACGCGCCGCACGCGTCGGCGCTGGCCCTTGCAACAGGTCGCCCAGTGCAACTGATTTGCGAGCGGGGCGAAGATATGCGCAACGGCAGCCCTCGCGAGAATTCGATCGTGGAAATCTCGAGCGCGGTCGATCCCGATGGCCATCTGCTTGGAAGGAAATGTAGCATTCTCCTGGATTCGGGCGCCTATGCGCTTGATATCCAGGCATTGAATTCTATGGCTGCCTTCTACGCTACCGGGCCCTACCACATCGAAAATATCGATCTATCGTCGCGAGCCGTCTACACCAATACTTGTCCAACCGGCTCATTTCGTGGACCCACCGGACCGCAGCTCGTCTATGCCGGCGAGGCACATCTCGATGAGATTGCCCAAATACTAGGCCTTGATCCCGTCGAGGTCCGCCGCCGCAACTTCATTAGGAAGGGGCAGCGAGGTCCAGGTGGCGAACTGATGTCGGACGTGAGTATCGAACAATGCATGGACCTGGCGCTGGAACGCCTACGAGCATTCCGTTCAGAGGAGCGGCCTGCCGGAGACATCCGGCGACGCGGCTACGGCTTTGCCTGTACATGGTGGTCGTCACTGGGAACGCCGTCATCGGCGGTCGTGCAAGTGCATGACGATGGAAGCGCAACTGTGTCATCAGGCGGTACCGAGATTGGTACAAGTGTGATCTCTACGACGTTGCCGGCGATGGTTTCCGAGGTGCTGGGAATCGACCCTGAGCGAGTGGCACTGAACAATGGCAGTACCCGCGACGCCCCGTTCGAATCCGGCTCCAGAGGAAGTCGGACGCTTTTTTCTACCGGCAATGCGACGCTGCGTGCCCTGGAAGAAGTCGTTGGCCAGATCAAGGATGAGGCATCAGAGATGCTGGGCGTCCCGCCCGAGAACCTGGTTCTGCGCGAAGGCAGGGTTGAGGGTGTCGGCCAGTCAAACGCATCGCTGCCGTTGGCCGACGTGGTGTCGTCGGCCAGGATGCGGTCTGGCCCGGTCGTAGCATCCGCGCGTTATCGGGAAAGGCCTTCCGAGATCGAGGGTTCGCAGTTGGAGAACGCGCGCTTCGCTCGACTGGGGGAGGCGACGTTCCATTGTCATGCCGTTGAAATAGCCTTGGACGACGAGACCGGACGAATAGAGGTGCTCCGCTATGTTGCCGTCCATGACGTCGGGCGCATCCTCAATCCGCTCGCTGCCCGTGGACAGGTCGAGGGCGGTGTCGTCCAGGGTATAGGCTATGCGCTTTATGAGAACCTGGAAATCGACAAGGACGGCGCAGTCCGCAACGACAATTTCCACGATTACCGCATGCCGACCATCGCTGACGTTCCGAAGTCAATCGAAACCATATTCATCGAGACAAACGAGAGCGCCACTGGGCCTTTCGGGGCAAAGGGAATCGGTGAGCCTCCCGTGATCATACCCGCCGCAGCCATCGGGTCGGCACTGCGTGATATTCTGGGACGACAGCCTATGCGCCTTCCCTTCGATGCGGGATATATCGCGGAGTTCCTTGATCATCCCTAGCTGGGTCCGTATGCGGCGGCTTTTTCCGGCGCATGGTCAACAGCAGCAAGAACCTTATCGAGCACAGTTCGCCTCTTGCCAGCCCGGCCGCCCAATCCAGCCGCCTGGCCTGATCGATGTTCGTTGGGATTGAGGGCTCTGACTATTGACAAAATGTCTGACACTCATAATGTCATCAAAACAGTTTCGATGCAGAGCTTGGATTAACACCCTAGGCCGTTGCGGGAGGAGAGCCGCTGATGGCGATCGGCTGCCAGACAGTTCCGGTAGACGAGCCCGTTCTTGACGATCCGGTCGAGCTGTTGAAACAGCTGATCGCCATCAACTCCGTCAATCCTGACCTGGTCGTTGAAGGAGAGGGTGAGGCAAAGATCGCGGCCTTCTGTGCCGATTGGCTATCGGCGCGCGGGTTTGAGGTTCACCGGGTTGAGGAGCGTCCAGGACGGCCTTCGATTGTCGGTATCGCGCGCGGGTCAGGCGGCGGCCGGTCGCTTATGTTCAACGGACATATCGATACGGTCTCGATCTCAGGCTATGATGGAGATGCGCTAACCCCGGTTGTTCGCGATGACCGGCTCTTCGGTCGTGGCTCCTTTGATATGAAAGGCGGAGTTGCCGCAATGATGGTTGCGGCGGTGCGCGCGAAGGCGAGCGGCCTGCGGGGGGATATCCTCGTGGCCTGTGTCGCCGATGAGGAATTTGCCTCTTTCGGCACGGAACAAGTCGTTGCCAAGTTTACGGCAGACGCGGCCATTGTCACCGAGCCCAGCCATTTGGAGCTCACCGTTGCGCATCGTGGTTTCACGTGGTGCTACGTGACAGTCTACGGTCGCGCGGCCCACGGCTCACGCCCGGATTTGGGCATCGACGCAATCGCCAAGGCCGGAAAATTCCTATCCGCACTAGAGGACTACGATAAGCGCCTTCGAGCAGCACCCACGCACCCAACTCTGAAATCCGGATCCGTGCACGCCTCGTTGATCGAGGGTGGAAAAGAAATCTCCAGCTACCCGGCTGAGTGCCGCATGTCCCTGGAGCGTCGCACGATTCCTGGCGAGACCGCGGCTTCGGTGACGACCGAGCTCCAGCAGATACTGGACAATCTTGCATCGATCGATCCCGATTTTCGCGCCGCATTGACCGTTGGCCTCGACCGTCCTCCCTTCGCGGTAGCTGAGGCGGAACCAGTCGTGGTTACGCTCGATCGTGCCGCAACACGCGTGATGGGCGAAAAGCCAATCCGTCGAGGTGAGCCCTTCTGGACAGATTGCGCCATTCTACAAGCTGCCGGCATCCCCAGCGTGATGTTTGGAGCGGCTGGAGGCGGTGCGCATGCGCCGACCGAATGGGTTGATATCAAGTCTGTCGAACGTCTTTGCGATATTCTTACAGATACTGCCGTCGAGTTCTGCGAATAACGAAACTACACTAACGAAAAGGGGAACGAAAATGAAAAAATCTCTATTGGTGGCGGTAGCCATGGCTACGGTTTTCGGATTTGGCAGTAGTGCCTGGGCAGATGTGCTTATGGGGGTTGCCGGTCCCATTACTGGTCCGGGAGCGGCTTTCGGCGCGCAATTGCAAAGAGGCGCCAAGCAAGCCGTCGATGACATCAATGCGTCGGGCGGAATGAACGGCGAGAAAATCACCCTCGAAATTGGTGATGACGTAGCTGACCCCAAGCAGGGCATCTCTGTGGCGAACAAGTTTGTTGCCGACGGCATTAAGTTCGTAGTCGGCCATTACAATTCCGGCGTTTCAATTCCCGCTTCGGATGTCTATGCGGAAAACGGGATTCTCCAGGTCAGTCCGTCCTCAATCAACCCGGATCTTACTGACCGGGGCCTCTGGAATGTATTTCGTACGTGCGGCCGTGCGGATCAGCAGGGAGCGGTTGCCAGCTCCTATCTGTTGAAACACTTCAAGGATGCAAAGATTGCCTTTGTCCACAATAAGACGCCTGTCGGACAAGGGATGGTCGATGCAGTGAGAAAACAGATAAATGCCGGTGGATTGCAAGACGTCGCCTACGAAGGAATCAACGTCGGGGACAAGGATTTCTCGGCACTTGTTTCCAAGCTCAAGCAGGATGGCGTTTCGCTTGTCTACTATGGCGGCGATCATACCGAAGCCGCTTTGATAACTCGACAAATGGCTGATCAAGGTATGAAGGCGAACCTGATGGCGGGAGACGCTATCGCCACCGACGAGTTCGCCGCCATTGTCGGCGACGCCGCCGACGGCACGCTAATGACTTTTCCGCCGGATCCGCGCCAAAATCCAGCTGCATCCGGAATCGTCAAGAAATTTCGTGAATCAGGGTTCGAGCCGGAATCCTACACCCTTTACTCATATGCGGCTGTTCAGGTGATTGCGGCAGCTGCCAACGCGGCCGGCACGAACGATCCAGCAAAAGTGGCGGAGGCAATCAAAGCCAAGGGTGCCTTCAAGACTGTAATTGGCGATCTCAGCTACGATTCAAAGGGCGACATAACGAGAGCCGACTATATCGTCTACAAGTGGAAGAAGGGTGACGATGGGAAGTACACATATTTCCCAACCGAGTAGTAGGGTCGAGACCCACGGAGCTATGGCCGCCTATTCAAGGCGGCCAACTCCACGGATGCACAGCCGTCGCTCAGGAGAAATTTACCAGAGTTTCCTTTAATGCCGTGTGATTTCGCAAAGCCGGTCTCTAGTAATGTTAGCGATAAGAATATCAGCACGAATTGCACAGTGAATTTGACCATATTTGTTTTATTTATGTTAAATATAGTAATAATTTATAGGATCAATATGATGAACATCGCTACGAGAAGTTCGATAGGAAACTACAGAGACTGCGCTGTTCATGGTCATTTGATGATCCCGATGTTCTAGCCCGAGTTTTTCTTCAGGAAGCCGCAGTCCACAACAGCCGAGCGCTCCGAGCTAATGTTTCAAACGACTGCAAAGTACTCCCGGCAAACGGTCTCCTTGCGTTGCGAACACACCGTTTGTCACTGACATCGCCGTGAGAAAATTGAAGGATCATGGCTTCAAACAGGACGCAACAAGCACGAGGAGTGCGATTGACTTAGATTAAGATTGTCTTACAATCGTGCCCGTTGGGCGGCACCCTCCCATCCGACAGCCAGTCCGGCTCGCAGTCCCGAAAACTCGAAGAGACCAGCAGTGAACGATTTCTTCCCGAACCTTTTCGCCCCAATTCGCATCGGCAGCTATACGGTCAAAAACCGTATCATGAATACGGGCCATGCTGCACACTATCAGCAGGGCGACGGCACGCCGAGCCAAGCCTATGCGGACTATGTTCGCGAGCGCGCGAAGGGGGGCGCCGGGATCATCGTCGCCGGTCATACTGTACCGGTTTACGATGGCCAACTCTCACTCTCTCTTACCAACTATTCCGACTCAAGTTCAGATGCATTCAAACGGATGGCGGATGCATCCCACGACTACGACGTTCCGATCCTGGCACAGCTTGGCCACCGGGGCCGCCGCCTCATGGACGGTGGTGCGTATCACGGCCGCGCGATCGTTGCGCCGTCTGCTGTGCCAACACCCGACTATTCCGTGCCAATGATCATGCCACACGTTCTAGACACCGGGGAGGTGGAGGAGATCGTTGCGTCCTTTGGTGCCGCCGCGGGTCGCCTCCGTAAGGTCGGGTACGACGGCATCGAACTCGCTGTTGGAATGGACTACCTTGCCGCCAATTTCCTTCATCCCAACGGTAATCGCCGTTCAGACAAATATGGTGGTCATACGCTCCTCGAGCGTATGACGTTCCTGCGCGAAGTTCTGAACGTCCTGCGTGCAGAGATGGGCCCTGACCGGATCGTCGGAATCAGGATGTATGACGATCTGGCCGAGTTCAGTCTGCAACTCGCGGACTACGTTGAGTTGGCGAAACTCCTCGAAGCGGAAGGTCTCGTCGACTATTTCAACATGTGGCACGCGGTGACCTCCATACCGCGTCAGGGCCGCATGCATTGGCCAAGCCACTACTACGAGCCCGGTGCATTCGTGCACCTGCCTGCGGCAATCAAAGCCGCCGTCGCGCTGCCGGTTGTTGGTGCCGGGCGTATGGATTCTCCTGGCATTGCCGAGCGAACCCTTGCCGATGGCAAGGCCGATATCATCGGCATGGCGAAAACCCTTATCGCGGATCCTCATTTCCCGAACAAAGCGAAGGCGGGCAGGGTAGACGACATCCGCACCTGCATAGGCTGCACGCAGGCTTGCGTCGGTCACGTCGATATTGGACTGGGGGTTGGGTGCATTTATAACCCCGTAACCGGCCGGGAGGGCATTTGGAGCGAACTCCCGCCCGCCGCAACTCCACGAAAGGTGGTCATCGTCGGTGGTGGGCCCGCTGGAATGGAAGCAGCCCGCATCGCGGCCACTCGCGGCCACCGGGTGGTTTTGTTCGACAGGGGTTCTCGACTCGGCGGCCAAGTCAATTTGGTGATGAAAGCCCCGAAGCGCGACAGCTTCGAAGAAATCATCTTGTGGTTCGAGCGCCAACTGCCAAAGCTCGGCGTGGACATTCGTCTTAGAACAGAGGTTACCCTAGATACAATTCTTGGCGAGGAGCCGGACGAAGTTGTCGTCGCAACAGGCTCGAAGCCCTATTTACCCGAGATCGAAGGCGCCGGATTGCCTCATGTCTTTACGACACGCGACGCCATGGCAAATCAGGCGGTTCTTGGAAAGCGTCTGGCCATATTCGATCTGGTTGGTCGCGGCGAGGCCGTCAGTGTTGCCGATTTTCTGGCTGAGCGGGGGCACGAGATCACATTCATCACTGGCCTCGAGACCATTGCGCCACACATGCCGTCCCCGACGCGCCACCATCAACTGGAAAGGCTGATGAACTTCCCGAACGTACGCCTTCTGACGCATACCGCCCCTTGGGAGATAACGGACGACGGCGTAGAGGTATACAATGTGGTCACGTGGCAGCCGGATTCCATCAAGAACGTGGATTCCGTTATTATTGGCGCCGGCGGTGCCGCCGATGATGCGCTGGCCCAGCCGCTTCGGGACAAACAAGTCGCCGTGCGTCTGATCGGAGACTGTTTCCAGCCAAGAGATATCGAACTTGCGATCATTGACGGACATCGGGCCGGACGTGAAATCTAGATGTCGTGCGTTCGGAATTTAGATCGACAGTCCCGTCCTTGGATATGCGCAAGTCGTCTTGGAGACCCGAGCTGAGCTCCAGGAGCCTGTTTATCAGCGGTGTTCAGGTGATCGAGCCGGGTGAGCCTACTTCACCCGACTCGCATGCATAGCGACACTGCCAATTCGATGGTGCGTTTAGCTCGCAAGAGCGGAAACCGGCACTGAGATGACAGTGCGGCGGTTGCGATGCTGGTTTTCTTTGTGGCGTCTCACAGGCCAAGACCAGTTCGAGCCTGTCGGGCAAGAGCCACATCTCCGGGATTCCGGCGCCCCGAGGTGTTGGTCAATCTGAGCGTAGAAAGTAATATTGACAGAATGTAAGACATTCCATAGCTACCTTACGTGGGTTGCATGCAAGGAGGTTTCGCCATGAGTTCACGTGTCGCAGTGATTACCGGCGGAGGCAGCGGGCTAGGTGAGGCTACGGCGAAACGATTGGCAAAAGACCATACACCTTGGCACTCATCGATATCGATGAAGCCGAAGGATGGCGGGTGGAGCGGGAACTTACCGAAGCTGGGCATAACGCAAGGTTTATCCGTTGCGACGTGTCAAACGCCGCTGCCGTTGAAGCGGCTGCTGCCACAGTCGGATCTGAACTCGGTGCTGTCGAGGTACTTGTGACTTCCGCTGCGATGCAGCCAAACCCGGAATGTGTGCTCGACATGGACATGGTCGCGCATGAGCGGATGTGGAAGGTCAATTACTTCGGCGCCATTCACGCCTGCCAATCCTTTGCCCGGCAAATGATCCCCAATGAAAAAGGCGCCATCGTAACCTTGGGATCAATTCATTCTCGAATGCCGTTGCCGCTGCCAGCCTATAACCCCGGTAAAGTGGCAATTGAGCGTATGACGCTGCTTGCTGCTGAATTGGGCCGCTTCAACATTCGCGTCAATTGCATCGGGCCGACCCACGTTATGACGCCGCCTCTTGTCGCCGCGATAGCCGCCGGAGAACGTGACGAATCAAGGATTATGGAGCCCCACGCGCTGAACTACCTGCCCGAGCCGGAAGACGTGGCTGAAACCATCGCCTTTCTTGTCTCCGATCGCGCCCGTGCGATAACCGGGGCCTTCCTTCCAATCGATAGTGGCATAATCGCCAAGGATGCGTTCGTGACCTATGCTGGTGGTATACCCTGGTTGAAAAAGCGCTAGCGGCAGTACAGGTCGCGGCCCAAGCCTCAAAAGAGATGATTTTGATCAAGGTTGCACCGATACGGGACGACCTCGCAGATGCGGTGATTTCCGCGAAAACTAGAGCGCGCACGCCAATCGGCCCGATGAGCATCTCAAGGATCAGTGGGCGTCACTCCAACACTATGTTGGTCAGAAAATCTGGGGCGACGAGAATGCAGCTATTGACAGATTGTCAGACAAAGTGAATGTATGATCGTTTTGCAGCGGGAGCGTCCTGAAGGCGCCCTGGTGATTGCCGAACGAGATTGGGAGGAATGTAAATGTACCAATTGAGACGCATGTTTACGGCCGCACTTGCGGCAACTGGCATCGCATGCGCAAGTGCCAGTGCAGCGGATATTAAGGTCGGGATCATCGTTGGATTTACGGGACCGACGGAGTCAGAAGCCCCGAACTACGCCCGCGCCGCTGAGATCGCGGCGGACGAGATCAATCGCAGCGGGCTACTTCTTGGCGGCAGCAAAATCGTAACGCCCCATGCCGATTCCACCTGCATCGATTCCTCGGCCGCCGTCCCGGCGGCGGAGCGCCTAGTATCTAGCGACAAGATCGTGGCACTCGTCGGCGCCGATTGCTCGGGAGTGACCGCGGCGATTGTGAACAACGTGACGAAACCGAATGGCGTCTTGACGATCTCGCCCTCGGCCACGTCGCCCGCACTCACTGGCATTGCCCCTGGCTACTTCTACCGTACCGCGCCCTCGGACGCTCGGCTTGGGCAAGTCATTACCGACATGCTGATGAAGAAGAACCTCAAGGAAGTGGCAGTCTCCTATTCGAACAGCGACTACGGCAAGGCCATGACTGACTCCTTCTCAGCCTCATACAAGGCAGCCGGCGGCACGATTACCCTGGCTGCTCCGCACGATGACGGCAAGGCCGACTACTCGGCCGAAGTGGCGGCCCTGGCTGCTGCTGGAGGTGATCTTCTCGTCGTGTTTGGGTACGCCGACCAAGGCGGACTCGGCATCGTGCGCCAGTCACTCGAGTCCGGTGCTTTCAGTCGCTTCGCTTTTGGCGACGGCATGTACTACCAATCTCTTCTCGACGCAGTGGGCAAGGATCTTGAAGGTTCGATCGGTGCCGTCGCAGGTTCGGAGGGCAAGGGCGGCGAAGCCTTTGACGCCGTGGCAAAGGCGGCCGGTTTCAATCCTAATGGCGTTTACAGGCGCGAGTATTATGACGCCATGGCTCTGATCGGTCTGGCGATTCAGAAGGCCGGCTCCACGGATCGCAAAAAAATTCGCGATGCGCTCGAGTCCGTTGCCAATGCGCCTGGAGAAAAGATCTACCCGGGTGAACTCGCCAAGGGGCTGCAGATCCTGAAGGATGGTGGCGATATCGATTATGTCGGTGCGACAAACGTCGAGTTCGACAAAAACGGCGACGTCGGGGGCTCCTACCGCGAATATGTAATCAAGGGAGGAAAGTTCGAAACCGTCGGCTTCCATTGAGCGCGGCGCTAACCGGGCAGTCGCCAGTGTAGAACTGGCGGCTGCCTTTTTACGTGGGAGGTCGTGTTGATCCAAGTAGAAGACCTGCATGTCCATTTCGGGGGACTCCGCGCGGTCGATGGTGTCAGCCTTACGATCGAGAAAGGATCGATTACTGGCTTGATTGGGCCGAATGGTGCCGGCAAGACAACTCTTTTCAATGCGATAGCCGGCCATCATCGACCAGTGTCGGGTCGGGTTATGCTGGACGGAAACGAAATTACCGGCCTGCCTCCGCACCAGTTGTTTGCGAGGGGCTTGCTGCGGACGTTCCAGATTGCCCATGAATTCGCCACCCTCAGCGTCAGGGACAATTTGATGATGGTGCCTGGAGGGCAGCCCGGTGAATCGCTCGTCGATGTCTGGTGTCGACCATCGAAAGTTGCGGCCCGTGAACAAGAGGTTCGTGCCAGGGCCGACGACGTAATTGCTTTTCTACAGCTTTCGCACGTGGCGGACGAACGTGCGGGCAACCTGTCCGGCGGACAAAAGAAACTGCTCGAGATCGGGAGGACGATGATGACTGACGCCAAGATCGTCTTCCTGGACGAAGTGGGTGCGGGCGTGAACCGCACTTTGCTGAACACCGTAGGCGACGCGATTCTCCGGCTAAACCGTGAGCGGGCCTACACCTTCTGCATGATCGAGCACGACATGGATTTCATCGCGCGTCTCTGCGACCCGGTGATCGTGATGGCTGAAGGGAAAGTGCTAGCCCAGGGTTCCGCTGCGACCGTAAAGGCGAATGAACAGGTGATTGAGGCCTATCTCGGACGAGGTCTCAGGCAGCGCCCGGCGCGTGAACCGAGGAGTTCGGCCCAGTGAGCATGCTGATAGGCGAGACCATGACCGGAGGTTATGGCGGTGCAGATATCCTTCATGGATGCACCATATCGGTCGACAGGGGCGAAATCGCGGTCATCGTCGGCCCAAACGGCGCCGGGAAGTCTACGGCGATGAAGGCCATCTTCGGAATGCTCGCGCTTCGCGAAGGCCGCGTGTTGCTCGCTGGGCGCGACATCACCGCCCTTTCACCACAGGAACGTGTACGGGCCGGCATGGGCTTTGTGCCACAGACACACAACGTGTTTGTGACGATGAGCGTCGAGGAGAACCTCGAAATGGGCGCATACATCCGCGAGGACGATTTCTCCGAGACTCTCGATCAGGTCTTCGCGCTGTTCCCCATTCTCAAGGAGAAGCGGCGGCAGCCAGCCGGTGAACTGTCGGGCGGGCAGCGACAACAGGTTGCCGTGGGTCGCGCGCTAATGACGAGACCCGCTCTTCTAATGCTCGATGAACCGACCGCCGGCGTTTCGCCGATCGTCATGGATGAACTGTTCGACCGCATTCTCGACGTCGCCGCCACTGGGATCGCGATCCTCATGGTGGAACAGAACGCGCGGCAGGCACTGCAAATAGCCGACTGCGGCTACGTTCTGGTGCAGGGGCGCAACGCCCATACCGGTACTGGAAATGAACTGCTAGCCGATCCGCAGGTTCGTGCGTCATTTCTGGGAGGCTGAGTGTGATCGACATCTTCAATGCGATGGCACTGTTCACCAATTTCGTCATCTTACCTGCAATTGCCTATGGTTCGCAGGTCGCGCTAGGCGCGCTCGGCGTTACTTTGATTTTCGGTATTCTTCGCTTCGCAAATTTCGCTCATGGCGACCTCATGGCGTTTGGCACCGCAGTCACCATTCTTCTTACGTGGTGGCTGCAGTCGCTTGGCATCGGATTCGGAGTTTTGCCGACTGCGCTGCTCGCATTACCCGTCGGGATTGCCGCTGCGGCGGGACTTGCATTGGCAACGGACCGGATTGTTTATCGCTTCTATCGGAACAAGCGCGTTGCCCCCGTCATAATGACCATGGCCTCGGTCGGCGTGACCTTCATCTATGGCGGTCTCGTCCGTATCCTCATTGGATCGGACGACCAGCGCTTTGCCGATGGGGAACGGTTTCTAATCAGCGCCGCTGGCTTCCGCGAACTGACAGGTCTTGCTGAAGGTGTGGCCGTCAAAGTTACGGTACTAGTCACCGTCGTGGCCACCGTGCTCGCCATGGGATGGCTATTCTGGTTTCTCGCTCGCACTCGCACCGGCAAGGCGATGCGCGCTTTCTCCGATAACGAGGATCTGGCGTTGCTCTCAGGCATCAATCCCGAAAGGGTCGTCCTGGTTTGCTGGTTGCTCGCGGCAGGTCTGGCGACCCTGGCCGGCACACTGTATGGCCTCGATAAAAGCTTTAAGCCGTTTAACTATGTTCAGTTACTACTGCCGTTCTTCGCAGCCGCTATGGTCGGGGGTATCGGTAATCCGCTGGGCGCAGTTGTCGGCGGTTATCTGGTCGCGTTCTCCGAGGTTGCAATAACCTATCCGTACAAGCGGGTGCTCGAATATTTGGGGTTCCGACCCGAAGGGTTGGTGCAACTCATATCGGTCGACTACAAATATGCCGTCTCCTTCGTCATCCTCGTCCTTGTTCTCTTGCTCCGTCCGACAGGAATCTTCAAAGGGAGGGTACTGTGAAACGTTTCCGCCCAGCTTTCCTCTACGCCATCATGACGGCCGCGCTTTTGGCCATTGGCTTCCTGCAAGGTTGGAACGTGAGTGTCACTATCCTCAACCTGTGCCTCGTTTCAGCCATTATGGCTCTCGGCGTTAACATTCAGTGGGGCTATGCCGGGCTCTTCAACGTCGGGGGAATGGGCTTCGCCGCACTAGGCGGCTTCGCAGCCGTCCTCTCGCTGCCGCCCGTGGTGGGAGCATGGCACGTCGGCGCGGGTGGATTGGCGCTGTCTCTGGTATGTGTGGTCGCAACGATCCTCGCAACCCTCGGCGCAAGGAGGTGGCTGCCGGCCCAGTGGCGGCTTCCCGCCATCCTTCTCATTATTGCCGGGGGAATTGTTCTCGCCAGCTCGTTTTTCTTGCCGGCCACGGACGCGATTGAGAATTTCGATGCCGCGCGCAACGGCTACCTTGGCGGCATTGGTCTGCCCATCGTGGTTTCGTGGTTTGTCGGTGGAGCTTTTGCCGCTGCCACAGCTTGGCTGACTGGCAAAGTAGCGCTCGGCTTGCGTTCTGACTATCTGGCGATCGCCACACTGGGAATTTCCGAAATCATTCTGGCGGTGATGAAGAACGAGAGCTGGCTCACCCGCGGCGTAAAGAATGTCAGCGGCATTCCACGCCCTTTCGCGGACGAGATGTCGCTGCGTCAGATGGAATGGTTTATACGACTTGCGGATAAAATTGGTGCGGACCCATCAGATCTTGCTGGAATTGCCGTAAAACTCGGATATACTTTATTATTTCTCTTGGTTCTCGGCGTGCTATTGTGGCTGAGTGAGCGCGCGCTCCACTCTCCATGGGGACGAATGATGCGCGCCATCCGCGACAACTACATTTCAGCTGCTGCGATGGGAAAGGATGTCACCAGGCGGCATCTCCAAGTCTTCGTGTTGGGTTCAGCTGTCATTGGTATGGCCGGCGCGATGTTGGTGTCGCTTGATGGCGTGTATGCGCCTGCCGCATACAATCCGCTCCGCTTCACGTTTTTAATTTGGGTCATGGTCATCGTTGGCGGTTCGGGGAACAACTGGGGCGCGGTGCTCGGAGCGTTCCTGATCTGGTTCGTTTGGGTGGAGGCTGAGCCCGCTGGTGCTTGGCTCATGCGCCTTATCAGTTCGCCGCTGCCGGAAGGTAGTCTGATTCATCAGCGCCTCATGGAAAGCGCTCCGCACATGCGCTTCCTTCTCATGGGGCTGATCATGCTCCTCGTGCTGCGCTTCGGTCCGCGCGGCTTGATACCGGAAACCGCGGGAGGTCGAGCCGATTTGCCTCGGGCGTAGCCGGGCTGAGGTCCGGCTTGAGAAATTGGTCTGAAACAGCAGCTTAATGCGGCCCTGAATGGTCGTCCGGGAGGATTCCAAAATGTCAGAAATCCGCGTCTATCAGGCCAAGAAGATCATCACCATGGATCCCGGCCGCCCGGAGGCGAGCGCGGTGGCCGTACGCGACGGTCGGATCGTCTCCGTCGGCACGATGGAGACGATCAAGCCCTGGCTGGAGCGCTATCCCCACGTCGTCGACGACACGTTCGCTGACAAGATCATCATGCCCGGACTGATCGATCCCCACACGCACCTTCACTGGTCGGCCTGCGTCGTGAACCTCAACTATATCGGTCCGATCGATTCCCCGACGTGGCTTGAGCCGGCGGTCAAAGGGCGCGAAGCGGTGTTCGAGCGCCTGCGCGAGATCGATCGTTCGATGGAGGATCCCAATCAGACGCTGTTTGCATGGGGTTTCGATCCCGCGTTCCATGGCGGTCAAATCGACAGGGATATCCTGGACGGAATCTCGAAAACGAGACCGATTTGGGTTCTCTCCTATGCTATCCACTACCTCTACGTAAACAGCGCCATGCTTGACCAGCTTGGCGCCACCGACGAGATGCAGATGCACGGCCTCGGACGCTTTGAGGACGGGCGCCTCAATGGCCAGTTCATCGAGTTTGAGGCGACCCGGTTCGCGATGGAGCCGTTTCGGCGCGAGATGCTTAATCCGCAGCGCGCTCGGGAGGGAATGCGCAAGCTCGCCGCCACCGCCAAGCGCGCCGGTATCACGCTCACGGCAGACATGGGGACCGGTGTCACCAATTTCGACGATGAATTGCGCGATCACAGGCAGGTCGTGCTCGACGACGATTTTCCGCTGCGAATGGTTCTCACCCCCAGCGAGTTCGGCCTGCGCGCCATTCACGGCGAAGCAACACCTGACTTCATCGCCGGCCTCGCCCCGGCCCACTTCCACGAGAAGCTCAGGTTTCACGGCGTGAAGTTCTGGACCGACGGCTCTTATCAGGCAATGTCGCTTAGGCTCAAATTTCCCGGCTATTTGGACGGCGGCAACGGCTTGCGGGGCCAGGACGCCTGGGAGGAGTTGGCAGACCGGATGATGCCCTACTGGGAACGCGGTATCCAACTCCACGTGCACGCTAATGGCGATGAAGCGGTGGACGCCACGCTTGACGCACTTGCCGAGTTGCAGCGTCGGCTTCCCCGTTTCGACCATCGTTTCACGATCGAACACTACCTTATCAGCACTACACAGCAGGCGCGTCGTCTCAAGGCACTAGGCGGCGCTGCGAGCGTTCTGATCTATTACCTGCACACGCGCAGCCAACTTCAGTCCGCGCAAGGGCTGGGCCCTGATCGCGCGGAAGCCACTGCGCGCGTGGGCACGCTCGAGCGCGAAGGCGTGCCCTTCGCGTTCCATTCCGATCATGCCTTTGCCGTTGCGCCGCTGCATCCGTTGACGGCCGCTTGGATCGCCATGACCCGCATTGTTCAGGACGGAAAGACGGTATTTGCGCCGCACGAGCGTATCGAGCGAGATGCGGCCTTGCGGGCGATCACCATTGACGCCGCGTATATTCTACGGATGGAAAACGAGGTGGGCAGTATCGAGGTCGGTAAACTGGCGGATTTCGCCATTCTGGAGGAAGATCCGCTCGAAGTAGAGGTCGATCGTATCCGCCACATCCCTATCTGGGGGACAGTGCTCGGCGGCTTAAAGCAGCCAGCCTGACTAGGTATGGAAGGGCCCCGATGAGCAAAATGAGAGACGAAGGCAACCTTGCGGAGCTCGAAAGCAGACGCCGCGACCAACTGGCGGACACCTGGCAGATGTTGCTCGGCATCGGACATGCCTCAGTGTCGGCGGCAAAGTTACCACCGGCGCGTAAGGCATCGATCGGGTTTACGCTCGTCACCGGCTTTCTTGGCGCCGGAAAAACGACGCTTTTGAATTCTCTCCTCTCACAGGATCATGGCATTCGGCTGGCAGTCATCGTCAATGATTTCGGCTCGGTAAATATCGATGCCGAGCTTGTCAGCCGCGAGGACGTCAACAGCATCGATCTTGCCAATGGCTGTGTGTGCTGCACGCTCGCCAACGGGCTTGTTGCCACCTTGGGAGAACTCGCGATGCGCGACGAGCCTCCCACGCAAATAATACTGGAGGCGAGTGGCATCGCTGAGCCACATGGTGTTCTTCAGGTCGCGCTCACCAATTCGGCATTGCGGCTCAATGGCGTGGTTTGCGTAGTGGACGCCGATGCTGCCACGCGGACGGTTGCTGATGCTGCAGCGGGGCCCGTGGCCGAAGGGCAGATCCGCGCTGCTGATCTCGTTGTTCTAAACAAAATCGACATTGCAGGCGCGGAGGACCTGGCGGCGATCTCACACCTGCTGTCGACCGTCGCACCGGCGGCGAGGCTCCTGCCAGCGGTCCGTTGTGCAATCCCCGCCGAGGTTATTTTAGGCATTTCTACCAAATCCCGCTTCGCCGCTGTCGAAGCGAGCTTACCGGCCTCCGATACTTTCGAGAGCCATGTGCTGACGGCCGATAGACTGCTTGACCGCAAAAGGATCTGCGCGTTGGCGGCAGCTTTTCCCGTCGGTGTGCTGCGCGTCAAAGGCTTTATCCGCCTGGACCCCCAACCGGGTCGATGGTTCCTGCTGCAAGTCGTAGGTCCGAGGTGGTCGCTCGATCTTTGCGAGCGCGCTTCAGACGCCCCGAATTGCTCAAGTCTTGTCGTGATCGGTAAAAAAGGGGAGGTCGACGTCGACGCGTTGCATGCCGCATTTCTGAGCTGTCAGAAGGAGTAAGTTGGGGAAGCTTCACTTGTTAGATGGCGCGAGCAGCCGATAAGCCCATCAAAAGCATGCGCCGCACCCTGCCAGCGCGCCGGCGCTTTCCCGGCGTGCGCTAGACGGCAACGCCGTTGGGGGCTGTATAGGTGTCGATGATACCAAGATTGCCCGTGTTTAGCACGTTGGCCGGCTCAAAGATCACGAATTCCGTCTCGACATCCGCGCAACTGCGATGCTCGATCCCACGGGGGATGACGACGCATTCGCCGGGGCCCATCTCCACAACGCGGTCGCGGAACTCCACGCGCAGGCGGCCGCTCCACACCATGAAGAACTCATCGTCGTTCTCGTGGAAGTGCCAGGGAAACTCGCCCTTGATCTTCACCACCTTAACTTCCTGGCCATTAAGCGTCGCGATGACTTTTGGGCGCCAGTTCTCCTCGAACTGCGAGAACGCCTCAGATACATTGATTTTCCCGGTCATAGTCATTCGTTCCAGTCGGTCGAAATAGCCTCCCGCTGGTTGCGCAGGAGCGGCTAGGCATATGGTTTTACGCGCCGGCCCCGATGCGGGTCCAACCGAGGTAGCCAGAGGGCTGCAGGGTATAATTCGTCAGACAATCTGTCAATCAAACAAAAGCTGATGGATGCGGGCGATGCTACTTATTCTTCTTCCAGGCATTGCGCAATTTCGAAGTTCCATAAGCTATATTACGCGACTTTCACCAATAAACGTTAATCTACCAAAGTAGGTATTGGTCGACGCGAAGTCCTATTGAGACAACCCAAAAGAAATGATTAGCTTTTTCCAGTCCCGTTTCGTTATTGTCTTGGGCTGACATATAGAGAATACTTAAGCTGCCTCATCGTATGACGAATCTGAATGGGACGACTCGCCGTTTTCTGAAACACCGAGGTTGGCGCCTCAGACCAGACTGTGTCGGCCTTCGCTCGCCCGCCCGGCACTCACTTGTGCGGCATGCAATAGACTCCCTCAGATTCCATTAGTACAGCGCCACCCTTCAGCTCGCTCATTGCGCCGACCCACGCTTCCGAATAAGTGCGGCTGGCATCCACGGCCGTCAGCCAGAGAACGCGATTGTCGGCCAGTTCGACCTTGACTTCCTGCTGCAAAGGGCTTGCCTGCACTGTTTGCTGATAGTGGCGTTTGATCCTGACATTGCTGGCCGGGAACTCAGCTTCGTTGCTCCCGTAGTTCAGCACAAATCCAGTGTGGTCCCCAGCCACTGAGCAACTGCCATCACGCTCACACACGATTTTGGCAGCGGTCTTGCAGTCCCATTTCAGTGAAGCGGGCCACATAGGATTGTCCACACTTGATCGCGGCTTGTCGCTCTGACCAGCCGCCGCCAACACTGCGCCTGTGTTCATAATCACAGCAGACAGGAGAAGCGCCTTGAACACTACAAACCTCCCTAATTGCGACCCAATAGTACCTCGTCCTGCGTGATCGCCTGGCTCAAGGCATGTTGAGATTGAACCAACTTTTCTGGCGCACGCCGTTCGCGTCATCATACTCGAGGAACCAGGGCTTTCCGCGCATCGGCCGAGGGATGGTGTAGTAGGTCGGACCATTACCAAGGGAATGCCCTCCATCGTTCCCCGCGGTCTGGATTGTTGCCGCAACCACCTTACCGTCGATTTCGATTTGGACCTGACGTGATCCGTCTCCATGATGCCCGCCGAGGGCGTTGTTTTTGAAAACGACGGGCAAAGAGAGCCGATCGGCCGCGATGCGGCAGATGTTTCGTTCTTGACCTAAGCTCGGCCGATCGGATTCGGAGCTGCCAACTGCTTGCCAGCCAGACGGACAATCCTCATACTTCTCAAATCTCGCCGCGCTGGAGTTGGCTTGCGGACAGGTCGGCCAATTAAAACCCGGGGCTTCCATCGCCGCAATCAACTTGTAAATTGGCGGGTGGCACGAGGGGGTGCCTTGCCAATCGCCGGAAAGACATAGAAGGACCTGACAGCCCCATTCCGACGCTTTTGATTGAGATGGAAGAGCTGCGGCGCTCGCGATGGCGACGGCACCCCCCAGTATCAATTTGAGTATGGTCATAGCCTTTTCCTCGCTGCAGATTTGATAGTTTACTATGGATGATCCGCGCGAAAAAGGACAGATCGAAAAGGCAGGTTTGTGCGACTACATCGATTTATGAAACGAGACGACGAAGGCCTGGTCAATAACCCGTTGCGCGCCAACATTGCTCTGACGCTTGAGAGGGAGAGAGCCAAACGTGGCCTATCCCATATGCATATGGCCGAGCTGTTTCGGACCGCCGACGGTGAGAAACTCGCCTACCGAACGTACATTCAGACTGTGCGTCAGAAAAATAATGTCACATTGACGACGCTGCAGATCATGGCAAACGGCTTGCAAATGTCTTTTGCAGGACTCCTCGCCGGCGGTAAGAAAGTTCCGGAATGGGCGCATCGGTTGGACGACAATGCGATCCGCAAGCGGCTGGCGCATATCATCGATTTTGAGCGACAACGACGTACTTTGCACCGCTATGAGATGGCCGAACTCATCGGCGTGGCGGAGGCGACATTCACGAAACTGGAACGCGCGAGCGGCAACATCAGCGTGGACACGATTGCCGCGATTGCCAAGGCGTTAAAACTTGATCCAGCGACCTTCCTCTTTTCCGAAACGATCCCGCCTGGCAGAGCCGACACCTAGCCGCCCCACGACTGTTCCTAAGGGCCCTATAATTCGGCCCAGCGGGCATCGCTCCTCTGCCCCTGGCGGTCGGGCCCGCGACCGACTAGCGCCCCCGCCGCGGCTGTGCGGCCGCTGGCGTCATCGTCGTTAGCGGCGGGGATGATAACGGGACTTTGACATGGGCGACTGTGCCGGCGCGAGGAATGCTTGCTGATGAAAAGAAACCCTATGAGAACAAGCCGTCAAACCTGCCGGCGCGTTTAGAGAAGAAGGGTGTCGTGGTGACAATTGCCGGGGTCATGCCTGCGCCTTTGTCGGGGTCGGTTCCGGTAGGTGGCGACCCCACATTCATCACTTTTGTGTCGTGATGCCCGCCAGAGAACTTGCTGGTGAACTGACCGGCCAAAGCCAAACTCATGCTCGCCGGGCCGACTTGTCAGCGCGCGACAGAAACCGCTTCAAGCTCAGACCGGCCAACACAATGTAAGGTGGGATAGCAAGCGAATAATGACCACAATTCATTTTCAAAATAGTTGGCCTAGCACCGACGTCCTTCAGCCTCTGCATGAAGCTTTCCGATAGCTCTGGCAACACCACTTTGTCTCTCTTGGCCAACACAACGTGAAGATCGAGATCAGGTCGTGCCAGACTATGCGCGTAGTTCTCCAAGTTAAGTGGACCCCAGGCCCTTCTGAGATCGGTCAGCTCAATCTCAGGCTCAAGGCTATCGCGTATCGATCGTGTCGCACGGCCCGTCCAAACCATATCCGCTAGACTCCCCGCCGTCAGAAACAAAGAGGCTTTTGAAACAGCCAAGTCGTGTGTTGCGACTATGGCCGCAACCCAGGAACCCAAGCTCATTCCGAGAACCGAAATCTCGCGATAGCCTTCGTTCTTCAACCAACGTATGAGTTTTCGACCGTCCAATACTGCCTGCCTTACGGATTGGATCGTTCGACCAAGATTGGCACTAAGCATATAATCGGCGTGCAGGGATCCGGGACGGCTGCGCTCGAAATGATAGGGCATGGCGATCTCGACAACCGTGATGCCACGCTTCGAGAAAAAACTGGCGATCTGGCGATTCCGGGAGCTTGCATTCCAATGGTGAAAAATCACCATCGCCTGATCGAACGATCCGCTTTCTGTGATTTTCGCCGAGACGACATTGTTCTGTTTGATATCAGTAGAAATGTCCGATGGAAATTTGAGCCACCAATCTAGCCTTTCAAACCCCTGATCACTCACATTCGGGCCATCGAAAAAGGCTGGATCAGCCACGGCCTGGTCCGCAAGGGCACAGAATTCCTCGATACTTGTTATCTTCTCCGCACCTGGAAAGGCGAGTTCGGCGTCAAGGGCGAAATCCGATGGTTTCTTCCCTTCTTCACCGCGTCGTGCCCGCCGCTCATCCCAACGATCAAGCCAACTATGATACACTCTGATTGTTTCCTAACTTACTCGCTTGCCCTCGCCCCAACCCTGGATCAAACAGGCCGTATACTGCGAACAGCATTCCAACGCCCAGAAGGATCGAAAAGCCAGAAAATGCATCGATCAGCAAGTAACTAGCCACGAGTAACGCTACGATCGCTGACATCCTCCACAAAGACATAGAAAACCGACGTTCGACACCTAAACGGATAGAGCCGAACACAAATACCACACAGGTCGAAATAGCGATAAGAAGGCTACTGTAATGGGTCGGCCTACGGTAGATGATCCCGGCGCTCACATCATTGTGCCCATAAAAGGCGTTAGACATATCGCCGACCAACCAAGACACAATATTCTCTCCACGCGATGTCAGGTAAGCACTCTGGAGCTTCATGGCTATGGCGATCAGAAACCCCAAAACAGTACAACGAAAAATCGCACGCATAACCCTTAGGTTGGTTTCATGGAGCTCGTGTTGATAGTCAACCTCGGGTCGATTATTCGCTGCTTCTCCAGTCTTCCAAAGATCATGGATCACGGTATAAAGCAAAATGAGACCTACGAAGAACAGATAAAAACAGAGGCACATATACAGGTAAGCGAGTCCCGTGAACACGACCGCTTCCGGCACCGATATAACCTCAGGGCGCACAATCGCTAACGAGCCCCAATCCGTCGCATAGTTGCCACCCCCTTTGAGCAACGGGATCAAAGACACGCCGATCCACTGAAAAAGACCGGCGAACACCACGCAAATCAAAAAAACCGCCCAATATGAATATGAAGAAGCTTGTACGGTGCGCGCCCAGGCATCGTCGCTTTCCATCTTGTCGCCCTGCGCCACAAGCTTTGGGCGACCTTCATCTTTCCAAAAGGTCACCAGCTCGGTCACGAAGGCAAAAAACAGTGGTAAAAATACCATGAAGACAAATGTCCAATTCGCTGTCCAAAGAAACCCGACCTGCTTGACGATGCCATCCGCCCGGCCATACGTCACGCTGTGAATCCCCGTAAGATACGACAAAAACCCAAGCGCGGTGACACCCGCAAACACCGACGCCGGTAAATTCAGGGGAGATCCGCGACTAAAAAACGCCTCCGATTTCCTCGCCAAACTAAAGCGCCGGCTCGGCGCCTTGGGGTCAGTATCCAGTATCAGCTCTACCGGGGAGTCTGTCTCGTTATCGATGGTCGCAGTCACTGCCGTATCTGGGATCTCCTGAGCAACGCTGCTTCCGGCTCTCTTCCATTCTCGTCTCTTGGCCGATAACCGCGATTGCGCCTCACTAAGCTCCATCTGCCATTCGCTAGTTGCGACCGGATCATCGCATCCAAAAACCCGCGCCAGCCAACGAATGTTGGCAGCGCTAATTCCCTTCTCGTTCTCTTGAAACCAAAGCTGCACCGTTCGCAGATCGACCCCAACCCGGTTGGAATCAATCAGTGAAATCGCCTCTGCAAGGAGTTCGGGCGTCCATGGGCCAGCAGGAAACCCGTCTTTGTCCAACGGTCGACCCGCACCGGCCGCCGCCAGTCGTTTGAATAATTCTTTGAAATCACTCCCGTCTCTCGGCGGAGGGAGAAATAACTTTCCGTTCTTAAACAACAACTTATAGGCTCTAATTTCGTTCCGTTTCGCTAGGCTTCGTACCCTATCGTGCCTTCGTCCTCAATCAACGTTTTTATCAACTCGATTTTGGCCGGCACGGCAGAGATAGAATGACGGGTGACCCGCTGGAGAGGCTGGAAACGTTTGTTTCGTGGGATGTTTTGCAAACCGCCGGCCAACCGAAACGTTTGTCTGGTGGCAGGGTAGTGTGACCTCATTAGCGAACAGGGGAAGCCAGAGAAGCGGAGGGATGATCTCGCCTGCCCAGGGTACCGAATTGTCATGCGCATGGAGCCGGTCGATGCCCATTCAAGTGGTCTGTAATAACGGAGTGATGGAAGAGGCCGATGGGGTCGCGAATCTGCTCGCGGCGCATCGCCATGCAGTCGCCATGGTTGAACGTCTCGGCAGACGACGGATGAGGGCCGACGGGCCGGACGCGACCCTGATCGGTCGGCGACTGGATTCGGTGATGGCGGAGGAGGCTTTCGCGCGTCGGCGCGCGGCCGCTGCGCCGGTGGCCGATGTCGTTGAGATGAAAATGAAGGCAGCTTATTTCCGGCGGTTGTTGGGGAACGACTGGTGCGAGCTTGATGTCGACGATTTTCGCGCGTTGCTCGGTTCTTTCGCGAAACTGCAATCCTAGGAGAAGAGCGCTGAAATCCATGAGGCCACGGTATTCCAGGCCGCATAGATTCCTGCCGGCACCAAGATGATCGCGATGAGAGCGATAGCATCGCCGATGGCGCCGTCAGTGCGTCCTTCCACGGGATAGTAATATTTGTGCGCCTCATCGTCGTGCTTCATTGTTGTCTCTCCGACTGCTTCTCTAGCAGCAGCTGAACAGGATGCTGAAACGTCGTGCTCCACAGACCTGCACGTTTCATCTTAGCGTTAATTTCCGCGACGAGGTAGTTCTCATTGACGGCTTTGCCCTTCGCTGTCGTTGCGGCAAACGCGTATCCGGTCGCTATGAGGGCGGTGCCAACATCAATTGTTGCGCCATTCAGCTGCGCACCGCATACGACAAACACCGCCTTGTCCAGGGCGTAGCCGATTGGCTGGCACGTAACCGCCGCGCTATCAAACAGCGCCGCCAGATGCGCCAGCGATGTGTTCCCGCAATCGATTTTGTTCCCATTTGGCTCTTCGGCTGATGTGCCTCGAAGACATGACTGGACGCCATAGAGGCGAAAAAGGTGATCTCCGTCTCGCCAGGTATCTCCGGTCAGCAGTTGAGCCGATTTCGATACTGCGAGGGGCGTTGGAACGGCAGACTCCGATGCATCCTGGGCCTGTGCCGATGCGCACAAACCAAATGCGGCCAGCACTGCGAGCCTCGCCCGCTTCATTCCTGGAACTGTCCACCGAGGTCGGCGGAGTGCTCCAGATCGGGGCGCAGCGACTTGCCATCCTTGTTGCGTCCGATTGCCGCCATGTCGAAGAAAACCATTTCGTCATCGTCGTAGGCGACGTTGTACGGGTCGTTTGCGTTGCCCGCACCCACGAGAGAGAAACACGACACAGCGTCGGGTTCGCCCTTCTTGCTTTGCAGAACAAGTGTCTTGCAAAGCACGACAGACGCACGATCGTTGTAGATTGTCTCTTCATAGTCCTGGGCCGCCTTTGCGCAGTCCCATTGCTGGGTCTTGTACGTGATCTTCGGTTTGGGGCAGGCCGCAAGGCCGCGCAGCCGGTACGTCACGCCGTTGACGACGCGCTCGGTCGCAGACGGCACCTTAACTCGCCCGACGAGAGCGGCCGCATCGCGCTGAAAGAGCGCGCCTTTCGCATCGTAGCGCTCGTAGACGAACACCTTTTCGCCCGGCTTCGCAAACTGAAGCAGGTAGTGCTCCGAAGGTTGCGCGAAGGGGCTCGGGACGTCGGCGCCAGCAGCATAGGCCACGGTGCCTTGGAGCAGCAAGATCGTGTACAGGGCCGTCTGTTTCATCGAAATCCGTCCTCGCGGTGTATATCGTGTTGACACTTTACTAGGGCTGCGTGTAGCCATAGTAAAGTGTCAAATTTTGGCGACAGTATGAACACTCGATTCGCTCTTCTGCTCACCCTCTGTGGCGCCACGATGCCGTTCAAGGCGCACGGCCGGGACCTGGCATCAGACCGCGTCGCAATCGCCTTTGCAACGCCGGCGCAAGCCCTTGCCGCAGTCGGGGGGCAAAGGCCGCGAGCGTGCAGGACCGTAAATCGGGCTGAGGTCTCCCAACTTGTGCGTTCAATCGCGCAAAAGGAAGGTTTCGACGCTGATCTGGCCGAGGCAATTGCGTGGGCCGAAAGCGATCTCGGCACCAGTCAGGGTCCGTCGAAGGCCGGAGCCTTGGGGATCATGCAGCTGATGCCGGGCACGGCGGCCGATCTCGGCGTGAATGACCGTTGCGATACTGAGGCAAATGTCCGGGCTGGCCTACGCTATCTGAAGTCACTCTATGACGAGTTCCAGGATCCGCTACTGATGCTGGCGGCTTACAACGCCGGGCCCAACAGCGTCTACAAGGCGCAGGGCATTCCGGTGAATCCGGAGACGGCGGAATACATCGTGAAAATCCTGAACCGCTGGAAGTTCGGCGGTGTCGTCAAGAAGTCCGCCCTGACCAAATCCGAGACGCTCGCGGCCGCGCCGCCAGCAAGCGAGGACGCTTGGCAGGATGGTCATGTCATGGATTTCGGCAACTGAAAGGAGCCAAGGGTGGAATACAGAAAAGCGGGTATATTTGCCCTGAAACTCGCCTTGGCCTCGGCGGTCGGAATGGCTCTCGCGCCAGCCACTGCGTACGCCCAATCGGCGGCACCAGTCGAAAACGTGCTGGAGTGGTTCGTCGGCGTTCTGCAGGGCAACATAGCGCGCTCATTCGCCATCATCGCGGTCTGTTTTCTCGGCTTCCTCGCCATGACGGGCCGGCTGGCGTGGATGATGGCTTTCTCCATCATCATCGGCATCGCTCTGATCTTCGGCGCCGCGCAGCTGGTGGATGCGGTTCGCGCGACCGCGGGAGGCGGCTGAGACATGGACGACGAGGAGGTCTATGTCGAGCCGGTCAGCCTGCCACTGACACGCCCGCCTATGAAGTGGGGTGTGCGCTATGAGGTTTTTGCACTGAACGGCATCCTGGCGGTGATCGGTTTTATCGCCACGAGCAGCTTCATGCTTGGCCTTGGTGTGTTCGGCGTGGTGCATCTGGTCAGCGCATATCTGTGCCAGCGCGACCCTTACATGTTTCATATTTTCGAGCGGCGCGTCTCAAAACGCGGAGCGGTGGCGAACCTTACTTTCTGGGGCGCGAGGAGCTATTCGCCATGAGCCTCGATGCCGACCTGAAATTTGGCCGTGAGCGCCGCCGCGAAAAGCCCGCGGCGATGCACATCCCCTACCTTCGCCATGTCGATGACAATCTGATCGTGACGAAGAGCGGCTTTCTGGTCGGCGTCATCCAGCTCAGTGGCCTGCCCTTCCAGACGATGGACCAGGCCGAGCTGAACAGCCGCATGTTCAACCGCAACACGACGTTCCGCAATCTCTCGACCTCTCGCTTTGCGGTCTACACAACGATCATCCGCCGCCACGTGACGCCGGAGATCGAAGGCGACTTTGACAATCCTTTCGTGGCCGAGCTCGACGCCCGCTACATGGACGAGCTTGGCGCGAAAAACCTTTTCGTCAACGAGGCCTATCTGACGGTCATACGCCGCCCGATGGTCGGCCGGGTCGGCTGGGTGGACAAGGCGCTCAATGCCTTCCGCATCAGCACCGCCAGCGAGGAAACCCGCGAAGACGCGATGGCTGAACTGCGTGAAGTTCTCGACGGCGTCGTCAAGGATTTCACAGCTTATGGTGCGCGTCTTCTCGGCGTCGTGAATCGCCGCGACAGCTTCTTTTCCGAGCCGTCGGAATTTTTGGCGAAGATCCTCGCCGGCGGCGTCGACGTGGAAATGCCTTTGCCGCGCATGAGCCTTGGCGATGTACTGGCGACACGACAGCTGTTTTTCGGCAGATCCGCGCTGGAACTCCGCGGGCCGGACGAAGGCAAGCTCGGCGCCATGGTGTCGATCAAGGAATACCCACCATTCACTGCTCCGGGGTCATTGGACGGTCTCTTGCGCCTCCCACATGAGTTTGTCCTGACGCAGAGTTTCGCGATTGAAGACCGCGTGACGGCGATGCGCCGGATCAACACAATCGCCAACCAGGTTGAGGGTTCCGACGAGGCGGGCACGACGGTCGAGGAGTCCGTCCACGACGGCGCCGACAAGCTGGCCGGCGGCGAAGTCGTCTTCGGCCAACATCACATGAGCGTCATGGCCCTGGCACCGGACATGACCGGGCTCAACCGTGCGATATCCGACATCACGGCCGAGCTTTCGCGCATGTCGATCGTGCCGGTTCGCGAAACGCTGAACACGGAACTGGCATTCTGGGCGCAGTTGCCGGGAAATTTCAGCTACATCGCGCGACGCGCGTTGATCTCGTCGCTGAACTTCGCCGGTCTTTTCTCAGGACACAATTTTCCGTCCGGCCAACGCGAGAGGCTGCATTGGAAACGGCCCATCGCTTTGCTCGAAACGACCAGCCAGACGGCCTATTATTTCAATTTCCATGTTCACGATGTCGGCCACTTCACGGTGTTCGGCCCGACCGGCTCGGGCAAGACCGTCGTGCTGTCGTTCCTGATGGCGCAGGCCATGCGCATCATGCCGCGGCCGCGATGTGTCTATTTCGACTACATGCGCGGAGCAGAAATTTTCGTTCGAGCGCTTGGCGGTCGTTACGAGGTGATGGAGCCCTCCCAGCCGACCGGCTTCGCGCCATTGCAGCTTGACGACACGGCAGAGAACCGTTCTTTCCTGGAAGATCTTCTTATCTACATCCTGACGCCGGAAGGCGGCGCGCTGGACGTGGCGGAGATGCGTGTCATCAACGCCGCCGTCGACATGATCTACAAGATCCCGCGCGAACAGCGGACCTTCGACCTGCTGCCGGAAGTGCTGCGGGGCTCGCTCATGCCCGGCATGAACGATCTGGCCGCGCGGATCCAACCCTGGCTCGACCCGAAGGACAAGGGCTGGCTTTTCAACAATCCGGTCGATCTGGTCGATTTCTCGAAACCCGTCGTCGGCTTCGACATGACCAAGATCCTCGGCGACCGAAAGCTGCGTTCGGCGGCGTTGCTCTACATCTTCCACCGTCTTGAAGACGTCATCGACGGCTCGCCGATCATGCTCTTCCTCGATGAAGGCTGGAAGCTGTTGGACGACGAGGTTTTCGCCGCTTTCATCAATGAGACGCTGAAGACCATTCGTCGCCGCAACGGCGTGGTCGGCTTTGGCACGCAGACGGCGGAGGACGTCGTCAATTCCTCCATCTCGTCGTCACTGATCGAGCAGACGAAGACCAACATTTTCTTCCCCAACCCGAAGGCGAGCAAGGAATCCTACATGGAGCGCTTCTCGCTGACGGCGAAGGAATTCGAGTTCGTGCGCCGCACCGCCAAGGAAACGCGCACCTTCCTCGTCAAGCACGACAGCGACTCGATCGTCGCCAAGCTCGATTTGTCGGCAATGCCCGATCTCATCAAGGTCCTGTCCTCGAACGAAGCCAACAGCAAGGAATGCGCACGGCTCCGGGAGACCTTCGGCGACGAGCCGGAAATGTGGCTGCCATACTTCTGCGGATGGGAGAACGAGCATGACGAAGCGGCTTAGCAGCGCTTGTCTGGTCGTGGCTCTCGCGACGGCGGAAAGCATGAGCGTGGCTGCCGCTCAGATCGCGGTCATCGACGGGCAGAACCTCGACAAGCAGCAAGAGGACGAGCAGCACAGCACGAAGTCGGATGAGGCCAAGAAGGATGAAACCGACAGGAAGAAAAGCGTCGTCTGCACCTATTCTAACAAATACCGCTCACAGATGTTTCGCCGATCGCCGGCCGAAGCGTTGCAGCGCGACGCCGGCAACGTGAAGATGATCCGCTACTATGCGCAAGAATACGGCGTTCCCGAAGGCCTGGCGCTGTCCGTTGCCTATCAGGAATCGCGCTTCGACACATGCGCCGGGAGCCACACCGGCGTCAAAGGCGTCATGCAGCTGACCAAGGGCACCGGCAAGTCCATGGGACTGGACCGCGACGTGAACGAGCAGAATGTCGAAGGCGGCGTCAAATATCTCGGAATGGGCGTGAAGCAATGCGGGGCGACGAATTACAGCTGTCTCGCCTCCTTCTACAACGGATCGAACGCAGGCGAACAAAGTCAGTGGGCCGGCGGCGTCGGCCGTTGGAACAGCTACTTCAACGACTATGTGTCAAGCGGAAAGGCTCCGGCCGCCGCGCCGCCACCATTCTCGATCGTAACGGCCGACGGCGCAGGCGGCACGGCCCAGGACGCGGCCATGGGCGCGGTCAGGAAGGCGGCTGGCGGCCTTGACGCAAGCTCATCGCAGCTCGGCGCCAACAATGCTGCAATCGAGGCGCTTGCAGGCAACGTTGGCCAGGTGACCGAATACAAGGACGCCTGGGAGCTGAACTCGTCGGCTCGCGGGGTCAACGCCGATGTCACTAACCAGTACCTCGCCCAGGCGGGGGATTTTACGACGCTGCTTGCCCAACTTCTGTCGATGCAGAACGTCCAGGCATCGCAGTCGGCCAAGCTGGTGCAACAGCCGAAGAGCGGCTCTCCGAACCCGTTCTCTTGTGATCCGGCGGAACTGGAACGGTTGGAGATAGATCGCGGCCGGTGGCTACCATGCGCACTCGAGAACGCGGGGGCAAGCTCGGCCGACAGTCGCTCGATGATCATAACCACTGATCCTGCCGGCGCTGCCAGCGTGATCAATTCTCTACAGCAATAGGAGGCTGACATGAAGAAATTGGCGATTGCCGCCAGTCTGGCGCTTTGGGCAGGCACTGCCCACGCACAAATTGCGGTCATTGATGGCGCCAATCTCGATGTCGCCCGCAAGAATGCGGACAACACCAACTCCATCATGGACTCCAACAAGGATATTCTGAAAAAGAGCGAGGAGATCCTTCAGGCGCTCAGCGGCAGTCGTGACGGTTCGCTCGGCATCGGACAAATGGGCCTTGGCGGCAACATGTCGATCGCCCAGGCTCCGTCGTTCGGATCGATCCTGAACGGCGGCGCGCTTTCGTTTGGCGGCCTTTCGCCCGAAATCCAGAAAATCGCCGGCGCCGTCATCAACGGGCTCCAGCTGGTGAAGCAGCTCCAGCAGATTGCCGGCAAGGAGACCAGCGCCGTCAACACGGCCTATGGCGGCAGCGTGAACGTGGCCTCGCTGCTAAGCGCGTTGACCTCGCAGGCCTCGCAAGGCGTTACCCAGCGCCAACAGTCATTGCAGTCCGCGAGCGGGCAGATCGGGCAGTCGCAGGACGTCAAGGGCTCCGTGGACCAGAACACACGAATGCAGCTGGAAAACGCGCGTGCGGTCAACGAACTGATCGGCGTCCAGAATGGTGCGGTCGCGGCGCTGAATGAGAAGCTCAAGGGAGATCTCCTTCGCCAAAGCCAGGTGCAGAAGATGATGACACCGCGCACCGTCAATCCGTTCGCGGAATTCGGCAAGAGCGGGGGCTGAGCGCTTGTCGAGGCGAGTCCTGCGCATATGCGTTGTGATCGGGCTCGGCACAGGGCTTTTTGGATGCGCAAATCGCGACCTGAAAGCGCCGTGCGGGCCTTTGGCGTATGCCCATGCCGACAACTGCGGCGCGCTGAAGCCGGTCAATTCAACTCCGTTCGCCAGCATTATTGACGAGGATCCATGAACGGTCTCGCCGCAAGCATCCTCGGTGGCATTGACAACATCGGTGAGGACTTCGTTCGCAATGTCTATATGCAGTTGGGCAATGCGATGGGCAACGTCTTTACCCTGATGCTGACCCTCTATATCGCATGGTGGGGCTATTCGATCCTGAGCGGGCGGGAGTCGATTTCGCCAATCGAAGCGGCCTATCGGCTCGGCCGCGCCGTCATCATCTATCTACTGCTGACCGGATGGGGCACATTTTCCGCCACGATCTATCAGCTCGTGCAAAGCATTCCAGACGAGATCGGTAAAGTGATCGTCGGCGCCGTGTCGCGGGCCACCGGCAATCAGCTTAGCGACCAGGCGGCAATTCCCACGCTGATCGACAACCTCTACCAAGGGGCCCAGGACGTCGCCAATCAGGTCTACAGCGGATCCTTCTATGACATTTTTGGTGCGCTGTTGTCGCTGCTCGTTCTGCTGTCGGCCATCATCTTCGCAGCGCTTGCCATTGCCGCGATCATCGCCGCCAAGGTGATGTTGTTCATCACACTCGCGTTGGCGCCGATATGGATCATTCTTTGGCTTTACCGATGGTCCTCGCGGATGAGCGAAGGCTTTCTTTCGCTGACCACCTTCCTGATGATCCAGCAAATCCTGATCTACGGCTTTCTCGGCTTCTACTTCTCGCTCGTCAACGCGGCGCTGAACACCGCCACGTCCGGCGGAGCGACCATGGACAGCAAAATGTCGCTGGTGCTGCCCTTGGTGCTGGTGACGATCATCGGCATCTACGTTCTCATGCAGATACCCTCGATTGCTTCGATCCTGAATGGCGGCGGGTATCTCAGCACCACGGGCGCCCGTTACTCATATGGGACGTTCGGCAGGAATGCCGTGCGCTATTCCGGCGCGCGATGGGCCGCGGGCCGCGCCGCTCGCGGCGCCCGGCAGCTCGCGGCAAACAGTTTTCGATCCTCGCGAGCAGCGAGGGCCGACGACGCAACCCGGTCCGCCATCCAGCAAGGTGCGCGCGATAACTCCAGGCCTCTGGCCTAGAACACAAGGATAATCACCGATAGCGGCCCTTGGATCGGGATCGTTTCGAAAACGAGGCAATAGTACAGTGTCAATCTCAATGGAAACAGCTGCTAACAGCGGCGGCGAGCTCGTCGACAAGGGCTATTACAGGGCGGGCGCGACCTGGGAGGACGACACGCACAGGTCAATGCGTCGATCGCGTACATTGGCCTGGATCGTCAGCGGTGTTTCCGGAATGGTGGCGGTGTTGTCGCTGCTGGCGCTCGTGCTGATCCTGCCGCTCCGGCAGTTCGAACCGTATGTTGTCGAGGTCGACAAATCGACGGGCTACCTCGAGATCATGCGCGCGCTGAAGCCCGGAGATCTGTCCCAGAACGAAGCCGTCACGGCCGCCAATTTGGTCCGCTACATCAGGGCCCGCGAAACCTATGATTCGCGTGAACTGAAACAGAATTACGACCTGGCACAGCTCTACTCCACCGATGCCGCATCCAAGGATTTGACGTGGCTTTATACGCCTGCAAATCCACAATCGCTTGACAAGATTTTTGGCCGCAATGTCACTGTCTCGGTCGAGGTGAAGTCGGTCTCGCTGCTCAATCGCAACACAGCTTCGGTGCGCTTTGCCACGACGACGCGGCGGGACAATTCGTCCACCGCCGACAATTGGGTGGCGGTGATAAAATTCCGCTACACCTCAACGCCGCTCAAGAACGAATGGCGTTTCGACAATCCACTGGGATTTCAGGTTAGGGATTACCGCCGCGACCAGGAATCGGCGCCGGCGGCGGGGAGCCTGCAATGAGATGGCGCGTGGGCTTCGTCCTATCGGCCGCCCTTCTGCTCGGGACGATGCACAGCGCGGCCGCACGCGACGGCCGCATCCGATATGTCACCTTCAACAATGACGACGTGACGTCAGTGCGCGCAGCCCTTGGCATTTCGACGATGATCGAGCTCAGCCCGACCGAAGTCATCGAAACCGTGTCGGCTGGCGACACGAAAGGCTGGTCCATAATCCCCAAACGCGGATCGCGGTTTCTTTTCATCAAGCCGCTGGAGCGCGATGCGTGGACCAACGTCAACGTCGTCACCAACCGGCGCGTCTATTCCCTGCTGCTGCAGGCCACTGACAACAGCCGTGACCGAGCATCCTTCCAGGTCCGGTTCAAATACCCGGACGAAGATATAGACGCGCGCCTCCTCTCACAGGCCAAAGAGAGCGCCGCCGTTCCGGATTTGAAGGACCTGAATTATGCCGATCTCAATTACGACTACGCCTACAAGGGCGACGACAGTCTGAAGCCGCGCACCGTGTTCGACGACGGCACCAAGGTGTTTCTGGAGTTCAAGGGCGACATTCCAGCGATCTTCGTTGTCGACGACAAGCGTCAGGAGTCGCTGGTCAACGTTCGCACGCAGGGCAAATACACCGTCATCGACAAGGTCGCACGGCAATTCACCTTGCGGGCCGATGGCGAGACGCTCTGCCTCTACAACCGGGCGCGACCCAACGCCATCGATCCCGTCGAGCAAGTCTACGGTCCAACGAAACTGACAGGCGGTTCCACCCTGTTCGGATCCAGCGGAGGGCGCTGATGTCCCAGATCGATTATAACCAGCTGGACGGCAGCCCGACGGTCGCGCGCCGTGGTGCTGGCGTGGGTACCAGGATCGCCCTGGTCAGCCTCGGCGTGGTGCTGGTAGGCGCGCTGATATGGCTTAACTGGCCCCGGGAGCCTGTATCGCGCGATCTGCGCGGCGATGCCGAGGAAAACTTCAACCCGCCAGAGTTCCGCCCGCCGGCGTTGAACGAACCGCCGCAACCTGCCGACGGCACGATCGACCAGATCGTGGTGCCGCCACCGGCTGACGACAAGAATGGCGCGCAACAAGCCGATAATGTCGATCAGACCGTGCAGCAAGGCGCGGATCTCGATGCGCAGCGACGCGCGCTGGAGGCGCAAATGGCGGCCGAGGAGGCACGCCGCAAGGCGGAGGCGGAAGAAGCCCGACTCAAGGCGGCGGCTGAGGACGAGGCTCGTCGTAAAGCGGAGGCGGCGGAGCATGAAAAAGCGGTGTGGGAACGCCTGCGGTCGAACCAGATGGTGACGAATGATCAGACCGGCTCGACAGATGCCGGCGCCCAGGCGGCGCAGGTCGAAATCGCGCGGGACGGTCAGATCGTACCGGTGCCCGGCGCGGACAGCGATCCCAACAAGGCCTTCCTGGCGCAGTCTGAGGCAAGCTCTTCCGGCATCGTCAAAGCCAGGGTCTTCCGACGCACCGATGCGTTGATCCCTGAAGGAACGATCATTCGCGGCTATTTGGAAACCGCGATCAACACCGACCTTCCCGGCGCCGTGCGCGCTGTCGTGCGTGAGGATGTCTTCTCTCTCGACGGCCGGCGGATCCTCATCCCGAAGGGCTCGCGCCTGACCGGAGAATACCGCTCAGGGCTTGCACGTGGTCAGAAGCGTGTTTTCATCGTCTGGAGCAGGGTCATCCGCTCGGACGGCATTTCCGTCGACATCAAGTCGCCTGGCGCAGACGCGCTCGGCCGCGGCGGCATGGGCGGCCGTGTCGATACGCACTGGGTTGAACGGTACGGTAACGCCATCATGCTTTCCGTGGTTGGCGGCGTCTCTGAATATCTGTCCTCGCTTGGCGATAGCGGACAAAATGGCCAACAGCGCCAGGTGTCGACGATCGATCCCGTAACCGGTGAGACGACGACCGTGACCTATGGTGGCAACGGCTCGCAGCGCGACGCCCGCGGCATCGCGTTCGACAAGTCATCGACCGCCCTGCAGCAACTCGCGCAAGAGGCGTTTCGCGACACGCAGAACATTGGCCCGACAGTCTATGTCGACCAGGGCACCTCGGTCGTCGTGCTGGTGCGTCGAGATCTCGATTTCTCGGACTTGTACGCCGATCCCGTCCAGGAAGAAGCGGTGCGTCTGAAGGCAGGTGGGCAACCGAAGACGGCGATCGATCCGACGCCTCTCTACGCGACGCCAAAGGATAATTTCTATCCCGGCTATGGGAGCCCGGTGAAATGAATGCACTGCATCCCCTCCCCGACCCTTGGGCCAGAGCCCCGGTCCTGCGCGCTCATCTGGAACCGATATGGCCCTATTTGAACGAAGATTCGGTGTCCGAGATTGCGATCAACAGGCCGGGTGAATTGTTCATCGAACGCCTCGGCGCGAAGGAAATGGAGCACGTCGTCAAGCGGGAGGTAACGCCGGGCTGGATTCGCAACATCTCGACGGGCGTCGCCTCGGCGACAAATCAGGTCATCAACGAAGAAAAACCGGTCCTGTCGGCCGCTCTACCCTCGGGCGAGCGCATCCAATGCATCTTGCCTCCGGCGGCTCCCGAAGGCGGGGCGATCTCGATCCGCAAGCAGGTCATCATGGATATGAGCCTTGATGCCTACAACGATCTTGGCGCCTTCGAGAACACGGCAATGGGCAGCGGACTGGCGCTGTCGGCCGAAGAAAAGCGGCTGGTCGACATGTTGCACGACACGTCGCCGATAGACTTCCTGCAATATGCGGTGCGCAATCGTGTCTCGATTGTCGTTTCAGGCGGGACATCCACGGGCAAGACGACGTTTCTAAATGCGCTCCTGAAAGAGATCCCGGCTCACGAACGGATCATCACGATTGAAGATACCCGCGAACTGAGGCTGCCGGCTCCCAACAACGTCACCCTGATAGCCTCGAAGGGCGACCAGGGCCTTGCCAAAGTCTCCGCCCAACAGCTGCTCGAAGCCTCCCTTCGCATGAGGCCCGACCGTCTGCTATTGGGCGAGTTGCGCGGCGCTGAAACCTTCGCGTTCCTCCAGGCGATCAACACCGGCCATCCGGGTTCGCTCACCACCGTTCATGCCAATTCCGCCCGGTCCGCCTATGAGCGGCTGGCTCTGATGGTCATGCAGGGCAGTTCGGGCCTCTCACGAAGCGAAATTCTCGACTATCTGCGCGAAGTCATTCCAGTGGTCGTCCAGATGGTCCGCACCGAAGGCGGACGGCGCGGCATCAGCGAGATCAAGTTCACCAAGGCGGAGACGATCTAGCGGGGCCCATCCATGCAGAAAATCGCAACAGCAATTTTCATGGTGCTCATGGCGATGGCCCTGGGCGTCCTGGTCTTCACGGTCGCCTATGCCGCGACGGATTGGTACCGGACTGGCTCCCACGTCCTGTTCGACCAGCTGAACGCCAATCCCCTGCCGGTCGTTCGCCAGGCCTGGGCGGATACGATGGCCAGGAATTTTAGCCGGGTCCAATATGCCGTTGCCGCGGGAGCAGCAGGGTTTTTCTTACCACTGGTCGGCCTGTTTCTCATGCGCCCGAGAAAGCGCAACGACTCTCGCTTTATGTCTATGAACGACGTATCAAAACGCGGCCTGACGAAAGCTGGCGGCGTCTTCGTCGGGCGGGCCGGCGGCAGGCTTGCCGAAATCTTGTCGCCCGGCCGCGATCAGCGATCCGGCAAGATCCGTTTGACCCAGCGCCGGCTGATCGGCGGCAAGAAATTGTGGATTGATGGCGATGATGTCGGCGGCTTCGTCATAGGGCCGCCGCGCTCCGGCAAAGGGAGCTCCCTTATCATCCCGAACGCCTTGACCTGGCCGCATTCGCTCGTCGTTCTCGACCTGCGGGGCGAGACCTATGCGGCGACCGCCGGCTACCGTTCCACCATTAGCCGCGTGGTGCGTTTTGCGCCGGCTGATCCAGACGGCAATACCGCATGCTACAATCCGATGGACTTCATTTCGCTGGATTCCGCCCAGCGCGACATCGACCTTCGCAATATCGCTGCGGCGCTATTTCCGCGCCCGCCGTCCAACGCAGATCCATATTGGGTGAACGACGCCCGCCTGCTTTTTACCGGCATAGCATCGTTCGTCATGGAATCGCCTGCAATCCTGAACGAGAAGAAGACCTTCGCCAAAATCCTTGAGATCATGAACGGTGCCGAGCAGCCGCTCCTGGAATTCATCGGCTCGCTGCGCGAGGAACGCCGCCGCGAATGCTCGCATTTTACGCTGCAAACCCTGCTGCCGTATTTCGAGATGTCCGAGCGGCAGTTTTCCGGAATTTACGCCGGCGTACGCACCGGCATGGCCCCTTTTCTCAACGAGCGCTTGATGCGAGCTACGTCCCGCAGCACGTTCGATATTCGCAGGCTCAAGCGTGATCGAATTTCTCTTTATCTCGACGTGCGCCGTGAGCAGATCACGTCGCTTGGACCGCTGTTCAATGTCCTGATCACGCAGCTGATGAACTTCATGTCGGAAACCCTGCCCCGTCCGGACGAGCATCCGGTGCTCGTGCTGCTCGACGAGTTCCAGAACCTCGGCAAGCTCGAGAATGTAACCGAAATGGCGAGCGTGCTCGGCGGCAACGGCGTTTCGATGTGGTTTTTTGTGCAGTCGCTGAAGGCTGTAGACGAGATCTATCGCCAGGAAGGGCGCAAGACCCTCATCAACGCCGCTCGCGTGCAGATCTTTTTCGGTGCGCAGGATGCGGACGATCTGCGATACGTTTCCGAGCAGCTCGGCGAAACGTCAGACGTGCAAAAGGACGTGACACGCACCAAGGCAACGTTGTTCGACACTTATTACACGCGCTCGGAGCACCGCAAGGAGGTGCGGCGGCCCCTGATGCGGCCGGATGAAATCCGCACGCTCGACAAGCACAAGGTCATCATATTGCCACGTGGCGAGTTACCGATCCTTGGCACGCGAAATTTCTATTTCGCCGACGGCCAGCTCGCCAGACGCGCGTTCATGCCCCTGCCCGCCTCTAGCGACGTTTCGCGCACGAAAAGCCCTGCGTTGAATTCCACTGCGGCGGTTCCACCTCCTGCGCTCCCGCCGATTGTGCCGACAGCACCAGCGTACCGATCGGGCCTCTTGCAAATGCGCCTTCGGCACGGCGCGACATTCGCCGCCAAGGCCGGCCGTATGGCTCCGCCACAGGGCCGACGCGCAATCGTAAAAGGGCGGCTGAAAGCAACCGACGCTGCAGCCGCACCGGCTAATGCCGCCATAGATTTTTCCGCTTTGGCGGCCAAAGCGGTGACGACACGCATCGCGCCCGACAAGGAAGCAGCGGTTGCGGCGATCCTGAACAAGGTGCGGTCCCTGCGCGCCAACGCATCCGATACCGAGACTTTCGATCGAAATCTGGGCGTCGTGGAAGATACTTTGCCTGATGTAGTCGATGGGTAGGCCAGGATTCCGATGCGGCGGAGAGGTCGCTGTCTATCGTGACCTTGTCGCACAAGCCATGGCGACGGCGCACATTGCCACGCGCTTCGCGCCGGGCACCAAGCATAGTTCGCCAGAAGTTCTAGGAAGCGACAGAGTTCATCTCAAGTGCGTTTCCGCCTGGCGGCTTTGGGGCCGTGTCCGGACGGTCCGGTTTTGGAAAGCGATGGGCGGTAAGTTGTCGTTTTGGTCTGCTTGATCAGGCAGGCTGCCTCTTCAACATTGCAGTTCAAGAATTCCAGAAATAGAACACGACAGGAACGAGGCCGCATGCCCTATTCAGGAATACAGCCGATTCCGTGATGGCATAGCTTGTGGGGGGTTAGGTGTTCGGGGGCGGGATCGCAGATAAATTTGGCAATGCCTACGAAGCGCGATGGGCTGTTCGTCAATTACTTGACGTTCTCAATGCCAAGGCGCGTTCCATCCGTCTCGAAGGCATCAGCGACGCATTCAAAGGCTTCGAGTTCGCCGTCGACTATGGGCCCCATATCGCCTGGCACCAGACCAAGATCAACGCCCCAGGTCAGAATTGGACCATCCGCGCGCTTGAGCGGGAGGGCGTGCTTTCTGCCTTTGCGGACAGGCTCGGAGCAAATGATCGTGACCGCTGCGTTTTCGTTTCGCAAAGCCCGCCAGCGGAGCTACTCGACCTTGCCAGCAAAGCCTCCTACGCCAGCGATTTCGTCGAGTTCGACGGCGCGTTGCCGAAAGGATCGCAAGACAATTTCAAGAGCTTTCACACGACTGTCGGGGTCACACCCGATGTGGCTTTCGGTTGGCTTCGCCGCTGTGATTTCCGGGTTGTGCCAGAGGCCGAGATTACCTCTTCCATCGAAACGTTCGGTGCCCTCTTGTTCGATTGCGCGCCGACAGAGGTGTATCCGGCTCTCAGAGGATACCTCGAAGCGAGGCTTAATAGAGTTCTGACGACGGAGACCATTCGCGCGGACATGGCCGCTGTCGCCAAGTTGCGGATCAAGGAATGGTCGCTCGATCCGACCTTGCGCCAAACGCTGGCTGACGAGACCAAGGCCTATTTGGACAGCTATGCGCCGTTTGGCGCGCACGGGCATGTCGTCGCCCGGACCTATGGAGACGAGGTCATGTCCCTGCTGGGTAGCCAGGCTGGCCCAAGTGTAATCTTGCTGAGCGGCGTCGCGGGATCCGGCAAATCCGGTGTTGCACGTGACATTCTCGAAAAGCTGACCGATGCCGGCATTCTTCATCTGGCCCTTCGCATCGATCAGAATCTCGACTGCCGATCACCGCGGGATTTCGGCCGCACACTTCTCGATCGTGAAGATAGTCCGGTTACGGTGCTAAAAGGTCTGTCTCCCGACGATCGGACGGTTCTGCTCATCGACCAGATCGACGCCGTCAGCGAGGTATCAGGTCGAAACGGCGCGGCAAAAAACGCCGTCTTGGGGATGGTCGAAGAGGCCCGGCGCTACGCGTCGGTGCGGATCGTCCTGGTGTGCCGCTCTTTCGACATTGAGAGCGACGAGCGGATCAAACAGCTAAAGCAGTCCAACGATGTGGCGCAGGTCGATGTACCGCTCCTCGACTGGAGCACTGACGTTGCGCCGGTGGTCGCCAGCCTTGGCGTAGGTCCGGATACCCTCGATGCCAGCCAGAAGGAGCTCTTGAGGCTTCCTCTTAACTTGGCGGTCTTCGCCGAAATAGCAATCGATGGCGATACCCAGTTCGGCAATCGCAACGACCTTTTCGCGAAACTCCTGCAGCGGAAGGAGCGATTGATCACTCAGAACCGCGATCAAGTCAGTTGGGCACTGATGGCCCCGCTCACGACACTCGCCGATTGGATGAGCGCACGGCAACGGTTAGATGCTCCTCACACCGTACTCGACGGATTCTCCCGAGCAGTCGAGATTCTGACGTCAGAACATCTCGTGATCCGCTCGCGCGGCACATTGAATTTTTTCCATGAAAGCTTCTTCGACTATGTCTTCGCGCGTGCATTTTCTGCGCGGCAGCAAAGCCTGCTGGATCTGCTGGCCTCGACCGAACAGCATTTGTTCCGGAGAACACAGGTGCGCCAGATTCTCGAACACATGCGCCAAAGCGATTATGTGCGCTACGTCCGCGAACTCGCTCAAGTCATTGCCTCGGGCGATGTGCGCTTCCATATCAAGATCGCCGTCGCCCAATGGCTGGCAGCTCTTGCTTCGCCCACCGAGCAGGAACGCGACCTCATACTTAAACTCGACGTATCATCCCAACCGATTCCTTTGCTGGTCCGCACCGCCATTCAGGGAACGGCAGGTTGGTTCGACGTGCTCAATCAAAATGGCTGGCTGGCTGCGCAGCTCAGCAGCACAGTTGAAACCCGCAAAAAGGCCATTCTCTGGTGGCTCTCAAATATAGCCGGTGCTCGGCCACAGCCTATCGCGCAGTTGCTGGACGCATGGTGGAACGGTGATCGAAACAAAGGTGCTCAACTTCTGGACTGGTTCGGCTATGTGCGCCGTCAGGGATCGGATCAGGCGCTGATCGATCTATGTACGCGCGTCGTTCATTCCCGTCCGCCCGGTTTGTTCGAGCGGAAGGGAAATTTTCGTCGCGAGCTTCTGATCGCCACGTGGACCGCCGGAAGAAGCAGCGACGGCGCAGCAGCGATACTAAAGGCCTACTTCGACGCATGGTTTGACGAACACCCAGATGGCGCACCGTTCGACCGGGACGAAATACAGGATATCGACCTGCACTCACTCGGCGAATTGGCAAAGAAGTCGCCTCTGGCGCTGCTCGATGGGTCGATAGACGCGCTAGCGAAAACATTTCAGCGGATTGCCCTAAAGGTGGGCGCGGGCGAATACGATTCCAGTTTTCGCCATCGCGCCTACTCCGGCCACAATTTCGGAAGCGACCAGTATTTGCAGTTGGTGCGTGCCGCCCTGCAAAAGGTGGCCGGTGACAATCCCGAGCAGGCCCGACTGATACTCCGCCGTATCGATCCGCAAAGCCACGAGGCTGCGGCCCATCTGTATCTTGAGACCATCGCCGCGAATCCGCGGGTCCTGGCGAACGAGCTGCTGCCTTTGCTCGCGTTTCCTATAGTTTTCGAGGCGGGATGGACGGGCGCGGATTGGCGCTCATTTGCCGACGCGGCGAAGGCGGCGCTTCCCTATTTAGCGGATCCGGAACGCACCGCAGTAGAACAGACGATCCTCGCATACCAGCCGGAGTTGGATTTCGCCGTCAAAGCCGCACAGGAGCACAAAGCCGGAGAGCGGGAGACGATATGGACACAGCCCAAGAATATCGTCGGTCAGTTGAGATGGTCAGGCTACAAGCAGTTCTGTATACTCGAAACCGTCGGGCGGGATTTGCTTAGCCCCATAGCGGCGGTTCGGTTGGATGAACTGCGGCGAAAATTCCGTGGCGAGAAGGTTGTAGAGCCTTCGCATGTCGAGGCCTACGCGATTGAGTCGCCGATTGCCAAAGACAATGCCGTCTATATGACCGATGAGCAATGGCTGTCGGCTATGCGTGGCCATCACAGTGACGAAGAGCGGCACTACGGAAACGGCTCGGCCACCGGCGGCGCGCGGCAGCTCGCATACGTGTTGCAGCAACTCGCGAAAGAAAACCCGGAACGATTCGCCCGCCTGCAACTGCGCATCCCCGCCGACGCGAATCCTGCTTATGTGCAACAGCTTCTTTGGGGACTAGCCGAAGCGGAATCCGTTGCATTGGAGCCGTTGCAAGCGGCGGTGCTCGATGCTCATGCTCGCGAAGGCAAGCCTTATGGTGACGGTATCGCCCGGCTGTTCGAGCGCCATCCCGAACTGGGCAGATCGCAATCATGCTGGGAAGTCTTGGTCTGGTACATCCTCCATGGGGAGGCCGCGGACAATGTCGATGTCGATACCAACCATGCCGACCGGGAAATGGTGTCGATCGAAGATCTTCTTAACCGAGGCGGCAAGTTGCATATGCGCGGCCTCAACGGGGCTCGCGGTTGGGCCTTGGAGGCGCTGTCAGCGGTTCTTTGGAATGTTCCGGAGCGGCGTCGGGATGCATGGTCGCTGCTTGAAGACCGCATTGCCAACGAAGCGCAGATCAGCGTGCGTTGTTGCATGCCGCGCCCGCTCACCCCGATGTTCAACGAGGATAAGAGCCGATGTGCGGCCCTTCTGGAAAAGCTGGTTACGCCTGATGCACAGCGGCCCAGCTTCGCCGCGAGCGCCATAGCGAAGCTGCAATTCCCGCCATCATGGTTGCCACCCGCTGCCGCTAGGATGCTTGCCGCCGCCACTCAGGTCGCAACCAACGCTGTTGCCAGACGCTCGTCGCCCGACCCCGTGTGGCTGTCTCCCTTGATGACGCACCCGGCAACCAATCTGCTACCTTACATCGTCCATCAAGTTCCCGCGATCGGCAGGCGGCTGCTTTCCACGTTGCTCACATTTGGAAATGCGGACATGCGGCTGGTTGCGACATGGCACATTGCACGCGCCAGCTACAATGATGCCAGCTACGTCGCTCTGGCGGATTCGCTCGAACAGTCATCGCTGGATGCGAGGCGGCTAGCGTCCGACATTGCCTCTCACTCTGTAGTGGAAGCCACCTATCGGGATCGGGCTGTCGGAAACCTTCTGCGCTACTTCGATGATGACGATCCGAAGGTGCGGAACGAGGCGTCCGAGGTGTTTCGCTCCATCCCTCCCGGGAGGTTCGCGACGTTTATGGGACTTGCTCAAGCATATGTAACGAGCAACGCATTCGAGAACGACTCATTTGCCTTCTTGCACGCGCTGGAAGATGCACAATGCAATGTCGCTGGCTTGGTAGTTGCCGCTGCGGAGAGAGTCATAGTCGACCTAAAGGCTGGCGGCGAAGAGGCGAAGCGAAGAGATATGGATATCCACCAGCTAAAAGACCTAATCAAAGCGGAATACGCAGCTTCGGAAAACGACCCTGCATTGCGCAGGCGTTTGCTCGACGTGATCGATCAGATGCTGATGCTTGAGCTACATGGCATGGATGAAATTACTAAGCCGCACGAACGGTAGGCGCGGGAAGTTCCGTTCGATCTTTAACGATGTTCGTTTACATGCATCGAGAGAGCGCGCCTCAACGCCCGACATGCGGCGCATTGCTGTCATTCCTGATCATTGTATGGCGAATGCGTCGCAGACCTACCTCCGCGGGAGGACGCTGGGTCGGCCCTTACTCAACGCTCGTAATCGTTATCATTCGAGCGCTGGGTCTTACGGTCCTGGTCTTCCGGCTGCCGCGCCTTCTGTTTGTTGGCGTCTTTTCGCTTGGCTCTCACCTTCTCCTGGTCGGTGCCTGTGCGCGGCTCCTCCGGCTCGCGGGGATCGGCCCGCGTTGGAAGGTCGCGCCCTCGCGCCTCACGCTCGGGGATCGGCTCGCCGGCACCACCACGACGCTGCTGCTGCCGCTCGAATTGCAGCCGCGCGAGACGGTCGTGCATCTTGTCGTTCACCTCTTCACGATACTGTTCGAACTGTTGCTGATGCGCCGGCGGCAGCGTCTGGCGCATGTTGTCCAGAGCCTGATTGACACGGGCCATCTGACGCCGCATTTCCAAGGGGGTTTGCGCCATGTTCAAATCTCCTATCAGTGCATTCAATTCTCTCATACCGGGATGGGACAGGAAAGACTTCTGCCCCGATTGATCAGCTCCGCGACCCATAGGACCTGTCTGCCCCTCCACTGTTCGATCGCGACGCAATCGCAGAAAACTGCTGCCGATCGACTCCGCTGCCATGAGAGCCTGACCGACTATCCCCGCGGTCCGCATCGTCGTCACAGTCTTTTGCCATGCGGCAACGATTGCATCGCCGTTTACGACAAGGGATTGCCCGTCCAAACGGCGTTGCCGCTTGGCCTCCACTCGCTCGATCGTCCTGGCGCTCACCTGGTAACGCGGATCGCTCTGTGCGCGGCTATAGGCTCCAGCATGCTCCTTCGTGAACGGCCGCGTCATCGCATGATCCATCCGCCGCGTCGCCACCATCGCAATGCCGTTCTCGCGCGCTTTTTCCGCAAAGGTCTCGCGCCAGGATGCGAGATCCGGCTTGTAGAATTTCAGGCGTTCGCCGTCGGCTGATCGTGCCTGCACCATCGCGTGGATATGGACGTGCTTGGTGTCCTTGTGATGCGCCAGGACGAACTTGTATCCTGGCGCGCGCTCCTCGAGTACGGCGCGCGCCGCGGCCATGACGGCGTTGGCATCGGTACCGGCTCTTGCCGAGAAAAGCAGGTGATAGGCATTGCGGCGCTCGCGCCCCGAAAACTGCGGGCGCCATTGTTCATAGACCGAAGCCGCCGCCGTCGTGGAATTCTTCACCCCAGGCACGGGTTCGCCATTTGCATAGCGGACATGGCTGTGGGTACGGATAAACTTCTGCAGGAAATATTTCGCCTTGGCTTCACGGCTGACCGCCGCCGTCACCGCTGCCTTGGCTGCCACCCCCGCCGCGCCCATGGCTTCAGACAAACGCGCCTCGATCTTGTCGAGGGCCTTGCTGCGCGAATTATCCCGACCACCGGCAAGCACCCTCGCAATAGGTCCTGCCCGCTCATCGGTGTGTGCATAAACCTGCACCGTCTGTCCATCATGCGCATAGATGAACGGTTTTGCACCGAAGGCCTTGTTCAGCGCCTCGCTCAGGGCGCCATCGGCAACCTCGCTGGCGAGCTCGAAACGAACCTCCAGAAAATTGGTATTTTCCAGCGGCGGTTCGAACGTCTCGCAAAACGTTTCCAGGAACGCCTTTCGTGCGGCACCTGTCGCGAGAACCTGCCCATCCTCATCGAAAATCTCAATGTCGTGTTTCTCGCCTTTTTCGTCCTCGCGCTTCCCGATGTAATTGAGCAGCCGCGCGGCGGCTTCCTTGGTAGACGGAGGATTGGGCATGACCTTAAACACAGCGGGCTGCGCGCCCGCCGCATAGCCTGCCCGTGCCGCCACGGCGAGCGCCTGATAGCCCGCCCGCGCCGCTCGTCCTGTACCGCCAGAGCGGCCAGCGCCACGGCCGCCGCCGCCGCCGCGCCGCTTCCAGTCTTCCTCCTCCTCTTCCGGCCGGAAACCGGCGAGCGTGGCGCCATAGATCATGATCGGCGCGCTAGCGGCCTTGGGCGAGCTCGCAGCAGCAGTGGACTTCGGTGCAGCGCTGGAGACGGAGCTCCCCGCCACTCCTGTTAATCCCGGCGAAGAACGAGGGGCGCTCCTGCGCCCACCTACCGTCGAGCCGGCTTGTCCTTGCCCGAGGCGGCCAGCGCCACCGGCCCGCTCACGACTCTTCATCGCCTGGAATTCACCAGCCTCGCGTCGGGCGCTCGTCCCGGGCTTGTCGTCGTCCAGGTCCTCGCGCTTCACGGCGGACTCGCCTAGAAGATAGCGTTCGATTTCGGCCGCGTAGCCAGCAAGACGACCGCTCATGGCCTGGCCTCCCTCGCCTTGCGAGACTCGACGGTCATCGTTTTCAGTTCCTCGCGAAACTGCCTCACGAGCTCGCCCACCGCGATCAGCGCCTGCTCAAGATCCTCATCATGGGCGACACGGCCGTCGTTCATGGCGCGCACGGCCTGATTGAAATTGAGGCCGACACGCCGCAGCTGATCGGTCATGTCCACGATCGCCGGCCGCAACGCCTCTGACGCGATAGGCAGATGCCCGACCTCTGCCCGCACCAGACGCCGGACGACCTCACTGACGGTGACGCCCTCCCGCCCCGCAATGGCTTTGAGGCGGGCCAGCTCGGCAGCCGAAAACCGGATGTGCGTCACCTCGCCGTAGCGTCGTGACGCGCTCTTGACCGCCGCTTTCTGGACGTCTGCATCCATCTCTCAAGCCCGCTTGCGGGCGCTAAGGTCCGCCAGGGCCGCGCCGCCTATTTTGTGTGTGTCACAAAATAGGCTATCCTGCCAAGAGAACGCAAGAGGCATGAAATTACGGGGCGCGTTTTCTCACCAGCGCAGTTGGTGAGAGGCGCGGGCGACGAAATGTTCCCATCGTGTATTGATGCGATGTGCCTATGATGCGTTGAAGACTTGTTTCCATGTTAACAAGGAAACAAGTGCCCTGATGCGCAGCCCGAAAGCGTAGTCGAAAATCCGCAGTCGGATTAGCCCGGCTGGACGCCTTCTTCGCTGAAAACAGCAGCTGCGCAGAAACTGCACCTTTAGGCGAGCCCTTATCGATGCGCGCGTGGGTTGCCAAACCAGTATTCCCCGTCGACAATGTCACCATGTTTCGACCGTGACATTGGTCCATATGTCCATGATGACTTGTTCCCATGTTAACATGGGAACAAGGAGACAACGCCGGAAGGAAGCCTCCTATGATCATCTCCGCTGCGATCCCAAAGGGCGGCACTGGCAAATCGACGATGCTGCGCACCCTTGCATCCGTCGCGCTGCATCGGGGGTATTCGGTCACTCTTATCGACGGCGACCGGCGGCAGAACATGAACCGCTGGTTCCAGATGCTGGGCGAAGCTGGCAATCGTCCTGACAAGCTGCAGATGGTGAGCGCGATGACGCCGCAGGAAATCCTCGACGCAGCAGCCATCCACAACGGGGAACGCTCTGTCGTCTTGATCGATACGGAAGGCACGACAAATGACAACCTCATGGCCGGGCTCTTCGCTGCCGACATTGTCGTCGTGCCGGTCTATTTTGCCCTCGACGATGTGACCGCCGCCATCCAGATCACCGACCACTACATCCCGCTGGCGGTCGAGAGCCGGGGTAGACCGCTGCCAGCGATATTCGTGCTGACGAAGCAGACAATCATCGATGGCAGGGCGCGAGCCCTGACCGAACTGCGCGCCATCATCCAGGCCAACGGCACGCCCATTGCAGAACACGTCCTGCACAATCGCGTTGCCTACCGCGACCTTCAGACCGGGCAGACCCTTTACAGCCCCGAGGTGCCTGACGCGAAGGCGATTGCCGAGAGCGAAGGGGTCTTCGACGACCTTCTGCAAACCTTCATCGAAGCCACAAGGAACGCGGCATGAGTGAAGAAACCACGCCGAAACCCGGTGACGACAAGAAAGCCCGTATGATGAAGGCGATCTCCACGCAACCGCCCGCGCTGCCGAGCATGTTCATCCCGCCGAAGGCCGAGACATCAGGGACCAGGGAGCAGGCTGCGCCACAGATCCAGAAAACGACAAAGCCGTCCCCGGCAGTCGGGCCCGATTTCCGCAAGCTGCTGCGGCAGGGCCAGAAAAAGGATCCCATCGCCGGAAAGAAGATTCGCGAGGAGGAGATGATCCGCTGCGGCTACTATTTGACGGCCGTGGAGCAGCGGCAGTTCAAGCTGCTGGCGATCAGCAATGGGCACAGCATGACCGAACTGCTGCGCAAGGCCGTGCAGGACTATATCCGCATTCATAAGCACAAACTGCCGAAGGAATAATCGGCGGTTTGGAGTCGCTGTCTCTTGCTGTAGCCGGTGATGTTCGTGGCTCTTTTGCGACCCACAAAAAAAGGGCCCGCGACGGAACACTCCGTCGCGGGCTCTGAGACGTTTTGCCTACTTGGGTTGATTGAGGTGTTTCAGCACCTGGCCGAGAATTGTGTCCCGCGCCGGACGCCGGCTGGCTACCGCTTTGTCGTCGACCAGCTTTGCGGCCAGTTTGGGCGACGGCGTGAAGTCGTAGCCGTGTGAGATGGCTGCGCGGCGAAGATCCTCAAGCGTATCGAAGGCGCGATCGTGGGTGCCGAACCAAAGACCGGGCTCGTCGGTTTCTTCGTGCAGGAATGCTTGCAGGAAGTAGGTCCGAAGCGGTGGATCGTAGCCGATGACAGCGTCTGGATCCGAGCGGCTCTGTCCGGTGACGGTGCCAGTGACAGTGATGGTGTAGCGGCTCATTGCAACCTCCTTTTGCCGGTGGGGAGCCGGCCCCTTGCGAGGCCGGCCACCGATGCTCACTGGGGGTTGTTCCAGAGGATGACCTTCTTGTTTTCCTCGCCACCCGGGGCGGGAGCGAGATTGCCGAAGATGACGCCGATCTCGGGGGCTTCCAGCTTGACCGAGAGGTATTCCTCGCCCGAACGCTGGGAGATGCGGTGCCAGCCGGCTCCGATCTCGAAGCCCGTGCGCTTGTTGACGATCCGGTAGTCGGGCGCGTCCTCGCGCGACTTGTTGGTGTTCGGGATCAGGGTGATCGGGGCGTTGACCCGGAGCGTGGCGAAGACGCCTTCCATCGAGCCGTCGGCCTTGGTGGTGAGGTTTGCGATCGTGGTGGCCATGGTAGTTCTCCTTCGGTTGCATCGGGACCATTCCCGATGGCGCCAAAGGAGAGGGCCGTCCTGCTGCGGTCATCTCGGCGAAAATTCTGGAAAATTCTATTTGCCGAAAAATAGCGAGCAGGCCCTTCGCCTGCCCGCGGTTAAAAACAGAAATCGAATTTTCCTGAATATTCGCCGAGTGTACCCCCAACGGGGGTTGACCGCACAAAGCAGGCGGTCGTCTACAAAGGCGACATGAAACGGGAATGGCCCCGGATGCGACCGAAGGAAAAGAACTCAGGCCGCCATTGCTAGACCGCCGACGCAATGCTGCCGGATCGCAGGAACATGCTGCAGCCTCTCGGGTCATATCGTCGGCATTGCCAACACATCGAACAGTTAGCCCAGCGCGTGACCGCCTTGCGTGTTCGGTATGGCGGCATAGCGGTTTCGAGATCGGGGCCGGCTGGCAGCGGCCTTTACGCCCCTCGGGGGACGATACCGCGCAGTCAGGTTGGATGACCCGGCAAGCCAGGATGTTGTTCGGCACGCTTGCACCCGCTTCAGAGGCGAGACGGATCAAGATGATCATCCGCGCAACGCCCCGCGGCTCTGCGCGTGGACCGGTTTCGAAAGGGGCCGGCTCCGGCCGTTCATAAAGTGGAGTGGGCCGCGCGGGGCCGGATCAACGTATCGGATTGAACCCGCCAGGCTGTCGGCAGGAACCGCATCCATCATCCTGGCAACGCTAGACGCTCCTCCGGCGTCATGCGGGCTTCGGCTTGGCGGCGAATATCCGGACCAGCATGGCGGAGCATCGCGCACCAGTCTTCCACATTGTACGTGATCGCCATGCTCCCTCTGGCCAGATCGTAAATGACGCACGGCTTGTTCGCGATGGCGAGCCGAAGCATGTTGACGGCCGTGCCGGGTGATGCGCCGTCCCAGACCATCATGCCAAAGTCGGCGCGCCGCGCCATCTCCCGGTCCTTGGCGGCGTGGAACAAGTGCTCGTGAACTCCTTCAGGAGAAGGAACATGGTAGGCGGACCAGTCGCCCAGATTGTTGCGGGGTTCCTTGCCGGCATGGAAGACCCCGACATGCTCGTACTTGTAGCCCGCAAGCAGGCCCTGCGCCTCGGCATCGGCTCCCGACGCGTCGCCAACCAGCACGCCGTGTTCGGCAGCAACGATTGCGCCGATGCGAGCGATGGCAGGTTCCGGCAGCTCGAATATCTCGCGTGATCCACCTATGAATATCATCGACATCGTGACTTTCCCTTCTCTCCCGCGGCCCCCGCTCCGCGCCGGCCGCCCTCTCCCCCTGGCCTTGCGCGAGGGATCGTCACCGAAGGCCGAGACGGCAAAGCCGGCTCGGGAAGCGGCGGGACGCCGCGACGAGAGCCCGGCCGGCCGCAGGCCGGCGCGCCCGGACGCTGCAGCTGCCAGAGGCGCTACGCGCCTGGAGCGAGTGCTAGTGGCCTTTGTCGGCCAGCCAGAGCTCACGTCCTAGATCGGGCACATGGCCGCGAAAAGAGAACGTTAGTCCAGACGGCTGACGCGGCGCCCCTCGCTGCGCGCTTCAATGAAGGCGGCCGCGATCTTCATCATGAATGCCTTGCTGAACCGACCGAGCGTATTCCCGTCGGGTCCGATGTACCAGGAGCGTTCGGCAATATCGTAGTTATATTCGTCAACCACGATCCAGCAGCGTTTGAGATCGGTCAAACCGGCGCGGCGACATTCGATGGCGGAGACCTCCAATGCGACCCGATCGGCGGGCGGTGGTTGGGTGGTTATCGCCAGGAGCGCCAGATGGGTCAGACCGTCGCTAGCGCCGCGGACAGCGATGACCACGCAGGTCGGCCGGCTCTTGCGGCCTTCCGTTTCGCCGCGCTCTTGTTGCCATGCCCAAAGATACGGGTAGGAGATTACTTGACCGGGCAGGAATCTACCGCTCGTCATCGTATCCCTCCCCGCGCGCCAGTCGGTCGATCTCGGCGGCGAAGAGTCCCGCGTGTTCATCCGGCATCTCGGAGACGCGGTATGCGCGGCGGGGGTCGGCGCCGGCACGCATCCGTTCGTAGTGCTCGTAACTCATCAAAACGAACCGGGGCTTTCGGTGCTTGGTGAGAATAACCGGTTCGCGGCTGGCAACGTCGGTGACGTCGCCAACCTGCTTGTTGAGATCCCCCGTCGTGAACTGACGCATGGCTGGACTCCTTGATCGGTCTCCATAATATCCAGATTTTCTGGATTTGCAAGAAAACGGCGCTCACGCGCCGCCCTCCGCGAACCGCCAGACCGGGATGCCGAGCCGACGCGCCTTGTCTGCAAGGTTCTCGGTGATGCCGGAGCCGGGAAAAACGATCAGGCCGTAGGGCACCACCGACAGCAGCAGATCGTTGCGGCGGAACGGGGCCGCCTTGGCGTGTCGGTTCCAGTCCGGTTTGAAGGCGATCTGCGTGACCTTGCGGTTCTCGGCCCAGCAGGCGGCGATGCGCTCGGCGCCGCGCGGGCTGCCGCCATGGAGCAGCACCATGTCGGGATGCTTCTCACGGGCCTTGTCGAGCGCGTCCCAGATCCGGTCCTGTTCGTTGCAGTCGAGGCCGCCGGCGAAGGCGATCTTGGTGCCGGCAGGGACCAGTACCTCGGTTTCGGCGTGGCGCCGCGCGGCGAGGAAGTCTCTAGAGTCGATCACCGCCGCCGTCATCGCCTGGTGGGATACCTTGGAACCCGTGCGCGGCCGCCATGCCGATCCGGTTTGCGCCTCGTAAAGGTCGGCTGCCTCGTCGCGCATGATTTCGAGCACGTTGCGGCGCTCGATGTAGGTGATGCCCTCGGCGGTGAGCCGTTCGAGTTCGACGGACTTCACTTCCGAGCCGTCCTGCTCCTGCTGGCTGGTGCGCTGCGCCTCCTCGTTGCGGTCGAGGCTGCGGGCGACGCGCTCAGCCGCGCGGTGGAAGACATTTGCGAAGGACCAGAGCAGATCGTCGAGGTCGGGTTCGAGCCTGGTGTCGCCGAGCATGCCGGCGAAGATCTCGACGATCCCGGCGAGGCCACCCCGGATCACCTCGCCGTCCGGCAGCGGGCGAGGATCGGGCTCGTCCTGATGCGGACGGTGGCCGTACATCTGCAGTTCGAGGATGACGCGGTCGGTCGGCGAGGAGGCGTGGTAGGGCTCGTAGGCGGCGTCGAAAGGAAGTTCGTAGGTCATGGCGTGTCTCCGTCGGCTGTGGCCGCGCCCATCGCGGCCTGACAGCGCATCCCGGCCGCGCCCCGGGCGCGGCCGCACCGAAGGCCGAAGCGCGAGCGGAGGACGGCGCAGCCGTTGCGGCCGTGACGGGGACGTGGCAGGGGTCGCCTCTCGGGCAGGCCGCGGGCGCGGCCTCTCCGGCGAACAGCTGCCAGGCCGGCGGGTCTTCCGGTGACGCTGCCCTCCACGCCTAACTACCCGTACCGCTCATCTTGATGGCAGGAACAGACGCGCATCCTCGGGGTCGAGCTGACCGCTGAGCCATGCCGCGAGGTGGGCCGGGCCGAGATGGCGCAGATCGTCGTTGAAATCGCCAAGCTGCGGCCGCAGCGCCAGAGCGAGAATCCCGGCCTCGCCGGCGCGCTGGCTGAGACGGTAGATGCCTTGGCGCCCGGCGGCGTCCGCGTCGGCCGCGATGTAGAGGCGGCGGCAGCCTGGCGGGAACGTCAGGCCGGCGAGGTGATTGGCGGAGGTGGCGGCGGCCACCGGCAAGGCCGGCATCACCGTCCTGAGCGAGGCCATCGTCTCAAACCCCTCGCCGGCGGCCATGACGGGAACAGGCTCCTCGGGCTGGTGGCCAAGCCAAATGGCGTTGCCCAGGAGATCCCCGAGCGAGCGGCGGGGATCGGCGAGCTGCGCCTTGCCGTTGCCCGCCGGGTCGAGCCAGGTGCGCTGCAGGCCGGTGATGCGCCCGTCGAGGCTGGTGACAGCGGCGATCAGCGCAGGCAGCGTCTGCGTCTCGCCGGTAGTGAGATCTCGATAGTAGCAGCCGGGATGGAAACGCAGGGCGCGCTCATGGGCGGAGAGCAGAATGCCACGGCCAACGAGATAGCGTTCCGCGAGCGTGCCGGCGATCGGCCGCGACATGGCGAAAAGGCGACGCGCGGCATCGGGCGAGCCGCGGGCCGCGGCGGGTTGACGCTCGGCGCCATGGCTTTGCGGCGGTGGCAGCGGCATGGCGAGGAAGCGACGTGCTTCGTCCGCGACTTTGCGGAAGTCGACGAGGCCGCAGCTTTCTCGGATGACATCGAGCAGATCGCCAAATTCGGACGTCGCCTCGTCGACCCATCGACCGGCCGGGCCCTTCGCGTTGGCCTTCAGCCGCACATGCATTGAGCGGCCGCGCGTGTTGCGGACATCGCCGACCATCCAGTGATTGCCGGAGCGATGGCCATTGGAAAGATACTCGCGGCACACCGCCTCGGCATGTTCACCAAGGCGGCGTGCCAGCTCGGAAGCTGAGCCGGCCATGACCGCCTCCTTCAAGCCGCTGCGGTACGAGCGGTGACCCCTACGATCGCATGGCGGTCGAGCAGCGAGGCGAGGATGACCGAGCCTTGCGCGGCTGTCGGAATGAACAGCCTCAGCTTCCAGGAGATGATTTCGGAGATCAGCCCCAGCGTCTTCAGCCGGGGGACGATGGCTTCGTTGAAGCCGACCAACTCGACACGGTAGTCGTTCATGACCCGGCTGCGGCGCAGGATCAGGCCGTCGGCAAGTTGCAGTCCGACTCGGCCTTCAACAAGCCCGGTCCAGGCATCTTCCGGCGCGAGCCTCGGCACGTCGTCGAGGCCCAGATTTCGGAACATGGTCGCGACCAGCGTCGGCGCTATGTGACGGCCGATGATGCGCTCGCCGGCATCGGTCTGGATGCGGTAGACCTGGCAATCATGGTCCGGCAGGCGCCGCCAGATCGGCAACAGCAGACCCGTCACGATGTGAAAGGTGCTGGTAGTGAACTCCGAGACGGCGGCGACTTCGGCCTGCCAGAACTCGCAAAACAGCTTTCGGTCGGTGGGCTGCCAATGGGTTTCGGCAAGGGCGTTCAGGCCGAAGCGCAGCTCGTCGGTCGGACGAAGCAGACGCATCCGATGCTCGACGGTGCCGTCGTCGAGCATAAGGCTCGCCGTCGGAAGCTGGATTGCGGCGCGGTTCGACCGCGTGTTGACGAGCAGGACCCCTTGCGGCTCCGCCCGGGCAATGGCCAGCGCATCGATAAGCCCGAGCGGCCTGACACGGTCCTTACGAGCAACGGTCAGCACATGCGACTGCGCGCCCGAGACCGGATGCGTGTAGACTGTGCGCCTGTCGGTGACGATGATGCTCTCCGCCGTGATCGTCTCCAGCCCCTTGTCGTAATTGCCGGCGGCGATCGCGCCTTCTATTTTTCCCGCCATCAGCTGCTCGAACACTTCGAACAAGAAATTCTGGGTCTCGATGCGCAGTGCCAGCAGCCGGTTGAGCCAGGTCGTGATCGGCGGCAGCTCGTCACGCAGGCCGCCTTCGTCGGTGGTCAGCGAAAGGCCGGTGACGGTCTCGAATGTAGAAAGAGAACAACCTTCGATCCTGCCCTGGTGGAGCAGCATATAGAATTGGCGAAGTGCGGCCCGCGCGTAGGGGCTTTCGAGATTGTCTTCTGCACGGAAGAGCCCTGCCCCGCCGGTCTGGCGCTGGCCGCGTGTGATCGCGCCGAGCGTGTCGAGCCGTCGCGCGATGGTCGACAGAAAGCGTTTTCCCGCCTTCACATTAGCGGCCATCGGCCGGAACAGCGGCGGTTGCTTCTGATTTGTGCGATGCGTCCGGCCGAGCCCCTGGATGGCATTGTCGGCGCGCCAGCCGGCCTCGAGCAAATAATGCTTGCGCAGCCTCTGGTTCTTCGCGCCGAGATCGGCATGGTAAGAACGGCCGGTGCCGCCGGCATCCGAAAAGATCAGCACGCGCTTGTCGTCGTCCATAAAACTCTGGGTCTCGGCGAGGTTGGCCGAGCCCGGACGGTTCTCAACGGCGAGCCGGTCCATGCCATCGCCGCCGGTCTTTTTGACGATGCGCCGCGAGCGGCCGGTCACCTCGGCGACGGCCTCGGTGCCGAAATGGTGGATGATCTGGTCGAGCGCACTGCCGACCGGCGGCAACAACGCGACCCTCTCGATCATGTCGTCGCGTCGGCGAACCGCTTCGCGGCATTGGACGGGATTGCCGTCCGCGTCATGCACCGGCCGCGAATAAACATTCCCTTCGGCGTCCGAATATTCCTCAAACAACTGGGTCGGGAAAGAGTGCATCAAATACCCGCCGACATATTCGCGTGGCGTGACGTCGACGTGGAGGTCCGACCATTCCTCGGTTGGGATTTCTGCAAGCCGGCGCTCCATCAGCGCCTCGCCGGTCGATACGATCTGCACCACGGCCGAGTGGCCACCGGCAAGGTCCTGTCCGATCGCACCGATCAGCGTCGGCGTCATCATCGAGGTGATGAGGTGGCTGAAGAAGCGCTGCTTGGTGCTCTCGAAGGCCGAGCGCGCCGCGGCCTTGGCGTTGCGGTTCAGCGTACCGGAATCGCTGGTGATGTTGGCCGCCTCGAGCGCGGCGGTCAGGTTGTTGTGGATCACCTGGAACGCATCTGCATAGGCGTTGTAGATGCGGATCTGTTCCTCGGTCAGCGCGTGCTCGAGTAGATTGTATTCGACACCGTCATAGGAGAGCGAGCGCGCCGTATAGAGGCCGAGGGATTTGAGATCGCGTGCCAGCACCTCCATGGCCGCGACGCCGCCGTCCTCGATCGCCGCGACGAACTCAGCGCGGTTGGCGAACGGAAAATCATCGCTGCCCCAAATGCCGAGCCGTTGCGCATAGGCAAGATTCTCGACGGCCGTCGCACCGGTGGCCGAGACATAGACGACGCGAGCGTCGGGCAGCGCATGCTGCAGGCGCAGGCCTGCTTTGCCCTGCTGCGAGGGTGAGACGTCGCCGCGTTCGCTTTTGCCGCCGGCGGCATTGGCCATGGCGTGGGCCTCGTCAAAAACGATGACGCCATCGAAAGCTTTCCTGGTCCCCGTCGCGCCTTCGGCGCTCCCCGCCTCTTGGCCGACCCAGTCGAGGATCTGGGCGATGCGGGATTTCTTGCCCTCGCGTTCCTGGGAGCGCAGGGTCGCGTAGGTCGTGAACAGGATGCCTTCGGCAAGACGAATTGACGTCCCCTGCCGATAGCGCGAGAGCGGCTGGACGAGGAGTTTTTCCTGGCCAAGCGCTGCCCAGTCGCGCTGAGCATCTTCGAGCAGCTTGTCCGACTTGGAAATCCAGATCGCGCGGCGACGGCCCTGCAGCCAGTTGTCGAGGATGATGCCGGCGACCTGGCGCCCCTTGCCGCAACCGGTTCCGTCGCCCAAAAACCATCCACGCCGGAAGCGGACCGCGGCCTCTGCACCTTCGGGCGCGGCTGAGACGACGTCAAAGGTCTCATCGACCGTCCAGGCGCCGGCGAGATGGCCGCTATGCGCCTCGCCGGCATAGATCACGCTTTCGAGCTGGGCGTCCGACAGCAGGCCATCGTCGATCGTCGCGTCAGGGAGAAGCGGCCGGTAAGACGGCTTCGGCGGCGCGACCGCGGCCATGGCGGCCGACTGGACCAGCGGTGTCGGATGCGGCTTGGCGCGGGGAATCTCGATCGACTGGAGCGCATAGGGTTCGTAGATCGCGTCGGTGAGCCGGCCGCCCTCCTCCGGCATCCAATCGCGCAGCTCATAGGCAAGCGGAGCGGCAGGCGTGCTTGCTAGGCCGGGCCGGGTGGGCTTTTCCCGGGCGACCTGACGGGCTGCTGGTCGAATGACCCGCGCGGCTGTCCCGACCGCGGCGATCGGTGCGGCTCTTGCCGCGGTTTGCGCGCCAATGCGCATGGCGGCATTGCGCAGGATGCCGTTGGACAGGGCGCCGATCGAGTCCAGGAAGCCGCCCGGTGTACGGGGCTGAAGATCGGTGATCCAGGAGAGCAGCGTTTCGACGTCAGCCGCCTTGCCCGGCGATCGGACGAAGCCGCTCGGGTCGGCGGCCGGCACCTTGTCGATGATCGTCAGTCGGGTTTCGGCGGTGGTGCCATGGCGGGCGTAGACACGGCCGTCGATCGCCGCGGTGAAGACGACTGTGCCCTGCTGCTGCAGCCGTTCGAAAGCCGGCCGCCACTTGGGGTTTTCCGGAGAGAGCCCGGTCCCGGTGATGGCGACGAGACGGCCGCCGGCGCGCATCCGCGCGAAGGCCGAAGACAAGTGTCGCCATGCCGCATCGGCGACATGGCCCTCGACATAGGCGCCGACGCTCAAGGGTGGATTCATCAGCACGACTGACGGCTCTATAGCCGCATCGAGATGATCGTGGATATGGGCGGCGTCATGCCGCGAGACCGCCACGCGCGGAAACAGCAGACCGAGCAGACCGGCCCGTGTCGCGGCAAGCTCGTTGAGGGCGAGCGAGGCCCGGGCGACCTCGGCATGGACGGCGAGCAGGCCGGTGCCGGCCGAGGGTTCGAGTACGTGGTCTGAAAAGGTGAGCCCTGCGGCGTGAGCCGTGACGAAGGCGAGCGGCAGCGGCGTCGACAACTGCTGCATGGCCTGGCTCTCGTCAGACCGTCGCGTGTGGGTGGGAAGAAGTTCGGCGATCCGCTTCATCATTGCCAGGGCCGCCCGCGGCGATGCTGATCGCGACAGGATCGCCGGTCCGAAGCTGCGCAGGAACAGCACCTGCGCAGCTTCAAGCGCTTCATAGGCGTCCTTCCAGACCCAGAACCCTTCCGCATCGCTGCCGCCGAAGCTGCCCGTCATGGCAACGCGGAGCGCGCTGGTAGTGATCGCGTTGCCTTGCTCGAGGAATGGCAGAAGCTGCATTGCCGCCTGGTAGATCGCCTGTCCGTTGTCGATGGCGGCCGGTGCGGGCGTGGCGAGTGGAGCGGCCGTCCGGGCGGCGGCCGATGTGGTCGAAACGATGTTCATGGAGATGTCCTTCGCGAAAGGTGAGCACGCCCCGCGCCGACACTCTCTCCGCGCCGGCTGGGCCGCACTCCTCCCGCTCCCCTCTCCCTCTGGCGCCGATCCGGGTTGCGCTCGGCGCAAAGCCATGGCTTGTATGCGCGCACAGGGATGCGGCGGCGACCTGGAGCTAGCGGAGGTGATGCGACGGTTTCGTATTGGAAGTGCGGTCTACGAGGAGGGAGCGCCTGATCTGCAGGCCGCACTGGCGAACGCCTATGCCCGCAGGGAGCGTCCGCTATGCTTGTGCCGCGAACCGGGCTGTCCGATGTATGTCGCCCGGATCGGTGCCCTGCATCTGATCAAGCGCATGCCGCTCAGCGGCAGCGAGCACGATCCGTCCTGCGAGTCACATGAACAGCCTTATGATCTGTCCGGGCTAGGCGCCTTGATGGGCAGCGCGATCCAGCTCGATCCGCAAAGCGGGATGGCGACGCTGAAGCTGGACTTCAGCCTGTCGAAGACGGGGAGCCGGGCAGCTTCCGTACCTGCTGGCGAAAACTCCGCCGGCGTAACCGCAGATCCCAGGAGGATGTCGCTGCGTGGCCTCCTTCACTACCTCTGGCACGAGGCCGAACTGACAATCTGGACATCGCGATGGGCCGGCAAGCGCCATTGGTGGAATGTCCGTTGGCATCTGGTCGAGGCAGCCGGTCAAATGACGGTGCGCGGCGGATCGCTGGCGGACATCCTGTTCGTGCCCGAGCCATTTCGCGCCGAGAACAAAGAAGCGATCGAGCAACGCCGCAACGCGGTTCTCGCTGCGGGGCTACCGCCGAAGTCCGGTCCACGGAAGTTGCTGGTGCTGGTCGGCGAGGTCAAGGAGATCGTGCCCGCAAGATCGGGTCAAAAACTTGTCGTCAGGCATTTACCCGGTTTTCCCTTCATCATCGACGATGCGTTGCATCGGCGTTTGCAGGCACGCTTCGAGAAGGAGCTGTCACTGTGGGAGGCGGATTCGACGTCACATCTGATAGTGATCGCGACTTTTGGACTGAACCGGGCCGGCCTCGCCATTGTCGAGGAGATCGCGTTGATGGTGGTGTCCGAGAACTGGATTCCTTATGAGACGGTCCCTGAGAAGAGGCTCGTCGATGGGCTGGCCCGTCTTCGCGAGAAGAGCGTGAAGGGATTGCGCTACGACCTGCAACCCGACCAGCCGATCGCTAACGCATTGCTCCAGAACAGGAACGAGCCGGTCGCGCTGTTTGTCGTCCCGGCCGGAGCGGACGAGAGCTTCGCAGCCTCGCTCGACGAAATGATCGCCGCGCGACCTGAGATCGGCGCCTGGGTGTGGCGAGTCGGCGAGGGTGATATGCCCCCGCTACCGCTTTGAGCGTCGTTGCTGGCGCTCCTCAGCAAAGTGTTTCGCATGCCACGCCATCACCGTCCCGATCCAGTTTCCGGCCCCACGGGCAGTTGTGCAGATACCATTGGGCCTCGTCGCACGAGCCGATCTGTGAGCAATACCGCCGCGGCTCGCACGAATAGCCGCTCTGGGCTACCAGCTTACGGCTGAAGATGCCGAGCGGCTGGCTCGACGGCGCAGTGCCATCGCCGTGCGATGCACGCCAGTCCCACGGCGCTTGAAAACTGCCGACCCATAATCCGACCTTAGCCGCTTGCGCCCTGGTCTGCTGCACCGCATAAACCCCGTGGCTGTAACGGGGCCAGTCCAGCGCCTGACCGTGCTCGACCATCCACGCCGCAACGCTGGCGCCGTCGGCGCGCCGGCAGTCGCCGACGAAGCGGTGATAGCGATCCCAGGTCACGAACGTGCACTGCACCGGCCTCGAGGCGGCCATGAAGCCGTCCAGCGCTTCGGCCGATCGGCGGCCGCACGGATATTCAAAGCCCTTGGCGTCGTCGCAATACTGCTTGCTCTCCGGCGCGTCGATGCCGTTGAAGCGGATGCGTTGGCCGTGGATCTCGATCGTGTCACCATCGATGACGGAGGCGACGCCGGTGATCGGCTGCGGCTTCGGTCCGATCCAGTTCGAAAGGTTGAGCTCGGGTAGACCGTCGCTGTGCTGCATGGCTGTCTGCGCGACCAAGGTTCCGGCCGCGGCGACCGTCACGAAGATCAGCCGTCGTGGCACGCTCGCCCACCGCAGAGCGCGCGAACGTCTGGCGCCGGTGCGATTGCGCCACTGGTCAGCCCGATTATTGTGCCGAGACCTGTCCACCCCCATCTCCCCGGCGGGAGAATGCTCCCAAATGTGCCGGAGGTCAGGCATCCGTTTCCAAGGGCTTGTGTCCTGACTGCTCGTGCCAAATGACTTGTCGAAGGTCGCGCCAGTCGACTGCCTGGCCACACACAGGGCATTTATGGAAATGGTCGCGCTCGTCGGTATGCTCTTTCCCATGCCGGCGGCCGATGATCGGCGGCCCCAAATCGGAAAGCTTGGTCACCCCCGGAGTTTCCTGGCCTCGCGCTCCAAAGTCTTGCGGTCGCTGCCGTGCTCGCCAATCAGTTCCCGAACCTGATCGGGCGTGATGCGGTGCTGCTTGGCGAAGTAGCGCACCTCATAGTCCTCGTCGGCGGACACGCGGTCGCGGTCCCGAAAATCGCGCTTGGTCTTGTCGTCTGTCATAGCTGTTCCTCCCGGTGGTGAGGGAGAACAGCGACGGGGCGGGAATGTTCCGGAGCCTGCCGGCGGGAGCCGGCTGTCGTTCATTCCTCCATTGATGCCGACCCTGGTGGAGAAGCCGCCCGAGGGTGAAGGGTGGATTCACGAAGTCAAATTCGACGGCTATCGATCCCAAATCGTCATCGACAGTCAGGGCGTACGCATTTTCACCCGCCGCGGGCTGGACTGGACGGCGAAGTACCGGGACCTGGTAAAAGCGGCCGGCGAGCTCGGCGTCGACAACGCCATCATCGATGGCGAAATCATCGTGCTCAACGACAAGGGCCTGTCCGACTTCGGCGAGTTGCGCAAGGCCATCACCCGGCGCCAACACGATCTCTATTTCGTCGCCTTCGATCTCCTGCATTTGAATGGCCACGATCTCCGCGACATGCCGGTGATCGATCGGCGCGAGGTCCTGCAGGCGATGATCCCAATGGGCGGTCGCATCCAGTTCAGCGAGGCGCTGCCAGGCACTGGCGCGGCCGTCTTTCACCTTGTCGAGCAGGCCGGGCTAGAAGGCGTCGTTTCGAAGCGTAAAAACAGCGTCTATCGCAGTGGCAACTCGACCGCTTGGCTGAAGGCCAAGGCATACAGTATTGACGAATACGAACTGCTTGGCGTCGAGCGGGAACCGGGCAAGCCGGCATTTGCTTTGATGGCCGAACGCGACACAGGCCGGTATGTCGGATCGGCTTTCATCACCCTAAATCGCGAGATGCGAGAACGGCTTTGGCAGCGTGTGCAGGAGCACGCCGGGTCGGCGCCGAAAGGTATGAAGCGTCCGGCGACACAATGGGTCAAGCCGGGGCTGATCGGACGTGTGAAGCACCTGCGTGGCGAGGAAGACCTCCGGCATGCTTCGCTGCAGGATTTTCGGGAGGAGGAGAGCCAGTAGAGGGCAGAGATGTGACTGAAGAGGCTATGGCTGCCGCGTTGGCCGCCAGGAATAGGGACGCCCAGATCATCGGTGTGCTGGACACCACCACCAAAGCCGATGCTGCGATCGACTGCTGCTCTTTGGGCGAAGCCATTCGGTTTGTCGCCAATGCTTCGATCTTGGGCTACGACGTCCGAGCCGCGATGGTTATCTACGGCGAACGAGGAACGCCGAGCCTCAGGGCCAGAGATTGCGAGCAGCTGTGGAAGAAATATGGGGAGGCTCTCCTACAACGATCTGAGTCAGACCTCAGTCCGAGCTAATTGACTCGAAGCTGACTTTTTTTGGGTGTATTTTCCGCTCGTCGTCCTAACGAGTAGAGGCACGCGGATGCTAGGGAGCGACGATTACACTTCGGTTCCGGAACAGCCGGCGGCCATGTTGCCATACGGCGTGGCGGATTCCGACGATCTGGCTGTCTTGGCGAAGGTATTCAACGACTACTGCGCAAAGTATCGGGTGGTCAACGAGCAGGACCGCGAAGCCATTGCGCTCAAGATCATGTGCCTTTTCAGGCGCGGCTTGATCGACCCTGACCAGCTATCGGCAGAACTGGAAAGGGTAGGCTAGCACCAGGCAACGCTAGCCATACTGGGCTGCCCGACCGGCAAATCCTGTGTCACCTCCATAGCTTGCCGGGCTGCTCAGCCTGTTGTTCCCAAGTGGCCGGCGCCCTCTCGTTGGGGAGAATTGCCTGAATAGACGCCGGCCTGGCGAACCGTGGTCCGCCATATATGCAGATCGGCTAATCTACCTCGAAAGGACATGGTGTGATCGCGTAAGGGCTAGAGCGCCTTGCCTGCCCGGATCATCGCCCTTGCAAGCGCAAGCTCAGTCTCGACCCTGGCGTTTTCCTTCTGAGTCATGTTGTCGGCCGCGATCAGCCGCCGCACAGAGCGCATTATCTCGCCGCGTGCCCAGCCGGCCGCTAACATGCAGTCGACGATCACCTGGAAACCCGGCTCCATTGCTTCCTGACAATCGACCTCGCGATCGGCGTACTCGCCCTCATGCCTTGGCGCGCTGATCATGCGTTGCCTCCCACACTGCTCTCATCGTCCAGCACATGCGGCACGGGCAGATAAGCATTCGCAACGAGCCACTCGCCGACGATCATCTCCACCAGGTCCGGTTTCGCCACTCCCATCTCAGCGGCGAGGCTGGTCAGCGCGTCGTCTGTTCTCGGGTCAAGACTGAGCCCGCCCACGTTCCTGAGCAGCAGCGCAGCCCTTCGCAGCAGTACCTGCAAATCGGGCCGCGACGTGTCTGCAATATGGTCTGCGGTGCTTTCCAGTTCCTGCACGAATTGATGGCGGGACATCGGCCATGCTCCCCTAGAGGAATTTCTCACCTTCGCCGCGATGCTCGAAACAGAACCAGTGCGACGCCTGCTTCGGCTTGGCGAAACCCCAACCTGCATCCTTGCTGCAGCCGTCGTGCTCGCAAACGTGATGCTGCACGCCGACCGACGTGGCGTAATCGGGCTTGGGCAGTCTGATTTCGTCGCTCATGAGCAATAGTGAACAAAATGGGAACAAAAGAGTCAAGAGACCCCTTGACCGTATGGGAATATGTTCTCAATTCGAATGCATGCCCGAGCAACCGGAAAAGTGGCCGCGAGGCGCCGCCTGGACCCTGACGCATGCCCATGACGCTGGGCAGGTGGCGGGCATCCGCTGCGCCCACTGCAACGTCACGCGCTATTATAAGCCGGCCGAGCTGCGGGAAGTGATCGGCAACGTCACGATCGACGAGGTGAGGGACAAGGTGCGCTGCCAACAGTGCAAGAGCCGGGAGTGGATGAGCGCACAGCTATTCCACCCAAGCGGCGAGCAAGCCCACACGATCCGCTATCGCCGCTTAGTGCAAATTCGCTGGGAGAAGCGCGTGATTTGGCGCGATGAGTGATGGCGGGATCCTTAGTCCCAATCCTGGTCAGGTGGGGCGGGTCGACGATTCCAGTTTCTAACGGCGCTTAATTCGTCGATGCAGACCGGATCCGATGCGCCGCAGTTTTCGCATCTGATCGCAACGCGGCCCAGCCGTCACATACGGCCTTACCTCCGAGCCCGTGCAAAACGGGCAAGGCTCCGTGGTCATCGCGTCGGACGCTTTTTGCCCGTGCTCTTGGACGATTTCGCCGAAGCCTTCCGGCCAAGCCCGCTCGCCTTCGCCAGCGACGACCGCTGCGCCGCGTAGTTCGGCGCCACCATCGGGTAGTCGGCCTTCAATCCCCACTTCGCCCGGTACTCGTCGGGCGTCAGCCCGTAGTGCACGTTGAGATGGCGCTTCAGCGACTTGAACTTCTTCCCGTCCTCAAGACAGACGATGTAATCCGGGAACACCGACCGCTTCGGGTTCACCGCGGGAGCCTGGGCCGGCTTCTCGGGTTCGGCGGCCTGCCCGATTTTCGCGAGCGACGAATTCACGCTTTCGATGAGATCCGGGAGAGATGCGACAGGTACGGGGTTGTTGCCGACGTAGGCAGAAACGATATCAGCAGTTAACTCTATCAGGTTGGTCGTCTCGTCGGCCAAGATGAATCTCCTTGTCGCAATTCCTCGCCGTAGTAGCTTTTGGTGACGAACTAATCAACTACACTGGTTGCTGAGATAAAACCCGACATGTCTGATGAGTGTCGGCACCCTCCATGTTCGACAAAGGACATATCCTGCATCGAGCGCCGTCATTCGCCGCCAGACAAATGCACCAGTCACTAACAGCCGGCGGCTTCCGATGACTGTGCACAAACCGACTGCGTCAATTGCAATCTCGGGCTTCTTGGGGGCAAATCTTGCCGATGGCGGCGGATGAGCTGGACGCGTTTGTTTTCCGGATGGCGGTCGAAAGCGTCCTGGCGCTTCCTCTTGGCTTCACGGAAAAAGTCGCGGAAATCGCCACCAGGAGCCACGGCGTGCTGCTTTTCGATTTGCGGATCGATGGCGACATGGAACTGCAGCGGATCGCCGCCATCCGGTATCCAAGCAACCAGACGGGCGTTCTGACGCTCGACAAGCGGGGCGCGGTGACCAACCATTGCTTGGTCAATGGCACGTTCTCCAGCTTTATCGCTCCTCTGAAGGACTGGAACACCCTGCCTCTGGCGAAGCAGGCCAGGACGAGTATCGCCGGCCAGACTGGCCTCTTCATCGGCGCGTTACGCGACGCCGGATACATCCCGCGCTGCAGTTCCTGATGGGAAGTGTGTTCAGCGACTGGTCTCCATCGCCGGCTGCCAACAACAGGACACGGGAATAGTCCGTATCCGGTCTGCCCTTGATGCGTGGCTCGCTCAATTCCGACGCAATCGGGCTGCGGACAGGAGTTCATCGATCTCGCGATCCGACAGATCGTCGAGCAGCTTGAGGGCAGCGCCGTCCCCCTTAGCGTTCACGAGAATGGTGCGCTTATGGCGACGATCGGCCGCCTCGGCTTCGGGAGGAGCATTGCCGGCGCCCCCCTTTAGGTTGGCAGGGTTAGCATTCCAGATTGCCTCGAGCTTCTCCTCGCGCGTCATGCTGTCGACCGCACCCGTCTCGTAGGCCGCGATGGCGGCCCGCATGACGTCCGGACTGTTTTTGTTTGAGAGGTCGCAGAAGCCGTGGAACCAGCGTTCGCGGCCGCGGATGCGGATCGAGAAGAAGACGCTGGTCACATATCCGGACTTATATTCGGACAGGCCGAACATCCCTGTGCGCTGGAAGAGCGGCGGCAGGAGCGCGAGCATGAAGCGATATTCGCTTTCAAGAATCTCGAACCATTCCCCGGCGTAGATGGCGCCGCAGAGAGCATCGACGCCGACATCGTTGCGGTGGCGGTTGAACAGTGAAAACATCTCTTCGCGGGTCGCGGCCCCATCGAAGACTTTTCGGAAGGTGGGATGGTCGGACATGCCAGATTTCCTTTGGGCACAAGCCTTCGGCTCCGGCGGGGTCGCTCCCGACGGCCGATAGGCTGTTGACGATGGCGTTTTGGCGGTTGCAACGAGCGTTGCGGCCGGTCAGGCGGCGCGGGACCGGGATGGATCATGATGACCTACGCCGGTGATGGCGCGGACGGCCGCGGCAAGGGCCGAAACATCGTCAAGCATGGCGAGCGCGACGAAGTGGTTTGGGCCGCCGGTGTAGTCCTTGCGGCCCTTGCAGGTCCGTATGAGAATGCCGTGACCAGAGGAAAGCCCGAACTGGCTGGCCTGGATATAGACGCGGGCGTGATGCAAGGTCACCTCGCCCGAGACAGCCACCCCGGCCATATTGGACCGCAGGTCGTAGCTGCCCGGCGGCAGGTTAAGTTCGGCGGCGAGCCTCCTCAGCCTTGAACGTGCCGTCGTGTGAAAGCGTCTTTTGTGCTGCTCGTCATAGGAGCAGCTCTTGTCCCACTGGAACATATCGACCTCCATGAAAGGAAAGCGCCCGGAATCGCTGTGGCGATCCCGGGCTTGTGAATTTTGGAACTGAGCCCGGCAGGGGTACCGGACCGATGCCGAGCGGGAGCCTTCTATTCGGCGGCCTGGAGGTGGTCCGTCTCCACGCCGTCGTTCGTCGCCGGCTCATCGGAGGACGGGTCCGCATCGCCGGCGAGGAAGGCCGGCAGTTCGGCTGTGTCGCCGTCGAGAGCCGCTTCGTCCGAGACGCCGCCGACGCCGGCATCGCCAGCCGCCTCACTGACCTCGAGGCGCAGCGGCTCGGGCAGCCAGTTCGATCCTTCGAGAAGACGGGCGGCTTCGCGGGCCATGATGTCCTTCTTCATGTGGTCGATCAGCTGCGCGGAATCCGCGCCACGGGCTTCGCGGACAGCCTGCAGGATCCTCGCCTTGGTAAGGCGCCCGAGGAACTCGACCGTGGGCGTCCAGCCGGCGTCGACCATATCGAATTGGAGCGAACGGCCGAGCACGTCGGCGTGCGCAAGCGCCTTCGATCGCCTGTTCCAGGGTTCCACCACGGCGTTGAGGGTCAGCGAGACGCAGTGCGCGAACAGCGCCTTGCGGCTTGCCTCGTCCAGGGTAAGAAGGAAGTCCCACAGGCGTTCCGCCTCATCGGGAAGATCGCGATCCCAGGCTTCGTGCCGCTCGGTGATTTCCTTTGCCCAGGACGTCTCGGCAAGGCCATCGACCTGGCCGAAGCTGCCGCTCTTCAGGCTGATCTCGAGGCAGGTGTCCTGCGCGAAGCGATAGAATACCTGCAGGACGAAGGCATGGAGTGCGGCGACGAAGGCGATGTCGACGTCACCGGCGAGCGCATTGCGGAGCGCCAGCGTCCGCTGCGCGGTCAGGTCGAAGACGAGCCGATCAGGCAGCGGCTTGATTGAGTCGTCCTCACCGTCATCACCAGAACCGTCGTTCACCGGTTTGCCGTTGACGACAACACCATCGCGTTCACCGTCAAACTGAGCTTCACCTTCGCCCTCGCCGATGTCGCCGGTCTCAGCCCGCGGCTCGTCCTCGGAGCGCACGAATCCGGGCTCGACCTGAAGCTCACCGTTTGCGGCAAGTGTTACGAACACACCGGCAATGGCCTTTTGTGCCGGGTCGTAGCTTCGAGGACGATCGTCGATCGCGTCGAGCTCGGCACCCAGCTGGTCGAGCTTCGCCTCGATTGCCTCGTCGGCTTCCTCGGCCGCGGCATAATCCGCGTCGAGCTTGTTGTATTCGGCTTTCAGCGCGTCGTGACGTTCAAGCTCCTCGGCGCTCAGCTCCTGCGCCTCGGCATAGATGCGCCGCATGCCGGAGCTGTGTCCGTAGGGAAAGCTGATCGCCGCCTCGACCCATTTCCAGCCTTCGGTGCGGATCGTCTCGGCATCCACCTTCAGCTTGTCGAAGACGAGCTGCTCGAGCAGAGCAGCATCCTGGAACCAGCCGCCGGAATCCTGCTCGAACAGGTCGCGAAGAATGACGCCGCCGGCTGCCTCATAGGCTTCCGCGCCCACATAGACGGCCCGGCGATCATCGGCCCGCACCGTGGTCTCGGTCAGCAGGCGCCTGATGTAATAGGGTTCCTGCATGTGCGAGCTGGAAACCCGGTTCCAAACCTGCTCCTGGCGCGCATGGTCGTCGGTGATCGAAAACGCCATGATCTGCTCGAGCCGGACCTCGTCCTTCTCGTAGAGGTCGAGCAGCTTCGGGGACACGGAGGCGAGCCTGAGGCGTTGCCTCACCGTCGCGGGCGATACGAAGAAGCGGGCGCCGATCTCGTCGGGATCGAGGCCCTGATCGCCGAGCGTCTTGAAGGCACGGAACTGGTCGAGCGGATGCAGGTCGGCGCGCCGCAGGTTTTCGGCGAGCGAATCCTCCTCGGCCGAGGTCTCCTGCCCTCTGTTGACGATGCAGGGGATCGGCTCGTTCTTCGCCAGCCGCTTCTGCTTGATGAGGATGCCCAACGCGAGATAGCGGCGGCCGCCGGCGGGCACTTCGAACGTGCCGGTCTCCTCGCCCTCGCCGTCAAGCACGGGACGGACGTTCAGGCTCTGGATAAGCTTTCGCCGTCCGACGTCTTCAGCCAGTTGCTCAATAGACACGCCGTCCTTGATGCGCCGGACATTCTTTTGCGACAGCATCAGCTTGTCATAGGGAATGTTCTCCGCGCCGTTCATCGCGATCTTCTGAATGGCCTTTGCCATGGTCAGCTTCTCCATGACGGGCGGCCCGGGGCCTCTCCCCGAACCTCCAAGCCCGTCACCGCCTCCCCTCCCCCCTCTGCCTCTCCCGGCTCGCGCCGGCGCCGGCTGCCTGCCGGTCGAGGTGACGCCCCCGGTTTGAAAAGCCATCGTCCCGGCACACGGCCCGTAACTGAAAAAGGAAAGAACGCCGTCCTCGTGCTCTCGAGGACGGCGCTGGCTTGACGGAGACGACAGACGCAAGACCGGCCCTCCAAGCCGGCATCGGAAGGATCAGGCGGCGAAATCGAGAAGCTTCTTGGCCTTGCCCTCCATGTCCAGGCGAACGTCCTGATGCGACTTGTCGCGCGCGACCCGCGTGATGCCCTGTACGAAGTCGAAAATCGATTCTGGCGGCCGCCCTTCCTCAAGCAGGACAGTATCGATGATCTTTGCGGTCTCGGACTTGGAGAAGCCGCGCTTGCGCAGGAAGCTCTGGCGATCTTCGTCGTCCCGAGCGACGATCCGTTGCCGTGCCGCCTTGATGCCGTTGACGAACGGCATGGGTGAGGAATCGGCGAACTGGATTAGGGCCGGCTCGGCTTCCAGGGCGAAACGCGAGGCCGCATACTTTGAATGGCGGATGGTGATTTCTTCGAAATCTTCCACGCCCCACAGATTTCGGTTCTGACACACCGCGCGCAGATAAAAGCTGGCGATCCCGAGGGTGCGGGATCCGACTTCGGAATTCCAGCAGTAGAAGCCGCGAAAATAGAGATCAGGTTCCCCGTTCGGCAGCCGACCGGCCTCGATCGGGTTCAGATCGTCGACTAGGAAAACGAAGACATCGCGATCAGACGCGTAGAGCGTCGTGGTGTCTCTGGAGATTTCGACGTTCGGATTGTAGATCCCCGTCGACCAGTCGAGCACACCGGGCACCTTCCAGCGCGTGTCGCCGGTGCCGTTGCCTGCGATCTTCTGAACGGCTGCGACCAATTCTGAGTCGAATATTCTGCCATAGTCCGGGCCAGTTACGGCCCGCAGCTCGAGGCGCCCGTTCTCAATCTCCAGCGTCTTCACCTGCTCGCCGCGGTGGTTAAGGAGACCATGCTGGAGGTTGATCGCCGCGAGCGGCGCCGGAAGCTGGCGCAAATAGGCGGACGGCGCGCCGACAAGGTTGGCGAGCTGGCCAAAGCTCCAATGCGTCGGCGCCACAGGGACAGGTGCATCGGGCAGCATTAGCCGCAGGCGCTCCGGATCGTCGCGGCTAGCCTCAACGCGAATGAGCTCACTTTCGACGATGCGCGTCTTGCTGCGTTCGGACCGGCGCTTCACCGCATTGTGGAGATCAGTGAGCGACAGGTAGCGTTCGTCCGCCGGTCGGTTGAACCATTCCGACGACACGCGGCCGATGCGCCGGCCGCGGCTGACGTCGACCCTATACCCGGCTTGATTGCTGCGCGTGGGCGTGTGGATTTCCATCTGTGTCATGCTATTAGCTCCGCGGCGAGCGCCGGAAGTCTCTCTCCCGGACCTCCGCCCGCCACCGCTAGCCCGCCCACCCTCTACCTCTGTTCGCCTCCGCGCCCGCTACAAGAGCCGCGGCAGCGCCCCCACCAGTCGATACCCCGGGAAGGCTGGTGCCCCCGGCGGAACGCTTGGCCGAAACGCCTCGTGTGGGCCAAGCACCGCTAACCCGCCGGGCCTACAGGCCATTGCTGGTGCATGTATGAATGACTGGTGTCATGGTACGCAGAGACGTACCGAGGTCGGATGAAAGTGTGATGGCATGTCGAACAGGTTCGTCCGACCCGTGGTCGTGCAGGTTGGCCGACATGAGCGTGAGCGCGTCATAGTTGACGTGAACGACGCCGCGACGATCTTGCTGCGAAGTTTCCCTCATCAGACGAAGAAGCGAAAACTGGCTATGGATGCATGTCTTCAAGTTCTACGCGGCGAAGCCCAGACACCAGTTGCCCGACGGGCCTTCGTTGCGGCGGCGTTAGAAGCGAGGATGCTACGCAGCGACTGAGTTCCTCGTGAAGCTTAGCTGGCTCCCATGTGACCACCGTCGCGGCCTTACCGACACTTTTGCAGCCTATAGCGACACCGACGACGAGCAGCGGCATCAGGTCTAATCGTCGTGGTGCACGGAAGCCTTGCTCTTCCGTCCAATTGGCAATTCAGGCTGCCCAGTTCGCTTAGCTGCGGTCGTTCTACGTCGCCCCCATTTGCTCGTCACCATGCTTTTGCGACGGTGTCCCGCATCTTGAAGACCGGGGGTTCCGAACGCATATTTTCCACCTGCGCCGGCCATGCTGATGGGCCAAGCGCAATGTCGACCAAGGTGGAGGATGTCATGAACGATAAGATTTTTGAGAGTCCCATCTTCGTCAAGGATGGACCGTTTACGATTGCGGAGATCGCTTCCATAGACGATGCGATTGATTTTCTCGACGAATGGCCGATCGAGCTGCAAGACGTCCTCCATGAGACGACCATGCGGGTCTGTCATTCGGCTCATGATGGCCGCCACCCGCTTTCGTCGGCCCGCGCTGCCTTTGTCGAATGGGCCAAGTCCACCAATATCCTGGAGGACATCGCTACGATCCCCGCTTGGATGACCGGACCGAAATCCGGCCCTGGGGGCGTTCTGGCGTAATACGCCGATGGCATCGTGTGAAAGTGAAAACAACAGCTCCCCCATCATTGAAGGCCAACCTTCAGGTCGCGCAATACTTTGGCAAGCCCGATCTCTGAGAGAAGCTCCCCGTGCGCCACCGCCCGAAGCTTCAGGATCGCACGATCGTAAACCGCCACATTTGTCTCCCCTTCAGCCGCGACGGATAAATGATCCCATCTGCCTTGGAGGGGTGCTCGTGAATGGCCAGCGACCAACGCCGCGCCAAGCTCTGCTTCGATCCGCGCGCGACGTCACTGGGGATTCCCATCCGCAAAGGCCCGTCGTCGCGCAGATCGACGAGAGATAGGGCCTTGGTCACCTCAATGGTGGCGTAGCTCCGGATGGTCAGGTCCCGTTCGTCGAGCAAAAGATCGTCGATGCGACCGTCACCCTGATCGCGCATCACCGCCTCGACGAAGCACACTTTCAGACTGCTGCCGAGGTAGACGACGCCGAAGCGATTGCCAGGCAGGCGGCGCCGAGGATCACTGAACCGGGTGGCGCTCCGAAGCCTAGCGGATCTTTGAATCGGGTGAAGAAGATGCGTCCAAACTGCGAACCAACGTCGACTGTCGCGATATCGAGCACGACAGTCGCGAACCCGGATGGAGGATCCAGCCCTGGCACTCAGACGAAAGCGCCGTCGGCAATGCTGTCGGCAACGGCGAGCGCCTCATCCGTTTTGCCGCGCCGCAACGCCTCGCGGCCGGTCATCCCATCGAGCTCGGGATGAGCCTGGACAAGAAAGCGATATACCGACCACGGGCCACCGCCGAGCCGCTCGAAGAGACGCGGCAGCGCCGCAAACGGCTTCCCGTCCTCGCCGATCTGCCAGGCCGGAAAGCGAAAGCCCCGCTTGGCGCCCTCCAGACCCAACACCTGGTGGTTTTGCCGCTTGGTATTGACCGTCATCCTGGTCGTGCCCAGCAATGCGGCAAACTGGTCAGCACTCAGCATGTCGTCGCCTACGAGGATTGTCGCGGCGCGGACTTTACCTCGCGCACGCGCTTCATCAAGTGCTGCAGCCAGATCGTCCGCACTGCCAGCGGGCTTCTCCAACGGAGACACGGCCGTGTCTCCTGTGGGGTCAACCTCAACGCGGAAACTTACCGTCCGCCCGGCCGCTTGGCTTTCTGCCATCGCCTTGCCATAGCCAGCCAACAACGCCTTCACGTTGCCCGGCTTTGCCGAAATGAGGTCAACAACATTGCGGGGCGCACGGAAAGTGACACCGGCCGCGCCCTTGGGCAGCGCTACGCCTGCTTTCGTGATGAATGCGGTGGTCAGCATTGCCTGGGCGGAACGTCCGGCCGGCCGTTTGGAACCGCGCTGACTCGATTTGCTTTTGACGTTGGCCATATCGCACCTTTGTAACCAATATGGTTCCATGCGCCAGTCTCGTCAAGTTCGTAAAACAGGGGCTGCGTGGCCAGTTGCATCCGACAATCGACGCGAAGCTGTTCAAACGACCCCCCAGGCGCGAAATCTTCCCCGGCCCGTCATCTCGCGCAAGCCGAGCTCGCTAATCAGATTGAGTGCCCCCTGCTTCGAGACCTTCAAGCGCGCCTGGATTATTCCCGTTGAGACGAGGGGGCGCGACAGAACCAGTTCGACAAGGTCGGGCAATCTGGAGCTTACTCGTCGCTCACGCAACCGCCGCTCCATCTGGCTCTTCGCCAGGACCAGACGGTCGTGCTCCCTCAATCCAGTCAGCGCCGCGTCCTGGATGGCGTCGACAAAAGCCAGCAATCGATCGTTACGCAACCGTGCCCGCCGACGCTCCCGCGGAATGTTTTTGGCCCCTGTATGCAGGCAGACGAGATGGCTGGCGCAGAGCCCTTCTTGCCGAAGCAGCGCAGCCACCAGCAGCGGTCCGAGCCAGGTGGCATGCTGCAGCACCTCGATTTCGAACCAGGCGTCGAGCAGGATCGCCGCGCGCAGAACCACCGGCAGCTGGCGCGTTGCGGCGAGCACGTCCTGCCACTCGGCGAGCCGTGCGTCCTCATCCCAGTCGAGATCGTAGACCAGACCCGGTCGGTCAGACTGCGACGCGGCCTCCCTGCGAGCTGGCACTCCCCCACCTTCCAGCACTTTGGAGGTTCGCTCGAGCACCGCGTCGATCGCCGCAAACTCCTCGCCCAGCGGATCTGGATCGTCCGCCTCCATGGACTCGTCAAGGCCGACTGCCAAAAGCGGCCCTCCGTCCCCTTCCCGACCATTCTCCGCCGGCGCCGCCAGGCTGCCCCGTCCCGTCAGCTGCCGCAGCCCTTCGCGGCCGAGCGCCCAGTCGGCGGCGCGGGCAAGAATCTGGCGACGGGCGCGCAGCACGGCATGCGCGCGGGTGAGCTCGTGGGTGGGCGCGCGGACGTCCATGTGCGCGTCGTGCAGGACGAGGTCTTCCAGATGCACGAGCTCGCCCTCGAGCCAGAGCACTGCCGCCGCATCGGCAAAATTCTGCCGCTCGAGCCAGCCGTCTCGGACGGAAGAACGCGCCAGCCGCTCGTCGAGGCGCGCCAAAACCTCTGTCGCGCGGGCAACGGGCGCGAAAAGGCTCTCCAGAGGCAGTGCGGCGGCGTCATAAACCATTGATTTACCTTAACATGATTCGCGAGAGTCCAGCTATCTCGCAGTTAAGTTGACTCGCAGGGGGTCTGCCCTCGCGGCCTTCTCACTACCGATAAGTACCTCTTATCGATAGTGATTGTTTTTGAGGCGCAAATCGGCCAGAATCCATGCTGTGATGCCGAAGGAACCCACGGAATGCGGGCAATTCGAACGATTTCAAGCGCGGCTGACGTCCTGCGCCGCGCCGAGGCGCTCGATGCGCTGGATGCTGTGCTGCCGTTCGATCGCCGCGAATTCCTGGCCGAGCTCCTGTCGGACGACGACGTCGAGACGCTGCGGCACCTGGCGCGCGAAGGCATCGGCGAGAACTCGATGCGGGCGCTCGCCTCCGACCTCGCCTACCTTGAGGCATGGTGCCAGGCTGCCACGGCAAATCCCCTGCCCTGGCCGGCCCCGGAGGCGCTGTTGCTCAAATTCCTGGCGCACCATCTGTGGGATCCGGCCCGGCGCGAGACTGATCCGGCGCATGGCATGCCCGACGACGTGAGCGTGGCATTGACGCAGGCCGGCCTGCTGAGGAGCAGTGGACCCCACTCCCCCAGCACGGTGCGCCGGCGCCTGTCGAGCTGGTCGACCCTGACGCAATGGCGCGGGCTGCAGGGCAAGTTCAACGCGCCGCGGCTTCTCAATGCGACGAAACTCGCTGTGCGAGCGAGTTCCCGGCCGAGGCATAGAAAAAGCGCCAAGGCCGTCACGGTCGACGTGCTGAGCGCGCTGTTGAAGGCCTGCGCTGGCAACCGTCTCGTGGATGTGCGCGATCGAGCGCTGCTGATGGTCGCCTTCGCCTCCGGGGGCCGTCGCCGCAGTGAAGTTTCGTCGTTGCGCATCGACCAACTGGTCGAACAGGATCCTGTCCCGGCCGACCCGGACAATTCAGATACCGCCTCGCTGGCGTGCCTCAGTATCCATCTTGGCCGGACCAAGACCACTGAGGCCGATGACGGCGCGTCCGTCCTGCTGATAGGCAAGCCGGTATCGGCCTTGAAGGATTGGCTGGCGCGCGCAGCCATCACCGAAGGCGCCGTCTTTCGCCGCATCGACCGCTGGGGCCACCTCGAGCGCAGGCCGCTCACCCCGCAGGCCGTCAATCTGATCCTGAAACGGCGTATCCTCCAGGCAGGGCTCGATCCACGGGAGTTCAGCGCCCATGGCCTGCGTGCCGGATTTCTCACCGAGGCTGCACGGCGCGGCATCCCCCTGCCCGAAGCCATGCAGCAATCGCAACATCGTTCCGTGCAACAGGCCTCTCGCTATTACAACGACGCCGAGCGGCGGCATGGAAAGGCCGCGCGGCTGATCGTGTGAGGAGAAGAAAATACAGAATCGGCGAGCAGCCCCTCACCGCTCCCAGCCTTTCTTCTTCATGCTTTTGCGCAGCGCATCGCTGATTTCCACCGGTTCGACCCCGCCACCAACCGCATGATCGGTCCCCGGCTTCGCACCGGGACCGGCTGACTTGGCGTGCGCATCGAGCTTTTCGCGCAACAGTGCCATGACCATGGGCCACACGGAGAACTTCTGATCGCGCGCCCGCTCCGTCAGATTGCGAAGATAGCCACCACGACTGCCGATCCGATCGGACCGCTGCAGGATCGCCGCCACCGTAACGGCCGCCTTTTCCGGACCCATGACCTCGACCGCTTCCTGCCAGGCACTTGGGCTGATGCCCATGAACGGCCGAGCCTGTTCGGCCGCCGCCACAAAATCGCGCCAGGTCCGGATATGCCCGTCGCGGGCCAGCGTCAAAAGCTCGGGGCAGGCGTCCACCACCATGCCCAATGGCAAATCCCGGTTCGGCAAGGCGTGTACGTTGTCGATTTTGGCGTCAACGCCGCTCGCTTCATTCCTTTGTCTAAAGCCGTGTTCAGATTCATCGGTAGAAGAAACATCTGGGTTTGAATTTTGTATATGACGCTCAGATTGAGACTCATTGGCGTTCAGATTCTGGGAATTGATGAACGATTCCAGCGTCTGATGGACGTCGACCCAAAGGTCTTCCAGTTCGTTACAGATGGCTTCGACGACCGACCGCGCCGCCGTGCGCGGCAACCTGGCAATGACTGCCTCATAGCGGCGCTGGAAGCCATCCCAATTGCCAGGAGCGGCTTCGTTGATGCCGGCATCGATCATCTTGACGACGTCGCGCCGGCAGATCGTCAGGCGCTCCTTGGCCAGGCGATATGCCTTGTGCTCGGCCTTCAAATCGGCGGCCAAGGCCTTGAATTCCTCGGCGCGGGCCAGGATCGGCGAGAGATCGAAGCCGTAGGCCTGGTCGATTGCGCCGCCCTCCCCCTTGCGAGCGAACCGCTTGCCGTTCGGACTATCGCGCCGGATGACGAGACCTGTTTCGACCAGATTGGCCAGATGCCGCCTCAGCGTCGCCGGCGACATGCCGTTGGCACGACGGATGAGCTGCTCATTGGAGGGAAATACGATCAGACTGCCCTCGGCCGAGAGTTCGTCCGCGCGATGAAAAGATAGCAGCGCATTGAGGATCGCCAGCGCGCGATCGGTCGCGCCCAGCGCCTGCTTTGCCTCTCGGATATCCCGAAAGACCTCCCATTTCGAAGCACGTGCTTCCTGGTCGATCTGACTGGCCGTGACTTGGCTTGCAAGCAAGCCAAGCGTCATCGGCCGCCGCCCAAAGGGCGTCGTTACGGTATGCGTCCCCATTTTCCTTCCACCTATCGCTAGGCAAAAGAAATCAACTCGCCAATTCGGCGCCTGGACTCTTGACAGTGATTCGTGGATTTGCGATTCTCAGACTGCTTAGATCATGAGAGAGGCTTCCACGACGGCGACGTCTGGGGGCCTTTTTCTTTTGCGGTTCAGTGCTCCTTAGTCCGTTATCTTCTGGCGGAACTCGTCATAGAGCGCTTGCAGGCGCTCCCGCACGAAGCTGGCAAATTCCGGTTCGATGCGCTTGTCGAAGGCGAAGGTCATCTTCGCTTCGCTTTCGTTGATTGTGACCAGCCGAGATCCGTTGGCGGCGGTCCACACCGTCCGGTCCGGCTTCTTTGCCGCGGTCTTGACGAGGTCGTATATGGCCTGAAAGCGCTCATCGCTGGTACGCGCAGCGAATTCCGGCTCCTGGATAGCCTTCAGCGCCTTGGTCCGCTTGCCCTTTTCCTCCAGCAGTTCGGCAAGCTCGGCCCATTTCTGGCGTCCAACAGATTCCGCGGTGCCGATCGCCTCAATGATCTCGGCTGGCAGTCGCGCAACCAACGCAATCATTCTCGACAGCGCCGCCTTGTCGACGCCAAGTGAGGCCATGATGATGTCTCGCGAAAAGCCCTTGGCCTCAAGCTTCGCCGCGAAATAGCAGCGCTCGATGTAGGAGAGGTCGCTGCGACTGTTGTTTTCCTGCCCCTGGCTAACGACGAGCTGCTCGTCCGTCAGGTCCCTGACGACAGCGCGGACCAGGCGGCCGAGTTGCCTGACCGCGGCCAGTCTGCGATGGCCGTAGGCAACCTGGTAGTGCCCACCCTTCTCAGGATGCGGGCGCACCAGGATAGGTACCTGCTGTCCGTGCTCGCGGATCTGGTCGACGAGAGCCACTCGTCTTTCGTCGCTCACGCCCAGACGATCGACCACTATGGATTGATCTATGACGCTGGGATCGAGCTCGACGACCGCCTGCCCTTCCGAGAGCTTGCGTTCGATCTCCTCGGCCCGCTGAGCGCGTGAATTGATGTTCTCTAGCGATTGCGAGATGGCGCCGACCGGCCGGCCCGGCTGGAGCGGTCGGTCCAACCCCATTAGAGGCCGCACCAAAGCCGTCCTGGCGGCATCCGGAGGCGTTTGCTCACCAGTGGGTTCGGAGACTTCGAAGAGGTTCTTGCGGGCCATCGCTACTTACGCCCCCAGGTCTTGCGGATCAGTTCCTCGATCTCGCCGTTGACAAGGGTCAGGCTCTCAAGCGCTCGATCGTATGTTCCGCGCGTGAACTGCCCGCGCTCGACCTCGTAGAGGGTCTGCTTGGTCAACCCGGCGTCGGAGATCGCGGTGGACTTGAGCATGGCGTTTTCAAGGACCCGATTGCCAAAGATCGAGCGCATGAACCCGGCCATCTGGCTTTGCGGACCATCGTTCGGCTCGAACCGCGTGACCAGGTAACGCATCCAGTCATAGTCGGTGTTGCCGCCGGCGTTTTCCACGACCGAGAGCAAGTCCGAGGTCATGAGCAGGAACTGGGACATCGACATGACGTCAAGCATCTGGGGATGCACGGTGATGATGACGGCCGTGGCCGCGCACAGGGCCGACAGCGTCAGGAAGCCGAGTTGCGGCGGGCAGTCGATGACGACGACGTCGTACGCGCTTTCTACCTCGGCCAGGCATTCACCCAGGCGAGCGAAGAACATCGTGCCCGGCTGCCGACTGGACAAAACCTTCGGCGTCTCGTGCTCGAACTCCATCAGTTCGAGATTGCCTGGGATAAGGTGCAGGTTGGGCGTATAGGTCGAGCGCACGATCTCCAGGATGCTGCGGCATTCGGAATCGTAGCGGATCGCCCCGTAGATGGTCTCGTTGGCGCCGACATCGAGTTCAGGCTGGTGGCCGAACATGGCCGACAGGCTGGCCTGTGGATCGAGGTCGATGGCGAGCACCCGGTAGCCGCGAAGAGAGAGGAACTGGGCAAGGTGGGCAGCCGTCGTGGTCTTGGCGCTGCCGCCCTTGAAATTCATCACCGAGAGGATCTGAAGCTTCTCCCCTCCCCTGCGATGTCTGATGTATTTCCCAGGCCCTTTCGAATTCGCCTCGTCGAGCACCTGGCGGAGCCGATCAATATCTTCCACGGAATATAGTCGCCTACCGTTTGGCTGCGGTTGCGGACCATGTCCCTCGGAAACGATCTGTCGAAGATAACCTTCATGGATGCCGATGAAGTCAGCCGCCTCGCCCGGCGTGAACAGGCGCATGCCCTTTTGCGACGTCGGCGGGAATATTCTCGCCTGGTGCGCCTGCAGCTGTCTTGACAGTTCCGCGGCATCCGTGGCGATGAGTTCGCGGAGGCTTTCGCCCGCGGGACTGCTTTGGCTGACCTTGTCCAACACCGGCCTCTCCTGATCTGCGCATTTTGGCCAAGAGGCGACTGAAATGCGCTGATCAAGATGGACTGATTCTTGATGGCCGACAAACCCTTTTTGGTTAACGAAAGATTAACGCGGCAAAGCCGCTGAGCGAGTCTCCGTCCGCTTGCAAATTGTAAAGAATCAAAGCTGCGCACTACTATGTCGGCCAGGTATTGTTTTCATGGGACCGGCATACGGGTGCGTTGCAAGGCTCTTCAAGCCGCCCTTCCCCGTCGATAAGATCCCGTCGAGACCGCGAGTGCGTTTTCGGCTGCTGCGACCTACCCGGCGCTCAGCATGACGTGACTCGGATCGTTTGCTGTGGTTGTACGTGCAACACCTGTCCTGGTCGATCGCGGGAATTGCGCCACCGCCGCCGGCTCCTCGGAGGCATCCGCATCGGCCCTGAAGCGGTAAGGTGGTCTTCAGTTGTACGTGTGCAACTTCGACATTTGCCAACCGTGGAAGCATTTCAATGTGCGAGTGGGCATCCGTACCATTCTCGGTCTGGTGTGTTCCGCGACGCCAGGCGTCGATGCGTCGAATGCATGCGAACGCGCCTGCACCAGTTCCGACACGGTAACTCGGGGGCTCGGTTCGCGGTTGTGACGCGGCACGGATTGAGTTGGCGTCGACCAGGGAATAGCCGCCTGGTCGAGCGAATCAAATCGGCGATCCTGATACATCGCCCTTTCCCCGCTTCCATATCCGTCAGTTGCACGTGCACAACTAAAGGCTCGCGATTAGCCACTGGGAAGAGAGTTGCACATGTACAACCGAGCTCGCGATTTCTTGCTATCCTACCCAGGCTTCCCGCTGCCCAAAGTGCGCGTTTGTGCGAGCAGATGTTAACCTCAATGCCCCTCAAAGATCTCGCGTGGGCAATGGCGCCTTCTGTTTTCTGCCTGCGGGCGTAGACGGCCATGCGGGGCCCGATAATCCCCTCCAATCACGGAATACCGCTCTAATTATCCAGGCAGACTTGTGGAGCCGGGCGTCAGAGCCCGCTCGCCTTCGTGAGGTTTACTCTAAAGCGGTCCCTGCGGCGCTGATATTTGCGGGTCATCTCGGCCGAGGCATGCCCGAGCTGTTTTTGCACATAACGCTCGTCGACCTCGGCCGACGAAGCGAGGCCGGCGCGCAGCGAATGGCCGGCAAAGAGCTTTCTGCGCTCGCCTTCCGGCAGGTCGCCGCGCACGCCGGCGGCAAGCGCGGTCCGCTTGACGAGCCGCGCCACCTCCTGATCATTGAGCCGCTCGGCGCCGACGGCTTTGCCCTGGGCGGTGACACGCCGGAACAGCGGGCCGTGGCCGATGCGCGCGATCTTGAGCCAGTTCTCTAGCGCCACGACCGGACAGGTCGTGTCGGACGAGCCGCGGCCGATCTCGACCTCGCGCCAGCCGGTCTTGCCGCGCAGGCTGACCAATGCACCTTTGTCGAGGATTTCCACCCAGCCGCGGCCATCCTCGGTCTGGTCGCGGCCGACATCGAGCGCGACGATCTCGGAACGGCGCAGGCCGCCGGCGAAGCCGATGAGCAGCATGGCGCGGTCGCGCAGGCCGCGTAGCGTTCCGTGGTCAAGTGTCTCCAGCATGGCGATCAGATCCTCGGGAAGGATCGCTTCCTTCTGCCGGGGAGGGATGGCATGGCTATTGCGGATCCCGGCCATGACCGTGGCGATGTGGCGGTCCTTCCTGTCCAGCCGCTGGCCGCGCTGGGCAAAATTCCAGGAAAGCGAGGAGAGGCGGCGCTCGATGGTCGACACGGAATTGGGCTTCTTGTCACCGTTTCCTTTGCCGGATGCGCAAGCCGTGATGTAGAGGCCGACGATCTGTGGATCCGGCGGTAGCACCTCGATGCCCTGCCGTCGCGCCCAGGCGCAAAAATGCTTCCAGTCGGCGGCGTAGGCGCGACGGGTGTTGGCCGAACTCGCCGCCTCGACATAATCGCGCGCGCGATCGGCGAGGTGCTCGAGGTGGCCGGGCAACCGCTGTCGGTCGACAGGATTTGGCTCCGGCAGGGCAGGGGAGGGATCATTCCTGGCGGCCGTCAACCGCGCATTTGACCCTTCAGCGGTATCTCGGCCCATGGCGTGGACGATCTCCACGATATCAGGCAGGTCACCTTGTTCGGTCAATCGCGCGGATCCTCAACTGCTATTCGCAACATACCATGTCAGGGACGATTAGCTGGAACGTCTCATCCTCGAAGCCGAAATATGCCCTAAATCAGAAAAATCAGGCCGCGGCGGTGATGATGTTCAACGGCTTTCATTTTCGTTGAACATGGAGTATGCTCAACAAAACCGTATTTCGTTGAGCATCATGATCACGCGCCATTCACCGCTCGCTCATTCGGCCTACCACGATCTGCTGTCGTCTCTGCGCGACGAAGTCGCGGCGGAGATTCGCGGAACGCCGACGCGGATCGACCGCAACGGCCGCGTCTACTGGTACGACACCTACCGCGTCGGTTCGGACGTCAAGAAGACCTATATCGGAGAAGATGGCGAAGAACTTCGCCTTCGGATGCAACGCATCGAAGCACTGCGCGACGACCGCGATAATCGTCGCCGCAATCGCGCTCGACTGGTCCGCCTGCTGCGCGCGGAACGGTTCCTTGGCGTCGATGCAGCGACCGGCAGCCTTCTGCATGCATTCGCTTCCGCCGGAGTTTTCCGTCTCGGCGGGACGGTCGTGGGAACTCAAGCGTTCCGCCTCTACGAGGGCGAGCTCGGCGTCCGCTTCACCCTTGACCAGACTGCCCAAACGAACGACGTCGATATCGCCAGCTTCGAGCAACTCTCGATCGCCCTGGACGACAGTGTGTCGGCGCCGCTCGAACGGGTTCTCAAGGATTTCTCGTTCGAACCGGCGCCGACGCTGGACCCCGGTAAGACCTGGCGCTGGAAACAAACGCGGAGCGAGACGCTGGTCGAGTTCCTGACGCCGTCTTTCGCCGAGGAAGAGGGACTGCGTCCACTACCGGCGCTCGGCGTCCATGCCCAATCGCTACATCATCTCAACTATCTCCTGGCAGAGCCAATGCTGGCAGCCGTTACCTATCGCGACGGCGTGCTCGTGCAAATTCCGCGGCCGGAACGCTTCGCAATCCATAAGCTCATCGTTGCCGATCGTCGCCGCGACGGGCCAGACAGCCTAAAATCCATCAAGGACCGGCTGCAGGCCGAATTCCTGGTTGATGTGCTGGCTACGGACAGGCCGGACGACCTGCGCGAGGCTCTTGAGGACGCTCTGGCGCGCGGCAAGCGCTGGCGGGACAGGATTGCGGCCACCCTGAAGCGATCGCCATCGCTGCAGGCTGCCCTTGGCGACATGATGTGATAGCTGCCGCACCAGAAAATGCTTGGCGATGAACAAAATGCGCGTTCTCAATGAACGCGAATTCTCGTCGATCTGACGCCTGAACAAGCCCGTCCGCCGGTGAAAAACGAGCCACAGAGGCCATTTTCCCAAAACGAGCGATAAGGCAACATTATCATTCGTTTTATCGCGCCGACAGGCTGTGCGTTTTGATGCGAAGATCATGGCATAAAGCGCACCGGCATTTTACCCTCGAAAGCATGATTCGCCTCGATCCCGCGACCGCCAGCCCCGCCGCGCCGCCGACCGTTCCCGCCTGGGCACTCGCCGCCGGCGGCGCGTTGCAAGAGGCCGACGCCGCCTTCCAGGCCGGCGCCGCCTCGGCTTCGCTAGACATGCTTGCCCGCGCCCAGTCAGCGTGGGCCGGCGCGTGGCGCCAGCGGCTGGCACTCAACTGCGCGACCGCCAGCATGCGGCTCGCCGGCCGCGCCGAGGACGCGGCCGCCTTGCGCGATGCCTGGCACCTCTGCCCGGCCGGCGCCGATCCCGGTCCCGCCGGCGCCATTTTTGCCGCCTGGCGGCAGCTGGCGCTGCAGCCGCCCGTCGCCAGCGCCGATCGGCTTGCAAAGATCGTCGTCCAGCTTGGCCTCCATTGGGACGGCGCGGCTCTCGCTGACCTCTATACGGAGATCGAAGAAGTAGCGGCTTCGCGGCAGTCGGCGCCATTCGCCGCCGCGGCGATCGCCGCCCGCGTCGTCGCCATGCGCCCCGATGCCGAGCTTTTGGCCTGGTGGCTCGCCGACCTAGTGCTGGCGCGAAGCCTGCGCTGGCCGCGGCCGCTGCCGCTCCTGATGGCGCAGGCTTTTTCGCCGGCCTTCCGCGCCCAGGCTGGCGGCGGCAAGCGCATCCGACCGGGCGAAAAGAATTTTGAGCGGGCGGTCTGCGTCGCCCTGGTTCAGGCGGCGGCCGATGCCTGCCGGCTGGCCACCGAGCTGTCGCGCCGCGCCGAAAGACTCCTGGCGGTGGCGCCGAAACTGCGCGCCAAAGGCGCCGGCGACGTGATTTTTCTGCTCCTGAATGAAGATGCCGTCGCCGGATCGCTGGTGACAAAAAACCTGTCGCGCTTTGCGGCGCGGCGGCTGTTCGAGCGGCTTCAGCAGCTTGAGGCCGTGCGCGAGCTCTCCGGCCGTCCCACCTTCCGGCTGTTTGGGCTGTAGCGATGAGCCAAGCGTCCGTCCGCCGAAAGCCGAACGAGCAGCCGGCGCTGCTGGACACTGAGCTTGAGCACCTGCCGCCGGAATTGCGCTGGCGCGAGTGGATGGGCCGCGTCGAAGCGGTGATCTTTGCGGCCAGCGAGCCGGTACCGCGCGAAGTGCTCGCGCGGGTGGTGGGAAAAGACTGCAATCTCGAACTGGTCATCGATGACATTCGCGCCGAGCTCGCCGGCCGCCCCTACGAACTGGTGTCGGTCGCCGGCGGCTGGCAGCATCGGACCAAAAAGGTTTTTGGAGACGTCATCCACGCCGCGTTCGGGACAGCCGCGGGACAGGGGACAAAAGAACTGTCGCAGTCGGAGGCTCTTGTCCTCATGTGCATCGCTTATTTCCAGCCGATCACGCGTGGCGAGCTGTCGTCCTTCTTTGGCAAAGAGGTGTCGCGCGACCTGATCGGCGTGTTGCGCGCGCAGGACCTCATTGCCTCGGGGCCGCGCAGCCCGCAGCCGGGCGCGCCCTACACCTATGTGACGAGCAAGAATTTTCTGTCGCAGTTCGGGCTCGACACGTTGCGCCAGCTGCCGGATTTCGAGGCGCTCGAGGACGCCGGGCTGCTGTCGAAAGAAAAGCTGCTGGCCGGCGGTATTGGCTAACGGGGAGGGCGACATCGTTGAGGAGCTTGTGCCGTGAGCGGAGCGTTGTCACGTTGCGGCCACATGCAAAATGCAACGTAAGCGAACAGAGGCTTACGCTTTATAACGCACGGCTTGTCCTTCCTCATCGTCGTATCGGTTGCCTAGCGGCAGCTCTGCGCCGCAGGCTATCCGTTCGCGCCTCACTGCCATTGTCCCGAAAGCTGCTGGCCTGCTCTGGCGGCGGGGCCGCATTAGGGGGTTCTCACCTATCGCGCAACGCCGACGCGGACCCGAGAGCAAGGTATTTCAATCACGTGGACCGAGGTCGCGTCAGATGGACCTGGCGTCGGTGTAGGCGACGGCGGCAAGGTCGTCGCCGTTGTACTGCGACCAGGTCACGTCAATACCACTGGCAATCGCCCCCAGCCGCACTTTGAGGTTCTCGATCCTGCCTCCATCGTGCAGCACCCTGAGGGCATCGGCCAAAACCATCGTTGCTGCAGTCATCCCTACGAACGGCACCGCCACCGACTTTCCCGCGTGCTGGATCAGGCCGCAGGCCTGGCGCTTTAGGCGGCGGTACCCGGGGTTGGCTTCTGCCGCCTTCTCAATCGCCGCATTGATTGCTTGCTGTTCCGCGCCCGAGACCAACGGCCAAATATCGTCTGGGCGGCGGGCGTTCGGCCAGGTTCGCAGGCTAATTGAGTCGAAATTGGTCGCAGTCCCGCCAAGCCCGCTATCCACCACGCGGCCGAACCCTGCGCCGACCAACTGATGGCGCGCCTCGTTGTTGTCGAATCCGCTGAACGCGAGCGCGGGCTCATCGTCGCGCCTGCGAAGATGCTCATCGACATGGCGCTCGATCAAGCGCGTCTCGATGCCCATGTCCTCGAGCCAGCCTGCGCATACGCGCGTCTTCAGTTGACCGATGTGTCGACGACGGAAGAGGACGCCCGTCTCCGTGTTCGCGAGTTCGACTTTATCAAAATCGAGCAGATACAGCAGGAGATCCTGCGGTCGCGCGTAGGGCAGCGTTGAGATGGCCCACAGATATGCGTTGCCAAGATGCCCGAGGCCCAGAAGCCATGCCTTCCTCGGCAGAAAAGTGACACCGGGCCCGACGGCGTCCGGGTCAGTAGGCGAAAGGTCCGGTCGCCACAGCGACATCCCGATGACCCGCCGCCCGGCTTGCAGATCAAGGCGGGCGAAAGCGAGAAACACTTCCGATACCGACAGCGCTGCTGCAAGGACTGGCGCAAGGGAGCAGTGTTCCCGCTCCGCATACCGGCTCAACAACGATGCCGGTCCAGCAGCAGCGGCCCAGCCATCGAACGTGATGCGGGTCGCCAATCCGTCATGCATGGCATCGCCAATGAGGAGGACGTGCCCGGTGCTTCCGGCTTTCCAGCCGTTCTTGCCGACCTCGGCATTCAGCGCCTCGCGCAACGGGGGCTTTCCAACCACGCCGACGACGGCCACGGCATCCAACACCTTCTGTGGGGCCTCGATGCGCACTGCGCCCGGAAAGCAACGCACGGCGAGGCGGGCGGCTGTCAGTGCTGCCAACTGCAGCGAGCGTGAACCGGCGACGTCTTCGCCGAGACGAAGAGTGACGGTGAACCCACGCCGACGCGCAAGCACGTTTTCGGGATCGTCGCCATTGCGGTCGACCAGCAACTTGGAGATGCGCGAGATGCCCTGTGCCATTGCTGGCCTCCTACCAAAGCAAAAGACGGATGCGATCCGACAGTCCGTCCTTGTCGTGACGGCACCACCGGAAGCTGCCGAGGTACTGATGCACACCGACTCCCCGCGCCGTCCAAGGAGCCATGTGCGCGAAGTGCGGAAAGATGAGTGCGACATGACCGACTTCGGGGATCATTGGGTTGCGCTGGTCAGTCACGCTCTGCCCCGTGTTCTGGTTGCCGTGGGTGTGGCAGTCGGCGAGAACTTCGAGGCCGGTGTTCCGGCAGATTGCCCACAACGCGGCAAGGCCGTGGCCGTGAAACGTGATGATCCCGTGCTGGTAGGCGTTCGGGTCGAGGTCGTCATAGAACACGACCCGCTTCACCCTGCCGGTTGAACCATTCCATTTGCCTAACAGAAACGCTCCGCTTTCACGACGGCCTTGGCCGCGACTGCGCAGCCCGAGTACCAGCCACATCCAGGTCCACACGCTGATATTGATGCGTCTCGCGCCTGCGTTACTGGCCGATATAGTCTTCCCCCACCAGCAGCGTCTGAAATTCGTCGAGATAGTCAGTGATCGTGTTCCGGTCCTTCCATGCGAGGTGCGGTATGGTGGTGGTCCAGTCGCCGTGCGAGCTCAGGGTGAAGCGGTCGTAAGGGTGGTAAAAGGCCTTGCACAGGCCGGGCTCCCAGTCGGTCCGATAAACCTGGGCGAACCGCGATCCTGGCCGCCCCTTGGGGAACATGCCTTTCGGCAGCATGGTTTTTGCTACCGGGTCCCAGAAAGACCCGGTTGGAGAAACCGCCCGGTATCCGGCAACGTCGATCATGATGTGGTAGCGTGTCGGTGCGCCCGGACGTTCAGCCGCCTGAAGCCAGAAACAGGCACGCGGCCATGTCATCCCCTCCGGCAGAACCTCTTCCTCGGCAATGCCCCAGCGCCCGGCGAGGACGCCGGTACGAAACCCGGCGTCCTTAAGATCAATGTTGAACAGCTTCTGATCCGGCGTCATCTCGACCTCAGCCCTGAGGCGTCACTTCCTTGATGAGGTCAAACGACACCGCGCAAACCGGTGCAGTCGTCAGTTCGCCGATATGGGTATCGCCACGGGGCTGCGTCGTGGTGCCGGTGATCTGCAGCACGTACTCGGCAGCCGAAGCCGGATCGAGCTTGAACGCCTTGCGCGCCCAGTTCGTCAGCGTATTCACCGTCGTGGAGGGGGCAACCTTGCGGTGCTTAGTCTTCGCGCCGTAATTCACCTCCACTTTCACGCGCGTGCAGCGCGCCAAATGAACATGGCGGTGCTTGGTAAGGCCGAGTTCGCCGATCGACTTCTTCTTGTCGATGGCCTCGACCGTGTCCTCGGCATCCTCCGCTTCGATATCCTTCAGGACATCTTCGCTCTCGCCGACAAATACCGGCGCATCGGCAGACTCCTTGTCGCCAAGCCCCAGCCGCTCCAGCACGTCAGCTAGCTTATCCGTGTCTTCGACGGAGGCCACCACGGGATCGCGTCCGTGCGCATGAACAAAAATATCGAAAGCCATTTTGCTCTCCTTGGATTCGTCGCAGGGCCATCCCCACGGCGACAACCATAGCGTCGATTCCAAAATGCGTCAAATACAAACATTTATAATGTCTGTTATGCAAACAATGTTGGTGACGTTGACATTTTGTCGGTTTGCATTTAGAACAAGTCATGAACCACGATTGGGTATATCGAGAGATCGGCGGCCTGATCCGCCAGCGCCGCAAAAAGCAGAATCTGACGCAGGAAAAGCTTGCGCCGCTCGTCGGACTCTCAAGAACATCATTGGCAAACATCGAGAGCGGCAGGCAGAAGCTGCTGGTGCATCAACTCTTCGCCTTCGCCTCGGCGCTTGGCTTGGAGCCGCCCGACCTTCTGCCGAGGCCCGCAAGGCCGGTGGTTGGGCAGAACGACATGAAGTTCTCGCAGCAGCTCAGCGCGAGCCAGCGCGCACAACTCGCGCAGATGCTCGCGGACAAGCCAATAGTGCCAGCAGAGGGAGAGACAGGTGCCAAGCAGAACAAGCGCTGACCAGCCAGAAAAAGCGGCGGCGGCCGTTCTCGAAAGATTCAAACTGGGAGATACAGCGCCCATACCCGTCGACAAGATAGCCAAGGGCCTCGGCGCCCTTGTCCGATACTCGCCGCTCGATGACGAGCTTTCAGGGATGATCTACATCAAGGATGGGACGCCGATCATCGGGGTCAACGCACTCCACCATGTCAATCGGCAGCGGTTCACAATCGCCCATGAGTGCGGGCATCTCGAACTGCACCGCGAACTGTTGTCCAGCGAGGTTCACGTCGACAAGGAATATGAAGTGCCGCTGCTGGTGTTCAACCGCGATCACCGGTCCTCGCTCGGCACGCAGCCGATCGAAATCCAGGCCAACCGTTTCGCCGCGGCACTCCTGGTTCCGCATACGTTACTGCAAAAGACCCTCGATGGTCGCCTCGCCTCGGCGGACATAGACGACGAGAGCCCGCTGGACGAGCTGGCGCGAAAGTTCCGCGTCAGCAAATCGATGATGGAATACCGACTGAAGAGTTTGTCAGCGACGAATTGAGGTCTCATGGCCTTCGTATTCTACGACACCGAGACGACCGGGACGAACTGGCAGTTCGATCAGATATTGCAGTTCGCCGCGATCAAGACCGACCATGATCTGCATATCGTCGACGAGTTCCAGCTCCAGAGCCGGCTATTACCTCACGTCGTGCCAAGTCCGGAGGCCATGAAGGTCAACGGCCTCAAGCCCTCCCACCTGACCGACCCGTCACTGCCGTCGCACTACCAGATGATGCAGTCGATCAACTCCCGGCTTCGCGGCTGGGGCAGATCGATGTTCATGGGTTTCAACAATCTCGGGCTGGATGAAAATATCCTGCGCGCCGCCTTCTACAAGACGCTGCATCGCCCCTACCTGACGGTGATGGACGGCAATTCGCGAACCGATCTTCTGAAGCTCGCGCGCGCTGCCCACCTCCTTGCGCCGGGTGCTCTACGGCTCAATACCGGTGACTACGGAGCGCCTGTGTTCAAGCTTGGCGACCTCGCCCGTGCCAACGGATACAACAATCTCAACGCTCACAATGCCCGTGCAGATCTTGACGCGACCCTGCATGTCGCGCGCATTCTCATGAACGAGGCGCCCGCAGTCTGGAACGACTTTATGCGCTTCGCGCAGAAATCGGCAGTTCTTCAGCATATACACGACGAACAGATTTTCGGGCTGGCGGAGTTCTACAAGGGCAAGGCCTACACGTGGCTCGTGACCCGGATCGGGATATCAGTTCGCGACAGGAATATTCATTACGCCTTTGATCTCCAGTTCGATCCTGCAGAGTTTGCCGCGCTCTCGGACGAAGAGCTTGTCGAGCGGCTTGCCACCCTCCCGCGCCCGGTAAAGAAGCTCAAGGTGAATGGCTGCCCGGTCCTGTTCGCTGTTGAAGACGCACCAGCGGGCACCGAGGCGCGGGCACTAGATGATGCGGAGTTGGAGCTCAGAGTGCGACGCCTGCGCGATGATCCCGGTCTGACCGCCAGGCTGGTGGCTGCGAGAGATGCGTCTCTGCCGATCTACCCGCCATCGCCCCATGTCGAGCAGCAGATATTCGACGCCTTTACGGCCGATAATGATGTCGCCGTACTGGAGCAGTTCCACGCTGCTCCGTGGGAGAAACGCTACGCAATCCTATCCGCGCTTCAGGACGGACGGCTTTGTTTTCTTGGCGAAGAATTGATTTACTTGGAAAGTCCCGGTGCACTGAGCACCGAGCGGCGAGCCTTTCACGCAGTCCGCCATCGTAATCGGGTACTTGGCCTTGAGGCGCCTTGCCCGTGGCTGACGCTGCCGGCGGCGATAGAACTCGCTGACTCCATGATTGCCCTCGCAGGCCCTGGCGATTTGGCACATCTCCAGTCCCATCGGGCCCACCTTGTCGGCTGGCGTGACAGTCTAGCGTCCGTCGCGGCGTAGATTTACAACCATACCGCTATTCTGCTCAGTCACTAGGTGCTGGTCCGAGCCTCAGCCATATGTACCGACGCTAATAATGCCCATGCAATCTCTCCCGCCTAGTTGCGACGAGGTCAAATTGGCCTTGCGAGCTCTAGGTAGCGGCAAAGCGCATTGGCAAGCTGCATCTGGCGAGGTGTTCGGCACTCGGCTTGGAAAAGCATAGGCGACGACACCAGAACGCATACGCATTTCGCCCGGGACGTTGCCACATTCAAACGGTTGAGACTGTACAGGAACTCCATGCCGCGCGGCGCGTCGGCGGGACTTGAGGTCGCGGTGGAATAAATGGCGATCGGCGCCTCCTGCCCCTGAAACTTGTCCACCGTACCGACCCGGGCACCTGGCAGGCGCTTCTGGATCTCAAAAACCTGCGCATTGAAAGGCGCGATTATGAGGATGTCATCGAGAGTCAACGGGCGACTGGCCCCTTCGCGATCCGTCCAGCTAACGCCCGCCGCAATGACTTCGTTCACCAGGTCCGCGATCGCCTCAGCTTCTTCCGGCGAATTGCTCTGGTTGCCATTGTGCGCAACGGGCATCCATCGGAGGCCGGCGCCGGACATGGGTGTCTCGCCACCGATTAACTGGCTCCCTAGCCCTTCGCGCGGATGGAGTTCCCCTGCGTAGAAGAGCTCGGACGTGAAACCGCAGATGTCGGGGTGAAGCCGCCATGTTTCGTCGAGGAACAGGCCGCGATCTGGCGGGATGGTTTGGGCGCCATCGAGGATGTGGTGGAGGGCGGATACGTCGCACCCGTCAGGGTGGCTGCCCTGGATCGGCTGGTCGAGCTGCTGAGGATCACCCACGAGGACAAGCGTCTTCGCTGCCTGCGAGACGGCGAGCACGTTGGGGAGGGCCATCTGTGCCGCCTCGTCGACGAAGATCACATCGACCCCTTCAAATGCGTCGGGACGAGACCAGAGCCAGGCCGTCCCACCGCCAACGTTCACGTCGTGGCCCATGGCCGCGATTAGGTCTTCACTCCGGCGGGCAAACGTCAGCCGATGCTGTTGTTCGTCTTCTTCATCGGCCTTGTGACAGCACTGGAGATCGACGCCGAGACTGTCCGCTTCCTCAATGACCTTGTCGATGAGGTTCCGGATGACCTTGTGGCTGTTCGCGGTGATCCCGACTGTCTTGCCCTGTCGGACGAGGGCGCAGATCATTCGCGCTGCTGTAAAGGTCTTCCCAGCGCCCGGCGGTCCCTGCACGGGGAGGACGCCTTCGCCGAGATGCTCCGCCAGTCGTAACGCGGCATCAAGCGTGCTCTCTCCTGCCTCCCTCACAGAGTGGTCACCGATGGGAGGCGGGCGCCTTAACAGCAAATCTCGCGCCGCCTGGTACGGGCCGGGGCCTTCAACTCCGTTCGCCACGACATGTTCTCCGATGCGGAGGAGAGCCTCCGCAATGACCTCGGCGCCGACGACTTTATGCGCGAAAACTGCTTCAGGATGAACGGTGGCGGTGTCCTGGCGCTTCTTGATATCGACGGTCCGTTCTTCAAGCGAAATAGCTTCAACCTTTCCGAACTTGTCGCCGCCGCAATTGCGGAGGTCTTCGCCGCCGCGAAGTGAGGTCTCCTGCTTTGGGTAACTGTAGCGATGGATGGGCGCGCGAGCCGTTCCGCCGGCTTCCCCGACGAATGTAAGGCCTGACAGCCCCGCCCGCTCGTCGAGCAACTCTTCGGCGGACACCGCAGCAAGGCGAAAGAGCTCCCACCATGCAGCCTTGAGTTCCCGCCGATGCCAATCCAGCAGATTGGCCAGCAACCAACGCGCCTGCTGCTCTTCCGAGCGATCGGCAGGATCGTCGGGGATGCCTTGCAGAAGCTGCTCGATAACGGGAGCGATGCGCGCAAGCCAGGCAGCGACGTTCTCGTTCGGGGCACCATCATCACCGCCTGCGGGCCGTGGGACATCCACGCCGGCGGCGATGAATTCTGCCCGCCGATCCTCGAGCCATGAGCGGAGGGCGGCCGTCGAGAGGCAGTCGTCTTCATTGTAGCCGCGCACTGTCTCGAGGGTCGCTTCGCTGACGGATGCGACGTCGCCGAGCTCGAGATTGGCCTGGAAGTTCGTGAGCGCGCTGTTCGCGTCCGGCAGCGACACCTGCCTTGCGAAGCCATAGAAAGGTTCGAGACGCTTGATGGAGTAACTCTCGACGCTGGCACGAACGGCATGCCGAACGACTGAATAGAGGTCGACGAAGAGCTCCGCGCGCAGCATCCGGTCGATTTCGTCTTCTCGCGTGCCGTACTTTCCCATCAAGCGCTCGAGGGCTGCCTGCTCATAGGGCGCGTAATGGTAGATGTGCAGGTCCGGATACGTCTCCCAGCGCGCCATGACGAAATCGACGAACCGCTCGAACGCTTGCCTTTCTTCGGCGCGGCTTAACGCCCATTCGCCGCGGTAAACGCTTTGGCCCTGACCGTCGTTGAACAGGTAGCCAAAGAGGTATTCGAGGCCGTGCTCTCCCACGAATGGATCTCCTTCGAGGTCCAGGAAGATGTCGCCGGCGGAAGGTTCAGGCAGACGTGCGAGCCCGAACCCGGGTTCGATCTCAAGCATCTCGAATCTTCGCGCCCCGGTTTCCCGCGCCTCGACCTGTATGCGCGCCTGTTCCCGCACACGACCATACGAGCCGACCGACCCGCGTTCAGGACGCCAGGGAAAGGGAAGGGCGAGCGCTGCGATGCCAGCCATCGTCGAGGCGCCGTGCTGCGCGAATTCGTTGATCTGGACTTTCGTCACGCCGGCAATCAGGCAGGGGTGGTCGTCCTCCCGCCTCTTGCGATCGCAAGTGTCATGCCAGCGGCAAACGTCGCAGTGCGGGGTCGGGTCGGGATACGTGGCCGGAGCATTCTCTTGCTCCAGCGACTGCTCGAAGCGACGCTTCACCTGCCGATAGTAGGCTGCGTAGTCGGCGAAGCGGAACGTCTGCGGCATGAAGTCGGACCAAGGGGCGACTACATGCATATGATCCGGCGCAAGGCCTTGCGCGTGATCCAGCAGGTCCGAATAGAGGCAGAGCTGAAGCACCGTTCCGGCCTTCGTCTCCCGTGCGAGCTTCGTATCGAGCGCCTCATACGACCAGGCGCCGAGATTGCTTGGCTTCTCGACACGCCGCAGGACGTCGGCCCGGCCGCCCCAGCGGCCATGACGCAATGCGCCTTGCACGATGACCTCGGTGCCGGATGCCATCGACTGGAGGGTCGCTGCAACGGCCGTGTCAGAGATATCGACGCCGTCGATCCGCGTTGTCTCCAATCCGCTGTCGGTCAAATGCTGCACGAAGTTCCGTTCATGCACGGCTCCGCGCTCCCGGAGGACCTCCAGCTGCGGGTCCCAGTAGATTGGCTTTACGAGCTGTCCCTGTGCGACAGCTCGGTCAAGAACGCTCAGATGATGGCAACTTAGATGCCCTACCAAGTCGCTCGCACTAAGGCGCAGTTCGCCCGCAACTACCTGCATACCAGTGTCCCCCCATTTCTGCTGCCGCAGCCTATTTCCATTCGCTGCCGTTAATAAACTCTGCGGGAGAACTTTCGCCGTCTAGCGGCACCCGGCGCCGCAAGATAATGGGATGAGTGGTGCTCGCATGGCCGCCACGCAACCCTATTGTCCGGCTCTCTTTAGCGGCGATGACCAAGGAAGGTGCTCTTCGTCATCGAAGTTGTTTGCTGTGGGCGGCAATCTTTGTTCGAAGATTGTCCGATACCCGCAGACCATGCCATGATGTCAACGGAATATCCTGAGGGTCCGGGGGGACGACTATGGAATGGTTCCTGATCGGCGCGGCGTTGGTTGCGTGGCTGATCTATCTAGGACGCAAGCAAAGTCTCGCAGAAGAGGCGCCGCAGCGCTCACACCGATCTGTGCAGGACCGGTCTGCGCCGACGAGCGAACGGATTGCGTCGCCGCAGCAGCCTTGGCAGGACCCGCGATCTCATCCTGGCGGGCGTTTCACCGAAGGAAGCAATCAGTGGGAGCGGCGCCCGGTCACGCCCAGCATGCTCGCAGGCGATAGCGGTCGTCAGTCGAAGGCTCCGGCAAAATGGATAGCTTCCGGAGAAAGCGTTCGGGTGGCGGGAGTCTCAATCAACTCGGGCATGTTCTATCTCGGCGCGTCCTTCGCCGGAAAATCCGGTGCCGAGAACTGCCTGGTTGATCCAACATGCCACGTCGGCTCCGTAAGAGGTGATCCCGAAGGCAGGACGTTGCCCTACTGGCCATCATACCAATCGATCTCCCCCGGGGCGCGCCGGACGTATCTCGAATGGCTTGCAGGAAGCAGGAACGATCCTTCGATCGGCATAGGCTACGTCTTCATATTCTTCTATGGCCTCGAACGTCGTCTCTTCGTCGACGAGGCCAGGAACGAGGCGCCGGCGATGGCAGCGGAGGTCCGGCGCCTTCTTGCGCTCCATGGCGAGAACTACTCCTTCAAGGGCTACGTTTCGAAGTTCCTGGACGTGGCGGATTTGATGGCGAACCCGGATATCTCCCGGCCGGCACTCTCGCCAGATTTGAGGAGCGGCTACGAGATGCCGTTGTCCGTAAGGCTGCATCTCGGACGAAAGCTAGGTTCCAAGCTTCCTTTCGACAGCACTGATGCGCTTCTGTGGGTATTGTCCCTTCCGGACACGCAGCTCCGTAAGCCTGCAGCTAGATGCTTCGAGGAACTCGCCGAACTCTGGCATGTGCGGTTCGCGTCGCGGTATCCGGACGGGCTGAAGGTCAATTCGCCGAGGACGAAGATCAAAGTCGAATACCGGGCGGCGAGCGGAGGCTTCGGGGGCAGGGTGGACCTGTCGGATAGCGAGCTCGGACCGCTTCCCGACGTCGCTGCCCTTTCCGCGCCAATCGATGGACTGAGAGACCTTCTCAACGCGTGTACAGACGAGCTTGCCGCTTACAGCCGTCTTCTTGGAAAGAAACCTGAGGCCAAGGATACCGTTGAGGCCGCTTTCCTCTTGCCCAAGGAGATTCTGATGTCCGGCTCGAGGACCGGAGCCGCAGCGCTCAAGCGCGTTGACGATCTTTTTGGCGATCACAGGATCGCCGGGGTCAAGGTGACGCGGCTGGCGCAAGCCCTGGGAATGGAAATCCCGCCCAAGGGAAAACTCGGCGCAGTCCTATGCAACCAGATCGGCGCCTTGATGGACAAGCTGGATGTTGGCTTCGAGCCGGACCGCAGGTACGGCTCGCGCGGCTTGGAAGCCGACGGCTACATTCTGCTGTTCAAGGCGAAGGAAGGGGCTCCCGTGGACGGCGAGTTCTCCGCCTATGCTGCCGCCAGGGCGATGGTAGAGGTGGCGGCACTGGCGGCCGTTTCCGATGGAAAGGTCGAGCCCAGCGAATTCGAATCGATCAAGGCGGACATCCGTTCGTTTCCAGGCGTGGGAGGCGTCGAGCGCGGCAGGCTGATGGCGTACGCCAGCACGCTTCTCAGGGACCCGGCGGCGCAGCAATCCGCCATCAAGAAATTGGGCAGCATCGGTGCGGATGCCCGCGCCAGCGCCGTCCGATCGGCCACGTCGGCCGTCCTGGCGGATGGCCACGCGGCCCCTGACGAGGTGAAGTTCCTCGAGCGGCTGTACAAGGCGCTCGGCTACCCGGTGGAGGATCTGTATTCCGCCCTCCATCGCGGGTCGGTCGCGCTGGACGAGCCCGTCGCCGTCGCTCCGGAGACGCGTGCGATCGGCATTCCGATCCCGGCGCAGCCTCCTGCACCTCCCTCGGGCGGTGTCAGGATAGATCGCGGTCGCCTGGAGCGGATCAAATCGGAGACCACGGCCGTGTCGGAGCTTCTCGCGGGCATCTTCATCGAAGAGGAGCCGCCAGCCTCTCCCCCTCAAATCAGGGAACCTGTAGCTGCGGAAGGGAAGTTCGCCGGTCTCGATGGCGCTCACGCCAAATTGCTGAGCCTTCTGGCCGAGAGCGGCGAACTTGACCGGCAAGAGTTCGAAGACGAGGCACGGAAGCTTCGGCTGTTGCCCGACGGAGCGATCGAAACGATAAACGAATGGGGTTTCGACAGGTTCGACGAACCTATAGTCGATAGCGACGAGCGCGTTTCAGTCGGCGAGCATCTCAGGGACAAGCTGCAGCAAGCGAGGGTGGAAGCATGACGACCGTGACGACTATCAAGACGCGCGATCGCGACGCCATTCTGCAGGCGCTCGCCGCCGGAGTCGTCCCCAAGACGGGACTTCGTCATGTGCAGGTCGGCCGTGCCGCCGAGGTGGGAGCGTTGGTCCGGGATATCGACCGCATCTGCGACGGTGGCGCGGCGATCCGTTTCGTGATCGGCGAATACGGTGCCGGCAAGACCTTCTTCCTGAACCTCGTGCGCCTGGTCGCACTCGAGCGCAAATGCGTCACGATCCACGCCGACCTTGCGCCCGACCGCAGGATTCATGCGACGGCAGGCCAGGCGAGGGGACTCTATGCCGAAGCCGTCCGGAACATGGCGACGCGGACCCGGCCCGACGGCGGCGCACTGCCGAGCGTGGTCGAGCGCTTCGTGACGGACTGCATCCAGGAGGCGGGACAAGCGGGCGTGCCGGTCGAGAGCATCATCGACCAGCGTCTCGCGCACCTGCAGGAACACGTCGGCGGCTATGACTACGCGACGGTCCTGAAGGCGTACTGGAAAGGAAGCGAAGAGGGCGACGAGGTTCTCAAGGCCTCGGCCCTCCGGTGGCTGCGCGGGGAATACTCCACGAAGACGGAGGCGCGCCAGGCGCTTGGCGTCCGAAACATCATCGATGACGACAACCTCTATGATTCCCTCAAGCTGCTGGCAGCGTTCGTGAAGCTTGCAGGATACGCCGGGCTGTTCGTCGTCTTCGACGAAATGGTGAAGCCAGTCGCGCTCGACCTCATCGCCGACCATATGTTCGCGACGCTTCGCGGAGCGAACAACCTTGTATTCGCCGGGTCGCGCAGGCGCGTGGAGGCCCTGGCAGACAGGCTGCGGACGCGATCCGAAAATGGCGGTGTTCCGAACGAGTTCTTTCCCCATCATGGCAGCCTCTCGAAGGAATTGCGGGAGGAGCTCGAAGACAGGCTGAAGCAGTCCAACCTACCCACGACAGAGGTCGCGACGACGACGCTGGAACTCGGCATCGATATCGGATCCATCAAGTCCGTGGCCCAGGTTGGGGCGCCGCGGTCGCTCGCGTCGCTTCGCCAACGTCTGGGGCGCAGTGGCCGGCGGCGCGGCGTTCCTGCAATCCTTCGCGTGTATGTGCGAGAACGAAATCTTGGACAGGATTCCGACCCACTCGACCACCTGAGACTGGAGACGGTGCGTGCCGTTGCCGCGGTGCGCCTGCTCGTCGCCAAGTTCGTGGAACCACCATCCATCGTCGACGCCGTTGCGACCGTCGCGCTTCACCAGACTGTTTCCTTGATCGCTCAGGAGGGCGGACTACGCGCTGATCGTCTTTTCGAGACGATATGCTCGGCTGGCCCGCTTTCCGTGTTGGGAAAGGACGATTACATCGAGCTGCTGCGCGGCATGGCTTCGGCAGACAACCGGCTGCTGGAGCAGGCGCCGGATGGTACGGTCATGCTCGGCGAAATCGGGGAGCGGCTTACGGCTGGCCGCGACTTCTACGCCGTGTTTTCGACGGACGAGGAGTGGCGGATCGTCTGCGGCGGGCGGACGCTTGGCGCCATCCCGATCTCGAACCCGGTCGCCGTTGGAGTGGTAATCGCGTTCGCCGGGCAGCGCTGGCGCATCGCATCGGTGGACGACCGCAGCAAGGTGCTCGAGGTCGAGCGGCATCGGTCCGGAAAGATTCCTCAGTTCGACAACGTGATGAGCGAACCTGTACACGACAGGCTTTCGTCCGAGATGCGAGCGGTCCTGGAAGGTGACGACGTTCCAGCCTATCTCGACATGGCCGCCGCCGACTTCCTGGGGCAGGGGAGGGAAGCCTATCTGGAGCTCGGGCTGCAGCGGACCAGATTCCTGCCGGCGGGGAAGGATACGCACATCCTGACCTGGAGAGGTACCGAAGCCAATGCAGTTCTCGCCTTCACGTTGGTTTCGGCGGGCCTTGAATGCGCGGTGCACGACGTCGGCGTGACAGTTCTGGAGACTACGCCTTCAGAAGCCGAGGCGGTCCTTCGTCAAGTAGCTGAACGCCCACCGGATATTCAGTCCATTTCGGAGTTCGTCGAGAACCTCGAGACAGCGAGGTTCGACGGTATGGTCCCTGAACCACTCTTGAGAAGGCTGTGGGCCAAGGCGCGCGCGAACATAGGGAAAGAGATCGGCGCTGTCGCGACCGAACTACTCAATCCGCGAGGCTAAGCGGTGCTTGGAGAAGAAATTGTTGCAAAGCGAGGCAATCGGACCGCCGGGCAAATGCGGTTCAGCCGCACCCTAAACAGGAGGAATGACGCATGGCGAGGCAGCATTCAACGCCTCTGGTTATCTCCGGCGATGGAGCTTCGGTAGTGACTGCAAGGCTCCTCGAGCTTGGCCGAGGGGGACATGGCGTGACCGAGGCGGCGATCCAGGACCTCATTCATCGCTTTCCATCCTGCCTGCCCATCGCCGAGATCGATCCGTTATTCGCTAATCCGGTACCCATTTGCCGAGAGCTTTCGACGCCGGCTGGTCCAATCGACAACTTCATGGTCACGCCTACAGGCCTGCCAGTGCTCGCTGAGTGCAAGCTTTGGCGCAACCCAGAAGGCAGGCGGGAGGTAGTTGGGCAGATTCTCGACTATGCGAAGGAACTAGCGCTGTGGACCTCATCCGACCTGCAACGCGAGACCAGCCGAAGAGTAGGCAGAGAAGGAAATGTCCTCCTCGATCTGGTGCGGGCAGCAGGAAACGATGTGGACGAGATCAGCTTCAATGATGCGCTGACACTGAACCTGAGGCGAGGACGGTTCCTGCTCCTGATTGTAGGTGATGGTATTCGCGTCGGGGTAGAGACGATCGCGGAGTATCTACAAGGCCATTCCGGCCTTCATTTTACGTTGGGCCTCGTCGAAATGCCGATCTACGAGCTGGCAGACGGGACTCGGATCGTCGTGGCGCGTGTTCTCGCGAAGACGCAGACAATTGTGAGGAGCGTTATCGCCCTGCCGGATGGCCTCGCTCTGTCTGAGGACGAAGAAGAGGAATCCTCTGGTCCCGTCGAGACATCGGAAAGAAGAGCCGGGCGGGAGCGGCGCAACGCCATCAGGCAGAGCTTCTGGCAAGATTTCCTGTCGGGACTCCATCTCGACGATCCGGATCAGATGCGGCCGCCACCTGCCCTTGGCGGCCATATCGTCTTCAAGTTCGGAGCGCCCGGTGGTTCGAGTTGGTTGACGGTCTACCGTGATATGCGCGCCAACCGCGTCGGTCTGGACCTATCTTCCAACCGTAACTCTGTGGGCGAGCGCGCGTCGAAGGCCCTGGCCCCTCAGGCAGAGGAGTTGGCTGCGGAATTGGGTCCAGGGGTGACGATCGATTTTGCGGGCGACAGGCCAATCATTGCTCAGGACTACACCCGTGCAGGACCTGGAGAATCCAGAAGACCGGGCACGGGCCCTGAACTGGCTTCAGGAGCGGACAAACGCGTTTGTAAACGCACTTCGGCCGCGCATCCGATCGGCGCTTCGCGATTTAGTGGAGGAATGAATTTGGCCGCGCACTCACTGTAAATACCCATTGCACACCATCGCTGGCCCACCCCTCATACCGCACTGATAAAGCCAGCTGTGCGCTGAGCGACAGACGCTCAGAAAGGCATTCTGGTCGGTTGAAGTCGACGTCGATGGCGCTTGATCGGGCAAGTGCAGATGTTAGATATTGCACGAAGTAAGTCGTCGACTATTGAGAAAAGCCACCGACGTCATGCGCCGTAATGCCGCGCTAGCTCGGTAGTTGCGTTTCGTTCAGTAAAAATGGAGACCTGTGTCCGGTCATTAACAAGCCTTGGCGAATGGTTAATGGGTAGCCTTCGGTTGATCGTTCTTGTTTTGTCCGATGAATTTGGGTAAGGCGAACGGATAACTCTATTCGCTTACCAGCCTTGCAAGCTCCGGCTCGCGTATTTTAAGTAGAGTGAAATCGTATGTGTCGGGGGGCACTTTCATGTCGAGCGCCATAAAGAAAAAGACTGCTGCGAATATTTCTGTCTTGGACACGTTGAAACTACTGGATGGTGAGTTTCACGAGGTGGCCGAAGGCGTTGCCAAGGGCGAATATGCCCTCTGGCTTGGTTCCGGAATATCTCGCGAGCGCGTGCCCGATCTGCGCATCGTGGCGCGACGCGTCCTCGACTACCTGTCGAAAGAAGCGCGCGCAGAAGCTGATGACGGTCCGTTCAAGCGGGCACTTAGCAAGGCCTTGGACTACGCGCTCACTACTGCGGAAAAGGTCGGGGTCGATCAATCTGTTGAGCCCGCGCAGTGGCCTAATGTTGACACCATCGTCGACCGATTGGTCGGAAAATATGCGCTGCTTCTGGACCTGCGGATCGCAGGGAAACGGTCGGATCACTTGGTGTGGGACATCGTGGATGTTCGTAACACCTACGCCAACGACAATCTTGAGCCCGACTGCGAGCATATTGCGATTGCGGTGCTTGCACTTGAAGGAGTCATTCCGAAGGTGGCGTCGGCGAATTGGGATGGGTTGGTGGAAAAGGCCGCTGCGTCTATTACAAACGGAAATCAGGATATCGTCGCCATCATGGTGCGGGCCGATGATATTCCCGGCGCAAACGGCAGGACGCACCTTCACAAGTTTCATGGCTGCGCGGTTCGTGCTAAGCAAAGCGAGGAGCTGTACCGCGAGTACATCGTGGGAAGAGATCAGCAAATCACGGACTGGCCGAACGACCCGAAGTTCGCGCTGATGAAAAATCAACTCGACGGCATGAGCGTAACGTATCGCACGCTCATGATCGGGCTGTCAGCGCAAGACTCTAACATCAAGGATATTTTCTCGGCCGGGCGCGCGATGCTGAAACGCGCGTGGCCCGCTCATCCTCCTGCTTATGTTTTTGCCGGCGACGAATTGGGCGCTGAGCAGGGTACGATGATCAAGAGCGTCTATCAGGACGACTACGACAATCATCAAGAGGAAATCGAGAAAGGCGCGAAAATACCCGCGTATGGCAAGCCACTCCTGTCCGCGCTGGTATTAAGCGTGCTCAGTCAGAAGTTGGCTAGTTTCATTCGCCTTGCCAACGCACCGTTGCTCCTCGCGCCAGAGCGGAAGAGAATCGCCGACGGCGCGATGGAGATACGTGATCTGATCGCCGCGTTAGCGGGCGATAGCAGTGACGACAAGCGCAATTTCGTCAACGGGCTTGTCGCGGGCATCACACGCAATCTCGCGATGTTTAGAGGCGACAACCATGCTCTCGTCAACAGGGTATATGGGCCTGTTGGCACCGTTCCAATTGGCCAAATGGGGAACGATCCCAATCTTCAGAACTCCGGCATGCCGGAGCTGGCGATGTTTGTGGGAGCAGTCGGGCTAGGAACGGCAGTTGAGGGATGGACTCTAACGCAGCCTGTCGGTGGTCCAGATGTTGGAAGCTTCTCCATTTCGACGCCTGCGTCGGTTGCCCCGCAGAAGGTCTTCGTGGTTTCAAACAATGAAACAGTATCGAAGCTAGTCGGCGAGGGCGTTCTAGACGAGAGTGACACGAACACGATCGTCGCCGTTTGCTCCGCGCCAGTCCCTCGCCGCCAGACAAACCCGTCGGCGACCTACGGTCGGGCAGGTAAGGATGATGCCCCGTCGGGGTGCCGTGAATTCAGCTTCAAGAGTCTCGTGGAGAATGCCACCGGCGCTGACCATTTGCTGGCGCGCCTGAAAGAGGAGGCAACGCTGTGAGCTTATCGACACAAGCGCCTGTCGAGCGGATCGTTTCGATCCTAGAAGCATCGAATGCCTTTCGGCGCGTCCCCACACCGATCAAGATCGGCAATGTCCCATTCGACTTCGCCGCGGTGTTGATCGGCAAGGACAAGAATCCTGACTTGGTCGTAATTATCGACACGATCAACGAGGAGATTCAGCGAACGCGCCAGAAGATCGGCGGTCTCGGCCGCGCAATGGATGTGGTAGGCTCGCGTCGTCCGGTAACGGCGATTCTGACAGGACCGCGGCCTGATGAAAACACGCTAGAGTCGATCGCTCGCGTTTGCCGCGTTCTGCCAGTAGGCACACCTACGGGAACCAAGGACGACGAAGTGCTCGAAGACTGGCTTTCGGTTCTATTGCCGCTGCCGATCGCCCCACAATCGGGGATCGCGGCCGATCCGATTGGCGAAATAAAGAAGCTTCTGCCAACGACTCTGGATCATTCGCTCGCGGACGTCGTGCTGCAGGTTTCGCCGCGGGGCCCTAAGGCTGTCCAGCAGGAATTGAAGCGGAGGCTCACCGTTCCTTTCGCGATTGCGGCGAAGAAGCTCGGCGAGGACGAATGAGCAATCTCGATGATGCCCTCCAGCTATCTGTCACTGATTTCCGCAGTATCGCGGGAACGGTCACCGTTCAGCTCGACGCTCCGATTATTCTGATCCACGGGCCTAACGGGACCGGAAAGACTAGTTTGCTCTCCGCGCTTGAGTTGGCCCTTACCGGCGACATCAGGTCGATGCGCGACGACGACACGAACTTTGCTCGTCATATCGTTCATGAGGGCGCGAGCGAGGCTAAGGTCGCCCTCACGGGACGACACGCGCCGACGCCGGCGGTTGGCAATTTTGTCATCGGGGGCGGCGTTTTAACCGGAACTCCGTATCTGGATGCACGCGATCGGAAGTTTTTCGCCGAGCGATGCTATCTGGCCCAGTCGATGCTTGGGCGACTGCTTGACATCTACCAAAAGTCTAAGGTCGAAGATGGCGAAAGCGCGCTTACGCAGTTCGTCAAGGATTTGCTTGGATTAAACCAGCTAGATGCGCTGGTAGACGGTCTGCATGATGCTGGTCACAAAAGCCGAACCAAAACGCTCGTTCCGGAGTACCGGGCCTTCGAGACGAGGATCGAGCGGACGGCCCAGGACATCGTTCAGCTCACCTCAGAGCTTTCCGAGCTGAACCAAAGCCGGGCAACAGCTCTTGCCCCAATGAACGTTGCCCTCGCGGCACTCTTTCCGGGCGAGACGCCGGATACTTTTGACTTCGGAACCGTGGGCGATCGTCTTCGAGCTCTTTCGAGTGACAATGGTCTTGTCGAGGCAACGCGTCGCCTTACGGAGCTACGGTCGCTCGATAGCGCCTGGGCGAAGTTGCCAAAGGATGCGGAGGCCAGCGAGCGGACCGACGTGGAGGCCGCAGAACTTGCCGCTGTCCAGGCAGCCGATGGTTGGCGCGCCTCGACTGGCTTCCAACTCGAAGAAGTAATCGTATCCCTCCGCGCCACGTTCCCGGATTTGCCATCTTGGTCGTCAACCGATCCGGCATCGGCGGCCGAGACTGCCGGTCAGCGTGTCGCTAACGAATTGACTCGCATCAAAGGCCTGCTCGATAGGGACGACGCCGCCGGAAAACGCGAAGATGAACTGAACGAGTCGGTCTCGAAGGAAGAGGCGCGCGGTCAGCTTATTGACAGTCAGCTGGCGGGTGTCGCGAAGGACGCCGGTGACTTTGCGGGTGCGCTCGCCGCGCTCCTTCCGCACGTCCACACCGAGGACTGCCCGGTTTGTGGCCGCGATTTTTCACAGATATCGCCCACCGAGCCTCTTTCGGTTCACTTGCAAAAAACCATCGCGCAGTTGACCGCGGACGCAGGAAAACTGTCGGAACTGTCGAACGAAAAGTCGTCCTCCGGTGGTCGGTTGGCGCAGCTGCGTCGCGAACTTGGCTCGCTGAAATCGCAACGAATCGCGGACGATGCCAGAGCTTCCATGATAATGGTGCAAGCGAATATGTCGGAGGCGAAGGTAGCGTTGGACCGCTTGGCCACTTCGGCCGCGAGCGGCACGGCGCTGCTTACGCACGAGGCGTCATTACGCGGGCGGCTTGCCAGTTTCCGAGAGCGAGATCGCTCGGCGTCTGATCTACGCAACTCGCTTATTCGCATTGCCGACGAACTGGCGCGCCAAGACTTGGCCAACGAGCCATTCGACTCAATGCTTAAATCGTTGGTCGAGCAAGTTCAGGCCAATGTGACGCGCCTAAACGCGTTGCAGTCGCAAAAGTCGGTTGCGTTGCAATCATTGCAGACGGTTCTATCCATCGATCAACGTCGTGCAATTGTTTCGGGCGAGCTCTCAAAGGCACGCGACACGCTTGTCATACTGAAGGCGGCTGTTGCCGAGCTTGAGAAGCTCAAGGCGCAGGCAAAGATACTAGGGGAGACCGCTCAAAGTGCCCGAACGTCGATCGTGCGGCGTGTGTTCAACGACTCGCTCAACAAGTTGTGGCGCGACCTGTTCATCCGGCTTGCTCCGACTGAACCATTCGTGCCTGCATTCAAGGTTCCCGAAACGGATTCTAAGGATTTTGCCAAGCTCGAGACTGTGCACCGCAACGGCAAAAAGGGAGGCACGCCGGGCTCCATGCTCAGTGCTGGAAATCTGAACACCGCCGCGCTGACGCTGTTCCTCGCGTTGCATTTCTCGGTCGGTACGAGATTGCCATGGCTGGTACTGGATGATCCGGTGCAGAATATGGACGAGGTCCACATTGCACAGTTCGCGGCTTTGCTGAGAACGATTTCCCGCGCACACGGTACGAAAGTAGTCATAGCCGTGCATGAACGGACGCTCTTCGACTACCTGAAATTGGAGCTAAGTCCCGCATTTGAGAAGGACCGTCTTCTGGCGCTTGAGCTTCGTCGGACAGCGGGAGAATCCACCCGAATCGTGCCTGACCTAGTCACCTACTTGGTGGACGCTGTGGCGGCGTAGCAGACTGCAGCGAAAACTTATAACCGCTCGCACGTTGGAAGCGCAAACCGCGGACGCCTTGCTCCGGCGAAATGCGGCCGACCCGACGCTGCAGCCAGTGCCCAACGAACGTCGCGGCGCCAACTCGAGGTCGACGAAGGAACGGCCGCTCGACCCCATGCTGCCATCCGTTCTCGGCCCCAACCTTCACAGTGGTTGCCCGTCACCGAACTAAGCCACAGCTGCTGGCTTCGAAACACATAAGCCGCTACTCCATGTTCACGCTTCGTGCTTCGAAAGTCGCATTAAGGGCAATGTGGAACTGCTCAAGATCAGGCTTCGTTACCGCGATTGCAACCATGGCTGTGGCCAGCAGTACCTGCAAGGTGCTTCACAGGCCTGTGTGCGAGCGTGATCTTTGCCGACACCGAGAGCGCCCTTGACAGGGATATGACAAGGGCACCGTCAGCCTGTTGCATCGCGCAACCGGCCGCATTGAACCCGAACTTGACGACAGAGATCGCACAAAGGCGGCTTCATGCTGAACAGGTCATGGCGGCGGCCCCGAAGACTTCCGAACTAGAAGTTGAGGTTCGATCGAGACATCCTTGCGAACCTTGCGCCCGCCCTCAAGCTGTTCAGTGATGCAGCCTATCGCCTCTCTGGCGCTCAGCTCCAGCGGCTGCCGCACGGACGTAATCGTGGGCGCGAGCAATTCGCCGACGCTGATGCCGTCGATACCAACCACGGAAATCTGGTCGGGAACCGAGATTTGGCGCTCTTTCAACGCCTCGATCGCTCCGAGCGCGGTCATGTCGTTGAAGGTCACTATAGCGGTCGATTTCGGATGTTCGAGAAGAATGGTGTTCACGCCCGCTCTTCCCAGTTCCGCCAGTTCCTTGCCGGAGAACCTGGGAACGCCTTCTGATGCGTCAGGCATCACCAGATGGCAGTCTTCAAGTCCATGGCTAGCCACGGCCTCCAGGAAGCCTTCGGCCTTGGATCTGCGGCTGAAGGTCGTCGTGCTGAAATCGGCTATGTAGGCGATGCGGCGGTGCCCCAGCATCACCAGGTGGTCGACAGCAAGGCGGATCGCCTTCCGGTGATCGATCGACACGAAATCCACAGACGGAGGAAGCTGGTCCAACTGCTTTTCGTCGACGGCGACAACGCAGAGACCCATCTTCACGTAGCCGGCCAGTTCGTCGTTCGTCACCAGGGCTGACGAGCAAATTACCCCACGCACGCCCAGCGCAGATAGGCCGACCCAAAAATCCCGCTCGTTCGAGGCATCCTGCAACGTGTTGCAAAGGATAATCCGGAATCCCTGTTCCTTTGCGGCCTGCTCCATGGCCACCGCAAGCTCTCCGAAGAACGCGTTCGCCACAGTCGGGACGAGCAGGCCGATCATCGGTGTCTTGCCGGTCTTCAACTGAAGTGCCGCGTGGCTTGGAACATAGCCCAACTGTTTGATCGCCTGCTCTATCCGCTCCTTCGTCTCTGGGCGCATGTGATGAAGGCGGTTGTTGAAGAAATTTGAGATGCTGGTGGCGGATACGCCAGCCGTCCTTGCTACGTCCTGGATCGTGACTCTTCCCATGCCGCCTCCTGCACACACCATTTCGATCAGGGCAACTGATTTCATCGTCTGAGAGTGCGGTTCAACGATATATCAATATTCTGTTGACACCGACAGGTGGTTGTGTATCGATACACAAGAGGCCGCTGCAGAGACAGCTAAAGACGGCCGCGGACCTCAAAGGTTCAACCGCTAGAGGGAAAAACGATGAAAAACCAGCGTGATAGCCGGACGTCGCGTGTCCGCAGCTTGCTTGCCGTCCTGCCAGTCGTCCTGACGGCCGCGTTTTCGCTCACCTCAACAACTTCGGCGGCCAACGCCGAGGACAAGCAGCTAGTGTTCTACGAGGCGAGCCACGCCTGGCTCGGCCATCCTTTCTGGAACGTTCTCAACAAGGGAATGCACGACGCCGCCGACAAGTACGGCGTCAAAGTCGTCAGCCTTCAGGAAAACTCGCCACCGAATTCGGCCCAGCAGTCGGAGAAGATCGACCGCGCCATCGCCGCCGAGCCCGATGGTCTCATCGTTTCCCTCCCCGACGCCAAGGGCGTCCAAGCGAGCCTGAAGCGCGCGACTGAAAAGGGGATTCCGATCATCGCCATGAACGTGGGCGATACCCGTCCGGTCGGTGAGCGTATCCCTTACCTGTTCTACATCGGCGGCGACGAAAGACTGGGCGGCGAAAGGGCTGCGGAGTACATTCTCAGCCACAAGAAGCCGACGTCGGGCATCTGCGTGAATACCAACGCGGGCCAGTCAGGCCTGGTGGCGCGCTGCGAAGGCTTCACGGACACCTACAACAAGGCCGGCCTCAAGGCCGACACCATCGTGGTGCCGCCCGACAGTCCGACCCAGGCCGCCGAGCAGTTCCGCGCCTACCTGACCGCCAACCCCGACATCTCTTCCGTCTTCGTCGTGGATCCAACCTACACCATCGAGATCATGAAGGTGCTTCAGGAGGCCGGAAAGATCGACAGCGTCACCCTCTTTTCCTACGACATGTCGAACGACGTCATCAATGCGATCGAGAAGGGCCAGATTCTCGGCACAATCGACCAGCAGCAGTACCTTCAGGGCTACCTGGCGGTCGAGTTCCTCTATCTGAACAAGAAGTACGGGTTTACGCTCGCCCAAGACGTGCTGACTGGTCCGGCCATCATCGACAAGGACAATGTCGCGACCGTCAAGGCGAACGTCGCCGCCGGCTATCGGTGAGGCGAGAAGGGTGAGCGCGCTCCCCGCTCACCCTTCAATTCGGAGGAAAGTATGCAAACGTTGAAGACGACGGCTGTCGCACCCGATGTCGGGCCGCGGCCTGGCCACAAATTCCGCCGCTTGATCTCGCAAACGCCTTGGGTAGGTGCGGCCATTTCCGCCTTGGTCGTCTTCGTCATCTTCCTGACGGTGGCGCCTCATTTCAGCTCGGCGGAATCGCTGACTTCAGTGGCCATCGTGGCGGCTCAGCTCGGGATCGGGGCCGCGGGCGTGACACTGCTGATGATCGCCGGAGAATTCGACCTCTCCATCGGGTCGGTGCTTGCGCTGACGTCTATTATCGCTGCGTTCCTGACGTCGGTCGCGGGCGTGAGCGTTCCCGTCGCCCTATGCGGCGCGCTGGCAAGCGCAGTTCTTATCGGCCTGCTGCACGGCACGCTTGTGCTCTATGCGTCCATACCGTCGTTCATAGTGACGCTCGGCGGCCTCATGTTCTGGCGCGCCATGGTCTATCTGATCTCGGGCGGATATCCTGTTTCGGCGCCCGCCGATTCAGCCGTCCTGACGTGGATGTCCCAGCGTTTCGCGAACGGCCTCAGCATGGGGCTTCTGTGGTCGCTCGTCGTTCTCCTGATCGCGCACTGGGTCCTGACCAACACCAAGTTTGGCAACTGGATATATGCCACCGGAGGCAATGTCGCCGCCGCCCGGTTGAAGGGCGTGCCTATAAACCAGTTGAAACTGACCCTGTTCGTGATGACAGCGGTTTTGGCCTGCTTCTCCGGGCTTGTCCAACTCGGCCGTTTTGGAACCGTCGACGCCAACCGCGGCTCCGGCCTGGAACTCGAAGCCATCGCCGCGGCCGTCATCGGCGGCAGCAGCCTTCGCGGCGGTGTCGGCAGCGTGCTTGGGACCCTGCTCGGGTGCTTGACGATCGCGATGATCCGGCAAGGGCTTGCCCTGATAAACATGCCGCCGGCAGTCTACCAGGCACTGCTCGGCGCGCTGCTTGTTTCCGCAGTTCTTATCAACCGGGCGATCGAGAAGAGGAGCCGCTCATGAACTCGGCGGAGGTACTCCTCGACGTTCGCAACGTCGCAAAAAGCTACGGACATATCGAGGCAGTCAAGGACGTTTCCTTCGCTGTCGGCAAGGGCAAGGTGCTTGCCCTTCTGGGCGACAACGGCGCCGGGAAGTCCACCCTAATCAGCATGCTGAGCGGAGTGGTTTCGCCAGATCGTGGCAGCCTCCACTGGGAGGGCCGCCCGATCGACTTCCGTTCGCCGCAAGCCGCCCAGGACGCAGGCGTGGCGACGCTGTTCCAGAACCTTGCCCTCGTCGACGAGCTGAGCATCGCCAGGAACATGTTTCTTGGGCGCGAGGACTCCGTGACCAAGGGCTGGGGGCCGTTCAAACGTCTGGATCACGCAAAAATGCGGCGCGAAACTGAACAGGCCGCTATCTCGATGGGGCTTCGGCTGCGTAGCGCCGATGATCGTATCAGCGAACTTTCCGGTGGCCAGAGACAGAGCATCGCCATCAGTTGCGCGATCCACTTCAGCGCGAAGCTGATCATCCTGGACGAGCCGACCGCCGCGCTTTCCGTCCGTCAGCAGGAGCAGGTCCTGGACACGATCCGGGCGGTCCGGGACCGCGGGATTTCCGTAATCTTCATCACCCACAACGTGCACCACGTGCGGCCAGTCGCCGACGACATCGTCGTGCTTCGCAACGGCAGGTCGATCGCCGCCTTCGGGATCGACGAGGCGGATCCCGAACACGTCTCCGCGCTCATCCGAGGCAACGAGGAGCCGCGCCGGCATTAAGCGCGGCCAGCAAGGATCTGGAACATTGAGAGGATGGCCAGGGGAATATGCGTATGTCTGACCCAAGCCAAACTCTCGACCAGCTGACCATGGTCGTCCTTCAGAAGCGCTTCGAGGCGATCAACCGGGAAATGGCATATACGCTGGCCCGGACAGGCCGATCGGGAGTGCTGAACACCGCGCTCGATTTCTCGTGCACTATGACGGATGCCCGGCATCGCACTGTGAGCGCGGGGCAGGGTCTTCCCATACACACCGGCGCAGCCCATCTGGTGCCGAAGGCCGTTCGTGACCGATACGGTGACAACGTCCGCGAAGGCGACTGCTTCATCAACAACAGCAGCTACCTGGGCAATACACACTGCGCCGACGTGACGCTATGCGCTCCCGTCTTTTTCGACGGCAGGCTCATGTTCTTCTCGATCGCCCGCGCGCACCTCAGCGATATCGGGTTTCCGACCCCTACGACCTACGGATCCCTCTGCAGGGACTACTATGCCGAGGGTCTGACGCTTCCCTGCCTGAGAATCCAGGCCGACTATCGAGACAACTTCGAGCTGGTGGAACTCTGCAAGGCTAACATCCGCGCTCCCGAGCAGTTCTATGGCGACTACCTCGCGATGGTCGGAGCGGTGCGTACCGGGGAACGCCGGGCCCGGGAGATGTGTGAGCGGTCCGGCGTCGAGACGGTGCTGGCGTTCCTGGACCAGTATCAGGAATACGCGTCCATGATGGCGAAGAGCGCAATCTCGCGGCTGCCGGCGGCCACGTTAAGCAAGCGCGCGATGCACGACGGCGTCAGCGAGGGTTTCGAGAGCGGTTTGCCCATTTCGGCGACGATGACGGTGGACCCGACGGCCGGCGAGATCACGATCGACCTTACGGACAACATCGACTGCCTTCCGATCGGCCTGAACATGACCGAGGCGACCGTCACCGCCAGCTGCCTGACCGCAGTGCTCAACATGCTGGGACCCGACGTGCCCAGGGCATCGGGTTCGTTCGACCGGGTGCGGATCAAGATGCGCGAGAACTCCGCGATCGGACTGCCGAGGTTCCCCGCGGCGACCAGTTCGGCGACCACCAATCTCGCTCACATCCTGATCGATCACATCCAGGCTATGTTCGCCGAGGTCACCGACACGCGCGGCACCGCTTACGGGACCGTCGGAAATCCCGCCTCCGCTCCCTGCGTCAGCGGTTTCGATTCCCGGCGCCAGGCGCCCTTCGTGAACCAGATGGTGCTCGGATACTGGGGCGGCCCCGCACTCGCCGGCCACGACGGTTGGCTCACATACGGAAGCGGAACGACGCAAGGCATGCTCTCCCAGTCCTCGGTCGAGGTCATGGAGCAGCAGCAGCCTCTGATCATCGAGAAGCTCGAGCTCCGTCCGGACTCAGGAGGTGCCGGCGAGTGGGAAGGCGCGCAGGGCTGCGACTGCGTCATCCGGGTGAGAGACGACGCGGTGACCTTTTCGGTCAACAGCGGCGGCGAGCAGTTTCCACCGGCCGGAGTAGCAGGCGGGCTGCCAGGCGGACAGACCAGAACGTGGAAGCGAGACCTGTCAGGCGCGCTGAGCGAGCTCCCGATCTTTTTCGACGTCACCCTTCGTCCCGGTGAGCGCCTGATCGCCCACGGAAGCGGGGGCGGCGGCTTCGGTGATCCAGGCAAGCGATCGCGGGAAAAGATCGAGAAATCGATTTCGGAAGGTCTGCTGACCGAAGCCCACGCGGCAAGGCTTTACGGCTATGCCCGGGCCGACCCAACGGCGGGAAGCCGTCCCTGCTCGGGAGATGCACTATGAATCTCACCATCTCCGTGGATGTGGGCGGTACGTTCACCGACATCGTGGTGGACGACCACGGAGCGCTCCGCTTCTACAAGTCGCTCTCGAACCACGACGACATTCCGCAAGGGATAATGGACGGGATTCAATACGTCGCATCCGACCGCGGCACCAGCGTCAGGGATCTTCTGAAAGCTTGCGCGACGTTCTCGTGCGGCACGACGGCGGCCACAAACGCCATTCTCGAACGCCGCACTGCCAGGACCGTCCTGATCTGCACCACGGGGTTCCGCGACGTGCTGCGCATCCGGGAAGGAGGCCGGGAAAACAGCTATGAGATATTCGAGGACTATCCCGACCCGCTAATCCCGAGACAGCTGACGTTTGCCGTCTCGGAAAGGATCAATGCGGAAGGCGGCGTCGAACTCTCCCTGGACGATAGAGAGGTTCGAGAGGTTCTGGCGCGCGTCAAGAAGACCGAACCCGAAGCCGTCGCAGTCGCCTTGATGTGGTCGGTGATGAATCCTAGGCACGAGCTGCGGGTCGGCGAACTGATCTCCGAGACATTGCCGGGTGTTCCATTTAGCTTGTCGCATCAGGTCAATCCCGCCGTGGGCGAATACCGCCGGACGTCCGCCACAGCACTCGACGCTTCGTTGAAGCCAGTTATGAAGGACAGCATCGGCACCCTCGCTACCCGGCTTGCCGATGCCGGATTCGAGCGAACGCCGCTCTTCGTCTGCTCCAACGGAGGAAGAACTTCCGGTGAGGTCATCGTCGACAAGCCTGTTTTCCTGTGCCTGTCCGGCCCTTCCGCCGCCCCGGGCGCTGCGATCCGCCTTGTCGGACACGCCGGCCTGCGCGAGCGCAACGTGATCTCCATGGACCTCGGGGGGACGAGCCTCGACGTCTGCATGGCGATCGACGGCGCGGTCGCGATGCAACGACAAGGAACGATCGCGGGACATGTCTTCGGCGTACCCTCGGTCGATATTTCGACGATTGCCGCCGGCGGAGGCTCGATTGCGAGGGTCGACGCCGGAGGCTTCGTACACGTCGGGCCGCAAAGTGCAGGATCCAAGCCTGGACCGGCTTGCTATGGCTTGGGTGGGGAACGGCCGACGCTTACCGATGCCAATCTGGTTCGCGGCCTTCTCGAGCCGGGTCGGTTCGGGGGCGGCCACCTCACGCTCGACCGCCAACGGGCTGTGGCTGCGATTTCGAAGCATGTGGCCGATCCGCTGGGAATTGGCGTCGAGGATGCTGCCGCGATCATCTCAGCCGTCGCCGAGCAGAACATGGTGTCGGCCATTGAAGACATGACTATGCGCAAGGGATTTGACCCTCGCGACTTCGTCCTCGTCTCCGGTGGTGCGGCAGGCGGTTTGCATGCTGCCAATCTGGCCAAGGAACTCGGCATTCGTAAGGTTCTGATACCGCGTGCGGGCAGCGTCTTGAGCGCGTATGGCATCTCGACGGGCGACATCAAGTTCGATTTCGGCAGGATCGCCCACAGCCGAAGCGACGCTTTCGATTTTGGTCTTGTGAATTCGACGCTCGCCGCACTGGTGGCCGAAGGAACTGCGTTCCTCGATTCAATGGGTATCGACGATGACAGGCGGGAGCTCCTGCTCGCGGCCGAGTGCCGCTACAATGGACAGGTCTGGCAGATACCCGTGCCCGTCGGTAGGCAGAGCCTCGACGCGCAAGCTCTCACCGAACTCGTCCTGGATTTCCACCGCTTGCACGAGCGGCTCTACTCGGTTGCCTCGCCTGCCGAGCCGGTCGAGTTTCTCGAATGGCGCATCCAGGCGGTCGGTCGGGTGCAGGTGCGGGCGCCAACGGGCGCCGCGATGGCCAATTTCTCGCGCCGGGTTTCCACGAAGAGACAGGTCTATCTTTCGCAAAAAGGAGGGTGGTCCACGATCGCCGCCTTCGATGCCGGCACGCTGCCAGCCGGAAGCGAGTTGTCGGGGCCGGCCATCGTTTCAGATTTGCTCACGTCAAACTTCGTGCCCGCGGGCAGTCGAGCAAGCACTACAGCCGAGGGCGGGCTGCTGATCTCGTTTGACTGACTGAGGCCGCGGGATATCGACGCAACACGCCTGCGACAGTCATCGATATTGTAATATTCTGATATATTGCTAAATGTCCGCTGGCGCGCTGGAGCTGACAAAATGAACGTATGCATGGTAGGCCACGGCATGATGGGCACGTGGCATTCGGACAGCCTAAAGGACTTCGGCTGCACACTGCATACGCTTGTCGGCCGCGAAGCGCCTAAGACGGAAGCCTTCGCCGTCGACTATGAATATCGCAAGTGGACGACCGACTACTCCGCCGCCGTTTCCGATGACGAAATCGACATCATTATTATCGCGGGGCCTAGCGCCACCCATGCCTCGATGGCGATTCAGGCTCTCGAGGCGGGCAAGCACGTTCTGGTCGAGATTCCGCTGGCATTGAATTATCCGGACGCGCTCGAAGTGGTGGAACTCGCCGAGCGGCTGGGCCTCACTCTCGGCGTCGTCCATCCGATGCGTTTCAGGCGCGAGCACGTCGAACTGTGCAAGCGCGTTGGCGCAGGCGAGGAGAATGTACGTCATGTCCATTCCAGGCTCTTCCTTCATCGGCTGGAAAACGTAGGCTCCACAGGTCTGCATCGCAGTTGGACTGACAACCTGCTCTGGCACCATGGTGCGCACTTGGTCGACGTGGGGCTCTGGCTTGCAGGCGGAGGCGTTCCGCAGCGCGCGGCCGCGCGCATCACGCGCTCTTTCGCGATCATGCCGCCGCCTTTGCCCAAGACCGGCATCCCGATGGAACTGGCGGCGATGATCGAGACCGATCGGCAGCAGACGATAGTGTGTACCGGATCCTATCACTCGCAGGAAAGGATGTTCGACATCTTTGTCGTCACGGACCGGGAGGCTTATCGGCTCGATATCCTCAAGGGCACGCTGTCGCTGAGCGGCCGCGAGCAGCCCGTGCAGTCGGAAAAGGAAAACAATGCCCAAGTGAGCCGCGATTTCGTTTCGGCGGTTCGTGGCGGCAAGGCCCCGCTCGTCACCGGGCGGTCCGTCCTTCCGGCCATGAGCATTCTCCAATCCATTGAGGACGAGCAGGCCAAATGGTGGGACGCGCATCCCGATGCCGAGGCGCGCCAATGACACCGGAGCCGATCCTGGACGTCGTGCACAGCACTGTCGGCACGGACATGCCACGGGGCGCATGCGATTGCCATGTGCATGTTTTCGGGCCGCGCAAACAGTTTCCGCTGTGGAACGGACGCTCCTACACCCCCCCGCCGGCCCCGGTCGAGGCTCTTGCCGCCCACCAGGCGGCGTTGAATCTTGACCGCGTCATCGTCGTCCAGCCCAGCATTTACGGCACGGACAACACGTGCACTCTCGATGCCATTCGGATGATGGGTCCTGGCGCGCGCGGGGTGGCCGTCGTGGATCGTCATGCGAGCCCAAAGGGAATGGAGGAATTGGCCAGCGGGGGAATCGTGGGCATCCGTCTTAACCTCGCGGCTGGCTCCGTGTCCGAGTTGGATCGAATACGCGATGATGTCCGATGGGCATTCGCGCTGACGGAAAAGCTCGGCTGGCATGTGCAGATATTCACGGAGTTGGGCATCATCGCTGCTCTGGAAGCGGAATTGAAGCAAGCGCCCGTCCCGGTGGTCATCGACCATTTCGGCCGTGCCGATGCCGACAGGGGTTTGGATCAACCAGGCCTCGATACGCTCATCTCGCTTGTCTCGTCCGAGAAGGTCTACGTGAAGCTATCGGCGCCCTACCTAGTTTCGGCCGATCCCCAGTCGACCGCTGTCGGGCACTTGGTCCGCGCCTTCGTCAAAGCCAACCCCGACCGTCTTCTCTGGGGTTCGAACTGGCCCCATCCGGGCGGGGGCACGGGCGCGTCCAGCCCGCATGGAGTCACTCCTTTCCGCCCAGTCGACGACGCAAAGGCCCTCGACCGCATCGCCGCTTGGGTTGATAGTTCCGACGCCCTGAGAAGCATTCTGGTCCGAAATCCAGCGAAGCTGTTCGGCTTCGCTGACGAGGATGGCTTGAAATGAAAAAGGTTCCCAACACGCTGAGAAGCTCTCGGTGGTTCGCTCCGGACGACTTGAAGGGATTTGGCCACCGCTCCCGCATCATGCAGATGGGATATTCGGCAGATGACTGGGTGGGAAAACCCGTCATCGCGATCCTAAACACCTGGTCCGACATCAACCCGTGCCACGCGCACTTCAAAACTCGCGTCGAAGACGTGAAGAGAGGCGTTTTCCAGGCAGGCGGCTTCCCCATCGAACTTCCGGCGCTCTCGCTCTCCGAAAATTTCGTCAAGCCGACGACGATGCTCTACCGGAACATGCTCGCCATGGATACCGAAGAGCTGATCCGATCCCATCCGGTCGACGGGGTCGTCCTGATGGGCGGTTGCGACAAGACCACGCCTGGATTGATCATGGGGGCGATCAGTGCGGGGCTGCCGGCCATCTACGTGCCGGCCGGACCGATGTTGCGAGGCAACTGGAAGGGAAAGACGCTGGGCTCCGGTTCGGATGCATGGAAATTCTGGGACGAACGCCGCGCCGGGAATATCTCCGACAAGGATTGGCAGGATATCGAGGCCGGAATCGCCCGCAGTCACGGACACTGCATGACCATGGGAACGGCATCGACCATGACGGCGATCGCCGAAGCGATCGGAATGACTCTTCCGGCGGCCTCGTCTATCCCGGCCGCCGACGTCAACCACATTCGCATGTGCTCGGAGGCGGGGAGGCGGTGCGTGGATATGGTCTGGGAGGACCTGGTGCCCGCCAAGGTGCTCTCTCGCCAGGCGTTCGACAACGCGATCGTCGTCTCGATGGCAATGGGATGTTCGACCAATGCCGTGATCCATCTCATTGCGATGGCTCGACGCGCTGGGCACAATGTGACGCTCGACGACTTCGACAAGGCAAGCCGGGTTGTCCCGGTGATCGCCAATGTTCGCCCCAGCGGCGACACATACCTGATGGAGGACTTCTACTACGCTGGCGGACTGCCAGCCCTCATGAACCGTCTCGCCAGCCGGCTTTCCATGTCGGAGATGACCGTGAACGGGCAAACGGTGGGGGAAAACATCGCCGGTGCCGAGGTCTACAATCAAGACGTTATCCGGCCGCTCGACAACCCGATTTACCCCGAAGGGGCGCTGGCTGTCCTCAAGGGCAACCTTGCGGAGAACGGCGCCGTCATTAAACCGAGCGCATGCAGTCCACGATATCTTCGCCATACCGGGCCTGCGCTTGTCTTTGACGACTTCCCTTCGATGAAAGCGGTGATCGATAGCGACGACCTGGACGTCACCGCCGATCACGTGCTGATCCTTCGGAACGCCGGCCCGCAAGGTGGGCCCGGCATGCCCGAGTGGGGAATGCTGCCGATACCGAAGAAGCTCGTGAAGCAGGGCGTGCGCGACATGGTTCGCATATCCGACGCCAGGATGAGCGGGACGAGCTACGGGGCCTGCATCCTTCACGTCTCGCCGGAGGCCTTTGTAGGCGGAACGCTCGCCCTCGTCAGGACTGGCGACCTCGTCTCGATCGACGTTCCAAACCGCGAGATCAGGTTGGAGATATCCCCGGAGGAACTCGCGGATCGCCGGGCGGCGCTGAAGCCTCTGGCTCCCCGGTTTACCCGCGGGTACGGCGCCATGTTCTCCCAGCATATCCAGCAGGCGGACAAGGGTTGCGACTTCGACTTCTTGGAGACGAGCTACGGTGGGGTAACTGATGAGCCGGCGATATTCTAACGGCCGAGACATCGTCTTATCGGGGTGCCCGGCTACCGGATGTCCTCGACCGAAACGGCATCCGTGTCGAACATATGCGGGAAGCTGGTCTTCACGACCTTGATAGTAGGGAAGATGCTATCGATCTGAGCCTGGAACGCTTTCTCGGCACCGTCCTCGTCATGATTCTTGATCCGGTCGTAGATTTGACGGTGCTCGTCAAGCACGAGGTCGAATGTGTTTTCGGTCGGGAACGCATGCCGCCGGATTCGATCCAGTTGCCCGGTCGCCATATGAATTGTCTGCCAGGCATCGGGAAATCCGGCGCACCTGCAGACAAGGCTATGGAACTCGTTGTCGAGCGCGAAAAAAGCATCGACGTCCCGGCGCTTCGCGGCGGCCGATTGCTGGAAAAGCGAAAGCTCAAAGTCGGGTGCTATTTCGGTCGTGAAATTGCGGGCTGCAAGCCTCGTCAATCGCACTTCGAGCGTGTCGCGGACCATCTGACCCTGCAGGACCTGCCTCAGGACAATGCGGTTTACGAACGTTCCGCCTCCCGGCCTGATCACTACAAGATTCTGCGTGGCCAAGTTCAGAATTGCCTCACGGAGAGGTGTTCGTGAAATGCCCAGTTCGGCGCAAATCTCCTTTTCAACGAGCGGTGCCCCCGGAGGCAAATGCATCGATATGATCGCCTGTCGAATGAGCTCATAGACTTGATGGGTTTTCGGCAGGCTGTCGCTAAGAGCCCTCTTTGCAACGAATTTCTTGAATGAGTCCATGATTTGGTGTTCCGCCCGAAGAATGCGCGTCCGCTAGGTCCGACCGCATTGTCGAACCTATCTTTATTTTCAGACCGACCCTATGTGCCTGCCCGCCCGTTAGGTTGGCTGCCTCCGAGTCTTTATGGCGTCCACATACATAGCGACGAAGATTACCGCTCCGGTCACCAGCTGATAAATGTAGGGGTTGGCGCCGACTTGGTTGAGGCCGTTGAAAATCACCTGGAACGCGAGCGCGCCGAGCAATATCCCCGGTAGGATCTTGCCGCGCCCGCCAGAAAGGCTGATACCTCCCACGACAGCAACCGCGATAGCGTTAAACTCCAGCCCTCGACCAAGAAACCCCGTTATGGAACCGACTTGAATAAAGCTGGCGGATGCCGAAATCCCTGCGAACAGGCCGGACAGTACAAAGACCACGAAGCTGGTGAGACGCGTGTTGATTCCGATTCTATGCGATGTCTCCTCGCTGTTTCCCACGGCCGTAACGTGCCTGCCAAAAGCCGTGTGGAGATGGGCATAATGAACGACCACCAGCAGCAACGCCAGCAACAGCGTGTCGACGAATACCGGGCCCAATGTTGAGTTGCCCAGATTCTGAATGCTCGCGGGCAGCGGAATGACGCGCGCTTCTGTCAACATCAGCCCAATGCCGCGGAACGTGATCATGGTGCCCAAGGTGGTAATGAGCGAATTGATGCCCAGGACCGAGACGATGAAGCCGTTCAGCGCTCCCAGTAGGGAGGCAATTACGAGGATGAGGAAAAAGCCAAGGATTGGTCCAACTTGGCCGCCGTCCATCAAGAGGCCGCCGATCGAGCCTGCGAGGAACGCTATGGACCCGATCGAGATGTCGATCTTGCCGCTCATGATGACCAGAGCGATGCCTGTTGCGGCTGCGGTAACGGGCACCATGGCGTGAAGCATGGCGAAGGCGTTGCCGACCGTCGCGAAATTCGGTGCGGCGATCGAGAAGCCGACAATCACCGCCAGGAGAATGGCCCCAAATCCGAGGACGGGGAGCCGGCGCCTTCCCGTGAACTGGCTCGTCGATACTGTGGTCATTGGACGGTCTCCTGCGCATGGGCGACTGCAGGCCGAGCGGAAATCGATTCCATCAGCTCGTCCTTGGTCGCGGTGCCCGGCAATTCTTGCGTTATGCGGCCGCGGATGATGACGACGTAACGGTCCGCGACGCGCATGATCTCTTCCAGTTCCGAGGATATGAAGAGAATGGCCGCGCCTTCTTTCGCGAGCTCGACGCTGAGCTTGAGGATCTCGTCCTTCGCCCCGGTGTCGAGTCCGCGGGTTGGCTCGTCCAGTATGAAAAGTTCCGGCTTTAGCGGTAGCCAGCGTGCGAAGACGACTTTCTGCTGATTGCCCCCCGAGAGCGTTCCGACAGGCTGTTGCGGCGAACTTACCTTCACCCCGAGACGCTTGATGAGGGTTTCCGCCAAGGTCTTCTCGGCGTCGGTGTCGACGAGGCCCGATTTCGACTTCATTTTCTTCAGCTGCGGCAGCGAAATGTTTTCAGCCACGCTGAAGGGAAGGATCAGGCCCTCGCCCCGTCGGTCTTCGGTGACGAGCCCGGTGATCTTTCGAAGGTACTCAGGTTCGACGCGCCCGGAGCTTCCGTTGGCGGTTAGCTCCAAGTCGCCACGATCGATGGGATCGAGCCCCATGAGCGCGCGCACCAGTTCGCTTCGCCCGGAGCCGAGCAGGCCCCAGAGGCCGACGATTTCGCCAGGCCGAAGCGTCAGGTTTATGTCATCGAGAACGCGCTCGCGGGTCAGGTTGCGCACAGTCAGCCTGGCAGGAGCGCTGGTTCTGTATGGCTCCCTCAACCGCTCAGTAGCGGCAATCTCTCCGAGCATTTCGCGAAGCACGGTCGAGGGTGTCGTGTTCTCGATCTTGGTTGCCGAGACCGTACGCCCGTTCCTCATTACCGTGACTGCGTCACAGATCGTGAAGACTTCTTCGAGGAAATGCGTGATGTAGACGACGGCCGTCCCCATTGCCTTCAGCTTGCGCACGACGTCGAAAAGGCGCTCGCGCTCGGGGCGCGAAAGCGAAGAGGTGGGTTCGTCTAAGATGACGATCCTGGGGTTGGATTTCAGCGCCCGCGCAATCTCCAGCATTTGGCGGTCGCCTGTGCTTAGGGTTTCGACGGGCGTGTCCGGCGAGACGCTGCAGCCGACCAACTGGAGAAGCTCCTTGCACCGGGATCGCATGGTCTGGCGGTCGATCCTTCCGAACCGGGTCGGAAAGCGGTCGATGAACACGTTTTCGGCGGCGGTCATCGTGGGCAGCATCGTCAGTTCCTGGTGGACAAAAGCGATGCCATGGCTTGCCGCGTCGCGGGCGTGTCTCAGCGCGACGGCCTTGCCGTCGATTTCGATCGTCCCATCATCGACCGGGATGATGCCGCCGAGCGCGTTCATCATCGTGCTCTTGCCTGCGCCGTTGGCACCCATGAGCGCGTGGACTTCGCCTGGCATTACCGACAGATCACCTTCGGAAATGGCGACGGCGGAGCCGAAAGATTTGCGAATGCCCTTCATGGAGAGGCGTGCAAGTTCGCTCATGCCTTCCTCCTCAGTGCCTGATCGAGATAGACGAAAATGATGATCAGCACTCCCTTCAAGATAAGGCTCGCGAAGTAGGAGGCGCCCAGCTGGTTCATCGAATTGCTGATCAAGGTAACGAACAGCGCCCCGAGAACGGCATGGAGAGGATTGCCGATACCGCCGTAAATGCTGACCCTGCCGATCACGCAGGCGCTGATGATGTCCAGAAGCAGGCTATCGTTTCCAAGGTTGGCCGATGCAGATCCTAGCCTGGCAACCAGGAACACTCCGGTTATGGCGGCAAAACAGCCGGACAAGACGTAGGTCGACAGAACCAGGCGCTTCACGTCCATGCGGGCGATAAGGGCGGCTCGAGGATTCAGGCCTACAGCCTTTATCTGCCGTCCGTATGCGCCTTTTGCGATGATTGCCGTGGCGACCGCGGTGATCACCGCCGTGATCCATACCAGCATGGGGAGGTTTAGGAGGCGGAAGCGGATTACGTCGTCGAAGACGGGAGGGTAGCCCGAAACGCTTTGCGAGCCGGTTATCCATACGCTCGCTCCCCCGACTACGGTCATCGTCGCCAGGGTGACGACGAACGGTGCCATGCCGAAGTAGGCGACCGCCGCTCCGTTGAATGCGCCGAGCGCGGCTCCTATTGCCAGCATCATGATCGGACCCAGCATCGCTACTTGCGTCGTCTGCATCGCGATCACGCCGATGATGGCGCTGAATGCAAGAATGGCAGGCAGCGAAAGGTCGATCCCGCCACCGATCAACACAAAAGACATCCCCATTGCCAGCAGGCCCAATACCGAGGTCTGGACCAGGACATTGACGAGGTTGTTGACCCGGAAGAATGCCGGGGCGTTCATGTACATGTAGCCAAGGAGGACGATAGCGGCCAGCGCGACCAGCCCGAAGATAATCGTGTTCTCCTTGCGCACAGCGACGGCTTGCATCCTAAACTCTCCTCCGTGAGTCGCCGTTTTCCGGCTCGTTGCCCTTGTGTTCAAGCAAGTGGCCAATCATGTCGGCGGTGAAGCAGGCGCGACCTTCCGCGCCAGCTCCACCGCCGCCGCGATCAACCTCGCTTGAGGTTCGCCTTGGGAAAGCTGACGCCGATCGTGTAATTCATCTTGCCCCATATCGAGAGCGCGTAGACGTTGGCGCGCACGTCGGGGTTTACAGCGAGATTGTAGATCGCATCCCGAACTGTGAAACCGTAGTCCTCGACGAGCCAGTCGATCATCCAGATGTGTGCCTGCTTGAAGCCTTCTTCGATCGGTCGATACGAGTTCAGCTGGACGATCTCGGTCGGTGTCTCCACCCGGACGAACGGGGTCTTTTTCTTCTTGATGACTTCGCATTTCAGCGTGATTTCGCCGCGGCTCTCGTCACCCGTGCCGCCAAACTCGGTCGCCTGGGAAGCGTGCAGGTCGCCGCCATAGAGCAGGGCGCCTTCATGGGCCACCGGGAAGAAGACCCGGTGGCCTTTCCGGAACTCACGCGTATCCAGGTTTCCCCCCCACGCGCATTGCATGGTCACGGTGTCGGAGCCGGACGAAGGGCGGTCGGGAACGACGCCCAGCGTGCCGACCAGCGGCTGGAGGTTCCACTTGATATGGTCGTCGTAGACGCCGATCCCGTCCGAGGTCGTGCCGCTCGGCCCGGGCAAATGCTTGATGAACTTTGTGGACGGGCCGCGGGCCTCCGCGTACTTGAACGAATCCGCCAGAGGGCCGGTGGCAGGGTCGATCAGCACATATCCCTTGTCTTCGACGACGATGTCGACGATGTCCACGGCGAGGGTGTCTCCCTGTTCCGCGCCCTCCACGTAGACGGGACCGGCGCAAGGGTTGAATTGCTTGAGTCGATGCAACTCGCCAAGGACCTCCGGGGTCGGCAGGTCATCTTCGGATCTTATCCTGTTGCTCATCGAATTTTCGACTTGCAAGACGAAGGTTTCTCCCTGCTTGACGCGGAGTCTGGGCTCCTTGAGCGCCATTTCATATTCGAGGGCATCCTCGCGGTTTATTCGTTGCATCGTCGTTCTCCTTGTTCAGTTTTTCGAGCTTTCCCTACCGGAGGGCTATCGCCGTCAGACGAGGATCATTCCGCCGTCCATCATGAATGTCTGGCCTGTGAAGTAGTCGGATCCGCTGGAGGCCAGGAAGATTGCAAGGCCGGCGAAATCGGAAGGGACGCTGGCACGGCCAAGCAGGATGTTGGGCGTATAGCGAGCCATCCATTCTCCGATGTTTTTCGTCACGCCGCGCTCGAGCATCTCGCGTTCCATTTTGTCCCAGAGCGGCGTAACCACCACGCCTGGCGCGATGCCGTTCACCGTGATGCCGTTCGAGGCCAGTTCGCGGGCGGCGGCTTGCGTGAGGGAGATCACAGCGGCCTTGCTGGCGCAGTACGGAGCGATGTCGGCGTAGCCTTGCCGTCCGGCGATGGACGTCGTGTTGATGATCTTGCCACCCTTGCCTTGCTTGATCATCTGCTTGGCGACCTCCTGCATGCACATCAGGGTGCCGAGAGCATTCACTCGCATGATCATCTCGAAGTTGGCCTCGTCGACCTCGAGAAACGGCTGGGGATCGTTGATGCCTGCGTTGTTGAACAGGACGTTGATCTCTCCGTACGTGGAGAGCGCGTGCTCGACCAGACGCTTGATGTCTGACCGCTCGGCGACGTTGGCGGAGATCGCGGTCGCCTCATGGCCGGAGCTTCTCAGGTCGGCCGCGATCGCTTCCGCATGCTGCTCGTTGCGGCCGCTCACCACGACGCGCGCGCCCGCTTTCGCCAAGGAGCGCGCGATCCCTTCGCCAAGGCCCTGGGTGCTGCCCGTGACGATGCAGACTTCGCCGTTCAGGCTGTTGATGGGGTTCTCCATTGGTCCTCTCTTCAGTTGTCCCTTTTGATCAGGTCGGCGGCTTTCTCCGCGATCATGACGGACGGGGCGTTTGTGTTGCCCGAGGGGATCGACGGCATCACCGATGCGTCCACGATCCGAAGCCCCCCGACGCCACGCACCCGTAACGCTGTATCGACGACGGAGCCCAGGTCGACACCCATGCGGCAACTACTGGTCGGGTGAAGCAGGGACAGGCCGTGCGAACGGGCGAGATCGCAAAAACCCACCGCGTCCAAGCCGTCCAAATCGTTGACCAGAGAGCTCTCGATCAGCGCCCGCATGGGGGCAGCGGACGCGATGCGGCGTGCGATAGCAAGTCCGTTGACGACAGCATCCCTGTCCTCCGGCTCGCTGAAGAAATTGAACCGGATTTGTGGCGCCGCTGAGGGATCCGCAGAACGGATGTGGACGGACCCGGAGCCCTTTGGCCGCAAATGCTCCACCATGATGGTGAAGCCCGAGAAGGGCTGCGGTTTGAGGTGTTCGTCCGTGCACCAGGCCTGCAACGTGATGAGCAGGTCGGGACGGTCGATTTCAGGGCTGCTTCTCACATAAACATTCGCGAAGTTGCCGTTGCTTGCCATCTGGCCGCCGCGCGTAATCAGATACCTCGCCGACGCGAGGGCTTTCCGCCAGAAGCTGGACGCAAGATCGTTGACCGTGATTGCCCGGGTGCAGCGGAACTCCAACGGCACCCCGAAATGGTCCTTGAGATTTTCGCCGACGGCGGGCAGGTCCGTGACAACGGGCACGCCGAACTTGGAGAGAATCTCGGCGTTGCCGACCCCGGACAGTTCAAGGATCTTGGGGGAATTGAAGGTTCCGGCGCAGAGGATCGTCTCCCCTAGGCTTGCAGCGTAGAAGGGGGTCCGGTCCATGCGGTACTCGACCCCGACGGCGACCCGCTCACTGAACCGAATGCGAGTGACTTCGGCACTGGTGAGCACTTTGAGGTTCGCACGCTTGCCCGCCGACTTCAGATGGCCTGACGCTGAACTGCTGCGGCGTCCGTGCCGCGTGTTGACTTGCGCGTAGCCTGCGCCCTCTTGGGACGCGCCGTTGAAGTCGCGGTTGAGCGGCGACCCGGTCGAAATGGCGGCATCGATGAAAGCATCCGCTAACGGGTGGGCGCTGAGGTCGGAGACCCAGATCGGGCCGCCGATGCCGTGATATTCGTCGGCACCGCGCGCCTGATGTTCGGCCTTTTTGAAGTAGGGCAGAACATCAGCATAGCCCCAGCCTGCGCAGCCGGCGCTTTGCCAGGAATCGAAATCCTCCCTTTGGCCGCGGGTATAGATCATTCCGTTGATCGACCCAGTTCCGCCGAGAAGCTTGCCTCTCGGCTGATATGTCGTTCGTCCGCCCAACTCGGGCTCCGGCTCGCTCCGGTAGCACCAGTTGTGGCGGCGATCGGTGTAGAGCTTGCCGTAGCCCATTGGGATGTGGACCCATGGACTGGAATCCCGCGGGCCGGCTTCGATCAACAGGATCCGCTTGCGGGCATCTTCGGAAAGCCTGGCTGCAACGACGCTGCCGGAGGAGCCTGCTCCGATGACGATATAGTCAAACGTCTCCGTATTGACGCTGACGGTGTGATCCCGCGCCATGGCAGTCTTCCAAGAATGGTCAAATTCGAGTTGCTGGATGCCAGCGGGCAGCCGAAGGTTTCCGGCTGCCCGAGACAAGCGCTATTGGCGCGACCACAGGTCCGGCAGCGTGTCGATGTTTTCAGGCGTCGCGATACGCCCGACGATCGAGCAGTCTGGCGCGCACGCAGGCTTCTCGCCCTTGGCCAGTTGCAGGGCGACCTCGATGGCCTTCTTGGACAGGACGTTGGCGTCGTACGTCACGTCCACATCGATGTACTTTTTACGCAGCGCGTCGATGGCGATGGGCTGGACGTCGAGCGCCGCGATGTAGACATGCTTGGGATCTCCGGCAGGAGCCCAGCGCCCCGCGGCCTCGAGCGCCGACTGCACCGCCGAAAGCGCGAAGTCGCTTGCCATGAAGATGCAGTTTGCCTCTGGATGAGCCCGGAAGGCATTTGCCGTGCCCGACCGGAAAATCTCCGGATCCCAGTTCGTCGGAATAGTCTGCAGGGTCTCGATCTTGCCCTTCGTAGCAGCAAGCCATCCTTCGTGCCTGGTATGCCCGTTAACGTCGGTCAACGCGCCCTGCAGCTCGATGCATTGACCCTTGACCCCTTTCGAAGCGAGGAGATCGGAGAGCGCGTTGGCGGCAGCCGTAGCGTCCTTGTTGCCGTCGCCTCCCAGATGGGCGGTAGGCTGCACCGAGCCCGGAGGGTGGTCGAACGTCAGAAACGGAATATTTGCATCCTGGGCCGCCTTGATGGATGCGCCGATGGCGCCGCTGTCCGCCGCACGCGCCATGATGATATCGACGCCCTGGTTGATCAGGTCCTCGATGTTCGCCGCCTGACGGGTGGGATCGTTGTCCGCGACGTTGAAAATGAACTTGACGTTGAAGCCGGCCGCTTTGCCCTGCGCCGCGCCCTCGCTCTGGAGATACTTCTCCCAGGCGTAGACGATTGGCTCTTGCTTGCTGTTCCAGGAAAAGCCGATCGTCAGGTCCTTTGCATTGGCAATAGCGGGCGTTGCGACGATCCCGAGAACCGTCACCAATTGCAGCAGTTTTCTCATTGTTACCTCCGGATTGTGCCGACTGACGTCGAGCTGACCTCTGCCCATTTCTTCTTTTTATCGAGCGATATATCGATATATGAGTTTGGTCGAGTGTCAATGGCTTGATGCAGAAAAATTGGAAAAGTGTGGTCTTTTCGCGAAAAATCCGAGTCTACGGGCGCTTCAGCGAGCAGGGATACATATCGATATATCGCCAATTTCAGAGCGCGGACCCCTCGGGCCGACGAGGGCGGCGACGGTCGCTTCGGCACTTTCACCGATCATAGCCAGACTCTCCGCCAAGAACGCCCGAGTTCGCTCGGTGATGCTCCCGGCAAACGGCTCTAGTGGAAGCGCGGCTTGCCACTCTGCTAATGGCGATGATCGCCGCTAAGTTTGGATCGTTAGCGGGGGCTGAATCGAAAGGTCCCGGTAACCAACAACCAGGGTTGCATCTTCAAGGGACCTTGACACGCTCTCGAGCGCTCAGAGTTCTTTGGTGAGAAACTGCGCGCGGCCGTGGCCAAATGACCAATCGGCATCAGTGTTCTCCACGAAGGAGACCATTAGGTCAGACGGTAAGACTCCGCATTCCTGGTGAAGATGCCGGGAAAGGTCCGCGTAAAACGTACGCTTCTGCTCGACCGTTCGCGGGCGAGAAATGACCTCCACCATCACGAAGCGGTCCGTGCGGGGGATATCTAGGCCAGTGTCGAGGGCTATCATGGTGCCTGGGGGATGTTGATCGACGATCTGGTAGCGGTCTCTTTCGGGAACTTGGAAAGACTGGACCATCGAACGATGTGCGACGTCCAACAGCGCGATCAAGCCCTCCTGCGACCATCCCGAGTACACGTGGAATTTCACCAGAGGCATGGGAATGCTTCTCCGTTTCTTTTCAACCCAGCCTCGAAAACAGGGCTTCGGCGAATGTCCGCGGCTCTTCCCACATTGGGTAGTGGCCACATCCGTGCAGGATCTGAAGGTCGAACTTTGGGAACCACGTCCCGATCGTGTCGCGAAGCCTCTGCGGCACCGCACCAGGGTCCTTCTCGCCGACGATGACGCGGACAGGAACTTGCAGAGGTTCGATTTCATCCGCGAAACCGGGGCCTGTCCAGGAACTCATGTATGCTTCGAGCACGTCGGGCCTAGTCCCGGCCAGGCTGGTATCCCGCAGCTTCGTCAGCCACTCGTCCGAACGCGTCCCTCCAGTGTTGGCATCGATCAGGCGCTTCCTTGCGTCCGGGTCCTTGATTGCAGCGAGGAGCATTTGACGGCGCTGATCATCAATTCGCGCGCCTGAAGCCGGCACGGGAGCCACAAGGATAGCCGACGCGATCTTCGCCGGAATATCGACGACCAGCCTCTGCACCGACATTCCCGCCATGGAGTGGCCGATCACGTGGTATTTTGACCAGCCCAATCCGGCCGAACATGAAACGATATCGGCGGCGATCTGCTCGATCGTGAAGGGTCCCCCGGAGTCCCTACGGCTGCCGTACCCCCTGGCGTCAAGGAGGGCAAAGCTATAGCGGGCTGTATCGACCAGCGGCACGAACGGATCGAACAGGTTGTGGTCCCCCATCCATCCGGCCACGGCGACAATGCGCTCCGGGCCGCTTCCGACGACCTTCGCGGGTACGATCTCGGTTGCCATTGGCTCTTCCCTTTCAGTACGATGCGTTGATGCCAGGCTGTTTTTCATTGCCGGGCGCGGCGGCCACGTCCGCCTTGACGTTCGCCTCCCTGAATGCCTTCACGCTTGCCGCTGCAGCGCCCGCCAGCAGTCTCACGTCATTCGAAACGGTCACCATGTCGAAGCCCCACCGCGCGGCACGGGTGGCGTAGGCGGGCGAACCGCAATGCAACGCGGCGCGAATGCCGGCGCCGTGGGCTGCATCGAGGATCTTCTTGATGGACCCGACCATCTCCGGTTCCTCGCGATCGAAGCCCGTCGGATATCTCATGCCGGTCAGGCCCAGCGTGAGGTCCGCAGGACCAATGTAGACGCCATCCAAGCCTGGGGTTGAGACGATTTCGGCAAGGTTCTTAACGGCCTCCGCCGTCTCGATCATCGCGAAGCACAGAACCTGTGCGTTCGCCTCCTGGCCATAGTTGGCACCCGCCGAAATGACCGCACGAGAAGGACCGAAGCTTCGAACGCCATACGGCGGATAGCGGACGTAGGAGACGAGAGCTTCCGCCTCTGCCCGGGAGTTGACCATGGGACAGATCACACCGTACGCGCCGGCGTCGAGAGCCTTCATGATGGAAGCGGGATCGAGCCATGGCACCCGAACCAACGGCATAACGCCGCTTGCCCTCATTGCCTGAAGCATGGAAACGGCGGCTTGGTAGTCGACGATGCCGTGCTGGAGGTCGATGGTGATGCTGTCATAACCCTGCTCGGCCATGATCTCTGCCGAGAAGGCGTTGGCGATCGACAGCCATCCGTTCAGGACGCAGCGGCCGTCATTCCACACCGCGTGAAGATTGTTGGGTTTCATAGGTTTCGCTTTCCCAGGACACGACCATATTTGTGAAGCACGTCCGGATCGGGCTCAAAGCCGATACCCGGGGTATCCGATACCTTGATCATTTCGCCGTCGCGGATGCCCTCGACATCCGCCAGCCACGCGTCGGGCTGGACGAAGTTGTACTCGAGTGCCGTGATGCTCGGCCTGGCGGCCGCCACCTGGAGCGATGCGTAGAAGCCCGGACCAAAGTAAGGCGAGTGGGGCATCAATGTGGTGCCAGCCCTGTCAGCAAGATCGACGATTCGCAGGTATTCCGAAATGCCGCCAACCTTGCTCATGCTCGGTTGTAGGTAGTCCACCGCGCCCGCCCTCAAAGCCTGCTCGATCTGAAAGCTCGTGCACCAGTTTTCGCCGGCGGCGATATTAAGGCCCTTGCCGCGGAGCGAGGCCAAGGCAGCGAAGTCCTCGGGTGGATAGATGGGCTCCTCGAGCCAAGTCAGGGAGAGCGCTCTCAGCTCCGCGAGGTTCTTCGTGACGAAGTCCGTGGACCAGGCGCAGTTGACGTCGACGCAGATGTCGGTGTGGGGCCCCACGGTCTTTCTGCAGGCTGTAATTGCGGGCAAGGTTATCTCGTGCAGCTTGATCCGGTGAAAGCCTGCGGCCAGCACCTCCTTCGAGGCGTCGACCACCAGATCGTGCTCAGCATAGCGGACGAGGCTCGCATAGAAGGGTATTCGCGTTCGAACCTCGCGTCGGCCCGCAAGCAACTGGTAGAGCGGCTTGCCCGCCCGTTTGGCGGCGAGATCCCAAAGCGCGATGTCGACCCCTGAGATCGCGAAGATCGTGACGCCGTAGCGTCCGAACATGTGAAGCTGGCGTTGAGTCCTGGCGTTCCACGCCGCAATATCATCGATCTCGGCACCCACGAGCATCGGCAAGATCAGCCGATCCATAACGGACTTGGTCGCATCGATCAGCGAATACCCGAATCCCTCGCCCCAGCCGACATTGCCAAGTTCGTCCTCCAGGCGCACCAGAGCAAACTCCAGTGTCTTCCAGGCTGTGGGCATGATCCCGACTCCCGTTCCGCGCAAGGCGAACGGGATTTCGACGAGGACCACTTCGGCGGATGTTATCTTCATGCGTCAAACCCATCGGGCGGGGGGAGAGTAAGGGTGGCGAAATAGCCGCCGATGGACCTCGTCTCTTGGGGCGGGAGCTGCGCCAGCGAACGGAAATCGCGGGCGTGGTTGACCGCGGCTTGGCCTATGGGGCGATAGCCGAGGGCCTCCGCGCGGCAATTGTCAAAGATGGGCGACGGGCAGTTCGACACCCCGTAAACCGTCTCGCAGCCCAACGTTGGGTGCGTCATTCCGAGATCCACGAGCTTGACCATGTCTTCGGCCGAGAGCCAGATGCGCTCGCGTCGGCCGTCGACGATCTCTGGATCGGCATTCCCGATGCGGACGTTCAACACGCGGAGGCCGTAGCGGGAGGCGTACATCGCGCAGGCAGCCTCGCCGAAGATCTTGGATAGCCCGTAGTAGCCGTCTGGTGCGGGAGGCGCGGTGTGATCCAATGTTTCGTCCGCGCTGTGAAGCCCGACCGCATGGTGGCTGGATGCGAAGATGAAGCGCTCCACGTTGGCCCGATGGCAGGCTTCCAGCAGGTTCAGCACAACCCGGTAGTTTGCGTCCAGCGTCTGCTCGAAGGAGAGCGCCGGACCGACGGCCCCGGCAAGATGAAGAACGCCGTCCGCCCCCGCCACCAACTTGGAGCAAAACTTCGGATCCGTGAGGTCGCCCAGCAGGAACGTCTCGTCTCCCGCGGCTTGAAGGGATTGTCGAGCCGTGCTGCGCAGTATGTAGCCTTCGCGCAACAAGGGACGGAGGTCGCGCCCCATGTTGCCGGCTGCTCCTGTCAGCACGAGCGTTTTCTTTTGAGCCATCGGCGCTGCCTGTTCTGCTTCCGTTTCGACCTGTTATCTTAGTGGAGCAATTGCTGCAGGAACGCGCGGGTGCGCGCCTCGCGCGGTCTACTGAAGAACTCCTCCGGAGGCGCCGTCTCGACGATTTTTCCGTCGGACATGAACACCACCCGGTCGGCAACCTGGCGGGCAAAGCCCATCTCATGCGTCACGCAGATCATCGTCATGCCGCTTTCCGCCAAGGTCACCATTACGTCGAGAACTTCGCGGATCATTTCCGGATCGAGAGCGGAGGTTGGTTCGTCGAACAGCATTATCCGCGGCCTCATGGCCAGCGAACGCGCGATAGCCACGCGCTGCTGCTGGCCGCCGGAGAGTTCGCCTGGATATTTGTGCGCCTGCTCTGGGATGCGCACCTTTTCCAGAAATCCCATCGCGACGTCGTTGGCCTCTGCCCGAGACATCCGACGAACCGACCTCAGAGCCAGCGCGCAGTTCTCAAGGATGGTCTTGTGCGGAAAGAGGTTGAAGTGCTGGAACACCATTCCGACTTCCCTGCGGACGGCCTCGATCTGCTTGCGCTCGTGCGTGAGCTCGACCCCTTCAACCAGGATGCGGCCTTGCTGGTGTCTCTCAAGATGGTTGATGCAACGGATCATCGTCGATTTGCCGGATCCTGACGGCCCCGCGACGACGATCCTCTCTCCCTCGCGAACGCGAAAGCTGATGTCGGTTAGGACCTGATGGCTCCCGTACCACTTGGAGACGTTTTCGAACTCGACGGCGATGCCGTCGGCATTGCTGGCAACCATCGGAAGCTCCTTGTCAGGTTGCGGCGGCGATTGCAGGCTGGCGCGTCGGCGCGGGCCTGCGGCGGAGATGGCGCGTCAGATAGCGCTCAAGCACGCCCCACAGCCTGCGGATCGCCTCGACCATGATCAGGTAGAGGACTGCAGCCCAGATATAGACCTGGAAATCGAAAGACCGCGAGAATGCCAGCTTGGTCGCCTGCATAAGCTCGGGCACGGTGATGACGCTAGCGAGGGCCGATGCCTTGAGGGACAGGATCAGTTCGTTCCCGAGCGGCCGCAGCGCGATTATCATCGCCTGGGGCAGCAGGATGTGAAAGAATGTCGTCGATCGGCTTAGGCCGAGCGCGTTGGCCGCCTCCGCTTGCCCTGCGGGAAGGGCGCTGAGCGCCCCGCGCAGGATCTCGGCCTGGTAGGCGACCGTGTTCAGCGTGAATGCGAACAGGGCGCAAAAATAGGCGTCGCGGAAAAACCACCAGAGACCCAAACCGGTGAGCTCGGCCCGAATCTGGCCGGCTCCGAAATAGATCAGGAATATCTGCCCCAAGAGCGGCGTGCCTCTGAAGAAGGTGATGTAGGCTTGGGCGAAAAGCCTGAGCGGAACGAACGTCCCGTTTCGGGCAAGCGCCATGGGAAGCGCCAGGACCGCTCCGATCAGGGCCGACGTGAAAACGAGTTCGAGCGTGACGGCGAGGCCCCACAAGATCTTGGGCCCGTAGTTGGCGAGAAGATCGAAGTTCATGCCCGCCTCCTGACCATCCCGCGGTTGGATCGGGCCTCGAGGATGCTAACGACCCAAGAGGAGATCATCGAGATAACGAGGTAGATGAGGCATGCAACGGCATAGAAGAAGAGCGGCTGCTTTGTGTTTGCGACAGCCAGATTGGTCTGCCGCATCAGGTCCGAAAGCGCTATGATGGAGACTAGGGATGTGTCCTTGAGCAGCACGAACCACAGGTTGCCAAGGCCAGGCAGCGCCAACCTCCAAAGCTGAGGACCAATCACGGTCAGGAATGTCTGCCATCTCGAAAGGCCAAGCGCCGCCGCCGCTTCATGTTGCCCGTGAGGGACGGCCCGCAGAGCTCCGACAAAGGTCTCCGAAGCAAACGAGGCGAACACGATCCCCAGTGCGATCATGCCGGCGACGAAGCCGCTGAAATCTCCGAATGGCTGGCCAAACATCAGTTCCGAGAGGACCTGGAGGAGGGCGCCGCCGCCATAGTAGATCATGAACAGGGTGAGCAGTTCCGGCAGGGCGCGGAACGTCGTGGCAAACAGCGTTGCGGCTCCGCGAAACCATTTGTTCTGGCCATTGATAAGCAGCGCCAGGCCCAGCCCGAGCAGCAACCCGAACGGGAGTGTGGCGATGGCCAGCCTGATCGTCAGCGACAGGCCATCCAACAATTGCTGACCCCAGCCCTCGGGGCCGAAAGAAAGCAGGCGAACGAGTTCCACCGTCATCTCCTGGATAGGATATGCCCGGCCATCGCTGGCCGGGCATTCGAGTTGGCCGCCTCAGTAAATCGAGAACGGGAAATACTTGGCGTTGATGGTCTTGTAGGTGCCGTCGGCAAGGATCTCCTTCAACGCGGCATCAAGCTTGTCGCGCAGTTCCGGATCGTCCTTGCGGACGCCGACGCCCTTTCCGTGGCCGAACAGCGGGTCACGCAGGTCGTCGCCCACCAGTTCGCAACATGAACCGTCGGACGACTTTTTCAGCCAGGCATCCAGGAGAACCTTGTCGGAGAGGACGAGGTCGATGCGGCCGGCCGCCAGGTCGGCGCTTGCGTCATCGACGGTCGAGTAGGTCTTGATCGTGGAATCCTTGTATTTGGCCTCCAGGAAGTTCTGCTGGGTGGTGGACCCTTGCACGCCGATCGCTTTCCCCTTCAGTGCGGCCGGCGCGATGTCAGTGACCTTGGCCTCCTTCGGCGCCATGAACTTCGCCGGCGTGTCGTAATATTTCGCCGTGAAGTCGATCTTCTTTTTGCGCTCGTCGGTGATGTTCATGGAAGCCACGATCGCATCGTATTTGTGCGCAACGAGGCCCGGGATCATGCCGTCCCATTCCTGGGTCACGATCTCGCACTTGAGCTTTGCCTTCTCGCAAAGCGCATTGGCGATGTCGACATCGAACCCGGTGAGCTTGCCGCCGTCGACATAGTTGAACGGAGGATAGACGCCTTCGGTCGCGATCTTGATGCTGGTCAGGTCACCTGCATTTGCCGAGGTAATGAGAGTCAAGGCAACTGCGCTGGCGGTAAGCATAAGCGATATTTTCATTTTTATTGCCCTTTTGGAGGTTGTGGTGGCGCGGGATTTTCCGTCTTTTGTTGTTGCGCAGGTCGGCGACCTACGAGAGATCAGCCAGGACTTCGTCCAGGCCGGACAAGAAGAGGTCTGCGTTCTCGACGGTGAATGGCAGTGGAGGCCGGATTTTCAGCACGTGGCCGTACGAACTGGACGCACTTATCAACATGCGCTTTTCGCGGAGAGCGTTAACGACGGCCAACGAAAGCTTTCCGTTCGGCGTCTTGGTCTTTCGGTCGGCCACGAACTCCATGCCGAGGAATAGGCCGGCGCCGCGGACTTCGCCGATCGACTCATACTTCTGCTGAAGCCTCTTCATGCCGTCGACCATATGGCCGCCGACTTTAACGGCGTTCGCCATAAGGTTCTCGTCCTTGATGACGTCGAGAACCGCCTGGGCTGCCGCTATGGAGACCGTGTTCGCGCCGAAGGTGTTGAAGTAACGGATGTCGGTGCCGAAGCGCTCAAGAACTTCCGGCCTCGCGGCAACGCCGGCGATCGGCATGCCGTTGCCCATGGGCTTGCCCATGACCACCAGGTCCGGAACGATGCCGTGGCGCTGGAAGCCCCACCAGTGCGTCCCGGTGCGGCCGAAGCCGGGCTGCACCTCGTCGGCTATATAGAGGCCGCCTGCCGAGTGAACGACCTCCACCGTCCTTTTGAGGAAGCCTGGGGGATCGGTCAGGATGCCATCGGTGGAAAAGATGCCGTCCGCAATGAAGGCGGCGAATTTGATCCCGTACCGCTGCATACTCTTGATAGCGGCTGCCACCCGCTCCGCGAAAATTTCGCCGACGTCGCCGCCTTCGCGATACTCGTCGGGCGCATCGACGATATAGACGTGCTGGCCGATCGGAACGTTCGGCCCCATCGAAGGCGAGATCTCGGCAACAGCGGTCGTGAGCCCATGATAGGCGTTGGCGGTCACCACGATCCCCGTGCCGCCCGTGTAGTATCGCGAGATGCGTAATGCCAGATCGACGGCCTCGCTTCCTGTGCAGGTGTACATCACGTTGCCTATTTCTTCGGGATAAGTCTCCAGAAGATCGGCGGAGTATTTGAGGATCGATTCATGAAGGTAGCGGGTGTGGGTATTGAGGATCGCCGATTGCTTGGAGATCGCCTCGACCACGCGCGGATGGCAGTGGCCTACCGACGGGACGTTGTTGTAGACATCGAGATAAGCGTTGTTCTGGCTGTCGTAGAGCCAGACACCCTCTCCGCGCACGACGTGAACGGGATGCTCATAGAAGAGTTTGTATGAGGGACCGAGGAGGGATCGCCGGCGGGCAATAAGGGACTGCTCTTCCTTGGACAGACGATCGGCGGTGCTCGGGTCGAAGCCGTTGATCATATAGGCGGCGGCGGACGACGACATTTGGCTTTGCTCCTATAGGGACAGGGCGTGGGCGATCTGGCTGGTCGCCTGAGCGCGAGGGATTTGTGCGAGACGGTGGAATTGGCGCCACGCCAGCGGCGTGTTGCGCAGGATGTATTTGCGGTTTTCAGGAAAGCGCACGGCACGCCATTCGGTGATGGCGATGCGCATCACCATCCGCGCCACGATTGTCGGGAATAAGATGTCGATCTCCGTTGGCAGCAGCGGCCGTCGGCTATGAAAGCCCCTTAGAAAGTCGCACGCGTCAGCTAAGGGATTCTCGGTTTCGGTAAGTTGATAGGCGGCTGCGACCGCCACGTCGAAGACGACGGGAGTACGAACCATATCGCCGAAATCGATGATGCCGATGATCTTGTCGGTATCCACTGGATCGACGACGACGTTGTCGCTGTTCAAGTCGTTGTGGACGACCTGAGCGCGCAGATGCGAGACATTCGGCAGCACTTCGGCTCTGAAAAGATCGACCCAGCCCAGGAGTTCGGTCCGCCGCATCCCATCCTTGATGTCCTCGAACATCTCATCGAGGGAAAGGATGTTCTTCAGGTCCCATATCGAGGAGTGGCTTTCCGCAGGATGGCGGAAGTCCTCAAGGGCCGATTGGAGTCTGGCCAGCATCGCTCCAATGTTATGGCGCTGGGCTGGGGTCTGCGGTGTCTTTCTCTGCAGCAACCCCCTGGTAAACGTGACCAGCCGTACGGTCCTAGCATCGTCAGGCCCACGGTCGAGTGTGAATTCGGGGCTGCCTGCGAGGTTTGGCACAACCCGCTGCACAGGCATGCCGGGATCTGTTTTTTCGACATGCTGAAGGGCGGCGGTCTGCATGTTTGTTGCCGCCGGGTCTTCCTCCGGATTGACGACCTTCAACAGAAACTCGCGCCCCTGTCGATCGATAAGGTGGAAATTGCTGTCCTTCTCGCCGGACAGACGTTGCGCCTCCACCCTCAGCCCGTAGCAGCGTTCGGCAATCTCCACTGCCTCCTCGGTGCTCACGAGTTCTGGGCGCGCCTCGGGTGCGGGAGAGACCGTTGAGTGGGTCGCTCGGGGCATTCGATCAATTCCCTTATCGACAGTATGCCAGTATATTGGTATATGAATAGCAGTGAGGTCAAGAGGGAAAGGCCGAAAAGTCACCCAGATTTGAATCTGGAATGTTCCGGTGTATTGGTATATCGTTGAGGGAGGTACGTTCGCCGATTCCGGTCAGGAAATAGTATCGAAGAGGATGCCGTGGATCAAATAGCCCCGCTGTTCACCCCCGATCAGTTGGATGGTCGGACTTCCAAGTCCGCGCAGGTCTACGAGTTGATCCGCGGTGCAATCATTTCGCTGAAAATGCCGCCAGGCAGCGCGGTCGTCGAGAAGGATATCTGCGCTCAGTTGGGCATCTCGCGAACGCCGCTACGCGAGGCAATCCTCCAACTCGCAAAGGAAAACCTGGTAAAAATCGCGCCGAGCGATGGCACGTTCGTCAACAAGATCGTTCTCAAGGAGGTTCTGCAGGGGCAACTCGTGCGCGACACGGTCGAGTTCCGGCTGACACGGCTTGCAGCCCGGAACTTCAAGCCCGAATTCGAGAAGGACTTTGAGCTTGCATTGTTCAAGCAGAAGGCGGCAGCCAAGCGTCAGGATGTCGACGAGTTCTTTGCCCTCGACAATGAGTTTCATGCGCTTATCTGCACATGTGCCGGGTTTCCGGACGCCTGGTTGGCGATCCACAACTCCACAGGCCAGCTTGACCGTGTCAGACGTCAAGCCTTCCCTCTAGAGAGGCACTTTTCGACGGTCTTTGAAGAGCACTGCGAGATGTATGAAATGATCAAGCGGCATGACGAGGACGGCGTCGCGCGGGTTTTCCAGGTTCAGCTCGACAGCACCTTCCCCTCGATCGAAATATTGCGTGCCCAACGCCCCGACCTCCTGAGCGGGGATGCCGACGTCAGTATAGCGGATATCCGCTAGAGGATCGCGCGATCGAAACCAATCCCGCGTCCGTCAATCCCGGTCACCCACTCTGCAGCGACTTGTTTCACCTCCGATGAGGCGAATGTTGCCATCGAGTCGCAGCATTGCGACACAGTCGCAATTGCCTGCGCCAAGTTCCTCAAAGGCAACTTGGAAAACGCGCCGCTCAACGAGCTGTCGTACCGCCATCGGTGCTCAGCATGCTGCCAGTGGCGAAGGTTGCTTCAGCCGCTACGAAGATGATGAACCTGGCGATCTCTGCAGGGCTCGCAAATCTCTTTAGCGGTGTGCCCGAGATGAAATTGTCTCGAGCCTGCTCGCCGAACCAGCCCAGTTCGGAGTCCATCATGGGCGTGTCGACGGGCCCCGGGCAAACGCAATTTACTCGGACTGTTGGGGCGAACTCAAGTGCGAGCGCCTTGGTTTGCCAAACCTGCCTTGGACGCACAGTAGTGCGCATAGCACTCCAGTCCGTTGAACGAGAGGTCGGAACCGATGGCAACGATACTGCCGCTGCCTTGCTGCCGCATCCTCAAACCGCAATCACGCATGACGTAGAACGCGCCGGAAAGGTTTATGTCTATGTGCTGCCGCCACAACCGCGGGCTCAGGTCCTCGATACGCGCCGGCGTGATTATGCCTGCGGCGTGGATCACTATGTCTAAGCCATCCAGTGTGGACCACGCTTTGGAAATCGCGCTCGAGGCGCTTGTTTCGTCAGCAACATCGCATTGTATGCCAAGGAGTTTTCCCCGAGCCGAGATGCCATCTCGTCGACGATTCATATCCTGGCGCGGAGCCACCAGACCAGGTTGCCTGAACTCGTTGCTGACCATCACATGGTCGAACCCCTATTCGACAGCCTTTGCTGCAGACAGTGGGTTCCGCACTGCATGGCTGTCTTGATTCCCGCGCGCGATTGGCTCGGTTTCACAGGCGTGTCCTTTGAAGCGGCGTGACCGGCCAGGCACGCGCCGCCCGGCGTAGACAACAACCTCAGGAGGAGCCCACACCCGCCAGTCTCTCGATCGATTTGACGACAGCCGAATGATCCTCATTCCATTCATCCGCGGCCTTGTTCGAATTGAACAACTGCTGGCAAAGCGCGGTCGACGGCAGGCAAACGCCGACGCCCGCCGCCGCCTTGAGAGCCAGGTCCAGATCCTTCGAATGCAGCGCGATACGGAACCCCGGCGCGAAGGATCGCGAAATCATCCTTTCGCCATGGACTTCCAGGATGCGCGACGACGCGAAGCCGCCCAGCAGGGCCTTCCTCACTTTGGCGGGATCGACGCCCGAGCGGGTGGCCAGCGTCAAAGCCTCGCCCACGGCCTCGATGGTCAAGGCGACGATGATCTGATTGGCGATCTTGCAGGTCTGGCCAGCGCCATTCTTGTCGCCGACATGGGTGATGTTCTTGCCCATCGTCTCGAACAGCGGCAACGCCCGCCCGAAGGCTTGCGCCGGTCCTCCGACCATGATCGAAAGCGTGGCCGCCTTCGCGCCGACCTCCCCGCCCGAGACCGGCGCATCCAGATAGGCTGAGCCGAGATCCTCGACCTTGCGCGCGAAGTCCTCGGTTGCGGCGGGATCGATCGAGCTCATGTCGATCACCAGGCTCCCAGCTCTTAGCCTCTCGGACAGACCGTTTTTGCCAAAACAGACGCGATCGACGTCACTCGTCACCGGAAGCATGAGGATGACGACGTCACAGTGCTCGGCAACCTCGGCCGGCGAATGATTGACGATGAGACCTTTTGAAACCAGCTCCGGCGAAGGCGCCGTGCGGTTGACGCTAGTGTGCACCTCGTGGCCGGCGGCAAGCAAATGCCCGGCCATTGGAGCACCCATGACGCCGAGGCCAATGAACCCTATCTTCATGCTGTTTCTCCTTTTCGCTGCCGTCAGAGCGCGAATACGCCGCCCTGCAGGCGATTGACGACGTCGTCACGATCCGGTCTGGGATCCGAGGCGAGAATCTCCTCGCGGAAATCGTCAGCAGTGTCCTTAGGCCGGTAGCCGATGTGACGCGCGAGCGAGTTGTCCCAGAAGCTTGCCGCATTGTTGGAGGCGCCGTAGATGACCGTGTGGCGAACGCGCGGCGCGCTGAGCGAGCGCTCGACCAACTGGCACATGTCGTCGAACGACAGCCAGGTCAGAAGGTGCCGGCGCGTGCTCGGCTTCGGCTCGCACGACCCGATGCGAATGGAAACGGTCTCGAGCCCGTACTTGTCCCAGTAAAGCTGGGCGAGGTTTTCGCCGAAGGCCTTTGCCAAACCGTAGTTCGAGTCTGGCCTTTGCGGCACCGTCGTGCCGATGACATCGTTCTGATCGTAGAAGCCAATGGCATGAACCGAGCTCGCAAACACAACGCGCTTCACGCCGGCCAGGCGCGCTGCCTCGTAAAGGCTTTGGAAGCCGACGATGTTCACGCGGCAGATGGAAGCGAAGTCGGCGTCCTTGGAGAGCCCGCCAAAATGCACGATCGCATCGATGTCCCTGACGAGGTCCGCGGCCGCGGAGCTGTCGCCAAGATCGGCTTTGACGAGCTCCTCGTTGGGAGCGGCGTGGGCCAGGTCGACTATGTCGGTCGATCGCAGGAGCTTCACCTGGGGTGCCAACCGCTTGCGCAGGACACTTCCAAGCAGGCCCGCGGCGCCCGTCAGCAAAATCCGATCGTAATTCATCGGTCTACCTTCCTATTGTGTAAAAGCGTGATCGGCGCAGGAGCTTTCGCCGCTCAGCAGCCGTTCGAAGTTTGCGACATCGACGTTGCCGCCGGAGACGACGACGGCCACCGTCTTGCCTCGCAAGGCATTGTTGGTCTTGAGCACGGCCGCGAGAGCCGCCGCTCCGCTCGCCTCGGCGACAAGATTGAAGTGGCCGAACAGAACTTTGATCGCCTGTCTGACGTCGCTATCGCTGACGGTTGCAAAATCCGGCTTGATTGCGTTTGCCAGCGCAAAGGGCACCTCGCCGGGCCGCGGCGACATCAGTCCGTCGCAAAGGGTGCTTCGACCTGGTTCATTTGATATCCGTGAGCCGGCGGCCATGGACTTGGCAAAATCGTCGAATCCGTCAGGCTCCACACCGACGATGCGGCAGCCCGGGAAGCGCTGCCGCACCGCGACCGCGGTTCCCGCGAGCAGGCCGCCGCCGCTTATGGCGATGACCAGGGTATCGATGGGTATGTCCCGCGCCGTCGCATCCTGCGCGATTTCAAGGCCGACCGTACCTTGTCCTTCGACGATATGGCGATGATCAAAGGGCGGCACGAAGATCGCGCCGTCGGCGACCATCTGCGCGACACGTTGGTCGCGCTGTGCAAAGAAATCGGGCAGGATCTCGACCTCGGCGCCAAGGGCAAGCGTGCCTTCAACCTTGCGCGACGGGGCTGACGCAGGCATCAGGACATGCGCCCTTCTGCCGACGACACCAGCAGCATAGGCTAGCCCCTGCGCATGATTTCCCGATGAGTAGCCGACAAAGGCGCGGTTCACGGTGGATTGGCTCTGGAGAACGAAGTTCAGGGCGCCGCGCGCCTTGAAGGAGCCGGTCTTCTGCAGGCTTTCGGGCTTTACGACGAGGCGCAGGCCGAGCGAGGCGTTGAGGCTTTCGCTTTCAAGAAGCGGGGTGCGAGCAATGTGGGAAGCGATGCGCCTGTGCGCCGCCAGGATGTGCTCGAACCAACCTCCAAGATCCGTGGCCATGACCGATCTCGCTTCAGAGAAAGCGAGCGAGTTTGAAGGCGGACAGGTCGATTTCGCTCCTGCCGTCGTGAATGAGCTGCGCGACGGCCTCGCCGATACCAAGCGAGTGCTTGAAGCCATGTCCTGAGCACGCCGAAATCACGGTGACCCGGTCCATCCCGGGATGGCTGTCGATGATGAATCCGTTGTCGGGCGTGTTGGTATAGAAGCAGGTGGCGTTGTTCACGATGTCGGGTCTGGTACCGATCATGTTCGGCCCGACATGGTTGGCGTAGAACTCCTGCGACTCCCATTGCTCGGCCTTCGGGCCGATCGTCTCGTGATCGATGTCGGGCGTGTCACGGCTCGCGACCATCTTCACGCCCTCGGTGGGGTCGGTGACGGGGAAGCCGGTGAAATAGTCTTCCAGCTTGTCGGTGACGAACCAGATGAAGACCGGCATCTTGTCGGGCCCGAACGGCGCGAAATCGTCGGCGCCATACCAATGAATGGTCTGGCGGGTGACAGTCAGGATCCTGTCGAATGGCGTGCCGAGCAGGCCGCGGGTCCAGGCTCCTGCCGCGACAACCGCCCGCTTTGCCCTGACCTGGCCCGCGCTGGTGCGCACGACGACGCCGGCGCCGGTCTGCTCGATGCTCTCCACAATCGTGTCGGTAAGCACCTCGGCGCCCGCCGATTTCGCATGCGCGATCTGCGCCTCGATCAAGGCCTCCGGGAGCATGTACCCGGCATTCGGCTCGAGATAGCCGCGGTCGGTGTCCTTTATGGCTCGGAACTGTGGATAGCGCGCGCGCAACTGATCGGCATTCATGACCTCGTGCTCGATGCCGAAGCGCTGGGCCATCTCGATGCTGCTGGCCAGGAAGTCTTCAGCGCCGTGCAGCGGCGTGGAGCCGCTCATGGGCGAGCCGATAATCAGCGTCCCTGACTTCACCAGGAAAGTCTTTCCCCATTCCTTTTCGAAATCGGCAATGATCTGATGCGAGCGCATCGCCAGCGGGACGTAGGCCGGACCTTCGCCGACCGCTTCCCTGGTCACGCGCGTTCCGCCATGGCTCGAGCCCTTGGCGTGCGGAGGCACGAACCGGTCAATGCCAATGACGCGCTCGCCGCGTTTGGCGAGCTGATAGAGCGTTGACGCACCCATCGCGCCAAGACCTATGACGGCGACGTCGAAGTCATTCGAAGATAAAGCGGCGGCCATATCAATCGTGTCCCTGCGGGGGAGAGGGGCGTGCTCGAGGTGTGCGCACGCGGCCCGGCTACGCTGCTTTCAGCGCGCCGAAGGCGTTGTTGATGATTGCCCTCAATTCATCGTGCTCCGTTGCGGTCAGATCCGTGAGCGGCGCCCTGACCGGTCCCGGGTCGCGCCCGAGGACGCGCAGGCCAGCCTTGACGATCGAAACCGGGTAGCCACGCTTGCGGTTCCGCAGGTCGATCAGCGGATAGTAGAACCGGGTCAGGAGATCATCGACGCGGGCCGTGTCGCCTGCGCGAAGGGCCTTGTAGAACTCAAGGGCTCGCTCTGGCACGAAATTGTAGACCGCCGAAGAGTAGGTCGTCACCCCGGCCGCCAGATAGGCCTTCGCGTAGACCTCGGCCGTCGGCATGCCGCCAATATAGGTGAACCGGTCGCCGAGCGTGACACAGATGCGGGTCAAGAGCTCGATGTCGCCGTGACCATCCTTGAAGCCGATGAGGTTGGGGCAGGCATCTGCGAGCCGGGCAAGCGTCTTCGGCTGGAGAATGCAGTTGTCGCGCGCATAGACGACAACGCCGATGGAGACCGCGTCGCAGACAGCCTTGATGTGCTGGAAGAGCCCATCCTGCTCGGCGTTGATTAGGTACTGGGGCAACAGCAGGAGCGCGTCGGCGCCCGCCTTCTCGCAGCGCTGCGCGAGGTCCTTCGCGATCGGCGTCCCGTAGCCGCAACCGGCGATGATCGGGGTCTTGCCCGCAACCTGCTTTGCCGCCCTGACGGTCTCGACGACTTCATCCGGACTCAAAGAGAAAAACTCGCCGGTGCCGCCGGCCACGAACAGCGCCGCCGCCGGATAGGAGGAGAGCCATTCGATATGGCCGGAGAACTTGTCCAGATCGACTTGCGCGCCATCGGCCGTAAAAGGCGTGACGGGGAATGACAGCAGGCCGGAGCCTATCGTCGCCTTCAAACTTTCCAGATTACCAGCCATCGTCCACCTCAACAGTGATCATACCACATTGAGGAGATAATATCTCATTGCGACGGCGCGTCAAGCTCCTTGTCGCTCCTCGCCTGTGGTTTTCCCGCCTGGGCCAGCGCGCGATATCGCATCTGGCTGCCGCCGATGTGGCTCTTCATGGCCTCGCGGGCGCCATCGACGTCCTGGCGGCCGATGGCTTCGCAGATGGCGTGGTGCTCGCCTACGGACTTCTCCAGGTAATTGGGCGTGATCAGGGTTCCGCGCTTGCTGCCCTCCAGCGCTCGTCTGGGCAGGATGGAGAGGCCCAGCCGGTCGAAAAATTCGATGAAAGCCTGATTGTTGGTGGCTTCGGCGATCGCTCTGTGAAAGGCCCAATCAGAGTCCTCGGTCGGCTCGCCGTTCGACAGGGCGTTGCGAAAACGCTCGGCGGCATCCCAGATATTTGCCTCCTGGGCCCAGGATCTGCGCGCAGCAGCCAAGCCGGCCCCATGCACCTCCACGGCGAGGCGGAGCTCGAGAATATCCAGCATGGAGGCCGAGAAATGCAGGTTTCCGGCCGGCGTGGCGTCTTCTCCGGTCTTCTGCGACACAAACACGCCGACGCCGTGCTTGGCCTCCAGAAGACCGTCAGCCCGCAATGCTGCGACCGCCTCCCTTATCACCGTTCGGCTCACGCCGAATTCGAGGGCCAGAGCTTTTTCCGTCGGCAGCTTGTCGCCGACCTTGATCGAATCGTCCGAAATGCGCTCGCGAAGAGCTCTTTCGGTCTGCAAGGTAAGTGAGTTCTTTGGTTTGGCTCTCAAAGGATGCCCTCCAGTGGCATGATCGTTGCCTATCCCCGCATACCGGGTGCAGTCGCTACGCGCAAAGCGTCGAGCAGTGATACGATCTGTTGTGATCTTTCTGCGTTGCATCTGTGCGCATAATGTAGCTTCAACCCCACTTCGGTCAATAAGATCATAGGATGTTGACAAGAGATCATATCTCTGTCAGCTTTTGTCCGATCTTAGCCGCTCCACCGGGTGACGAAAGAGGTCCCGGCCAAAAAACTGGGAAGTGAGCGCTCAGATCGCAAAAACACGGAATCGGTTCCGGTCAAAAACAGGGCGTATGGACATGAAGAGCGATAAGGCCAGGGTGGGTGTCGATATCGGCGGCACGTTCACCGATGTGGCTATGGAACATCGCGGGCAGATGTTCTCGACGAAGGTGTTGACGAACTATGCCGCCCCGGAGGCCGCGATCATCGACGGCGTCAAGCTGGTGCTCGCCGACGCCGGAATCGGCTTCGACGAGATCGGAGCCATCATTCACGGAACGACCCTTGCGACCAATGCGCTGATCGAAAGGCGAGGGGCCAGAACCGCATTTATCACCACGGCGGGTTTTCGCGACGTCATCGAGATGCGGACGGAAAATCGCTTCGAACTCTACGATCTCAACATCGTGCTGCCGCCGGCGCTTATTCCGCGGCGCGACCGCTTCGTCGTCGACGAGCGCGTCGACGCGCACGGCGCGGTCCTGACGCCCCTGGATATCGCCCAGGTCGAGAGCCTCGCCGAAGACATCCGCAAGGGCGGCTATGAAAGCATCGCCGTCGGCCTCATGCATTCCTATGTCAACGGTGAGCACGAGCGTAAGATACGCGACATTCTGGTCGAGAAGCTGCCGGCGATCTCGGTGTCGCTCTCGTGCGAAGTGTCTCCGCAGATGCGCGAGTTCCAGCGCTTCAACACCGTCTGCTCCAACGCCTATGTAAAGCCTCTGATGGCTTCATATCTCAATCGCCTGGTCGACAAGCTCCGGCAGGTCGGGGCGCAATGCCCGATCTTCATGATCCACTCCGGCGGTGGCATCATCACGGTCGAGAGCGCGGCCGAATTTCCAGTCCGTCTCCTGGAATCCGGCCCCGCCGGCGGCGCGATCTTCGCGGCCGAGGTGGCTAAGCGCTATGGCCTCAATCGCGTTCTTTCCTATGACATGGGCGGGACCACCGCCAAGATCTGCTTGATCGACGACACGACGCCGAAAACAGCCAAGACGTTCGAGGTTGCCCGCACCTACCGCTTCAAGAAGGGCAGCGGCATGCCGATTTCGATACCCGTCATCGAGATGATCGAGATCGGCGCCGGCGGTGGCTCGATCGCGGCCGTCGACGCCATGAAGCAGATCAGGGTCGGTCCCCATAGCGCCGCATCGGAACCGGGGCCTGCCTGTTACGGCCGCGGTGGCGTTCGTCCGACCGTGACGGATGCCGATCTCATCCTTGGCCGGCTCGATCCCGACAGCTTCGCCGGCGGCACTATCAAGCTCAACACCGGCAATTCCCGCAACGCGCTGCTTGAGGACGTCGGCGAGAAGCTTGGCATCGACGAGAAGGCGGCTGCCTTCGGCGTCTCCGAGATCGTCGATGAGAGCATGGCCAACGCCGCGCGAATGCATGCGGTCGAGAACGGCAAGGAACTGGCCGAGTACAGCATGATCGCCTTCGGCGGCGCGGCTCCACTTCACGCCTCGCGGCTGTGCGAGAAGCTCGGCATGAGGGAACTCATCATTCCGCCGGGCGCGGGCGTGGGCTCGGCGATCGGGTTCCTCAGGGCCCCCATCGCCTTCGAGGCGGTGCGCAGCGCCTACATCCGCTTCGCACGCTTTGACGCGCGCAAAATCAATGCGGTGCTGAAGGAGCTCAAGGAAGAGGCGACGCGCTTCGTTCATTCGGCAGATCCGTCGGCCAAGATCGACATGGAGTGCACGGCCTACATCCGCTACGTCGGTCAGGGCTGGGAAATCCCCGTCGATATCGAAATCAGGAAATACACCGATGCGGACGCCGCCGCGCTTCGCCAGCGTTTCGAGGAGGTGTATGCCGTCCACTTCGGCCGCGCCATCGAGGGCCTCGACGCCGAGATCATCAGCTGGTCTTTGCGTGCCAGCTCACCGCTTCATTCTTCCGTGCCGGTCGCGCGCTCAAAAAAGGCCAAGGCCGCCCCGGTCGCGACGAAGCGCGACATCTTCGACGCCAGGGAAGGCAAATACGTCGCCGGCGCTATCGTCGAGCGCCACGTGTTGAGCGCCGGTGAGTTCGTCTCCGGCCCCGCCGCGATCACGGAGCGGGAGACGACCACCATCATCTCCTCGTCCTATGAAGCCATCGTGCAGCCGGACGGCTGCCTGCTTGTCGTCTCCAAAAGCGCGTAACGGGATCAAGATCATGCTGGAAAAACGTGACGCCATCGCCGAAATGCGGCTCCAGATCATGTGGAACCGCCTCATCTCCGTCGTCGAGGAACAGGCCATCACGCTCGTTCGCACGGCCTTCAGCACTAGCGTGCGCGAAGCCAGCGACCTCTCGGCCGGCGTCTTCAATAAGGCCGGGGAGATGGTCGCGCAGGCGGTGACTGGAACGCCTGGGCATGTGAATGCCATGGGCGAGGCGGTCGGCCATTTCATCGCCGCGATCGGCCGCGACAACCTCTTTGAAGGCGACGTCTACATCACCAACGATCCCTGGAAGGGGACGGGTCACCTTCACGACTTCACGGTCGTCAGCCCTTCCTTCCACAAGGGTGAGCTGATTGGCTTCTTTGCCTGCACTGCGCATGTCGTCGATGTCGGCGGGCGCGGCTTTGGTCCGGACGCCAACGAGGTCTACGAGGAGGGGATCTTCATCCCCATCATGAAATTCGCCGAGCGCGGCGTGGTCAACAAGGACCTCATCAACATCGTGCGCAACAATGTGCGCGAGGCCGATCAGGTCGTTGGCGACCTCTATTCGCTGGCCGCATGCAACGAGATCGGCCATAGGCGGCTGATCGAGATGCTGTCGGAGTTCGATCTGCCCGACATCGAGGACCTTGCCAGCTTCATCTTCCACAATTCCTACAACGCCACGGTCGAGCGGATCGCCGCGCTTCCGGCAGGGGTCTACACCAACGCGATGCGCGTCGACGGCTATGGCTCGCCGATCGATCTCGTTGTCAGGCTCGACGTGAAGTCGGACGAGATCCTGGCCGATTTCGAGGGCACGTCGCCACCAAGCCCGCTCGGCATCAATGTGCCGCTCATCTACGCCACAGCTTATGCCGCCTATGGCCTGAAGGTTGCGCTCGCCCCGGAGATCCCGAACAACGCGGCGTCGCTGCGTCCCTTCAAGGTGGTGGCGCCGCCCGATTGCATTCTCAATGCGCAGCGCCCGGCTCCCGTGGCGGTTCGCCATGTGCTCGGTCACTTCGTGCCGGACACCGTGCTTGGCGCGGTGCACAAGATGCTTCCCGATACCGTGCCGGCTGAAGGCGCTGGCGCGCTTTGGAATATCCATCTCAGCGCCAGGCCGACCGAGGGAAGGGCTGCCGACGGCATCTCGCTGCATCGCAGCGAAATCCTGATGTTCAATTCCGGCGGCAGCGGCGCAAGGCCGACCCTTGATGGCCTCAATGCCACGGCATTCCCCAGTGGCGTCCACAGCATGTCGGTGGAAGCAACGGAGCACGTCGGTCCGATCATCGTCTGGCGCAAGGAGCTTCGCAACGGGTCCGGCGGCGCCGGCCGCCAGCGCGGAGGCCTGGGTCAGGTCGTCGAGATCGCGGCGACTGAAGGGCACGAGTTCCATTTCAATGCCATGTTCGATCGCGTCGACAACGCTCCGCGCGGTCGCGAAGGAGGACAGGACGGTCTGGCAGGCCGCGCCTATCTCAACGATGGCACCAAGCTGCGCGCCAAAGGCCGCCAGTTCGTGCCCGCCGGACGAAGGCTGGTCATCGAACTTCCAGGAGGCGGTGGCTATGGCGCGCCCGAACTGCGACCCGGGGCAACTGTCGAGAGCGACCTGCTCGACGAGTACGTCGTCAAAGATTGAGATCAGGCAATGGCTGGCATAGATGAGATCGCCACGGAAATGGGTGGCTTTGAATTGGCCGCCACCTTTCGCGGCGTGCCGCCGGGCACCCGCTGGCTGCCCGCCTCGTCGATCGCGGCGCGGGACTGGCATCCCGCCGATGGCCGGATGAGCCTTCCGCTCCTGTCGCTCGATCTCAAGACCTATGCCGATAACAAGGCGACCATGCTCGATATTTGCCGGACCGTGTCGTGCGAGATCGCGCCGCATGCCAAAACGCCGATGTCGCCGGTCCTGGCGCGCGATCTGATAGCGAGCGGCGCGTGGGGGACATCCGTCGCCGATCTCCGCCAGGCCGAGGTCATGCTAGGTAATGGCATCGGCAGGGTTCTCATTGCCAACGAGATCGGCGGCGCGCATGCAGCCAAGCGGCTGGCGGCCTTGCTGAGTGGCTACAACGGTGCCGAGGTCTATCTGTTCGTCGATGCGCCAGAGCTGGTCGACAAGCTTGGACTGGAATGGAAGGCCGCGCCGGATCTGCCGGCCCTGAATCTGCTGATCGAAGTCGGATGCGGCCGCGGCGGGGTGACGTCCGATCGCCAGGTCAGTGAGATCATCGACGCGATCGCCGCTGCGGCGGAGCCCCGGCTGCAACTCGCGGGTATTGCCGCTTATGAAGGCACCGCGAACACAGCCGACGAGGAGCAGCTTCGGGCGAACCTCGACGATCTCTTCGCCCGCGTAAGGTCGGCGCTGGCGTCCGTGCGCAAGCATGTCGGGCCAGCCACCAGGCTCGTTCTTTCGATGGGTGGCTCCAGCCTCTTCGACCATGTGATCGTCGACTGCGCGCCTATCGTCCAGGAGGACGGCAACGCCTTCTTGCTCTTGAGGAGCGGCGCGTGCTTCTTCAGCGATCATGGACCGATCCGCGACCGCCTTCGCGCCATGGCTGCACGCGGGATGCTCGGGCTGGACCTCAGCGAGAAGATCGCGGCCTCGTTCAAGCCCGCGTTGCGGCTTTGGGCGGAGGTGCTTTCGGTTTGCAACGGTGGGACCGCCATCTGCGGTTTTGGCCTGCGCGATGTGGCGCACGATCAGGGCTTGCCGGTTCCGCTCGCACTTTGGCGCGACGGCGCAAGGATAGCCGACATCGCGGCAAGCGCGACCTTGGTCAAGCTGAACGACCAGCATGCCTTCATCCGCGCCGGGGAAGGCGCGTTCCAGATCGGCGACGTCGTCGAAGTCGGGGTGCGGCATCCGTGCACGACCATCGACAAGCACGACTTGATTTATGGACTGGACGAAACAGGCCGCGTGACCGCGGCGATGCGGACCTTCTTCGGCTGAAAGGCCGGGGCCAAGGTTCCTATGGGATTGCACAGATGACACAGACGATCGACGAACGGCTCAAGGATCTGGGACTGGAAGTCCCGGAGGTCACCGCCCCAACCGCCAACTATGTGCCGACAAGGCAGATGGCATCGACCCTTTATGTGTCCGGGCAGATTCCGAAGCTTGACGGGCAAGCGCAGTATGTCGGCAAAGTCGGCGACACCATCTCGCTCGAAGATGCCAAGGACGCGGCGCGCCTCTGCGCGCTGAACATGGTGGCTCAGCTCAAGGCGGCGCTGGGTGGCGATCTCGATCGCGTCGCCGGCTGCCTTCGCGTTCGCGGCTTCGTCAACGCCGTTCCCGACTTCAAGGCGCATGCCGCAGTCATGAACGGCGCCTCCGATCTGCTGGTGGAAATCTTCGGAGACAAGGGTCGCCACACAAGGACGGCCATCGGCGTGGGCTCGCTGCCGCAGGGCGTGGCCGTGGAGGTCGACGCCGACTTTGCGATCCTCGACTAGCCGCCAATTTCGATGTCAACGGCCAACAAAACTGAACACATAGGGGATGGCCACAATGGGATACCAGTTTGATTTCTCAGTCGTCTGGGAACAGTGGCCGCTGCTGTTGAATGGCACGCTGAGGGCGCTCTATTACACGGCGATCTCCGGGCTGCTCGCGCTGGTCCTCGGCATTGCCGTGATGGTAGCAAGGCGCAGCGAGATCAAGCCTGTCAGGCTCACCGCCAAGACCTTCATCGAGATCATCAGGAACACGCCGTTCCTGGTGCAGCTCTTCTTCATCTTCTTCGGCCTGCCCTCGATCGGCCTGAGGTTGTCGGTGACCACGGCCGCCATCTTGGCGCTGACGATCAACACCGCCGCCTACATCGCCGAGATCCTTCGCGGTGGCGTCGACAGCCTGCCGAAGGGCCAGATCGAGGCTGGCAAGGCGCTCGGCCTCAATCGCCGGCAGATATTCTTCGACATCATCCTGAAGCCGTCGGTCCGCTCGGTCTATCCGGGGCTGTGTAGCCAGTTCGTCCTGATGATGCTGACGTCCAGCGTCGTCGCTTCGATCTCCGCTCCCGAGCTCACCTACTCGGCGCAGATGATCGAGGCCCAGTCGTTCCGCAGTTTCGAGGTCTATTTCGTCGTGACCGGGATCTACCTCGTCCTGTCGCTCTGGATGTCGTCGCTGCTGCGCATCTTCGGCCGCGTCTATTTCTCCTACCCGACGAAGTGATGGGGGCGCGCGATGGTCAGAGAAATCACACCCAACGACATCTGGATCCTGCTGGAAGGTCTCAAGTGGACCATACTCCTGTCGGCGATCGCCTTCGCCGGCGGCGGAGTGGTGGGACTGATCGTCGCCTTGCTGCGCACCAGCCCGTCCAAGGTCCTGCGCACCATCAGTTATCTCTATATCGAGCTGTTCCAGGGCACGCCGCTGCTGATGCAGCTGTTCGTGATCTACTACGGCGTCGCCCTGGTGGGGCTCGACGTCAATGCCTGGGTTGCGGCGGCAATAGGCCTGACGGCGCATGCCAGCGCGTTTTTGGGCGAGATCTGGCGCGGCGGCATCGAAGCGGTTCCGCGCGGTCAGACCGAGGCCGCGCGCGCGCTCGGATTGTCCTACCGCCACCGCATGCTCGATATCGTCCTACCGCAGGCTTTCAGGATATCGCTGCCGGCGACCGTGGGCTTCCTCGTCGGCCTGATCAAGGGAACCTCGCTTGTCGCGATCGTCGGCTTCACGGAACTGACCCGCGCCGGGCAGATCATCTCCAACAACACCTTCCAGCCATTGATCGTCTTTGGACTGGTCGGCGCGATGTACTTCGCGCTGTGCTGGCCCCTTTCCGTCCTTAGCGACCGTCTCGAGAAGAGAATGTCCATGGGGGCGTAATCCCATCAGCGGCATCGGCACGCTGACCACTCAACCAAGCCGATAGTGCAATCAGAGGAGAACATCATGAGAAATTTGCAGAAACTGGGGCGTCGCAGCTTCCTTGCCGCAACGCTGGCGCTGAGCGCGTCGATTGCGTGGTCCGCCGGCGTTCGCCACGCGAATGCCGCGACCGTCGACGAGATCAAGCAGAAGGGCACCATCACCTTCGGCATCGTCACCGATCAGCCGCCGTTCAGCTTCATCAACGCAAACGGCGAGAACGAGGGCTATGACATCGACATCACCAAGCTGATGGCGAAAGAACTGGGTGTCAAAGTCGCTTACGTGCCGATCACCAGCGCCAACCGCATTCCGCAGCTTCTGACCGGCAAAGTGGACATGCTCATCTGCGTGATGGGCGTCTACCCGGATCGGGCAAAGGTCGTCCAGTATGTGGCCCCCTACGCATCGATCAACGCCGCGATCTACGGGCCGAAGGACAGTCCGCTTTCGAAAGTCGAGGAACTGTCGGGCCATTCGATCGCTGTCGAGAAGGGCAGTTCCATGGACAAGGCCGTCTCCGACGCGGCCCCCAAGGACGCCAATGTGCAGAAGTTCGATGACGCCTCCTCTGCGGTGCAGGCGCTATTGTCAGGGCAGGTCGAATATCTCGGCAGCTACAGCCATCAGTTCGGCGGCGTCGAGAAGGCCGCGCCCGGCAAATATGCCCAGAAGATCGTCCTGTCGACCGAGTATGAGGGCATCGCGGTGAGCCCGCAGTCCAAGGAGCTCGGCGAGTGGGCCGGCCAGTTCTGGGATAAGATCAAGAAGGACGGGACCCTGGACAAGCTCTACCAGGACCACTTCGGGACCAAGTTCCCCGACATGCCGGCCACGATGGATGGCATCACCTTTACCGCGAAGTAAGCTGGCCTAGGCGAGGCCCGTACCAAAAAAGGGAACCACGACAATGACTGACAAGACAATCGAAATGGTCGACGTCGACAAATGGTACGGGCCTCTGCACGTCCTCAAGAAAGTCAACCTGGAGGTGTCGCCGGGCGAGCATATCGTTCTGTGCGGCCCTTCCGGGTCCGGCAAGTCGACGCTGATCCGCTGCATCAACTACCTCGAGGTGACGCAGGGCGGGCGCATAACCGTCAACGGAACGGCACTCGGTTCCAAGGGGAGCAATGCCGATCACATCCGCAAGGACGTCGGCATGGTCTTCCAGCAGTTTAACCTCTTCCCGCACATGACCGTCGTCGAGAATTGCATGCTGGCGCCGAAACGCGTCAAACACATGGGTGACAAGGAAGCCCGTGAAGTCGCCATGCGGCTCTTGGATCGCGTCCACATCGCCGAGCAGGCCAACAAGTACCCCGCCCAGCTCTCGGGCGGGCAACAGCAACGCGTCGCGATCGCCCGGGCACTGTGCATGGGTCCGAAGGTCATGCTGTTCGACGAGCCGACTTCGGCCCTCGATCCGGAGATGGTGAAGGAGGTTCTCGACACCATGATATCGCTGGCCGAAGACGGCATCACGATGATCTGCGTCACCCATGAGATGGGGTTCGCCCGCGCGGTGGCTCACAGGGTGATCTTCATGGATGGCGGCCAGATAATCGAGAGCGCTCCCCCTAACGAGTTCTTCTCCAATCCGCAGCATCCCCGGGCCAAGGCTTTCCTCGGACAAATCCTGAACCACTGATCGGATCCCGTGGGCTGCTTCTGTCCCCAGTCAGGGCAGGTCTGAAGAGCCACCCGGGTGGAAGGGGTGCCGTCGCGCAGGACGAAGGACTCGTGCATTCCCACAGAGGTCCCGGTGCCGTCGAGTGACATCGACACTTTGTGCTGGGACTTCAAGGGGCAAAAACGAAACAGCCGTAACGCGATCCGCGCAAATCAATCAAAAGCCGCAGCCCAGCCATCGCGTCGCGGATCACTTCCAGCGATTTTCAATCCGTTGTCCTGGATCTTGATGATCTCCAGACTACAAGGACCTTCAAGTGTGCCGACTGTTTTTAAGGTATGGCCGCGGCTTTTTAGATCGTCCTTGACCCCTTCAGGCATCTGATTTTCAACTGTCAGGGTGTTCTGGCCAGCATGGGGCCAGTTTGCGCCTTGCCCACACTGATCACTTGACCACCGCGGCGCCTCGGCCACTGTCTGAGGATCCAAGCCGAGATCAATAAGCCCAACTATGGCTTGGAAATTCACCTGAACTTGGTTGTCGGCACCCGGTGTGCCGAGCACTCCTCTCACCTGGCCATCCTTCAGAAGGATAGGAGCATTCATTGTGTGGCGAACCTTTTTGCCTGGGACGAGTGCATTGGGGTGCCCGCTAGCCAAGTGCCAGCAGCACATCCGATTGTTCATCAAGATACCCGTCTGAGGAAGCATGACGCCCGATCCAAATGTCGCGTTGAGGCTTTGAATAGCCGACACCACCTGCCCCTCTCGATCGGCAATGCAGAAGTAAGTCGTTTCGGCTGGTTTCTCTGGCTCCGCGATCGGCCGATCGGTCGCCACATGCAGGTCGATCTGAGATACAAGGTCACCAAGCCGGTTCTGGTCCAGCAAATGACCGGGATCGAAATCTATGTAGCGGGGGTCGCCAGCGTACCTTTCCCGGTCCAGGAATGCCAACTTTTTAATCTCCACCATCAGATGGATAAGCGTGGCTGGATCATCGCGCGCTACCGACACATCACAAAGGTCGAGCATCGCCAATTGTTGCAACAGGGCAAAGCCTGTCGAAACGGATGGCGTCTGTAGGATTTCATACCCACGGTAGCGACCTTTGATCGACTCACGTGTGCAGGATTCTACGGCGGCCAGATCGTCCCGTGTCACTAGCGAACCCAAGGCATGCAGGTCCTGGGCAATAGCCCTCGCCAAGCGTCCGCGATAGAAACTCTCAAGGCCTTCTTCCGCAAGCGCTTCCAAGGTTTCCGCCAGGCGCGGGTTCATAATCCGCATGCCAATGTCCGGCACTCCCCCGTTCAGCAGATACCGCGACGAGGCAGAGCCTGCCGTTTCGAAACGCCATGCGTCTGTGCTTGCTGATCTTCGGTAGGTGTGGCCAACGGGCACACCGCGCCGCGCGAGTTGGACGGCTGGCGCGGCAAGCTCCTTGACAGACTTACGGCCGTGATTTGTGTGCATGGCGAAAAGCGCTGCAACGCTTCCCGGCGCGGAAATCGACATGGGGCCATTTTCCGGCAAACCCCGCGGATAAGCATCGGCTCGAGCTGCTAGCGGAGCACATCCCACCCCTTCGTAGACATATCCCTGCCCGTCGTGGACATGATAGAAGCCATCGCCACCGATGCCTGACATGAAGGGTTCGGCAACGCCAAGGCTCAGAGCTACCGCGAAGGCCGCATCAACCGCGTTTCCTCCGGACTTCAGAACATCCAGTCCGACTTGGGTTGCGGCAGGATGGTTTGTGGCCACGGCGGCGTTCCCCATGATAAGGGGCCGCCAGGTGCGGACTGAATTCACCGTACTTTCCCTCGACGCTCGCCAATATCCCAAAAAAGACCGGTCATGTTTCGCAACGCATCGCGCACGAGTGTTCCAAGGACATGTTCGTTCGGGGCATGCTGGCAGCAGCCGGCATAACTATGCGGAATCCAAATCGTCGGCAGGTTGAGTATCTCGGTAAAGGCATCATTGGGGAGCGACCCCGCAAGATTTGGTAGAATGTCTGGCCTCATTCCACTGGATGCGGCAATTGAATCGGCGACAAATTCCACCCAAGGATGGTTTAATGGGAAACGAGTGGCGGGAACCGCGTCTTCGCGCCGCCCAACGACTTGGACCGCCTCGTAGCCATTGTCGTCCAGGTGGCGCCGTAGTGCCGGCAGGATTTCGGCGGGGTCGGTTCCTACCACGTATCGAAGTTGGCAGGTGGCGACCGCGCTTCCGGCAATGGCATTCTGTGGCGAAGCGGGGCTGCCCGAAAGCATGCTCAGCACAGCAAAGCTGTTCCATCCAAACGCCCTTTCAATCGGTGTAAGGCCTTGCTCGCCCCAGCTATGGTCAACATCAGGGCCGCCTTCTGGGAGTGGCAGCGAGGCGATCGATGCGCGGAAGTCGTCGGTCAAGCTCTTCGGCCGCCATTCCGAAATTCTAATCTGCCCGCGCGCATCCGCGATGCTGGAAATTGCATGGGCCAGGATAATTGCAGGGTCGGCGAGCAATCCTCCAAAGTTTCCCGAATGGTAGGCGCGCTCGCGCAGGTTAACCCGCAAATCGAAATTGAAGGCTGCGCGTGATCCCAAGAACATGGTCGGAACATTGCTGCGGAGGCGAGGACCATCAGAAGCGATCAGGACGTCCGCCGAAAGTCGGTCTGCATTAGCCGTGAAGAATTCTCGCAGTCCAGGAGACCCTATCTCCTCCGAGGTCTCCATCACCAACTTGACGTTGAAGCCGAGACTTCCTTTTTGCTGTAAGACAGCAAATAGGGCCTTCAGATTGATCAGATGCTGTGCCTTGTTGTCGGCGGAGCCTCTACCGTAGATGCGGTCCCCCTCGACCGTTAGGAGATAGGGATCGAGACCCTCTCGCCAGGACCGCGTGTCGGGTGCGCAGACATCGCCGTGACCGTAGATCAGGATCGTACCGAACTCGGGGTTTTCGATCCGGCTCGCTAGCAAAATGGGAGAGCCGTCCGCCGTCGCTTCCATCGACGTGGTGAAACCGCATTGATCAACCAGTGGGACGATCATTTCAACAAGGTAGCGACGCAACTCTCCCGCGAAGGCAGGATCTTGGCTTTCGCTTCTAACGGCAACAAGACTGGCAAGATCGTCATTGAATCTATTGAGGAAATAATAGTCACTTTTAGCGATCGCCTGATCGCGGCCTCCTTGATCGAACGAATAGGTCATATTGGGATCCTGCGAAATTCTATCTGGTCGTCATGGGGCAATCATGGCCGTCAAGGTGCAGCGAAGCCAATCTCGAGCGTTGTTTGTTCGTCGAACTTCGGAACCTCCCAACCTTGCCCCGGCATGGCTGCCAAAAGCTCCTTCGTGTAAGGATGTTGAGGTTTTCCGAGCACCGTTTCCACCTTTCCCCGCTCGACAACCTCTCCCTTGTTCATGACGATAAGCTGGTCAGAGACCTGCGCAGCTACCCGCAGATCATGAGTGATGAAAATCATCGTGAGTCCCATTTTCTGTTTGATCTCCTGAAGGAGATTGAGCACGTCGCGCTGAACCGAAACGTCGAGAGCGGAAACGGCTTCGTCCGCGATCAGGATCTTCGGCTCCACCATCAACGCTCTTGCGATAGAGATGCGCTGTCGCTGTCCACCGGAGAATTGTGGAGGATAGCGGGTGAGCGCGTCCTGACTGAGACGCACAATCCGAAGCAATTCCCGCGCACGTTCGATCGCAGTCTTTTTCGAGACCCCGAAATTGGTCGGTCCTTCAATGAGCTGGTCGCATATCGTACGGCGTGGATTAAGCGAGCCATACGGGTCCTGGAAAACGATCTGAATATCTTTGCGGCGGCTGCGCAGTCCTTTCTTCGAAAGCGCCATAAGGTTTGCGCCGTCAACGATCACCTCGCCGGTATCAGGATCGGTTAGCCGCATCAGGCAACGTACAAGTGTCGATTTGCCGGAGCCGCTTTCTCCGACGATGCCAAGCGTTTCGCCTTTCTTGACCTCGAAACCGACATCGCGGACGGCCGCTATGGAAGACGACTTCCCGAAAAGGGTGGCTGCGGTGTGGAAGCTTTTCACGATCCCGGTCACCCTCATCGCGACGGGAAGGTTGTTCTCAAACGAAGCGCCTTCTTTTGTTCGACGCGGGACGGCGGAAATGAGCTGCCGTGTATAGGCATGTGTCGGTCGGTTCAGGACTTCATCGGCCGCACCTTGCTCGACAATCTTGCCGTGTTGCATGACCACAACCCTGTCGGCGATTTCCGCGACCACATCAAAGTCGTGCGTCACAAATACGATACCAGCGCCATGACGGCTCTTAAGGTCCTTGAAGAGGTGGAGGATTTGCGCCTGGGTCGTAACGTCCAAAGCCGTGGTAGGTTCGTCGGCGATCAGGACTGTCGGATCAAGGGCCAGTGCCATCGCTATGACAATGCGCTGCCGCTGCCCCCCGGAAAGCTGATGGGGGTACCTACCATATATCCGCTCCGGGTCGGGAAGTTTCACCTCCGCAAACAAGGCGAGCGTGCGTGCCCTTCTTTCGGCGCTTGCGAGTTGGGTGTGCTGCTGGAACACCTCAGAAACCTGATCGCCCACACTAAAGCAGGGATTGAGGGCGGTCATCGGCTCCTGGAAGATCATGGCAATCCGGTTACCACGTAGCTTGGCTAGCTCGCGCTCTTTTAAGGTCAGAAGGTCGACCTCGCCGAGAAGAATTTTGCCAGACGTCGGCGCGAGCGCCTTTGGTAGAAGGCCCATCGTCGCGAAGCTCGTCATGGACTTTCCAGAACCACTCTCACCCACAATGCAGACAATTTCCCGGGGACGAACGTCGAGGCTGAATGACTCGACCGCGTAGAAACGATCCCCTCCTCGCGGCAATGCGATACTCAAATTGCGGATCGACAGAACAGGTGAAGTCTGCTCGTCCATTAGTTTCTGCCCTCAGGCGTCGTGAGGTCGCGAATACCATCGCCGAACATGTTGATGGCAAGCACAAGGACGAAGAGCGCTGCACCCGGAATAGCGATGAGCCAACTGTTGAAAAGCAGCATTTCCTTGCCCTCCGAGATCATGAGGCCCCAAGACGGCGTTGGCGGCTGCACCCCCAGCCCCAAGAACGACAATGCTGACTCCAGGATTATCGCATGAGCCATTTCGATGGTGCAGATGACGATCAGGGCGTTGGCGATATTGGGAAGGATGTCCTTGATCAAGATGCGGGGCAGGGGGGCGCCGAGGACCTCGGCAGCAGCGATATATTCGTGATTTCTGACCTGCATCGTCGCGCTGCGGATAACTACTGCGGCACGATCCCACAAAAGCAGACCGAGCACGGTTGTAATGACGAACAGGGAGCCGCCGAAAAGCGATACGATTGCGAGTGAGACAAGCACCACCGGGAGTGCGAGTCTCACATTGATGATAAAGCGCACAACAGCATCGACGCGCCCGCCAAAATAGCCGGCAAGAATTCCGAGCGTCGTGCCGATCAGCGTTGATACCGAGGCAGCCGTAAAACCGATCATCAGCGAGACGCCGGCACCGTACAACAGGCGCGAAAAATAATCTCGACCGAGTGCGTCAGTGCCAAGCGGATGGTCCCACGAACCACCGAGGAAAACCGGAGGCCGTAATCGCATAACAAGGTTCTGTAAGTATGCATCGTGCGGGGCAATCAGGGGTGCGCTGATCGCAAGAATGACCAGCGTCAGGAGGATAGCCCCCGACAAGAGAAACCCGGGATGGTGTAAGGCGCGAACCACCATCAGTCGTCGCGGCGACGGAACGGCAACTGTCTCGGCTGGTATGGTCATGCCTTTCGAAGCCTCGGATCCAGCCATGCATTGAGTAGGTCGGCAACCAGCGTGAACACGATGTAAAACATGGAGAACACGAGAATGAGCGCCTGCATGGTCGGTATGTCGTTACGAGCGATTGATTGCCAGGCTAGGAGACCCGCCCCTTGCAGTGCGAACACCGACTCGACGATGATGGAGCCGCCAAGCATAAAACCCATCTGAACGGCAGCGAGGCTCACCACCGGTATCACGGCGTTGCGCAAGGCGTGCTTGAAGAGAATTTTTCGCGACGACAAACCCTTGGCCCTCGCCGTGCGTATGTAGTCCGAGGTCAGCACCTCCAGCATGCCGGCGCGCGTCAGCCGCATCAACGCTGGTGTTGCATAGTAGCCCAGCACGACGGTCGGCATCACGAAGCTTTTCCACGATGAGGCGCCGGATGCGGGAAGCCAACGCAGTTTGATGGCGAAAACTACGATCAGAATAAGACCGAACCAGAAACTGGGGATTGCCTGCCCTACCACAGCGAGGAAAAGAGACAGCCGATCGAAGAAGGAATTCGGCTTGACCGCGGCAACGATTCCGAGCGGAAGCGATAGGATGAGCGCGAATGTGATGCTCAGCAACCCCAGTAGCATCGTGACCCCAAGATGTTGGGCCAAGAGCTGGCTGACAGGCAGCTTGAAATAATAGCTGTAGCCGAGATCGCCTGTCATCGCGCGGCCGAGCCAATCGAAATATTGAACGACCACCGGGCGGTCGAAACCGTACTGAACTCTGATTTGCGCGATGTTGTCTGCACTCGCACCCTCGCCGGCGATCGCAATCGCGGGATCCCCTGAGAAATTGAGCATGAGGAAGGTGATGGCAGACACCGTTATCGCGACAAAGAACGCCATGGTCAGTCTGCCGACTATAAACCTTGTCATGTGGCGACCTTCCTTGTCATGAGATGGGTGAGCCGGCGAGGCGGCTCACTTTCTGGAACGGCTAGTTCCATGCCATGTCAAAGAAGCGAACAAGTTCGTCGGGCGTTGGATCGAACTTCAGATCTTTCGACAGCGCATAATTCACTGAGTAGGACCAGAGCGGAACGACATACGCCTGATCTGCGATCCGATTGAATGCCTTGGAGTAAGCGGCCTTGCGCTTCGCTTCATCGACGGTGGCTCCGGCGGTTTGCAGATCGCCGGCGACGTCCTTATCTTGTGCATAGTCCTGATTGCTGAGACCAAAGTAGATCGGTGTAATTGCTGCGACGTCTGCAATAGAGCTTGAGCCGTCAGTGAGGAAAGAGATCGGAACTTTTCCTTCGGTTCTTTTAGCGGTTAGCGCGGAATACTGAAGTACGCTGGTTTCCACATTGATGCCAACGGAAGCAAGATTGCTTACCATTGCCTCGGCTAACGGACGATCGCGGTAGACGCCCATCTCGGTTTTGAAGCCGTCTGGGTAGCCTGCCTCCTTTAGGAGCTCTTTCGCCTTGGTCGGGTTGTATTCATAACTCTGGACCTGGGTATCGCAGCCAAACTGTGCAGGATTGCAAAGGCTGTTGATGATTTCAGAGCCGCCCTGAAGAAGACCTTCCACGATCCCCTTGCGGTCAATTGCGTAATTGATTGCCTTGCGTACGCGGACATCCTTGAGCGGGCTTTGTTCCGATGTCCTACCTGCGGCATCAAGAGCCAGAAAGCCAACGCGAAGGCCTGGCCTGCTTGTGACATTGAATTCTCCGGCGCCGGCCAAATTCTTGGCGACGTCCGACGGAAATTGCCACATGAAGTCGAGATTACCGGACATAAGCTCGGCAAGCTGGGTGTTTACGTCGCGAATGGTCCGGATCTCGATCTTTTCGATGGCAGGCTTTGCCTTTGGGCCGTCGAAATAATTCGGATTCCGCTCCAACGTGTACCCTGATCCCGGCGTGACCGACGTTACCTTGTATGGGCCGGTGCCAACTGGCATGGCGGCCATGCCGGAAACGCCGGCTTTTTCGTAGTAATCCTTTGGATACATCGGGACGAAGCCGCTAAGGGCTGCCATCGCCATTGCATAGGGTTGAGCAAGATGTATCCGTACGGTGTAGGCATCGATCTTTTCCGCCGATTTCATCCATTTGACCCAGTCATACAGGACAATCTTGTTCGCGGGATCGACGATGTAATTGATGGTGAACACGACATCGTCGGCATCGAAAGCTTCCCCGTTGGAGAATTTGATGCCTCTGCGCAGCTTGAATTCAATCGTCTTGTCGTCTGGCCAAGACCACGATTCCGCGAGATCGCCCTTGAACTCGCCACTTGCTGGGTCTCGATACACAAGGCCGTCATATATTTGAAGACCAGTGATCAGCCCCTCGCGAGAGCTGTCGAAATAATAGTTCAATGTTCCGACTTCGCCATTTAACACAATGTGCGCGACGCCGTCATCCTTCCCCGCGTATGCCGGAACGTAAGCAGCGGTACTCAGCGTACCAGCAGCCAGCATCAAACCAACCCATTTCTCTCTCATGGCTTTCGTTCCTCCAGAGCATTTTTTGCGTTCGGACGCGCCCGTTTTTTTGCCGCGTCATTATCCCAAAATTTCGGAGACAATGCCGGTGCGTCTGTTTTGCTGATTGTCATAATGTATGACTGTCACAAATTGTGCACAAGGTCAATCCGATTGCATATCGCTTCTGAATAATTGTATTGGATCGCCGTCGGGGGGTAAAAATGGGCGGATGCCCCCGTGCGTTGGCGTGGTCAGGAATTTGAAGTGTCTGAGAAAGGCCGCATCCTGGATATGCGCGTCGAGAATCAGATGGGTCGTGCGAGGTCAGATGACAGAGGAAAAAGTCGCCAAGAGCACTGCGGGGAGGCTACGCGATGCTATCGAGAACGATATCCTGACTGGCGTGCTTGCGCCCGGTCAGCGTATTGATGAGCAGTCTCTTTCTAAGCGATTTGGCGTTTCTCGTACTCCAGTTCGCGAGGCGCTCGCTCAGTTGGCTTCAGACAGCCAGGTGGAGCTGCGACCCAATAAGGGAGCATTTGTTTCAGCCGTCCGGATCGATCGTTTGATCCAAATGTTTGAGGTTATGGGCGAGTTGGAAGGGATGGCGGGCCGACTCGCCGCTATGCGTCTCCGAATGGAGGACCGGGAGACCCTTCAACGAGCAATGGATCAATGCGTTCGCGCTGCGTCTAGCGGCGATACTGACGCCTACTACTACGAAAACGAGGAATTTCATCAAGCGATTTATGCGGCTAGCCACAATGGATTTCTGATCGAGCAATGCCAAATGTTGCAGAGAAGGCTAAGGCCTTATCGGCGCCTTCAACTACGCGCGGTCAATAGAATGCGCAGCTCTCTCGCTGAGCACCAGGTAATCGTCGAAGCGATTTTTGCTGGCGAAAGCTCGAAAGCCGAAACGGCGCTCAGAGCGCATGTCGTCATACAAGGTGAAAGGTTCCAGGATCTCGTTGCTTTCATGGCGGAAGCGGCCTCGCTAAATTAGCGGGTTGTTCTGAAATCACCATCAGCGGCCGTTTAGGATTTTCGGGGGCGTTCCTGCGAAAGGACTCCTGCTCGCGGCTTTCCGCGAATCGAATGGCTGCACGGCACGGCCTAGCAGCGGCCACCGCACATCGAGCACATCAAGCCTTTAAACGCGCGGCTTCTCAGCTTTCACAGATATAATGCAAAGCGTTTGACATTGTGTACGATTGACATGATATTGCATTTTATCATTTGAGAGATCGCTATGTTGGCAGACATGCCGAGTACGTCACCGTCATTCCTTGCAGCTCTTATCGAAAACGTTACGAACGGAAGCCGGCGGTTGTTGAGGCGGGCTAGTCACGCCAAAGCTCCTATCCCCTCGGTGGAACTGATAAGGATCGCGGAGGAATTGCTTTCGCGTCGTGGCGAGGCATCCGGCATCGCTCTCGCGGAGGAATTGCTGGCGGCCTATAAGTGGTCTTCGCCCCAGAAGCGCCTGGAGTTTCTCCTTGGATTGGCGAACGATTTTGGCCCCCACATCGAGAATCTGAGAACGGCGCTCGACCTGATCGAGAGCGATCCGTCGCCGGATCATCTATACGCACTCCATGCGGCTTCGGAACCTCGACGGCAGCAGTTGTTTAGGCGGATCAATCTCGCGGGAGGGGGCACCAAGTCACTCATTGCGATGAGAGAGGATCTTCTTAAGAATTTGCAGAAACATCCTGAACTCAAATGGGTAGACGCGGATTTTTCGCATCTCTTCGCATCGTGGTTCAACCGGGGTTTTTTGGTCCTGAAGCGGATCGACTGGGAAACACCGGCCAACATACTCGAAAAGATTATTCAGTACGAGGCGGTCCACGAAATCGCAGATTGGAATGACCTGAGGAACCGAGTGCAACCGCCAGACCGACGTTGTTATGCATTTTTTCATCCACAGTTAGTCGACGAACCGCTCATCTTCGTAGAAGTGGCGTTGACAATGGAGATGCCGCGGCACATTCAGCCCCTACTGCAGATTGAGCGGGAGTTCGTGCTGGAAAGAGATGCGACAACCGCCGTATTCTATTCGATTTCGAACACCCAGACGGGATTGAGGGGCGTCTCGTTCGGAAATTTCCTGATCAAGCAGGTCGTGCAAGACCTCAAAGCGGAATTGCCTAACCTCAAGCATTTCGCGACATTGTCGCCCGCTCCCCGTTTCTCCAAATGGCTGGCAACTCAGGCGGCCAGCGGTAGTAATCAGTGCGGCCCGCTGGATGCACTAGAGAACCCCACCTGGTCCGACGACAAGCAGGTGGTGGAGAACATCGGGCCTCACATAATGCGGATGGCCGCTCGCTATTACTTGGATTCACGAGATTCGAATGGGCGAACGATCGACCCTGTGGCTCAGTTTCATTTGAGCAATGGAGCACGGCTCGAAAGCATAAATATTCTCGGCGACCGCTCCGAAAAGGGTCTCGTGCAATCCCACGGCGTGATGGTCAACTACGTCTACCATCTCGCCGATATCGAGGCGAACCACGAGGCCTTCGCGGAGAGAGGCGAGATCGTCGCTGCACCGCACATTCGCAAGCTTCTCGAACCTTTGAAATAACCATCTCATCACTACCGGCTGAATGAGCCGCATACGACGCCTGTTGGAGTTGAAATGAACGGAAATCTCTTCTCTTATTTCCAGGGTCATATTTGCAATGCCGAGAGTGTTGCGATCGATGATACCAAAGGACGCGTCTACACCTATGAGGACCTGGTAAGACTTTCGGGGCAGATAGCAAACGTTCTCGTTGAGCGAGGGGTCCGCCCAGGCGACCGGGTAATGGTGCAGGTCGAAAAGTCTGTCATGGCGGTTTGTCTTTATCTGGCGACGCTCCGTGCCGGTGCTGTTTTCCTGCCCTTGAACACTGCCTACACATATTATGAGGTAAAGTACTTCGTTCTGGACGCTGAACCGGCTCTCTTCATCTGCGACCCTTCGCACGAACGATCGCTAGCGCAGATTGTTGGGCGGGTAGGCGCACAAATAGAGACGCTTGCTGCAGATGGACGGGGGAGCTTGTTTGAAGCCTCGAGTGTGGCGTCCTACGCGTTCCCGACGGTTATTCGGGAGGCGGACGACCTGGCGGCCATACTTTATACCTCGGGCACGACCGGACGATCGAAAGGTGCGATGCTCACGCATGGGAATTTGCTATCCAACGCGCTAACGCTTGTCGATGCATGGGCCTTTACGGAGCAGGACGTCCTCATTCACGCGCTCCCGATCTACCATACGCACGGCCTATTCGTGGCGATTAACGTCTCGCTTCTCTCCGGCGCGGCAATTCGGTTTCTCAGGAAATTCGACCCGGATCTCATCATCGACTTGATGAAGGAGGCAACGGTTCTAATGGGGGTGCCGACATTCTACGTGCGGCTCCTGCAGAGCCCCCGCCTCGATAGTGTCGTGTCTGGCATGCGGCTCTTTGTTTCGGGTTCGGCGCCTCTACTTGCGGAAACCCACGTCGAGTGGCAGCGCCGCACTGGCCACGCCATTCTCGAGCGCTATGGGATGACAGAAACCAACATGAATACGTCCAACCCCTACGATGGCCTACGTGTGGCCGGAACAGTCGGACCTCCTCTTCCAGGAGTGTCGATCAGGATCACCAATCCTGGCAACGGCGCCTCGGTTGGCAACGATGAAATCGGCATGATCGAGGTTAAAGGTCCGAATGTCTTCGCGGGATATTGGCGTTTGCCCGAGAAGACGGCAGCGGAAATGCGACCGGACGGATACTTCATCACTGGCGATCTTGGTAAGATTGACCAACGTGGGTACCTTCACATCTTGGGGCGCGATAAGGATCTCGTCATAACAGGGGGCTTTAACGTCTATCCCAAAGAAGTTGAAAAGGAGATTGATACACTCCCCGGCGTGGTTGAAAGCGCCGTTATTGCGGTGCCTCATCCAGATTTTGGGGAAGGCGTAACGGCGGTCGTTGTTCGCGGCCTAGGGGCGAATATCGCGGAGGACGATGTCCTGGCGGCGGTTCAAAATCGACTTGCTAAGTTCAAAATTCCCAAACGTATCGTCTTCATTGACGAACTGCCGAGAAACGCAATGGGGAAAGTCCAAAAAAATGTTCTTCGCGACAAGTTCAAAGATCTGTACCTAGATACTGCCGCAGTGTAGATTATTGGTGTCCTCTTATAAGCGCGGTGCTCACAATGACAGCTATCGCAGCGCTCAATTCGGCGCGGAAGTCGTTCCGGGATCCGCAACTTTGTTTCGACAATGGGCGCGTTCCTTCCTGACCATATCGTAGGATTCGATGTAGGCCATGCCTAGGAGGTATCCGACCAGATGCAATCGATGAGAGGCAGCTATCTGGTAAAGTTCATTTAGGCTGGCGCTAATATAGGCCAGTGCCTCGCCACGGTCTAAGGTCAGTTTTTTAGTTGGCATTTTGACGAACCCGTTCCCCACCCGTTTGACCACTCGGTCAGCTGAAGTGTGTCGTTATCAGTTCTGATGTTTGTTGCTGCAGGCGCCCACCGGTACGTCCATACCGATATCGAGGATGGGTGCGCTGTGAACAGGTATTTTCGCGATACTTTCCGAAAGAACCGGGTTTCCAGATGCTTGGCTGGCGATTCACAGTGCGGCTGGCCAACCCGATCGCGTGAGACGTCAAGCGTTCCCGTTATAAGGACATTTTTCGATGGTCTCCGAAGAGCACTGTGAAATGTACGAGATGATAAAGCGGCACGACGAGGACGGCGTCGCGCGCGTTTTCCAGCTTCAGCTCGACAGCACCTTTCCCTCGATCGAGATATTGCGGGCCCAACGCCCGGATCTCCTAAGTGGCGACGCTGAGGTCAGCGTTGCGGATATTTGATAGGCAGGCGTTTATCCGCACGGCTGCGTGCTGACTTGCGTATGTCCAATGTGTGCCTGTATAAAGCACATATTGAGGTCGCCATTGAATACCCGCTTTGCAGTTGCCACGCACATCCTGACCTTTCTCCAGTCACAAGAAGGTTCGCCCGCTTCGTCGGAGCTGATCGCGTTGAGTGTCAACACCAATCCGACGCTGATCCGCCGCCTCCTTTCGCAACTGGCCAAGGCTGGATTGACGACCTCTCAGATGGGAAGTGGCGGCGGCGCATTGCTGGCCCGAGCCGGTTCCTCGATCACGCTGCTCGACGTGCACAAGGCAATCGACGAAGACGTCGTTATTTTCCCGCTTCATCAGGAACCGAACCCTCAATGTCCGGTCGGCCGGCACATCAACAAGGTTCTGCAAGGTCATATCGCCGATATGGAACAGGCGATGGAGCGCGAGCTGGCGCGCACGACCTTAGCTGACCTTGCGAGCGATATTTCCACCATCAACTCAGCCGCTTGAGGGAAAATCTGATTTTTCGCGCGGCACCCCTTTGCGTAGATATGTAATAGATATAGATACACATTTGTCTGCGACAGAAATGGTTAAATATTATGGCAGCTCGATTCGCACGCCACCTCGTGCTTGCGACGGTGGCAATCCTTCCCCTCACAGGTGGGCTGAACCCTATCGCACGTCATGCAACGGAGACAAAAATGACCACACAAGAAATACAGGTCGTCGACCTCCTCAAGGCTATCGAAACCGGCGCGACCGAACCGGTCGGCGTGATCAATCCCGAGAAGTACATCCAGCATAATCTGGCTGCGGCAGACGGCTTGAAGGGTTTTGCAGAACTCCTTGCCGCTCTTCCCAAGGGGTCGGCCAAGGTGAATACCGTGCGAGTATTCCAGGACGGCGAGTTCGTTTTCGCCCACACCGACTACGATTTCTTTGGGCCGAAGGTCGGTTTTGACATCTTTCGCTTCGAACACGGCAAGATTGTCGAACACTGGGATAATCTTCAGGATACCGCAGGTCCCAATCCAAGTGGCCACACGATGGTCGATGGACCGACCGAGGCGAAGGACCTCGACAGGACGGAAACGAACAGGACTTTGGTTGCGGCTTTCGTTGACGACATTCTCGTTAACGGCCGCATGGAGAAGCTTTCTGGCTATTTCCACGGAGACAACTACACGCAGTATAACCCACAGATCGGCGACGGCCTCTCGGGGCTGGGTGCTGCCCTAAAGGCGATGGCCGAAGCGGGCATAACCATGAAGTACGACACGGTCCACAAGGTGCTGGGCAAGGGCGATTTTGTCCTCACTGTGAGCGAAGGCAAATTCGCTGGTAAGCCGACATCGTTTTATGACCTGTTCCGGGTTCAGAACGGCAAGATCGCCGACACGATCGAACCGATCCCCGCGAAGGCTGAATGGAAAAACCAGAACGGCAAGTTCTGACAGGTGGGGGGCGGCGCCTCCGCCTGCTCGACGCCTGTTGTTGGTTACTGGCCCAACCATCTGCCCATTGCCTGGGCAGCGGTCCGTTCGGATCACCGCAAGCCTTCGTCCTGCTCCGCAAACGACCTCGGAAAACGTTCGGTGTCGTACCGTCGTACCTACCGCACCTTGCAAATATTGCGATGAACGCGGAGGTGCGGAGGTCGTGCTGTAGCCCAGTTTGTGTGAGACCGTTTGAACGGAGAGGCCGTCCGCGAGCATGGCCGCCGCACGAGAGAGGCGCAGCCGTTGCCGCCATCGTGACGCTAGTACAGAACGACTTCCAATCGTGCGAAAGCATTCTGAGACGTCAGGCGGGAGATATCGCCTGCATCATCCTCGAGCTCCAATCGTGTGCGGGGGGATCGTTTACCTCGAGCACGAATTCGTCCGTCAATTGCTCGATCTCACAAGCGAACTCGGGATGTTGCTGATCTTTGATGAGATCATCACCTTGCGCGCGACCTTCGGGGCCTGCAAAGCAATTACGGCATCGACCCCGACCTGACCATATTCGGTAAGATAATCGGGGGCGGTGCCGATCGGAGTCGTCGGCGGTCAGCGGCGCGTTTTCCAAGTTCTCGAAGGACAACCAGGTCATGATGTCGGGAACGCACCACGGCCATCCACTCGCTTGTGCCGCTGGTCTGGCGACGATGGATGTCGTGGATCGTGGTGGCTATGAGTTGTTCAACCTCATGGCACAAAAGGTGAAGGGGGAACTGAACGGTTGGGCTGCGGCGAAGGGCCACCCGTTCATCATGTTCGGGGATTTCTCGGTTCTCGGCTATGCATTTACCAAGCACGCAGGAAAGACGAATCGCACCCACAGTGACTATTTGCGCAAAATTGATGATGAAAAGATGATGATTTATGTCTTAGAGATGGCCTCTCGTGGTTATTTTCCTGTTTCATCGTGGTAAAATCGGCCTGACACTTCCAATGACGGAGCAAGACATCAGGGGATACATCGAAACCACCAAACTGTTGCGGACTGATTGAACATTTGTTGGTGATACGGGATCAGCTTTTCAACTCGTCGCCCAAGTTGGGGATACTTGTCTCTTGCTGGGCACTCGGGCTCCAGGCTCGGTTGCGATCACGCCGGTTCTGTTTGTCCGATCAATCGACGCAGGCGGGGGATAAACGATGGAGTGAGCTGCGCGCTTGCTGCCTCCTTCTACCATCCGGTGGAACCGCGTCGCGGCTGCTACGTCAACATTTTCGGTCTGCTATTGTCGACTGGGCTGGCGCAGGCGACTCCCGCGGCCGTCTTCGCGAAGGGCTCCAGCTCCGGCCTACGAGATCGAATCGATACCCGCGTAAGGGAGTCGATGGCGAGCTCTGGCAGGAGCGATTCTTCCGTTCGGCGGACACAAGCGCGCGTCGATCGGAATGATGATCGAACTCCTCGCGGGCCGATGATCGGAGACCTCACCAGCAAAGCCTCTTTGGAGATCGACAAAAGGGATGGTGGTCCGCTTCTTGGCGGATATCTGATGATTGCGATAGACGCTGACTGGTTCTCAGCTGACAAAACCAACGTCAAAGACGCGGACAACTGGCTTGAGGGTCTCGCCCGCGACAATCCAGGTGTCCGTTTGCCGTCTTCACGTCGCTATCGCGCACGCGGCAAGACTGCTCAGGAAGGCCTCAGCATCTCTCGTGAAATGCAAGCTGAGCTTTTGGCTTGCTTGCCAACCCGAAGCCCTGAGTCGGGTTCGAAGTCGGCTTGATGTGTAGCCTGCAATTGGCTTCGCTCTCTAGGACGGAGCCATCTCCAACGGGAAAACCGCTTAGGCGGGTTGTGTCGCGAAGGCCGTATAGGCCGAATAGACCAGCCACCCGCAGTCGATCGGAAGCACGACACCCGTAATGGCGGACGCAGCCGGCGAGCACAGGAAGAAGATTGCCTCGCCTACGTCAGACGGCTCGACGAAGCGCGGAATGGCTGACTTCGAAATCACCATGTCCGGATTGCGTTCGCCACGGTTGATCCGCTCCCGCATAGCGGGCGTCATGGTGTAGCCGGGGGCGACGGCATTTACGCGGACGCCTTGGGGACCGAGTTCGGCGGCCATGATCTCGGTCAACGTCACCATGCTCGCCTTGCTGACGCCGTATGCGGGTTGCGGCGACGGGCGGAATGACGTCAGCGAGCAGAGGTTGATGATCGAACCGCTACCGATCTCGGCCATCCGTTCGCCAAAAGCGCGGCCGACCAGCAAGGAGCCGCGGACGTTGATGTCGATGATCCGGTCGAATTCCGCGATCTCCATTTTTGTCACGCGAACGGCATTTTGGAGAATTCCGCCGGAATTGACCAAGGACGCGACGGGTCCGTGGCTAGACCATATTTCGTCGGCGAATTTCGTTACCGCGGCCTCGTCTGAAACATCGAGGTGGCGATAGACAACGTCAGCCCCTGATTTGACCAGTTCGGCGGCAACCGACTTGCCTTGGGTATCGTTGATATCGGCCACTACGGCCCTCCAACCCCCGGCAACGAAGCGGCGCACGGTCGCCTCCCCGATTCCGCTTGCACCGCCCGTCACGACCACCACAGGCTTGATGTTGCAAGGCTGAGAAGACGCGCTCATGGCAAAACCCTTTTTCTTTTTTTGAGAGATGACGGGACCTGGCCGACATAAGGAGCGCAGCGTTCGATCCCGATGCGGACGGTCTCTTCGCCCGGCCTCGTCCACCAATCGAGTTCTGAAAAGATCTCGAGTTCGAAAACGCCTGCATAGCCGATGTCGTCCAACCAGCCTCGTATCCGCGGAATGTCGACCACGCCATCGCCGACCATGCCGCGATCGCGCATGTTGCGGGTGGGCACCAGCCAATCGCAGTAGTGGAAGGTAAGGATGCGCTTCGGACCAGCCCGACGCAGCTCCCGCTCGAAAGCGCTATCCCACCAACAATGATAGACGTCGGGGACAAGCCCTGCCGCCTCGTCGCCGAGTTCGTCGCAAAGGTCATTAGCTTCCCTGATGGAATTCAGCACCGATCGATCGCCGGCATACATCGGGTGAAGCGGCTCCAGGCCGAGTTTCACCCCAACTGAACGTGCGTGGGGCGCCAAGGTGTGCAGCGCGTCGCGTACCCTCGATCTCTGGCCTGCGATATCCTTGGAGTTCTTGGGCAGCCCTCCCACTACCATGACGACGCAAGGCGCGCCGATCGCCGCGGCGTTGTCGAGGATGCGTCGATTCTCGTCGATCGCAGCCTCGAAATCGGCCTCGGTGTCGGCGTTGAGCCAGGCACTGGTACAGAGCGACGCTACCCATAAGCCCGCATCGCGCAGGTGACGGGCAGTCTGTTGAACGCCATATTCGTCGAGATACTGGCGCCAGCAGGCTATTCCCCCGACGCCCTGCTTCGCGTAGCCGTCGATGGCTTCGGCCATCGACCATTTGTAGGTCGTTATCTGATTGATGGCGAAACGCGAAAGGTCAGCCATTTGCGGCTCCTTCAACTGGGACGACGCCATAGTGCTTTGCGGCGTATTCCGGCGTGATCTTTCCATCGTGCAGGTCGGCTTCCACCGCTGCCATGCTCCGCTCTTCAGGTGGGCCGTAGCCTCCGGCTCCGGCCTGCTCATGGCGGATCACCGTACCAGCGTGGACGGTGCGCGTTACCTTTCCCGGTAGTTCCTCTCGCCCACTGCTGTCCGGGTTCAGGATGTTGCGCGAGTTGGAGCCCGGCTTGCCGCCAAACAGGCCATACGGAGCGTGGTCTGTACGGTCGGCACGGACCTGCAGGATAGCTTCATCCGCAAGCAATCTGTACTGACGTGTAAGTCCCAGACCGCCCCGGTACTTTCCGGCTCCACAGGAATCGGCCCGCAGCGAGTATTCTTCCATGCGGATGGGGTAACGCGCTTCCAGGGTCTCGATAGGGAGGTTCGACATGTTTTGGGAGGGATTGGTCACCCCTTCGATGCCGTCCTGGTTGAATCGGCCGCCCCAGGCTCCGTTGATCATGTCGACCAGCACGAACGGCTGTCGGTCGGCGTCGTACCCGCCGATCGCGATCACGGTGTTGCCGCCTTCGCCAGCCGCCATCATTCGCTTCGGCGCGATCTGCGCGAGTGCGCCCATGACCGTGTCGACAACGCGGTAGCCAGTGAGAGCTCGCGCTGCGACGGGCGCAGGCATAAGCGGGTTGAGGATGGAACCCTCTGGCGCAGTCACGTCGATGCAGCGGTAGACGCCGGCGTTGTTGGGGACTTCGGCCTCAAGGGCGCAGCGAACGCTGAGGTAAGTCGCCGACTTGACGAATGACAAGGTCGAGTTGATCGCGCCGCGCACCTGGGGCGATGAACCGTCGAAATCGACCGCGAGATGGTCGCCCTTGACGGTGATCCGGCATTTGATCGGGATCGGCGCCAGATCGAAGCCGTCACCGTCTATGTAGTCGGTGAACTCGTAGTCTCCGTCTGGCCAACTGCTGATCGCGTTCCTCGTGAGCTTCTCGCCATAGTCGATGAGCTCGTCGAGATAGATGTTGAAGTCGTCGGCGCCGTATCGGTTGAACAGCTTCAACAGCTCGCGCTCGCCGATGTTGCACGTGGCGTATTGAGCCTCGAGGTCGCCGATCACCAGATCGGGTAGGCGGACATTCTTTTCGATGATAGTCAGAAGCGTGCGGTTCGGAACGCCGCGGTCGTAGAGCTTCATCGGCGCGATGCGGATGCCTTCCTGGAAGATCTCGGTGGAGTCGCTCGCATTGGACCCAGGAACGCGTCCTCCCACGTCGCAGTGATGAGCGACGACGATCGAGAAGCCCTGCAGTTCGTCTCGATGGAAGATCGGCTTGAACATGAAGATGTCTGGAAGGTGCATTCCCCCTTGGTAGGGGTCGTTGAGGACCACCACGTCTCCGGGATGCAGGTCACCCTTGAACTTCGCGAGGACCACTTCCATGGCATCCGGCACCGCCCCGAGGTGAAGGGCGACGGTCTTGGCCTGGGACATGATGCGCCCCTGTCGGTCGCACATTGTCACCGAGTAATCGAGCACGTCGCGCACGATCGGTGAGCGGGCTGTGCGCATCACAGCGTAGGCCATGTCGTCGACGATGGTGTCGAGTGCGCTCTTGATCACCGCGAAGGTGATGGGGTCGATTTTTCTTTCGTTCTTCGGAAAAGTCATGACGCGGGCTCCCATCCGTTCAGAGTGTGACGACGACATTGCCAGCGTCATCCAGCGCGGCACTAGCTTCGGGCGGGACGACGATCGTGGTGTCCACGCTCTGCAGGATCACGGGTCCAGAAATCGAGTCGCGCAATGCCGATCGATCGATCACCGGAGTGTCGATCCATCCGCTCTCGCGGCTGAAGTAGACGCGGCGGCAATTGGCCGCGGCATTTGCCGTGACGAGCTGCTCCGACTTGAGCGCGGTGAAGTCGAGGCTCTCTGCGCTTATCCCGCGGGCCCTAAGCCGCAGGTTTACGATGTCGACATCATCCGATGACGCGTACCCGTACATGGATCGATAAGCCCTCAGGAACGCCTCTCGGGTCGCCACGGGGTCGAAGGCCGTTGTATCGTCCAGCCCGATCTGCAGCTCGGAGTCCTGGCCTCTGTAGCGGAGGTCGAGTTCGAACTCCCACCCGATCTGATCGGCGCTATAGCCTTCCTCCGCCAGCGCCTCGGTCGCCTCCGCCTTCAGCCGCTCCACTGCCTCGGCGACGTTCCCCGGCTTGGCCTCATGCAGTGCGCCGGGCATGCTCTCGATCAAATAGCGTTCGACGGAGCCTGCAAGCATACCCATGGCGGTGAACACACCAGGGGCCCGCGGGAACAGCACGCGACGAATGCCGAGAGTGCGAGCGAGGTCGCATGCGTGAACGGGGCCCGACCCGCCGAAAGCAAGCAGCGTAAAATCGCGAGGATCGACGCCGCGCTCGACCGTAACAGCGCGAATGGCGCGAGCCATGTTGACGTTGACGATCTCACGGATACCGATCGCCGCCTCTTCGACGGTAAGGCCAAGCTGATCGCCGATATCACGGCGGATCGCCCCACGCGCGTCCTCTACATCGAGCTTGAGGCTGCCGCCGGCGAGCGTGTCGGGCAAGAACCCCAGCGCGACGTTAGCGTCGGTAACAGTCGGCCGTTCGCCTCCCTTGCCGTAGCAGGCGGGCCCCGGAAACGCACCGGCGGAGACAGGCCCGACATGCAGGAGGTTGCCGGAGTCCAGCCAGGCGATGGATCCTGCCCCGCTACCCACTTCCGCCACGTCGACAGTGGGCACGCGCATCAGATAGCCGCCGGCTTTGATGAACCGGCTGGGGGTCGAGATCCCCGCCCGAAACTCGTATTCGTTCGTGCGGGTAAGCTGGCCTTCGTGGATCAAGGACGCAGAGGCAGTGGTGCCGCCCATGTCGAACACCACCAGATCCTGCTCGCCGATCGAGCTTGCTAGGCGTCCGCCGCCGACGACGCCCGCCGAGCGGCCCGACGAGATGAAGAAGACTGGCTTCTCCTGCGCTAGCGCGGCCGTCGAGAGCCCCCCGTTCGAGTTGGACACCAGCAGCGGCGCCTTCACGCCTAGCCCGCGGAGGCCGTTCTCGAGACTGGTAAGATACCGCCGGAGCGCCGGTAAAACGTAGGCATTGACCGCCGTGGTCGACGTCCGCTCGTATTCACGGATCTCAGGCAGCACTGTGACGGATGCGGTGACCCAGATGGATGGGAAGGCTTTGCTGAACGCCTCCAGCGCGTTCCTCTCGTTTTCCGGATTCCGGTACGAGTTGAGAAAGCAGATCGCTACCGACTCGATGCCCTCGGCCTCGAAGTCGCGGCCGATCGCGATCACGTCTTCCACGTCCACGGGCTTCAGGATTTCGCCCGAGGCACTGACGCGTTCGTCGACTTCACGACGGTAGCGACGGGTGACCAGCGGTTCGGCCTTGGTCCAAGTGAGGTCGAACATCGAAGGCGTTCGCACGCGGCCGATCTCCAGAACGTCTCGAAAACCCTTGGTCGTGATCAGTCCGGTCTTGGCCCCGGCCTTCTGGAGTAGGGTGTTGGAGCCCACGGTGGTACCGTGGAGAACTTCCGTGACCGCACTTACGCCCAGGCCTGCCTGCTCGAGGATGAGCTGCGTGCCCGTCAGCACCGCGTCTTCTGGCGCCGCAGGGGTCGAAGACACCTTCGTGAAAAAGGTTTGTCCCTCACTGTCCAAAAGGACCAGGTCTGTAAAGGTGCCGCCGATGTCCACTCCAATCCGGCCATGCCTCATAGAACCATTCCTCCACAATAAGTCGATCTCATGTCGACAAAAGATATGCAGAAAAAACCTTACTCTGTCAACGTGAGTCTTGTTCAACTCGTGTCGACGTTGGTGGCAGTCGGGCGGAGCACTGCCGGGTCACTTGGCGTAAAAGCCGCCGTCGCCCTGGAGGGAATCGCGCCGGGGACTCTAGAATGGTCGCCGCGTTGGCGCGGCACTGCCGCTGCGGCCCACCAGGAAGTCGAAATCCAGACCTTTGTCTGCCTGCAGCACGTGATCGACGAACAGGCGCTCATAACCGCGTTTCGGGTTAGCTATCCCCGTGGGTTTGTCCGAACGGCGGCGCTCCAATTCATCTTCCGGTACCTCGAGGGTCAGCGACCCGGCTGTCACGTCAAGCGAGATCATGTCGCCATCGCGCACCAGCGAGAGCGGCCCGCCGATCGATGACTCCGGAGCCACGTGAAGAACGACCGTTCCATATGCGGTGCCACTCATGCGTCCGTCCGACACCCGGACCATGTCTGTCACGCCCTTGGCCAGCAAATGGGCAGGCAGGCGGATGTTGCCGAGTTCCGGCATCCCGGGATATCCCCTCGGACCGATACCCTTGAGCACCAGCACGCAGGTCTCGTCTATGTTCAAGGCCGGATCGTCAATTCGCTTGTCGAGGTCTTCTACCGACTCGAACACGACTGCGCGTCCGGTGTGCTTCAGCAAGTTCGGGCTGGCGGCCGACGGCTTGATCACCGCGCCACTGGGGGCAAGGTTTCCCTTGAGGACGCGAAGCGCGTTTTGCGGTTTGACAGGCCTGTCAAAGGGCGCGATGATCTCCTCGTCGAGCGTCGTCGCATCGCCAATGTCCTCGCGCAGCGACCTTCCGCTGACGGTAATCGCATCCAGATTCAGACGCTCGCCGAGCGAAGCTATGAGGGCAGGCAGTCCGCCCGCCGAGTAAAATTCCTCCACCAGGAACTTGCCATTGGGCACGATGTTGGCGAGGAGCGGGATCGAGCGGCAGTTCTCTTCGAAGTCCTCCAAGGTCAGCGGGATTTCAAGTCGGCCCGCCAAGGCAGTCAGATGGATGATCGCGTTGGTGCTGCCGCCGAGCGCAGCATTGACTCGGATTGCATTCTCCAGGGCGCGGCGGTCCACGACCTTTGAGAAGGTCAGATCTTCCCTCACCATCTCCACGATCCGGCGCCCCGACAGCTGTGCCGAGCCTTTGCGGCGTCCGTCTACCGCAGGGATAGCTGCCGATCCTGACAGGCTCAGGCCAAGCGCTTCCGCCAGGCATCCCATCGTCGTAGCAGTACCCATCGTGTTGCAATGGCCGTTGCTGCGCGACATTCCGTATTCGGAGTCCAGGAAAGCCTGCTTGGTCATCCGGCCCGCCTTGTACTCGCCATGCATCCGGAAGATGTCGGAGCCAGACCCGACCTGTCGTACGCCGACCTTGCCGTTGATCATGCCGCCACCGTGAACCACGATGGTGGGAAGATCGACGCTTGCGGCGCCCATCATGTAAGCGGGGGCGGTATTGTCGCAACCTGTGAGGAGCACGACGCCATCGAGGGGATTGGCGCGCAGGGTCGCTTCGAGCTCCATGCTCATCATGTTTCGAAACAGCATACCGCTCGGACGCATGATCGAGTCGCCGATAGACATCGTCGAGAAGATCAATGGGAAGCCGCCCGCCTCAAGAACGCCTTTCGCGACCCATTCCGCGAGGCCAGTCAGATGGGCATTGCAAGGGACCAGGTCGGAAGCCGAGTTGGCGATGCCGATCACTGGCTTGCCCTCGAACATGTCAGGCAGCGCACCTCGCGCCTTGAGGTGCGTCCGATGCTCGTAGCCAGTATTGTCGATGCGCTTGAACCAAGCTTCGCTACGCAGGGGGGGCTTCTCGCTAGCCATGACACTCTCCATCCCGCAGGGCCTGATCCGTAATGCGCGGCCGGAGGATTGGCCCTCTTTTCCTACCGGCTAAGTAACGTCTGAGAATTCCGCAATGCGGCAGCACCGCCGGGCGCTGCCGCATTGCCAGCCATTATTTGCCTTGGGAGGCCAGCTTGTCGACGTAGCCCTGCGCGATCTTGTCGATCTCGCCGATCGCGTTCTTCTCGGTGATGAAGTAGTTTAGGGCCTGGATGTCGGCGTAAGACGCGGAGCGGCGCAGACCGAAAGCGATGCCCTGCTTCGAGATCGCGGGGTTCGGCAAGAGCGTGGCCCAACGGTCCTTTGCAGTGGCCGCGAAGAGCGCGTTGCTGTCGCCGTCGTCCATTAGGATGTCGCCGCGATGCGAGGAGAGGGCGAGGCGGGTCGCGTCAATGTCGGGCAGCCGGAGGATCGTGGCGTTCTTGATCTGCGGCGTCAGCGTGCCGTCGATCGAAGTGCCCGACATGATGATGATCGTCGTCCCTGCCTTGTCGAGATCGGCTAGCGACTTCGGAGGCGTCGCGAACTTCGGGTTGGCTTTGTCATAGATGCCGCTGACCTGAAACTGGACGACAGGCTCGCTAAAGGCGATGGCCATGCCGCGCTTGGGGTTCTGGTTCAGGGCCATCGACATGTCCCAGCGGTTCGCCTGCAGGCCGGCTACGATGTTGTCCCAGGATGTCTCCACCATCTGCGCCTTCACGCCGAGGACATCGGCGAACTGCTTGCAAAGGTCGACGAACGTGCCGCTGAACTCCCCGGTTTGCGGATCGCGGATAACGTGAGGCGGCGCCACCGCGGCACCGCAGCGAAGCGTGCCGCTCTTCTGGATATCCTGCCAGTAGCCGGATTCGGAATCTGCCTTGGCGACAGACATCGCAGTTCCCGCGATGAACGCCGCGGCCATGATCGACTTAACGAGGTTCCCAATTTTCATTTCGCTACTCCCATTCTTTCGGCTGTTAGGTTGGTCTGCTGTTAGGGTAATTGGTCGGCTTGCAACATCGGTTGCCAGGTTGACGCGCCTCCTTTCTGCTCTTTGCAAGAGTGGACATTCCTTCCGGGCGCCGGTGCATCGGGCCTGCCCGGGCCGCTCCAATTGGCCTTAACGACGGCCGAAGAAGCGGCGGTTTTCCAAGCGTTCGCTATGACCGTGCCGAGCCTTATTTGCGAGCGGAAGGCTCATCCGTCAGCGCTCCGCCGATCGCCCAGTCGCTCCGATCGACATCTGCAAACACTACGTGCACTGCTTCAGGCTTGCAGTTCGCTATGCGAGCCATCTCGCGCGTAAACACTTCTGCCAGCTCTCGTTTCTGTTCCCGGCTGCGGCCAGCAAGCATTTCAATGCGCACGTTGGGCATCGCTTTCTCTCCCCGAGGGGCCGCAGCGCAAGGCGCTGTTCGCCTTATGCATATCTATTGTCGACAAACTATAGACATTAGGTCGCCGATGTCAATGGCATATTCGGCAGCGCGCAATCGTAGGAAGGGCAGCCTTTGGCCAAATGCCTTGGTTCCCCGTGCATTTAGTCCTTGCTGAATTTCGAAAGCGCGTCGACATTCCGCATGCAATATGTAGAATGAGGAGGTGATGTTTGACTTACGCGCTTCGGACAACGTGGTAGTTTGGCGACGCCTGGCCCGAGCAAAATCAAAGGCTTAGAATATGGATCAGAGCGTTCGCGGCAAGCGCAGCACCAAAGGAGCGCATGCCAAGGAGACGACTGCGAACGGCACTACTGATGACGGGCCGAAGAAGGAAACCGGCAGCAGCCGCGTCTACCTGCAGCTCCGCCAAGACATTCTGCGGGTTAAGATAAATCCTGGGGCAGCCTTGGATGAGGTCCGGCTTAGCGAGCGGTTCAACCTTTCTCGTTCGCCAATTCGTGAGGCGCTTGTGCGTCTTTCCAGCGAGGGCCTTGTTCAAATCTTGCCCAACCGAAGCACGATCGTCGCGCCGCTCGATATACAGGCGATACCCGATTTTCTCGACGCGCTCGACCTATTGCAGCGTGTCACCCATCGTTCAGCGGCTCATTTCCGAACCGAGAAAGACATCGAAACGTTGGTCGCCACCCAGCGGGGTTACGAAGAGGCCGCGGGGGTCAGCCTGGAGACCGGGGACTCGCTGCCGATGATTGAGGCCAACTATGCGTTCCACATGGCGGTCTCGCGGGCCGGACGAAACAGATATTTCACGGCTGCCTACCAGCGTCTTTTGGATGAGGGGCGCCGGATCCTCCACTTCCATTTCGAGTTCGAGCGACGAGGCACCACGGTCGAGAAACTGGCCCAAGGACACACGGACATCGTTGAGGCCATTGTCAGGCGCGATGCCGATGCAGCCGAACAGGCTGCACATCTCCACGCCGAACAGTTCAGAGGCCGCTTCGTTCAATACCTGAATCGCAGCGTCGCATCGGAAATGCGTCTCGCCAGAGAAGGCGACTAGCTGCAGCGTTTCTTCTCCTGGCGGCCGCCGATGCAGCCGCCAGCCGATTGATCCGCCTAGGCGTTGGCTCCGCAGGCCGCCGTTGCCATGATTTCAACCGTGAAATCAGGCGAACCCAATCGAGCTTCCACGCATGCTCGCGCCGGCGTGTTTCCCTTGGAGACCCAAGCGTCCCAAACAGCGTTCATTTCGTTGAACGTCGCAATGTCGGCCAGCCAGACGGTGGCCGAAAGGAGGCGGTCCTTCGAGGTTCCGATCTCCGCGAGCAAAGCATCAATGCGCGCAAGGATATCGAGCGTCTGCTCGTGAACCGAAGCGCCGCGGGCTCCGTGGGCAACCTGTCCGGCCAGGAAGGCAATTCCGTTGCAAATCACCGCTTGGCTCATGCGGGTGCCGATTTGATGGCGGGTGATGGGCATGACGAATCCTTTTTTTGGCCGGGGACAATCTCGGTGTTGTCGGTTCTCGCGGGAGCCTGTTCAGCGAAAATCAGGTGGCTAGACGCTCATCCGGAAAAGCAGACGCCTCTCAAGGACGTTCACCAGGCGGGTGAGAGTCCAGCCGATGACGAAATAGATGAGAGCAGCCGTGGTCAGAACCTCCACGGGTCTCGCGGTGATGTTCGATATGTTTTGAGCCGTATACATCAGCTCCACCACCCCGACGGCCGAGACGAGTGCGCTCTCCTTGAACAGGCTCACGAGGTTCGACATCAAGTTCGGAATCGCCCGGATGACGGCTTGCGGCGCCACGACAAACGTCGCCTGCGTAAATGCCGAAAGCCCCAGCGCCTTACAGGCGTCGTACTGGTCGCGGCCGATCGACTTCAACGCCGACCGAAAGGATTCGCTGGTGATTGCCGATGTGAAAAGCGTCAGGGCGATGAACGACGACAGGAAAGGTCCAAACTCCACGCCGAAAAGTAACGGAAAACAGAAGAATACCCAGAACAGCGTGATGAGGACGGGCGTTCCGCGCAAAATCTCGACGTACAGGGACGACAACCAACGGATTGGAACGAGGCTGGATTGCCTTCCAAGGCTGATCACGAAACCAAACAAGAGGCTCGCCAGCCCGCACAGGGCCGTCAGCTCGATCGAGTAGAGCAGGCCTCGGAGAAGTGCGTCGCGGTAAGTGACAAGGACGGAAAAATCCAGATCAGCCATTGCCGTCAAACCCTGCTCTGACGTTCGCTGCGGTGTTCGAAATATGCGGCTAGCCGGCCGAACGGCACGGCGATGACCAGGTAGAACGCCGCGAGAAACGTGAAGGTCTCAATCGGACGGTAGGTTTGCGTCGAGAGGAGTTTGCCCTGGTACATGAGGTCTGCGACGCCCACGAGCGCGACGAGCGAGCTCTGCTGGAAAATGCCGATCGCGTTGGTGATGAGCACAGGTGTCGCTGTCCGAAACGCTTGAGGCAAGATTACGTGGAAGATCCGTGTCCACGGATTTAGGCCAAGCGCGACGCAGGCATCCTTCTGCGCGCTAGGTATCGACTGGATTGCTGCGCGAAATGCCTCGCCGTTGAATGCCGTCTGGTTCATGCCCAGGATCAGGATGCCCATAAATACCGGCGACCAGAAAACATTGAACAGCATCGGAATGCAAAAGAAGAACCAAACGACCTGGACGAGCACCGGAGTGCACCGGAAAAAGTCTATGTACAGCCGGGCTATCCAGCGGACAGGCGCGATCGGCGCGTTCGCAAGGAACGCAAGCAGGAACCCGGCGACAAGCCCGATCACGTTCGCCCATAGCGTCAGCTGGAGCGTAACTACCAATCCTTGGACCAGCATCGGCCAGCTGTTGATCACATAGAAGAAATCGATGTTTTGCATGGTCGCCGTCTCCTTCAGTCGGCGTGCAAGACATTGTGAATGAAATCCCGCACCCTCGACGTCTTCGGAGAGGCAAAGAATTCTTCTGGCGGCGCGTCTTCCGCGATGACCCCGCCGGCGCAGAATATCACGCGTGTCGCGATCTTCTTCGCGAACCACATGTCGTGCGTGACGATCATCATCGGCATGCCGCCGTCGGCGAGTTCGGTGATCATGGCGATGACCTCGTTGACCAGTTCGGGGTCAAGAGCCGAGGTAACCTCGTCGAAGAGCATAAGCTTGGGATCCAACATCAGTGCGCGCGCGATCGCCACGCGCTGCTTCTGGCCACCAGAAAGGGCAGCCGGAAACGCCTTCGCTTTGGACTCGAGCCCGAAGCGCCGCAGCAGTTCGATAGCGCGCGCCTCGGCCTTTTCCCGATTGACGCCTCGAGACCTGATTGGGGCGAGCGTGAGGTTCCCGAGCACCGTCAGGTGAGGGAATAGCGTGTAGCTCTGAAACACCATGCCGATCTGCTTTTGGATGTCAGCGCTGATCTGCGTCTTGCGGGGTCCGCCGACGATGTACTTGGCGCCATCGATCGAAATGTTCCCGCCCTGGATCTGTTCCAGGCCCATGAGGCAGCGTAGAAGCGTGCTCTTGCCGCCGCCGCTTGGCCCGATCACCAGGATCCGGTCGCGGCGATTCATGTTCAGGTCGAGACCGTCGAGCACCTTGAGCGCCCCGTAGTTCTTCTGCAGGCCACGAACCGATACGAATGGTTGATCGCTCACTTGCAACTCCCAGCCTAGTCCCGACACGCGGGATGTTTTCGGAAGCAACTTTGATCGCTCCCGACCATTTCCCCGGCCGCTTTGAACAGCGGCCTTTCTTATGCGCCTGGCAAGTGCCAAGCAGGTACTCAGAGGGTTACCGACTTAATGTCTTCATTATGTCGACAAAGTCAAGAGCTTTGTGATGCTTGCTTGAAGATCGCTCAGAACAGCGCCTTCCACGCTGTCCACCGTAGCTTTCACGCGTCAACGTGCGGCACAAAGCCAGCGACCGCGCGTGCGCGCCCGCTGGCCAGCCCGTCCCCTCGCGTTGAAAAATTAGTCGGTAATAATGCGCAACGCTGGCCCCGCCGGACGGCGAAATCGCGGTCGAATGCCTGACGATCAAAGTCCGCTGGGTCGGTCCCAGAGGTTCAGCGATGTCCCAAGTCCCTTCTTTTGAGCGGTCTTATACAGCTCGAAACCCCAGCTTATGTCGAAGACAGCCATCCCGCACGCGATGAAGATCACGCGATCCTTCTTGCCCCGGCGGCCGGGCTTCTTGCCGTTGACCACGTCGCCCAGGCCAGTCGAGTCTTTGAGCGCCGGGAGCTTGCCGGCGTCGATCAGCCGATAGAACGGCCCACCGATCACGTTGCTGTAATAGGCGTCCTTGTTGCCGGAGCCGATAGCGTCCTCGACATAGGCTTCCTGCAGCGGGGTATGGTCGTAGACGATTCCACATTTAGTCAGGAACGACTCGTCCGCATTGACCGGGCCTGAGACCAGCAGGGTGGCCCCCTCCTTGATCCATTCGTCCTTGAAATGGAGTGGCTTGAGCCGCGAAGCCGCGATGGTGATGACGTCGGCGCCGCGGAAGCCTGCTTCGGCGTCGTCAACGCCCACCGCCTCAACTCCGTACTTCTCGGCTGCCCAACTGGCGAACTCGTTCGCCTTGTCAAGGAACAGGTCGAAGCAAACGACCTTTTTGACGTTGGAGAGCTGCGTCATGACGCCTGTGAAGCAGGCCTTGTTAATCGGGCCGCAACCGATCACGGAGACGGTCTCTGCGTCCTTGTTCGCGAGATGCTTCGCCGCGACGCCTGGCACGGCCCCGGTTCTTGCGGCGCTGAGGAGATTGGCCGACATCAGCGCGAGCGGGGCGCCTGTGTCTTTGTCGTTGAGCATCATGGTAAGGATCGACCGCGGCAATCCCTTTTCGGCGTTGGCGTGGTTCGATCCGTACCACTTGTTGCCACAGACATCGAAGCGCCCGCCGAGGTAACCAGGCATCGCCGCGAAGCGACGGTCCGGTCCGGCGACGGGCATGTTGGGAAACTCCGACGTCTTCGGGAAGACGATGTTCATCCCGTGATTGTTGTGATTTGCTCCGCCCATCAAATAGTCGCCTTTGCCGAGGAGGGCGAAGGTCTCTTCGCAAACCTCGACGCAGCGTTTTGCATCCAGGACGCCGGCTTCGATCATGTCGGGTTCAGAGAGGTAGAGGAAGTCGATTTTCGGATACATCTGGGCGACCCTTGTTTAGGTGAGTGAAGACTGTTCATGCGGCCGATGCGTCGCGGCCAAAACGCAGCAAGTTCGATATGTCGTAGAGGTGGCAGCCCGGGCTGCGCGCGTTTGCGCGCATCAGGAAATTCAACTTCTCGATACGCTCCCCCGAACGCGGCGCGCCATTCTTCTGGAACGGAACCTGCAGGCCCACGGAGAAGTCCATGACGACATCGTCGACGACCCCGCCGGACCGTCCTGACGGAACTGCGATTATTCCGTGCTTCTGGGCCAAGTAGTAGGCGTCCAGTGCCTCGGTGACCGTGCCTACCTGGTTGGGCTTCAGGACGAAACCGCCGATGGCGCGAGTTTCAAAGGCCTTCTGCAGCAGGCCGGCGTTGGTGACCGTCAGATCGTCACCAAGGATGATGGTCCGCGGAATCTCCTGGACCGCCTTTGGAAAGCCAGACCAATCATTCTCATCGAGCAGGTCTTCGATGAAGACGAGATCGAATGTTTCGGTCAGCGACCTGGCATATGCGATCAACTCGTCGGAGCTGATCCGCTTGCCCTTCAGCAAATAAGTCCGCGTCTGCGCATCGTATATTTCGCTCGAGGCGCAATCGAGAGCAAACGCGATCCGGCCAGTGTACCCGCAGGCATCGATCGCCTGTTGCATGAGTCCCAGGACTACCGCCGGATCGTCTGACGGGGCCGCGTAGCCATATGAGCTTGCGACGTGTGGCTTGTGACCGAGGTAGCTGGTCAGCACTTCGCCAAGTTTGCGGAAAACGGCCACGGCCATCTCGATTGCGAAGTCGACGCTGTCGGTGCCATACGGAACGATCAGAAATTCGTTGAACGCTTGCGTCAGTTGCTCGTAGCGGCCGCCGTTGACGATGTTGAAGCAAGGCACTGGCACGGTCTGGATGTTGCCGCCGGCGATGTAGTCGTAAAGAGGCACGTTTAGCGCGGCTGCCGCAGCGCGGAACGTCGCGATCGACACCGAATAGATGGTATTGCCCCCGAGGTTCCGCTTGTTCGGCGTGCCATCGAGTTGGATCATTCTGTGGTCGATCGCGCGCTGGTCGAAGACATTCATCCCCAATAAGGCCGGACCGATCACGTCGGTGGCTTTGTGCACCGCCTTGTGGACGCTGAGCCCCTCGTAGGTGGAAGGGTCGCCGTCGCGCAGGACGAAGGACTCGTGCATTCCCACCGAGGTACCGGTTGGCGCCGCGCCACGGCCGATCGCGCCACTTTCGGTGCAGACCTCGACTTCGACGGCGGGGCGGCACTTGCAGTCGATGATCTGCTGCGCCCTTACGGACGCAATCCCGTCTTGTCTATCGCTGGCCATGCTTCAAATCCGGAACGTAAAGGATGTTTAGGTCGCATAGGTTGGTGCCCGTGTTGCCCGTGAAGACCGTGGACTGAATGGCGTCGAGCGCCTCGAAGCAGCTATGCTCGCGCAATGCCTGATAGAGGTTGATGCCTTTGCCCTTCGCGGCCTTCAGGCAACTGGAGTCGGTGATGCCGCCGGCGACTTTAGTGGTGCCGTCCGTGCCTTCGCTGTCGATCGACAACAGGCAGGCGCCTGGGCTCTTGTCGGCTGCGATGGCGAAGCCCACAGCCATTTCCTGGCCTGGCCCGCCGTGCCCGTTGATCACGCTATCGTCCAGGATCTGCGTCGTGACTTCCCCGGAGCTCAGCAGCACGCAGGGAGCCCTCACGGGGTTTCCATACGTTTGAATCTCCCGGGCCAGGGAGGCGAAAAATGTGCCGGCGTCGCGGCTTTCACCCTCAAGGAAAGACGTTACGATGATGGCCGGAATCCCCATCTCCTCGCAGATCTCCTTGGCGTAGATGCAGGAGTCGGGCAGCGTGTTGAGAAGGAAGTACGTATTGTCCGGAAAGGCCTTGGGCGTCTCCGCTTCCGGTCCGGCGTTCATCAAGTAGTCGAAAACGCTTTTCGGCATGCGATCGGATAGATTGCGGTTGACGATCGTCGCGCGGGCATCGTCCAACGTCGTCGGATCGGGGCCCATCGGCGTGCTTTTGTAAGCGGTATAGGGAACGGCAACGTCGCCCGTCGCAGGCGACCCGACGCCGTCGCTGATGCCAAACCCAATCAGTTCAGCTCCGACGTCTTGGATGCGCTTTGCCAGCATGCCGCCGTTCAGAGCCGAGATGTGGCGACGCACGGCGTTGATCTCGAAGATGCCGGCACCCGACTTCAGCAGGACATTGGTTGCGTCTATTTCGTCCTGCAGCGAAATTCCGTCCCGGGGACAGGACATCAAGGCCGAGCTGCCGCCACTGATGACCACGATGAACAGATCGTCCGGGCCTGAGTGATCGATGATTTCGATCATCTTTCTCGACGCGCGAAGGCCTTCCTCGTTTGGAAGAGGATGCCCTCCTACGAACACTTCGGTTTTGTTGAAGCGGTCGGTCTCCTCCGCAACTTTCACGATCGCGATTCCGTGCGTCAGATGGTCGCCCAGCACGTGATCAACCGCCATGGCCATGTGGTTGCAGGCTTTCCCGGCGCCAAACAGGTACACGTTGCGCTTAAGCGACAGGTCCCAAGACCGCACGCCGATATGAAGCGTGTCGCCCTCCAGACGCATTAGCGTGCGGATGCGCTGGTAGCTGTCGAGCCGCTCGAGAGTGCGGTTGGCAATCTCCGCGACTATCCTTCGCGACGCAATCTCACCCCGTGACAGGATCTCTTCGAGGTTGCGAATTTTCGACATTGAGAACTCGGCTTTGGTTCGGTTAACGGGCGGCCGCTTGCACGTTGCGAGCTGCCGTAGCCGAGAGGACTAATGCCTCACTTATTGTCGATTGTCAAACAATCAATTGACCGACGATTGATTTTTGGATAGTCGAGAATCTGCGCCTGTCTAACCGGGGCATGGAATGTTATGTTGGAATCGACTGCTGCGCTGTCGGCAGCGTCGCGGCCATCTCGGCGCAGGGCTAGCCCTGATGGGTGGAACTCGTGAGGTCCCTCGGAGCGTCGCTCACCGGTCGTTTCCAAAAACCAGCGTGCGGGCTCGCAATTGGGGGCGCTTATGGATTCAGGCTCGGCATTCTCCGTGAAGAAAGTGCAGAAGCGCAGCACTGAAGCCCAGGCAGCCGATAGGCTGCGCGAGGCAATACTGGAGGGCGACATACCTCTTGGGTCGAGGCTCACCGAGATATTGATGTCCGAGCAGGTCGGAGTGTCGCGCGGCACGATTCGCACCGCCTTCCACCAGCTAGTGCAGGAAGGCCTTCTCGTGCAGGTGCCCTACACCGGATGGACCGTCATGACACTGAGTTCACACGATGCTTGGGAGCTCTATACCTTGAGAGCCAGCCTGGAGGCACTGGCTAGCCGGCTGGTCGCTCTACGTGTGAGGAACAACGATCCTGATGGGCGAGTGGCGGCAGCGCTGAGATCGGCTTACGAACGATTGAAGGCCGCCTGTGCAAAGCGCAACAATCATAGAGCCATCGCGCAGGAAGACATGAACCTTCATAAGTCGATCGTGGCCTTGGCCCAACATGGGCGACTGCGGGACCAGTATTCCCTGATCGAACATCAGGCCCGCATATACATTCGGTCCAGTGACGAGCTAGTCCAAGACCCGGCCGACATCCTTTCGCAGCACGCTCCGATCATCGACACGCTGCTCCGTGGCGATGAGAAGAGCGCTGTTGAAGCCGCCGCGGCTCACAATGAGCGGGAGGGCACCATTCTGTTTGAGCATTTGAAAAGGCTTGAACTGCAGGCGCGAGAAGCTGCTAGCCTCAAGTAGGTCGAGGGCGGACCAACTTAATGACCCGATCCGAGCGGCCATGAAGGACGCTGACCTTGACTCGCGACAGGATCGCTTCCCGAGTCTACCGACTCCGCAGGATCGAGATGACTAACGGGTGCCGAGCAGGAAAATGTGAATCCTGCGAGTTACGCATTCTTGGCGGGGAGTGCATGCACCGGATAGACTTCAGTCACGCCGGCAACGTGTCATGCTTTTCTTGCCAGGCCACGCCAACAGCGGACGTTGTTATTGAAGCCTGACAATGCGTCGTGTCGTAGCGAGGACCGGTATGGTCCTCTATTGCTATTGGACTATTGGCGCTCACTGGGGCGGTAATTTTGACGCCGACCAGGCGCTTTTTCGGCGATGATGGCGGCGGCTCTCATTGCCGGATCGCCCGGTATGCCGCGGAGGTTGCCTACGGTGCCCCTGGTCATATCCGAAGCCGATCCACGGCCTGTTAGCCCGCTGGTCACTTCATCCTCGATTCGGGCAACCGTCCCCTCGCGGCGCAGACGGTTAACCGCCTATATTCCGACCACGACAGCGCCTCCGCTGAGCCCGGCGCCCGCCGCCGCCAGCAGTAGTTTCTCGCCCGGCCGAAACGGCTCAGCCTGATTGGCGAGCGACAGCGACAGCGGGATCGTCGCGGCGGACGAGTTGCCGTAGTCGGTGATCGTCTTGACGACTGCATGGTCGGCAATGCCGAGGTTCCTGCCGACCGCGTCGAAAATCCGGGCGTTAGCCTGATGCGGCACGAACCGGTCGATGTCTTGCGGCTCTATTCGGGCTGCAGTGAGCGCGTCCCGCGAGCAGGCTGTCATCATCTCGACCGCCTTGGCGAACACCTCGCGGCCGTCGGTGATGGTCATCCGGGTCTCAGCGAGGTCGAGGTCGGCGTGGAAGGGCTTGTTGCTTCCGCCCGCCGGAATCTGGATCAGTCCGTAGCGAGAGCCGTCGGAATCCACCGATGCGCCGAGGATGCCCCGGTCGGGATCCTCGCAGGGACCGATCACCACGGCGCCGGCGGCGTCGGCGAACAGCACCGCGCTGGCGCGCTCGGCCGGGTTGATACGGCGGCTGAGGATGTTGGCGGCAATGACCAGGCTCGCCTTGCCGTGCAGGCGGGTGAAGCCGTCCGCGAACATCAGCGCATAGATGAAGCCGGCGCAGGCGCCGGTGAGATCGATCGCGCCGGCGCGGCCGAGCCCGAGCCGATGCGCGACCAGCGGCGCGCTCGGCGGCAAGAGGTGATCGGGCGTCGAGGTGGCAAGCAACAACAGGCCGATATCGCTCCGGTCGGTGCCGGCATCGGCCAGCGCCATGTCGCCGGCTTGCGTGGCAAGGCCCGACAGCGTGTCTCCTTCCGTGGCCCAGAAGCGCGACCGTATCCCGGTGCGCCGCTCGATCCAGCCGGGCTCGAGCCCGAGACGGTTTTCGATCTCCGGGTTCTCGACCTTGCGCGCCGGCGCATGATGGCCGAACCCGAGGATGCGCGACGATCGGCTCAATGCTTCGCGCCGAAGCGTTCGCCGGCCTCCTCAATGGCGTGATAGAGACCATCCAGCTCCTCGCCGGTGATGCAGTAGGGCGGCAGGAGATACAGCACATTGCCGAGCGGACGCACGAGCAGTCCGCGCTCGAGGAAAAAAGCGCGCAGCTTCGGCCCGATCTCGGCCAGATAGCCGGCGGAGCCGGTGCGCAGATCGAGGGCCGCAATCGTGCCGGTAACCCGGCTGTCAGTGAAGCGAGGGTTGTCGCGAAAACGCCGAAGCCCAGCAGCCTGTTTTGCTCCCAGGGCCGCGACCCGCTCAGCCACCGGCTCGTCATGCCAGATCTCGACATTGGCGAGTGCCGCCGCGCAGGCGATCGGATTGGCGGTGTAGGAACTCGAGTGGAAGAAGGTCTTCTTGCGGTCCGTCGAATAGTGGGCCTGGAAAATGGCATCGGTCGCAAGCGTTGCGGCCAGCGGGACAACGCCGCCCGTCAGCCCCTTCGAGGTGCACAGTATGTCCGGAGAGATCGCTGCCTGCTCACAGCCGAACATGGTCCCGGTGCGACCCCAGCCGGTCATCACTTCGTCGGCTATCAACAGCGTGCCGGAGGCCTGTGCGATCTTTTTCAACTCGGCCAGAACCCAGGCCGGATACATCAGCATGCCGCCGGCGCCGAGCACCAGCGGCTCGACGATCAGCGCGGCCGCGCGCCGGTCGCGACAGCGGCCTCGAACCGATCGAGCGTCTCCTGCTCTCGCCCGGTGGCCGGGAACGGGATGGTGTCGACCTCGAACAGCAGCGGCTCGTAGGCAGCGTTGAACACGCCGCGGGCGCCGACGCTCATCGTGCCGATCGTGTCGCCATGATAGCTGTGCTCCATGACGACGATGCGCGAGCGCGGCGCGTCGATGTTGCGGAAATAGCCGAGCGCCATCTTCAGCGCGACCTCGACGGAGGTTGAGCCGCTGTCGGAGTAGAACACCCAGTCGAGGCCGGGCGGCGCGAGGCCGACAAGCGCCTTGGCCAGCCGTTCGGCCGGCTCGTGGGTGAAGCCGGCGAAGATGATCTGGTCGAGGCTCGCAGCGGCCGTCTCGATCGCCTTGACGATGCGGGGATGGCGGTGGCCGTGGGTGACGACCCACCAGGAAGAAATGGCATCCAGGATGCGCGTGCCGTCGGCCTTGGGGAGGTAGGCGCCTTCGGTCCGGACGATCTCGGGGATGGCGAACTCGAGCGCGTGCTGCGTGAAGGGATGCCACACACTGGACTGCGACATCATTCGCCTCCCGCGATCGCTGTGAGGTCGAAGCCGGCAATCATCGCTTCCCGCAGCGTCCCACTCGTCAGCGGATCGAGCAGCGGCAGCCTGCCAAGCTGGCGAACGCCGCTGAATTCCACGATTGTTCTTTGCGTATCGGCCACCTCGTCGCCGATGAACGCAATGCCGATGAGCGGGATGGAACGGGCCCTGAGCGCCTCGATCGACAAGAGGGTGTGGTTGATCGTGCCGAGCTTGGTACGGGCGCACAGGATGACCGGTACCCGCCACTGAGCGAATATGTCGATGAACTTGGTGCGCCGGTTGAGCGGCACCATCAGTCCGCCGGCACCTTCGATGACGATCGGGCCCGGCAGGTCCGGAAGCGACAGCTCTGCGACGTCTATCGCGACGCCGTCGAGTTCGGCTGAACGATGTGGCGACAGCGGCTCCTTCAGCCGATAGACTTCGGGCAGCACGCGCCCCGGCGGCAGGCCGGCGAGCCGTTCCACGACCTGGCTGTCGGTTTCGCCGTCGAGGCCCGATTGCACCGGCTTCCAGTAGAAGCCGTCGAGCAGGCCGGCCAATCCCGCCGAAAACACCGTCTTGCCGATGCCGGTATCGGTTCCGGTGATGACGATGCGCTTGGTCATGCCGAGGCCAACACCTCGACGAGCGCCTCGACCATGGCCGAAATGTCGGCTTCCTCGACGTTGAGCGTCAGCGAGATGCGCAGGCGCGACGTGCCCTCGGGAACCGTCGGCGGGCGAATGCCGCGTATGTCGAAACCGCGGGCCTGCAGCGCCGCCGACACCGCCATGGTGCGCCTGTTGTCGCCGATGACGAAGGGCTGGATCTGCGAGCCGCTAGGGGCCACGCCGCAGCGCTCGGCCAATCGGCGGCCCGCGAAGGCAACGCGGTCCTGCAGCTGGGCACGGCGTTGGGGCTCGTCGGACAGCAATGCAATCGCCTCGCGCGCTGCCACGGCCATCAGCGGCGAAGGGGCGGTGGAATAGATGAAGGGCCGGCAGCGGTTGACGAGATAGTCGCACAGCAGTCCCGGCCGGGTGACGAGCGCACCGGCCGCGCCGAGCGCCTTGCCGCAGTGTGGAGCGCGACGATGTTGTCGCGACCCTCGAAAGCGGCGGCAAGGCCGCGGCCGTCGGGCCCCCAGACGCCGGTGGCATGCGCCTCGTCGAGGACGATGAAGGCCTCGTGCCGGTCGGCAAGCGCGACCAGGTCCTCCATCGGCGCGCGGTCGCCGTCCATGCTGTAGAGGCTTTCGACCACGATCCAGACGCGCCCGGTGCCGCCTTCGGCGCGCCAGCGCGTGATTGCATCCTCGAAGGCATCGACGTCGTTGTGCACGGCGAGCTTGAACTCGGCGCGGCCAGCGCGGGCCCCCTCATGCATGCTGGCATGAGCCAATTCGTCGAGGACCAAAAGGTCACCCTTCTGCGGCAGGGCGGTCAGCAGGGCGAAATTGGCGATGTAGCCGGTGCCGAAGAACAGCGCGCGGTCGGCTCTGAAGAACGCCGCCGCGTCCGCCTCCAGTGCCTCGTGTTCCGGCGCGTTGCCGCGCAGCAGCCGAGATCCGGTCGCGCCGACCGGGGTGCCCCGCGCGATCGCCGCCGTAACCGCGTCGCCAAGCCTTCTCGAGGCGGCGAGGCCGAGGTAGTCGTTCGACGAGAAATCGAGACCGGAGCGCGGCGACAGTGTCCGCAACCGGTCCTTGCGCGCCAGTCCCTGCAAGGTCGCGTCATAGCGGGCAAGCGGTGCCCCGTTCATAGCGCCTCGAGTTCCATAGGCTCGATGCCGAGGCGGCGGAACAGCAGGCTATCCTTGTCCTCGCCGGGATTGTCCGCAGTCAGCAGCGTGTCGCCGACGAAGATCGAGTTGGCGCCGGCAAAGAAGCACAGCGCTTGCATCTCGTCGGTCATGGCGGTGCGCCCGGCCGAAAGCCGAACATGCGATTTCGGCATCATGATGCGCGCCAGCGCGATCACGCGCACGAACACGATCGGCTCGATCGGCCTGGCATCGGCAAGCGGGGTGCCGGCGATCGGGATGAGGATGTTGATCGGCACGCTTTCTGGATGTTTCGGCAGGTTGGCCAATGTCACCAGCATGTCGATCCGGTCCACCGGCTCTTCACCCATCCCGACAATGCCGCCGCAGCAGACCTTGATGCCGCTGTCGCGGACATTGGCCAGTGTGTCCAGCCGGTCGGCAAACGTCCGGGTCGAGATGATCTCTGAGTAGTAGCGCTCGGAGGTGTCGAGTTGTGGTTGTAGTAGTCGAGGCCGGCCTCCTTCAGCCGCTGCGCCTGGCCGAGGTCGAGCATGCCGAGCGTCATGCAGGTCTCCATGCCCAGCGCCTTGACGCCCTCGACCATCGCCACGACCGCATCCATGTCGCGCCCCTTGGGATTTCGCCAGGCGGCGCCCATGCAATAGCGGGTGGCGCCGGCGTCGCGTGCCTTGGTCGCCTCGGCGATGACGCGCCTGACCTCCATCAGCTTCGACGCCTTCAACCCGCTTTCGTGGTGCGCCGACTGGCTGCAATAGCCGCAATCCTCCGGACAGCCGCCCGTCTTGATGCTGAGAAGCCGGCTGAGCTGGACCTTGTTTGGATCGAAGTTCTGGCGGTGAATGGTCTGCGCCTGGAAGAGGAGGTCGTTGAAGGGCAAGTCGTGGATGGCCTGGGCCACCTCTCGGGTCCATTGAGGCGATGTCATGTTGAACGGCCCAACGGCTGCGTTCAGGCAGAGTTCCGCGTTCATGCCACATCCATTTTCAAAGTTTAGGCGTCAGCCGCGAGAGAACAAGCATGGAAGCCTGTCATGATCTGCCCACCAGTGCCGGCACGGGGAGAGCGTTGCGGGCCTCATCGAGTATGGAAAAGCTGTAGCCCCCCTCGGCATTGCTCTCGACCGAATAGGTCAATCGGTCAACAATGCGATTGTCCTTGTCGAACGTTAGCACACGCGGCTTGAGCGCGGTCAGCTTTGCCTCGTCGAGATAGGCGGAGTTGCAGATGATGACCTGATCGCCTGGCTGGCACGTACGCGCCGCGGCGCCGTTGAGGATGCAGCAACGCGATCCACGTTCGCCGAGGATGACATAGGTCGAGATCCGTGCGCCCGAATTCTTGTTCCAGATCTCCACGAATTCCATCGGCAGGATGCCTGCCTCCTCGCAATGGTCCGGATCGAGCGTGATCGAGCCATGGTAGTCGAGATTGGCCTCGGTGACGTAGATGCCGTGCAGCTTGCCGGCGACGATTTTACGCATGCCTCTCCTCCAAACAGTCTCTTCCACGTCGCATACCTTCTGGGGTGCAGGCGGCGATGGTTGCCTTCGATCAGCCAAGCCCGATCTGAACTCGACTGTATTTGGCCCTTAGTTCAAAAGGTTGTTCTTGTTGACATTGACGGCGACATCCAAGCCTATGTCGAGGACCGGCGCGCTATGCGTGATCCAACCGACCGAAATCAAGTCGACTCCGGTCGCGGCAATCGCTGGTGCGGTCTGCACGGTTACCCCACCGGACGCCTCGGTGATTGCGCGGCCGCCGACCATCGCTACTGCCTGGGTCAGCTGCTCGACAGACATATTGTCCAGCAGCACCGCGTCAACCCCTGTCGCCAGCGCGATATCGAGCTGTTCAAGCGTGTCGACCTCGACCTCGATCTTTACCATGTGACCTGCGGTCGCCCGCGCTCGCTCTATCGCCGTGCGGACATCGCCGACGGTGGCAATGTGGTTGTCCTTAATGAGCATGGCGTCATCGAGCCCGAAGCGGTGGTTGGCGCCACCGCCGGCGCGCACCGCGTACTTTTCCAGCGCGCGCAGGCCGGGCGTTGTCTTTCGCGTGCACACGATCTTTGCTTTCTGCCCGCGCACCGCTTCGACGATTTCGGCTGTTGCCGTTGCAATGCCGCTGAGATGGCACAGGAAATTGAGCGCTGTGCGCTCGGCCGCGAGCATCCCGCGCGCCGGTCCACTCACCGTTGCGATGGTTTCGCCCGCCATGACCTTGCTCCCGTCGCAGCGCGCGAAACGCATGTCGATCGATTGATCTACAAGCAGGAAAGCGTAAGCCACGAGATCAAGGCCGGCCAGAACGCCGGACTGTCGTGTCCTGAAGGCGAAAGTGGACTTGTGGTCGAGGGGTACAATCGCATCGCTCGTAAGATCGCCGGCTTTGCCCAAGTCCTCCAGAAGAGCGCTGCGCACGATCGGTTCGATCGCGATCCCGGTCAGTGGTGGAAGTGATGTCATGAGGCACTCCGTTCGGCGAGCCGCGGGCTAAGCGTGGCCGCAAATTTCGTTGCTGTCGCAAGCGTCAAGCGGGAAGATCGGGTGTCCGCGTTGCGTGTGGGGAAATCCGAGCGGTAATGAGCTCCTCGGCTTTCTTCACGCCGAAGTGCGGCAACCGCGATCATCAGCGCGACCAAAGCAGGATCTGAGGCGGCCGAGTTGCCAGCCGCTATTGGCAGCAGCGCTGACACCGTTTCGGCTAACAACTCGCCGTGCCGGATGACACCGAGGCTCTCCGAGACCACCTGTCTAATGGAGGAGGGGTCGGGCGGCGGTGGCACGGTCGTAACAAGCATTGGCCACTGCCAGCCGGCAGGAGCAGCCGCCACTGTTTCGGCGACCCAGAGGGCGGTTGCCACCGCTTCAGTCAGCGAGTTGCTGGCCAGCCGATTGGCGCCGTGGAAACCCGTACATGCAACCTCGCCGCATGCCCATAGGCCGCTCACCGAGCTGCGGCCTTCGGCATCAACGGCCACGCCGCCCATGTGATAGTGGACTGCCGGACGTACCGGGATTGGTTCGACAGCAGGATCGATTCCCACCTCTTGGCATAGACGGGTGATACTGGGAAAGCGCTTGGGAAGGGTCGGACCGAGACAATGCCGGGCATCAAGAAACACCCGACTTCCCTTCGCAAGCTGTTGCCATATGGCCCGCGTCACGACATCGCGCGATGCGAGTTCGCCGCCAGGCGTATCGGCAAGGAAGCGCTGACCGTGTTCATTGACCAGTACCGCCCCCTCGCCGCGGACGGCTTCACTTATCAGAGGCATCGGCCGCCGTGAGATGTCGAGCGCGGTCGGATGGAACTGGACAAATTCGAGGTCCGCCAGTTCTGCACCGGCACAGGCAGCGAGCGCCAAGCCATGGCCGAAGGAGCCGGTCGGATTTGTCGTGTCCCTGAACAGGGCGCCGATGCCGCCGGTCGCAAGCACCACGCGACGCGTCGGAAATATTACCGCACCCGCGTTAGCGACCGCGAGCACACCGGCGATTGCACCATTTTCGACGAGAAGCCGGCGCGCGTCCATGCCCTCAAGGATTGTGATCGAAGGGGTACGCCGCGCGACAGTGGCGAGCGCCCGGACAAGCTCGCGGCCAGTGGCGTCCCCGGCCGCGTGGACAATCCGGCGGCGGGAATGCGCCGCCTCGAGCCCAAGCCGCAGCGCCCCGTCCGATGTGCGATCGAAGGCGACGCCCAGATGGACCAGATTGCCGATGGCTCGGTATGTCCCCTCGACCACCCTCCTGGCCATGGCTTCGTCGCAAAGCCCGTCGCCGGCAGCAAGTGTGTCGGCAAGATGCAGCTCCGGACTATCATCGCCGCCTACACTCGCGGCCAGCCCGCCTTGGGCAAGTGCGCTGGAAGCTTCGCTTCCCAGTGGCGTCCGGGAAAGAAGGACCACCGGTTGCGGCGCCAGATGAAGCGCGCACATCAGGCCGGCAATGCCGGCGCCGACGATGACCGGCGCACCGCCGATGTCGCGGATATGCTGGGTCATACGACGAGCATCCGCTCCACCACGCGGCGCGCCCGGTCAGTGACGTCAGGATCGATGGTGACGACATAGCGGTCTTGTTCGAGTGCAGCGCGGATGTTGGCGAGCGTGATGCGCTTCATGTGCGGGCAGAGATTGCACGGCCGCACGAACTCGACTTCGGGGTGCTCGACGGCGACGTTGTCGCTCATCGAACATTCGGTCATCAGTACGACCCGCGCGGGCTTGTGCCGTCCGACATAGTCGGACATCGCCGCGGTCGAGCCGGCGAAATCCGCGACCGCCACAACCTCGGGCGGACACTCCGGATGGGCAAGCACGGTGACGCCAGGATAGGCATCGCGCAGTTCGCGAATGTCGGCTGGGCCAAAACGCTCATGCACCTCGCAGTGTCCCTGCCAGGCGATTATCTCGACCTCCGTCTGCGCCGCGATATTCCCGGCCAGATATTCGTCGGGCAGCATGATGACGCGCGGCGCACCCAGCGATTCCACAACTGCCAGCGCATTGCCGGAGGTGCAGCAAATGTCAGATTCGGCCTTCACGGCAGCGGATGTGTTCACGTAGGTGACGACCGGCACGCCAGGATAGCGCTGCCGCATGAGCCGAACGTCGTCAGCTGTGATCGAGTCGGCCAGCGAGCACCCGGCGCCGAGATCGGGAATAAGGACTGTCTTGTCCGGATTGAGGAGCTTGGCCGTCTCGGCCATGAAATGCACGCCGGCGAGCACGATGACATCCGCATCGACCGTCATGGCTTTGCGCGCAAGAGCCAGGCTGTCGCCGACAATGTCGGCCACGCAGTGGAAGATCTCAGGCGTCTGGTAGTTATGAGCCAGAATGACTGCGTTGCGCTCGCGCTTAAGCGCCAGGATAGCCTCTACGTCATGGCTGAAGGCTGCCCATTCCGCTGGCGGAATGACGCGCCAGACGCGCCGATACAAAGACGCGGCTGAAGGCAACGCCCCGCTCATGGCCCCTCCAATTATAATCTATTTGACTATAAGGGGCATATATCCCGGTTGACTATAAGCATGTCAACCCCGGGCGAGCGGCAATTTTGTGCCCGCCGCGGCTGTCTCGTCCAGGACGGCATGGCGGAATCGATAGAGCTTGGCGGGCCGTCCACCCGTGTCCACAGACGTCTCGCCCGTCTCCTCGACCAGCTCCTGCTGTTCAATCAGCCGGCGGAAATTGGGCTTGTTGATGAGCCGACCGGCCAAGGCTTCCACGGCTCGTTGTAACTGTAGCAGCGTGAAGACAGGTGGCATCAGCTCGAAGACGACCGGCCGATATTTGATCTTCGAGCGCAAGCGGGCAATGCCTGTCGCCAGGATGCGGCGGTGGTCGGCAATCATGGCAATCCCGAGGATTGCGGCAAAAGCGCTCGAACGTCCATCGCGGGTCGCCTCTGCCACCAGGCCAGCTTCGTAAAGCAATTCGTAGCGCTGAAGCGCCAGCTCTTCGTTCCAGGAGTAGTTTTCGAAGCCGAAGGCAATGGCCGCCCGCCTTTGTCGCTCGCGGCGCGTGGAGGCCTCCTCGGCGTCGGCCGCCCAGGCAAGCAGACGAGGCTTCACGATATCTGCCAGCACCTTCGGCGTGCCGGCGCGATGATCCTCCCACGGAAAATATTCGTACCAGCTGCGCCACCCGCGGCCGGACGAGCCGGCGGCCCGTTCTTTTTGGGTCAAAGCCAGATAGCTGATCGAAATAACGCGCTGCTGATGCCCGTCATCAATGCGGTCGCGATCCGCGAATGTATAGAGTTGCTCGATGTAGCCAAGCGGATGGCCGGTCTGCTCCTCGACCCATGCCCTCAACCCGGACTGCAGCGATCGATGCTCAAGCGCGAACGGCCCCGACGGCAGGGAACGCGCTTGCCCGATAGTGAGCGCGGCCGGTTCGCCGTCATTGACGGCTACAACCACGGCAATCAGCTCCGCCTCGACTTCTTTAGCCTTAGCGGGGGCGCTAGCGTTGCGTGTTCCTTTTGCCCGGACGTCCATGATGCCTGAATAGGTTGGGCAGAGCTTCCAGTGCGAAGCATCTCAATCGATTTAAGCAGCGTGGAGTAGCACATTTTGGGTGTCAACACGGCACGCTCCGTCATCAGCTTAGCCTTTCGATCTATACAAAATTGTGCCAAATGCGACGCCAGCGGGCATGACGCTAGGGAAGCAAATTCAAAGTCGGGCCATGAGATCGAAACGCTGCAAGGCGGTGGCCGTCGATGTTCTATGAAAGCTCGCTTGTCCCTTAAGGGTCATCACTTATGGATGGACCATTGCCAGCCCCGGCGTCCCGGCCAACCCTCGGCCGAGCGAGTCCAAAAAGGAGGATTTGAGCGCATTGGCCACCAAAGCGGCTGTGCGGCCACCTGTGCCGGCGCTATGCAGCTGTTTCACTGATCGGCTCTGGGTAGGTGCCTTGCGTGATGCTTGAGGGATTCGATCATTGTTTTGACCGACGGCCGCCGGTTCTCTCCATTTCGGATTGCGAGCAGGATTCCGCGTCCCAGGGGTGGCGACAGCGGGACAGCGGCGAGCCCGCTATGATTAACGAGCGTGCGAATCTGGGGAACGACCGCAATAGCGCACCCGTGAGCGACCATTGCCCAAGTGACGTCAGTTTCATCAAATCTAGCAACAATGCGTGGCTGGAATCCTTTCTCGTTACACATTGCGAGCAAGGCATCGGAGAAGGTGTTTGGACGCGTGTCGATAGCCCAACACTCGTCCTTCAGATCATAAATGCTAATGGCCCTTTTCTGAGCTAACGCATGGTCGCGCCTGACGATGGCGACCAACTGATCTTGATAGATTGGAAAAGTCTCCAGGTTCGGTGCGTCCTTGGACTGTTTCAGGGTTATGTCGTCGACGACCGCTATGTCACATTGCCAACTGCGCAACGCGGCTAATGCGGCCAATGGCTCCAATTCAATGGCGGAGACGACTAACGCGGGGTACTCGAGTTGCATTTGCCTGATCGCCGGTGGCAGCAAACTGGCGCCGATCGAAGGGAAGGACGCAATCGACAATTGACCAGCCACCTGCGCCCTGATGGCGGCGAGATCGGTTTTCGCCTCTTCCATGACAGCCAGTATGCGTTCGGCATGCTGGACCAGCACGTTTCCCGCGGGCGTGATTGACACCCCTCGGCCCCGCCTCTCGACCAGCGCTGCGCCGACCTCTTCCTCTAGTAACGAAATCTGCTGCGAGACCGCCGACGGTGATATCCGAAGGATCTCGGAAACAGCCGCCATCGTCCCTCGGACAGCCAGCTCGCGCAGCGTCTTCAATCTCTGAATGTCCATGAAGTTGCTCAAGCCGTTCTCCGTAGAATCGTCACTTTTTCTAATCAAATGCCTAAAATCATTTAACTAGACTGAAGTGTCGGTGTCAAACTAGGATCGGTTCGTCGGCTGCCGAGCGCACATAAAAATTTCGTCAGCGCAGCTCCGATCGATCGCAAAGGGGAACTCGATGAAACTTCTCATTTCCGCTGCACTCGCAGCGTTCGCGACCGTAGCCTCCCTACCTTCGCAGGCGGGGGTGCTGGATACGGTAAAGCAACGGGGAACGCTCAATTGTGGCACCGACAACACGGCGCCTGGTTTCGGCTATCTCAATACCAAGACCGGCAAGATGGAAGGTTTGGACGTAGACTTCTGTCGCGCTGTGGCTGCCGGCGTCCTCGGCGACGCCAACAAGGTCAATTTTGTGACTGTCACGGACAAAAGCCGGTTCACGGCGCTGCAGACGGGACAAGTCGACGTTGTGTTTGCCCACACAACGGTCTACCCCGTCCGGGAATCGGCGATTGCCATCGATTTCCTGCCAATGAATTTCTGGGACGGCGGCGGCATCATGGTGAAAGCCTCATCGAAGGTGGCGAAAATCGACGATCTCGCAGGTGCCAGCTTCTGCACGACGCAAGGGTCCGCCACCGAGGCGATCATCGCCGACCTTCTGAAGAAGAAGGGCTGGAAGAGTCAGGTGCTGACCTACGAGAATCTCGAGAAGCTGTTCGGCGCCCTCAGCAGCGGGCGGTGTGACGCCATGGTGACCGACAAGTCGGCGCTGGCCTCGTGGCGCGGCAACTCGAACAAACCCGACGACTTTGTCATCCTCCCAGATATCCTGGCGAAATCGCCCTTTGCCGGCTTTGTGGTCGCTAACGATTCGCGCTGGAGGAATGCCCTGCGCTGGATAGTCTTCGCGACGATTGAAGCCGAAGATGTTGGCATCACATCCGACAAGGTCGACACAGAGGCCAAGTCGGCCGACCCAGGCATCCAGAAGTTCCTCGGTGTGAACGGAACGATCGGCGCCGACTTCGGTCTGCCGGCGGATTTCGTTGCCCAAGTCCTCAAGCAGGTCGGAAACTACGGCGAGATCTATGATCGCAACCTGGGCCCGAAAACGCCCAACTATCTCGACCGCAAGGGCACGCCAAATGCGCTCTCGCGTGACGGCGGGGCGATGATCTCGCCGCCGTGGTGGTGAAGTCGATGAGCGGCCCGGCAGGGCTGGGCCGCTCCATTCCCTTGACCTTTTCCGCTCGAAGGCTTCCGATGGATACGATGGTGCATCGTGCGGTTTCCGAAAGACCGGAACGACGCGCACTTAAGGCACGTGCGTTTCGTAGAAATCTTGTGCAGGCCGCGATCATTGCTGCGGTTGCGGCCTTGATGATCGGCTTGGGTTACGCAATCCGGTCCAGCCTGGCCGCAAGAGGAATTGCCTTCAGTTTCGGCTATCTCGCCTCGGGCGCCGGATTCGAGATCAGTGAAGGTTACGCCGTTGCCATAAGCACGCCTCTCGGCCTCGTGCCGTTCTCCTCTGGCATGACCAACGCGCAGGCGCTCACAGTTGGCCTTTTCAATACCTTGAAAGTCGCCATTTTGGCGATCGTGGTAGCTACCGCGCTCGGAACGCTGCTCGGTGTGGGACGTTTGTCGACGAATTGGCTGGTAAGGCAGCTCTGTTTCTATTTCGTCGAGTTCGTCAGGAACACCCCGCTGCTCATACAACTGACATTCTGGTACATCGCTGTCGTCCTGCAGTTTCCTCCAATTTCCGCTGCGGCCGGGTTTCCGGGAGTGATATTAAGCCAGCAAGGTATCTGGCTGCCCTCGATCGCAGCGACAGATACGGCCACGGGACCCGGGATCATCATCTTTCTTCTGGCTCTGGTGCTCGGCGTCCTGTCCGCTTTCATTTCCGGGGGCAAACGACGCTGGGTGATTGTCGGCTTGTCGGCCATCCTGCTGCTGGGTGCCGTGATTGTTGGGGGTTTCCCATTCACCATCGACATCCCCGAAGCCGGCCGCTTCCGGGCGAGCGGCGGCACGATGCTTTCACCTGAGTTCACGGCGATTCTGATCGGTATTGTCGTCAACAGCTCAGCATATCTTGGCGAGATTGTGCGCGGCGCTATTGAAAGCCTGCCGCGCGGGCAATGGGAGGCGGCGCGCTCGCTCGGGCTCGCCAGGAACGACATCATAAAGGACATCGTCCTTCCCCAGGTGTTTCGCGTGATCCTCCCATCGTTTGGAAACCAATATATCGGTCTTGCCAAGAACACCTCTCTTGGGATCGCGATCGGATTTCCGGACTTGTTCAACGTCTACGGCACGGTGGCCAATCAAACTGGCCGAAGCCTCGAAGGCATAATCGTCGTTACGCTCATCTATCTTCTGATCAGCCTTGGGATAAGCGCGACCATCAATCGGCTCAATGCCAGGATACAGATCCCGGGGGCTCGCTGATGGGTATCGAAAACGCGGTCAAGCGTCTGAAGGTCAATCTCTTCGCCACCCCCTTCGATACGCTTCTCACGGCACTGGTGGTGCCCACGCTTTTTTGGGGCATCTGGACATTTTGCGCGTGGCTTCTCGCGGTCGCCCAGTGGCACGTCATTGGGCAGAGCGCAAAGGTTCTGATGGTCGGAGTATTCCCGGCCGCGGAGCTGTGGCGCGTATGGGTTGCCGCCTTCCTGTTCGCCGTCGCGATGGGCCTTTTGGTGTCGTCCATCATACCCATGAGGGGATTGCGTGCCGCTAGCACCGTCATTGGGATCCTGGCCGTGACTGCGCTGGCGTTGCAGGTGTCTTGGTCCGCGGGCATCAACACCTTCCTCGTTGGCAGCTCACTTGAATGTGCATGGCTTTTAGGACAAACCCTCCCGCGTGTGCGCAAGCTGGCCGGCGGCCTCTCGTTGGGCGCACTGGGGCTCGCGCTCTACCTTCTTGTGCCGGCGGGGCCGGCGACATGGGGCGGCTTTCTGCTGTCGGTGCTGCTTACCGCCATTTCCGCGGCGCTGACCATACCGATCGGAGCTGCCCTGGCGTTTGGTCGTCAAAGCAAGATCGGAAGTATTAGGATCCTCTGCACTGCATACATCGAGTTCATGCGGGCCGTTCCGCTCATTCTGGTGGTCTATTTCATCTGGATCGCATTTCCTCTCCTTCTCCCCTCCGTGCCGGTCCCAGATGTCCTGCGGGGACTGATCGGCTTCGTGATTTTCTATTCCGCGTTCGCGGCCGAATATATCCGCAGCGGCTTGCAGGCGGTCCCCCGCGGGCAGGTCGAGGCCTCCGAGGCCCTTGGACTGAGTTCCTGGGACATCAAAATCCGGATCGTCGGTCCGCAGGCCATGCGTGTGGCCCTCCCTGGCATGGTTGGCAACGTCCTTGACATCTTCAACTACGCCCCCCTTGTTTTCATCATTGGCCTTGCAGATTTTCTACGTGTCGGACAAATGATATTGGCTGACCCTCAGAACAGCGACAAAGTCTACGAGGTGTATACATTCTTGTTCATTGTCTGCTTTCTCGTTGGCAGCGCAGTTACCTATTTCGCCAGACACTTGGAAGCGCACCTTTCTAAGGGAATCTCAAATGAAGGCCGATAGCACAGCGGCGAAGGGCACCGAGATCGTCAAATTCGATCAGCTGAACAAGTACTATGGACATTTCCATGTGCTGAAGGAGGTGAGCTTATCTGTTGCCAGGGGGGAAGTCATGGTCGTCATCGGCCCAAGCGGTTCGGGCAAGTCGACTCTGATCCGTTGTGTGAATGGCCTGGAACAATATCAGGACGGTAGCCTGATCGTAGACGGTTACCGAATGCCCGTTGAGGAAGAAAGGGCGGTTGGAGACGACAAGAACCTCCAACAGATTCGGAAGGGCGTTGGCATGGTCTTCCAGCAATTCAACCTGTTTCCCCATATGACCGTGCTGGAAAACGTAGCGCTGGCGCCAATCCGAGTGCGAAAGCTCTCCAAGGACGCCGCGTACGCAAACGCACGGCGTTTGCTCGATCGTGTCGGTCTATCAGACCAAGCCCATAAGTATCCTGCCGCACTTTCAGGTGGCCAGCAACAGCGCGTCGCCATCGCCCGCTCATTGGCAATGGATCCCCATGTGATGCTTTTTGACGAGCCGACGTCCGCGCTTGATCCTGAGATGGTCGGAGAGGTTCTGGACGTTATGCGCGAGTTGGCGGTCGACGGAATGACCATGATGATCGTCACGCATGAAATGGGCTTCGCCCGTGAAGTCGCCGACAGGGTCGTCTACATCGATGGCGGCAGAATTGCGGAGATCGGGTATCCCGAGACTTTCTTCCAGAATCCTCAGCATGACCGGGCCAGGGCGTTCCTTTCTCGTGTCCTGAAACACTAGTCAGTGCCAGCAATGTCCATTCAAATTGAACGTCTTTATCCCTCCCAGACGACCCATCGCGATCGCTTGTTGCGGGCTGCCGTGCAGCTCTTTCGGCACGAGCCAAATCTTCTGGAAGCCTTCTCATATGATCCGAGGGGCCTCGAGGATGACGCCGCCCTCCTTGCGCATGTGCTTGCGGGGTGCATCCCACCGGGAGGTGGCCGGCAGGTGGTCTTCGCCGCCGCGCGTGACGTTTTCTCTCACGATGAGCGCGCCTTCGAGGACGCGGTTTCTGACATCTATGCCACCGCCAACAAGGACCTTGATCCGGGTGGAGAGATCGCAACGCTCCATTTTGCCAACGGTTTGCATGTCTTGCTGTCCTACAGGGTGTGCCGCTCACTGCATCGCGCCAAGCGGATATCGTTGGCGCTTGCCGTGAAGGGCCATACGGGCCGTGCTTTTGGCTGTGACATCAGGCCCGAGGCGGAATTCGGTCGAGGGTTGTGGTTCGATCACGGTCTGGGCATCGTCATCGGCCAAACTGCTGTCATCGAGGATGACGTTTCCATCTGGCACGGCGTAACTCTGGGCAGCAACTTCAGGGGCCGAGAGGGCAAGCGTCATCCGACCGTGAAGCGAGGCGCTGTCATTGGTGCCGGCGCCAGCATTTTGGGCGACATCACCATAGGGGAGGGCGCTGTGGTGGCGGCAGGGGCCGTGGTCACCAAGGATGTCCCGGCCGGTCAAACCGCGGCAGGCGTCCCGGCCCAATTGAAGTCGCGCTCGCCACATTCATTTTCAGGCTTCAGCCTCGGCCCAGGAGACCATCCATGACCAACGTCCTGGGGATCGACCATCCGATCGTCTGCGTTCAAGACCTGTCATCGCTGCGTGATACATACGGCGCCCTTGGCTTCAACGTCACGCCAATCGGCAAGCATCCCTGGGGTACTTCGACCTGCGCAATGTTGTTCAAAAACTCTCTTCTGGAGTTGATGAGCATCTATGACACGGCTCTGCTCGACAGCTACCCTGCCGGGGACTTCCGGTTCGGCCGCTTCATCGCCAACTCAATCAAGGAGCGGGACGGAATTGCGTTGACAGCGTTGTACAGCGACGACGCCGAGCGCGACGAGCAAACCGTTCTCAGCCGCGGCGGGGTCTGCCAAGGGACGATCGAATTCGGACGCGATGTCGTCCTGGCGGACGGCACCAACGACCGCACAAAGACAACCCTGAAGATATTTGCCTCACGCGATTACCCGCGACTGTCCAATTTCGGCTGCCGGCAGCACAAGCGCAACCTTATCGAGTTTCCACAATGGATGGACCATGCGAATTCTGCGTACGGCTTCCTCTCGGTCTGCATCCTTGCTGAGCGGCATCATCAGGATGGAGTGAAGCGCTGGCTAGGCACGCTCCACGGAACAGATCGCATCCTGCCAATCGACGGCGGATTTGAAGTGCCCACCGGCAATGGCAAATTCCTGGTCCTGGATCGCAACGGTGCAGCCAAGCGCTATGGAGACTTGCCGGCCTCGATTGCGGCTCCGGCCGAACCATATGAATTCGCGGTGGACCTGAAAGTTCGATCTCGAGCAAAACTGTTTGATCAGCTTGCCAAAAGTGAGCTCGTGCCACGAGAGGTCAACGGTATGATTCTCTTGCCGCAAGCCGACCGCTTGGGCGGCGTTATGCTGTCGTTTAGCGAGGCTTGACCGAGCAACCCGCCGCCCTGTGTGCGCTGTTCCCCCGGCCTAGGCTTTTCGCCGCAGGTCGTCGCTCGAGATAAAGCGCCAAGTTGCCGTTCTCGACCTCGAGATCGACGAAGACAAGCTCGGGGCCTACGACACGGATGGTCGCCGCCAAATTCCACCATTGCGGGCCGATGGCGGTTACGCTGCGCCCCTTGTTCGCCACGCCTTGTGTGCAGAGGATCAGCGGTCCGCCTAAGTCCCGTGATAATTGCGGGCGACTAAAGCACGTCGCCTTTTAAAGGATTCGGGGATTCCCTGATTGACGGTTTGATGATTCATTGCGGTGGAAGGGAGAACCGTGATGGGCAAGCCGTTAGCGATGGCGTTGCGTAAGCGTGTTGCGGCGTTTGTGGATGAGGGCAACAGCAACCGTGAGGCGTCGCGTCATTTCCGGGTTTCGCCGAAGTTCGTGAAAGATCTGATGAAGCTGCGCGCCGAGAGGGGTTCGCTTGAGCCGCGCCGGCAAGGCCATGGCACGGGGGGCGGCAAGCTGGCCGCTCACGCCGACTTCGTGCGCCAGCGGATGGCCGAGAATGGCGATCTGACGCTCGACGAGCTGTGCGTGGAACTGGATGGGCGCGGCGTTACGGTGCACCGGTCGAATGTCGCGCGTTTGCTTCACCGGCTGTGCCTCAGTCACAAAAAAAGACACTCCGGGCGAGCGAGCAGGAGCGTCCCGACATCCGGCAGGCGCGCGAGCATTGGAGGTGGCGGCGCAAACCGTTCTTCGACAAGGCCTTGACGCGCCTCGTCTTCATTGACGAGACCTCGACCAACACACGGCTGACCAAGCGAACCGGCTGGGCGCCCAAGAGCGAACGCTACCGAACATCAGCACCATTCGGCGGCCGGAAGACGCAGACCTTCATCGCCGGCTTGAGATGCCATGCCATGATCGCGCCTTGGATCGTCGATGCGCCGATGAACAGGGCGCGTTTCGAACTCTATGTCGAGACCCAGCTCGCACCCGAACTCAAGCCGGGCGACGTCGTCATCCTCGACAATGTCGCCTTCCACAAGAGCGAGCGGGGCGGCCGAACTGGTGCGCCAGCGCGGTGCCTGGCTGCTGCCGCTGCCGGCCTAATCGCCAGATCTCAATCCAATCGAAATGGCCTTCTCGAAGCTCAAGGCGCTGCTCAGAAAGAAGGCCGCACGATCCTTCGACGCTTTATGCAACGCGCTCAAGGACATATGCGACCTGTTCGACCCAATATAGTGCAGAGACTTCTTCAAAGCTGCCGGATATGAGGCCAATTAAACGCGACCTGCTTTAGGCGATTTTTTCGGCTGAGACGGTCCTGCGGTGAGCCAGTCAAGGGAGGATATCCCTGATTGGCATGTAAGCGCGTCAGTTCCGCGCAAGGCGTCTACCGCTGCGCCAACTATCTGATCGCCGGCGTTGGCTCACCGGACCCAAACAGGTGCAACGCCGTCGTCTCAACCCACTCCGCAGCGCTCGGATTTGCGAATTTGAAGGTCGGTTACCTCGTTCCGCGATCCTCTGATGAAGTCTGCCTTTTGCGATCTAGAATGGATACCGGGTGCCGGTTTCCGGCGAGGTCTCCGCTGTTTCCACCCAGACGCTCTTGGTTTGAGTATATTGCATGAGCCCTTCGTAGCCACTAGAACGGCCATATCCGCTGTTCTTGAACCCGCCGAAGGGTGTCATGACACTGATCGAACGATAACCGTTGATCCAGAAAGTGCCGGCCTGGATCTTGCTGGCGACGCGATGGGCGCGACCAACGTTCTGCGTCCAGACTCCTCCCGCCAAACCGTAGTGTGAAGCGTTGGCGATCGCGATCGCTTCTTCTTCCTCTTCGAACGGCGTAATGCCGAGAACAGGCCCGAAAACCTCCTCGTGGCCGACTTCGATCTGATCGTTGAGGCCGCTAATCAGGGTCGGAGCGTAGTACATACCGCCTGGCTGGTTCACCAATGCCAGCTCAGAGCCTCCGGCGAGCACTTCTGCACCTGCCGTCTTGGCCTCGTCGACCATGCGCTTGATCTGATTTAGCTGCGTCTTGTTGTTAATCGGCCCGACAAGAGTTCGCTGGTCGAGCGGGTGTCCCACGGGAATCTGCGGGGTGACTTCGGCTAGGTGGCCCACAATCTTGTCGTAGACGCGCCTTTGAACCAGCAAACGCGAGCCAGCCGTGCATGCCTGGCCTGCATTCTGGAATATGGCACGTTGCGCGCCTAACACCGCAATCCTGGAATCCGCATCGTCGAAGACAATGTTCGCGGACTTTCCGCCCAGCTCCAAAATGCATGGTATGATACGTTTAGCCGCCAATGAGGCGATGATGCTGCCGGTTCTGGTGGATCCGACGAAAACAACCATGCGGGTGTTCTGATCAAGAATCGCTGGTGCCGCCGTGCTTTCACCAAGACCGGCCAGAACGTTGACCAGGCCGCGTGGGAGACCACCCTCTTCCAAAAGCCTTGCCAGGATAATGGAGGTGGCTGGCGTCAGCTCGGACGGCTTGAGAACAACCGAATTTCCAGACGCTAGTGCGGGGGCAATCTGCCAGCCTCCGGTCGAAAGCGGTGCGTTCCAAGGCGTCATTTGAACCACGACGCCATATGGGGCCCTGATTACATAGTTGAGTTGAGTCGTTGGTACCGGAATGACTGTGCCTTCCAGCTTGTCGCACCATCCTGCGAAGTACTCAAACATCTGCGCGACGGCTTCGATCTCATTGACCGTGCTTGTAAGCGGTCGGCCGGAGGTCAAAGCTTCGAACTGCGCCACGGCTGCGGCCTTAGTGCGAAGATGCCGCCCGGCTGCATGCATTTTTCGACCGCGATCGCTGGCCGTCATCGCCCACCAGGCCCTCTGAGCACGCGCCGCGGCTTCGCATGCGGCAGCGGCAACTGCAGGCCCCGCGTCCCGATATTTCGCGTACGCAGTTCCCGAAGCCGGCTCGACAAGCTCAATGTAGTTGCCTTTTCCTGGCATGATGTGCCCGTCGACATAGCTTCCGATCTCGAGTCCGGAGCCAAAGAATTCTGTGGTCAGTCTGGCGAACAGATCCTCGTTGAGTGGATCGGCTTTAAAGTCTTCAAGGATTGTCATGACACGAGCTCACTTGGATGGGTGGAATTGTGTGATCTTGTTGAAATCTGCGTCATCGGCCACAGATGGTTTGCTCTGCTCCCAGATTGAAGCCACATCGGTCAGCACGGGCAGGTTTCCCTTTGCACGCAGGAGTTGGTCCGCGAGTGCAACATCTTTGCGCATCAGACGCATGGTGAAACCGGAGTCAAACTTGTCACTCAGGATCCATTTCGGATAGTTCAGTTCGGTCGCGCTATTGCGTGCAGTTCCCGCATTCAGGGCCGAAATCAGATCCGCCGGCGCCAAGCCAAGATATTCGCCAAGCTCCACGATCTCGGAGGCCACGACCATGTTGGCTGCGCCTAGCAGGTTATTGAGCAGCTTAGTCGCATGGCCACTGCCAATCGGCCCCATGTGGACGATCTTGCCAGCAATTCTCGATAGCAAGTCGCGAACTCGATCGAGATGGCTTGCTTGGCCTCCAACCATCATTCCAAGCGTACCGGCTCGGGCGCCAAAGAAGCCACCGCTCACGGGAGCATCGAGCAGATGGATACCCGCCGGCTCGAGCTTTGCAGCCAGCTCCTTTGTGACCAGCGGATCGGAAGTAGTGGTGTCAATGACGAACAGCTCGCGACCGAGATTTTCGTCTGGCAGACCGTCCAAGGTCAACTTGACGTCGTTGGCGGTCGGCAGCGACAGCACCACGACGTCAACCTGCTTGATAACGGCAAGTGAGTCCTGCGCCGTTTGAATGCCCGCTTCTGCGGCCCGATCCAAAGTGGCTTGGCTAACGTCCGTTCCGATGACCGTTAGGCCGGTCTCGGCGAAGCGCTCCGCCATCGCCATTCCCATCCGCCCTAGACCAACAACTCCCACTTGTGACGTCATGCTCGCGATTTCCTATTGAGGTGATTAGGAAAACTACGAGTTGGCGCGTCGCCGACAAGCTCAAAAGCGGCATGCGACCGTTGCTGAAGTCAGTACACTCCATCCCAGCTGGGAAGCTCAACATCAGGCTGTAAACGGGAATGCCAGCTCAAGTGCGGCCAGGAGCGCCTTGGCCGCTGGAGGCAAATGCCGCTCGTGCCGGATAAACATGCTCGTACGTGTGCGCATGACGATATCGTCTTCTATCGGGATTGCGCGAACCATCCCACGCAGAACTTCGGCTTTGCAGCTGAATTCCGGCAGAAACGTCGCCCCCACACCCGAGGCGGCGTATTGGACGAGTCCCTGGACTGGGCCGACGGTGAGACTAGGAGATAGCTCGAGTTCAGCCTCACGGAAAGCTCGCGTGACCGCCTGCCTGATCCCAGCGGTGAGTGGCGGCAGTGCCAAAGGCAAATCGCAGATCGACCGCAGATCGACTGTCTCGCGTGTTGCCAACGGGTGGTTCGTGGAAACGATCAGGCGCAGCGGTTGTTCGATTGCGTATACCACCTCGATCCCGACCTCCGAGATCGTCCCAAATACGATACCGATGTCGGCCTCGTCCTCGATCACGGTGTTTATGATCTCATCAGCATTGCCGGCCAGAATCTCGATCTGTATGTCAGGGTACTTCTGCAGGAAATTTGTGAGCGTCGGGGCGATCAAGCCTTCGACAAACCCGCTGCCTGCCGCGATCGTAACAGACCCCCGTTTCAATCCTTGTAGCTCGCTGATTGTCTCGTACAACAAGGCGTCACGAACTCTCGATTCCTGCAGGTACCGATAGACGTATTGTCCAGCTTCGGTGAGCTTGATACCGCGCGCCTGCCGGATGATCAGCTCAACACCGAACTCGTATTCTAACTGGGCAACCTTGCGGCTGACTGCGGATGGAGCAATGCGCAAATGCTCCGACGCCGCGCGAATGGAGCCTAATTGAGCGACGCGGAAGAAATAATCGAGGCTTTGACGTGTGGTCGATCTGATCACTTGCAGCGGCCGGGCTCGGTGCGTTAGTCGGCTCCTACCACATTTTCACGGCCGTCGTAACAGCGCCTATCAAATCCTCCGAAGTCGAAAGTCGAGGGAAGGGCCGAGCACTCCCACCCAACCATCTCTTTTTGGCAACGGTCAGATGCCTGAATTCTGACTTGTCGTCCGACGACGCCGCTGGTTGACTCCACCGAACAGGAAAATGGGAGGTGGAACGTGATAAAAAGACGCACAATGTTGAACGCCATAGCGCTTAGCGCTACGCTTTCATGCAGCTTCGTTCTGGGCAGTTCCGAAGTTTTAGCTGACTACAAGCCCCCCATTCTTGGGGTTGTTGCTATAGACCTGCAAAATTCCTTCTTCGTGGATATGAAGAAGGCAGGCGATGTGGCGGAGAAAGACTACAAAGTCAAAGCTATCTGGCAGAGCGCAGAGGGGAGTCTTGAGAAGGAAGTTTCACTCGTAGAGAATTTCATAGCACAAAAAGTGGACGTGATCCTGGTCGATCCTCTCGACAAGAATGCGCTCATGCCGGTGATCAACAAGGCCACCGATGCAGGCATCCCCGTCATTACCATGGGCAACAAAGTCGAGGGAAAAGCGAACTACAGCACAATCTACCCGGATGCGCAGACCTGGCCGACGGTCGCCCGGGCGCTCGCACAGTCGATCGATGGAGAGGGCAAGATTGCCCTGCTTATCGGGGCGCGTGGAAGCTGGACATCGGATAACCGCGAGAAAGCGTTTACCGAAACGATCAAAAACGAGTTCCCGAAGATTCAGATCGTCGGCATTCAGCCAACCAACTGGGATGCGGCAAAATCCGCCGACGCAGTGCAAAGCTGGTTGGCCGCCAATCCAGACCTCAAGGCAATAGTGTGCCTGTCCGACTATCTCTGCTATCCGGCGCAGTCGATAGCTGATGCGGCTGGCGCCAAGCTCAAATATGCCGGCTGGGATGGTGACTCGGGGATGGCCGATTCACTTAACTCCGGCGCCACGGTCATTGACGGCCTGACCGGGGCGCCGCGCGTGGGGTATTGGAACATTGCGCTCGCGGCACGCATCGCGCGAGGTGAAAAGTTTGATCGCACCCTCTACCTGCCGGTGAAGTACATTACCTCGAAGCAAACTGCCGATACCCTAGCCGCCAAGGGGCTCAAGTTCGACTATATCACGCCGGACAAAGCCGCAGAGGAACTCGGTCAGTATTCACAGCAGCTTGGGCCAAACGCTCCAGCTTCTGCGATGAGCTCGCACTGACCGGACTAACAGTGGCGACCTCGTCAAAGATGAAGGATATGGGACACGTCAATCGCTTTGGCGTGTCTCAATTTTCCTCCGACAGCGCATCCTCGCTGCTGGCATTGGCAATCCTGGCTGTTATTGCAGCTCTAGCGATCGTCATTCCCGGCTTTCTATCCGTCGGCAACCTTTTGACGATCGGTCAACAGACCGCCGTCATCGCGATATGTGCCTTTCCCATGACGGCGCTGATCATTGCCAGAGGCATTGATCTCTCGATCGGTGCGAACTTGGCACTAAGCGGCATCGTCGCGGCTCTCACCTTACACGCTACACAGTCCGGGGCTGCGTCGATCCTGGCTGCCTTGCTCTGCGGCAGTGCACTGGGCGCTGCAAACGGGTTTTTCGTCGGATTTGCGCGCGTCGCACCGTTCATGGCCACGCTCGCCACAATGGCCATGATGCGAGGTGCAACCCTTGTGCTGTCTGGAGCAGACAGCATCCCTGTCGCCAATCAAGCTCTCATCTGGCCAGGTTCCTCAATCATCTTTGGGGTGCCAACGCCTCTTGCGATGGCACTACTGGCGGCGGTCGCCTGGAGCCTGTTCATGAGCCGGACCTTGTTGGGCCGCTGGATTTTTGCCGTCGGCGGCAATCAGAATGCGGCGGCCGCCTCTCTCGTACCGGTTAGGCGCGTCCATTTGGTAGTGTACTTGCTGGCCGGCCTGTCCGCGGGCATATGCGCGGTCGTTACCATCGGCCGGCTTGGCTCCGGGCAGCCGTTGGCTGGAATGGGCCTCGAATTCGATGCTATCACCGCAGCCATGATTGGGGGCGCTTCCTTGGCTGGTGGGCAGGGAGCCATGTTCCCCACTCTCCTCGGCGCCACTCTCCTGGGCGTGATCTCTGCAGGCTTGTCGTTTCTTCAGGTGCCACTTGAAGCAACATACATTGTCAAGGCCGCGCTCCTGTTGGCTTCAGCGTTGCTGACGACAGAGACCCTTTCCTTCCCGAAAATCTTGGGTTGGGGTCAATCAACCAAAGCGTCAGGCCAGGCTCCCGGCTTAAAGCGGACGCTGTCTGTTAATGGTCTTTCCAAATCCTACGGCAGTTTCCGAGCGCTGGACAACGCCACCCTTGAGATCCATGGCGGACGCGTGCTGGCACTGGTGGGCGAAAATGGAGCAGGCAAGTCGACCCTCGTAAAGTGTCTGACCGGGATTCAACGGGCGGACTCCGGGTCCATCGCGCTCAATGGTGCAGAGATAACCGTGAACGGCAGCAGGGATGCTCGGCTGGCGGGGATAACCGCAATCCACCAGCATTTTAGCTTGTTGCCCGATCTCACGATTGCCGAGAACCTGTTTCTAGGCCAGCCACGCACCAGGTACGGCTTCCTTGCCAGGCGTGACATGAACACCCGCGCTCGTAGCGCTCTTAAGGCTCTCGGCCTAGATTTCGATCCCGAGACACGCCTCGATCAACTGAATGTCGGGCAACGCCAGTTGGTCGAGATTGCAAAAGCGTTGGAGGCCCACGCCTGGGTCATCATCATGGATGAACCCACGTCGGCACTTTCCGTTCGGGAGCGAGACAGGCTCTTCAGCTTAGTCTCCGATCTGAAGGCCAAGGGGTGCGCGATCGTTTACATCTCGCACAAGCTGGAAGAGGTCTTTAGCCTCTGCGACGATGTCGTCATTCTTCGCGACGGCGAAGTGGTAGCAAGCGGCGAAATATCGAATTTCACGCCTGCCAGTCTTGTCGAAGGTATGGTCGGCCGCAAACTTGAGAACGTGTTTCCTCACGACGAGGTGCAGCGCGGGGATCTCATCCTGAGCGCGCAAATAGCCGAAGCCGGGCTTCTGCAAGATGTGACTGTCGATTTGTATGCTGGTGAGATCGTCGGCGTCTGCGGCTTGATGGGCAGCGGCCGAACCGAGTTGCTACGAGCCCTGGCTGGCCTTACGCCAGAGGCGAAAGGCCAAATTACGGTGAGTAGAAAGCCCATTGCGTTCGGGGATCTCCGCCAAGCCTATCAAAACGGAATCGTCTACTTGCCTGAAGACCGGCATGCCGAGGGCTTTGTCCCGCAGATGACTGTTGCAGATAACCTCGGCCTGGTTTGGATGACCCATGGCGGTGGGCTTGTTTCGCCGCCGCGCATCAGGCAACTGGCGACAAAAAAGATCGCGGAGCTACTGATCAAGCCCCCGCGTCCCGAGGCGAAGGCCCGGGAACTTTCCGGCGGAAACCAACAAAAGGTCGTGTTAGGCAAATGGTTGGCTGGCCAGCCAAAGGTCCTCTTGCTCGACGAACCGACCAACGGCGTCGATGTCGGCGCAAAGTCGGAAATTCACCGGCTGATTTCCAGATATAAGTCCCAAGGCGCGGCGATCCTGCTCGTGTCCAGCGAGCTTCCGGAAGTGCTTGGGGTTTCAGACAGGATTCTCGTCATGTCGAATGGCCGCATTGCGGCCGAGCTCCCGCGCGGGTGCAGCGAGAACGAGGTCATGTCGATTGCCTTCCAACTGGGTGGTGCGTCGACATGATTGCAGCTTCAGCAACCTATCGCCAGATCTTGTCCCGCTTGCTTGGCTGGTCGCCAGCCGTCTTGCTGGCGATAGTCGTCATCGTCGGTATCATCATCAACCCGGCCCTAATATCGGGGGCCAACCTGGCGGCAGTGGCAAGCCAGTCAATACCAATCTTCCTGATCGCGCTGGCCGCAGGCTTGGTCCTGATATCGGGGAGCATCGACCTGTCGGCCGGACTTACTGTGGCCTTGGTCAGCGTCGTTGTCGGCTTCGGCTTGAACCTGGGCTGGCCGTCTGTTCCCGCTCTGTTGCTGGGACTGGCTGCAGCGACGGCTGTCGGCTTTTGGAACGGCCTGATTGCAGGTTTTGTGCGCCTGCCGGCATTCGTGGCAACGCTGGCAACCGCCATTGCACTGCAGGGAATAAACATCTTCCTCTCGCCCGGCATCATCATCATCAAGGACCCGGTCCTCAAGGCCCTTGGAAGAGGCGCGGTTCTCGGCTTTCCGTTTCTCTATATCGTCGCAGCGATCGCGGCACTGACAGCGTATTTGCTGCTGCATCAGTCACGTTTCGGACTGAAGACCTATGCGGTTGGTTCCAGCCGGGAAAACGCCGTGCTGGCAGGATTGGCGGTCGAGCGCCATCAGTTCATGGTTTTTATAGCGAGCTCAGTCATCTGCTTTGTTGCTTCGGTGGTGATGATCTCTCGGACCCTGGTGGTAACTCCAAACGTCGGGGGCATGCCTCTTCTTCTGGACGGTATCGCTGCCGCCGTCATTGGAGGAACAAGCATTTTTGGTGGCAAGGGCACCGTTTTTGGAATCGCCTGCGGAGCCCTCATCATTGGCCTGGTAACGCATCTACTGCGTACCACCGGGGTGGACCCCTCGAGTCTGGACCTGTTCAAGGGTCTCCTAATCGCCTTCGCACTTCTCCTCGAGGTCGGTCTGGCTGCGATGCGATCATACCTGAAAACTGTCTAGCCGGGAGAACAACAATGACCTCGCCGATCGTCGACCCTCATCAGCATTTTTGGCACTTGTCCCTCGCACGCCACCACTGGTTAATCGGACCGGTCCGCGACAGGGTGTTCGGCGACTACTCGGCGATCCAACGGAATTATCTGCTCGGCGACTATCTTGAGGACACGAAAAACCAAAATGTGGTGAAATCCGTTCACATCGAAGCAGAGTTCGATGAGACGGAGCCAGTCGAAGAGACGCGCTGGCTACAGGCCCATGCGGACAAACATGGCTTTCCGCATGGCATCGTCGGCAATGCCGACCTGGCTGCTGCCGATGCCGGCGATGTTCTAGACCAGCACATGCAATACGGGAACTTCCGCGGTATCAGGCACACGCTTTGCTATGACCCGGATCCGAGAAAGAGCTTCTCAAAGCATCCAGATATCATCAATAGCGTGGAATTCAGAGCCGGATTCCAGCAGTTGGAAAACCGGGCGCTGTCATTTGATCTGGCAGCCTATTATCATCAGGCTGAGGACTCGTTCCAACTCGCGAAACGCTTCGCAAACACCCAGTTCATCGTCAACCATGCCGGCTTTCCGTTGGACAAGAGTGCGGAAGGCCTAATCAACTGGCGCGCGGCGATGAAGCGGCTGGCCGGTGCACCGAACATCGCGACCAAAATCTCCGGATTCGGTGTGTCCGACCCGAATTGGACACTTGAGAGCATCCGGCCGCTGGTATTGCACCTGATCGATTGCTTTGGTATCGAACGATGCATGTTTGCAAGCAACTTCCCCGTCGACAAGCTGTTCAAGACGTACGACGAGATCTTCAGTTGCTTCAAAGATATCGTGAACGACTTCTCAGCCGGCGACAAGAAGAGATTGTTTCACGACAACGCCGTTAGGTTGTACAAAATATAGCAACTTACCGCTGTACTAATAACGCACACGATTGGCTTCCGACCGGCGCGGAACAAGAGACAAAGCGCAATCGGGCTGGCCCAGTTCGTCGCATTTCCAACGGTATCTATCTCATTCGAGACCGGCTGGAGAGACAAGGGGCCAGCTGTCACATCCCGCACCACGCCACGGGAACCAAGGTGAATCTTCTCGAGTGGGGCCCGGCACTTGCGAATCGCCATGTCCGGCCTTTGGTACTGGAAGAGCAGGGCTTTGCCCTCAGGGGTTCAGCCTCTCTGGGCGAGCAACCTACTTTCGAATAACTGACGACAACACAAATGCCGTCAGGGTATCCCGCACGCCCGGCAACTCTGATAGCTGTTGCCAGATTTGGCGAATGCGATCGGCTTCTGGCGACTCGACTCTCACCAGCAGGTCGAAATCACCTGTCATCACGTCGCAAGAAACAATCTCTGGAATCTTTTTCAGCGCATGGATGACGTCGCCGCCTCTCATGCGGTCATGGCGATAAACGAACATCAGCGCGGTGGTGATGTGCTGCTCATTCCCGCCTTCACCGGTGACAATCGTGTAGCCCTTTATGAAACCCTCTCGTTCGAGCCGCTCGATTCGAACTCGAACCGCATTGCGGGACAAATTTACTTTGGCCGATAGCTCGGCGTGGGAAATGCGCGCGTTGGTCCTCAACTCACTGAGGATCTGTTCATCCGTACGGTCGAGGAGATACTTCATGGTGTGTTTGAGCCAGCCGATCAGGCCATGACTTCTAGCTGCATTGACCCATAAGCCAATATGGCGGCTCCGGGGAGGCGGCTTTTGTTGTGATCGCTTGCATATCGCCTGGCTGCTGACGCCAGTACAAAGCCGGGGAGGGCCGCTTTCTCGGTGTCCATAAGTGTCCTGACGCTCTGATACCCGGCAAGGATGGCACTGGTCTTGTTTCTATCCAACTCTCCATTCGGCTGGCTCGCCCAACCGACAAGCACGTCCGCAATCTCGGAAACAAGGACGTCATCGTGGCGTAGCCTGAAGTTTATCACGCCGCTGACCACGTCACCGAGGAAGAAGACATTCTGGTGAACCAGCGCCCCATGCACAGCGCCGGTCGGCAACTGCGCTTCCTGCGTTTTAGGACTGCGTTGCAGGATTGTATGAACGAGTGCCATCACCTGACCAAGGCTTCCGCATCTGGCAAGTGTAGGCACATTTGTCGACGAACCCGATACGAAACTTACGATTGCGACCAGTCGGCCAGCAGCATGAAGAGTGGCAAGGCCGTCTGTCGTGCGCATCGGCTTGGGACATGGAACGCCGTTTTCATGCAGCGTCTCCATGGTCGCGAAGGCTCGTTCCAAGTCCAGCGGTTCGGCGCCGTTCTCGAAAAGAGTTACGATGAACTCGTCCTGTTTGGTTCGGAACAGGTAAGTGGTTTCCCGATCGCCATCCGCTATCCCAACGACAGAGGACAACGAGGTCATACCGTAGGCCGATGCGATAAAGTCGCGGTCCTTGTCTGTCAGCGCGGTAAATACAGCCACGTTCGCCTCCCGTTAAGCTGAAGAGGCTTGCGAGAAACCCGCAAACTCGGCACAGTTGCCGAAAATTTGCTCAACCTGATCGGGAAGCAGAACCCCCTCTTCTTCCACGATCTGGCGCAGGTTCCTCATCCCTGCCAAGGCCCGTTTGGACAGCTCCGCCGCTTTGCTGTAGCCGATAAGCTTCGCCAAGGGCGTAGCAAGAGCAAGGGACCGGTCAAGCAGGTCTCTGCAACGATCCACGTCGACTTCGATCCCGTCCACGCAACGCTGCTTGAAAATCTCCATCCCTCTCGTCAACATCCGCATGGATTGGAGAATGTTCAAGACGATCACTGGCTCCATCGCGTTTAACTGCAGCTGACCCGCGCTGGCGGCGAGCGTCACGGTAAGATCATTGCCAATTACCTGGAAGCTGAGCTGGTTCACCATCTCAGGGATAACAGGATTGATCTTGCCGGGCATGATCGAAGAGCCTGCCTGGACGGGCGGCAAGCGGACTTCCCCCAGGCCGCCAAGCGGTCCGCTGCTCAGCAGGCGCAGGTCGTTGCAGATCTTTGTGAGCTTGACAGCAATGCGCTTCAGCATGCCTGAAAAGGAAACGAAACCGCCGGTGTCCGACGTTGCCTCAATGAAATTGCGCGCGGCAACAAGCTCGATGCCGGAAATCTGTGAAAGATGACCGCAGGCAATTCTTGGGAACCCGCGAGGCACATTGATCGACGTGCCAATGGCCGACCCTCCGAGATTGATTTCCAACAACAGTCTCGATGCCGACTGAAGCTGGATGATGTCCTCGTCGATGAGCTCGGCAAAGGCCTCGAACTCCTGACCGGCCGTCATCGGCACGGCGTCCTGAAGCTGCGTGCGACCGACCTTCACAGAATTTCCGTATCGAGCTGCTTTTGTTCGAAAGGCGTCGCGCAGGCTGGCCTGTGCCGATACCAGCCCGTCGCAAGCTCGCAATACCGTGAGGCGGATCGCGGTTGGATAGACATCGTTCGTCGACTGGGACAGGTTGACGTCATCATTGGGGTGCAGTTTTGCATAGTCGCCAACGGCGGCGCCAAGTTTGATCAACGCCAGGTTCGCCACGACCTCGTTCACATTCATATTTGTGGACGTGCCTGCTCCGCCCTGCATCATGTCTACTGGGAAATTCTCGTCGATTTCCCTGAGCTCCACAAGGTCGTCACAAGCGTCTGATATCGCTTGCGCCTTCTCGGACGAGAGCAGTCCGAGCTCCGTGTTTGCGAGTGCAGCAGCCTTTTTCACCATGGCCATGGACTGGATGAGCTCGGGAAAATCCCTCAGGCGCAATCCCGACACATCAAAGTTCTGTTCCGCGCGACGGGTATGTACGCCGTAGAGGACGTTGCCAGGGATAGCGATCGGTCCGATCAGGTCCGATTCGATGCGTTCGACGATCATTGTTCCCCTCTTAGGACAGGATTCCGGCGTAACGCATAGCCTCATCGATTGCCGCCTGGACCGAGGGACTAACTGTGACAAGTGGCAGTCGCAAGTCATCGCGCATCCGACCAAGGCGCTGCAGGGCATATTTGGGCCCGGCAGGGTTGGTCTCCAGGAAAAGGGCCCGGTGGAGGGGCATCAGGCGATCTTGCAGCTCCAAGGCAGCGGCAAAGTCAAAATTCAGGCATGCTTTCTGAAAGTCCGCACAAAGGCGGGGAGCGACATTTGCCGTGACCGAGATGCAGCCATGTCCGCCATGAGCCATGTAGCCCAGGGCGGCCCCGTCCTCGCCAGTGAGAAGATTAAATTCTCTTCCGCAGGCCATCCGTTCCAGAGACGGGCGCAAGATGTTGCCGGTCGCGTCCTTGACGCCCGACACATTTCGGCATTCCTTGAAAATGCGCGCCAGCGTTTCGACCTGGATATCGATGACGCTTCGCCCGGGAATGTTGTAGACGATGATTGGAACCGTCGCCTCGGCATCGATAGCCTTGAAGTGCTGATAGATGCCTTCCTGCGTGGGTTTGTTGTAGTAGGGTGACACGATTAGCAGCCCGTCGGCGCCAGCCTGTTGCGCGTGACGCACAAAGTCGATCGCCTCGGCCGTACTGTTTGAGCCGGCCCCCGCAATCACCGGGACCCGGCCCTTGGCTGTCTCGATAGTAATCTCGACAACCTTCTTATGCTCGGCGTGGCTGAGGGTAGGGCTCTCGCCTGTGGTTCCGCAGGGAACCAAGCCGGAGGATCCCTCCTTGATCTGCCACTCGACGTGGGTGCGCAGGGCAACCTCATCGACACGACCCTCAGCGAACGGCGTAACTAGCGCGGTAATGGAACCTTTGAACATATAAATACCTCTGGGTGCGGTAAGGGGAATTAGCTGAAGGCTGTCGTCACCGCCTCAAACGGTTGATACACACGACCTTGGGCTGCGACATGTCTTCATAAGCAAACCGCACGCCCTCGCGACCCATGCTGCCATACTTGAAACCCCCAAATGGCATCGCATCGAAGCGGTAGTCCGAGGAGTCGTTGATCATGACGCCGCCGGCCTCGATCTTATCGGCAGCCTCGAGAGCTCCATCGAGGTCATTGGTGAAAATGCCGGCGTGGAGGCTGTACTCGGGGCCATTTGCAAGGACGATCGCGTCGCTGAGCTCATCGAAGGGCTCAAGAATGACGATCGGGGCGAACACCTCTTCAATCCACGCATCGCAAGACGCGGGGACGCTCTCCAGGACTGTCGGCGGGTAAAGGTTGCCGGCGGGCTCGTGGCCGCAAAGCAGTGTCGAGCCAGCGGCGAGAGCGCGGTTGACCATCGCGGCGGCTCGACCGACGGCCTTGCTCGATATCATCGGGCCGACGTCGGTATCCGCGTCCAGGGGATTGCCAGTCTTGAGTTTCTTTGTTGCAGCTACGAACTCCGTCCTGAAACGATGGTAGATAGGACGCTGAACCAGGATTCTTTGCGTGCCAATGCAATTTTGGCCGGCTGCCCAGTAGGCCCCTGATACGCAACTTTCGACAGCAGCGTCAAAGTCGCAATTCTCCATCACGATGACGGGCGCATTGCCGCCCAGATCCATCGCAAGTTTCTTGATGCCCGCGGCCTTTGCAATTGCCTCGCCGGTGGCGAAGCCGCCGGTGAAGGAGATCATGCGGACGTGCTTTGCTGAAACGAGAGCTTCCCCGAGCTCGGGTCCGCCAACCGCAACCGTCACGATTTCCTCGGGAAGGCCGCACTCGAGAAGAACCTCGACAAGTTTGATCGCCGAAAGGGGGGTGAGCTCGGAAGGTTTCAAAATCACTGCGTTCCCGGCGGCTATTGCCGGACCGAGTTTGTGAGCAACGAGGTTGAGAGGGTCGTTGTAAGGCGTGATGGCGGCGATGATGCCAAGTGGCTCTCTTGTGTACCAGCCCTTCCGGCACTCCGAGCCGGCGTAGGAGTCGAACGGAATAACCTCGCCAGCATTACGCCTCGCCTCATCGGTGGAGAGTTTCAGAGTGTTGACGCACCGGGTCGTCTCTTTGCGCGCCTGAGTGATCGTCTTGCCGGCTTCCCTTACGATGAGGAGCGCGAATTCCTCCTTTGCGGCTTCGATTGCAGCGGCGGCCTTTTCCAGGATTGTGGCCCGTTGGTGTCGTGGAAGATCTCTCGCAATCTGCGCACCGCGGCTTGCTCGTTCCAAAAGCGTGTGTATGCCTGCAGCGCAGGTCTCAGAGACTGTTCCGACAACCGAACCGTCAAACGGATTGCTGACGACAATTTCCCCGGCGCCCGTCGTCTTGCCAAGCGCACGATTGTACATCACGCGGCCTCCTTGGTGATGCCAGACGTGGCGGCGGCATGAATGGCAACGATGTCGGAAAGAAGCGCGTATGCGGTCTCGATCCGGCCGGCGCCGGGTCCTGTGATCGTTACAGCGCCTAGCAGCTCGGTGTTCAGCGAAACGGCGTTGGTCGCCCCACTGACCGATGCCAGCCGATGCTCCAGTGCAAGCCGCTTCGGCGCGACACTGCCTGTTACCTTTCCGTCCTCCGCCCGGACAGCAGATCCGATCAACTTCCAGCGGCTGTGTGCCTTTGCAGCAGCCTCAATCTCGGAAGGCGAGAGATCGGAAATGCCCTTGCACGTCACGTCCTCCGGCTTCAGGTTCGCCCCTAGCAACTCGTTCGCCAGAATGACCACCTTGAGGCGCACGTCGAAGCCCTCGACGTCGGCAGTGGGGTCGGCTTCGGCATAGCCGAGTTCCTGTGCCTCCTTGACCGCAGCAGCAAAGTCTAGGCCGCTTTCCATGCGGCCGAGGACGAAGTTGGATGTTCCGTTCAGAATTCCCTCGAAGCCCTTTACTTCAGCACCTGCAAGGGTCTTCTCCGCCATCCGGATGACCGGGGTTCCGCTCATGACCGAACCTTCGTATTCGAAACGAACTCCGTTTGCCTTTGCCAGGGCCTTTAGTTCCCGCACTGCAATAGCCACCGGGCCTTTGTTCGTGGTGACGACATGCCGGCCGGTCTGCAGTGCCCAACGGCAATGGGAAACGGCGGGTTCACCGTCCTTCGGATTGGTGAAGGTCGCCTCGACGACTATGTCTGCGGGCGCCGTCTTGATGATCGTCTCATTGTCAGCCTCGGAACTCCCGCCCGAAAGCTGCCCAAAACCGCCTTTTGCGAAATTGGCTTCGACCAGTGTCTTGGCATCAAGGCCGTTGGGAGAAATGACCGAACCCAGATAGAGGTCGCTGACCGCTACGATATTCAATCGAAACCCCAAGTCGCGCTCCCACAGATGGTTCTTGGTGGCGATGAGCTCGGCCAGAGCGCGATTAACGCCGCCGAAGCCGATTAGAGCAATATTGTAGATTGTCATGGCGGTCCTCCAGTGAAGGTCTAGGTACCGCAATTGTGAGATGCGGATCGCTCAGCCGGAACGGCGCAAACGGACCAAACAGTTGAGCATTTTGCTCAATCGACCGCCGACCTGCGCCTCATGAGGGCGGTGTCTGTTGAGAGCCGTTCTTCCAGCTCTTCTGTATGAGGCCGCGACCGTGATCTTGACGCGCACTCATGCGGAAAGTGAGTTGCGAACCTGGGGGCTCAAACTTCGTGAGAAACTCGGTTTCAAGCGAGCCGCTGTCGCCGTCGCCCGGAAGCTGGCGGTCATATGCATGATACTTGATCTTCGAACGCAATCGCGCGATCCCCGTCGCCAGGATACGCCCATGGTCAGCTATCATTGAAGTTCCGGGTATTGGAAGGGATGCGCTCTGCTGGGACCGCCGCGTCGCCTCTTCGACCAGGGCTGCCTCATAGAGAAGTTCGTAACGTTGCAGGACGAGTTCCTCGTTCCAGTCGCAGCCGCCAAAGCCAAACGCGATTGCCGCACGCTGCCGACGCTCGCGCCTCACTGGGACGTGGGTGGCCTCCTCAGCCCAGGCCAACAGACGTGGCTGAAGAACGTTCTCGACCACCGCAGGCGCCCCGGAGCGATGATCCTCGCAAGGGAAGTAGTCGTACCAGCTCCGCCAGACAGGCGGGGAAGCGCCAATGGCGTCTTCGGCGCGTGTGAGCGCAAGATAGCTGATCGAGATGACCCGCGGCTCGCGCTGCTCATCGGCTCGATCACGGTCAGCGAACGTATACACTGCTCGATATAGCCAAGCTGATGACCCGTTTGATGTTCCACCCAGACCCGTAAGCCAGATTGGAGGGAGCGATGGCCGAGCTCGAATGGGCCTGACGGCAGCGTGTCCGTGCCGCCGACTGTGAGAACGCTTGGCTTGCCACTGTTTATGGCCACTACGACCGCGATCAGGTCGACTTTAGCATCAGTGGCCGTGCCTGGGGACTCGACTTTCCGCATCGATTTTCTCTGGTCGCTCATATTCCTCACGTACGGGCGAAGCCCAGATATCAGCAGCTGAATCGATTGAATTCAGGCTATTACGATTACGTATCAACGTCACTCATCGGTCTCATCTAGCCCTTCGGAAAACACGATAGCTATGCCAAATACGACGCTCTCGGTCTGTGCCCTGAGGAAGGAAACACAAACTGGGCCATTGCTTGAAAGGTTGACCTGGCTCAAGGTCGAAGTTGAAACGCGCAACTCCCGGAATGGGTGGCGCGCCTAGTTCGTGTGGCTTGTTTTGCGGGCGGCATTGATGCCTTGAGCGGGCGCGGTAGCGTCTTGCGTAGTGTGTTGCCCGGTTGGCTATGATCGTGCCCACTGGGGTGGTGTAGCTGACGGCATTGGTTCGCCGAGCTGTCCGGCGTGGGCCGGGCTGATCAGCGCGCCACGGCTGGCAAGCTGATGAGGGGATCATCACTCATCTGGCTGATTGTCTCAAGGGTCATATAGCGGGCCCGCTGGACGGCCCACTCATCATTCTGTTCGAGCAGCAGCGCCCCGACGAGGCGCACGATCGCATCGTCGTTCGGGAAGATTCCGACGACCTCGGTGCGTCGCTTGATCTCGCCGTTGAGACGCTCGATCGGATTCGTCGAGTGGAGCTTGGCGCGATGTTCCTTCGGGAAGGTCATATAGGCCAGCACGTCGGGCTCGGCGTCATCCATGATTGTCGCCAGCTTCGGGACCTTGGGCCGGGTCTGATCAGCCACGGCGCGCCATTGGGTGCTCGCGGCCTCGGGCGTTTCCTGGGCGAAGGCGGTGGCGATGAAGGCCGAGACGACGCGTCGCCCGCTCTTGCCGGCGTGCGACAGCACGTTCCTCATGAAGTGAACGCGGCAGCGCTGCCATGTGGCTGAGAGCACCTTGGTCACCGCGGCCTTCAGACCCTCATGGGCATCGGAGACGACGAGCTTGACCCCGCGCGACCGCGCCGGGTGAGCTTGCGCAGGAACTCCGTCCAGATCGGCTCGGCCTCCGAGGTGCCGATCTCCATGCCGAGCACCTCACGCCGGCCGTCGCTGTTCACGCCCACTGCGATGATGACGGCGACCGAGACCATGCGGCCGCCGCGGCGCACCTTGAGATAAGTCGCATCGATCCAAAGATACGGCCAATCACCCTCGATCGGCCGTTCGAGGAAGGCTTTCACCTTGCCGTCGATCTCTTCGCACAGCCGCGACACCTGGCTCTTGGAGATGCCGCTCATGCCCATTGCCTTAACCAGGTCGTCGACCGAGCGGGTCGAGATGCCTTGCACGTAGGCCTCCTGGATGACGGCCGTCAGCGCCTTCTCAGCCATGCGGCGAGGCTCCAGGAAGCTGGGGAAGTAGGAGCCCTTCCTCAGCTTGGGGATGCGCAGCTCGACCGTTCCGGTCTCGGGTCTCCCAGTCCCTGTCGCGGTAGCCATTGCGCTGGGTGGTCCGCAGCGGGGTCTTCTCGCCATAGCCGGCGCCCGTGGCGGCACCTACTTCCAGCTCCATCAGCCGCTCGGCGGCAAAGCCGATCATCTCGCGCAGCAGATCCGCATCGGGGGTCTTCTCCACGAGCGCGCGCAGGTTCATCATGTCGTCGGTCATCGGTGGTTCCTTCCGAAATGGGTTGGCGTCAACAACCAAACCCTACCGGAAAGCGCCGATGACCACCGACAGGCCGCTCGCTCGCTACAGCGCTACTAACGGCGCGCTCGCGAGCGGCTTCATAACCCTCACCTACACCACCTGATGGGACACGACCTTGGCTATCCCCCAAATGGTCGCGAGGGGTTCAACCGAGTGAAGCCAACCCCATTCGCAACCATTCATCACCAACACGCATCGTCGCGATGTTATGAAGGGCGCAGGTAGGAAGGGCGCAAATGCACTACCTGAGCGATCCAGCAGTTGCATAGGAATCGCTTCGATTGGTATCGCCGCTGCCTCGTTAGTACGGTAGGTGGCTAAATTGCTGTGCGTTGCCAAGTTTCGCGCGATGGCCTAGCTACGAGTGGTAGAAAACGATGAAGTACAATCAGCTCGAAGCATTCTACCAGGTCATGCTGACCGGCAGCATTTCACAGGCTGCGAAGAACCTGGGCCGTACGCAGCCTGCTGTCAGCATGACGATAGGCGGTCTCGAAGACCTATTGGCCGTCAAACTATTCGACCGGCATGCCGGTCGAATAACGCCGAGAGCTGAAGCGAAGGTCTTGTTCGAACAAATAAACCCCGTGATGCAGCAGCTTCGCGAAATTCGCGGTCGGTTCAACCGACTGGACGCGTTTCCAGTGCCGCGGATTTCCATCATAGCGTCCAGTAACCTGGCGACTCACCTTGTGCCTCACGCGATCACAAAACTCGCGGCGAGTGGACAGGAATTCAGGGTCATGAACGGCTCGTCTGACTCCATTGTGCTGGAGATGGAGAACCAGAGACATGACATCGCGATAACCGATCTGGGCATCAGAGAGATTCCGTTGGGATCCCCTCTTTTCGATTCCGAGGTCTTTCATGTTCCGGTCTGCGCAATTTACCCTAAGGGGCTTGTCGCGAATCGAGGTTCAAGCCTTTCTCTGCAGGATTTGGCCGGACTTGAGATCTGCTCTCTGTACGAGGAAAACCTAGCGGCACAGGCTGTGAGGGCGAAGCTCGGTTCGCCGAGGGTAGAGTTCGGAAGCTTTTTTCCGATGGCCTGCTACGCGGTCCTTGGTGGCAGCGTCGCGATTGCCGATGCTATCACGTGCAGCACGCTTCTAGCTCTGACTCGCAACACCCTGCCCGCGGAATGCCGGGCGCTCGAAGGTATCGAGCCCTCGCCATACTACCTGATGCGGACGCGGTACCGGCCATGGTCCCACATGGCGGATCAGAGCTACGAGGCCCTGCGCGTGGAGCTCAGCAAGCACCAGACCTTTGAAGCCACGGCTTCTGACGCTTAGGTTGTCGAGGTGCGGGAGGAATTTGGTCTCGCCATAAGAATTGCTTATGCGGGTATCAAGATTTCGATTTTGCTCTTATGATCAGCAACGCGCATGTTCAGGTCTCCCTTGCTAGAGGAACCTCCAATGCGCGTCACCAACATCCGTGCCTATCATATCCCCACGGGCGGCGTGCGCCCGGTTCTGGTTGAGGTAGAGACCGACGAGGGCATCACCGGATGGGGTGAGGCGGCGGTCGCTTATGGTCTAGGCGCTCGGGCAGCCGTTGGCATGATATCGGACTACGCTCACCGGGTGATTGGCGCCGATCCGCGTTACCCACGGCACGTCTATCACCATCTCTACGACAATTCATTCTGGACCAAGGGCGGCGGCGCGATCTCGTTTGCAGCTATCAGTGCGATCGACCAGGCCCTGTGGGATATCAAGGGCAAGGCTGCCGGGATGCCAGTCTACGAATTCTTCGGTGGTTCCTTCGAGCCGAAGGCTCAGGTCTATGCCAACGGGTGGAACTACCACTGCAACGATGCCGTCGAATGGGCCAAGGCTGCTGAGCGGCCTTTGAAGGACGGTTACAGGATTTTGAAAAGTTATCCTCTGGCTACGCAGCAACCTGGCCGGACGCTGACACATGTTCAGCGCCGTATGCTGTCGCCAGAGGAGTTCACACGCGCCGTCGATCGCATTCGCAACCTGAAGGAAGTCGTGGGTGATCAAGCGGAGTTGATGATCGACCTGTCCGGTGGCCTCAGCAATGACCAGCTGCTGCGCATCCTCGATCTCTGTGAAGAATTGAAGGTCATGTGGGTCGAGGAGCCCCTTGATGCGTTCAATCTGGCTGGTCTCAAGAACCTTGCCGGGCGTTTCCGCTTTCCGATTGCCGCCGGCGAGCGCGTCTACACACGCAATGGATTCCGCAACCTTTTGGACACCGGTGCGATCGATGTGGTGATGCCGGATGTCGGCAACTGCGGCGGCGTCTTCGAACTCGTTCAGATCGCAGCCATGGCCGAGGCCTACAACGCGCGTGTATCGCCTCACAACTGCGCGTCTACGCTTTGCACTGCGGCTTCGCTCCAGGTCTGGGCGGCGTGCGCCAATTCGATGCCGCTCGAGATCTATCCGTATCTTCCCCAGTCGGACGGGTATGTGCAGGTTCTTGCTAATGCTCCAGAGGATCGCATCAAGGACGGTTATCTCGAAGTCCTGTCAGAACCGGGTCTTGGCGCCACGGTCGAGGCAAAGCGGTTGGAACCCTACAGGCTGTTCGACTATCGCTCGAGCAACTAGGCGATGTCGCATAGGCAGGAGCTGGAGAACCCGACGACCAATTAGCTGACTAACATGCGTTCAAAAATGGCGGCATGGGAGAGATCGACCTATCGCTTGAGCGATAGGCGACGCCGACGGAGCAACCCCCCAGGAAACTCTCAGGCAAAGGTGACCATGCCGTTGAACGATCTGGAGAGAGGCGCGGAAGGCGCCCACCGAAGGGGAACGCCGAACGGGCCACGCCTGCGCGGTTAAGCTCTCAGGTATAGCGACAGATTGGGGAAGAGCCGCGGGATCGAACCCGCACCCATCCTATCGCGGAGAGCGCAATGCCCCATATAGCTGTCATCGGTGCCGGTATCACCGGCGTCACCACTGCCTATGCCCTGTTGGAACGTAGCTACTCGGTTACCGTCATCGAGCGGCAACGCTATGCGGCCATGGAGACCTCGTTCGCCAATGGAGGTCAGCTCTCCGCAAGCAATGCCGAGGTCTGGAACCACTGGTCGACCATGCTCAAGGGCATCAAGTGGATGATGCGCCGTGACGCGCCCCTGCTCATGAATCCGGCGCCCACGTGGCACAAATATTCATGGCTGGCCGAATTCGTTTCCAACATAGCGAACTACCGTCAGAACACCGTCAAGACCACACAGCTGGCGATCGAGGCACGCAAGCACCTGTTTGCCATCGCCGAACGCGAGAAGATCGACTTCAACCACGTCTGTCGCGGCATTTTGCACGTCTACTGGGACAAATCGAGTTTTCAGCACGCGCTCAAGGTGAATTCCATGCTCGTCGAGGGGGGCCTTGACCGCCGACCCGTAACGGCATCGGAAATCAAGTCGATCGAACCGGCGCTGCACGGCAGCTTCCATGCAGGTTTCTACACCCCTTCGGATTCAACGGGCGACATCCACAAGTTCACCTCCGGCCTCGCCAAGGCCTGCGAGCGGCGAGGAGCGAATTTCGTCTTCGATGCCACAGTCGAAAGCATTGTGCGCGATGGGAAGTTCCGTATCGGTTACACTCGCAATGGTCTGGACGGCCCGTCGGAGGAAATTGACGTTGATGGCATCGTCGTCTGCGCCGGACTTGCCAGTCGCCATTTCGCGAAGATCCTTGGCGACCGCGTCAACGTATATCCAGTGAAGGGCTATTCGATCACGGTGGATCTTGAGGACGACGGCAGCCAGGGGGCCGCACCTTGGGTCAGTCTTCTCGACGATCGAGCCAAGATCGTCACCAGCCGTCTCGGGCCAGACCGCTTCCGCGTAGCGGGAACGGCCGAGTTCAACGGCGCAAACCGCGATATCCGCAATGATCGTGTCGCCCCGCTGGTGGAGTGGATGCGTACGCTTTTTCCAGCGGTTGACACTCACAAGGTCGTGCCTTGGGCGGGCTTGAGGCCGATGATGCCAAACATGATGCCGAGGATCGGGAAGGGACGTCAGCCGGGAGTGTTCTACAACACCGGCCATGGTCATCTGGGCTGGACGCTTTCGGCCGTGACCGCCCAGATGGTTGCCGAAAGCGTCTCTGCTCAGTTCAACGCCGGTGCCGCTGCGGCTTGATCCAAGGGGCCTCCGTCATGGACGCAATGAGCCGATTTGAAACTAGCGTGGCCCTTTACGGCCTTAGAGTGGCCCGGGAGCTCCATGACTTTGTGGCCGAGGAGGCCGCGCCTGGCACCGGCATCGACGCCGAACAATTCTGGACCGGTTTTTCGGCCATCGTGCATGAGCTGGCGCCGAAGAACCGGGCGCTGCTCGCCAAGCGCGACGCCATGCAGGAGAAGCTCGACGGCTGGTACCGCGCCAACGGCGCACCGATCGACAAGGAGGGCTACAAGGGCTTCCTGAAGGAGATCGGCTATTTGGTGTCGGAAGGGCCGGCCTTCAGCGTCTCGACCGACCATGTCGACCCCGAGATCGCCATCGTCGCCGGGCCGCAGCTGGTCGTGCCGGTGATGAACGCGCGCTATGCGCTCAACGCCGCCAATGCCCGCTGGGGCTCGCTCTATGACGCGCTTTACGGCACCGACGCCATTCCCGAGACGGGCGGCGCCGAGAAGGGCAAAGGTTTTAACCCCACGCGCGGCGCCAAGGTGATCGCCTGGGCCAGGGATTTCCTCGACCAGTCGGTGCCGCTGACCACCGGCAAATGGGCCGGCATCAACGGGCTCTCGGTGGCGAACGGCGCGCTGAAGGTGGGCGAGGGCGCCGGCGCCACCACGCTCGCCGATCCAAAACAGTTCGTCGGCTATCGCGGCGACGCCGCCACGCCGGAGGCCGTGCTTTTAGTGAAGAACGGCCTGCACATCGAGATCGTCATCGACCGCGCCAACCAGATCGGCAAGACCGATCCGGCCGGCATCGCCGATGTCATCCTCGAAGCCGCTCTGACCACCATCCAGGACTGCGAGGATTCGGTCGCCGCCGTGGATGCCGAGGACAAGGTCGTCGTCTACCGCAACTGGCTCGGTCTGATGAAGGGCGATCTGGCGGAAGAGATTACCAAGGGCGGCAAGACCTTTGTCCGCAGGCTCAACCCGGATCGCCGCTACACGGCGCCGAATGGCGGGCAGCTGCTGCTGCCCGGCCGCTCACTGATGCTGGTGAGAAACGTCGGCCACCTGATGACCAACCCCGCGATTATCGACCGCGACGGGCATGAGGTGCCGGAAGGCATCATGGACGCGGCATTGACCGCGCTGATCGCGCTGCACGATGTCGGCGAGAACGGCCGCCGCGCCAATTCCCGCGCCGGCTCGATGTATGTGGTGAAGCCGAAGATGCACGGGCCGGAAGAGGTCGCCTTCGCCGTCGAGATTTTTGGCCGCGTCGAGGCCCTGCTCGGCATGGCGAAAAACACCATCAAGATGGGCATCATGGATGAGGAGCGGCGCACCACCGTCAACCTCAAGGAAGCGATCCGCGCCTCCAAAGAACGCGTGGTGTTCATCAACACCGGCTTCCTCGACCGCACCGGCGACGAGATCCACACCTCGATGGAAGCCGGCCCGATGATCCG
>NZ_JARTVQ010000043.1:0-259 GCF_029625845.1 Mesorhizobium sp. WSM4898 | reverse complement strand
CCGCCGAAGCTTTTGAGGACCGCCTTTGCCGCAGCGTCATTGGCCTGGCGTTCGGCCTCGAGGGCCGCCGCGGGGGCGGCCGCGAGCCGCGCCCCGAGTGCTGCTTCCGCATCGGCCACCGCCTCGGCGATCAGCGCGCCGGCCAGGCACCGTCAGCGCCTGACATCGAGCGCAAGCCAGACATATCGCCACCGCAGGCCGAAGAAGGCGACCAGGAACACGACGACGATAAAGGCGCCGGCATTGATCAGCGTGCCGG
>NZ_JARTVQ010000042.1:0-260 GCF_029625845.1 Mesorhizobium sp. WSM4898 | reverse complement strand
ATATTCCCTCGACCGATAGCCGCCAACCCACTCGACATGACCGCGTAGGCCATGATCGCAATCCAAAAGGCCGCTCGATATCTGCTTTCGCTAGGCCGGAAAAGGCAAAACCCAACGATCAGAACGGCTGCTCCAATGCCGATTGCGCCCAGCGGAATTGCATTTGCTTCGGTTGTTACGATGCCGCCACCAATGAATGTCAGGCAGAACAGGGCAATCTCTGTCGGATCGAAATTACGTGCTGCGTGATATTCGGGGAC
>NZ_JARTVQ010000041.1:0-260 GCF_029625845.1 Mesorhizobium sp. WSM4898 | reverse complement strand
CCTTGGAACCGAGTTAACATACCCAATACTCACAACTTCTGCCGCGATCACCAGAGAGGCTGATTCCCTTTATTATCAACGGGCTGGTAACATGGGGAATGCTAAAGGCAAGATGATGGTTACTTTCTCACCGATCGGCTCTGGGTGGAAATCTGGAGGGATTGTCGGTAACACAGATCGAGGGCTCTTTACCAATGCAACAACGAGTGGGGTGCAAGCTAAGGATGGAACAAGTGTAGCTAGCGGACAAGCAAAGACTC
>NZ_JARTVQ010000040.1:0-269 GCF_029625845.1 Mesorhizobium sp. WSM4898 | reverse complement strand
ATGCGTACGTCGAACCCGAGCCCCGAACCGACCAGGCGGGTGAGGTCGAGCCCGTTGTGCAGCACCACCTCGACGTAGTCGTGACCCGCGTGCTCGGTGAGGTCGAGCCCGAGGCGCTGCAGCCGCGCCTTGTCCGCTCGCGTCGGGGTGTCGACGGTGACGAGCCGCGGTGCGAAGGCACTGTCCGCAGCCTCGGCCGAGCCTCCGGCCAGGGTGGTGGTGAGTCCGGTCAGGACGAGTCCGGTGGCCGCGGTGGCGGCGTACAGACG
>NZ_JARTVQ010000039.1:0-271 GCF_029625845.1 Mesorhizobium sp. WSM4898 | reverse complement strand
AAAATTACGCCCGAAAACGTAAGGATTAATTAACATCATGCCCGTGTACCTATCAACGCCACTTTCAAACCTTTAGCTGTGCCATCGCCAACCTGGTCAATATCAATCGTAATTTCAGCATCGTCGGCTAAGTTCACATCACTAATAACTGCGGCTGTAGCTGCGGTCGTTGATGTTTTTTCGGTGTTATCAATTGTCAGTTTTGTGCTAAGTATTGTTGTGCCACTATCGTTAATATTAACAGTAAAAATAGAGCCGCTAGTTTGTGCTG
>NZ_JARTVQ010000038.1:0-273 GCF_029625845.1 Mesorhizobium sp. WSM4898 | reverse complement strand
AGAACATGCAGATGTTCGATAAGGCTAGGCAGTTGGCGGATGAGTCTACAGGGTTCCCCTCGTTCGCTCACGGACAAACAGGGGTAACTGGGGTTGGGCGTACAGCGTCTGGCATCTCCATGCTGATGTCTGCTGCCAACGGTGCGATCAGGACTGTAATCAAGAACTTTGATGATTACCTTCTGGCCCCGCTTGGTAAGGCTCTCTTCCAGTTCAATATGCAGTTTGACTACGACCCAGAAATCAAGGGTGACCTTGAGGTTAAAGCTGAGG
>NZ_JARTVQ010000037.1:0-290 GCF_029625845.1 Mesorhizobium sp. WSM4898 | reverse complement strand
GATACCGGAGCAACGGGCTCGACGGGTGCAACAGGTGCGACCGGCGCTACGGGTGCAACGGGTGCGACCGGCTCGACAGGCGCAACCGGCGCGACTGGAGCTACTGGAGCTACCGGGGCGACTGGAGCAACCGGCGCCACAGGTGCGACCGGCGCTACGGGTGCAACGGGTGCGACCGGCTCGACTGGAGCAACGGGTGCGACAGGCGCAACCGGCGCTACGGGTGATACCGGAGCAACGGGCTCGACAGGTGCGACCGGAGCAACAGGTGCGACCGGCGCCACCGGCGA
>NZ_JARTVQ010000004.1:409791-500864 GCF_029625845.1 Mesorhizobium sp. WSM4898 | reverse complement strand
AGCCGAGGGGAAGAATGAGATGGTCGCAGAGCCCGATCAGCCTCTCGGTGGCTGGGCCGCTGCTCCATTCGATATCGCCGAGGATTGCAAGGCCGAGATCGCGAGCCCGAGCCACGACATCCATCGACCGGATCGCGTAACTATCGACGATCAGGACGGCCGCGCGGCTGAGGACCTCGTCCGGAAAGTCTGGCGCGGTGCCCAGCATCGCTTCGTCGTCATACGCGATGAACCTCTCCCCATCCGAGCCGACGGTGATCCGCGAGCGCACCGGGCGTGCGTGCGGGTGGCGCGGCGCGAATGCGGTTTCAACGCCGCTCGCAACGAGATCGCACACTACGGCGTCGTCCGCGGCACTGGCTAGCCATCCGACGAACCCGGCGGTTCCGCCGAGCCGCGCGACGGCGGCAAGGGCCGTCGCGACATTTCCGCCGAAAGTTCGGGCAGTTTGCAGAACCTTCCCCTTGCCCGCCGACAACGGCTGATCGACATAGACGATGTCGTCGATCGCAATAGCGCCGAAGCCGAGGATTGAAGGGACGGTGGGCATCGTTCAGGCACCCGCCTTCGCCAGGGCGTCTTCTGCCGAAAGGCCGTCATGGATGACGCTCCGAAAGGCAAGTGCCGCCTTCTCCGGATCGCCGTGCCCCCAGAGATTGCGACCGACCACGGCACCGCGCGCGCCGGCACGTATGGCGTCCGCCGTCTGCTGAAGGGCGCCGAGCAGCGTCTCGGTCTTCGGACCACCCGCGATCACAACCGGCACCGGGCAGGTCCGGACGGTCTCTCGGAACGACTCGAAATCGCCCGTGTAGCCTATCTTGATCACGTCGACGCCGGACTCGTAGCCGATGCGCGCCGCATAGGCGATCTCGTCGGGGGTGAAGACGATTTTTGCTCCGTCGGTGAAATCGCGCGGGTAGATATGCGCCACCACCGGCATGCCGTAGCGTGCCGCCGCATTCACCGAGTCGGTCAGCCAGCGTATGTACTTACCCTCGGTCGCGCCGCGCACCGGAATGGCCACGGCCAACGCATCGGCCCCGGCGCGCACCGCATCCTCCGGCGTTGCAATCAGCTCGCTGATGCGATCGTCTGGGGTGAAGCAGCCCGCCTGGATCACCAGAGACGCTTTGCCCGCATATTGCGGCCACAGATGGCGCGCGGTGCCGGGCTGGATGCTGACGTAGTCGGGTTTGCCCATCATGACGCGCGCGAGCGCACCGGGCAGATCGGCAAGCCCGCCTTTGCGCACGTCGCCATAGCCGACAAAGTGGTCGACCGCGCCGCCAAAAAGCTTCCCGGACGGATGCGAGAAGAGGCGCGCAAGGCGCACCTTGGTTCCTAGGCTCATGAGTGCAAAATTCCTCAATCGTTTTGAGCTGGCGGCCTCCGATGTCGAGCCAGCATTTTCACATGCTCTATAAAAATTTTACGCGCGTCAAGATTTAAAATGCGCTATAGCGAGTCACGAACATGGTCCGCCGCCGTTGCAACGGGTTGTCTGCGGCGGTGCCGCATGGGAGGTCGGAAGGAAAATGCAAGCAAAATCAGGAGCGAAGCTCGGTATCGGCGTTATCGGTTGCGGCAACATATCGATGACCTATCTGCGCAACGCAGCACTTTTCGCCGGCGTGGAACTGCGCGCCTGCGCCGATATTTCCGCCGACATGGCCGCGCTACGGGCCAGGGAATACGGTATCCGCGCGCTGCCGGTCGATGCGCTGCTGGCCGATCCCGAGGTCGATCTCGTCCTCAACCTCACCGTTCCGTCGGCGCATTTCGACATCACCCATTCGGCGCTTTCCGCGGGCAAGCACGTCTTCACGGAAAAGCCTCTGGCGACCTCGGCCGGCGAGGGCCGCCGGCTGGTCGCGGAGGCGGCGAAGCGCGATCTGCTGCTGGGCTCGGCTCCAGACACCTTCCTCGGCGCAGCCGGGCGGCGTGCCCGCCGCCTGATGGACGAGGGCGCGATCGGCCGCGCCGTGACCGGCACCGCCTTCATGATGGGGCGCGGGATGGAGCATTGGCATCCCAATCCGCAATTCTACTATCAGCCGGGCGGCGGTCCGGTGTTCGACATGGGGCCATACTACCTGACGATGCTGGTCAACCTGCTCGGCCCGGTCGCCCGCGTCATGGCGATGACGACGCGCGGTCAGGACGAGCGCCTGATCACCGCCGAAGGCCCTTACATAAACACCAGCTTCAGGGTCGGCACGCCGACCAACATCCTGTCGCTGCTCGAATTCCACTGCGGCGCCACCGTCACCTTCGGCGCCTCTTGGGACGTCTTCAAGCATTCCAACCATCCGATCGAGCTACACGGGACGGAAGGCTCGCTCAGGCTACCCGATCCCGACACGTTTGGCGGCACGGTCTCGCTATCGGCGCACGGCGCCGATTGGAAGGATTTCGAGAGCGAAGGCGAGCTCTACGGCGCGCGCAACTGGCCCTATGCTGCACCGGACCGCGCCAACTATCGCATGCTCGGCGTCGCCGACCTAGCGCGGTCGCTGTCGGAAGGGCGCAGACCCCGCGCGTCCGGCGAACTGGCGCTGCACGTGCTCGAGGTCATGGAAGCGATCCTCGCCTCCGGCGAGAGCCGGAACTCCGTCGCCGTCGTCGGCTCGGTCGACCAGCCGCCGCTGCTCAGTGAAGACGAGGCGGCGAGCCTGCTTGCCTGAGGCGCCGTGATCGCCCAGCAGGAGTTCGGTATCCCTAGGCCGACTGGCGCATCACCAGCGTCGCGTCGAGACTGACCTTCGCCGCGACGGGCGCGCCGTCCTCGTCGAGCAGGGTAAGCAGCGTCTCGACGCTGCTTCCGGCCATCGCCGCGAAATCCTGCGCCATGGTGGTGAGCGCCGGGCAAGTGTAGCGGCTGAGCGGATGGTCGTCATGCGCAGCCACCCGCAGGTCGCAATCCGCCTTGCGGCCCACCTTCAGCCCTTTCGAGAAGGCGGCCGCCATCACGCCGAAGGCGAGACGATCGTTGGCGCACAATATGGTCTTGCCCAGCAGGCCGCCATTGCCGAGCAGCTTTTCCGTCTGTTCGTAGCCGATCCGTTCGAACTCCCATGTGTAGTCGTCGGTATTGCCGAAGACGAGCGGCTCCTGCCCGAGCCGCTTCATGGCATTGACATAACTCTCCACCCGCTCGCGCGAATTATGATTGACGTGCGGAATATCGAAATAGACCGGGGCATCGCCCGAGCGGCAGAGATAGTCGACGATGGTCGACATGCTCTGCACATTGTTGTTGCCGACGAAAGGCGTGCCGCCTTCGAGATAGGTGTCGAAATAGACAATCGGGATCGCCTGCGTCAGCTTCTCGATCGCTCGCTGGTCCGAGCGCTGGCCGAGCGGTGCTATCAGCGCGCCGGAGACCTTCAACGACAAGATCGTCCGCGTCGCCTCGGCTTCCAGTTCGCTCGATCCATGCGAGGAAATGACGATCGGCCAATAGCCTTCGTCGCGTAGCCTGAGTTCGATGCGGCTGACCATCTCGGAATAGAACGGGTCGGTCACCGTCGGCACGACGATGCCGATGCTGCGGGTGCGCTTGCGGTTGAGGTTTCGCGCGAACAGATTGGGCTGATAGTCGGACGAGCGCAGCGCATCCTCGATGCGTTTTCGCGTCGCCGGCTTGACGCTGGTCGGATCGTCGAAGAATTTCGACAAGGTCGGCCTGGAGACGCCGCAGGAACGGGCGAACTCCTCCATCGTCTTGTGAGTCATCGGCATCCAAACCCTCGCGGCATGGAACCTCGCTCCCATGGCGCTGCTCCGGCGCTCATACGGCGCATCGGCGTGCGTCTGCAAGTTGAAACTTTACAGGAAGCTCCGCAAGTTTCAACGCGTCCGGAGAAATTATTCCATGCGTAAATTTATTAATTGACGTGAAAAAGAGGGGGCCGTATTCCAAGCCCTAAAGCCATGCATGGCGAATGCTGGGAGGACGTGATGAAGAAGCTGGTCTCAGCCGGCGAGATCCTCGTCGAGATCATGGCGGAATCAATCGGCCAGAGCTTCCTCGAGCCCGGTCCGCTGGCCGGCCCCTTTCCGTCCGGCGCCCCGGCGATCTTCATCGGCCAAGCGGCGGCGCTCGGCCAGCCTGCGGGTCTCATCGGCGCCGTCGGCGGGGACGATTTCGGCCAGTTGAACATCGACCGGCTCAGCGCGCTCGGCGCCGACGTTTCGGCAATCGCCGTCCGTGAAGGCCATGCAACCGGCACCGCCTTCGTCGCCTACCGGACCGATGCATCCAGGCATTTTGTTTTCAATATCCGGAACAGCGCCGCCGGCCTTTTGGAAATGGACGATGCCGCCAAGCGGCTCTTGGCCGGAGCCGATCATGTCCATGTCATGGGCTCTTCGCTTTTTTCCGATCGCGCCACCGACGTCGCACTCGCCGCGATCGCGGCCGTGAAGGCCAAGAGCGGCACGGTGTCCTTCGATCCGAACATCCGTCGCGAGATCATGCAGGCGTCCGGCACGCGTCAGGCGCTCGATCATGTGCTCGCGCAGACAGATGTCTTCCTGCCGAGCGGCAACGAACTGTTCCTTTTCTCCTCCGCCAGCGACGAACAGGCCGCGGTCCGCGAATTGCTGGGGCGAGGCATCTCCTGCATCGTGCTGAAGAAAGGCGCCGATGGCGCCACTTATCACGACCGCAAGGGCACGCTCGCCATGCCCGGCTTTGTGGTCGAGGAAGTCGATCCGACCGGCGCCGGCGATTGCTTCGGCGCCGCCTTCGTTTCCTTCTGGCTGCGCGGTGCCTCGCCCGCCGATGCACTGCGCATCGCCAATGCCTGCGGCGCGCTCGCCGTTACCCGCAAGGGGCCGATGGAAGGCATTCACCGGCTCGCCGACGTCGAGGCCTTCATCGCAAAAGCGACCGCACGCGCATGACCGGCGCCACGGCAAGATTTGCTGGCATCGCCGCTCGCCGCGCGGCAGGCGCGAAGGGCGGCATCGCCTCGATCTGTTCGGCGCACCCGCTGGTGATCGAAGCGACGCTCCGCCACGGCGCGAGGAATGGCGCCGATGTGCTGATCGAGGCGACCTGCAACCAGGTCAATCACGAGGGCGGCTATACCGGCATGACCCCGGCCGCCTTTCGAGCCTTCGTCGAGACGCAAGCAGGCAGGACCGGCTTTCCGTTCGACCGGCTGATCCTCGGCGGCGATCACCTCGGCCCGAATCCGTGGAAGCATCTGCCCGCGGCGGAAGCGATGAACAAGGCGGCGGCGATGATCGACGCCTATGCCTCCGCCGGCTTCACCAAGCTGCATCTCGACACCAGCATGGCTTGTGCCGACGATTCCGTGGCACTCGCCGACGAGACGATTGCCGCGCGCGCGGCCGAGCTTGCGGCGGTTGCCGAGGCGGCGGTCGCCCGCTCGGGTGATGAAAAACCCGTCTACATCATCGGCACCGAAGTGCCGGTTCCGGGCGGCGCGCTGGAAGCGCTCGACCATATGCATGTGACCGAGCCGGCCGATGCGCTCCGCACGGTCGAGCTCCATCACCAGGCCTTCTCCCGTCTCGGCCTCGATGCCGCTTTTGCCCGGGCCGTCGGTGTCGTCGTTCAGCCCGGCGTCGAATTCGGCAATGCCGACATCATCGCCTATGCGCCCGAGAGGGCGACGAAGCTGGTCGCGGCCCTGGAAAGCCAGCCGCAATTCGTCTTCGAGGCGCATTCGACCGACTATCAGCCCGCGGAAGCTTTGGCCGCGCTCGTGCGCGACGGCTTCGCCATCCTCAAGGTCGGCCCCTGGCTCACCTTCGCGTTGCGCGAGGCGCTCTATGGCCTGAGCCACATCGCCGACGCGCTCGCGCCCGATCCCTCGCGCGAAAGCTTGCTGGCCGCGATGGAACGCATCATGCTGGCCTCGCCCGGCGATTGGCAGAAATATTATCCGGGATCGCCTGACGAGCAGCGCCTGCAGCGGCATTTCTCCTTCAGCGACCGCATCCGCTACTACTGGCCATTGCCCGACGCACAGCATGCGACCGAAGCGCTGCTGGCGGCACTCGGCAAGCGTGAAATTCCACGCCCCCTGATTAGCCAGTATCTCGGCCATCTCGATGCCGAGGTCGGCGCCGGTCGGATCACGCCGACCGCGCATGAGCTTCTGATTGCCAGCGTCACGCGCGTCCTCGATACCTATCGCAGGGCCACGATCCCGTAAGCCGGCGGATTAGTAGACAGGCGTCGCCATATGTTTGGGTGCCGGCCATTCGGCCGTGATCTCTGGCTGGACCGGCCGTTCGAGATAGGTTGAAAGCACCACATAGCTGCGCGTCGAGACCACGCCCGGCGTCTCGTAGATACGAGACAGCAGGCCTTCCAGCGCCCTTGTGTCCTCGGTGCGTACCTTGAGCAGCATGCAGGTGTCGCCGGCGACCGAATGGATCTCTTCCACTTCCGGGCATTCCGAGATCGCCATCAATTCCGGCGTCTTGCCCCAGCCCCTGGTATCGATGTGCACGAAGGCGAGCAGCGGCTTCTTCACCGCCTTCGGATCGATGATCGCCGAGGTGGCGCGGATGGCGCCGCTGCGCCTGAGCCGCTTCACCCGCTCATGCGCCGCCGGTGGCGACAGGCCGACGCGATCGCCGAGCTCCGCATAACTGATGGTCGCATCGTCGACCAGAACGCCTAATATTTTTCGGTCGATCGGGTCGACCTCACGGGTTGGCTGCTTGTTCCGCTGAACGTCATCTGTTTCTGAGTCCATTTGGAAATTCTCCATTGATGCTGAATTCAATTCGGTCATTATGGAGATATGTCGAACAGTGATCAATCAGCGATTCTGACTGCGGCGTCCCGTGCACCGATCCCGGCCGCAGCCTACCTGCTCACCGGCTGCATCGCCGTCATCGGCTCCAACTCACTGGTTCTCGGGCCGATAGCGCCCGCCGTCGCGGCATCCTTCGCGGCAAGCGTGCCGGCGGTGATGACGGCCGCCGCTGCCTTCGGCCTCGGCACCTCGGCCAGCGCGCTTTTTCTTGCCCGCTATATCGACCGGATCGGCGCCCGCCGCATGCTGCAGGGCGCACTGCTGTTGCTTGCGCTGGCGCTGGTGGGCAGCGCGCTCGCGCCGACGGTGGCGGCGCTGGTCGCGGCCCAGCTCGTTGCCGGCATCGCTGCTGGCGTCGCCATGCCGGCGATCTACGCCAGCTCCGCAGCGATCGCGCCGCCCGGCCGCGAGAGCGGAACGATCGGCGTCGTGCTGACCGGCTGGACGCTGTCCATGGTCGCCGGAGTGTCGCTGTCGGCGGTGCTTGCCGATCTGATCCATTGGCGGGCCGTCTTCGCCGCTGTCGCGCTTCTCGCCGGAGCCGCCGTCGCCGGCCTGTCGGTCAGCTCGCTGCGCGACACCAGGAAAAGCGGTCCGGCACCGTCGCCGCTCGGCGCGCTGGCTGTGCCCGGAATCCTGCCGCTGCTGATCGCCTGCGGCGCCTTCATGACGGCCTTCTATGGCGTCTACGGCTATCTCGGCGATCATCTCCATGAAGGTCTCGGCGAGCCGGTCAGCGCCAACGGGCTGGCGGCGATCGCTTACGGGCTCGGCTTCGGCGCGGCGGCGCTGCTTGACGGCGTCATCGACCGTCTCGGCGCCCGCCGTGTCATGCCCTTCGCCTATCTGCTGGTCGCCGCCGTCTATGTGGCGATCGCCTCGGCCAGCGGCACCTTCGGCCTGCTGATGGCGACGATCGCCGTCTGGGGCCTTGCCAACCATTTCGGGCTGAACGTTCTGGTGATGCGGCTCACCGCGCTCGACGCCGCGCGGCGCGGCACGATCATGGGCCTGAACAGCGCAGTCACCTATTTCGCCGTAACCGTCGGCACCGCCGGTTTCGGCCCGCTCTACACCGCCCTCGGCTTCGCCAACTGCGCCCTGGTCGCCGCCTTGCTGATGCTGGTGGCGGCATCGGCCGCGGCGTGGCGCTCTGCCCGGCAATAGGCTTGCGTGTCGCTTCGCTCCTTGGCTAAGGCTGGCTTCCGAACCGCACCGGAGCCACCATGAAGATGACGCTCGAGATCACCGCCGAGCCCTTGCCGCAGGATCTCGCCCGTGTCGGCGAGGGCTTGACCGCCTTCAACGACAGCGATGTCGGTGCCTCGGGCCGGAAGACGCTCGCCGTCTTCGTTCGCGACGACGCCGGCGCGATCGTCGCCGGCATTTCCGGTTACACCGCCTGGGGCTGGCTCTATGTGCAATGGCTCTGGGTCGACGAAACCTGGCGTGGCCGGCACATCGCCGCGAGCATGCTGGACGCAGCCGAACGGGAAGCGCTGGCGCGCGGCTGCCAGGCCGCGTGGATCGACACTTTCAATCCGACCGCGGCCAAGGTCTATCAGCGCCAGGGCTACCAGCCGTTCGGCACGCTCGCCGATTTTCCGGTCGGCCGCAGCCGCATCTTCCTGCAGAAGAAGTTGTCTTAACCCGCGAGCTTTCCACCGTGCATCGGCTGCGGCACCCCGGTGGTGCTCGGAAAGCTGATCGGCAGGCCGCGCAGCACGCGCACCGCGAGGAACGCGAAGCATTCCGCTTCGACCGCGTCGCCCTTCCAGCCGAGCGTCTCGGCTTGCACCACTTCGACGCCGGCACGCTGGCCGAGCATCGCCATCATGGTCGGGTTGCGGCGGCCGCCGCCGCTGACCGCCAGTCGTCTTGGCCGGCGCGGCAACAGATCGAGCGCCTTGCCGACCGCCGAGACGGTGAAAGCCGTCAGCGTCGCCGCGCCGTCCTCCGCGCCGAGCCCGTCGGCCATGGCCGCGGTGAAGTCGAAGCGGTCAAGCGATTTTGGGTAAGGCTTCGTCAGATACGGATGCTGCAGCAGCCGCTCTAGCCTTGCCTCGTCGACCGTACCCGCGGCAGCCAGTCTGCCGTCGCGATCCATCTCGCCGAGGCCCTTCGCCTTGATGAAATCATTGACCGGCGCATTGGCCGGCCCGGTGTCGAAGGCGACGATGTTGTCTTTGCCGTCCCACCAGGTGACGTTGCCGACGCCGCCCAGATTGAGCACCGCGGTGTCGCCGCTGGCGTCGGCCTCTTTGAGCAGCGCCGCATGATACGCGGCAGCGAGCGGCGCGCCTTGTCCGCCGGCCGCCACATCGGCCGTGCGGAAGTCATAGGCGACTTTGGTGCCAAGCAGGGCCGCCATCAGCTCGCCGTCGCCGAGCTGGCGCGTGCGGCCGATTCGTCGCGGCTGCGGGGCGCGATGCAGCACCGTCTGGCCGTGGAAGCCGACGACGCCGATATCGGCCATCGTCATGCCCTGGCTTTCGACCAAATCCCTGACCGCCGCCGACTGCGCGCGCGTCAGCGCCTCCTCCGCCTCGCGAAAAATCGTCGGCTCCGGCCCCTCGAAATTCCAGACGCGTGCTTGGCGCAGGGTCTCTTCGAGTAGGGTGCGGATCGATTGCGGGTAGGGGGCCAGTGTGTATGTGCCGGTGTCGGCGATGCGCTCGCCGTCGGTTTTAATCAGCGCCACGTCGATATTGCCGTCAAGCACCGTACCGGTCATCAGGCCGACGGCCCAGATTGGTTCCATGGTCGTTCCTCGAATCGCCGCTGGACCACGTGTCGGACGGATCGGCGCGACAGGCAAGTCTTTCGGATGCGCCGGGACCTCTCACCGTGCACCGCCTTTGTGTCGCACTGCCAAAACGGAGCAACCTAGTCCTTGCCTGTTGCCGCCGAAGGAGCGAGCTTGTGCGATTATCGATCTCAACTGAACAACGCGTACTCGCAGGAGGAACGACATGGCCGCCAATGTCGCAGTGATCGCCGGCGCTGGAGCTGGCCTCAGCGCTTCGCTGGCGCGGCTCCTCGGCAAGCAAGGTTTTCGCGTCGTGCTGGCCGCCCGCAATGTCGACAAGCTCTCCGCGCTGGTTCAGGAGACGGGTGCGCAGGCGGTGGAGACGGACGTGTCGGATGCCGCCTCCGTCGCGCGGCTGTTCGAGGCGGCCGACAAGGCCGGCTCCCTCGAAATTGCCGTCTTCAACGCCAGCGGCCGCACGCGCGGCCCGATCGCCGAGCTCGATCCCGAGGCGGTCAAGCAGGCCCTGCTCGTCGGCGCCTATGGCGGCTTCCTCGTCGGCCAGCAGGCGGCGCGCCGGCTTGTTGCGCGCGGCTCCGGCTCGATCCTGTTCACCGGCGCCACTGCGAGTCTCAAGGGCTTCTCCGGCTCGGCCGGCTTCGCCATGCCGAAATTCGGGCTGCGCGGGCTGGCGCAGTCGATGGCGCGCGAGCTAGGTCCGAAGAACATCCATGTCGCGCATTTCATCATCGACGGCCAGATCGAGCCGCCCGGGCAGGCGGCCGAGCCAGACCGGCCGGATCGCCGCCTCTCGCCGGACGCGATCGCCGAGACCTATCTCGCAGTCCACCGCCAGCATCGCAGCGCCTGGAGCTTCGAGGTCGAGCTGAGGCCCTGGGTCGAGACGTTCTGACGATCCATTCCACGAACCGTGCAATAACGCGCCCCGACGCGAGACCGCGTCATGGTTGCGGCGGTGGTGGTGCTGATCGTGCTGGTCTGCGACATCCAGTGGTGTGACCGGCTGGTCGCGTGGCTGGATCATCGCGGATAGGCGAAACGCGAGAAGCGGAAGTCGAATGAACGCAATTTGCCGCGAAAACCCGGGAATTGAGCGGCGGCTTGCTCCATTTGCAACGAGATTGGTTGGCGCGTTTCTTCACCTGCAATGACGCGCATGTCATCGTGCGGCGGGGTTGCTCGAGCAATTCCAGGAAAAGTGCGCATCGGTTTTCCGTCCGGACTTGCGAAAAACAGAGAGTTGCCGCCAAGAGGAAGCTGTCCATGGCCAGAATAATCCCGGTGCTCGATCTCGACCGACTGGAGCAGGGCGAGTCGGAACTGCGGACCTTCTTGTTTGATCTGCGCACCGCCGCTCGCGATGTCGGCTTCTTCTATCTCAGCGGCCACCGCATAACGCAGCCGGACATCGACGCGGTGCTCGATGCCGCGCGGCGCTTCTTTGCCTTGTCGGAGGCCGACAAGCTGGCCATCGAGATGGTGAAGTCGCCGCAGTTTCGCGGCTACACGCGTGCCGGCGGCGAGCTGACCAGGGGCAAGGCCGACTGGCGCGAGCAGCTCGACATCGGCGTCGAGCGCGCGACCATTTCGCAAGGGCCGAGCGTGCCGGCCTGGACCCGGCTGCAAGGTCCGAACCAGTGGCCGGCTGCGTTGCCCGAACTGAAGCCGGCGCTGCTTGCCTGGCAGACCAAGGCGACGGAGGTAGCCATCCGGCTGCTCAAGGCCTTCGCGCTGTCACTCGATCAGCCGGAGGACGCCTTCGACCCGATCTATGGCAGCGAGCCCAACCACCGCATGAAGATCGTGCGCTACCCAGGCCGCGACGCCACCGGTGACGACCAGGGCGTCGGCGCGCATAAGGATGGCGGTTTCCTCACCCTTCTGCTGCAGGACGAGAACAAAGGGCTGCAGGTCGAATATGATGGCAGCTGGGTGAATGTGGATCCGATTCCGCAAACGCTCGTGGTCAACATCGGCGAACTGCTCGAACTCGCTTCGAACGGGTATCTGAGAGCAACCGTGCACCGCGTCGTCACACCGCCGCCAGGCGTCGAGCGGATTTCGGTGCCGTTCTTCTTCAGCGCCCGGCTCGACGCGACCATCCCGCTGCTCGACCTTCCGCAGGAACTGGCGGGTGAGGCGCGCGGGCCGGCCAGCGATCCCGACAATCCGCTCTTCCGCAACGTCGGAACCAATGTGCTGAAGAGCCGTCTGAGGTCGCATCCCGACGTGGCCCGGCAGCACTATGCCGATCTTCTGGAAAAGACAGCGGCGGCCGGCTGAGCTTTGCCGCTGCCCGCGCGATATTTTTTCGCCTTTCGGCCAGTTTTTGGAATTCAGTTCGTGGAAAATATACCGCAACCGCCCCAAATAGACGCCATCGCTCGGTGTTTTCCTCCCATTGCGCCGGGCGATGTTCCCCTCTGAAGGTTGTGACCTTCATTTCTTGGCCGGGCCGCTTTCGCGCCCGGCCTTTTTCTTTGGGGCAGCGCGCCGCTTGCAAATTCGCGCGGCCGGTCAGGCGAAAGCGATGCGGATCGCACCAAAGGGCCCGAAATCCGAGACGATCCGATCGCCATGCCGGCATTCGACCGGCCGGATGAAGGAGCCCGACAGCACCACCTGTCCGGCCTCGATTTGCATGCCGTATTGGTGAAGCCGGTTGGCGAGCCACACAATGCCCTTGGCCGGATGATCGAGCACGCCGGCGCCGAGCCCCGTCTCCTCCACCTCGCCGTTGCGCGACACGATGGCGCCGATTCAGCGCAGGTCTGCCTCGCGCGGGCTGGGGTGGCCGCGCTCCTCAAGCGCGCGCAGATAGATCGCGTCGCTGGTCTCGTCGCTCACCTGCAGGCCGAGCGTGTCGACATAGAACGCGCGCTGACCCCCGTGAAGATCGCCTCGCCGGTCCGCTTCTTCGGCTGCGGTCCCTGCCGATGCGGAAATCATGTCGATGAAGCCGTTCTCGGGGAGCCGGTCCGCGATCGCATAGGGATCTGCACGGAAGGCGCGCACCCGCGCGGCGCCGGGCTCGAACAGGCCGCGTCTCGAGGATGATGCGTGAAACGAGCGCGCAAAGCTCGCTCATCTCGACCTTCGCGTCGAGATTCGCCGAATATTCGATCCCCATGTGGGGCAAGGGCTTGGCGACCGAATGTCAAGTGCTTGGTCTCCATGTCGACGGGTCGTCGGGGACGGGATTGCCGCTCTCGGAGAAATCGCGGATATAGCTGCGATCCGAGCGTTGATTTCTGTTGCGAGTCGTACTGGACTGGAACTTTTCGGAGAGTTGACTCTGCTGCCGCCCAGCACCCGCCGTTCCCTGCCCATGGCTCTGCTTCGCGCCCGCGAAGTGATCATGGCGCATTTTCGTCCGATGCTTGCTCGCCACGACATCACCGAGCAGCAATGGCGCGTGCTGCGCGTGCTTGCCGAGACCGGTCCGCTGGAAGCGACCGAGCTCGCCAACCGCGCCTCGATCCTGCCGCCCAGCCTCACCCGCATGATCAAAGCACTGGACGAGCGCGAATTCATCACCCGCAACAAGGTCAAGGATGACGGCCGCCGCGCTCTGCTCGCCATCAGCCCGGCCGGCGTGGCGCTGATCGAGGAGCTGGCGCCCGAGCGCACCGCCATCTACGACGCCATCGAGAAGCGTTACGGCGCCGAGCAGTACGAGCGCCTGCTGGACATGCTGGAAAGCCTGATCGAGTCGGAGTCAGCGCCAGACTGACCGACTAGCCACCGAAACTCCCAGTGCGCTGGGCTGCATGTAGTTGCGCCCGACATAGAGCAGCGCCGCCTCGTCGCTGCCATGGCGGATGTCGACGACGCGGCCGAACATCACATTGTGCATGCCGGTGCTCGGCGTCATGCGCTTCGAAAGCGAGGAAGAGGCGGTGCGCCTTGCCAACGCCACCGTCTATGGTCTTGCTTGTGCCGTGTGGACCTCGAAGCTCTCGACCGCGCATCGCATGGTGCGCGCCATCAATGCCGGCGTCGTCCACGTCAACACCTATGGCGGCGCCGACATCACGGTACCGCTCGGCGGCTTCAAGCAGTCCGGCTTCGGCAGAGACAAGTCGCTGCACGCGATCGAGAAGTACACCGACCTCAAGACGGCGTGGATAGCGCTCGGATAACCCTCCGGCTTGAGGGAGGGTAGCCGGACTTTGTAGATATGCTCGCCCGAGCCGGCATGGCCGGTGTCGCCACCTGGTTGCGCCAAGGCATAGCCGATGCGACTGTGCTGCGTCGCCGTTATCGACGCTTTACGGGAGGCCAATCTGATGCTGATGGCTGTCCATCATGTCGCAATCATCTGCAATGACTATGAGACCTCCAAGCAGTTCTACACGAACAAGCTCGGTTTCGTCGTTCTGGCCGAAAACTGGCGCCCCGAAAGGCAGTCTTGGAAGTGCGATTTGCGTCACGGTCCCATCCAGATCGAACTGTTCAGTTTCCCTGATCCGCCAAGCCGGCCCAGCAGGCCCGAGGCCTGTGGATTAAGGCATATTGCATTCTCGGTCGCCTCGGTCGAGGCAACAGCCGAGCTGCTTCGGTCGCGAGACGTCGAGGTGGAGCCCATCCGAACAGATCCATACACGGGACGATTGTTTACCTTCATCGCCGATCCCGATGGACTGCCGATCGAATTTTACCAGGACGCTGTTTGACGGTGAGGAATTCGGCCGCGAAATCCGCCGGTTGCGGAACGCGAAGCGACTGGTGGAGGAGGCAGATGATGAAGTCAGGCTTGGAGAAGCTGGGGCACGACGCCAGCTGCCATCGGGACGGCGTCGGCAGCACCTAACCATCTTCGCCGCAACGGGGAAGATGAGTCATGCCTCGCCGGTCAGCCGCGCCGAGATGAGCCTCGCCGCCCTGATCGCCGCCTCGCCCGGGGGCCGCCACCGCATCGTCTACGCGCGAGACAGGGGAGGCGATGGACAGCGTGCCGATCGGCTGGCCGTCAGCGCCGAGGATCGCCGCGCCTATGCTGTGCACGCCATCCTGGTGGGTGCGCGCCTGACGATGAACAGGGCAACGCAACGTTAGACAAGACACCAACTTTTCAGCGGCTGGAGCTACACCAGCGCGCCGCAAACAGGTATCTATCGTCGCGACATCATGCTTCGGGGGTCATGAGGGAGCGGCTTGCAGCTGGATTTGAAAACAATCGAGGCGCTCGCGCCCGACCAGGCTTCGCTGGGCGCCGCCGCCAAGCTGACCAAGCGGTCCAACTGGCCCCGTCTCGAGACAAACGAACAGCTGGGCCTCATCTGGGGCGAATGCCAGGGCTCGGGAGCGAATCCCTACCGCGTCGCATTCGATGCCCGCGACCACGGCTACAAATGCACCTGTCCATCGCGAAAATTGCCGTGCAAGCACATACTGGGGCTGATGTGGATCGGCGCCACCGCGCCCGCCAGCTTCGATCGGGTCGACCAGACGCCGGAATGGGTCAATGACTGGCTCGGGCGGCGCCGCAAGCCGGGCCAGCCGCCGACGCCGGCGCCGGCAAGCGCGGAAAGCAAAAGCATCGACGAGGCGTTGCGGCCCGAGCAAAGCGCTGCCGTAGAAGACGCCGCGGCCGCCGAGCGCCGCGAGGCGGCGCAGCGCAAGCGCGCCGAGGACACGCGAAGTGCCGTGTCGGCAGCGCTCGACGAATTGGATCAGTGGGTTGCCGACCAGCTTCGGCTCGGCCTTGCCGGTTTTGTCGACGCCAGCAGCGAGCGCTGCCGCCGCATCGCGGCGCGGCTTGTAGACCTCAAGGCGACCGCTTTGGCCGGGCGTATCGACGAGCTGCCCGCGAAACTGATGGCGCTGCGCAGCGAAGAGCGGCCGGACGCCGCTATCCGAGAGCTGGGTAAGCTGGTGCTGCTCGCCAAGGCCTGGCGTGCCGCGCCCGACGATGCCGAGCTGAAGCGCCTGGTCTCGACATCCGAAACACGCGACCAGATCCTTGCCAATCCGGATGCCGTCAAGGTCGAGAGCGACTGGGAGGTGCTGGGTGAGAAGATCGAGGCCCGTCGCGACGGCCTGGTCAGCCACGCGACCTGGCTGCTCGATCTGAAAAGCCCAATCCCACGATTTGCCGTCCTCCTGGACTTCTTCCCGGCCTCGGCCGGGCGCCGCTCCGGCGCCTTCGCGCCGGGGGATCGCTTCAAGGCGAGGCTGGTGTTCTATCCATCCCGAATTCCGCTTCGCGCACTGGTCGCAGAACGCCTGGGCGATGCGTCGCCCGGCAATTGGCCCGATTTTGCTCCGAACGCTGCCGGCGATCCGCTGGCCGCCTATGCAGCTTTCCAGGACGGCGCGCCGTGGCTGTCCGACTGTCCGATCCTCCTGCCGGCGGGCGCGATCGCGCTGGACGAGAAGGATGGCGCCTGGTGGCAGGCGGCGAACGATTCGCATGGCATCGCCCTGCCAGTCGCCGGCTCCGTCAACCAGACCTTGCTTGGCCTCGATCTGACAGTCACGGCAGCACTGTGGAACGGCGCCAGGCTCGAGCTTCTGGCCTCACAAAGCAGCATCGGGAGGCTCAATCTCTCATGAACGAGCTCGAGCAGGCAGGGCTGGCGAGGCTTCGCGACAACTGGATTTCGGGCGGCGCCGCTTTCGAATTGGCGCCCGCCGAATGGAAGGAGTTCGCGGCTGCCTCCAGCTCGGACGAGCAGGAACGTCGGCTCTTGGCGATCGCCGCGCAGGCGCTGGATGTCGCGCTTCGGCCGGCGGCGCCCAAAACCTTGAAACGCCGTCCGCCGCTGCCGATGCTCGCGCTGCCGATGCTTCCTGATTGGCTGCGACCGTTGCTGCGTGCCGCATTGAAATACGCCGCTGATGCGAGGCTCAAGACCCGCGTGGCCACACTCGTCGCCAGCCGAGGCTTCGTGCTGCATCCGATGGATTGGATGCCTGCTGCGTCGGATCAGGAAAGCCCAGATATCTATGCTCCCTGGGTCGACTGGCAAGCAGGCGCGGATGGCGACAGGCAGTCTCGACGAGGACAACTCACCGCTGAAACCTGGGATGATTTTTATCCTGCGGCGCGCCGTACAGCTTTGGTCGAATTACGGCGCACCATGCCTGTCTTGGCGCGGACGTTGATTGAGACCAAGGGAGCGAGCGAGCCGGCGGAGGTCAGGCTTGCGCTCGTGGAGCTGATGCGCTTCGGCTTGAGTGCCGATGACATTCCATTTCTAAAGAGCCTGTCCGCCGATCGCTCAGGCAAGGTGCGCGAAACGGCCGGCCGGCTCCTGGCAAGGTTGGGTGAACGTAGCGATCCAGCGGATGGCGCGTCGAAAGATCCGATAGCCGAGCTCGCCGGTTTCATTGAGGAAGGCAAATCCGGCTTCATCCGCCGCCGCACCACCTACACGCCGATAAAACCCAAGTCGCCTGCGCAAAAGTCGCGTCGCGCCGACCTGTTCGCGTCCTGTTACTTCGGCGATCTCGTCGCCCATTTCGGCAAGACTGAGCCCGATTTCATTGGCGCATGGCAGTTCGGCGTCGATGAGGGTGCCGATCTCTTTCTCGTTCGAATGACCGCGGTGTCCGGCAGCGATGCGGCGGTCGCCTGTTTGGCGGATTTGCTTGCCGCCGCCGGCGGCAGGCTGGCGCTTCTCGTCCTCCAGCTCATGTCGCGTTTGGACAACGACAGGAAGCGTGTCCTGATCAGGCAGATCCTCGATGATGGGCAAAATCTGGCCGCGCTCAACCTGGTCGAAGGCGCGGAAGCGGGCTGGCTGGCATGGAGCGACCTCGCAAAAGGCAAGACGATTCCAGCGCTGCGTTCCGCCGTCTCGGGTGACAACGACGTCATGAAACGAAGCGCCGAGCAATATCTCGAGACCCTGGGCTTTCTGGCCAATCCGGAGGCGGCGGAAAAATTGATCGACGAGGTGATCGCCGCCGGCCTGTCGCCCGCTTCCCCATCCCTCGGCCTGCTGCGGCTCAATGCGGCGCTGGCCGGAAACCCTTCGCAATCCGAGAGATGATGAACCCGGAGAAGATCGCATGAACGCAGCCATCCGCCTTCCGGCCGAGCAGGTCTATGCCTCCGAACTGCAGGCGCTCGCGCGCGACGACGACCGCCAGAAGCCTGCCGGCTGGAGCCTGTCGCCCAAGGCCGTCCTCACTTACCTGATGGGTGGCAAGGCGGGCGACGGCACGCTTATCACCCCGAAATATGTCGGACGTCGGCAATTGATGGAAACCGCGGTGGCGACGCTCGCGACCGACCGGGCGCTGCTCCTGCTCGGCGTGCCGGGAACGGCAAAATCCTGGGTCTCGGAACATCTCGCCGGCGCCATCATGGGAAACTCGACGCTGATCGTGCAATGCACGGCCGGCACCGATGAGAATCAGATCCGCTACGGCTGGAACTATGCGCAGCTCTTGGCAAAGGGGCCGAGCCAGGAGGCGCTGGTGCCGACGCCGCTCTACCGCGCCATGCAGGAAGGCAAGCTCTGCCGCCTGGAGGAACTGACGCGAATGGGCTCCGACGTGCAGGACACGCTGATCACCGTGCTGTCCGAAAAAATGATGCCGGTGCCGGAGCTGAACACCTCGATTTACGCGCAGCGCGGTTTCAACATCATCGCCACCGCGAACAATCGCGACAAGGGCGTCAACGAACTCTCCTCGGCGCTGAAGCGCCGTTTCAATGTCGTGGTGCTGCCGCTGCCGGAGGACATGGCGGAAGAGGTCTCGATCGTGTCCCGGCGCGTCGGCGAGATGGCCGGCGGACTGGACCTGCCGGTGCCGAAAAATGTCGGCGAGGAGATCGCGCGCGTGCTGACCATCTTCCGCGAGCTGCGCTCCGGCGCGACCGCCGACGGCAAGGTGACGCTGAAGACGCCGTCGGGCTCGCTCTCCACCGCCGAGGCGATCGCCACGATGATCAGCGGCCTCAGCCAGGCGGCCTGGTTCGACCGCGGCAAGCTCCACGCCGAAGGCCTGGCGCCAAGCCTGGTCGGCGCCATCGTCAAGGACCCGGTCCAGGACAAGGTCGTGCTTGAGGAATATTTGGAGACGGTGCTGAAGAAGCGGCCGGACTACGCCGGTTATTACGCGGCGCTCAACGCGGCCATCTGAGCCATGACGCAAGGCGGCATCAGCTATTTCGGCATTCGCCATCATGGGCCGGGCTCCGCCGCGAGCCTGGTTAGAGCGTTGCAGGAATTGCAGCCGGCCGCCGTGCTGATCGAGGGGCCGGTGGATGCCTCGCCCTTGCTGCCCCTGCTTGCCAGCCCGGACATGAAGCCGCCGGTGGCACTGCTTTGCTACCCCGAGGACGATCCCGCCGCGACGCGCTTCTGGCCCTTCCCCGAATTCTCTCCCGAATATCAGGCGGCGCTGTGGGCTGTCGCCAACAAGGCGGCGCTGCGTTTCATCGACTTGCCGTCCGCCGCGCGGCTTGCCGAGCACGGACCCGAGGGTTCGACCGACGCCGATGCGGACGAACCGGAGGCCACCGAAAAGCAGAGCGAAGCAAGCTCACGGATCCTTGATCCGATCGGCACTTTGGCGCGCGCCGCCGGCTATGAGGACGGCGAAAGCTGGTGGTCCGATATCATTGAGCAGAATCCCGCACCCGGGCCGATCTTTGCTGCCATCGCCGACGCGATGACGACGCTGCGCGACGGCGAGACGTCCATTGGCAAGTTCGAGGCCATGCGCGAGGCGCATATGCGGCTGGAGATCGCCGCTGCGCGCAAAGAAATCGACGGGCCGCTGGCCGTCGTTTGCGGCGCGTGGCATGTGCCCGCCCTGCAAGCTGCGCATCCGCAAAAGAGCGACCAGGCACTGCTCAAAGGCATCGGCCGGCGCAAGACCGCCATGACCTTCGCGCCATGGACCGGACCGCGGCTGGCGCTGGGCTATGGCTACGGCGCCGGTGTCGTCGCGCCGGGCTGGAGCAAGCACCTGTGGCAGACGCGCGGGCAGGATGACGCTTCGGTGCTGTGGCTCGCGCGGATCGCTTCGGTTCTCAGGGCCAAGGGCCATATAATTTCGACCGCCTCGCTGATCGAGGCGGAGCGTCTGGCGCGGGCGCTTGCCGCCATACGCGAGCGCCCGAAACCGGGTTTCGAGGAACTGCGTGAGGCCTCGATCGCGGCGCTCTTCAACGGCGAGGCCTTGCTGTGGAAGATGGTCGAGGCCGAGCTGCTGCTCGGCGCCGATGTCGGCGAGATTCCAGCCGACACGCCGCTCGCGCCGCTGATCGATGATTTGCAGCGCAACCAGAAGGCCGCGCGGCTCAAGCCTGAAGCACTGGAGCGCGAGCTCTCCATCGACCTGCGCAGCGAGAGCGGTCTCTTTCGGTCGACGCTTCTGCACCGGCTGAACGTGCTCGGCGTGAACTGGGGCAGGCTGACGGATGTCGGCCGCAGCCGCGGCACGTTCCGCGAGCGCTGGCTGCTGGCCTGGCAGCCGGAATACGCCGTGCGCCTGGTCGAAAACCTGATTTACGGACCGACCATCGAGAAGGCCGCCAACGGCCGGCTTGTCCAGATGATCGGCGCCGCTTCGACGCTCGATGCTCTGGCCACGCTGGTGCAAAGCGCGATCACCGCCGCCTTGAGCGAGGCGTCCGCGGCCGGCCTCGCCGCGCTCGAGGAGAAGGCGGCGCATAGCAGCGAATGCCTGGAGCTCCTTGCGTCGGTGCCCCCACTTGCCGACATCATCCGCTATGGCGAAGCGCGCAAAACCGAGACGCAGCGGCTTGCCGGCCTCTTGGAGCGGTTGGTCATCGAAGGCGCGATCGCGCTGCCTTACGCCGCGCGCGATCTCGACGCGCAGGCCGCCGCAGCGCTGATGGCGGCGCTGCGCAAGGCCGACGAGGCGATCAGGCTGGTCGAACCGGACGAGCATGTCCTGGATGCCTGGCGGAACGGCCTTGCGGCCGTGCTCGATTCATCGCGCTCGACGGCGCTCGTTGCTGGCTGCGCCGCACATCTGCTCTACGAGGCCGGGCACCTCTCGGTCGAGGCCACGGCCGGCCTTTTGGCAAAGCGGCTGTCGCCCGGAACGCCGGTCATCGATGCCGCCGCCTTTTTCGAAGGCTTCTTCAGCGGCGCCGGCCAGAGGCTGATCTATGACGAGGGGCTGCGCGGCGCTGTCGATTCCTGGCTGGCATCGCTCGACGAGGACGCCTTCGTTGCGCATCTGCCTTTGCTGCGCCGCGTATTTTCCAATCTCGACAGCATGGAGCGCCGCCGCCTGATCGAGGCCGTGCTCGGCCGCAGGGCGAGCCTGCCCGCCGGACTGACGCCGGCACCCGATGGCGGCGAGGCCTGGCGCCGGCATTTTGGTCTCCTCGGCAAGCTGCTCACGGGGGAGCTCAACCATGGATGATGAAACGGTCGGACCCGATCTTCACCCGATCGAAGGGACGCGGGAGCGCCGTTGGCGCCTGGCGATCGGCGCCGACGATGAGTCCTCCTCGGCGCTGTCGCAGGAGGACCGGCGGCTTTCGGCAGCCCTCGATGCGCTCTACGGCGACGGCAGCGGCCACGCCGGCGATCCGCGCAAGCGGCGCGGCGGGCTTGGCCGCTCGGCGCCGCGCGTCGCGCAATGGATGGGCGATATCCGCTCCTTCTTCCCCGAGCAGGTGGTCCAGGTCGTGCAGAAGGACGCCTTCGAGCGCCTGAACCTGAAGCAGATGCTGATGGAGCCGGAATTCCTCAAGGCGATCGAGGCCGACGTCAATCTCGTTGCCGATCTGGTCTCGTTGCGCTCGGCGATGCCGGAAAAGACCAAGGACATTGCCCGCTCGATCATTTCCGACATCGTCGCCAAGCTGATGCAGCGTCTCGAGCAGAAGACCGCCGAGGCGATCCGCGGCGCGCTCGACCGTTCAAGGCGCACCAACCGGCCGCGGCAGCGCGACATCGACTGGCCGCGCACGATCGCGGCGAACCTTCGCCACTACCAGCCAGACCACAAGACCGTGGTGCCGGAAAAGCTCGTCGGCTTCATGCGCCGCCAGCGTCGGCTGGTCGACCTCGACGAAGTGACGCTCTGCGTCGATCAGTCCGGCTCGATGGCAAGTTCGGTCATCTACGCCTCGATCTTCGCGGCCGTGATGGCCTCCTTGCCGGTCGTGCGCACCAAGCTGGTCTGCTTTGACACCGCGATCGTCGATCTGACCGACGAGCTCAGCGATCCGGTCGAGGTGCTGTTCGGCGTCCAGCTCGGCGGCGGAACCGACATCAACCAGGCGGTCGCTTATTGCGCCGAGCGCATCGAGCGGCCGACCAAGGCGCATTTCGTCCTCATCACAGACCTCTACGAAGGCGGCAACGGTCACCAACTGCTTCGTCGGCTGGCTGCGCTGGTGCGGTCGGGCGTCAATGTCGTTGTGCTCCTGGCGCTCACCGACCAGGGCCGTCCCGGCTACGACTCCTCCATGGCCGGCTCGGTCGCGGCGTTGGGCGTCCCGGTCTTCGCCTGCACGCCGGACCACTTTCCCGACATGATGGCGGCGGCGCTGCGCCGGGAGGACATCGGCGCCTGGGCGGCGGGAGCGGACATCAAGCTTGTTCGCCCGGATTCGGAAACGCCAAGCGCAGCCGAATAGGTTCGCCACCCTTCTGACGCTGATCAGGGCGCTTTCTCGCTGATCAATTCAAACCGCTCGATCTCGCAGTGTTGGCCGACCAGCGCCAGCACCTCAGTTGACGGCTCGACTGCATCTGGCTGCCGCCATTTGACTTGGAAGGAAAACACGAAGCGGTCGCGGTCGGCATCGTGCTCCATGCCAACGAAGCGGGCATCGTATCCGAGCGGCCGTACGATCTCCTGGAGGTCGGGCGGGGCTGTCTTCGGCCATGAGACCGCAAGGATCGCCTTATGGTCGCGCGGGATCTTGAGATCGACCCACTTCAGGGCCTGCAGCGTCACCAGCGTCAATGCTGTAGCAATCGCGCCGAGGCCGAACTGGCCGCCGCCGAAGGCCAGCCCGATCATCGTCATGATCCACATGGTGGCGGCGGTGGTCACTCCGGTGACGAGATCGCCGCGCCTGAGGATGGCGCCGCCGCCGATGAAGCCGACGCCGGTGAGCACGCCGAGCGCAAAGCGCAGCACATCCATGCGCACGAATGAGGCCGGTCCCTTGCCGGCAACGTCGAGCAGCATGTTGGCCTGGACCATGGCGACGCAAGCCGCGAGGCCGACCAGGATGGTCGTCCGCAGGCCGGCGGAATGGCCGCGTGCCTCGCGATTCAAGCCGATGAGGAAGCCCGCGACCAGCGTCAGCAACAGCCGCGCAACGAGATCCGGCCAGGTCGGATGAAGCGGCATGTCGCAGCAGAGCGGCTCGAGCATTTCCCGTCGGCGACGCCGGTCGGCGCACCCTCCATTGCGTCAGGACACAACTAAGCTCGGCCATGGATGGTTCCTTGGCCAATGCCAATGACGTCAGGTTCGCGGAATTGGTGCCGTGGGAGGGCGGGGATGCTCCCGCGACCGGCTGGAACCCGGTCGCGGGAGGAGGTGGCTCAGCCGAACTTCGGGTCGAGGCTGCCGGCCTTGTAACGCTTGGCCATTTCCGACAACGGGATCGGCTTGATCTTCGGCGCGTTGCCGGCAGTGCCGAACTGCTCGAAGCGTTCCTTGCAGAGCTTCTTCATCGCCGCCATGGCCGGCGTCAGATATTTGCGCGGATCGAACTCGGAAGGGTTCTCGGTCAGCACTTTGCGGATCGCGCCGGTCAGCGCCATGCGGTTGTCGGTGTCGATGTTGATCTTGCGCACGCCGTGCTTGATGCCGCGCTGGATCTCTTCCACCGGCACGCCCCAGGTCGGCTTCATCTGGCCGCCATATTTGTTGATGATCTCCTGCAGCTCCTCCGGCACCGATGACGAGCCGTGCATGACCAGATGCATGTTGGGCAGGCGGCGATGGATCTCCTCGATCACGTTCATCGCCAGCACCGCGCCATCCGGCTTGCGCGAGAATTTGTAGGCGCCGTGGCTGGTGCCCATGGCCACCGCCAGCGCATCGACATGGGTGTCGCGCACGAACTGCTCGGCTTGCACCGGGTCTGTAAGCAACTGATCGTGGCTGATGGCGCCTTCGACGCCGTGGCCGTCCTCCTGCTCGCCGCCGCCGCTCTCCAGCGAGCCGAGCACGCCGATCTCGCCTTCCACCGAGACACCGCCCCAATGCGCCATATCGACGACGCGGCGCGTGATGCCTGAATTATAGGCGTAGTCGGCCGGCGACTTGCCGTCTTCCTTCAGCGAACCGTCCATCATCACCGAGGTGAAGCCGTACTGGATCGCGGTGACGCAGGTCGCTTCGTTGTTGCCGTGGTCGAGATGCATGCAGACCGGAATGTCGGGGTGAATCTCGACCAGCGCGTCGATCAGCTTGGCCAGCACCACATCGTTGGCGTAGGCGCGCGCCCCGCGGCTCGCCTGGAGGATGACCGGCGACTTGGTCTCCTCGGCCGCCTCCATGATGGCGAGGCCCTGTTCCATGTTGTTCATGTTGAAGGCAGGCACGCCATAGCCTTGTTCGGCGGCATGGTCGAGCAATTGTCTCAGTGTGATGCGAGCCAACGAATAGTCTCCCGTATCTGGTTCGAGCCCGTGTTTGAAAAGGCCGGCCCGGGCGGGCGGCCCCGTTGCTTCTGGCCGGATTTCTGACCTACCGCAACCTTTTGAAGCCCTTTCGGCCGCAATTCTTGTTGCAGGGCTGAAATCCGGCCCGAGTCGAGTCTAAGCAGCGATCCGCTCGCGCGCGGCAAGGATTTCGACGCAGGCCTTCGCCGCTTCCTTGCCCTTCACCAAAAAATGCTCGTGGGAGAAGCGGCGGTGCTCGGCGCTCTCATGATAGTTGTGCGGCGTGAGCACGGCCGAGAGCACCGGGCGAAGATTAGCTGCGCTCGGGAAACATTGCCTTCAGCGCCTCGCGCGAAGCCTTCGCCACGCCGCGCTCGGTGATCAGCCCTGTCACCAGCCGAGCCGGCGTCACGTCGAAGGCGGGGTTTGCCGCCGGCGTTGCGTCGGGCGAGACGCGCACCTGCGCGACCTTGCCGTCGGCCGTCCTACCCCACACCAGCGAAACCTCGTCACTCGCGCGCTCCTCGATCGGGATTTCCGCAAGCCCGTCGGCGACCGTCCAGTCGATGGTGGGCGAGGGGAGCGCGACATAGAAAGGGACGTCGTTGTCGGCGGCGGCTAAAGCCTTGAGATAGGTGCCGATCTTGTTGCAGACGTCGCCATTGGCCGTCGTGCGGTCGGTGCCGACGATCACCATGTCGATGTCGCCATGCTGCATCAGATGCCCGCCGGCGTTATCGACGATCAGCGTGTGCGGCACGCCGTGGCCGGCCATTTCCCAGGCGGTCAGCTGGGCGCCCTGGTTGCGCGGCCTGGTCTCGTCGACATAGACGTGGACCGGAATGCCGGCTTCCGTCGCCAGATAGATTGGCGCCGTGGCGGTGCCGTAGTCGACCGTCGCCAGCCAACCGGCATTGCAATGGGTGAGAATGTTGACCGCCTCGCCAGGCTTCTTTTTCGCCGCGATCTCCTTGATGATGGCAAGCCCGTTCTCGCCGATGGCGCGATTGAGCCCGACATCCTCGTCTGCGATCTCGGCGGCGCGCCGGTAGGCGGCCTCGGCGCGCTCTCCCGGCGCCAGCGGCTTCAGAAAACGCCGCATCTCGTCCAGCGCCCAGCGCAGGTTGATCGCCGTCGGTCGCGTTTTGTGCAGCGTCTCCCACGCCGCGTCGAGCGCTTCGTCCGAGGGATCGTCGGTCATCTGGATGGCGACGCCGTAGGCGGCGGTGACGCCGATCAGCGGCGCGCCGCGCACCCACATGTCGCGGATCGCGGTGGCGATGCCGGGAACCGTTCCGATCGTCTCGACGCGAAACTCATGCGGCAGCCAGCGCTGGTCGATGATCTCGACCGAGCGTTTGTCGTCGCTGAGCCAAATTGTACGATAGTGGCGTTCGCCGACGTTCAAAGGCTCTTCTCCTGTTCGACCAGCGCGGCCAATGCGTTGACCTCGTCGATGCTGTGGATCTGACGCCGGTTCACGGCGATGTGGCGGCCGAAGCGCAGCGCCTTTGCTTCACATTTGGCGCGAAGGTCTGCGTCGGCAATGGTCTCGAAATCGGCATTGTGGGCGAGACCGAGGATACGTCGGTGCACCTCGATGCCGGCGAAGCCGAGCAGGTCGGTCCAGATGCCGGAAAGCATGTGGTCGAGCGCCTGTTCGGAACCGAGCAGGTCGCCCTGATCCTCGAACAGGCTCTTCTGGTAGAGGATGCCGGTGCGCTCGGTTCGCCACAAATGCGAAAACTCGGCGCGGAACACCGCCCAGCTCTCGGCCGTGACCTTAAGCAGGTAGGCGCGCATCGAATCCCGGCTACCTTTCTGCTCATGGCCCCGCTGCGAGAAGAAGGCCATCCAGAAATTGGCGAGCAGCATGCCGACGTCGAAGGCGATCGGGCCGTAGAAGGCGAATTCCGGATCGATCATCCGGGTCTCGGTGTCGGTCACCATGATCGAACCGGAATGCAGGTCGCCATGCAGCAGTGTTTCGGCATTGGCGGCGAATAGGTGCTTGAGCCGCTGCGCCTCGACCTTGAGGTCGCGGTCGGCGCGCAATTCGGCCACCAGGCGGTCGAGCTGCGGGCTGGTGTGCCGGTTCATCTCGGCGTCGAAATAGGGATCGGAGAACACCAGGTTCTCGGTGATGTCGCAGAGCTCGACATTGTCGGCGAACAGCGCGAGATCGGCCTTGCGCTCTTTTGTCGGCATTGAGAGGTCCGAGCCGCGGAACAGCGTGCGGGCCATGAACAGGCCGATGTCGCGCGCAATGTTCGGCAGCTCGCGGCCGTCGATCAGCGCGCGACGCAGGATGATGTAGGGCGGCGCCAGATACTCCATGACAATAAGCGCCTGGTCCTCGTCGAAATAATAGATCGCCGGCACCGAGCCTGGCGCTCGGCGCTGTTGCCTCGTCAGCGCGTGATACTCGAAGAAAGCGCGCTTCAAAGGCAGCGGCCAGCTGTCGCCGACCAGGCGCACATAGGGCAGCGCCTGCTTGACCACCGCCGCGCCCTGGTCGCCCTCGACGATGAAAACGAGGTTCAGATTGCCGTCGCCGACCTCGCGTACTTTCCAGTGGCCGGCGTCCTTGCCAATGCGCTCGGTCAGCGCCGTGGTCTCGCCGAGGCGCTGCGGCAGCGTCTCCACCGACAATGCTTCGAACTTCCCGGTCATCCTCTCCCTCCTGCGCGTGGTGTCCCACGATAACGGAGCCATGGCGGCCGGGCCAAGCTAGGCAGCGCTCTGGCAATTGTCAATCGTGTTGACAATTGCCGAGTGAGCCCATAGCGTCATGGATCAGGGAGGAACGAATGGGCGCAGATGCCGTGTTCCGTGTGGGCGGCCTGAGGAAATCCTTCGGCCAGAACGAAGTGCTTGGCGGCATCGCGCTGGATCTCTATGCGGGCGAGGTCACCGTGCTGATGGGCGCCAACGGCGCCGGCAAATCCACCCTGGTCAAGATCGTCAGCGGCGTCTACGCGCGCGGCGGCGGCACGATGCGGCTCGCCGGCCAGGCCTTCGATCCCGGCTCGCCGGCAGAAGCGATCCGCGCCGGCGTCGTCACCGTTCATCAGAACATCAATGACGGCGTTGTCGCCGATCTCGACGTCGCCACCAACCTGACCCTCGACCGGCTGAGCGGCAAGGGTGCATCGCTGCTGTTCAAGCCCGCCAATGTCCGCGTCGAAGCCAGGACCGTCGCCGACCGCATGGGGCTTACGCTCGATCTTAAGGCACGTGTCGCGGACCTCTCGCTCGCCGATCGTCAGATGGTCGCGATTGCCCGCGCCATGGCGCACCAGCCGAAAGTGCTGATCCTCGACGAGCCGACCTCCTCGCTGTCGAGCGCCGAGGCCGACCGGCTGTTTGCGCTGATCGACAGGCTGCGCGGGCAGGGTGTCGCGATGCTCTATATCTCGCATCGCATGTCCGACATCAGGCGCTTGGCAGACCGCATCGTCTCGATGCGTGACGGCGTCGTCTCCGGCGTGTTCGACCGGAAGCCGCTCGACTATGAGGGCGCGGTCAATGCCATGCTCGGCCGCAAGATACTGCTCGACCGCGTCATTGCCAGAAGCTCGGCGCGCGCGGTCTTCACCGCCCAAGGCCTGCAGCTGGCGCCCGGCGCCAGACCGATCTCGATGACGCTCGGCGCTGGGGAGGTGGTGGCGATCACCGGCCTGGTCGGCGTCGGCAAGACGGCGCTCGCCGAAACTTTGTTCGGCGTGCGCAGGCCGCTCGCCGGCACCATGCATATGGACGGCAAGCCCTACGCACCGGGATCCGCGCGCGAGGCGATCGCTGCCGGCGTCTTCCTTGTGGCCAAGGACCGCGCGATGAGCGGCATCGTCGGCGGCTTCAACATCGAACGCAACATCAGCCTGCCGTTTCTCAAGCGCATGTCCGGCTTCGGCGTCATGAAGAAGCGGGCAGAGCGGGCTGCCGCACGCCGCCAGATCGACGAGCTCGGCATCGTCTGCCGCTCCGAGAAGGACGAGCTTTCCGCGCTTTCGGGCGGCAACCAGCAGAAGGTGATGGTGGCGCGCTGGATGTCGCAGGCCTCGCGCCTGTTCATCCTCGACGAGCCGTTCCAGGGCGTCGATATCTCGGCTCGGCGCGACATCGCAACCAAGCTCAGGGCGAGCGCCGATGGCCGCGCCACACTGCTCTTCGTCACCGAGATCGACGAGGCCCTGGAGACCGCCGACCGCATCCTGGTGATGTCGGAGCACGCGATCGTCGGCGAGCACAGGAACGATGACATCGATCTCGATCGGCTGCTGGCTGAGGTGGCCGGCGGGCCGCTCACCAGCGCGGCGTGAGATCGTATGGATGACGAGACTTGGAGTGCAGGCATGAGTTCCAGTTTGGCGGAGAGGGCAGCAGCGCGGGGGCGTTCGATAACATTGCGCGACTATGCGATCCGCTATGGTTTCATCATCCTGCTGGTCGGGCTGATCGCCTATTTCGCGATCGCCGCCGACGGCTTCGCCTCGCCGCAAAGCGCCGTCTTCATCTTCCAGTCGGTCGCCATCACCGGCGTGCTGGCACTCGGCGTCACCGCGACACTTGTCGTCGGCGGCTTCGATCTGTCGATCGGCTCGGTCGCCACCAGCGCCATGATGGCGGCTTCCTATGCCATGGTTGTGCTGGAGCAGAACGCCGTCGTCGCCGTCATCGCCTGCCTCGTGATCGGCGCGGTCGTCGGCCTCATCAACGGCTGGCTCATTGTCTACATGCGCGTGCCGGATCTGCTCGCGACGCTCGGCATGATGTTCCTGCTGCTCGGCCTGCAACGCATTCCGACCGAAGGCCGCTCGATCGCCACCGGCATGACGATGCCCGACGGCTCGGTCGCCAACGGCAAGTTCTCGGAAGCCTTCCTGGCGCTCGGCCGCCACCGCATCGACTTCTTCATTCCGAACCTGATCCCGGTCTCGGTGGTGGTGCTGGTCGTGCTCGCCGCGCTCATCTGGTTCTTCCTCGAATACACCCGCTTCGGCCGCATGATGTATGCCGTCGGCAGCAACGAACGCGCCGCCGAACTGGCCGGCGCGCCTGTCAAGGCATACAAGATCTGGGCCTATGTCATTTCGGGAGTTTTTGCCTCGATCGGCGGGATTTTGCTCGCTGCCCGGCTTGGACGCGGCGATATCGCCTCGGGTAATAATTTGCTGCTCGACGCAGTAGCGGCGGCGCTTATCGGCTACGCGGTGCTCGGCGCCGCCAAGCCGAACGCTTTCGGCACGGCCGTCGGCGCGGTGTTCGTCGGCGTCCTGCTGCAGGGCCTGACGATGATGAACGCCCCTTACTACACGCAGGATTTCGTCAAGGGCGCGGTTCTCGTCGTCGCCCTTGTCTTCACCTTCGCCCTTTCCGGCAGGGGCAAGAGATAGTTTCGACCGGGGCATTGAGAACAAAACGGAGGAAGACGAAGTGAGCATCACAAGGAGACTTTTAGGGAAGGCCGCACTCGGCCTCGCGGGCGCGGCGCTGCTCATGCAGGGCACAGCATTGGCGGCGGACCGTCCGGCGCCATTCGACAAGCCGGGCGTCAAGATCGCGCTGGTGCGCTATCTCTCCACCGGTGACTTCTTCCAGGCCTATCTCTCCGGCGTCGAGGCGCAGGCCAAGGCGCTCGGCGTCGATCTGCGCGTGCTGGACAGCCGCCAGGACGCAGCGCTCCAGGCCGACATGGTCGACCAGGCGATCGCGCTCGGCGTGCAGGGCATCATCATCCAGCACGGCCTGACGGAATCGATGAAGGACGCCGCCCAGCGCGCCGTCGACGCGGGCATCAAGGTCGTCGCCTTCGACGTCAATGTCGAGAACCCGAAGATCCCGCAGATCGAGCAGTCCGACCGCGATCTCGCGCGACTCGCGCTCGAACAGGCGGTCAAGGACAATGGCGACGCCTGGAAAGCCGGCTATGTCTATGTCGCCGGCATCGCCCCGCTCGACCGCCGCAACGAAACCTGGGTCGACGTGAAGAAGAAACATTCCGGCATCAGCGAGGTCGCCATGTTCGGCACGCTCGACAATCCGATCGCCAATTCCGTCGCCAACCAGGCGCGCTCGGTGCTGCAGGCGCATCCCGATATCAAGGTGATGTTCGCGCCTTACGACGAGTTCGCCAAGGGGGTGAAGATCGCCGTCGACGAAGCCGGCCTGAACAAGGGCATCAAGATCTACTCAGCCGACATATCGACGTCCGACATCGCCGCGATGCGCGAGCCGGACAGCGCCTGGGCCGCCACCGCCGCCACCAACCCGGCAGTCGTCGGCCAGGTCTCGGTGCGCGCGCTGGCGCAACTGCTCGCCGGCGAGGATCCCGGCCACAACGTCATCGTGCCGCCGACGCTGATCACCCAGAAGGAACTTATCGACAAGGACATCAAGAACATGGAAGACCTGTCGGCCAAGCTGCCGCAGTTCGCCCATGCCGATGTCGCCATGCCGGCCTGGATGCCGAACCCCAACGCCAAGTAGGCCACGCGCCTGAAGGCAAGAGCGGCTCTCGGGCCGCTCTTTTTATTCCCGGAGTCGCTCAGGTAGATCGGGCGGCACGCGCCAGCCCATGCGCCACCAGCCGGTCGATGACTTCCGGGTAGCTGATGCCGCTTGCCGCCATTGCCTTGGCGTACATGCTGATGTCGGTGAAGCCCGGAATGGTGTTGAGCTCGTTGATCAGGAGCGTCATGTCCGGTCTCACGAAGAAGTCGACGCGCGCCATCGCGTCGCAACCCAGCGCGCGAAACGCCTTCGCCGCCGTCTCGCGGATCTCGCCTTCGATCGTCTCGGGCAGTTCGGCGGGCACCTTAAGTGCTGCTCCATCCTTATCGATATATTTGGCGTCATAGCTGTAGAAGCCGTGGCTTTCGGACGGCACGATCTCGCCGGGACGGGAGACGAAGAGGCCACCTTCCGTGTCCTCAAGCACGCTGCATTCGATCTCGCGGCCGCGGATGAATTCCTCCGCCAGCAGCTTGCCGTCGTGCCTGAAGCCTTCGGCGAGCGCTGCCTGATAGCCCGTTTCGTCGGAGACCTTGCTGACGCCGACGGAAGAGCCCTGGCGGGCCGGCTTGATGAAGACCGGGAGTCCGAGCGCCTGCTCGATCTCCGCGAAGCCAGGCGCGGCCTCGGGCAGGATGGTGCTGGACCGTGCCGTGGGCAGGCCGGCCGCCTTCAGTAACCGCTTGGCGATATCCTTGTCGAGCGCCGTGGCCGAACCGAGAATGCCGCAGCCGGCAAGCGGCACGCGCGCCACCTCCGCCAGTCCTTGCGCGGCGCCGTCCTCGCCATGGAGACCGTGCAGGACGGGAAACAGAATGTCGATCGCGGGCAACTCGTAAGGCGGCCCTTCGGCCGGAACGGCCAGCATTCGGCCATGCCCGCCGGGCACCAGACAGACCTCCGCTCCGTTCGACGGTGTCGCCAGCGCGCCGTCCTCGAAGCGGCTGAGCAGCCATTGCCCTTCGCGGGTGACGAAGATCGGAACGGCATCGTACTTCCCCGGCTCCAGCGCGCCCATGACATTGTTCGCCGAAAGCACCGACACGTCGTGCTCGGCGGACCGCCCGCCAAAGAGCACGCCAATACGCAGTCTTTTTTCGGCCATCGACATCTCCACAATGCTCAAGGATCAGAAACCGACGGCGATGCCGCGCCGGGCAAAAAAGCGGTCGAAACTGGCGAGCGGTAGCGTGACGTCCGCCTGGCTCTGCCTGACGTGTCCCGAAGGGTTGTGGAAGCGGATTTCGCCTGGCGAGGCGGCCGTCACCAGTACCAGATGCCCGCCTTTCGACGGCGGCTCGCGCTCGGGCCAGCGGATGCCTGGATGAACCGAGGCGATGAAGTAGCGCCACTTGCAAAGCAGACCGGGCACCGTGGCCGCATCGACATTCGTCATCGTCTCGGCGAACAGGCCGAAACGTTCGCGCACGAACCGGACGAAGGGCTCGTAGATCAGCCCCTTGATCGTACCGTCGCCTTCATTGACGACATAGCCGCCATAGGCCGTGCAGGCGCGGGCGAGCTCAAGCGTCGGATGAATTTCGCCGCGCGCGGCAAGGATCATCTTCAGGCAGGCCATGCCGCAGACATTCACGGCCCAGCGTGCATAATCCTCAATCGTTTCGGCTCCGGAATTGCGCCACAGCGGGTCGCGGTGCAGAGCCGATGGTCCCTCCGCCAACAGCGGCAGAGTCATGCCGGGCGATTCCCACTGGCTGAAATAAGGCACTTCCCTGGTTTGCATAGCGGCTCCAGCTTTGTGTCCCGCAAGCGAGGGGCAAGGCACCCCCTTAAAGCTGTTCGAGCAATAAGCAAAAGATTTGCGCGGATTTTGACCGGTTGGAGCAGTTTTCCAGCAGACGTGAAATGGGCTTCAGTCCTGACCTGGGTCGCGACACGGAGAGAGTGGTCCGTCGTTCTGGGAAAGCGACGGGCCGCTCAGGGAGATCTCCTTGTTTCTTCAGCGCAGCGCCGCGGCAATATTGCCGCCGTCCACCGTCGTCACGTCGGCCGTGGTGCGTTCGGCCAGTGCCTGATGCAGGAAGGCTTGCGCCACGTCGTCGGCCGTCACTTCCTGGCCGAGCAGATTGCCGGACATGTATTCCTTTTCCGAGACACCGCGCGCGCCCGAGCGGCTGGCAATCATGGCGTCGGTCAAAAGCCCGGACCGGATGCGGTCGGCGTTGACCGCGTTCGAGCGGATGCCGTAGGCGCCGTAGTCCAGGGCATACTGGCGCGACAAAAACAGCGTCGCCGCCTTGGGAAGGCCGTAGGCGCCGAATTTCGGCCCGGGATTGACCGCCTGCTTGGAGGTGTTGAACAGCAGCACGCCGCCCGTGCCCTGTTCGAGCATGATGCGCACCGCGTTCTGCGCCGCCGACTGGTGGGCGAAGAAGTTGAGCTCGAAGCTCCTGCGCAGCAGCGCGTCGTCGATTTCGCCGATCCGGCCTTCCCAGGCCGCGCCTGCATTCGAGACCAGGATGTCGACGCCGCCATAGACCGCGACCGCCTTGTCGAAGGCGGCGCGCACCTCGGCCGGGCTGGTGATGTCGGCGCCGACCCCGATCGAATTGTTACCCGCCGCCTTTGCCGCTTCCGCGGCCTTGGCCGGATCGAGATCGACGATGACCGCATGCGCACCGTTTGCGGCGAACAGCTTCGCCGTCGCGGCGCCGATCGCCCCGGCGCCGCCGGTGATCAACGCCACCTGGCCGGTCAGCGGCTTCGGCTTGTTCGAGGCGAGCTTGGCCTGCTCCAGCGACCAGTATTCGAGCGGGAAGAGGTCGGCCTTGGAGAGCGGCTGGAAGTTGCCGATGGCTTCCGCGCCGCGCACCGCCTCGATCCACATCTCGCCGACATCGGAGGCGATTTTCGCGTCCTTCAGCGTGCGGCCGTGGCCGAACATGCCGAGGCCCGGCACCAATGTCAGCCGCGGCATCGGGTCGAGCATGGTGCGCTTGACGTCATCCAGCGCGTCGTTGGTCTCGAAATAGGCGCGGTAGTCCTTGGCGAAAGCCTCGACATGGCTGCGGACGGCGGCCTTGTAGTCGCCGAGCTTGTCGGCGTCGGGAGCCGGGACCGCCATCGGTCCGGTCTTGATGCGGATCGAAAGATCGGGCGTCGACACGCCGCGTCCGGCCAGCTCGGCGATCCTGGCCGAATTGATGAAATCGACGATCGCATCCGAGGTGCGGAAATCGCTGATCATGCGGTCGAAGCGGCCTTCGCCGCGCGCCACTGCGACAGCGCCGCGCAGAGTCGGCGCGATGTCGCTCGCCTTGGCGAGCTTTACCGGCAGCGCCGCCTTGGTCGCCTGCGGCTTGCCGTTCTTGGCGATATAGTCCTCGGCGATGGTCACATAGTGGATCATGCGGTCATAGGCCTGCTTGGCATCGTCGCCGAAGGTGAAGATGCCGTGCTTGTCGAGGATCAGGCCTTCGACGCTGGGGTCGGCGTCAAAAACGTCCGCCGCGACCTTGGCGAGCTCGAAGCCCGGTTTGATATAGGGCACGTAGCCCATTTTGTCGCCGAACACCGTCTTCACCAGCGCCTTGCTGTTCTCCTGGTCGACGATGGCAAGGATCGCGGTTGAATGCGTATGGTCGACGAATTTAAGCGGCAGAAAGGCGTGCAGGAGTGTCTCGACCGATGGATTCGGCGAGGCGGGGTCGATGAGATTGGAACGCTGCAGCGCCACCATGTCCTCGTCGGAGAGCGTGTCCAGCGCGCGCGCCTTGAGCAGCGCGCCCATCTTCACCGCCGGCAAGCCTTGCGGCTCGATGACGGCCATGTCCCAGCCGCTGCCCTTGACGCAAAGCACGTCCCATTCGTCACCGACCAGATCAGTGGCCTTGGTCTTGCAGGAGGTATTGCCGCCGCCATGCAGCACCAGCCGCGGCTCTCCGCCGAGCAGGCGGGTCGTGTAGACGCGCAGCGCAAGGTCGCGGCGGACGCCCTGCTTGGCGTAGTCGGCAACCATCTTTTCCGCGTCGGCGTCGTTCCAAAGGTTCTTCATGTCGTTCCGTCCGATTCCGTATTTTGTCTGCTCATGAACAGGAAGCCGCGACGTCTTGATGACAGACGCGGCGAGGGTGATTTCCTACGAGGCCTTTTTGCTGACCGCGCCGGCGTGATCGAGAAGGCGCCCCGCCATATGCGCGCCGACCACCAGATGCGTGCAGAGTCCGCCGCCGATTGCGGCCAGCAGCGGCTCGAACTTGCTGTTCTCCTGCACCACCATCAGCCGCTTCCCGATGGCGCGCAGCGAGGCGAGCTCGGCGGAAATGACCCGCCGGTTGTAGCTGCAGTCGAGCGCCTCGCCGCTTGCATCGATGATCTGTCCGGCGATGACGCCGGCCGCGCCTTCCTTGCGGAGCGCGGCCATTTCGGCCGGCGTCAGCGCGCCGCATTTGACCAGATGGCTGTCGGCGTCCACGGCGCCGACGGAATAGAGCGCGACATCGCAGTCGCTGATGCCGGCAAGCTGGTCGCGGATCACCGGCTCGGCGCGCAGGCCCTCTGCCAATTCTTCCGTGGACAGCACCAGCGGCGCGTAAAAATTCAGACCCTTGGCGTTCAGCCGCCGCGCGATCTCCATCGTGCACTGATCGGGTCGATATGAATAGGGCGCGCCGAGGTTGCCGCAGAGCTGCACCACGGTGACGTCCTGCAGATCGGCATAGGACATGATGTCGGCGATGGTGTAGACCGTGCGGCCCCAGGCGACGCCGATGCGGTCGCCCTTCTTCACCAGTTCCAGGAAGACGCTCGCCGCCAGGACGGCGATGTCGGTCGACGGGTCGGCGACATAGGCGTTTTCCGGCGCTATCCAGACGGCGTCGAGCTTGAAGGCGTCCTCCAGCCTGCGCGCCATGACATCGTCGGTGAAAAGCTGCGTCGAGGTCGAGATGTTGACGATGCCGGTCTCGCGCGCCTTGCGAAGATACATGGCGACCGATGCGCGCGAAATCTTGAGCTGGTTCGCCACTTCGTCCTGGCGAAGGCCATGCGCATAGTAAAGCCAGGCGGCCTTGTGGATGAGCTGTTCTGCCGGTCGGATCGCCATGCCGCCTCCTCGGCTGACATTAGTCACGGCTCTCGACAAAAGTCAAATCCAGCCGGCTGGGTTATTCGTCCTCCGGCGCCGGCATGTTCGGGGCTGCCCTTCTACCGAGCACTCATGTCATAGCATTTCCCGGTCGTTCAGGGGGATGGCATGATCGCGGGCCTGCGGTTAGAAAGCTCGAAAAGACTTTTGGGGAGGATGGGATGGCCAATCCCTACGAACAGGATCTCGAACGGAACGCCGCCAACCACCAGCCGCTGACGCCGCTCACCTACCTTGAGCGGGCGGCCAAGACCTATCCCGACCATGTCGCCATTATCCACGGCAGCCAGCGCATCTCTTATCGCGATTTCTGGCGGCGGTCGCTGAAGCTCGCCTCGGCGCTGTCGAGGCATGGCATCGGCAAGGGGGATACGGTAACGGTGATGCTGTCGAACACGCCGCCGATGCTGGAGGCGCATTTCGGCGTGCCGATGGTGAAGGCGGTGCTGCATTCGCTGAACACCCGCCTCGATGCCGAGGTCATCGCCTTCCAGCTCGACCATGCCGACACCAAGGTGCTCATCGTCGACCGCGAGTTCTCGGGCGTGGTCAGGGCGGCGCTGGCATCGGCCAAGGCCAAGCCATTGGTCATCGACTATGACGACCCCGACTACGCCGGCGATGCACCCTATCCGAAGGGCCAGCGGATCGGCACGCTCGACTATGAGGACTTCGTCGCCGGCGGCGACGAGGCTTTTGCATGGTCGATGCCCGACGACGAGTGGGACGCCATCTCGCTCAACTACACCTCCGGCACGACCGGCAATCCGAAGGGCGTCGTCTACCATCATCGCGGCGCGGCCCTGATGGCCTACACCAACACCATCCACGCGGGCATGGCCAAGCACGCCGTCTATCTCTGGACGCTGCCGATGTTCCACTGCAACGGCTGGTGCTTTCCCTGGACGCTCGCCGTGCAGGCCGGCACCCATGTCTGCCTGCGCTGGGTACGGGCAAAGCCGATCTATGACGCCATCGCCGACCATCGCGTTACCCATCTTTGCGGCGCGCCGATCGTTATGTCGGTGCTGATCAACGCGAAAGACGAGGACAAGCGCCAGTTTGCCCAGACCGTCACCTTCAACACGGCCGCCGCGCCGCCGCCCGAGGCGGTGCTTTCCGGCATGGCCGATGCCGGCTTCGCCGTCACCCATCTCTACGGCCTGACCGAGACCTATGGGCCGGCCGTCGTCAACGAATGGCACAATGAGTGGGACGAGTTGGAGAAGGGCCCGAGGACGGCGAAGAAGGCGCGCCAGGGCGTGCGCTACGCCGCGCTGGAAGGGTTGACCGTGATGAACCCCGAGACGATGGTCGAGACGCCGGCCGACGGCCAGACCATCGGCGAGGTCATGTTCCGCGGCAATATCGTTATGAAAGGCTATCTGAAGAACCGCAAGGCGTCCGACGAGGCTTTTGCCGGCGGCTGGTTCCACTCCGGCGATCTCGGTGTCATGCACCCGGACGGCTACATCCAGCTCAAGGACCGCTCCAAGGACATCATCATCTCAGGCGGCGAGAACATCTCGTCCATCGAGGTCGAGGACGCGCTCTACAAGCACCCGTCCGTCGCCTCTTGCGGAGTGGTTGCCCGCGCAGACGAGAAATGGGGCGAGGTGCCTGTCGCCTATGTCGAGCTGAAGCCCGGCAAGGTTGCGACCGAGGCCGAGATCATCGAGCATTGCCGTGGGTTGCTCGCCCGCTTCAAGGTCCCGAAGGCGGTGGTGTTCGCCGACATTCCGAAGACGTCTACGGGGAAGATCCAGAAGTTCAGGTTGAGGGAAATGGCGAAGGGCCTCTGAGATCGTCATCCTAGGGTGGAGCAGTCGCGAAGCGACGTCGCGGAAACCCTAGGATCCATTCCGTGACCATGCGGCCATGTCCCAGCGGTTGAGAATAGCTGGCAGGTGGACGTCAGATGTATATTGGCGTAACCTATTGATGCCGTTGTATTCTTTGACATAAGTCACGGAATGGATCCTCGGGTCTGCGCGCGTCGCTTCGCTCCTTCCTCCGCCCGTGGATGACGACGTCACAGGCGTCAATGGCTAGTCGTCAGTGTGACCCACGCCCACCCTCGCAACTGTCACCATCTGTCACCATTTTGTACGCGTATATCGATTCCGCGTTGACTCCGGGCCGCTTTCGATTTACGAGTGACGAAAATTGAAATTCGTCACTCGTAAATCGAAAGCACCATGTCAGAACCCGCCAACATCGTGGCCGACCCCGCCAGACAGGAGAATGTGACGCGCATTCTCGACTGTGCCGAGCGCCTGTTCCGGCATTACGGCTACGGCAAGACCAACGTTGCCGACATTGCCCGCGATCTCGGCATGTCGCCGGCCAACATCTACCGCTTCTTCGCCTCCAAGGTCGAAATCCACCAGGCCGTCTGCGGCCGCATGCTCGGCGCCAGCTACGCAATGGCCTACGAGATTTCGCGCCTGCCGATCAGCGCGGAGGAGCGGCTGCGCCGTTACGTTCACGCCCAGTACAAGATGACGCTGGAAGTCATGCTCGACGACCAGAAGGTGCATGAGATGGTGATCGTCGCGCTCGAGCGCGACTGGGGCGTCATCGACAAGCATGTCGACCGCATCCACGACCTGCTCGCCGACGTTATCCGCGACGGCATAGAGGCCGGCGAGTTCAGGAAGCAGGACCCGGTGATCGCCTCGCGCTGTTTCGGCGCCTCCACCGTCATCCTATGCCATCCGCAGATGGTCGCTCAGTGCCTTGCCAAGACCAACCGGGCAATGCCGGACGACCTCATCGACTACGCAATCAGAGCCTTGAAATAGCCGCTGCCCCGCCGGGTGCCGGTCGACGTTTATCTCCAGTTCGGGAGTGCTAAGGTGTCTTTGTCCAGTTCCATCCTCCGCAGGCTGCCGGCCGCCGGCCTCCCAGTCGTCGGCGTCGTTGTCGCGGCGCTCGGGCTTGCCGGCTGCAGCCAAGAGAAGAAAGCGGAAGTCCAGGAAGTCATCCGGCCGGTGAAGGTCGTCGAGATCGGCGAGGCCGAGACCACGCGCCAGCTCGACTATTCCGGTTCGGTGCGCGCCCGCACCGAGATGAATCTCGGCTTCCGCATCGCCGGCAAGGTCACCGAGCGTCTCGTCGACATCGGCCAGCATGTCAACGAGGGGGATGTGCTTGCCCGCGTCGACCCCTCCGACTACGAGCTGTCGGTGAAGAGCGCCGAGGCGAGCCTCGACGCCGCCGAGCGGCAGGTCGAGACCGTCGATCTCGCCAGGAAGCGCGCCGAGCAGCTCTATGCCAAGAACTTCGCGCCTAAGTCGCAGCTCGATCAGGCCGTTCTGAGCTATGATCAGGCCGTGGCGACGCGCGATGCCGCCCGTTCGACCCTGGCCCAGGCGCAGAACCAGGTCCATTACACCGATCTCAAAGCCGGCAAGGCCGGCATCGTCACCGCCATCTCGGCCGATATCGGTCAGGTGGTCGGCGCCGGCACGCCGGTCATGACGGTTGCCGTCGACGGCGAGAAGGAAGTGCTGATCGCGGTGCCGGAAATGGACATCGCCGGCTTCCGGCCGGGCAAGGAGGTCAAGGCGAGCTTCTGGTCGGACGAGGCGCTGACCCTTGACGGCAAGGTCCGCGAGGTGGCCGGCAGCGCCGACCCGCAGTCGCGCACCTTTGCGGTCCGGGTGTCGCTGCCCAACGATCCGCGGGTGCTGCTCGGCATGACCGCCAATGTCGCGGCGACCGTCGGCAGCAAGGCGCAGCTGGTGTCTGTCCCGCTGACCGCCATGGCTGAGAAGGACGGCAAGCACATCGTCTGGACGGTCGACCGCGCGTCCGACACGGTGCATCCGCGCCCGATCAAGGTGGCGAACTTCACCGCCGACGGCGTTGCCGTTGCCGAAGGTTTGAAGCAGGGCGACGTGGTGGTGGCCGCCGGCACACAGTTCATGACCGACAATCTGAAGGTGAAGCCATCCGGCGATGCCACCCAGCAGTCCGCCTCGGCGGAGGATGACATCGCCGCCACCAGCAGCCTGCGCTAACCAGGCGAAAGAACGCCTTTCCCGACCTCGCTGCGTGAGCCGCGAGCCGGGCAGGGCATGGGTTCCGGGCGGCGAAATCGCCCGATCGACGAGACGCGGCATTGGTATCCCCCGCACCACGGCCACGTCGAGCGCGATTGCGAGTCTCTCTCCGCTTGAGGTGCTCGCCGCCCGGAAGCCCACCGAGAACTCATGAGCCGCAAGGCATGCTGCCTTGCCGCCAATTGGACTGGACCTGCGCCATGACCACGGACAGCAGCACTGAAAAGCGTCCCTTCAACCTCTCGCGCTGGGCGATCGGGCATCCGAGCATCGCGCGCTTCCTGTTCGGCCTCATTATCCTGGCCGGCGCGCTCGGCCTGATGCGCATGGGCCAGAAGGAAGACCCGGACTTCACCTTCCGCGTCATGGTCGTGCAGGCAGTCTGGCCGGGCGCCTCGATCCAGGACATGGAAGACCAGGTCGTCAACAAGATCGAGCGCAAGCTGCAGGAGACGCCGCATCTCGACTTTGTCCGCTCCTACACCCGCGCCGGCAGCGCCATCATCACGCTCCAGGTAAAGGGCGACACCAACGCCGAGGAGGTGAAGGATGCCTTCTACCAGGTGCGCAAGAAGGTCGGCGATATCGCCAACGAACTGCCGCAGGGCCTGCTCGGCCCCTATTTCAACGACGAGTTCGGCGACACCTTCATCACGCTGCATTCGATCAGCGGCGACGGCTTCACCTATCCCGAGCTGAAGAAATTCGCCGTTCAGGCGCGCGACATGCTGCTGGCGACGCCGGGCGTCGAAAAGGCCGTCATCATCGGCGACCAGCCCGAGAAGATCTATATCGATGTGTCCTCCAAGGCGCTCGCCGAGCGCGGCCTGACGGTGCTTGACCTGCAGAATGCCGTGAAAGGGCAGAACGCCGTCGATCCGGCGGGCTCGGTCGATACCGGCTTGCGCTCGGTTCGCATCTCGGTCGAGGGCGACGTCACCAAGGCCGCCGATATCCGCGAGCTGAGGCTGCGCGCCGGCAATCAGGTGACGCGTCTTGGCGACATCGCCACGGTCTCTTCCGGCCTCGAGGACCCTTATGAGCGCAAGTACCGCTTCAACGGCCACGAAAGCGTCCAGGTCGGCGTCGTCATGGCCAAGGGCTTCAATGTCAGGGACGTCGGTAAGGATGTCGAGGCGACCTACAAGCGCTTCGAGGAAGGTCTGCCCTATGGCGTTGCGGTCGACCAGATCTCCGACCAGCCGGAGGTGGTCAAGGATGCCGTCAACGAATTCATGGAGGCGCTCGGCGAAGCGTTGCTGATCGTTCTCGTCGTCTCGTTCCTGTCGATCGGCTGGCGCTCCGGCCTGGTGATCGCGATCGCCATCCCGCTGGTTTTAGCCGCCACCTTCGCCATCATGTACGAGATCGGCATCGACCTGCAGCGCATCTCGCTCGGCGCGCTGATCATCGCGCTCGGTCTGCTGGTCGACGACGCCATGATCGTCGTCGAGATGATGGAGCGCAAGCTGGAGGAGGGGCTGGTCAAGATCGAGGCGGCGAGCTTCGCCTATTCCTCGACCGCCTTCCCGATGCTGACCGGCACGCTGATCACCACCGCCGGCTTCATCCCGGTCGGCTTCGCGGTCTCCACCGCGGGCGAATATGTGCGCACGCTGTTCTATGTCGTCGGCATCGCACTGGTCGTGTCGTGGTTCGTCGCGGTCTATTTCACGCCGTGGCTGGGCTACATGATCCTGAAGCAGCGCAAGCACGCCGGCACCCACCACGACGTTTTCGACACCGGCTTCTACCGGCGGCTGCGTGCGACGGTCACCTGGGCCGTGCGCCACCGCATCATCGTGCTGGCGATGACGCTGGTCACTTTCGGCACCAGCCTCTGGGCCTTCCAGTTCATCCCGCAGAACTTCTTCCCGCAGTCGTCACGTCCGGAAATTCTGGTCGATCTCTGGCTGCCGGAAGGTACCTCGATCAAGGAAGTCGAGAACCAAGCCAAGGCGCTCGAAGCGAAGATGATGGACGACCAGGACAAGCGCTTCATCGCCACCTATATCGGCGAGGGCGCTCCGCGCTTCTTCCTGCCGCTCGACCAGCAGCTTCGCAATCCGAACTTTGCCCAGCTTCTGGTGATGGCCAAGGATGAGCCGGCGCGCGAGCGGCTGATCGTCAAGATGCGAGGCATCCTCGCCAAGGACTTCCCGTCGATCCGCGCCAAGGTCGATCGTTTGTTCCTCGGGCCGCCGACCGGCTGGCCGGTGCAAATGCGCATCATGGGGCCGGATCGCCAGGAGGTGCGCCGCATCGCCGACGAGGTGAAGGCAAGGTTCGAAGCAAACCCGCTGCTCGGCGCCGTCCATGACGACTGGCTGGAGCCGGTGCCGGCGATGAAGCTGGTGATCGACCAGGACCGAGCCCGGGCACTAGGCGTCACATCGCAGCGCATTCGCCAGATGCTGCAGGCAACCATGTCCGGTGCGCCGCTCGACGATTTCCGCGACGGCGAAGAGACGGTCTCGATCGTCGCCCGCGAGCCGGAGGCGACCCGTCATCTGCTGTCCTCGGTCGACTCCGTCTACATCCCGACCGACTTCGGCGGCTCCGTGCCCCTGTCCCAGGTGGCGAAAGTGGTGCCCGTGATGGAGCAGGGCATCGAGTGGCGGCGCGACCGTCTGCCGACCATCAGCGTGCGCGCCACGTTGCCGGATGGCGTGCAGTCGAACGACGTCGTCACCAAGATGTACAACGACATGAAGGACCTGCGCGCCGGCCTTGCCCCCGGCTACAAGATCGAGATCCAGGGCGGCGCGGAGGACTCGGCCGAAAGCCAGGCCTCGATCGCCGCCAAGGCACCGATCATGCTGGCCGTCATCGTCATCTTGCTGATGGTCCAGCTGCAGCATTTCGGCAAGTCGATGCTGGTGCTGGCCACCGGCCCGCTCGGCATCATCGGTGCCGCGGCAGCCCTTCTGATCAGCGGCGCGCCCTTCGGCTTTGTCGCCATCCTCGGCGTCATCGCGCTGCTCGGCATCATCATGCGAAACTCGATCATCCTGGTCGACCAGATCGACCAGGACATCGCCGCCGGCATGGATCGATCGGAAGCGATCGTCGGCGCTGCGGTGCGCCGCTTCCGCCCGATCATGCTGACGGCGCTGACCGCGGTGCTTGCGCTGATCCCGATCTCGCGCGCCGTCTTCTGGGGGCCTCTGGCCTACGCCATGATGGGCGGCATCCTCGTCGCCACCGTGCTCACCATCCTGGTGCTGCCGGCGGGCTATGCCCTGTTCTTCGGCCGCGAGCCCAAGAAGGCCAAGACAGGCGAGCAGGCGCAGGAGCCGGAACAGGTCGAAGGCATCGAAAGACCGCAGCTGGCGCTGGCTGCGGAATAAGAAGGTGGCAACCTCGAATCATCCGCCATCGGCGAAAGCCGGTGGCGGATGATGCGCATCGAAAGAACGCCTCGCGCCGCCGCGGCGCGCTCGGCGAGGCGCCTACGCCAATTCCTCGGAATGCGCGACCGTCACGCCATACTCCGCGGCCGAGTCGAGCATCGTATGCCACAGGCTTTCGGCAAAGGTTGCGAATACCAAGAGGTTGAACACGGCCTGGCCGTCTTGTCGGTTCTTCCCGCGCCAGAGCGTCACGCTGGTATGGTCGATCGAGGTGGCGGCTGCCGTGCCGACCGGGAATATTTCGGGGTGCAGGTCGATCGACGACAGCTTGGCCAGCATCGTGCGCGCCTTGTCGCCGGAAACGCTGATCAACGCGCGCGCATGTGATTGATCGGAAAGCGAGGCCAAACTGGCAAACACGCGGGCAAGGGTCTCCATCCTTTGCCCGCCGCCTCTCGACAGCACCAGAAACTGGTCCGGTCCTGACCAGATCAGCGTCGCGTCGGCCGTGTCGGCCGCCTTGGGTGTTTCCGGTGCGGCGACGCCGAAGCGAGCCTTCGCGGCATTGACCGTCTCGGCCGCCTTGCCGCGACGCGCCATCACCTGAACGAGGTCGAAATTGCGGATCTCGGTCAGCGACACGCCGGCTTCGCCCGGCGCGCCATAACGGCCGGCGACCAGGGCGCGCTCGAGCGGGCTGCGGATGTTCCAGGAAAAATCAGCCACGCTGGCGCCCTCCATCCGGATCGTAGAAGACGGAATTGCAGAGCTCGACATCGTACTCCTCGCCACGCAGCGGATCATGAGCGCGCACGATCTCACCAATGCGCGCACGGCCACGCTCGACGAGGCCGAGCCCGATCCACTGGTCGAGCACCGGTGAGAAGCAGACCGAGGTGATATAGCCCTGGTCGTTGTCTGGTCCGGGGGTCTCGCCCTTGGGAACGATGTGCGCGCCGGAGCGTAGGCGGCGCGCCTTGTCGGTCGGCTTGATGCCGACGACCACCTGCCGGTTCGGTGCGACGAGTGCTTCGCGGCCGGCCATGACGCGGCCGATGAAATCCTTCTTGGTCGACATCATCTTGCCGAGACCGAGATCGGCAGCCGTTGTGGTGCCGTTGAGCTCCGGTCCGGCGACATGGCCTTTTTCGATGCGCATCACGCCGAGCGCCTCGGTGCCGTAAGGCGTCACGCCGAACGGCTTTCCCGCGATCATCAGGTTGCGCGCCAGAGCCTCGCCGTAGCGCGCCGGCACCGAAATCTCGAACGCCATCTCGCCGGAGAAGGAGATCCGGAACAGCCTCGCCTTGATGCCGCCGCGCAGCTTGACTTCGCGCGCGCCCATGAACGGAAAGCCTTCGTTCGACAGGTCTTCGGCCGGATCGACGATCTCCTTCAGCAGATCGCGGGTCTTCGGACCGGCGATGGAGAATTGCGCCCACTGGTCGGAGACCGAGGTCAGCTGCACGTCGAGTTCGGGGAATAGGACCTGGCGGCAGAATTCGAGATGCTGCATCACCAGCCCAGCCTTGGCGGTCGTGGTTGTGAGGAAATAATGGTCCTCGGCCAGGCGCGAGGTGGTGCCGTCGTCATAGACGACACCGTCCTCGCGCAGCATCAGTCCATAACGCGCTTTGCCAACTGCGAGGCTGGAGAACGCGTTGATATAGACGCGGTCCAGGAAGGCGCCGGCATCCGGGCCGTGCACGTCGATCTTGCCCAGCGTCGAGACATCGCAGAAGCCGACGCCGCTTCGCACCGCCTTGACCTCGCGGGTCACCGATTCCAGCCAGTCTTTTTCGCCGGGCAACGGATACCATTGCGCGCGCTTCCACAGGCCGGTGTCGACGAACACCGCGCCCTGTTCGGCCGCCCAGTGATGCGACGGCGTCAGCCGCGTCGCATGGAAATTCTCGTCGCGATGGTGACCGGCGAAGGCGCCGATGGCGACCGGCACATAAGGCGGCCGGTAGATCGTCGTTCCGGTTTCGGGAATGGATTTACCCGACACCGCCGCCATGATGGCGAGGCCGGCGACATTCGAGGTCTTGCCCTGGTCGGTCGCCATGCCGAGCGTCGTGTAGCGCTTCAGATGCTCGACCGACTCGAAACCCTCGCGTTGCGCCAGCGCGACATCGGACGCCGTCACGTCATGCTGCTGGTCGACGAAGGCCTTGCCCTTGCCGGCGACATGCCAGAGCGGCGTCAGCGAAAAGGCCTCGTCGTCGGCGACGGGCGCCGATCCGGCGTTGCCGCTCCGTCCCGTATCGCGCGCCGCTGCCGCACCTGCCTCGAAACCTTCCCGCAGGCAGGCGCCAAGGCCGAAGGCGCCGTTCGCCGCGCCTGCCGCCGCCATGCCGGGCGGCGCGCCGTCCGGCACGAAGGCGGCGATATCGTCGCGCCATCTCGGCCGGCCGCGATGATAGGAGGTGAGGCCGACCGCCGGGTTCCAGCCGCCGGAGACGGCAAGCCCGTCGGCCTCGACTTCGGCGCGCGCGCCGCCGGTCAGCGATACGGAAATCTTGCGCACACCGCTCTTGCCGCCGTCAACGCCGCTGACTGAGCCGTTGAGAATCGGGAAGCCGCCCTTGCCGGCAAGCGAGCGATGGGCCGGCGAAACGTCTGGCCGCCCATCGATCATCGCAGCGACCTGCAGTCCGGCTGCGATCGCCGCCTCCACCGTGCGCCAGCCATCCTCATTGTTGGTGAACAGGGCAATGCGTCGCGCCGGTGCAGCGGCGTAGCGGTTGATGTAGCTGCGCATGGCGGAGGCCATCATCACGCCAGGCGTATCGTTGCCGGCGAAGACGATGGGACGTTCGATCGCGCCCGCCGCGACGACGCAGCGCTTGGCGACGATACGCCAAAGCCGCTGCCGCACCTGATGCTCCGGCGGTGCCGATAGATGGTCGTTGACGCGCTCGATCGCGCCATAGGTACCGCCGTCATACACGCCGAACAGCGTCGTGCGCGTCATGATGCGGACGTCCGGCATCGCCGCGAGTTCGTCCAGGGTACGGGCAATCCACTCGGCCGCCGGCAGCCCGTCGATCGTACCGCCATCGGCAAGCAGCCGGCCGCCGAGGACAAAATCCTCCTCGCACAGGATGACGCGCGCGCCGCAGCGCGCGGCGGCAAGGGCGGCGGCGAGGCCGGCCGGACCGGAGCCGGCGATCGCCACGTCGCAATGCGCCCACGCTTTGTCATAGCGATCGGGATCGGGAATGCCCGCCGCGCGGCCGAGGCCGGCGGCGCGGCGGATCGCCGGTTCGTAGATCGCTTCCCAGAATTTCGCCGGCCACATGAAGGTCTTGTAGTAGAAGCCGGCGACGAAAATCGGCGCGAAGAGCTGGTTGACCGCCATGACGTCGAAATCGAGCGACGGCCAGCGGTTCTGGCTGGCGGCCTCGAGCCCTTCATAGAGCTCGGCGGTCGTTGCCTTGGTGTTCGGCTCGCGCCTTGCGCCGCTGCGCAGCTCGACCAGCGCGTTGGGCTCTTCCGAACCCGCCGTCAGGATGCCGCGCGGGCGGTGATATTTGAACGAGCGGCCGACCAGCTTGACGCCGTTGGCGACGAGCGCCGAGGCCAGCGTATCGCCCTGGAAGCCGGAGAGTGTCTTGCCGTCGAAGCGGAAGCTGAGCGGTGTCGAACGGTCGATGAGGCCGCCGGCGGCCAGACGGTTTGCCTGGTTCCCGCGCATCAAGCACCAACCTTGGCGGAGCCGGCGCCCGCCGCCGGGTCGACAGCCGAAATCTCATGCTTCAGCGTGTTGCGCGTGACCTTCAGCCAGGCCCGGCAGCCGCCGCCGTGATACCAATGCTCGCTCATCACACCGGCGATGTTGTCGCGCAGGTAGACGTAGTCGTAGACGGCGTCTTCACCGGCATCGGCAGGCGGGCGCTGCGGCTTGGCGTCGCCGAGATAGGTGAACTCGCCGAGTTCGCGTTCGCCGCAGAAGGGACAGACTATGCGCATGGTCGGGTCTTCAATGGAGGTTCGGTTGGGCGCCCTGGCCCTTCTCGTCAATCATGGCGCCGCGCTGGAACCGGTCGAGGCGGAAGCGGGCGGCTTCCTTGTGCGATTGATCGCGGGCGATGAGATGAGCAAAGACGAAGCCGGAGCCAGGCGTCGCCTTGAAGCCGCCATAGCACCAGCCGGCATTGAGATAGAGGCCGTCGACCGGGCTCTTGTCGATGATCGGCGAGCCGTCCATCGACATGTCCATGATGCCGCCCCACTGGCGCAGAAGCCGCACGCGGCCGATCATGGGGATCAGCGCCATGCCGCCTTCGCAAACATCCTCCACGACAGGCAGATTGCCGCGCTGGGCATAGGAGTTGTAGCCGTCGATGTCGCCGCCGAACACCAGCCCGCCCTTGTCCGACTGGCTGACATAGAAATGCCCGGCGCCGAAGGTCATGACGTTGGGCAGGAGCGGCTTGATCGCTTCGGAGACGAAGGCCTGCAGTACATGGCTCTCGATCGGCAGGCGCAGTCCGGCCATCGCCGCGACGCGTGAGGAACTGCCCGCGACCGCCATGCCGACCTTGCCGGCGCCGATCCGGCCGCGCGAGGTCTCGACGCCGGAGACCTTGCCGTTGGTGTCGCGCATGAAGCCGGTGACTTCGCAGTTCTGGATGATGTCGACGCCGAGCTCGCTCGCCGCGTGCGCGTAGCCCCAGACCACGGCATCGTGACGTGCCGTGCCGCCGCGTCGCTGCAACAGCCCGCCCTGCACCGGGAAGCGCGCATTGTCGAAGTTCAGGAACGGCATCATCTTCCTGAGCGCCGCCTGGTCGAGCAACTCGGCATCGATGCCGTTGATGCGCATGGTGTTGCCGCGTCGGGCAAAGGCGTCGCGCTGCGCGTCGGAATGGTAGAGGTTGATGACGCCGCGCTGGCTGACCATCGCGTTGTAGTTCAAATCCTGCTCCATCCGCTCCCACAGCTTCATCGACAATTCGTAAAAGCCGGTGTTGCCGGGCAGGCCGTAATTGGAGCGGATGATGGTGGTGTTGCGGCCGGCATTGCCGGAGCCGATCCAGCCCTTCTCCAGCACCGCAACGTTGCGGATGCCAAACTCGTTGGCGAGGAACCAGGCGGTCGCCAGCCCGTGCCCGCCGCCGCCGATGATCACCACGTCGTAGCGATCCTTCGGAGCCGCATCCCGCCAGGTCGGCTTCCAGGTCTTGTGGCCGGAGAGGGCGGCACGGGCGAGCGAGAAGATCGAGTATTTCATGAAATCATTCCGAGGCCGCTCGCCCACGCCGACTCTTCTCTATCGCATCGGATTGCACGGCCGACGGGCTTTAGATGTCCAGCGTGTGGTCGCGCTCCCACTGCGTGAAGTGCGAAGCATAGGAATTCCATTCCTGTTGCTTCAGCTTTAGATATGCCGACGAAAATTCCTCACCCAGCGCCGCCTTCAGCGATTTGTCCTTGTCGAACTCACGCAGCGCATCGAGCAGGTTGAGCGGCAGTTTCGGCGCATCCGTCACGGTATGACCGAACTGGTACATGTCGATGTCGTAGCGCTTGCCGGGATCGGCCTTCGAGCGGATGCCGTGGAGGCCGGCAGCGATGATCACTGCCTGCAGCAAATAGGGATTGGCGGCGCCGTCCGGCAGACGCAGCTCGAAGCGGCCCGGTCCCGGCACGCGCACCATGTGGGTACGGTTGTTACCGGTCCAGGTCACCGTGTTTGGCGCCCAGGTGGCGCCCGAAATGGTGCGCGGCGCGTTGATGCGCTTGTAGGAGTTGACCGTCGGATTGGTGATCGCGGCAAGTGCCGAAGCATGCTTCATGATGCCGCCGAGGAAGTTCCTGCCCTTGGCGGACAGGCCGAGCTCCTCCGAATTGTCGGCGAAGACATTGGTCTTGCCGGTCTCGTCCCACACCGAGATGTGCGCATGGCAGCCATTGCCGGTCAGGCCCTGGAAGGGCTTGGGCATGAAAGTCGCGCGCAGCCCATGCTTTTCCGCAACTGACTTGACCATAAACTTGAAGAAAGAGTGCTTGTCGGCGGTCGCCAGCGCGTGATCGAAGGTCCAGTTCATTTCGAACTGGCCGTTGGCGTCCTCATGGTCGTTCTGGTACGGACCCCAGCCCAGCGCCAGCATATGGTCGCAGATCTCGGCGATCACGTCGTAGCGACGCATCACCGCTTGCTGGTCGTAGCAGGGTTTCGACGCCGTGTCGTACTGGTCGGAGATAGCGCTGCCGTCCGGCGAGATCAGGAAGAACTCGGCCTCGATGCCGGTCTTGACATGCATGCCGTCGCGGGCGGCCTCTTCGATCAGCCGCTTCAACGTGTTGCGCGGCGCCTGGTCGACGAGCTTGTCGTCCATCACGCACGTGGCCGCCACCCAGGCTACCTCCGGCTTCCACGGCAGCTGGATCACCGAATCCGGATCCGGCACCGCCAGCATGTCGGGGTGCGCCGGCGTGAGATCGAGCCACGTGGCGAAGCCGGCAAATCCGGCGCCGTCCTTCTGCATGTCGGCGATCGCCTGCGCCGGCACCAGCTTGGCACGCTGCCCGCCGAACAGGTCGGTGTAGGAGATCATGAAGTATTTGACGCCGTTCTCCTTGGCGAATGCGGCGAGATCGTTCCCCATTATAGTTCCTCGCTTATGTGGTCCTGGATGGTGTGTCCTAGAAGCCGTTCTTCCCCGGTATCCAGTTGGTGCCGGCAAGCGGCACGCCGGCCATGGCGGCTGCTTCGATGCTGAGCGCGACCAGGTCCTCGGGCTCGAGATTGTGCAGGCTGTTCTTGCCGCAGGCGCGGGCAATGGTTTGAGCCTCGAGCGTCATCACCTTCAAGTAGTTGGCGAGCCGCCGACCGGCGGCGATCGGATCGACGCGCTTCATCAACTCGGGATCCTGCGTGGTGATGCCGGCCGGGTCCTTGCCTTCGTGCCAGTCGTCATAGGCGCCGGCCGTGGTGCCGAGCGCGTTGTAATCCGTCTCCCAGCGCGGGTCGTTGTCGCCAAGCGCCACGAGTGCGGCGGTGCCGATCGACACCGCGTCGACGCCGAGCGCCAGCGCCTTGGCGACATCGGCGCCGTTGCGGATGCCGCCGGAGACGATCAGCTGCACCTTGCGGTGCATGCCGAGGTCCTGCAGCGCCTGCACCGCCGGCCTGATGCAGGCGAGCGTCGGCTGACCGACGTTCTCGATGAATACTTCCTGGGTCGCGGCGGTGCCGCCCTGCATGCCGTCGACCACGACGACGTCGGCGCCGGCCTTCACCGCAAGCGCGGTGTCGTAATAAGGACGGGCGCCCCCGACCTTGACGTAGATCGGCTTCTCCCAGTCGGTGATCTCGCGCAGCTCCAGGATCTTGATCTCGAGATCGTCCGGGCCGGTCCAGTCGGGATGGCGCGAGGCCGAGCGCTGGTCGATGCCCTTGGGCAGCGTGCGCATCTCGGCGACGCGGTCGGAGATCTTCTGTCCCAGCAGCATGCCGCCGCCGCCGGGCTTGGCGCCCTGTCCGACGACAACTTCGATCGCGTCGGCACGGCGCAGGTCACGCGGGTTCATGCCGTAGCGCGACGGCAGGTATTGGTAGACCAGCGTCTTCGAATGGCCGCGCTCTTCCTCGGTCATGCCGCCGTCGCCGGTAGTGGTCGAGGTGCCGGAAAGCGTCGCGCCTCGGCCGAGCGCTTCCTTGGCCGGACCGGAGAGCGAGCCGAAGCTCATGCCGGCGATGGTGATCGGGATCTTCAGCTCGATCGGCTTTTTGGCATGGCGCGAGCCCAGCACCACCGAAGTGTCGCAGCGCTCGCGATAGCCTTCGAGCGGATAGCGCGAGATCGAGGCGCCGAGGAACAGGAGATCGTCGAAATGCGGCAGCTTGCGCTTGGCGCCGGCGCCGCGGATATCGTAGATGCCGGTCGCTGCCGCGCGGCGGATTTCGGAAAGCGTGTAGTCGTCGAAGGTCGCGGACTTGCGTGGCGTCGTCGGCGGGTTGCGGTAGGTCATCTTGCCTCAATACGCGTCGGCGTTGTCGATATTGAAATTGTAGAGCTTCCGGGCCGAGCCGTAGCGCTTGAACTCCGAAGCCTTGACGTCGGTGACGCCGGCCTTGTCGAGCAGGCCCTGCAGCAGTACGATATGCTCGGGCCGCATCTCCTTGGCGATGCAGTCGGCACCCAGGCTTTCGACCTTGCCGCGCACGAAGAGCCGCGCCTCATAGATGGAATCGCCCAGCGCGTCGCCGGTATCGCCCAGCACCACCAGATTGCCGGACTGCGCCATGAAGGCCGACATGTGGCCGATATTGCCGTGCACGACGATATCGATGCCCTTCATCGAGATCCCGCAGCGGGAGGAAGCATTGCCCTCGATGACCAAGAGGCCGCCGCGGCCGGTGGCGCCGGCATACTGGCTGGCATCGCCTTTGACCACGATCGAGCCGGACATCATGTTCTCGCCGACGCCGGGGCCGGCCGAGCCATGCACGGTGATCGCGGCACCATCATTCATGCCGGCGCAGTAATAGCCGACGCTGCCGCGCACATCGATGCTGATCGGCTGGTCGACGCCGACGGCGACCGAATGGCTGCCTTTCGGGTTGAGCACTTCCCAAGCGGTCTCGTTCGAGCCGGGGGTCAGCTGATGAAGCGCCTGGTTCAGCTCGCGCAGCGACTGTTCCGCAAGGTCGAAGACCCTCGCATGGCCTTGCTCGCGCTGCGCCTTCGGCATGGGTGTTGCAGGCATGAACTCAATGCTCCCAGAAATAGACCGTTGCGGGCTCCGGCTCCCAGACCCTCGCATTGTCTATGCCGGGCAATTTGGTGAGCGCGCGATATTCCGAGCCAAACGCGACATACTGGTCGGTCTCGGCCATCACGGCCGGCTTGCAGGCGATCGGATCGCGCACAACGCCGAAGCCGTTCTTGGTCCCGACGACGAAGGTGAAAAAGCCGTCGAGGTCGGAGAGCGTGCCTTCGAGCGCTTCGCCGAGATTCTTGCCATGCGCCATCCTGTTGGAGAGATAGGCGGCCGCCACTTCCGTATCATTCTCCGTCTCGAAGGTCATACCTTCCCGCACCAGCTCGCGGCGGACATTGTTGTGGTTGGAGAGCGAACCGTTGTGCACCAGGCACTGGTCGGCGCCGGTCGAGAAGGGATGCGCGCCCATCGTAGTGACCGCCGATTCCGTCGCCATGCGGGTATGGCCGATACCATGCGTGCCGGTCATCGAGCGCACGTCGAAGCGATCGACGACGGCTTCCGGCAGGCCGACTTCCTTGTAGATCTCGACTGCTTCGCCGGCGCCCATGATGCGGATATCGGGCCGAAGCGACTGCAGCGCCTCACGCGCGGCGTCGACCTTGTCGGGCGTGGTGCGGATAACCGCATGCGTCGACTTCACCGCGACGCTCACCGGCGCGCCGACCGCCTTGGCGAGCTCGACGTCGAGGCCGCGGAAATCGCGCTCGGGCTTCGGCGACTGCACGGTGATCTTAGCCTCGTTGCCGGTCGCCGCGCCGTAGATGGCGATGCCGGCGCTGTCCGGACCGCGGTCGCTGAGCGAGATAAGCATCTCCGACAGCATCGCGCCGAGATTCGGCTCCAGCGTCTTGTCCTTGAGGAAAAGTCCGACGATTCCGCACATGTCAGCCTCCGACGTTTGTGGCTTCCAGATGGTGTACCGAATGAAATCCGCGAATTCAATGGCATGAAAGAAATTTTCCTCTGATTATATTTCCGTTCTCGCGCCGCCTGTAGCGTTGTCGCCGTCGGGATGGCCGTGGCCCCATATCGCGTGGCGAACGCGCGCTATCCTGTAGGCATCGAGGATCGACAGCGCATAGATCAGGAACCCGCCGGCATGGCGACCGATGAAGCTGGCATCCGCCGGCGCCACCTTGGTTGTGACCCAGCCGAGGATCACCATGAAGAACAGGAACTGCAGGCCCCGCGCCGGCAAGCCGAGCATGACATGTCCGCTGCCCGGCAGGACGATCGCGGAGGCCAGGACAAAATAAGGGTTCGAAGGCCGGGCGGCGGGTTCGGTGGCGTTGCTCATGCGGCCTGCCTTTCGCACTGGTTGATCGCGTCGCGAATCGAGGATGCGGCTTCGAGCAGTTTTTCGATCAATGTCGGATCGAGCCTCGCGTCGCCGAAAGCGGCTTGCCGGAACACACCGTAGCGCGCCCGATCGGCCTGGGCCAGCAGCCACACGATGCGCACGCCCTTCGGCGTGATCAGCAATTCCTTGGCGCGGCTTTCGCCGAATATCCCGGCATGCGCGGCGATCACCTCCTGCGGGAAGACGATGCCTTTGCGGGCTGTCCGCAGCACCGCCTCGTCGGGGAACGCCGCCGTCTTCGGCAGCGTGTGTTCGAGATGGTCGAAATTGGAGAAGCTCGTCGGCGATCCCGGCCGCATCATCATGTCGAAAACGCCCGGCACCGCCACCGGCTCGGTGATCGACACGCTGAGCCAGCGCGCGGGAAGCTTTCTGGTCGCGAGCGTGTCAACGATGGTACGCACCTGCGCTCGCTCGCCCTTGTGCGAACCCGCCCAGGTAGCGACGCCGGCCGTGCCGTCGGAGACGTCGATCGCGTCGCGAATAACGGCGCGGATGGCGGCCTCGTCGTCGGCGAGCGCCGCCCTGGCCCTGTTGCGGCTGGAGCGCGCAAGCCAGGCAAGGTGAAGGACGACCGCAAATACGATCGCCCCGGCAAACAAGACTGACGTCAACTCAGACATCTCGACACGCCAAGACCCGCCGCCAGGCGGCGGGTCTTTTTCCGTTCAATAGCCCTGCGGCTTCGGCCAGGGCATGGTGAACTGGTCGCCGCGGCGCACGAACTTGTAGCGGTAGAAGTGGAACCACAGCGAGATCAGGAAGTAGAAGGCGATCATCGCGATCAGCTGCGAGCCGAAGCCGAGGAAGATGGCGAAGAAGGTCACCACGCACAGGCAGAACAGCACGATCGCCGGCAGCGGATGGAAGGGATGCGTGTAGCCACGGCGGATCGAGCCGAGCGGCCACTTCTTGCGGAACATCATGATGTTGATGCTCATGAAGGTGTATTGCAGCACGCCCGACAGGATCGAGAAGGTGATCGCCTGGTTGAGATCGGCGATGAAGGCGAAGGCCAGCGCGATCGGCAGCAGGAACAGGATCGACCGATAGGGCGTGCGATACTTCGGATGCACCGCCGAGAACCAGCTCGGCAGGTAACGGTCGCGGCCGAGCGAGAACCAGGCGCGGGCGGCGTCGTTGATGCAGCCATTGGCCGAGGCAAGGGCTGCAAGCAGCGTCGCGATGAAGAGCAGGTTCTCGAGCAGCGGGCTGCCGGTCAGCTTGCCGGCGTCCCAGAGCGGATAATAGGTGATGCCGAGATATTCCCAAGGCATCAGCGAGGCGCAGACATACCAGGTCATGGCGGCGGCGATCAGAAGCGTGATCATGCCGGCCATCGTGCCATAGGGCAGGGAACGCGCCGGCGAGCGCACTTCCTCGGCCGCCTGCGTGGTGCCCTCGATGCCGAGATAGTACCAGATGCCGAACTGGAAGGCGGCGATCACGCCGATCCAGCCATAGGGCAGCGCGTTGCCGGGAGTGACCAGTTCGTTGAGCTTCAGCACCGCCCCTTGCGTCCATGGACTGACCGAAAAGAACAGGATGACGATCGAGATATAGGCGATCGCCGTGATGACGAAGTTGACGTTGAGCGTCATCAGCACGCCGCGATAGTTGAGCCATGCCAGCACGACGATGGTGGCGGCGATGAAGGAATTGTGGGTCAATCCCTCGACACCTGCTTTGGCAACGATGGTGTCGCCAAGCAGGATCGCATCCGAGACTTCGAGCATCGTGTAGGCAAAGACCAGGAACAGCGCGACGTTGAAAGCCATCAGTGGCCCGACGATGTGCTTGGCCTGCGCGTACTGGCCGCCGGCGGCGGCGACCGTCGACGTCACTTCCGAATCGATCATCGCGACCGAGGTGTAGAGCAGTCCGACGACCCAGCAGACGATCAGCGCGGCGAGCGCGCCGCCCTTGTCGGCGGCAAAATTCCAGCCGGTGAACTCGCCGACCAGCACGATGCCGACGCCGAGCGCCCAGACATGGGCGGGGCCGAGCACGCGTAGCAGCGAGACCCGGTCGCCGTGGACCACCGTTTCTCTCGTTTCAACCGCGACTGTCATTGGTGAGGCTCCACTCAGATCCGGTGCTTTTCGGAGACGGCTTCAAGCTCGCCTTCGCGCGAGGAGGTCAGCGTCTCCTCGGAATAGGTCGTGTCGACCTTGAACCAGTCGTAGAGCATCCACAGCGCGAGCAGGATCGAGATGCCCCAACATGCGTAAGAGACTGTCATCCACATGATCGTGTTCCCGGGTTACTTGCCGTCGAACTTCTCGTTGATCACCTCGCGATATTCGCGATCGGAGGCGCGGAACATGAAGACGAAATAGGCGATCAGCACCACCGCCATGATGATCAGCGTCGGCCAGTCGATGATGTAGTGGAAGCGGTTCTGGATGATGTCGTGGGCGGTCTCCGGCGTGTAGCCGAGCTTTTCCCAGATTGAGGCCATGGTCGCGTTCTGGCCGAGCGCTTCCCAGGTCTTGGCGTCGAGCACGTCGATCGATTTCGCAGCACCCGCGAGGCCGAGTTTCAGCGGCAACCAAAGCGCCACGAAAATGGCGACGACGACGACGGCGATGTCGAAGACCTGACCGGCCTTGCTCTGCTCCGGCGGAATGTAGCGGGACATGCTTTCTCCCTTCAGGACTGGCGGTTGCGGAACGCATCGGCGTTCTTGATGTCGAGGCCGTAGATGAAATCCTTGTCTTCCTTGTAGTGGTTGAGCATCGCCAGGATGGCGGCGGTGTTGAAGATCAGCACCGCGGCCGCGGCGATCACCACCACGAGCTTGATCCCGCTGTCGGGGATGTAGGCCCAGGTCATCAAGAGGACGAAGAGGATCGTCGCCCAAAGGCAGACGATCAGGAGCACGGATCCGCGCACGTCGGAACGGTACAGCGCTTCGATGCGCTGCTTAAGGTCGGACATCGGTTTTTCCCCTTTTCTCGACGTCCGGCCCCGCAATCGACCGGGCGTCCACTCTTTCAACAGAGTGAAATTTTTTTCATAAGTTCTGCCCGAACCGCGAAGTTGTCAAGCCGGTTTTCCGTTCGGTAAACGGTTTGGGGGTCCGCCGCAGGATTGCCTGTGGATAAAACTATTTGCCTGCAGGAAAATTACCGCGGACGGCACATCGCCGGCACGAGCTGATGGAAATGCCACGGAAATGCTTCGCGAGGTCGGACCTTCGACGAATGCGTCACCGAACGATGTCCGGGTTCGGGTTGGTCAGGTCGTGCTGTTCTGCGGATAGCAGATGATGGAGAGATAGCGCATCGGCAGCTGTGTCAGTTCTTCCGGCCCATGCGGCGCATCGGCGTCGAAGAACAGGCTGTCGCCTGGCTTCATCGGATAGAGATTGCTGCCGTGCCGGTATACGACCTCGCCCTCGAGCATATAGAGGAACTCCATCCCTGCATGCTGGAAAGTCGGGAACACGTCGGAGTCCTCGGTCAGCGTGATCAGATAGGGCTCGACGACCACGCCGCTGGTGTTGGCGCCGATATGGCCAAGCAGATTGTACTGGTGGCCGGCGCGTGTGCCGCGCCGCTCGACGTCGACGCCTTCGCCGGCCCTGACGAAGACGGCGGCGCGCTCTTCCTCGAAGCGGCGGAAGAAGGCGGTGACCGGCACGCCGAGCGCCCGCGACAGCGCCTGCAGCGTGGTTAGCGACGGCGAGGTGATGCCGTTCTCGATCTTCGACAGCATGCCCAGCGAAATGTCGGTGGCGGCCGCGAGATCGGCGACGGTGATGCCGAGCTTCTTGCGGAAGGCGCGCACCTCATGGCCGATCGCTACCTCCAGCACTTTCTCGCGCGTGTCGCGGACGGCGTGCGGATTCTGCGTCAGCGGCGCGCGGATGGTTCGCACGGTTCGCCCGTCCGCCGAGACGCTCTTCGGCAACGGCTTGGCTTGGTCGCTCGCGCCGGAAGGCTTGGTGTCGGTCGTCTTCTTCGCCATGGCGCCCCTCAACTTTCCGCCGATTTATTTCACTCGAGGTGAACATATTCGGTGGCGATACAGGAGCGCAATCACGGCGGCAAGCCGTCTTATGTCGCAGAACCTGCGATGAAATCGGCTGTCGCCATCCGGCTGCCTGGGTCGCAGTGAGGCTGGCGCCGCGGTCACTCAACGCATCGCAGGCCTTCTCACGACATGATCAGGCCGCCGTCGACATTGATGGTCTGTCCGGTGATGTAGGCCGCGTCATCGCTGGCGAGAAAGCTGACGAGGCCCGAGACGTCTTCGCCGCTGCCGGCGCGGCCCATCGGGATGTTCTTCACCCATTCCGCCATCAGCTCGCCCGGCTTGTAGTCGCCGAGCAGCTGGCCCCATGCGGTGTCGTTATAGGCCCACATGTCGGTGTCGATGATGCCGGGGCAGATGGCGTTGACGGTGATCTTTTCCTTGGCCACTTCCTTGGCCAGGCTCTGCGTGATGCCGACAACGCCGAATTTCGAGGCGGCGTAATGCGGCGTGTAGATGAAACCCTGCCGCGCCTGGCCGGACGCGGTGTTGATCAGCCGGCCGCCTTGGCCGTGCTTGCGCATGCGCGCGATCGCTTCCTGGCAGCACAGAAACACGCCTTTCGTGTTCACCGCCATCACCTTGTCCCACTCGGCTTCCGTCAACGCTTCGATCTTGGCGATGGTGATGACGCCGGCGTTCTGCACCGAAATGTCGACTCGACCGAATTCATTCTCGGCGAGATCGTAAAGCGCTTCGACCTCGTCCTTCTTCGTCACGTCCATGCGCATCGAGGCGACCTTCGCGCCCGCAGTCTTCAGGCCGGCGGCGACCTCGTCGACGCGCGGATCAATGGCGCTGATCACGACCGCCGCACCTTCCGCCGCGAAACGCTTCGCCATGGCCGCACCGATACCGCCGCTGGCGCCTGTGACGATTGCCGTCTTTCCTTCGAAACGCTTCTGCACTTTTTCTTTCTCCTACCAGCAGACGAAGCCGCCATCGACGATGAGGTCGATGCCGGTGACGAAACTCGCGGCCCGGCTCGCCAGGAACACGGTCGGCCCGACCATTTCCTCAGGCGTCGCCATGCGGCCCATCGGCGTGTCGCGCTCGAAGATTTTGACCTGCTCGGCGACCTCCGGCCGCTTGTTCATCGGCGTCAGCGTGTAGCCGGGGCTCACCACATTGACGCGCAGGCCGCGATCGGCCCACTCCATGGCGAGGCTCTTCGACATGTGGATCACCGCCGCCTTGGACGAATTGTAGTGCGCCTGGGTCAGGCCGCGGTTGACGATCGAGCCGGACATCGAGGCGATGTTGATGATCGAGCCTTTGCGACGGGGCAGCATGACGCGCGCCTCGGCCTGGCAGGACAGGAACACGCCGCTTACATTGACGTCGTAGAGCTTCTGCCACTTCTCCATCGGCAGCGTCTCGGCGGGTTCGGCACCGGCGACGCCGGCATTGTTGACCGCGATCGTCAGCGCGCCGAGTTCCTTTTCGACGCGTTCGACCGCTGCCGCGAGATCGCTCTGCGATGTGACAGTTCCGGTCAGCACCAGCGCCTTGCGGCCGAGCGCCCTGATCTTGTCGGCCGTGTCTTCCAGCCCGCCCTTCGAGCTGTGGCCGAAACAGGCGACATCGGCGCCGGCTTCCGCCAGACCGATGGCGATCGCTTGACCGATGCCGCTGCCGGCGCCCGTCACCAGCGCCACGTCGCCATCAATATCGAACAGTTTCATCTTTCTCCCTCTCCCTGAAAGAAGGGGCGCCAGCCCTGCTGGCGCCCCGCGCGGTCCGGTGCTTGGGAGGCTATCACCTGCTGCGCTTTATTCCCATCTGCCGTGCCCTCAGCTCGTGGCGAGTTCCATCACGGCGACATTGCTTGCTTCGTCGCGATCGAGGATGCCGCGCTGGCGGCCGCGGCTCAGCACCAGAACCCGGTGCGAAAGCCCCAGCACCTCCTCGAGATCCGAGCTCACCACCACCACGGCCATGCCCGAGCGGGCAAGGTCGGCGATGACATCGTAGATCGCCGCGCGCGCGCCAACGTCGATGCCGCGCGTCGGCTCATCGAGGATGAACACCTTGGGCGGCCGCGACACCCATTTGGCGATGATCACCTTCTGCTGGTTGCCGCCGGAAAGTTTTGAGACCGCCTGGTTCGGCCGACCCTTGACGCCGAGCCTCGATATGCCGGCCTCGGCGAACCTCTGAACCGCTTTGGGAAACACCCAGCCCTTCGGTGCGACATGATCGAAATTGCCGATGGCGAGGTTCTCGCCGATCGTCTGCTCCAATACGACGCCCTGTTCCTTGCGGTCCTCCGGCACCAGCACGACGCCGGCCCTGATCGCCGCCGCGGGGCCGCTGAGATGAACAGGCTGGCCCGCGACCCGCACCGCGCCGGACGAGATTGGATCGGCGCCGGCGATCGCCCGGACCAGTTCGGTGCGGCCGGCGCCGATCAGCCCGGCGATGCCCAGGATTTCGCCCGATTTCACCGCGAACGAAACATTGTTGAAGCTACGCTCCGGCGAGGACAGGTTCTCGACTTCGAGCACTGTCTCGGTACCCGGCGCCGACAGCTTCGGGAACATGCGTTCGACGCTGCGTCCGACCATCTGCTCGACGACCGTGCGCACCGGGATGTCGGCGCGCTCGTGCCGGGCGACGATGCGGCCGTCGCGCATTACCACCACACGGTCGGCGATCTGAGCGATCTCGTCCAGCCGGTGGCTGATATAGATGAAGGACATGCCTTCGGCCTTGAGCTTGCGGATTTGCTTGAACAGCAGCTCCGTCTCCTCGCCGCCGAGCGCGGCGGTCGGTTCGTCGAGGATCAGAAGCTCGGCATTCAGCGTCAGCGCCTTGGCGATCTCCACCTGCTGCTGTGCCGCGACGCGCAGCGTGCGCACCTTGCGCTCGGGCGAGACGTCGAGGCCGAGGCGCTTCAATTGCGCCGAGGCCTTCGCGTTCATGGTTGCCCGGTCGATGCGGCCGCCCCGCATCGGCAGCCGCCCGACATAGACATTCTCCGCCACCGATAGGTCCGGCAGCAGCTTCAATTCCTGATGGATCATGCCGACGCCGGCCTCGATGGCCGCGGCGGGATTGGCGGGGGAATAGGGCCTCCCCCGCCAGATGATGGTGCCGGCATCAGGCTTGGTCGAACCGGCGATGATGTTGGACACCGTCGACTTCCCGGCACCGTTCTCGCCGAGCAGCGCCACGACCTCGCCCGGCCGCACCTCGAAGCTCGCATCGGCCAGGACCTGCACCGGTCCGTAGCTCTTGCAGAGGCCGTTGACGAAGAGCCCGTTATGCGGGCCTTCGCTATGGCGAGGTTCAGTGGACATCGTGGCGCTCTCTCAACGGTTGCCGCCTTACGGATGCTTCTCGATGAATTGCGAGACATTGTCCTTGGTGGTCAGCGTCGCGTCCTGCAGTTGCTCGGCCGGCAGCTTCTCGCCCGCCACGATCTTGATCGCCGAGTCGACGGCGAGCCGGCCCATACCTTGCGTCTGCTGCGTCGCGGTGACGTCGAACACGCCCTCCTTCAGCGCCTTGAGCGCCGCAACGTCGCCGTCGAAGCCGGCGATCCACACCTTGTGGTCGGGGTTGGCGACCTTGACCGCCTGCGCGGCGCCCAGAGCCAGCGCGTCGGCCTGGCCGAAGATGATCGAGACGTTCGGATGGGCCTGCAGCAGGTCCTGCGCCAGCTTGAAGCCTTCGTCCTGGTGCCACTGATCGCTCCAGAGCTCGCCGACCACCTTGATGTCCGGATAGGCCTTGAGCGCCTCGCCGCAGCCCTTGGAGCGGTCGACTTCCGGCGTCGTGCCCTTCTGGCCATGAATGATCACCATCTCGCCCTTGCCGCCGGCCTGCTTGGCGATGTAGTCGCACACGCCCTTGGCCGAGTTGACGCTGTCGGTGGCGATGAAGGTGTCGCCGGGCGCGCCGTCGGCGTTGCGGTCGACATTGACCACCGGGATGCCGGCGGCCTTCGCGGTCTTGGTCGGCACCGTCGCGGCGGTGGCGCCGGCCGGGATATAGATCAGCGCGTCGATGTTCTGGGTGACGAGGTCCTGCACCTGGCTGACCTGCGTGGCCGAATCGCCCTTGGCGTCGACGGTGATGACCTCGATGCCCTTCTCCTTGGCATAGGCTTCGACCGACTGCTTGATCTGGTTGAAGAAGTCCGCCTGCAGATTGGCGACGGCGAGGCCGAGCTTCTTGGCGTCCTTGGCCGAGGCGGCATCGGACAGGCCGAGCAGCGGGACGATGGCCGCGGCCGCAAGCAGCAGTGAACGTTTGGTCAGCATGTTTTTCCTCCGTTGGTGTTCGATCTGTCCGCCTGCGCATCGCGGCGCCCTCGGCCGGACAGTCCCAGTCTCGGATCGACCGATCCGTTCCGCCCGGACATCCGGGCGAATTCCTATTGGCGGCGCCGCCGCCAGGTATCGGTGGCAACCGCCAGCGCGATCACCACGCCGATCACCACCTGCTGGATGAAGGGTGACACGCCGAGCAGGTTGAGGCCGTTGCGCAGCACGCCGATGATGAGAACGCCGATCGCCGTGCCGCCGATCGAGCCGATGCCGCCGGAAAGGCTGGCGCCGCCGATCACCACCGCGGCGATCGTGTCGAGCTCGTAGCCGACGCCCGAACTCGGCTGCACGGAATCGAGCCGGGCCGCGAGCACGATGCCGGCCAGTCCCGCCAGCAGTGCGCAGATTGCGTAGACCCAGTTGGTCAGCGACTTCACCGGAATGCCGGAGAGGCGGGCAACCTCGGCGCTGCCGCCGATCGCGTAGAGGCTGCGGCCGGTGGCGCGGTAATTGAGGAAGATCGCGAAGACGATCGCCAGCACGATCATCAGCCCGACGGTGACCGACAGGAAGCCGAAGTGGCGCACGATCGAGAGGTTGGTGAACCAGTCCGGAAAGCCGACGATCTGCGAGCCGTCGGTGATCATGTTGGCGAGGCCGCGCGCCACCGACATCATGGCAAGCGTCGCGATGAAGGGCGGCAGTTTCGTCACCGTCACCAGCAGGCCCGACACCAGGCCGCAGAGGGCGGCGACGACGAGCGCCGCGGCGATGCCCGCCGGGACGCCGAGATTGAGATAGTCGGGATAGGCGACATAGCCCATCACCATCGAGGCCAGCGCCAGCACCGAGCCGACGGAAAGGTCGATGCCGCCGATCAGGATGACCAGCGTCATGCCGATCGCCATGATGCCGAGGACGGTCACCTGGTCGAGCACGTTGAGGATATTGCGTACCGTCAGGAAGGTGTCGGTGGTCAGCGCCAGCGCCAGGCACAGCAGCACCAGCCCGATCAGCGGTCCCATCGTTCCGGCAAACAACGCCGAAAGCTTCGCACCGGAAGCGGCCTGCGCGGCGCCGGTGCCAGCCTTCAACTCGCTCGTCTCGTTGCTCACGGCCACTTGGTCTCCTCCGTCAGCGGGCAGGCGTGCCTTGCCTTCCGCTCTTGTTCACCAGGCATCCTCCCTTGTGAACAATTTATCTTTGATCTGCAATTTTGTTCAGCTAAAACGTTCATCAGAAAATTGTCAAGTGCCGCGCAGCCATTCGGCGGCAGTTTGCGTGAACCGACAGTTTGCCATAGGGAAGTCGAGCGCATACGGAGGCATAAAGCATGGCGGTGATCGAGAACGACAAGGTCTCGCGTTTTCCGGATGCCGAGCTCAAGGCCCGAGCCGCCTGGCACTACTATGTCGAAGGGCTGACGCAGGAGCGGATCTCGGAGATCCTCGGCGTCGGCCGTATCAAGGTGCACCGGATTCTGTCGGCCGCGCGCGAGGAAGGCGTGGTCCAGTTCCGCATTCGCGACAGCGTCGTCGAATGCGTGCAGCTGGAGGAAAGCCTGAAGCAGCGCTTCGGCCTCAGCCAGGCGGTGGTCGTGCCGTCGGCCGCCGACCGGAGCAACGCGCCACTGATGATCGGCCATGCCGCCGCCGCCTATCTCGCCGACAACGTCAATCCGGGCGACGTTATCGCACTGGGTTGGGGCAGGACGCTGAAATTCGCCATCAACGAATTGCCCAGGCGACCGATCGCCAGGACCACCGTGGTCTCGATGCTTGGCGGCCTCACCCATGCGCAGCCGCTCAATCCGACCGAGAGCGCCTGGGAATTCGCCGAGAAGATCGGCGCCGAATGCTATCTGCTGCCCGTGCCCGTCTATGCCGACAGGCCGGAGCAGCGCGATGCCTTCATGAGCCAGCGCAGCGTCCAGGATGTGGTCTTTAGGGCGCGGCGCGCCAACATCGCCGTGCTCAGCGTCGGCTCCTTTTCCAACGACAGCCCGATCGCCAATTACGGTTTCATCAAGCCCAGCGAATTGGAGGAATTGCAGGCGGCGGGCGCGGTCGGCGATATCCTCTGCCACTTCATCGATGCCGAGGGTCGCATCGTTGACCATGAGGTCAACCGCCGCGTCTGCGCCTACCCGCTGCAGGATCTGTCTGACATTCCGACCACCATCCTGGTGTCGGGCGGGCGGGAGAAGATCGCCGTCATGCGCGCCGCACTTGCGAATACGAAGGTCTCGGTGCTGATCACCGACGAAGACGCGGCCAAGGGGCTGCTTAGCCGGTAGTTCAGGTAATCGCGCCGAGCCGCGTGTGGATATCGCGTGTCGCGTGATAGAGATCACGATAGACTTCTTTGCGCGCGCGGTAGGTCGGAACAAGCGCCTCGACAGGATCGACCTGGCGTGCCGGCCGTGCCGCCATCGCCTTTGCCGCCTCTTCCGGTGACGCGAACCAGCCGATTGCCGAGGCCGCGAGCATGGCGGCTCCCAGCGACGCTGCTTCGTTGACCGGCGAGACGAAGAGCGGGCGCTCGAGCACGCTCGCCATGATTTCCAACAGCAGTGGGCAATTGGTGCCGCCGCCGGCCGCGATCATCGCGTCGGCCTTGCCGGTCTGTTCCTCCATTGCCTCGGTGGCGATCGCCTGCTCCAGCGCTATGCCCTCCAGCACCGCGCGGAAGAGATGCCTTGGCTCGTGATCGAGCGACAGGCCGACGATGGCGCCGCGCGCCGAGCCGTCCCAGTAAGGGCTCATGACGCCGGCCCAATAGGGCATGACGAGCAATCCGTCGCTGCCTGGCGCGACATCCTTCGCAGCCTTCTCCAGCACCGCGGCCGAAGGCGCGCCGGTGGTGCGCACGATCCAGTCGACCAACTGCATGCCGGAACGCAGCACCGTCTCCAGCATGAAGCCGGAGCCGGTCGGCGAAACCAGCGTGCGGAATGCATCCGACGTTGTCACCGTACCGGAATAATTTCCGCTGACGACGCCTGAGCCCAACGACAGATAGCTTTTGCCGGGCCCGTAGACTCCCATGCCGAGGCCCATTGCCTGGCCGTCTCCGGCGCCCGCAATAACCGGCGTGCCGGCCTTCAGGCCGATCGCCGCCGCGACGCTTTCCGACAACGTGCCGCAGACCGCGCCAGGGGCTGCGAGCTCCGGCAGTTGCTCCGGCCGCAGTCCCGCCGCCTCGACCAGCCTCGGGTGCCAGACGCCATGCGCGATGTCCAGCAGGCCGAGCGGATCGGCGCTCGCCGTGCTGGTGACGAGTCGCCCGGTGAGCCGGTGGACGAAGAAGGCGTGCACGTCGACCAGCGCGGCCGCTTCCGCCAGCGTCTGCGGCCGGTGCTCCGTCAGCCAGGCCAAAGCGTAGAGCGCCGGCGTCGGGTCCGGCGGCTTGCCGCTCCAGTCGCGGATCGCCTCGCGGCCGAGTTCTTCCGAAAGCCGCGCCACCTGGCGGCGAGCGCGTTCGTCGAGCCACAATATGGCGGGGATGAGCGGCTTGCCGGCGTTGTCGATCAGCGTGAAGCTCTCGCGCTGGTGCGCGATTGAGATGGCTTTAACGCGTGAGGCATCGATCGCCTTGGCGACGTGTTGCAGCGCCGACAACAGCGCCGCCCACCAATGCTCGGCCTCCTGCTCGAAATGGCCGGGCGCCGGATTGGACAGCGGATAGGTTTCGCGTGCCTGGAAAAGCTCCGAGCCGTCGCGCGCGAAAGCGATCGCCTTCACGGCGGTCGTCGAGGCGTCGATCCCGATTACCACATCGTCCATCAGGCTGGGATCCGGAGGGTTAGAGCATGTCGCGCAAAAGTGTGCAGCGGTTTTGCGAAAACGACATGCATAAAAAAGGACCTAAAGCGCGTCGCCTGGATCCGATTCCGCGCGACGCGCTTTAGGCCGCGTTGGTTACGAACCGTCCGTCCGACTGGTCGAGACGACGGCGGATCTGGGTTATCACCATCGAATCGTCGGGTACACAGTTTTCATAGGTTAGGAAGTCGCCGGCCTTGACCGGCTTCACCACCTTGGCACGTTCAGCAAGCCCGAGCGGCAGCGCGCCCTTGGCGCGCGCGTCTTCCCAGGTCATGGCGAAGCCGCGGTAGTCGTTCTCGCCGATCATGCCGAGCGACTGGCCGGTGCCGAGATTGGTCTTGGCCACCGCCACCGCCTCGGCCACCGGATGGTCGAGCGGTTCCATGTCGGCGCGCTTGTAGACCACGGCGCGCGCCGCCGACAGCGGCACTTCCAGGCTGGTGAGGTGATAGGGCCGGAAGATCGTGAAATAGGGGCCCCTGCCGACCTTGAGGTCGATCATGCGCTCCAGCACGCGCGGATGCTTGGTTTCGATGATGCAGAACACGCCGGGCGCGACGCCCTTGCCGATCGAATAGTCGACAACGCCCTTGCGATGAAGCACGCCGCCATCCTCGCGCGGGCAGAGCACGCTGGCTAGTTCTTCTAGCGTCGCGGTAGGGCCGTGCATGCCCGGCACGTCGGGCACCAGTCCCGTCGCGTTGGCGATCGCCACCATCTCGATTGCCGTCTTCGAGCCGTCGACGAACTCGACCAGCATGCGCGCATTCATGTTGCGCTCGGCCGCCTCCTTCTCGTAGCCGGCCGGCACGGCGTCGAACTTCAGCGGATTGTTCTTGCCCTTGCCGGCGGCAACGATATTGAAGCCGAGGCTTTTGGCGAAGCCGATGATCTCGAGCGTGCAGGCAGGCTCGTCGCCGGCCGCACCTGTGTAGACGACGCCGGCCTTGCGCGCCTCTTCCTTCAGGAACCGGCCGATGGTGATGTCGGCCTCGACATTGAGCATGACGATATGCTTGCCGTTCTTCATCACCTCGAGCGCGAACAGCGTGCCGATGTTGGGATTTCCGGTTGCGTCGATGATCACGTCGATGCGGCCGGCGGCGGCGAGCGCATGCAGGTCCTCGGTGACCGCGATCTTGCCGCCCTCGATGGCGCGATCAATGGCCGGGGCATTGGGCGCCTGCACAATATCGGAACGATCATGGCCGGCCAGCAGCGCCGCATCGATCGCCGCCTGCGGCCTGACCTCCGAAATGGCGCCGATGCGCATGCCCGGCATGAGTGCGACCTGAACGACGATATCTGTTCCCATCTGTCCGGCGCCGGCGAGACCGATGGTGATCGGTCCTTGTTTCTCAGCGCGCTGCAGGAGTTCCGCTGCGAATTGCGGATGGGACATGTCGCTTCCTCCGGTCCTTGGCGCCGCCCGCGCCGCGATCACTCTTTGAACATTCCTATGACCGTTTGAAAAATATTTCAACCGCCATTTCGGCGGTCGTCTTAGGAATGAGCTAAAACGAGGCTCCGAGACGATGCGGGGCGGGGGGAGATCCGGCAGGATCGAGGCGCGAGGGAACCCCTATGCGGCGAAACGAGGTTTGCCGCCCGGCGGACGCCGTGGACGTCGCTGACGGAGGGCCGCGCCGGTGTCAGCGCGCTTGCCGCCCTTGCGCCAGCCATCGGCGCAGCGAATCCAGCAGGCGTTGTCGTTTGCTGGCGGCGACTATGCCGGCTCCACGGCCTTCGGCTTCTGCAGCCTTGCCAACTCCGCGAAAGGAATATGGCAGCGGATTGTGTGCCCGGGCTCGGCCTCGCTTAGTTCCGGCTCCTGCGTCTCGCAGATCGCGCCGATCTTGCGCGGGCATCTCGTGTGGAAAACGCAACCCGTGGGTGGGTTGGCCGCGCTCGGGATTTCGCCGTCGAGGCGGATGCGCGAGCTTTCCGTCCGGTCGAGTTTCGGAACGGCCGACAACAGAGCTTCCGTGTAAGGGTGATGCGGGCCGGAAAACACCGCTTCCGACGGTCCGAACTCCATGATGCGGCCGAGATAGAGCACCGCGATCTTGTCGGACAGATAGCGCACCACGCCGAGGTCGTGCGAGATGAAAATGTAGCTCACATCCTGCTTCGACTGCAGGTCGGCCAAGAGGTTGAGGATCGCCGCCTGCACCGACACGTCGAGCGCCGAGGTCGGCTCGTCGCAGACGACGATGCGCGGATCGCCGGCGAAGGCGCGGGCGATCGCCACGCGCTGCTTCAGACCGCCCGAAAGCTGCCGCGGCTTGACGGCGAGATGCCGGTCGGTGAGCCGCACCGAGCGGACGAGCTCTTCGAGGCGCGCTTCCAGCGACTTGCCGGTGAGCCCGCCCAACCGCTTCAAAGCGCGGCTGAGGATATGCCGGATCGAATGCGAACGGTTGAGCGCCGAATCCGGATTCTGGAAGACGATCTGCACCGCCTTGACCTGGTCCTCCGAGCGGCTGGCAAGCCGCGGCGCCAACTGCTTGCCCTCCAGTTCGATGCTGCCGCCCTCGTCCGGCGGCACGAGGCCGAGCAGCAGCCTCGCGAAGGTGGTCTTGCCGCTGCCGGACTCGCCGACCAACCCGAGCGTCTCGCCGGGCCGGAGGCTGACTGAAACGTCCTTCACCGCCCTCAATGCACGACCATGGCTGGCATAGGTCTTGTTCAGCCCCTCGACCTGCAGCACGGGCGGTGCGTGCTTCGGCGCGACGGCGGCAATCTCGGCGGGTGTCGCGCGCGGCAGCGACTGCGCCTTGTCGTGATAGTGGCAGCGCGACAGCCGGCCGCCTCCAAGCTCATAGAGCGGCGGCGGCTCGGTGCGGCAGCGCTCGGTCGCCAGCGCGCAGCGGTCGGCGAAGGCACAGCCGACGATCGTGGCGCCGATGCCGGGCAGGAAGCCGGGGATCGTGTCGAGCCGGCCCTGGTCCTTGCGCTGGCCGCCGCGCGGCAGGCAGCGCAGCAAAGCGACCGTGTAGGGATGGCGCGGATCGTTGAAGACGTCCTTCGTCGAGCCTTCCTCGACCAGCATGCCGGCATAGAGCACGCCGACCCGGTCGCACATGTTGGAGACCACGGCGAGGTTGTGGCTGATGAACAGGATTGAGGCCGAAAGCTCGCGGCGCAGTTGCGCGATGAGGTCGAGCACTTCGGCTTCGACCGTCGCGTCGAGACCCGTCGTCGGCTCGTCGAGGATCAGCATCGAGGGGTCGTTGGCCAAGGCCATGGCGATCGCCACGCGCTGCTGCATGCCGCCGGAAAGCTGGTGAGGGTAGCGCTGCATGACACTGGCCGGATCCGAGATGCGCACAAGATTGAGCATCGCGATCGCCTTGTCGCTCGCCGCCTGTCCCGACATGCCGGCAAGCTCGAAGATCTCGGTGAGCTGGCGGCCGATGCGCAGTGATGGATTCAGCGCCTTGCCGGGATCCTGATAGACCATGGAGACACTTTCCGCGCGGGCGCGTCTGAGCGCCTCGGCATCGAGCTTCATCACATCCTGGCCGTCGAGCGCGATCGAGCCGCCGGTGATCGAGCCGTTGCGCGGCAGGTAGCGGACCACGGACAGCGCCGCGGTCGACTTTCCGCAGCCGGATTCGCCGACCAGCCCATAGGCCTCGCCGCGGCCGATCTTGAAGCTGACATTGCGCAGCACCGCCCGGTTGCGGCGCCCGACGCGATAGGCGACCGAGAGATCGTTGAGCTCGAGCGCGTCCCTGTCAGTCATTGAACGCTCCATGGACGCCGTCGGCCACCAGGTTGACCCCGATCACCAGCGAGGCGATCGCCAGCGCGTCGAACAGCACCGTCCACCAGAACCCGCCGCCGATCATGCCGTAATTGCTGGAGATCGAGAGTCCCCAGTCGGGCGAGGGCGGCTGGATGCCGAAGCCCATGAAGGAAAGCGTGGCGACGGCGAAGATCGCATAGCCCAGACGCACCGTCGTCTCGACCAGGATCGGCGGGATCACGTTGGGCAGGATCTCGACGAACATCGTGTGCAGCGCGCCTTCGTGGCGAAGTTTTGCCGCCGCGACATAATCGAGCTCGCGTTCGGCCAGCACCGCCGAGCGCACCGTGCGGGCGATGATCGGTGCGAAGCTCAAGCCGATGACGACGATCACGGTGATCTTGGAGGTGCCGAGCGCGACGATGGCGAGCAGTGCGATGATCACCACCGGGATCGCCATGAAGGCTTCGAGGATACGGCTGACGATATCGTCGACGATGCCGCGGAAATAGCCGATGACGAGCCCGAGCGCGGTGCCGGCAATGGTCGCCAGAATCGTGGCCAAAGGTGCCACCGTCAGGATATCGCGCGAGCCGACGATGACCCGCGAGAAGACATCGCGGCCGATCTGGTCGGTGCCGAACCAGTGCTCGGCCGACGGTGGCGCCAGCGCGTTGATGATGTCGTCGGCAAGCGGATCGTAGGGGACGAAATGCTCGCCGAACAGCGCGCAGACGATCCAGAGCAGGACGATGCCGAGCCCGGTGAGGAAGGTTCCCGATCGCAAGAGCGAATGCAGCACCTCGCCCCAGGGGCTGCGCTGTGTCGCGGCGTCCGGCGTTGGCAGGTTAGCGGGTGTGTCTGTCGCGCTCATTGCTCCGCTCCCAGCCGGATGCGCGGATTGAGCACCGAATAGAGGAAATCGGCGATCAATGTGGCCACCGCATAGACGATGCCGATGGTGAGGATGCCGGCCTCGAGCATCGGAAAATCCTTGCCGCGCGCGGCGGTGAAGATCAGCGAGCCGATGCCTTGGTAGCGGAACAGCGTCTCGATCACGACAAGGCCGCCGATGAGGTAGCCGGTCTGGGTTGCGATGACGGTGATGGTCGGCAATAGCGCGTTGCGCAGCACATGCCGCCAGATCACCGTGCGCCACGGCAGACCTTTAAGCACCGCGGTGCGCGTATAGTCGGAATCGAGCGCCTCGATCATCCCCGACCGCGCCATGCGAGCGATATAGCCGAACAGCACCAGAAACAGCGGCAGCGACGGCAGGATGAGATAATAGAGCTGGGTGAAGAAGCCGGCACCCTTCGGCCAGGCCGCCGCGATCGGCAGCCAGCGCAGCCAGACGCCGAAGATCAGGATCAGGATGATACCGGTGACGAACTCGGGCAGCACCGTCACCGACAGTCCGCCGAGGCTGATGATGCGGTCGAGCGGCCGGTTGAGGTTGAGCGCGGCGATCACGCCGCCGAGGATGCCGATCGGCACCACCAGCACGAAGGCGACAAGCGCCAGCTTCATCGAATTACCCAACGCGTCGATGACGAAGGGCGCCACCGGTGCGCGGAAAATGTAGGACGTGCCCATGTCGCCATGGAGAAAGTTCCAGATCCAGCTTCCGTACTGGACGAGCAGCGGCCGGTCGACGCCGAGCGAGTGGTTGAGCGCGTCGACGGCGCGCTGGTCGGCAAACGGCCCCAATATCGCGCGCCCGACATTGCCGGGCAGCACCTGGCCGCCCAGGAACACCATGACGCTGAGCAGGAACAGCGTCACAAGCGACAGAGCCAGGCGCCGGATGAGGAAGCCGAGGATGACGAATACTCCTATTGGAGCCGGCTCTCCGTCGAGAGCCGGCTGTCAGGGATAAGCTTGCTCCCTCGCGTCAGGCTTTCGAAGCCTTTTCGAGGAACAGCTGCGACATCGCGGTGGGCTGCACGCCCGCCACGCCTTTCGCCGTCGCCGTCAGATAGTCGTAGAAATAGCCGAAGATCACCGGCGTTTCCTCGAGCAGCAGCTTCTGGATCTTGCCGGCTGCAGCCTTCTGCGCCTCGAGGTCGAGGGCCGCGATATAGCTGGTCGCCAGCTGGTCATAGTCCTTGTTCTTGAAATGCGCGGCATTCCAGGTGCCCTCGCTCTTCAATGGCGCCGCGAGATAGACGTTCGGCACGCCGCGGTGGCCGTAGTCGGTGATGCCCATCACCGAATCCAGCCAGTTCGATTTGCCGAACACGGCATCGCCGTAATAGGCGCTCTGGTCGAGGATGTTGAGCTCGAGCTCGATACCGATCTCCTTGACCCAGTTCTGGATCAGCTGCGCGTATTCGGGGATTTCCAGATAGCGCTCGGTGGTCAGCGTTATTTTGAACCCCTTGCCGGCGCCGGCCGCTTCCATCAGCTGCTTGGCCTGCGCGATGTCCTGCTCGCGCTGCGGCACGCTGGTGTCCGTCGACGGATAGACCCCGGCGAATGGGCTGTCATTGCCCTCCTGGGCGCGGCCTTTCATCAGGCCGGCGACCAACTTCTTGCGATCGATGCTGAGCGCGATGGCGCGGCGTACCCGCGGGTCCTTCATCGGACCGTCGTCGCAGCGCAGATGCAGTTGCTGATGCGCCGACGATTTCAGGCTGATGACGTTCACGTTCGGATCGCTGAGGACGGCGACGCCCGCCAGCACCGGCATCTGATTGATGATGTCGATCTGGCCGCCCTGCAGCGCCAGGATCTGCGGCTGGATATCGGTGAAGAAGGTGAATTCGGTGCGCTCCGGCAGGGCTTTTTCGCCCCAGTAGTTCTCATTGCGAACGAAGGAGGCGCCGACTTTGGGCGTGTACTTCTCCAGCTTGAACGGCCCGGTACCGTCGAAGCTCTTTTCGTAATCGCCCTTGTAGCTCGCCGGGATGATGACGGCGTTGTAGTTGTCGGACGACAGCATGTAGGGGAAGTTGCCGTTCGGCGCGTCGAGGTGGAATTCCACCGTGTAGTCGTCGACCTTCTTGCTGGCGCCCTTCGAGAGGATGCCGCTGAACACCGACAGCGCGTTGGAGGAGTTGGCGGGATCGGCAAGCCGGTCGATGCTGGCCACCACGTCCTCGGCCTTCATCTCGCCGCCTGAGTGGAACTTGACGCCCTTGCGCAGCGTGAAGGTCCACACCGAGCCATCGGCATTCGGCTTCCAGCTTTCGGCGAGTGCCGGCTTGAGCACCAGGTCGGGGCCGTCGACGCAGAGGAATTCGGCTACCTGCTGCATGACGAGCAGGCCGCCGGCGTCGGCGATGGTGACCGGGTCGATCGCGGCGGCCGGCACGCTGCTGCCGACGCGGATGGTAGCGCCCGGCGCGCCCTGGGCGCGGGCAAGCGAGGGCGCGGCGCCGAAGCCGGCGGCCATGCCGATGCGGCCGAGAAGCGGCAGCGACAGGCCGAGCAGGCTGCCGTGGCGCACGAAATCGCGGCGGCTGACGCGGCCGTCGATGAGGCCGTCGATGAGGTGATTTTCGAGCGGCGTGCGGTTGCGCCGGATGAGGTCGAGGACGCGGTAGTTCTTGCTCATGGGTCTAAACCCTTTCCCCAGTTCTTGTGGTTGGCGAGTGCATTCCGGTTGACGACGTTCCGTGGAGTTCTCCGGTCCCGGCCATCGTCAAGAATTCAGTCGAACGAACTGTAACATGCAGTTTGGTCCGGTCCATCCGCTCCTTGAAGCGGAAAAGTCAGATTTTCTTGATGCATGCCTAGCTCGGGCGTGCAGCCCCGATCGAAATCGTGGCCGCCTCGATTCGATATTTGCCGGTCTCCTTTCCTTTTGGCGATCTCCCAGTTCAGCTCAGCGAAAAGCCTGCTAGCGCGATCGGCGTTGCGGCGCTGCTCCCGATCTTCATCTCAGCCGATCTCGAAGAAGGGCTTGCCGAGCAGGTCCGGCACCACGTCGATGCCGAGCCCGGCGCCGTCGGGAATGCCCATGCGGCTGCCCGCGACCGGCGGCTTGTTGGAGGCGGTGCGCACCGTCACCCATTCGTGGAAGGCGATGGCATGCAGACGGCGCTCCTCCGGTGTCGACAGCGACAGATGCGCCATCGCGGCGGTGTCGATCTCCGCGCCGCCGGTGTCTTCGATGGTGACCATGAAACCGAGCTCGACGGCGACGTCGCGGATCAGCCGCGTCTGCGTCACGCCGCCGAGGCGCGAGATCTTCAGCGTCAGCCCATCGGCCGCGCCACGGCGATGGATTTCCAGCATCTCGCCCAGCGATGTGACGGATTCGTCGAGCACCATCGGCTTGTCGAGCATGCGGCGCACCGACATATTCTCCTCGATCGTCGTGCAGGGCTGTTCGAATGTGTAGTCGATGCCGCGTGTGGCATCGGCGAACTGGCGCGCCTGGTAGGGCGTCCAGCCGGCATTGGCGTCGCAGAAGATCACCGTGCCCTTCGGCACGGCTGATGCGACGGCGCTCACTCGCTCGATGTCGTCGCGGACATTGCCGCCGACCTTGACCTGCAGCCGATGGCAGCCTTCGGCAACGATGCGCTTGGCAAGTGCCGCCATCTGGTCGACCGTTCCGTGGGTCACGACCCGGTAAAGTTCCGCCGTCTCGCTCTCGCGGCCGCCGAGCATCGCTACCAACGGCACGTCGGCCGCGCGGGCGGCGAGATCCCAGCACGCCATGTCAAGCGCGGCTTTGACGTAGGGATGGCCCTTGAACACCGTGTCCATCAACCTGCCGATGCCGGCCAGCCCGCGCGGGTCATGGCCGATGAGATGCGGCGCGATCTCCGGCACGCCCGCGCGCGTTCCCGCCGGAAACGCGGCCGAGTAGAAATTGCCGAGTGGCGCCATCTCGCCCCAGCCGGTCACGCCTGTGTCGGAAGTGATGGCGACGATCACCGCATCGAAACAGTCGGCGACCCGGCCCTTGGACATGCGGTAGGGCCCGTCCACGAAGGGCTGCACGACATGGTAGGCTTTTATGCTCTTGATCTTCACGTTTGTATCCGTTTGTCCGCGGGTTTGTCAGGCGCCCTTCGATGCGCGCTTTTCGAGGCTGCGCGCATAGGCAAGAAGCGCTTCGAAATCGTTGTCGATATGCACGCGGGCATGGCGCTGGGCGGCGCGCATGTCCGTGCCCTTGAGCAGCGCCACATAGGTTTCGTGCAGGTCCTCGGCCGGCACCGGCTCGTTCCGCGCACGCTGGTGCAGGGCGAAATACATTTGCAGCCGGCTGGTCAGCCGCTGCCAGGTTTCGAGCAGCACCGAATTGTCGGCCCACTCATAGACCAGCCCGTGCAGCTGCAGCGCCGTCTCGATCTGGCGCGTGGTGTCGAGCGCCCGGGTCGCCTGCTTCACCGCTTCATGGCGGCGGTCGAGCTCGTCGAAGAAACGCTGGTCGCGCTGCGGCCAGGCGAGCTCGATGGCGAAGTCGTCGAGCACCTTGTTGAGGGAATAGGCGTCGACGATGTCCTTGGCGGTGACGTCGACGACGAAGGTTCCGGCATAGGGAATGCTGGTCAGGATACCTTCCTGCACCAGCTCGCGCATCGCCTCGCGCAGCGGCGCGCGGCTTACCCGCATCTGCTCGGAAATGCGGAGTTCGTTGAGCTTCTGCCCAGGCTCCAGCTGGCCGGTCAGAATGGCGCGCCTGAGCAGCGCGACGATCTCGGCCCTGCGCGTCGTATCCGCGATCGGACTGAAATCCAGCTTTGACATGTGGGCCACTCCTGGATGAACCGACTGCAAGACAAGCAGATTGTCGACAATCCAACAAGAGGGTGGCTATCGATTTTTTCCCGGTTGCAGGCGCGCAAACAAAACGGCGCCCTCGATGTGGGTGTCGAGGGCGCCGTCGGACCGGGACTGATGGGGGATTATCAGCTGGCCGGTTTCGTTTCCGGCAAGGGAGAAACCGGCATTCCGGGTCCGATCTTCTGCAAATTGCCGGTGATCACCTGGTCGCTCTCGGAGATGCCTGAGGTGACGGAAATCAGGTCGCCGTCGGTCGGGCCGAGCGACACCAGCTTCTGGTCTACGGTGTTGTCTTTGCCGAGGACGTACAGGTATTTGCCGAGCTGGCTGGAACCCAGCGCCACCTGCGGCACCATCAGCGTATTGGGCTGCTCCTTCACATGCAGCCGGACGCGCACATACTGCCCGGGCAGCAGCGCGAACTTGGCGTTGCCGATCGTCGCCCGCGCCGTGATCGTGCCGGTCGAATGATCGATCGTGTTGTCGATGAAGGTGAGCTCGCCCTTCTGGCTGGGCTCGGTCTCGCCGGGCAACAGCACGTCGACCGCGATCGGACCGTTGGCCTTCGCTTGCTCGATCTCTACGAGGTCGGTCTCGCTCGGATTGAAGGTGACGTAGATCGGGTCGAGCTGCACCAGCGTGTTGAGAACCGTGCCGGCGACGCTCACCAGGGTACCGACCGAGGCTTGGTTGCGGCCGATCCGTCCGGAGAACGGTGCCTTGATCTCGGCATAGCCGAGATTGAGCTCGGCCGTCCGCACCGCCGCCTGGTCGACCGCGAGGGCGGCTTCGGCCGTGCGCAAGTTGCTGGTGCGCTGGTCGAAGCTGTCCTTGGCGAGGTACCCGGCCTTGGCAAGGTCGGTGCCACGGCCGAGGTTGGACCGCGCGTATTCGAGCGCTGCCGCGTCGCGCTGCACCTGCGCCTTCGCCTGGTCGAGCGCTGCCTGGTAGTCCTCGGGCGCGATCCGGTAAAGCTGGTCGCCCTGCCTGACGTCGCTGCCGTCCTGCGCCGTCTGCTCCTGCAGATAGCCCGGCACGCGCGCCTGCAGGGTGATGTTGCGGATCGGCTCGACGCGCGCGGCGTAGTCGAGATAGATCGGCAGCGTCTTCTTGACGACGTTGACCACCGGGACCGGCATGACGAACGCCTTGGGCGCAGGTGCCGCGCCCGCAGTGCTGGCGCTGAGGCTGAGATTGCCCATGTCGAGCAGGTGCACGCTTGCCACCGAGATTGCGCCCAGCGCGACCGCCGTTCCCAAAGCGATTTTCCATTTACGCATGTTGGTCTCCAATCCTATTCGGCCGCCTGGGCGAGCCGGACGGGCTCGGCGGTCGGTTCAATCTCTTGTTGGTGCGGGGCATGTTGAGGCCCCGCGGCAGGTTCGCTCTCGCCGCCGCGCTCGCGCAGCTTCTCGATCACCGCGTAGAAGACCGGCACGAAGACCAGCGACAGGATCGTCGCCGCCACCATGCCGCCGAAGACGGTGGTGCCGATCGACTGCCGGCTGGCGGCGCCCGCGCCGGTCGCGAACATCAGCGGCAGCACGCCGAGGATGAAGGCGAAGGCCGTCATCAGGATCGGCCGCAGCCTCAGCCGCGCGGCTTCCATGGCCGCCTCGACGATGGTCAGGCCTTCCTCGCGGCGCCGTCGGGCGAACTCGACGATCAGGATCGCGTTCTTCGCCGCCAGGCCGATCAGCATGACGAAACCGATCTGCGAGTAGACGTCGATCTGCATGCCGCGCAGCAAGAGCACGACGAAGGCGCCGAACAAAGCGAGCGGCACGGCGAGCAGCACCATGAAGGGCATCGCCCAGCTTTCATACTGCGCCGCCAGGATCAGGAAGACGAACACGATCGCCAGGCCGAACACGATCGAGGCGATCGATCCGGCCTGGAGCTCCTGATAGGTGATGCCGGTCCATTCATAGCCGAAGTCCCGCGGCAGCACGTTTGCCGCCGCCCGCTCCATCGCCGCGACCGCTTGTCCGGACGAGAAGCCTGGCGCCGCGCCGCCGTTGATGAGGGCGGATGCATTGTTGTTGTAATGCGGCACGGTCTCGGGACCGACGATCGGCACCAGCTTGCCCAGTGTGCTCAGCGGCACCATCCCGCCGGACGCATTGCGAACGTAGAGGCGCGAGATGTCGTTCGCGTTTCCGCGCGCGTCCTTGTCGGCCTGGATCGTCACCCGGAACGTGCGGCCGAAAAGGTTGAAGTCGTTGACGTAGAGGGAGCCGAGATAGATCTGCAGCGTGTTGAACACGTCGGGCAGGTTGAGGCCGAGCAGCTTCGCCTTGCTGCGGTCGAGGTCGTAGTTGAACTGCGGCGTCGAGGTCGAGAAGGACGAGAACAGCTGCTGCGGATTGAGCTCCGGCTGCTTGCGTGCTTCCGCGATCAGCGCCTGCGTGACCTCGTTGAGCGCGGCGCTGCCGCGGCCCGAAAGGTCTTCCACCTGGAATTCGAAGCCGCCGGTCGTGCCGAGGCCCGGGATCGAGGGTGGATCGAATGAGAGCGCAAACGCCTCCGGTATCTGCAGCAACTTGTTGCGCACCTCGGCGACCAGCTTCGATGCGTTCTGGTCGGGCCCGCGTTCGTCCCACGGCTTCAGGATGGCGAACTCCACCGCCGAGTTCGATTGCGCGGCGCTGGTGAGGAAGTTCAGGCCGCTGATCGAGCCGACGATGTCGACGCCGGGCGTGTTCTGCAGGATGTCGCGCGCCTTCTGCGCCACCGCGTCGGTGCGCTCCAGCGAAGCGCCGTCCGGCAACTGGATGACGACGAAGAAATAACCCTGGTCCTCCACCGGAAGGAAGGTCGAGGGCAGCTTCTGCCAGACGAAATAGGTGGCGACCAAGCCCGCCGCGAACAGGCCGAGCATGGCCCAGCGCAGCCGGATCAGAATGCGCACGCCATGCGCGTAGGCATGCGACAGCCAGTCGAAGCCGGCATTGAACCAGCGGAACAGCACGAACTGCGTTTCGCCGCGATGGCGCAGGAACGCGGCGCTCAGCGCCGGGCTCAGCGTCAGCGAGTTGAAGGCGGAGATGCCGACCGAGATCGCAACGGTAAGCGCGAACTGGTTGTAGAGCCGTCCCGAAACGCCGGGAATGAAGGCGACCGGGATGAACACCGCCATCAGCACCGCGGTGGTGGCGATGATTGGGCCAGTCACTTCGGCCATCGCCGCGCGCGTCGCGGCGAGCGGCTTGAGGCCGGCCTCCAGCTGTCGCTCGACGTTCTCGACCACGACGATGGCGTCGTCGACGACAAGGCCGATCGCCAGCACCATGCCGAGCAGCGAGAGCATATTGAGCGAGAAGCCCAGCATGTACATCACCGCCAGCGTCGCGATCAAAGACACCGGGATGGCGATGGTCGGGATGATGGTGGTGCGCCAGCTCTGCAGGAAGATAAAGACGACAGCCACCACCAGCACCAGCGCTTCGCCGAGCGTGATCAGCACGTCATGCATCGAGGCCGAGACGAAGCGCGTCGTATCGTAGTGCATGGCGTAGTGGACGCCCTTCGGGAAGCGCGCCGACAATTCCTGCATCTTGTCCTTGACCCGCTGCTGCAGGTCGAGCGCGTTGGAGCCGGGCATCTGGTAGACGGCGAGCACCACGGTCGGGTCCTTGCCGAAGAAGGCCGATGACGAATATTGCAGCGCGCCGAGCTCGATGCGGGCGACGTCGCGCAGACGCACGAGCGAGCCGTTCTGCGAGTTGGCGCGCACGACGATGTCGCCGAATTCCTTCGGGTCGCTCAAACGGCCGACCGCATTGACCTGCATCTCGAAGGCGGTGCCGGCCGGCGCCGGCGATTGGCCGATCTTGCCCGCCGCCACCTGCACGTTCTGCTCGGAAATGGCGTTCTGCACATCGACGGCGGTGATGCCGAGATTGGCCAGTTTGTCCGGATCGAGCCAGACGCGCATCGAATAGCGCCGTTCGCCGAAAATCTGCACGTCGCCGACGCCGGGCAGCCGCTTCAGCGGATCGACGACCTGGAGATAGGCGAGGTTGCTCAGCGCGACCGGATCGACCGAGCCGTCGGGCGAGGTGAGGTCGACGATCAGAACGAAGTTCGGGTTCTGCTTCTTGATCGTGACGCCGCCCTGGTTGACGATGGCCGGCAGGGAGGATGCGGCCTGCGAGACGCGGTTCTGGACGTCGACGGCCGCCGTGCTCAGCGGATAGCCGACGTCGAATGTGATGGTGATGGTCGAGGAGCCGTCATTCGAGCTCGTCGATGACATATAGGTCATGCCTTGCACGCCGTTGATCTGCTGCTCCAGCGGCGTGGTGACCGTATCGGCCACCACCTGCGCGCTGGCGCCTGGATAATGGGCGCTGACCACGACCTGCGGGGGCGTGATGTCAGGGAACTGCGAGACCGGCAGCAGGAAATAGGCGATCGCACCAGCGAGCACCATGATGATGGCGATCGCCGATGCGAAGATCGGGCGGTGGATGAAGAAGTTCACCATGACGCGGATGCCTCGCCGAACGGTTTTGCAAAATGGCGCATGCGCCGGGCCCGGACGGAACCGGAAACCTCCAGGAAGGATGGCGGGACATCTTCCGGCGCCTGTTCCGCGGCGCGCGAGCGCAGCATCCGTTCGAAGGCGTTGGGATCGACCCCATCAGCCTTCATCACCAGCCGGATCATCGGATCCCGGATGGCTTCGTCGATCGTCAGGTCTTTGCGCTTTTGCATAGGAGCGGCTCCTTGCTGCGGCCCGCATCGGATGATCACGGACCGCTTTTTCTCGTTTTCACCGGCCGAAGCCGCATGACAGGCAGGTTTTTCGTCCTATCTCACTCTGGCAGGGCTCTATCGGGGGGCCTTGTCGTTTGACGGGGAGCGATATAGGTGTTACCAGTAAGTAACATCTGAAAGTTACAGACCGGTAACACCCTAGTCAAGAGGTGACCTCGGTTTTTTTGGAAACGACGAAAGGAGAGCATGATGACTGACGGCGTTGCGGAACGTTCCCGCCCCCGGGATCGCATCCTGGAAACGGCGCAGGACATGTTCCACAAGCACGGGATCAAGGGCGTCGGCGTCGACGCCATCACGGAGGCTGCCGGCACCAACAAGATGACGCTCTATCGTCACTTCGAATCCAAGGACGATCTGATCATCGAATGCCTGCGCGCCACGGCGGCGAAGGCTTCAAGGATATGGGACGAGTTCGAGGCCGAGCATCCCGGCGACAAGCTCGCGCAGTTGCATGCCTGGGTCCGCAAGGCTTCAGAGCTGCTCAGCGCCGACAGTCGCGGCTGCGACATGGCCAATGCCGCCGTCGAGCTCACCGAGACCAATCACCCGGCACGGCGCGTCATCAAGGAACTGAAGGAAGCCCAGCGCGAGAAGCTGGTTGCGCTCTGCCGCGATGCCGGCATCGGCCAGGCCGAGTTGCTCGCCGATACGCTGTCGCTGTTGCTCGAAGGCGCGCGCGTCTCGATGCAGAGCGTTGGCGCCGAGGGCCCGAGCGCGCAGTTCGTGCGCATGGCCGAGAGCCTGATCGCCTCGTTCCGGGCACGCTGAAGGCGGCTTCCCCTGATGCGGCCGCTTCGCGGCCAGGCTAGCGCCGGCGCTGACCCGTCTCGTCTCTCCCCAGGAGAGTTCGGATTGCTCGAATTGCAAGGCAATTCGACTCGGCAATATCCGGGTGAGGGGCGCTCCGCCTAAGTGCAGGCAAAGAAAAAGCCCGCTGCCGGGAGGAGGAGGCAGCGGGCTTCGATTTCGAATACGGCGCGGGAGGAGGAGCACCGCATTCAGCGCCGGTGTCTGGGAGGAGGAAGACATCCGACGCGGCAATAATTACGATTTGCCCAACCATTCGGCAACCGCGAAACGTGCATAGCTGGTGTGCAGATTTGCCGGATCAATCGTCTGACAAATCAGTGAGGCGACGGCATGATGCCATTCGCGCCTACTGCACCGGCACGTTTTCCTTCATGATCAGCCGGGGCTCGATGAATTTCTTGGTCAGGTACGGCGCCGACGAGGCGATCGAGCCGAGCAGGCGGATCACTGCTTGCTCGGCAATCAGCCGGGCGTTCTGGTCGATGACCACGTCGGCGAGATCGTCGACGAGGTAGCGGCGCGTTTCCCTGGTCAGGTCATGGCAGATGAAGACGGGCTTTCTGCGCGGCTTGGCCTCGAGCAACGCCTTGGCCACGCCGGAGCGTCCGGCGCCGACGCAGTAGATGCCGAGCAGTTCCGGTTCGTTGTGCAAGGCCTTCATGGTCGCGCTGTAGCTGGCGTCGGGCTCGTCGTTGATCTCGACGGCGCTGGAGACGGTGAGATTGGGGAACTCTTCTGCGAGCACCGAGCGGAAACCCATCTCGCGCTCCTCGTGGCCGCGGTAGGAGCGCGAGCCAACGACCATCGCGAGGTGCCCGATCCGGCCGCCAAGGAAGCGGCCCATCAGCAGCGCCGCCGTGCGTCCGGCAACCCGGTTGTCGATGCCGACATACGCCGAGCGAGGGGCCGCGGGCACATCGGAAACCAGCGTGACCAGCCGAATGCCGGCCTCGACCAGCTCGCGCAAAATGTTGCGCGTGCGTGGATGGTCGACGGCGATGACGCCAACGCCGTTGGCCTTGAGCGAGAGGTTCTCGATCGCGCCCTGCAGCGCGCCCGGCGAGATCCCGGCGAGATTGTGGATGCGGCAGGAGGCGACCAGCGGCAGGCGCCCTGCAAAGTCCTCGATATGATGGGCAAGGTCGGCCATGAAGGCGTTGCTGCCGATCGGCAGGAAGAATTCGAGATGCGCCGGCTTCGACGGCAGCACGACTTGATCGAGCGTCGGCAGATAGCCGAGCTGCTTTGCCGCCTCCAAGACGCGCTGCCGGTTGGCCGCGCTTGCGCCCGGCCTGTTGTTGAGCACTCGGTCGACCGTCGCGGTCGACAGGCCGCAGCTTCTGGCGATGTCGGCTACGGTCGCTTTCATGGGTCCGGTCATGGGATAGGATCGAGCCCCAGGCAAAAATCAAGGTCAGGCCAAATCAGCCATGCGGCTGCGGGCCGTCGGAAATCGCATCGCGGATCTCCTTGTCCGACATGCCGGTGATGACGCGTTCGACGTCCGCTACTGTGGTCTTCTTCGGATCGATATCATCGGCCACCACCTTGCCGCGGCGCATCACCACGATGCGGTCGACGACCTGGAACACGTGGTGGATGTTGTGGGCGATGAAGATGCAGGAGTGGCCGGAATCGCGGGCGCCGCGCACGAAGCTCAACACCCCTTGCGTCTCGGCGACGCCGAGATTGTTGGTCGGCTCGTCGAGGATGATGAGGTCGCTGTCGAAATGCATGGCGCGCGCGATCGCCACTGCTTGCCGCTCGCCGCCTGATAGCGAGCCGATCGGCGTCGTCGGCGGGATGTTTTTGGAGATGCCGACCTGCTTGAGCAGGTCGCGCGCCACCGTGTTCATCGCCTCCTGGTCCATGCGGTTGAGGAAACGCGGCGGTTTGATCGGCTCGCGCCCCAGGAACAGGTTGCGGGCGATCGACAGCTGCGTGACAAGCGCGGAGTCCTGATAGATCGTCTCGATGCCTTCAGCGATCGCGTCGCTGGTGCTGCGGAAATTCACCTTCTTGCCGCGCACGAAAATGTCGCCGCTGGTCAGCGGCACCGCGCCCGACAGCACCTTGATCAGCGTCGATTTGCCGGCGCCGTTGTCGCCGAGCAGGCCGACGATCTCCTTTTCGTTGACGTGGAAGTTGGCATCCACCAGCGCCTGTACGCGCCCATAGGACTTGCGGATGTTCGTCATGCGGATCAGAGGCTCGGCCATCGTCTTCAAGTCCCTGCCTGGTGCCGGCGTTCGAGCCATGAGTGCAGCGCCATCATCCCGAGGATGATCGCGCCAATGAAGATGTTGTAGGCAAGTCCCGGAACGCCGATCAGCACGATGCCGTTGCGCATGACGCGCAGGATCAGGATGCCGAGCACCGTGCCGATAATGGTGCCGCGGCCGCCGGTCAGCGCCGTGCCGCCGATGACCACCATGGCGATGACCTCGAGCTCGTAGCCGGTGCCGCTGTTCGGATTGGCGGCCGAGGTGCGCAGCGACGAGATCACGCCGGCGAGCGAGGCCATCACCGCCGACAGGATGAACAGGCCGATCTTGACCCGGCTGACATTGACGCCGCGGGCGCGCGCCGCGTTGGGATTGCCGCCGGCCGCCTGGATCCAGTTGCCGGTGCGGCTTTGCGTCAGCACATAACCGAGCGCGATCGCGGCGCCGATGAACCAGAACAGCGAGGCATAGATGCGGAACGGGCCGACGTAGAAGTCGCCGACCAGGATGTCCGCAAGCCAGCTGCCTTCGGCGCTCCAGGTGCGCTGCGGAAAGCCGTCGGTGACGAAAAGCGCGGTGCCGCGCACGACGAGCAGCATCCCGAGCGTGACCAGGAAGGACGGGATCTTGAGCTGCGTGACGAACCAGCCATTGACAAGCCCGATCAAGGCCGCGACCACCAGCGCGATGGCTAAGCCCATCTCCAGCGAGGTGACCCCGCCGTTGAACAGCGTCCACATCAGCACCGGCGAGAAGCCGAACAACGAGCCGACCGACAGGTCGAATTCGCCCGACGTCATCAGCAAGGTCATCGCCAGCGCGATCAGCCCAAGCTCGACGGTGAAGGCAAGGATGTTCGAGATGTTCTGCGGCGACAGGAAATCCGGATTGATGCCCCAGAAGATGACGAGTTCGACGATCAGCAGCACCAACGGCCCGAATTCCGGCCGCGCGATGAAACTTTGGATGAAGGAACGGTTTTCCATTGGGCCCGCGATGTGAATGATTGGCGAGCCCGCTGCGATCAGTCAGGACTCGACGGTCCAGGAAGCGATCGCGGCCCGAAAGCCGCGACCGTTAATGTCAGCAATTACTTGCCGGACAGGATCTTGTCATAAACGCCGGCAGTATCCTTTTCATAGAGCGCGCCGGTGATGACGTTGAAGCCCGGAGGAATGCCGGCAGACGCCATCGCCGCCATCGAAAGCGCGATGTAGCTGGTCGCCTGCGGGTCCTGCCACTGCGCGGCGTTGACATAGCCGTTCAGCACTTCCTGGGTGGTGTCGAGCGAGTTGCCCCAGCCGACAACGGGGATCTCGCCCGGCTTGACGCCGACTTGGTCGAAGACGCGCTTGACCGAGCCTGTGACGAGGTCGCCGAGGCCGATGATTGCCTTCACCTTGCCCTTGTGGGCGGTGAGATAGTCGACCATGCGGTTGATCACTTCGGCCTGGTCGAGCGTCGCCTCGGTCACCTCATAGGTGATGCCGAGCGGCTCGAACACGCTCTTGATGCCTTCCTCTTCCTGCACGCCATAGGTGGCGCCGGGCACCTCCACCGGCATCCATACGAAGTCGCCCTTCTTCACCAGGCCCTTGTCGACCAGATACTGCGCCCAGTGCTTGCCGAAGGTGACGTTGTCGCCGCCGACATAGGCGTTGAAGTTGGCCTTCGGGTCGGGCGTGTTGAAGTTGATGATCGGAATGTTGGCCGCACGGGCCTCCTTGACGATCTCGACGAGGCTGCCCGGATCGGGGCTGGTGGTGACGATGCCGTCGGCCTTGGCCGAGATGGCGGCGCGAACAGCCTCCTGCTGCGAGGCAACGTCGCCATTGTGGAACGAGGTGTTCACCTTGTTGCCGGTGTCGGTCGCCCATTGCTTGGCACCGGCCAGGAAGTAGGTCCAGACCGGATCGGCCGGCCCGCCATGCGAAATCCAGTAGAAGGTCTTGGCCTCGGCCATCGCCGGAATGGCGATTGCCGCGATCAAGCCAAGCACGAACAGTCTCAGCCTCGAAAGCATCGATTTCCTCCCATGTTGAAAACCACCTCCACATCAGGCGCGATGCGGTCCTCAAGGATCGCATCTTCCTGCCCGCGCCGACCGGACGCCTCTAGAGCATTCCCTTTTTCGGCCGCTGGCAAGCCTCGATCGTCAATGGATGTTGGCACAGCTCCGCACGCCATCAGCAATCCCATCAGATTGCATCAGTTACCGTGATATTTTCCCGGCAAACGCCGCTGCGCTCATCAGCCTCCAGTGATGAGCAAGCGTATGCCGTTGTGATCCGCTGCTAGATCAGACCGGCTCTGGCGAGGTCGCGCATCAGGTGGCTGGCGCCGTAGGTCCAGGGCGGGCAGTCGGGCGACAGGCGCACCCGGTTGGTCAGCGCGCCCAACTTTTCCGACGAGATGGTGACGGTGTCGCCGACCTTGTGGGTGAAGCCCTTGCCCTTTTCGCCGCGATCCTTCGACGGCACGAACATGGTGCCGAGATAGAGCGCCAGCCCGTCCGGGTACTGGTGATGCGGTCCCATCGCGGCTTTGACCAGCTCTTCCGGCGAGCGGCTGATCTCGGCCATCGAGCTTGCGCCCTCTAGCGAAAATCCGTCCTCGCCCTCGACGCTGAGCCGCACCGTGGCGCGCTTCACGTCGGCGATGGAAAAGGTCTCGTCGAAGAGCCGGATGAAAGGTCCAAGCGAGGCGGAAGCATTGTTGTCCTTGGCCTTGCCGAGCAGCAGCGCCGAGCGTCCTTCGACATCGCGCAGATTGACATCGTTGCCGAGCGTGGCGCCGACGATGCGGCCTAAGCTGTCGGCGATCATGGCGATCTCCGGCTCCGGATTGTTCCAGGTGGAGACCGGATGCAGCCCGACATCGGCGCCGAAGCCGACGGAGGCCATCGGCTGGCATTTGGTGAAGATCTCGGCATCGGGGCCGATGCCCACTTCCAGATATTGCGACCAGACGCCGCGCGCAATCAGCTTGGCCTTGATCTCCATCGCTTCCGGCGAGCCTGGCTTGAGCTTGGAGAGATCATGGCCGATCAGCCCGGCGATGTCGGCGCGGATGGCGTCGGCCTTTTCCGCGGAGCCGCGCGCCTGCTCCTCGATGACGCGCTCGAGCAGGCTGACGACGAAGGTGACGCCGGAAGCCTTCACCGCCTGCAGGTCGACGGGGGAGAGCAGGATCGGCTTCTTGGCGTCGCGCTGAGACTCGAAGCTGTTGGCTGCGATGTCTTCCAGTGTGCCGATCGCCTTGGCCCGGGCCGAGCGCACGTAGGCGGCCGGGTCCTTCAGCTCGCAGAGGTCGCGCACGGTAGGCGCCGCGCTCGACGTGATGTCGATGACCTCGCCTGCGCGCACCGTGACCACCAGCGGATGGGAGGCTTCGCTGATCCTGGCGCGGCCGACGAAAAGGCCGTCGCCAGGGAGGCGGGTTAAATCGGTCATGGTCTTCTGTCCTCTCGATTGTCGCGCGTCACTTTCCCCGGATTTAAGGCAAACGTCTATCCCATCGATGGCGAGGTTATGAGCCAATGGCATGCTGTCACATAGCCAAGCGCCGACTGGCCCATCGGGTCCCCTTTCAAGCTCATGAAATCAGCAATAGGATTTTCACGAGCCTCCAGCGCCTCAGGTGACCAATTGCCCGCAGCCTTTTCCGATCCGATCTGGCAAAAGCCCCCAACAGCTCCGGCGTTGCAGTCCGAGCTGTCGAGCGACGGCACGCTCGACGCGGTGATCGTCGGCGGCGGCATCATGGGTCTGTCGACCGCCTTGCACGCGGCCCGCGCCGGTCTTTCCGTCCAGGTGCTGGATGCCGGCGCGATCGGGCAGGGCGCGTCGGGCTTGAACGGCGGCCAGGTCATTCCCGGCCTCAAATATGATCCCGAATGGCTGATCGAGCACTTTGGCAAGGAGCGCGGCGAGGCCCTGGTCGACTTCGCCGCCTCGACGGCCGACGCGGTGTTCGACGTGATCCGTGACGAGAAGCTTGCGGTGCCGTTCACGCGGAACGGTTGGATCCAGGCCGCGCACACCGAGACCGCATTGAAGGCGGCGGCGAACCGGGATCGGCAATGGCGGGCTCGCGGCGCCGACGTCAAGCTGCTCGACCGAGCCGAGATCGCCGCGATGACCGGCGCCAAGGGCTATCTTGGCGGCTGGCTCGACCGCCGCGCCGGCGTCATCGATCCGCTGTCCTACACGCTCGAGCTTGCCCGCGTCGCCTCGGACGTCGGCGTCGGGATCGCCGAACAGCAGCGGGTGGTGAGGCTCACCAAGGAAGCGGGCGTCTGGCGGGTCTCCACGCAAGGCGGCGCCGAACTGCGCGCGAAGGCGGTCGTGCTCGCCACCAACGCCTATACGGACGGCCTGCTCCCCGGGCTTGCCGGGACGATTGTGCCTCTGCATTCCTTCCAGATCGCCACGGCGCCGCTGCCGGCCGAGCTTGCGGCAAGCATCCTGCCCGGGGGGCAAGCCGTTTCCGATTCCCGCCGCATCTTGGTCTATTACCGCAAGGGCCCTGATGGCCGGATGGTGTTGGGTGGACGCGGCCGCATGGCCCTGCCTTCAAGCGCGGCCGACTGGGCGCATTGCGAACGCGCGCTGCTGCGCCTCTATCCGGCGCTTGCCGGCATCGCCGTCGAAAAGCGCTGGTTCGGCCGTGTGGCGATGACCCCGGATCATCTTCCGCACCTGCATGAGCCGGAAAAGGGCCTGCTCGCCGTGGTCGGTTGCCAGGGCAGGGGCGTCGGGCTGATGAGCGCGCTGGGCAAGCGCATGGCGGGTTACCTCGCGACCGGCGATGTCAGTCAATTGCCTTTCCCGCTGTCGCCGATCCGGCCGATCCCGCTCCACGCCTTCCGCCAGGTCGGCGTTGCCGCCACCATCGCCTGGTATCGGATGCTGGATGCCTTCGAGCGCTGAGTTGAACGCGTGCAGCGCATCACCGATTTAGCTTGACAGTTTCAGGAATATGAAAAATCATTGGCGGATTTCAAAATCCGATGGGCAGCTAGCAGATGTCCACCATCGTTGCAGCGCGGCCATCGCCGGAAACCCGCATCTCGCCGGTCTTCCGCTTTGCCATGCTGTTGCCCGGCGGGCTGGTCACCTTCTTCCTCATCCTCTTTGCCCTCGGCCTTGTGCTCTTCCTTGCCTTCAGGAGCAATGACGGCTCGCTGCTCGGCGCCGGCTTGACGGCGGCAAACTTCGTAACTGTGGCCACCGATCCGCTCTACTGGACGGTGACGCTGCGCTCGCTGGTCATCGCCGGCCTGGTGACGCTCGCCACCGTCGCTACTGCATATCCGGTCGCCTACTACCTCGCCTTCCATGCCGGCCGTCGGCGCAACCTGCTGCTCTTCCTGGTCACGCTGCCGTTCTGGACCAGCTACCTTTTGCGCGTCTTTGCCTGGAAGATCGTGCTTGCCTATAACGGCGTCCTGAACTCGGCTTTCATCGAAAGCGGCCTCTGGTCGGAGCCGACGCTCGCCTTCCTCAACACGCCGGCGGCGGTGGTGGTGACGCTTGCGCACGCCTACGCGCCTTTCGCCATCCTGCCCATCTACGTGGCGCTGGATACCATCCCGAAATCGCTGCTCGAAGCCGCCTCCGATCTCGGCGCGCGCCCGTTCACGTCGTTCCGCCGCGTCGTGCTGCCCAATTCGATGCCGGGCGTGCTGGCGGCGGCTCTCGTCGTCTTCGTGCCGACCGTCGGCGACTATGTCACGCCGGCTATGGTCGGCGGCCCGGCCAGCACCATGATCGGCACGCTGATCCAGTCGCAATTCGGCAAGGCCAATGACTGGCCGTTCGGCGCGGCCCTGTCGGTCTGCGTCATGCTGGTCATCCTGTGCGTGGTCCTGGTCGCGCGCGGCGCCGACCGCCGGTTTGGCAGCCGCACATGAGCGCGGCGCGCAAAGAGGCAAATGCGGGCGGTCGCTGGCTCGGCCTCTATGTGCTTGCCTATCTCGTCTTCCTCTATCTGCCTATCCTTTTGATCCCGCTGTTTTCCTTCAACGATTCCATCCAGGCGGCGTTTCCGCTGCAGGGCTTCACGCTCGGTTGGTACGAGACCCTCTACGGCAATCCGGCGCTGTCCGGCGCTTTGGCCAACAGTCTCGTCATCGGTGTCGTTGCTGCCTCGGGGGCAACGCTTTGCGGCATCACCGTTTCCTATATGGACCTTTACGGCCGCTCGCCGCTCGCGGCTACGATCAGTGCCATAGCCCGGCTGCCGATCCTAATCCCCGGCGTCATCGTCGGCATCTCGCTCTTGATCCTGGTCAATCTCATTGGCCTCGGCCCGTCGCGCGTTGCAATCGTGCTCGGCCATATCCTGGTGGCGCTGCCGACGACGGTGGTGGTGATGCGCAGTCGATTCGCCGCGATCCCAAAGACCATTCGCGAGGCGGCGCTCGACCTTGGGGCGTCGGACTGGACAACGTTCCGGCGCGTCATGCTTCCGCTCAGCCTGCCGGCGGTGCTGTCGGCCTTCATGCTCGCCTTCCTGACCTCCTTCGACGAGTTCATCGTCGTCTTCTTCCTCGCCGGCACCGAGCCGACGCTGCCGCTCTACATTTGGAGCCAACTGCGCTTCCCGCGTTCGCTGCCCACGGTGATGGCGCTCGGAACGGTGATCCTGGCCGTGTCCTTCGTCATCGCCACCCTCGCCGAGATCCTGCGCCATCGCGGCCTCGGCGCCACGCGCCGCAATCCAGCCTGAACCACAACAAAGAAGAGGAGAACGAAAATGACAGTCCACCTGAAATCGATCACGGGATACAAGGCCCGCGCGGGTCTAGCCGCACTCGCCCTGGCGCTGTCGTCGACCGTCGCTTTGGCTGCCGACAAGCTGCAATATTTCACCTGGTCGGGCTACGAGCTGCCCGACTTCAACAAGAGCTTCCTCACCGCGCATCCGGACGGCGTCGAGGCCACGATCTTCGGCGATGACGACGATGCCTTCACCAAGGTCAAGGCCGGCTTCCGGCCCGACATCGCCCATCCCTGCTACGACAAGGTGGCGCGCTGGAACAAGGAAGGCCTGCTGCAGCCGATCGACACCAAGCGCATCAAGAACTGGGATTCGATCTTTCCGGTGTTCAAGAACCTGCCCGACCTGCAGGCCGGCGACGGCAAGGTCTGGATGGTGCCGTGGGACTGGGGCAACACCTCGATCCTCTACCGCACCGATCTGGTCAAGAACCCCGAGGCGAGCTGGAACCTTCTGTGGGACAAGCAATATGCCGGCCGCATGGCGACCATCGACGCCGTGCATGACACGCCGATCGTCGCGGCACTTCTGGCAGGCGTGAACCCCTTCGACATGACGCCGGAGCAGATGGAAAAAGTCGCGGCGAAACTGCGCGAGCAGCGGCCGCTGCTGTCGAGCTACACCACCGACATGACCTCGGTCGAGCAGGCGCTGGCCAGCGGCCAGTTGGTCGCCGCCATGACCTGGAACGCGTCGGCCACGTCGCTGAAGAAGCAGGGCGTGCCGGTCGAGTTCATGAAGCCGAAGGAAGGCATGCTCACCTGGGCCTGCGGCTTCGTCATGCTGAAGGACGCCAAGAACGTCGATCTCGCCTATGACTTCATCAACAGCCGGCTCGACGCCGATTCGGGCAAGTACCTCATCCAGTCCTACGGCTATGGCAGCTCGCTTTCGACCGCCTTCGCCGGCGTGTCGAAAGACGAGCTGGACAAGCTGCAGCTGCCGGCGGATCCCGACGTGATGCTGAAGAGCACGATCTTCACCGGACCGATGAAGCAGAACGACGACGTCGCCAAGATGTTCGAGAAGGTGAAAGCCGGCGGCTGAGCGCACTTGCCTTCTCTCCCTGTGGGAGAAGGTGGATCGGCGCGCAGCGCCGAGACGGATCAGGGGTGATCCAGGGAACGCCGACGTCTCACTTCGCTGGAGCGCCCCTCATCCGTCGCGTTCGGCGACACCTTCTCCCACAAGGGGGGAAGGGGGGCCTGGCGGCGCTGCGCCGCACCGGTGGAAAGACAACAAGGACTATTTGATGGACATTGCCGACGAAGCAAAACCGAAGGACGATGCCGACGTGCGTGTCGGCCGGCGCGTGCGGGCGCTGAGGCTCGAGCGCAAGCTGTCGCTGGCCGAGCTCGCAGCCAAGGCCGGCATATCGATCGGCGCGCTCAGCCAGATCGAGCGCGGCATGTCCTCGCTGCGCGTCAAGGTGATCTGGCCGCTGGCCGCCGCCCTCGACATCGAGCCCTCGGCCCTGATCGCCGACGGCGATGAAGCGGTCAACGACCTCTACTGCGTGCGCGCCGACAAGCGGCGCGCAATCC